>NZ_JACHMC010000001.1:0-1256396 GCF_014204815.1 Micrococcus flavus | reverse complement strand
GAGGAGGCCGTCCTGACGAACATCGCGTTCATGGAGTCCGTGCACGCGAAGTCCTACTCCTCGATCTTCTCCACGCTGGCCTCCACCAAGGAGATCGACGAGGCCTTCCGCTGGTCCCGGGAGAACGAGAACCTGCAGCGCAAGGCCCAGCTGATCCTCGAGCGCTACGACGGCCAGGACCCGTACAAGAAGAAGATCGCCTCCACCCTGCTGGAGTCCTTCCTCTTCTACTCGGGCTTCTACTGGCCCATGTACCTGTCCTCGCACGCGCGCCTGACCAACACGGCGGACCTGATCCGCCTGATCATCCGCGACGAGGCCGTCCACGGCTACTACATCGGGTACAAGTACCAGCGGAACATCGAGACGCTGCCGGAGGAGAGGCGCGAGGAGCTCAAGGCCTTCACCTTCGAGCTCATGTTCGAGCTGTACGAGAACGAGGTCGAGTACACCCACACGCTCTACGACGCGGTGGGCCTGGCCGAGGACGTCAAGAAGTTCCTGCACTACAACGCCAACAAGGCGCTGATGAACCTCGGCTACGAGGCCATGTTCCCGGCCGAGACCACCAACGTGAACCCGGCCATCCTCTCCGCGCTGTCCCCGAACTCGGACGAGAACCACGACTTCTTCTCCGGCTCCGGCTCCTCCTACGTGATCGGCAAGGCCGAGGCCACCGAGGACGAGGACTGGAACTTCTGACCCCGCCCGCCTGAGGCCACCGACGGGCCCCGCCGCCCGTAGGCCACCACGACGCCGGCCCGCACCTTCCCGCGAAGGTGCGGGCCGGCGTCGTGGTGGGGAGGGTGCCACCGGCCACTGGATGGCAGGCGTTTGTCACATGACGACACATGACGCGGGCCGCGCGGGTGCGACGACGTACTCCACGTGCCCATGGCCCTTGTCGATGTGATGGGCATCTCATCAGCCGAATGGCGCGGACGGTGCTGCGCTAGGCTCGTCACCAGCTTCAAGAGAAGCGGCTTTCGGATGCGCCCCGGCGGGTCCACGTGGTCCCAGGACGAGCCGCTCGCCAACCCCATGTTCACGGGTGGTACTGGACCGAGAAGCGGCCCGTCTCCGTCGGGTGGACGCCCCCAGGGCGCCCCGACGCCTGGAGGCAGGGCAAGAGCAGCGTCGAAAGGAACTCCGCGCCGGTCGCCCGGCCCCCCGCGCCCAGCGCCTTCGCCGTCCTGTCCGGACGGACCCCGTCCTTGCACGAGCTCCTGCCGACGCGCCTGCGTCCCGGGGGCATCATCACCACAGGAGACATCCCATGCCTCAGCCCCAGAACCTCTCCCGCCGCTCCTTCGCCGGCCTCTCCCTGGCCGCCGTCGGCGCGTTCGCCCTCACGGCGTGCAACTCGCAGGCCCAGGACTCGTCCGCCTCCGGCGACTCCCAGAAGGTCATCGTCGGCGTCGTGTCCGAGAACGAGACCCACCGCGCCCTCGCGAAGCTGGCCAAGGAGAAGCACGGGATCGACGTCGAGATCCGCAACTTCACCGAGTACACCCAGCCGAACCCGGCGCTGGACAACGGCGACATCGACATGAACTGGTTCCAGCACATCGCCTACCTGGCCGACTACAACCAGTCCGCGGGCAAGGACCTCACCCTCATCGGCACCACGGAGATCATCCCGCTACCGCTGTACTCCAAGGTGTACGACGACGTGTCCAAGTTCCAGAAGGGCGACACCGTCGCCATCCCGAACGACACCGTGAACCAGGCGCGCGCCATCAACGTGCTGGTGGAGGCCGGTCTGCTCACGCTCAACAAGGAGACCATTCGCCCCGAGCCCCGCGACATCGACGAGGCCGCCTCCACGGTGAAGGTCCAGCCGGTGGCGGCCCAGCAGACCGTGAACGCGCTCGAGTCCGTGCAGGGCGCGGTCATCAACAACACCTTCTCCGCCGACGCCGGGATCGACACCAACACGGCCCTCTACAAGGACGACCCCTCGGCTGACTCCGCCAAGCCGTTCGTCAACGGCTTCGCGGTGCGTCGCGAGGACCTGGAGAACGAGACCTACAAGAAGATCGCCGACCTGTACCACGAGCAGGCCGTCCTCGACGAGTCCGCCAAGCTCTCCTCGGGCACCTCGGTGCCGGTGCAGCTGGAGTCCGAGGAGATCGAGGAGACCCTGAAGCAGTACCAGGACGTCATCGCGAAGCAGGGCGCCTGATCCGTGGCAGGATCGCACACCCCTGAGCAGGGTCAGGCTCGCCCGGGACGCCCTGTCGAGGGCGCCCCGGGCGAGCCGGTGATCGTCTTCGACCACGTCAGCCGCGTCTTCGACGGGCGCGACGGGGCCGTCAAGGCCGTGGACGACGTCTCCCTGACCGTGAACCGGGGGGAGGTGTTCGGCGTGATCGGCTTCTCCGGAGCCGGCAAGTCGACCCTCATCCGCATGATCAACGGTCTGGAGAAGCCGACCTCGGGCACCGTCACGGTGCTCGGGGAACAGGTGTCCCACCTCTCCGAGGCGAAGCTGCGTCCCCTGCGGACCCGCATCGGCATGGTGTTCCAGCAGTTCAATCTGATGCACTCCCGCACCGTGGCCGGGAACGTGAACTACGCGCTCGCCACGGCCGGCTGGCCCTCGGGCCAGCGCAAGGCCCGGGTGGCCGAGCTGCTCGACTTCGTCGGGCTGTCCGCGAAGGCCAAGCAGTACCCCGAGCAGCTCTCCGGCGGACAGAAGCAGCGCGTCGGCATCGCCCGAGCGCTGGCCGCGGAGCCGGAGATCCTCCTCGCAGACGAGGCGACCTCCGCCCTCGATCCGTCGACGACCTCCGAGGTCCTCTCCGTGCTGCGACGCGTGAACGAGGAGCTGGGAGTCACCATCGTGGCGATCACCCATGAGATGGAGGTCATCCGCTCCATCGCGGACAGGGTGGCCGTCATGGACACCGGTCGGGTGGTGGAGTCGGGCCGGGTCTACGACCTGTTCTCCAACCCCAAGCACTCGGACGAGGCCGCCTCGTTCGTGACCACGGCCCTCAAGGACCGGCCCAACGCAGAGGAGATCGCCCGCATCCGCGAACGCACGGACGGAAGGCTCGTCATGGTGTCCCTCAAGGATGCCGCCGCCGTCTCCGCCGTTCTCGGCTCCGCAGGCGCCCACGGGGTGTCCTTCGAGATCGTCCACGGCGGTATGTCCGCCACGAAGGACTCCTCCTACGGCGTGCTGACGGTGTCCCTGACCGGGGAGCCGACCGCCGTCGAGGGGTTCGTGCGTGAGCTGGCGGCCGCCGGCGCCGTCCAGGAGGTGGGGAACCGATGATCCAGGACGTCCAGAATCTCGACTGGGGCTACTACGGCCCCGAGCTGCTCATGGCCATGGGCGACACCATCTACATGGTGTTCTGGGCGTTCCTGATCGGCGGGCTGCTCGGACTGCTCCTCGGTTTCGTCCTCTACACCACCCGGCCGGGCGGGATCTTCGCGCACCGCGCGGTGAACCTCGTGGTGAACTTCGTCGTGAACCTCATCCGCCCCATCCCGTTCGTCATCCTCATCGCGGCCCTGCAGCCGCTGACCATCTCCGTGGTCGGCACCGGCATCGGCAACACCGCCGTGGTGTTCTGCATGATCTGGGCCTCCACGTTCGGCATCGCCCGCATCGTGGAGCAGAATCTGGTCTCGCTGGACCCCGGCGTGATCGAGGCGGCCCGGGCCATGGGCGCCTCGCGGTGGCGGATCGTCACCTCCGTGATGCTGCCCGAGGCCCTCGGCCCGCTGATCCTCGGCTACACGTTCGTGATCATCTCCCTTGTGGACATGTCGGCGCTGGCCGGCATCATCGGCGGCGGAGGCATCGGCAACTTCGCCATTGTCGAGGGCTACAACCGGTTCCGGCCCGAGGTGACCTGGATGGCCGTGATCGTGGTGATCCTCTTCGTCCAGGCCCTGCAGCTGATCGGCAACTGGGCGGCCCGCAAGGTGATGCGCCGCTGACGGCGCCTCGCGCCTGCCCCGCCGGCCGGCGACCTCCCCTGTGGAGGTCGCCGGCCGGCGTCGTTCTGGCAGACTTCCGCCCATGACCGTGCAGACCCAGGCCCCCGCCGCCGACCGCCCCGAGCCCGCGGACGACCCGCGCGCGTACTACATCCGCCTGGCCGATCCCGTCAGCGACGACGACGGCGTCCGCACCTCCCGCGTGCGCTCCACCGTGCACGCCCAGGGGGCGTGGCGCGCTGAAGAGATGCACATGGCCGCGGTGTCGGGGCTCCTGATGCACGAGGTGCAGGCCCATGAGACCACCGCGGGGCTGCGGGTGGGGCGGCTGAGCTACGACATCCTCGGCACGCTGTGGTCCGGTGAGCTCGAGGTGGTCACCCGCACGATCCGTCCGGGTCGGACCATCGAGCTGGTCGAGTCCGTCCTGCACGCCCGCGGCCGCGCCGTGCTCACCCTGCGCGCGTGGCTGCTCTCCGCCTCGGACACCGCCGCTGTGGCGCAGCTGCCGGACGAGCCCCTGCCGCCGCGTACCGAGGCGGTGCAGGACGGCGCGCTGTCCGGCTGGGACGGCGGCTACATCGCCTCGCTGTCCGGGGTGACCGTGGCGGGGCACGCTGCCGGGCACGGGCGCGTGTGGCTCACCACGGACGTGGACATGGTGGCCGGGGAGGCGACGACGGACCTCGTCCGCCTGATCGGCCTCACGGACGCCGCCAACGGGATCGCCCCGGCCCTGCCCGCGCGGCCGGGCGGCTGGTTCTTCCCCAACGTGGACCTGCAGATCCACCTGTTCCGCCAGCCGTCCGGGTCCTGGCTCGGCCTCGCCGGCCAGGTCACCGTGGGCCCGGACGGCGTGGGCCTGACCAGCACCGTCCTCCACGACGATGACGGCCCCTTCGCCCACGTCGAGCAGACCCTGACCGTCCGGGCTTGGCCGACCGAGGGCGGTCTGTGAGCGCTGGCGCGACGACGTCGGCGGGGCCGGCCGAGGCGCCCGCCGACGACGGCGAGGTGCTGCGCTGGGCCGAGCAGCCGGCGTCGTTCGGGGCCGCCGAGGACCTCGAGTGGGCCTCCACGGAGCTCGGCGCCTACCGGGCCGCCGCGGCCGCGGGCGAGCCCCGCGAGGACCTCATCCGCGTGTACGTGCCCCGGCCCACCGTGGCGTTCGGGCAGCGCGACGCCCGCCTGCCCGGGTTTGAGGCCGCCGCGCAGGCGTGCCGGGACCACGGGTTCGTCCCCGCCGTGCGGCGGGCCGGGGGCCGGGCCGCCGCCTACCATCCGGGGTGTGTGGTGGTGGACCACCTCGCCCTCCAGGACGACGCCGCCCTCACCCAGCAGGCGCGGTTCGCGGAGTTCGCCGAGCTGTTCGTGGCCGCGTTCGCGCGGGCTGGGGTAGCGTCCTCGATCGGGAAGATCCCGAGGGAGTACTGCCCGGGGGAGTACTCGATCCAGGGTCCGGCGCCGGCGCACCCGGTCAAGCTGGCCGGCGCGGCCCAGCGCGTGGTCAAGGGGGCCTTCCTGTTCTCCACCCACGTGGTGGTGGCCGACCCGGCCCCGCTGCGCGCCGTGCTCACGGACGTCTACCGGCTGCTGGAGCTCGAGATGGACCCCCGGACGGTCGGCGCCGCCACGGACGTGGCCCCGGGCGTCGACGTCCCGGGATTCGTGGCGGCCCTGAAGACGGAGTACGCCGGATGGGCGGGCTCGCGTGGGCTGACGCTCACCGAGGCTCCGCTGCCGCCTCACGCAGCAGCCGCTTGAGCCGGGCCTTGGGCACCGGCGTGAAGCCGGCGGCCACGGCCCGGGCGCGGTCCCGGCGGTCCGAGCGGAAGTGCGCCCAGCCCCGCTGGACCAGGAACGGGACGGGCTTGCGACGCTCGGCCACGTCCCGGCCGAAACGGCGCACGGCGGTGACCGTGCGCGGGGAGTCGATGTACAGGGCCGCGTAGGTCACCCCCACGCGGTCCAGGGCGGCGATCATCCGGTCCGCGAAGATGCCCTCCGCGATGATCGGGCCCGGCCCGTCCAGGGCCAGCGGGGTGGAGCCGGTCCGGGAGGAGATGCTGATCTCGTAGGTCGGCAGCAGCGTGGCGCCCTCCTCGAGCAGCTCCACGATGCCGTCCACCGCCGCCTGCTCGTTCCAGGTCAGATGGTGGTCCCAGTCGATCTCCCCGTAGTCCGTGCGCGGCAGCGCCGGACCGGACCCGCCGTGCTCCGGGTCCTCGCCGATCTCCCGGTAGTACGCGTCCAGCGGCAGGTGCGGCCGGCCGAACCGCCGGGCCAGGTAGGACTTGCCGGCGCCCGAGGCGCCCCCGAGCAGGACGACGCGCGGACGGCCAGGGACGGCGGGGGCGGGGGAGTCACTCACGGGGAGACATTCTCCCGCATCCGCGCCGGACCTCGATCCCGTGCCACCGCCGCTCTCCGTCAGGACCGCGTCCGGATGAGGCGGTCCTGACGGAATGCTGCGGTCGGAGCACGCGCAGGGGCGGCGCCGCGGCTCACTCGCCGCGGTCGATCCACTCCTGCAGGTGCGGGGCCTCCTCGCCGATCCGCGTGGAGTCGCCATGCCCGGTGTGCACCACGGTGGACGCGGGCAACGTGAGGAGCTTCGTGCGGATGGACTCGATGATCGTGTCGAAGTCCGAGTAGGAGCGGCCGGTGGCGCCGGGCCCGCCCTGGAAGAGGGTGTCGCCGGAGAAGAGCACGCCGGTCGGTTCGCCGTCCTCTCCGGCCTCACCCAGGGACGGAGCGTGGAAGCACACCGATCCCGGCGAGTGGCCCGGCGTGTGCAGGACGTGCAGCTCGGTGCCGGCGATCCGGAAGACGTCCCCCTCGGCCAGGTGCCCGTCCGGGGCCTCGTCCGGGAAGACGTCGTCCCAGAGCATCGCGTCGTCCGCATGGATCAGCACCGGGGCGTCCACCATCTGGCGGAACTCCTGGACCTGGCGGATGTGGTCGTCGTGCCCGTGGGTCAGCAGGATCGCCAGCACCTGGCGGCCCTCGACCTTGCGCCACACCGCGGAGGCGTCATGGGCGGGATCGATCACGACGCACTGCTCCGCGCCGCCGACGATCCACACGTTGTTGTCCACCTCGTGGGTCTCCCCGTCCAGGGAGAAGGTGCCGGAGGTGACCACGTGGTCGATGCGCGCCATCAGAGCACCACCACCGAACGCAGGACGTCGCCCGATTTCATGGTCTCGAACGCCTCGTTGACCTGGTCCAGCGCGATGGTCTCGGTGACGAACGCGTCCAGCGGCAGGCGGCCCAGGCGGTACTGGTCCACGAGCATGGGGAAGTCGCGCTCCGGCAGGCAGTCGCCGTACCAGGAGGACTTCAGGGAGCCGCCGCGGCCGAACACCTCCGGCAGGGGCAGCTTCAGCTCCATGCCGGGGGTGGGCACGCCCACCAGGACGACGCGGCCGGCCAGGTCCCGGGCGTAGAACGCCTGCTCGTAGGTCTCCGGGCGGCCGACCGCCTCGATGACCACGTCGGCGCCGAAGCCGCCGGTCGCCGCGCGGATGGCCTCCACGGGGTCCTCGTCCTTCGAGTTCACGGTGTGGGTGGCGCCGAGCTCCTTGGCCTTGGCGAGCTTCTTGGCATCGATGTCCACCGCGATGATCGTGGTGGCGCCGGCGAGCTTCGCCCCGGCGATCGAGGCCACGCCGACGCCGCCGCAGCCGATCACAGCCACGGACTCGCCGCGCTTGACCTCGCCGGTGTTGATGGCCGCGCCGATGCCGGCCATGATCCCGCAGCCCAGGAGGCCCACGGCGGCCTGCTCCTGCGTGGTGTCCACGCCCTCGACCCTGGTGCACTGCTTGGCGTGCACGAGGGTCTTCTCCGCGAACGCGCCGATGCCCAGGGCGGGGGACAGTTCCGTGCCGTCCTCCAGGGTCATCCTCTGGGCGGCGTTGTGGGTGTTGAAGCAGTACTTCGGCTCACCCTTCTTGCACGCGCGGCACTCGCCGCACACGGCGCGCCAGTTCAGGATGACGGTGTCGCCGACCGCCACGTGGGTGACGCCCTCGCCGATCGCCGAGACGACGCCGGTGGCCTCGTGGCCGAGCAGGTAGGGGTACTCGTCCCCGATGCCGCCCTGGACGTAGTGCAGGTCCGTGTGGCAGACGCCGCAGGTCTTGACGTCCACCACGGCCTCGCCCGGACCGGGGTCGGGGATCACGATGGTCTCGATGCTGACGGGGGCGTCCTTCGCCGTGGCGACGACGCCGCGCACCTTCTGCGGCACGGTGTCCTCCTGAGGATGTGGGGTCGGTGGGTCCGTCGCCGCGGGCGCGTGGGGCGCGAGCCGCGGCGCGGACGTGCCCGTCCATCCCATCACACGCGCCCGGGGCGGGGCAGCGCGCGGGAGGCGGTGCCGGCGTCGTGAGCCTGGCCACGGGTCCCTAGACTCGGGCGCATGTGTGGACGGTATGTGATGGCCCGCGCGGCCGGTGACCTCGTGGCGCTCGGCGGCGGGGAGCTGCCGGACGGGGGACTGGAGTTGCGCCCGAACTGGAACGTGGCGCCCACCGCGGACGTGCCGATCCTCGTGGAGCGTGTGCTGGATGGCGCCGGGGCCGGCGGCGGTGGGGCCGTGCGTCGGGAGCTGCATGTGGCCCGGTGGGGCCTGGTGCCCCCGTGGGCGAAGGAGCTGGCGGTGGGCTCGCGGGCCTTCAACGCGCGGTCGGAGACGGTGACGTCCAAGCCGACGTTCCGTTCGGCCGTGCGGGCGCGCCGGTGCGCCGTGCCGGTGCAGGGGTACTACGAGTGGAAGGCGCCGGAGCCGGGGTCGAAGGGTCCGGACGGGAAGGCGGCCCAGAAGCAGCCGTACTACGTGCACCCGGCCGGTGCCGGCGACGGCGAGGGTCCGGTGATCTGGTTCGCGGGCCTCTACGAGTGGTGGAAGGACCCGGAGGCGGACGCGCGCGGGCAGGACCCGTGGGTGCTGTCCGCCTCCATCCTCACCATGGACTCCCCGTCCGACGACGACGCCGACCCCGTGCTGGCCCAGCTCGGCGACCTACACGACCGCCTGCCGGTGCCCCTGTCCCCGGAGGCCATGGACGCCTGGCTGGAGCCGGTGAAGCTCGGCTCCGCCGAGGAGGCCGAGGCCCGGGTGGCCGAGGTCACCGGCCAGGCGTTCGACATCGCCCGCGGCTGGGCCCTGCGCCCGGTGGGTCGCGCGGTGGGCAGTGTGCGGAACAACGGCCCGGAACTCATCGAGGAGCTGGGGGAGCAGCAGGGCACACTGCTCTGATCAGGGGTTCTCGACGGGTCCTGTGCAGCCCCAGGCTCCGGGGTCGGCGGCGCAGTCCTCGGCGACGTTGCGGGTGGACGTGGTCCAGATGTCCGCGGTCTCGGGGGCGGCGGTGCGGGTGATCTGCCCGTCGATCCGCTGCCAGTCCCCGCCCGCGTACCGGACCTCGCCCACGTAGACGGTGGTGAGGGTCACCGGGTAGGCGCCGGTCTCCTCGTAGACGTGGCTGGTGGCGGTGGGGACGTCGAAGCCGGGCTGGGCACTGCCGGGCACCGACGTGACGTGCGGGGCGGAGCCGTCCCCGTAGTCCCAGATGTACTGGATGGGAGTGAGCCGCAGGTCCACCTCCTCGCCGTTCATGGTGGTGCGCAGGGTCCGGACCTCGCCCTCGGTGTAGAAGTTCGTCTCGGCGTTGCGGACGCCGCGGCCCTCGTCGTCGGAGAGGATCCGCGGCTCCGGAGCGAACAGCTCGGCGACGTCGTCGATGCTGACCGCCGGCCGGGCGTCCACCCCGTCCGCGGCCGGGTCCGGTCCGGCACCCGACTGCGTGCACTGACGCATGCCGTAGGTGGGCGGTTCGCCGGGGGCGGCCGTGTCCGTGGTTTCGGGGACCACCCACGTGCTGTCCTCACCGGGGCAGAAGGCATCCTCCTGCCCCAAGCAGCCGTCGATGCCGGGCTCACCGGCGAGGCTCTCGAGGCAGCCGCTCACGAGGGTGGTGCGTTTCGTGGTGGGTGGGGGTGTGGCAGAAGTCTGGTCGCCACTCTGCACCTCTCCCCCCGCCAGTTTTCTGGCCCTTTGGAGAGCCTCTTCGGTGGCGTCTCCTGAGCAGCCAACTTCCACAGCAATGGACTGACCATTTACGGAGGCGTTCCTGTTTCTCTCTGCGCAGCGAGTGGTCGAGCTGTCTTGTGCCAATGCGGGCCCTGTCATTAAAAGTGGCGATACGAGCACCAGCGCGAGAATGCGAGACGGTCTCACTCGTCTGCCCCCTCGTAGGTAGCTTCTTCGACCAGCCACCGAGATTTAGCGTCGTCGAACCGAGTAATTGCCCGCCAGGGCTGCTTGGATTCCCGCGGCACTTCCGTGTCGGCTACAACAGCGCCATCCTCTGAATATGCGCGTCCTGCCTCTATTGTCATCAGCATTGTCGAGGAGCTGGCGTATTCCAGATCCTGAGTAATGATCGAGTCGATGGAGGGTGCTGTGCCAGTGTGCCATCCGCCTGAAGTGTAAATTTGGTCGATCGTGTCGATGTAGGAAGAGCAGATTTTGCACTCCGTGGTTGACACCGCCTTGAGCGGCTCCGGGTCGTTCGTCTGCTGCAGGTAGTACACGGCGTCCCACCAGTACTCGACTGCGGCCTCCGCTCCCTCCGGGGTGTCCTCCTTCACGGCCTCGGGCATCACGGGCTTCGGCACGTTCCGCGCCGGTCCCTTCTCAGAGGCGGGGACGTACGCACCGTCGTCGGTGGGGGACCCGCTCGTCGAGCCGCCCGCGGTGGCGCTCGCGGACGAGGACTCCGACTCCGAGGCGGGGGCCGCCGCCGTCGTCGTGGTGGCCGGACCGGGCGTCACGGACGCGGACGGCTCGCTCGGGGAGGCGTCCGGATCGGGGGAGTCGGCGCCGCAGGCGGCGAGGGCCAGCAGGAGCGCCGCCCCGAAGGTGCTCGTCCGTGTGAGTCGGTGGCGGCGCAGGGTGCGCCGAGGCGTGGGCAGGGTCGTCATGGTCCCCTCCTGAGAAGACGTCCGGTTCCGCGGGCACCTCCGACGCCGGTCCCGCGGCGCCACCGCCGAGGGCGGTCGAGTGGTGCTCGTCACGCAGTCTAGGCAGTCCCGGCGCGTCCAGCCCAAACTTTCCACAGGACGGAGCGCCCCTTCCGGCGGCCCTTCCGCGGGCTCGGGGCGGCACCGGCGCGGCAGCGCGCCGAGCCCACGTCGGGCCGTTCCCACGGTGTTCGCCGGCCCCTCTCCCCGGTGTCACGCCCGGGCCACCGGGGGTTCCTAGCGTCGGCGTCGGCGCCGCGATCCGCGCGTCGCCGAACTCCAGGAGGGACCGCCATGACCGAGAAGACCTTCGCCCCGCACCCCGAGCCGACCCCCGACGCCACCTCGGGCGTCGGTCGCCGCGGCCTGCTCACCGCCGGCGCGCTGGCGGCGGCCGGCACCCTCGCCGCCGCCCCCGCGCACGCCCGTCCCTCCCATGCGGGCGGTCCCCGTCGCGGCCACTCCGCGAGCGCGGCCATGCCGCTCGCCTTCGGCCCGTCCCGCCGCATGAGGATCGTGCAGTTCAACGACACCCAGGGTGGCGCCGACTCGGACCGCCGCACCCTCGAGTTCATGGGCAAGGTCCTGGACCGGGAGCGGCCCGACTTCGCCCTCATCAACGGCGACGTGATCGACGGCTCGCCGAAGACTGACCTCGAGGTCAAGCAGGCGTACAACAACTTCGTTTCCCCCATGGAGTCGCGCGGCGTCAAGTGGGCCATCACCTTCGGCAACCATGACGAGGACTCGGTGGAGGGGCACGGCACCACCATGACGGAGTCCCGCATCCTCGACTTCGTGCGCCAGTACAAGCACAACCTCAACCCGGCGCCGGTCCCGGGCGTCCCCGGTCACAGCAACGCGCAGATCCTGGTGCGCGGCTCCCGCGGCGCCGCCCCGGCGTTCGCGATCTGGCTGCTGGACTCCGGCCGGTACGCCACCGAGGCGGACACCCATGGCCAGTCCACGGGCGGCTTCAAGTCCTACGACTGGATCCGCCCCCAGCAGGTCCGCTGGTACGAGGAGACGTCCGAGGCCACCGCGTCCCGGTTCGGCAAGCAGAACCCCGGCCTCATGTTCTTCCACATCCCCACGCACGAGCACGCCCAGCTGTGGCATGCCGCGCAGAGCGTCGAGGAGGCCTCGGACCACGCCTCGGCCGTGGCCCGCTTCGGGATCGAGGGCGTGAAGCACGAGGACGTGTACATGGGCCTCGTGAACTCCGGCATCTACGCCTCCGTGAAGGAGCGCGGCGAGGTCAAGGGCATCTACTGCGGCCATGACCACATCAACACCTACAAGGGGAACTTCTTCGGCATCGAGCTCGGCTACGCCCCCGGCACCGGGTTCGACACGTACGGCCTCAACGACGGCACGTGGGACCAGCACACCCTCCGCGGCGCGCGCGTGTTCGAGCTCGACGAGCGCAACACGGCCGTCTACGCCGGCGGCACCCGCGTGGTGTGGGCGCGCGACCTCGGGATCGACATGGACTCGGCCGGCCAGCCCCTCGCCGAGCCCGTGCCGTTCCCGGCCTACGTGAAGGCCTGAGCCCCGGTCCCGCCGCCCACGACGACGGCGCCCGCCGGCCGCCCGCCGTCCTCCGTCCGCCCCCGCGCCCGCTCGGCGCGGGGGCGGGCCCGCTCCCGGCCTTAACGTGTCCGCCCCGCTTCATACGTTGAGAGCATCGCATTCGAACATGTGTTCGAGTATGATGGGTGTGCGGCATCCGAGGACCTCGAGCCCTCCTGCTTCCCCGCATTCTTCCCCCGCCCGGATCTTCCCGCCGGGTGGCCGCACCCCGAGGCCTGCCGGCAGTCCGCCGGCGGGCTCCGACCGTGAGCCATCCAGGGAGAGAGCATGGGGACCTTCACGCAGTCCGTCGCCGTGGAGTGCGCGCAGGACGGGGCACCCGCCCGCCTGCGCTGGGAGGGCCGGGAGTACGTCCTGGCCGAGCGACCGCTGCGCTGGTTCGAGCGCCGGCGCTGGTGGGCCGAGGAGGTCCGCGCCGAGAAGGGCCGCGGACCCGGTCTCGTGGACCACGAGATCTGGCGGCTCCAGGTGAGCCTGGCCCGGGCCGCGCACGCCCCCGTGCGGACCCTGGACCTCGCCCATCACCTCGACTCGGGACGCTGGCGGCTCGTGCGCGTGCACGAGCCCGCCGCGGCGGGGACCCTGCGGCGCACGGCATGAGCGCCTTCCCGCACCTGCACGTGGTCTCCGCCTTCAGCGCCCACTACGGAGTGAGCTGGCCCGCGGACCTCGCCGCCGCCGCCGCGGCCGCGGGCATGGACCTGCTCGCCTGCACGGACCGGGACGGCCTCTACGGCACCGCCAAGCACGTGGCCGCGTGCCTGCGCCACGGGATCACCCCGATCGTGGGCGTGGACCTCGCCGTGCGCTGGGCCGAGGACGAGCCCGCCGGGCGGGTGGTGGTCCTGGCCCGGGGCGGCCGGCAGGGCACCGGGTACCGCGCCCTGTGCCGCGTGGTGTCCGCCGCCCATGCCCGCACCACCGGGGGATCCGCCAGCGGCGAGCCGTGGGCATCGGTGGCCGAGCTCGCCGCCGCGGCGACCGGGCCCGTGCCCCACGCGGCCGACCCCTCCCGCCCCGCCACGCCCGAGCTGGCCGTGCTCCTGGGCCCCGACTCGGACGTGGGCCGCCACCTGGCCCACCGTCGCACCGCCGCCGGGGCCGCCGCGCTGCGCCGCTGGCGCTCCGCCCTGCCCGCCGGGACGCCGCACGTGGAGGTCGTCAGCCACCTCTCCGCCCCCGGCCAGCGCCTGGACACCGGCCACGCCGTGAAGATGCTGCGCGCCGCCCGCGCCGCCCGCGTCCCCGCCGTGCTCGCCAATGCGGTCCGCTACGCCGCCCCGGACGGCGCCGCCACCGCGGACGTCCTGGACGCCGTCCGCGCCCTGTCCTCCCTGGACGCCGTCCACGACCTCCAGCCCAACGGCCAGGGCTGGCTGAAGCCCACCGAGGCCATGCACCGGATCGCCCGGGAGGTGGCCGATGCCGCGGACGAGCGCCCCGGACCGCTCCTGGCCGCCACCCGCGCCCTCGCCGAGGCCTGCGCCGTCGACCCCGAGGCCGACCTCGGGTGGGGCGTGCCGCGCGTGCCCGAGGCCGCCGTCGTCGGCATCGAGGGGGACCCGGACGCGGTGCTGCGCCGCCGCACCCTCGAGGGCCTCGCCGCCCGCTACCCCGCGCTGCACACCGGGGCCGGCCGGTTCGGGACCAGCCGCGCCGCCCGGGACCTCGAGGACCGCGCCGAGCACGAGCTCGGCATCATCACCCGCCTGGGCTTCGCCGGGTACTTCCTCACCGTCGCCGCCGTCGTGGACCTCATCGAGGGCATGGGTGTGCGCGTGGCCGCCCGCGGCTCCGGCGCATCCTCCCTCGTCAACCACGCCCTGCGGATCTCCCACGTGGACCCCATGGCCAACGGCCTGATCATGGAGCGCTTCCTCTCGGACGACCGCTCCACCCTCCCGGACATCGACATCGACGTGGAGTCCGCCCGCCGGCACGAGATCTACCACGCCGTCGTCGCCCGCTTCGGGCCCGAGCGCACCACCCTGATGAGCATGCAGAACGCCTACCGCGCCCGCGGCGCCGTCCGCGACGCCGGCCTGGCCCTCGGCATGGACGAGCACGAGGTGGACGGGATCGCCAAGCAGCTCTGGCGCTTCTCCGCCTCCGACTTCCGCGGCGCCCTCACCCGCATGCCCGAGCTCTCCGACCTCGCCGGGCGCATCGACTCGGGCCGCCGCGAGGGGCGCCACCAGCTCGACCTGCTCGTCGACCTCACCGAGCGACTGGACCGCCTGCCCCGCCACATCTCCATGCACCCCTGCGGCGTCATCCTCTCCGACGCGCACCTGCTGGACCGCACCCCCGTCCAGCCCTCCGGCATGGGCCTGCCCATGAGCCAGTTCGACAAGCACGACATGGACCCGATGGGCTTCCTCAAGCTCGACATCCTCGGCGTGCGCATGCAGTCCGCGATCGCCTACACCCTCCAGGAGGTGGAGCGCACCACGGGGGAGCGGATCGACCTCGAGCAGGTCCCCCTGGACGACCGCGCCACCTACGAGATGATCCGCACCACCCACACCCTCGGCTGCTTCCAGATCGAGTCGCCCGGCCAGCGCGAGCTGATCGGCAAGCTCGAGCCGCGGGAGTTCAACGACCTCACCGTGGACATCTCCCTCTTCCGCCCCGGCCCCATGCAGTCCGACATGGTCCGGCCCTTCCTCGAGCACCGCCACGGGTGGGCCCCCGCCCACTATCCCCACCCCGACCTCGAGCCCGTCCTCGCCGAGACCCACGGCGTCACCGTCTTCCACGAGCAGGTCCTGCGCACCATGGACGTGATGACCGGCTGCGGCCTCGCCCGCGCCGACGAGCTGCGCCGCCTCATCGGCGGCCCCGAGGAGCGGCGGGTCGAGGCGTTCTTCCGCTCCGCCGCCCTCGAGAAGGGCTACGGCCTCGACGTGATCGACGAGGTCTGGGCCACCCTCCACGCCTTCGGCTCCTTCGGCTTCTGCAAGGCCCACGGGGCCGCCTTCGCCGTGCCCACCTACCACTCCGCGTGGCTCAAGACGCACCACCCCGCCGCCTTCATGGCCGCGATCCTCGAGCACGACCCCGGCATGTACCCCGCCCGCCTCATGGTCGCCGAGGCCCGCCGCATGGGCATCCCCGTCCTGCCCGTGGACGTCAACCGCTCCACCCGCCACGTCCGCGTCGAGCGCATCCCCTCCCATCCCGAGGTGGACGGGCGCCCCACAGGACGGAGCGTCCCCGACGCCGCCCCCTCCGACGCCGACCGCTGGGGCATCCGCCTGCCCCTCACCGCCCTCTCCGGGCTCAGCGACGCCGAGATCGACCGTCTCGACGCCGGACGGCCCTACGCGAGCCTCGCCGACGTCCGGGACCGGGCCCGCCCCACCGCCCGCAGCCTCGAACGCCTCGCCCAGCTCGGGGCCCTCGACTGCCTCCTGCCCCCCGGCGGCGCCTCCCGCACCGACCTCGTCCACCACCTCGAGCTGCAGCACTCCGCCACGCGCAGCGACGCCCCCGGCCGCGCCGCGCGGCGCTCGCGGCCATCCCGGCCGCGCCAGGTGGACGGGCAGCTCGCCCTGGACCTGCCGGACACCGAGCTGACGGCCCTGGCCCCGCTGTTCCCCGAACCGTCCCGGGACGCGGCGGTGCGCACCGAGCTGGACCTCACCGCCCTGGACGTGACCGCCCACCTCATGGACTCCCACGCCCCCTACCTGGACGCCCTCGGCGTCACGCGGGCGAAGGACCTGCTGTCCCGGCGCACCCAGTCCCGCGTGCTCGTGGCCGGGGTGCGGGTGGCCACCCAGACCCCGCCCATGCGCTCGGGCAAGCGCGTGGTGTTCCTCTCGGTGGACGACGGCACCGGCTGCGTGGACGCCTCCTTCTTCACCGAGGCCCAGCACGCCTCGGGGGAGATGCTCTTCTCCGCGCGGCTGCTGCTGATCGAGGGCACCGTCCGCCGCACCGGCGCCCGGGCGGTGTCCGTGCAGGCGGTCCGCGCGTGGGATCTGCACCGCCCCGAGACGCTCCCGGACCCGGACTACCTGGACGCCACCCGTGACCGCTGGCGTGCCTGGCTCGCCGCGGACCGCCGCTCCGCCGCCCTGCGCCGCCGCGGCGTCGAGGTCCCGGGCGCCGTGCCGGACATCCCGCACCACGGCACCGGGGGGTGGCCGGTGAAGGTGCGTCCCGACGTCGCGGTGCCCATGGCCGCCCGGGTGGCGGCCCGGCCGGGACCCGCCCCCGCGCCCGCACCGCAGGGAGCGGCCGCCCCGGCCTCCCGCCTGGTCCCGCCCGCCTAGAATGGACCGCGGCTGGCGGTGGCCCCCGTACGCCACCCGCCCGGAAGCCTGACCCGATTGAGGAGCACTCGTGAGCGAGCCGAACAACATCCTGCTGACCGTCGACGGACAGATGCGGGAGGTGACCCACGGCATCACCGGCACCGAGCTCTTCGCGGACCAGCCCACCACGGTGGTGATGCGCGTGGACGGGCGGCTCTGGGACCTCTCCCGCGAGCTGCACGGCGGCGAGTCCGTGGAGTCGGTGGACCTCACCGAGCCGGACGGCCTGGACGTGCTGCGCCACTCCACCGCCCACGTCATGGCCCAGGCGGTGCAGCAGCTGCGTCCGGACGCCAAGCTCGGCATCGGCCCGTTCATCATGGACGGCTTCTACTTCGACTTCGACGTGGCCGAGCCCTTCACCCCGGAGGACCTCAAGCAGCTGGAGAAGATGATGCAGCGCATCGTCAAGTCCGGCCAGACCTTCCGCCGCCGCGTGGTCACCGAGGACGAGGCCCGCGCCGAGATGGCGGACGAGCCGTACAAGCTCGAGCTGCTCGGCAAGAAGGACGACGCCGAGAACGCCGGCGAGGGCGCCTCCGTGGAGGTCGGCGCCGGCGAGATCACGATCTACGACAACGTGGAGCGCAAGTCCGGCGACGCCGTGTGGTGCGACCTCTGCCGCGGCCCCCACCTGCCCAGCACCAAGCTGATCGGCAACGGCTTCGCCCTGACCCGCTCCGCCGCCGCGTACTGGCTCGGCAACGAGAAGAACAAGCAGCTGCAGCGCATCTACGGCACCGCGTGGGCCTCCAAGGAGGACCTCAAGGCCTACCAGGAGCGCCTGGCCGAGGCCGAGCGTCGCGACCACCGCAAGCTCGGCGCCGAGCTGGACCTGTTCTCCTTCCCGGACGAGCTCGGCTCGGGCCTGCCCGTCTTCCATCCCCGCGGCGGCGTGATCCGCAAGCAGATGGAGGACTACTCGCGGACCCGCCACGAGCAGGCCGGGTACGAGTTCGTGTACACCCCGCACATCACCAAGCAGCACCTCTACGAGGTCTCCGGGCACCTCGACTGGTACGCCGACGGCATGTTCCCGCCCATGCAGATCGACGAGCAGCGCGACCCGGAGACCGGGCAGATCACCAAGCAGGGGCAGAACTACTACCTCAAGCCCATGAACTGCCCCATGCACAATCTGGTGTTCCGCTCCCGCGGGCGCTCCTACCGCGAGCTGCCGCTGCGGCTGTTCGAGTTCGGGCAGGTGTACCGGTACGAGAAGTCCGGGGTGGTCCACGGCCTCACCCGCGTGCGCGGCATGACCCAGGACGACGCCCACATCTACTGCACCCGCGAGCAGATGCAGGAGGAGCTCACCACCACGCTGACCTTCGTCCTCGACCTGCTCAAGGACTACGGCCTGGACGACTTCTACCTGGAGCTCTCCACCAAGGACCCGGAGAAGTCCGTCGGCTCGGACGAGATCTGGGAGGAGGCCACGCGCACCCTCGCCGAGGTCGCCGAGGCCTCCGGCCTGCAGCTGGTCCCGGACCCGGGGGGCGCCGCCTTCTACGGCCCGAAGATCTCCGTGCAGGCCCGCGACGCGATCGGCCGCACGTGGCAGATGTCCACCATCCAGCTGGACTTCAACCTGCCCGAGCGCTTCGACCTCGAGTACCAGGCCGCCGACGGCACCCGTCAGCGTCCCGTGATGATCCACCGCGCCCTGTTCGGCTCGATCGAGCGCTTCCTCGGCGTCCTGACCGAGCACTACGCGGGCGCCTTCCCGGCGTGGCTCGCGCCCGAGCAGGTCGTGGCCATCCCGGTGGCCGAGGCGTTCAACGACTACCTGGGCGACGTCGTCGCGCGCCTGCGCGCCGAGGGGATCCGGGCGCGCCTGGACGACTCCTCGGACCGCTTCCCGAAGAAGATCCGCTCCGCGTCCAAGGAGAAGGTGCCGTTCGTGCTGATCGCCGGCGGCGAGGACGCCGAGGCCGGCGCGGTCTCCTTCCGCTTCCGGGACGGCACGCAGGACAACGGCGTCCCGGTGGACGAGGCCGTGGCCCGCATCGTGAAGGCGGTGCGGGACCGCGAGGTGACCCCGTGACCGGCCCCGACGACGACGGCGCCCACGCCGGCGGTCCCGCCGGGTCCCCGTACGGGGACCCGGCGGGGGATGCCGCGACCACGGACGCCTTCGCCCTGCCCGGCGTGCCGGACCCGTTCGAGCGGCTCTGGAACCCGCACCGCATGGCCTACATCCAGGCCGGCCCGGACCAGGTCACGGACGAACACACGTGCCCGTTCTGCGCGGCCCCGGCCCGCGACGACGAGTCCTCCCTGATCGTCCACCGGGGCGCCACGTGCTTCGTGATCCTCAACCTGTACCCGTACAACCCGGGCCACCTCCTGGTGTGCCCGTACCGCCACATCCCCATGTACACCGACGCCACCGCCGAGGAGACGCGGGAGATGGCGGACCTGGCGCAGACCGCGATGCTCGCCTTCGAGGCCGCCACCCGCCCCAAGGGCTACAACCTGGGCATGAACCAGGGCGTGGCCGGGGGTGCGGGGATCGCCGCGCACCTGCACCAGCACGTGGTGCCGCGCTGGACGGGGGACGGGAACTTCCTGCCGATCATCGCCCACACCAAGAACATGTCCCAGACACTCGGGCAGACCCGCGAGATCCTCGCGCGGGTCTGGCCGCAGGCCGCCGCCGAGCACGCCGCCCGGCGCGAGCGCAACACGCAGGCCGCCTCGTCCGCGCCCACCGGCACGGACGCCCCCCGCACCCCGGGGGCGTCCGCCTGATGCTGGACCGCCACGCCCGCGGGGCCACCACCCGCCTGTTCACCCCGGTGGCCCGCGCCCTGCTGCGTGCGGGGGTGAGCCCGGACGCGGTGACCGTGGCGGGCACGGTGGGCGTGAGCGCCGCGGCGCTGATCCTCTACCCGATGGACCAGCTCTTCTGGGGCACGATCGTGATCACGCTGTTCGTCTTCTCGGACCTCGTGGACGGGATCATGGCCCGCGAGGCCGGCACCACCGGGCCCTGGGGTTCCTTCCTGGACTCCACCCTGGACCGGGTGCAGGACGCATCCATCTTCCTGGCCCTGTGCTGGTGGGGCTTCGGCGCCGGGCAGGCGGCCCCTGTGGGGGTGCTGGCCGGGGTGTGCCTGGCCCTGGGGATGCTCGTGTCCTACGTCCGGGCCAAGGCGGAGTCCCTGGGCCTGACCGCGTCCGGCGGCGTGGCCGAGCGCGCCGAGCGGCTCGTGCTGACCCTGGTCTTCGCCGGGCTGACCGGTCTGGGTCTGCCGACCGTCGTGCTCACCGCCGTCCTGGCCCTGCTCGCCGCCGCCTCCCTGATCACCGTCCTGCAGCGGGTGGCGGCCGTGCGCCGCCAGACCCGTCCCGCCCCCTGAGCCGACCCACCAGGAGACCCATGGCCCCGCCCACCGCACCCCGTCCGCTGACCCCCGGGCTCGGCCTGCACCGCTTCCGCGGGGACATTCAGGGCCTGCGCGCCGTGGCGGTCCTGGCGGTCCTGGTCTTCCACGCCGGCGTCACCGCCGTGCCGGGCGGATTCGTGGGGGTGGACGTCTTCTTCGTCATCTCCGGCTTCCTGATCACCGGGCTGCTGCTCAAGGAGGTGGACCGGACCGGCCGGGTGGCCCTGACCGAGTTCTACGCCCGCCGGGCCCGCCGCATCCTGCCCGCGGCGCTCGTGGTCCTGGTGCTCACGCTCGCCGCCGGGATGCTCGTGATGCCCGCGGGAGAGTGGGCGCGCCTGGGCGCCACCGCCGTCGCCTCCGCCCTGAGCGTGGTCAACTGGCTCTTCGCCGCGGAGAGCACCGACTACTTCGCGCAGGAGGAGGCTGCCAGCCCCTACCAGCACTACTGGTCGCTGGCCGTGGAGGAGCAGTTCTACCTCTTCTGGCCCCTGCTCGTGGTCCTGGTCACCGTCGGTGCGGGCGCCCTGATCCGACGCGGCCGCCGGTCCGACGCCGCCGCGTCCGGCCCCGTCCGACGGCGTCCCAGCGCGCCCGTGGCCGCGCGGCGCGTCCTCCTGACGGCCGGCGTGCTGGGGCTGGCGTCCTTCGTCCACTCCGCCGTCCACTCCTCCACCGACCCGGGGGCGGCCTACTTCGTCACCACGACGCGCGTGTGGGAGCTGGCCCTCGGCGCCGCCCTGGCCGCGGCCCTCGTGGTCCTGCCGGTGATCCCCGCCGCCGTCCGCGCCGGGCTCGGCTGGGTCGGACTGGCGATGATCGCCGTGGCGCTGGTCGCGATCTCCGGTGAGGCCGCCTACCCGGGCGTCGTGGCCGCCGTCCCCGTGGCGGGATCGGCGTTGGTCATCCTCGCCGGCGCCCACGAGGACGGCTCCACCGCCTGGCATCCGGCCCGCCTGCTGGCCACCCGGCCGATGCAGTGGATCGGCGACCTGTCCTACTCCCTGTACCTCGTGCATTGGCCGGTGCTGACCCTCGCCGCGTGGCGCTTCCCCGACGCCCGCCTGCCCCTGTGGCTGGGGCTGACGCTCGCACTGGCCTCCGTGGGGCTGGCCTGGCTGCTGCGTCGCGCCGTCGAGCTGCCGGCCCTGCACGGGCCCGTCCTGGCCGGGCGACGCCGGGCCCTCACCCGCGGCGGCGTGGGCATGGCCGCCTCCGCCGCCCTCGGGGCCCTCGTCCTCACCGCCGGCGTCGCCGCCGTCCCGCAGCGGCCGGGCACGGACGTCCAGGTCGCCGGCGCCCAGGCACCGGCTTCCGGAGAGGACCCCATGGCCGCGCTCGCGGGCGGCGGCCGCATGGTCCCCGCCCCGGCCGTCGCCGACGATGACCGCTCCCCGGCCCACCTGGAGGGCTGCCAGCTGGGCTACACGGACGTCGAGCCGCAGGCGTGCGAGTTCGGCGACCCGGACGCCGAGACGGTGATCCTCCTGCTGGGCGACTCCCACGCCAGCCAGTGGACCGCGCCCCTGGAGGTCCTCGCGGAGGAGCGCGACTGGCGCGTGGTCTCCCACACGAAGGCCTCCTGCGGGGTGTCCACGGCTGTGACCGAGCACGACGGCGAGGAGTACACCGCCTGCGGCGAGTGGAACGAGCGCCTCCCCGGGGTCGCCGAGCGGCTGCGGCCGGACCTCGTCCTCGTCACGGCCGCCTCCCACGACACGCTCTCCGGGCCCTCCTACGAGGAGGGCATGGCCGAGGCCTGGCGTCGTCTCGCCCCGCATGCCGGCCGTCTCGCGGTCGTCCAGGACTCCCCGTGGGCAGGGCTCAACGTCCCGCGGTGCCTCGAGCAGAACCCGGACGACCCGGCCGCGTGCGCCTACGACCGGGCGGAGGCGATCGCCGACTCCGGGGCGCCCGAGCTCACCGCGGCCGCCGGCCGGGACCCCGAGTGGGATGTGATCGACCTGACCCACCTGATCTGCCCCGGCGAGGGCGAGTGCGCGCCCGTGGTGGGGGAGGCGGTCGTGTTCTTCGACTCCAACCACCTGACCGCCACGTTCGCCCGCACGCTGGCCCCGCAGCTGGGCGAGGAGATCGCGGCCCTGCTGCGCTGACGACGCCCCGTCGGCCCGGCCGCCGGACCCCTGCGCGGCTCAGGCGGCGACGACGTCGGCCACCACGGCCTGGGTGAGCCGCACCAGGTCCTCCGGGTCCAGCTCGAGGTCCAGGCCCCGCTGGCCGGCGGAGACGTACATGCGTCCGCCCGCGAGCGCGGAGGCGTCCACCACCACCCGGTGGCGGCGCCGCTGGCCCAGCGGGGAGATGCCCCCGCGCACGTAGCCGGTGCGCCGCTCGGCGACGGCGAGCTCGGCCAGCGCCACCCGCTTCACCCCGAGGGCGGCCGCCGCGGCCCGCAGGTCCAGCCGGCCGCTCACGGGAATGCAGCACGCGGCGAGGTCGCCGTCGGGCAGGGCCACCATGAGCGTCTTGAAGGTGCGCTCGGGCGGCACGCCGAGGGCCTCGGCGGCCTGAACGCCGAGGCCGGGCCCTGCGGCGTCGGCTCCGGCGTCGAAGGAGAGCACCCGATGCGCCACGCCCGCGTCCAGGAGGACCTGGACCGCGGGCGTGGGGGCGCCGGAGGGGGCGGGGGAGCGTCGGGCCACGGGCCTCAGGCGATCCCGGCCTGCTCGCGCACGTTGCGCTTGATGCGGCCGAGCATCGCGGACATCCCGCGCAGGCGCAACGGGGTCAGCGCCTTCTGCAGGCCCAGGCGGGAGGGGATGTCCTCGGGGACGTCGAGGATCTGCCGCGCGGTGAGGCCGTCGAGGCCCTGGGAGAGCACGGAGGCGAAGCCGCGCGTGGTGGGGGCCTCGGGTGGGGCGGTGATGAACAGGCGGACCGGGGCGTCGTCGCCGGTGGCGCCGTCCTCGAGCTCGACGGCCAGGAAGAGCGGGGACTGGCACTCCACCACCTGCTCCATCTCCTCCTCGTGCCCGTCGTAGCGGGACGGCAGGGCGGGCAGCTCGTCGGCGAACTCGAGCAGCAGCTCGAGCTTCTGCGGGTCGGGCACCCCGGCGAAGTCGTCGATGATCTCGGCCAGGTTCGCGGGCACGGCGGTGTCGGTCATGGTGCCCCAGTCTAGGGCCCGGCGCCGCGCCGGGTCCGGGCCGTGTCCGGGGTCACCGGCGAATGCTCCTACCACTGGCGCGCATGCCTCCCTCCGGTTCCCCTTCGGCGACGAACGCCCATGTCAGAGGCCAGTCCGACACCGCCGGCGCCCCCGCCGGAACCAGCCCCGCCGATCCTCGCCCGGACCGGGCGTTCGAGCGCCACTGGATGGTCTCCCTGGTCGGCACCGCCGTCGGCGCCGGCGTGCTGTTCCTGCCCATCAACGCGGGCATGGGCGGGATCTGGCCGCTCGCCCTGGCCACGCTGCTGATCGCGCCGATGACGTACTTCTCGCATCGGGCCCTGTCCCGCTTCGTGTGCGCCTCCCCGAACGCCGGCGACGACATCACGGCCGTGGCCCGCGCGTCCTTCGGCCGCGGCCCGGGGATGGCGATCACGGTCCTGTACTTCCTGGCCATCTACCCGATCGTCCTGATCTACGGCGTGTCCATCACCAACACCGTGGACTCGCTGCTGGTCCACCAGCTGGGCATGGCCTCCCCGCCGCGGGCGCTCCTGTCCTTCGTCCTGATCGCCCTCATAATGGCCGTGATGGTGGCCGGCCAGCGCATCATGCTCGCCGTCACCGGCTGGCTGGTCTACCCGCTGATCCTGATCCTGTTCGGCACCAGCCTGTACCTCATCCCCTCGTGGGACCTGGGCGCGCTGACGGCAGGCCCCGCCCCGGGGGTGGGCGAGGTGCTCATGTCCCTGTGGCTCGTGATCCCTGTGCTGGTGTTCGCCTTCAACCACTCCCCGGCGATCTCCCAGTTCTCGCTCGCCCTGCAGCGCCGGTACGGTCCGGCCGCCGCCACGCGCGCCTCCGCCGTCCTGGCCCGCACCACGGGCCTGCTGGTGGTGTTCACCATGTTCTTCGTGTGGTCCTGCGTGCTGGCCCTGGGCCCGGACGGGATGGCGGCCGCCAAGGAGGCGAACCTGCCGGTGCTGTCCCACCTGGCCAACGTCCACGACGCGCCCCTGATCTCCGCGCTGGGGCCCATCGTGGCGATCCTGGCGATCGTGTCCTCGTTCTTCGGCCACTACCTGGGCACCGCGGAGGGCGCGGCCGGCATCGTCCGCTCCACCGTGGACCCGGACGGCACCCGCATCAGCGACCGGGTCCTGCGTCTGGGCACCGCCGCGTTCATCTTCGTGACCACGTGGCTGGTGGCCATCGCGAACCCGGGCGTGCTGGGGCTCATCGAGACCGTCGCCGGCCCCGTGATCGCGATCATCCTGTACCTCATGCCCATGTACGCGATCCGCCGTCTCCCGGCGCTGGCCCCGTACCGCGGCGCCCTGTCGAACGTGTTCGTCACCATCGCCGGCCTCGTGGCCGTCAGCGGCATCGTCTACGGCGTCGTCCGCACCGTGACCGGGGCCTGACCCCGCCCTCCCGCCAGAACGACGGCGCCTCTCACCTCCACGGAGGTGAGAGGCGCCGTCGTCGGTCCGGGTGCGGGGGAGCGGGCCGGTCTCAGCGCGCGGGGGCCTCGCCGGGCTGCTCGCCCTGGACGATGGGCACGCGCACGGCGTTGCCCCACTCGGTCCAGGAGCCGTCGTAGTTGCGCACGTCCCGGTAGCCGAGCAGGTGCTTGAGCACGAACCAGGTGTGGGAGGAGCGCTCGCCGATGCGGCAGTAGGCGATCACCGCGTCGGTCTCGCCGAGGCCGGCCTCGTCGCGGTAGATCGCCTCGAGCTCCGCGCGGGTCTTGAAGGTGCCGTCCTCGTTGGCGGCCCTGGCCCACGGCACGGACGCGGCGGTGGGGATGTGGCCGCCGCGGAGGGTGCCCTCCTGGGGGTAGCCGTCCATGTGGGTGGTCTCGCCCGTGTACTCCTTGGGGGACCGCACGTCGATCAGCGGGGTGGTGCCCAGGGCGGCGAGGACGTCCTCGCGGGCGGCACGGTCGGTGGCGTCGTCGCGCTCGCGCACGGGGTAGTCGCCGCGGGTCACCTCGGGGACCTCACGGGTGGTCTCGCGCCCCTCGGCGAGCCACTTGTCCCGACCGCCGTCCATCAGGCGGACGTCCTCGTGGCCGTACAGGGTGAACACCCACAGGGCGTAGGCGGCCCACCAGTTGGACTTGTCGCCGTAGAACACCACGGTGGTGTCGGGGGAGATGCCCTTGGACGCCGCCAGCTCGGCGAAGGCCTCCGGACCCACGAAGTCGCGGGTGGCCTCGTCGTTGAGCTCGGTGTGCCAGTCGATCTTCACGGCGCCGGGGATGTGGCCGGTGGAGTACAGCAGGGTGTCCTCGTTGGACTCGAGGACCACCACGTCGTCGTCGTCGACGTGCTCGGCCACCCAGTCGGTGGTCACGAGCCTCTCGGGGTGGGCGTACTGGGAGAACTTCTCGGCGGTGTCGGTCATGGCGCCCAGATTACGCCACACCGGTGGGACGTATTGGGTCAGGGTGGCCTCACTCCGGACACGGGGGGTCATGTCCGCACGCCCGGTAGCATGACGCAGGTCCCCGCCGTCGATCCCAGGATGGAGCCGTCGTGCCCCAGATCGTCCACCTCGCCGAGCGCTCCCCGCAGGTCTCCGCGGACCAGCTGCTCGAGGCCTTCCAGCCCTCCTACCGGTTCGGGGAGGTCTCCTTCGACTCCTACATCCCGGACCCGGCCCATCCCTCGCAGGCTGAGGCCGTGGAGCGGCTGCGTCGGTTCGCGGCGTCCCTCGGCGGCCCGGCCGCCGGGTCCGGCGGCGGCGGTCTCTTCGGCGGCCTGTTCGGCGGCGGGCGCAAGCGGGCCGTGGCGGAGCCGGCGGGCATCTACCTCGACGGCGGCTTCGGCGTCGGCAAGACCCACCTGCTGGCCTCCACGTGGCACGCCGCCCCCGGGCCCAAGGCGTTCGGCACGTTCGTGGAGTACACGAACCTCGTGGGCGCCCTCTCCTTCCGCAAGGCCGTGGACGTGCTCAAGGGATACACCCTGGTGTGCATCGACGAGTTCGAGCTGGACGACCCGGGGGACACCGTCCTGATGTCCCGCCTCATGCGAGAGCTGGCCGACGCCGGCGTGCGCCTGGTGGCCACCTCCAACACCCTGCCGGGCTCCTTGGGCGAGGGCCGGTTCGCCGCCCAGGACTTCCAGCGGGAGATCCAGGTCCTCGCCGAGCAGTTCGAGGTCATCCGGGTGGACGGCGAGGACTACCGCCACCGCGGCCTCGCGGCGGCCCCGGCCCCGCTCGCGGACGACCAGGTCGTCCCGACGGCGGAGGCGAACTTCCCGCACGCCGGAGTGCTGTCCGTGGACGACTTCTCCGAGCTCACCGCGATGCTCTCCCGCGTGCACCCGTCCCGCTACCGGGAGCTGGTCAAGGACGTGGACGTCGCCGCCTTCCACGACGTGCGCACCATCACCGAGCAGGCCACCGCGCTGCGCTTCGTGGTGTTCGCGGACCGCCTGTACGACAAGGACGTCCCCGTGGTGGCCTCCGGCGTGCCGTTCGACGAGCTGTTCACCCAGGAGATGATGCACGGCGGGTACATGAAGAAGTACTTCCGCACCGTCTCCCGCATGACCGCGCTCGTGCGCGAGGGGCAGACGGGCGAGTCCGAGGCCAAGTGAGCCCCGGAGTCCGCTGAGCCGGAGCTCCGCACGGCCTCCGTCGACGGCGGCGACGCACCCGGGGAGGGCGCGTCGCCGCCGTCGGGCGGAGCGCAGGCCGGACGTAAGAAGGGCCCCTCCGTCAGGAGGGGCCCTTCTCGTGGAGCGGATGACGAGATTCGAACTCGCGACCTCCACCTTGGCAAGGTGGCGCTCTAGCCAACTGAGCTACATCCGCGTGATGCGATCCTCACGGATCCATCCGTGCGCGATACTGGGTTCGAACCAGTGACCTCTTCCGTGTCAGGGAAGCGCGCTACCGCTGCGCCAATCGCGCTCGACCTCAGTCCGAGGACTGAAGCAAGCTTGCCGCCACTCCCGAAGGAACGGCCTGCGAGGTCGGGACGGGATTCGAACCCGCGTATACGGCTTTGCAGGCCGCTGCCTCGCCTCTCGGCCACCCGACCAGGGATGGGGGACTTGCGAGCGGATGACGAGATTCGAACTCGCGACCTCCACCTTGGCAAGGTGGCGCTCTAGCCAACTGAGCTACATCCGCAGGATGGGCTTCGCAGCACCGGCCACAGGACCGTTCTCCGCGATTTCCAACGAGAAAGAACTCTAGACCATGCGCGCACCGGGTGCCAAATCGGCCGGCCCGTCGCGCGTCGGGACGGCCCGGACGGGCTCCCGGGGTTTGCCAGAATGGTGCCCCATGACCCAGCCACGCCTCGCCCACCAGACCCCGCAGGGCCGCATGTACGCGCGCTCGGTGTCCGGGCTGCCCGAGGTCCCCTCCATCACCACGGTGATCGGCATGGAGCGCACGGACCTGGACGGCTGGGTGGGCTGGATGGCCGCGAACGCCGTCGCCCAGGATCCGCGCCTGGCGGAGTCGGTGGGCTCGCCGGCACGGCTGAGGCAGGTGGCCCGCCAGTGCGCGGACGCCGCCGCCCGCTACCGGGACGCCGCGGCCGAGCGCGGGGACCGCGTCCACGACTACGCCGAGCAGGTCGCCCTGCGCGCCCTCGGGCGGCCGCACACCATGGCGGATGCCCGCGCACGACTGATCGAGCACGGCGAGGGCGCCTACGCGGACCGGTTCGACGAGTGGTGGGACCTCTACGACGTCCAGCCCGTGGCCGCCGAGATCACCGTGTGGAACCACACCGTGGGCTACGCCGGCACCCTGGACCTGGTCGCGCGGATCGGCGGTCGCCTGTGCCTGATCGACTACAAGACCAAGGGCACGGGCCGGGACGGGCGGGTGAAGGCGCTGGACCCGAAGGTGGTCATGCAGCTCACGGCCGGGCTCAAGGCGGAGGAGTCCCTCGTGGACGCCGAGGCCGGCACGTGGGAGCCCTGGGCCCATGGGGACGCGCAGATGCTCCTCGGCGTCGCGCTGGGGGAGACGGAGGTGGCCGTCCACCAGGCCAATCCGAACGCGCTGCCCCGCCACTGGCACAAGTTCTGGGCGCTCCGCCAGGTCTGGACCCATGCCCAGGCTGTGGACGACGCCGGCCCCGCCCTGCGTGTGATCGGCCCGCCCCCGGTGTCATCGCCGGGGACCGCCGGCGGCCTCGAGGCCGCCCGGGCCGCCGCCTTCGGCGGCGCCGATAGGCTTCAGCCGTGACCGATCCGCACCCTGACGCCACCCCCGATCCCGAGCCGCGCGCCGACGCCCGCCCCCTGCGCGTGCTCTTCACCGGCACTCCCGAGACCGCCGTGCCCGTGCTGCGCGCGCTGCTGGGCTCGGAGCACGAGGTCGTGGGCGTGCTCACCCGCCCCGACGCCCCCGTGGGTCGCAAGCGGGTGCTCACCCCGTCCCCGGTGGCCCGCGCTGCCGAGGAGGCCGGCGTGCCCGTCCTCAAGGCCGACCGCCTGCGGGGCGAGGCCGGCGCCCCCGTCCTGGACCAGGTCCGTGCGCTCGCCCCGGACGTGGCCGTCGTCGTCGCCTACGGGGCGATCGTGCCCGCGGACGCGCTGGGCATCCCGGAGCACGGCTGGCTCAACCTGCACTTCTCCCGGCTGCCCGCCTACCGCGGCGCGGCCCCTGTGCAGCGCGCGGTGATGGACGGCGTGGACTCGGTCGGCGCGGACGTCTTCCGGCTCGAGGAGGGCCTCGACACCGGCCCCGTCTTCGCGCGGATCGAGCGTCCCGTGGGCCCGGAGGAGACCTCCGGCGAGGTCCTCGCCGACCTCGCCGAGCGCGGCGGCCCGCTCGTGCTGCAGGTCCTGGCCGAGCTCGCCGCCGGCACCGCCGTCGCCGTCCCCCAGGAGGGCGAGCCGACGCACGCCGCCAAGCTCACCGCCGCCGACGGCCTCGTGGACCCCGCCCAGGACGTGCGCGCCGTGGCCGCCCGGATCAACGGGGTCACCCCTGAGCCCGGCGCCTGGGGCTGGCTCGTTCTGGCGGACACCGACGACGACGCCACCCCCGTCCGCCTCAAGCTCGCCGGGGTGCTGCCCGTGGCTGAGGGGGACGAGGCATGGCCCGCGGACCTGGCCGAATCCGCGCCCGGGGCCGTGGTCTCCACCGGTGGCTCCGGATGGCTGCGCACCCGCGGCGGCGCGGTCCGCCTCGGCCGCGTGCAGCCGGCGGGCAAGAAGGAGATGGCCGCCGCCGACTGGCTGCGCGGCCTGCCCGCCCCCATGGCCCTGCTCGGCGGGGACGCCCTGCAGGAGCATCAGGAGGCGCAGGCGGAGGCCGCCCGCCGCCGGGCCGCCACCACGGACACCAGGACAGGGGAGCAGGCATGAGCGCGCAGGACGGCACGGCAGGACGTGATCGACGCCGAGGCGGCGGCCGGTCCGGAGGGGCGAGGGGCGGGGGGCCCCACGAGGACCGCCGCGACGCCGCCGGACGCCAGCGCCACCGCGGCCGCTCCGGCGCCGGCCGGCACCGCACCGCGCAGGCCCCCTCCCAGCGCACCCGCCAGGCGGATCCCGCGCGCCTGACCGCCTACCGGGTGGTCCGCGCCGTCCACGCCGAGGACGCCTACGCCAACCTCGTCCTGCCCCGGCGCATCCGCGAGGCCCGCCTGGACCGCCGCGACGCCGGCTTCGCCACCGAGCTCGCCTACGGCACCCTGCGCGGCCTCGGCCTCTACGACGCCGTGCTGGCTCGCTGCGTGGACCGGCCGCTCGACGCGATCGACGCCCCCGTCCTGGACGCCCTGCGCCTCGGCGCCCACCAGCTGCTGCACATGCGCGTGCCCGCCCACGCCGCCCTCGACGCGACCGTCGCGCTCGTGCGCGCCGAGATCGGCGCCGGCCCCTCCGGGTTCGTCAACGCCGTGCTCCGCCGCGTCTCCGAGCGGCCCCTCGAGGACTGGCTCGCCGACGTCGCCCCGGAGGACGGCGGCGACGCCGCCCGCGCGGTCCGCCACTCGCACCCGGCGTGGATCGTGCGCGCCCTGCGCCAGGCCCTGGCCGGACACCCCTCCACGGCCGGCGCCGAGGACCGTGACGCCGAGCTCGAGGCCCTGCTGGCCGCCGACAACGCCGCCCCCGTGGTCAACCTCGTGGGCCTGCCCGTGCCCGGCGGCGCCGAGGCCCTGCAGGCCGCGATCGACGACGGCGCCGAGCCCGGCCCGCTGGCCCCCGGCTCCGCCCTGCACCACGGCGGCGACGCCGGCCGCCTGGCCGGGCTGCGCGAGGGCGTCCTGCGTGTGCAGGACGTCGGCTCCCAGCTCACCGCCCGCGCCCTCGCCGCCGTCGAGACGCGCGCCGGGGACGCCGACGGCCGGTGGCTCGACCTCTGCGCGGGCCCCGGCGGCAAGGCCGCGCTCCTGGCGGCGCTCGCGGCCGAGCGCGGGGCCACCGTCCTGGCCAACGAGGTCGCCCCGCACCGCGCCGAGCTCGTCCGCTCCGCCCTGGCCGGCGTACCGGAGACGGCGTGGCAGGTGCGCACCGGGGACGGCCGGACGATCGCCGACGACGCCCCCGCCGGCGGCTTCGGCCGGATCCTCGTGGACGCCCCGTGCACGGGCCTGGGGGCGCTGCGCCGTCGCCCGGAGTCCCGCTGGCGGCGGACGCCCGCGGATCTTGCGGAACTGACGGGTCTACAGGCGGAGCTGCTGGACGCCGCCGTGGGGGTGCTGGCCCCCGGCGGCGTGCTGGCGTACGTGACGTGCTCCCCGCACGTCGCCGAGACGATCGTCCAGGTCCAGGACCTGGCCCGGCGCCACCCGGAGCTCGAGCAACTCGACGCCGCCGCGGCCCTGCAGGACGTGGCGCTGGCGGACCTCGGCCTCACCGCGCCGGAGGGCACGGACCCGGTCACCGCCTACACCGCGCAGCTGTGGCCGCACCGGCACGGCACGGACGCCATGTTCCTGGCGCTGTTCCGCGCCCCGATCGACTGACCGACCCGTCTGACCGCACCCCACGCCCGACCGTCCGGAGGAGCCCCATGAGCGCCTGCATCCACCCCTCGATCCTCTCGGCGGACTTCGCCCGCCTGGCCGAGGAGCTCGCCCGCATCCCCGGCTCCGACGCCGTCCACGTGGACGTGATGGACGGGCACTTCGTGCCGAACCTCACCCTCGGGCTGCCGGTGGTGCAGGCGATCCGGGCCGCCACGGACCTGCCCCTGGACATCCACCTGATGATCGAGGACGCCGACCGCTGGGCCCCGGACTACGCCGAGGCCGGCGCCGAGTCGGTCACCTTCCACGCCGAGGCCGCCCGTGCGCCCGTCCTGCTGGCCCGCACCCTGCGGTCGGCCGGGGCGAAGGCAGGCATGGCGGTCCGCCCGGCCACCCCGATCGAGCCGTACCTGGACCTGCTGCCCGAGCTGGACATGCTCCTGGTGATGACCGTGGAGCCCGGCTTCGGCGGGCAGTCCTTCCTGGACGTGACCCTGCCCAAGATCCGCCGGGCCCGGCAGGCCCTCGACGGCGCCCCCGCCCCGATCGCCCTCCAGGTCGACGGCGGCGTGAACCGGGAGACGATCCTGCGCGCCGCCGAGGCCGGGGCGGACGTCTTCGTGGCCGGCTCCGCCGTGTTCGGCGCCGACGACCCCGACGCCGCGATCGCCGGGCTGCGCGCCCTGGCGCGCGACGCCGTCGCCGGCTGAGCCGGGATGGCGATGTCCCGTCGGCCTTGGAGCCGCTACCAAGGAGGGGCGGCCTCGACCCGTGTGCTGAAGTCGAAGGGCGGGGCAGGCGGTGGTCAGCCGCTCCACGAGCTGATCACCTCTGAGGTCGACGGCGTCACTGCGGCGTACACCGGGGTCTTCGCCGACACCTTCGGTGAGGAGTGGTGTGACGGCCTCGTCGTGGAGTGGGGGCCGAACCTGCGTGCCGCCATCTACGGCCCCTATGGGGACGCGGTGTTGTTCGAGATCCACTGCGGGGACGCCGTCTACAGCGCGGTGACCTACACCTCTGACAAGGAGGGGGACATGTCACCAGGCGGATTCGTGACGGTCCTGTTCGAGTGCATCGCGCGGCACCGGGGGCTTCTGGAGACGGCGCCTCCTCCGGAGGTCTTCTCAGGGCCCGAGGGCATCGAGTTCGAGCGGATCCGATGAGCGCGGCCGAGGCCGACGGGCGTGGAGGCGGGGCGAGAAGCCATGACATGGCAGATCAGGATCGGCCCTTGGCGAGGACGACGTGACCGTCGTGATCGCTTGTGCCCTGCTCGCCACCTTCGTGCTGCTGAATTGGGTGGTCCTGAAGAGGTCAGCCGGACTGACGGATCTCCTCTGGATCATCGGCGGGTTCTACCTGCTCTCCTTCCTCTACAACGTGACGATGATCGACGAACTCGCGTGGGAGGCGGTCGACGGTGTCTGGCAGGGCGGCTCTGCCTCAGAGATGCTCGGTCGCCCCTCGAAGACGCTGGACTGGTTGCTCTGGTTGAACTGGATGTCCCTCCTCGTGCTGATCACGTCATTCTTCCGAGTGGACCGCGCCGCGGATGCCGCACGGGGTGGCGCGGAACTGCTGACATACGACAAGGACAGGGCGGACGTTGATTCCCGGCACTACCACGAAGTCTTCCTCAGTTATCTCCCGCAGAAGATGGTGTTCTATGGGGTCTCGTATCTCCTGTTTCCCATCTATCACTGACCGCTTCTATCACCGATCGCTCCTGCGCATCGAGTAGGATGCTGAGTCGCGAGAATGACGGCGTCGACGGCGCGAGACGCCAGCACAATGCGGCGTGACGAGGAGGCTGAGATGACCGCGTGGTCGGACTCCGACGGGTACATCCAGGTCCAGAAGTCGGGGTCGTGGGACGGGGTCCCGATCGGGGATCTGACATGGGCGCGGATGCTCGTCTTCGAGGGACCGATCGGTCCACACCCCTCGGATCGGACCTTCCCGCGGACGTGGAGCCTCGAGGGCAGGACCAGCGAGCACCTCCATGAGTGGGCGCGACTGCGGAAACTGAGGTCTTTGACGTTGCGCTACGCGCGGCCGGAGCACATCGGTGGGTTGGCCAGATTCCACATCCGGGATCTCCAGGTGTGGCAGGGAACCGGCCTACCAGCGGCCACAGTCTGGCCCAGACTTCCGACTGTGAAGACTGTATCTTGGGCGCTGCTGCCGATTGTGAGCCTCCATGGCCTGAAGGCCCCCGCCCTGGAGGAAGTGATGGTGGACGGGGTCCGCGAATGCCTGGCCCTGGAGGAGCTCCTGGTCTCGTCTCCCGTCAAAGATCTGCAGGTCTTCGATGTCCGTCAGGTTCCCTTGCCGCAGGCGGTGTGGGACGCGGCCGCGGGGATCGCGCAGGTGAACTGGGGTGGCGAGCCCAAGGCGAACCACTGGCTCATGGAGGCTGCCCTCGGACCGGCCGCTCGTGGGCCGCGCGACGCCCGCGCCCTGCACACGCAGACGACCCGGCCTGCTAAGCGCATCAGGGTGGCCGCCCTGGAGGCGGTCACGGTGACACCGGAGGACGCCACGGCCGACGTGGTCCGCGCTGTCCTGCCTGCCCCGAGCGAGGAGATCGCTGGCCTGCTGCAGCGGATGGGCGTGACGGACCCGGGGGTGTTCTGGGCGGGGCTGTTCTCCGTGCGGTGGCCGTGTCTGCCCGAGGCCGGGGTGCGGATCGCCTGCGAGGACTCCGCCACGGTGGTGCGTGGGCCGCGGGAGGCGGTGGAGGACGCCGTGGCCCTGCTGGCGTGGTGGTGCTCCTCGGCGGAGGTGCTGGCGAGCGTTGTCGACGTGCTGGTCTCGGCCGGCCTGGCCGGGGAGGTCTTCGCCGGGGGCGGACCGGCGGTCGTGCCGGTGTCCCGCCTGGTGACGGGCTCGAGCGTGGCCTCGATCGAGAGGCTGGAGGAGCGCACGTACGTGCTGACCATGCCGATGCAGCCGGTGCCGGCCACTCCAGTGCTCGAGTCCCGGGGCCTGGAGCACGCGGGCCACACCTGGGACCGGATCCTGGAGCTGGGCTTCCCGGCGGAGGTGCGCCGGGTGGAGCTGGATGGGGAGGCCAACGTGTTCATGGCCTACGGGACACGGCCGGCACTGAAGAGGGTCCAGGCCGTCCTGGACCGGCTCACCCAGGACGAGGAGGAGCTCCTCGCATGTCTCGATCGGATCGGCGTGGCCGGGCTCAGCCTCGATCCCGAGCCGTGACATACTCGCTGGCAAGCAACGTGCTCCGAGATGCGGTGGAAGTCCGCACCGGCGGTGACAGCCCGCTAACCGCGCGTCCCGCCCTCACCCGAGGGTCAGGGTCCGCGGCCTGACCGGTGGAATTCCGGTGCCGACCGTACAGTCGGGATGGGAGAGGCACGCGGCCGAGCCCTTGCACGCGCCCCGGCGCAGCCAGGGCCCCGGAGCGCACCCCTCGGAGACCGATCCGAGGAGGAGACCCGCTCCCGTGGACTGGCTCGTCGACCTGTTCAACTGGACCATCCCCGTGGCCGGCGGCGGCCTGCTGATGCGCGAGGTGGTCGGCAACGTCTTCGGCCTCGCCTCGGCCCTCGGCGGCATGGCCCGCAAGGTCTGGGCCTGGCCCGTGGGCATCCTCGGCAACCTGATCCTGCTCACCGTCTTCCTCGCGTCCCTGTTCGGCGGGGCGGACCACGCCACCCTCCTGGGCCAGGCCGGCCGCCAGATCATGTTCATCGCCGTCTCCGTCTACGGCTGGGCCCGCTGGAACGCCGCCCGCCGGGGCCGCGCGGCCAGCGCCCCCGCCATCACCCCGGAGTGGGCCGGCGGGGGCGGGCGCACATTCCTCGCGCTGGGCATGCTGGTCGGCACCCTCGCGCTCACCCCGGTGTTCCGCGCCCTCGGTTCCTGGGAGCCGGTGTGGGCGGACGCCTGGACCTTCGTCGGCTCCCTGCTGGCCACCTACGGCATGGCCCGCGGCTGGGTCGAGTTCTGGCTCGTGTGGGTGGCGGTCGACGTCGTCGGCGTCCCCCTGCTCTGGAGCAGCGGCTACTACGCCTCCGCCGTCATGTACGCCGTCTATGGCCTGTTCACCCTCACCGGGTTCGTGGTGTGGCTGCGCGCCAAGGACCGGGAGAAGCCCGCCGTGGAGACGCTCCTGCCGGACGGCCCCGCCGAGGGGGTCGCCCGGTGAGTCTCCCGCAGCCCTGCCCGACGACGCCGTCCCCCGCCGAGCCGCTCGACCTCGCCGCCGCCGCGGCCCTCGAGGGCGTGCGCGGCGCCAACCCGCTGGTCGGTGCCGTGATCAGCGGCCCCGATGGCGCGGTCCTCGCCGTCGGCCACCATCGCGGCCGCGGCGCCCCTCATGCCGAGGCCGACGCCCTGACCCGCTGGCGGGCCGCCCGCGCCCAGGACCGGGCGCTCGCCGCCGTCGATCCCGCCGCCTGCACCATGCACGTCACCCTCGAGCCGTGCGACCACACCGGAACGACCGGTCCGTGTTCCCTCGCCATCCTGGACGCCGGCCTCGGCGCCGTCCGCTACGCCGTCGCCGACGCCACCGGTGCCGAGGGCGGGGGAGCGGCCCGCCTGGCCCGGGCCGGGGTGCGCGTCACCGGCCCCACCGGCCATGCCGCTTCCGCCGCGCTCACCGACCGCTGGCGCCATGTCCGCGACGCCGGCCGCCCCTGGGTCACCGCGCACCTCGCCCAGTCCCTCGACGGCCAGGCCGCCGCCGCCGACGGCACCAGCCGCTGGATCACCGGGCCCGCCTCCCGCGCCCACGCCCACGAGGTGCGCGCCCGGGTCGACGCGATCGTCGTGGGCACCGGCACCGTCGCCGCCGACGACCCCCGCCTGACCGCCCGCGACGCCGTGGGCGCCGACCTGACCGTCCAGCCGGTCCCCGTGATCCAGGGCCGCCGCGACCTTCCCGCCGGCGCCGCGCTCGCGGACCGCGCGGACCTGATCCACGTGCGCTCCCACGACCCGCACGCGGTCCTCGCCACCCTGGCCGCCCACCCGGGTCCGTGGCCCCACGGCGGATCCCGCCCCGGACACCTGCTGATCGAGGGCGGTCCCCACGTGCTCGGCGCATGGCTCGCGGCCGGACTCGTCGACGAGGTGTTCGCCTACACCGCCCCGCTGCTGCTGGGGCCGGGCCTGCCCGCCGTCGCCGGGCTGCCCGTGGGCACCCTCGCCGAGGGCCTGCGCTGGGCCCCCGACCCGTCCGAGGGCGGTCCCGTGCGCACGCTCGGCGACGACGTCCTGTTCCATCTGGCCCCCACCGCGAAGGACTGACATGTTCACCGGGATCATCACCCACCTTGGCACCGTCGTCTCCCTCGAGGAGCACCCGGAGGCGGACACCGCAACCCTGACCCTCGACGCCGGAGGCGCCCTCGACGGGCTGCCCGCCGGCGGCTCGCTCGCCGTCGACGGCGTGTGCCTCACGGCCCTCAACGGCCCGGAGTCCGCTGACGGCCGCTTCCGCGCCGACCTGATGGGCCAGACCCTGCGGATGACCAGCCTCGGAGCGCGCCGCCCGGGCGACCGCGTCAACCTCGAGCGCTGCCTGCGCCCCACCGACCACCTCGACGGGCACCTCGTCCAGGGGCACGTGGACGGCGTCGGCACCGTGCTCGAGGTGACCGAGCACGGCGAGTGGACCACGCTGCGCATCGGACTCGACGTGGCGCTGGCCCGGTACGTCGCCGCGCAGGGCGCCATCGCCCTGCAGGGGGTGTCCCTCACGGTCACCGCCGTGTCCGTCCCCGACGCCGTCGAGCACTGGTTCGAGGTCGGCCTCATCCCGGCCACCCTGCAGGCCACCACGCTGGCCGACCTCGCCCCCGGAGACCCCGTCAACCTGGAGACCGACGTCATGGCCCGCTACGCCGAGCGCCTCGCCGCCGTCCCCGCCGCCCGGGAGGACCGCGCGTGAACGTCACCGAACAGCCCCTCACCGATCACCCCGACGACATCCGCCTGGACCCGGTCCAGGCCGCGGTGGACGCGATCGCCGCGGGCCGCCCCGTCGTCGTCGTGGACGACGCCGACCGCGAGAACGAGGGCGACCTCATCTACGCCGCGGCCCTGGCCACCGACGCCGTCACCGCCTTCACCGTGCGGCACACCTCCGGCGTCATCTGCGCGCCCCTGCCCGCCGAGCTGGCCGACCGGCTCGACCTGCCGCCCATGACTGCTGTCAACGAGGACCCCAAGGGCACCGCCTACACCGTCTCCGTGGATGCGGCCGCCGGCGTCACCACCGGCATCAGCGCCGCCGACCGGACCGTCACCCTGCGCACCCTCGCGGACCCGGACGCCGAGCCGGCCGCCCTCACCCGCCCCGGCCACGTCTTCCCCCTGCGCGCCGTGCCCGGGGGAGTCCGCGCCCGCCGCGGGCACACCGAGGCCGGCGTCGAGCTGTGCGAGCTCGCCGGGACCGCGCCCGTCGCCGCGATCGCCGAGCTCGTCCACGACGACGGCACCATGATGCGCCTGCCCGCCCTGCGCGACTTCGCCGACGAGCACGGGCTCGTCCTCATCTCCATCGAGGACCTCGTGGCCCACCTGGACGCCCACCGGCCCGCCGCCACCCCCGGACCGGCCGAGGCCTCCCTGCCCACCGTCCACGGCGACTTCCGGGTCAGCGTCCACCCCGACCCCGCCACCGGCGCCGAGCACGTGCTCCTCCTCGCCCCCGGTCCCGGCGGCGACCCCGACGCCCCCGTCACCCTGCGCCTGCACTCCGAGTGCCTCACCGGCGACGTCTTCGGCTCCCTGCGCTGCGATTGCGGCCCCCAGCTGCACGCCGCGCTCGCGGACGCGGCGGCCCACGGCGGCGGCGTGCTGTACCTGCGCGGACACGAGGGCCGCGGCATCGGCCTGGCCAACAAGGTCCGCGCCTACCGGCTGCAGGAGGAGGGCCTGGACACGGTCGAGGCCAACCTCGCGCTCGGGTTCCCCGCCGAGGCCCGCGAGTACGACGGCGCCGCCGCCGTCCTGCGCGACGCCGGCATCACCCGGGTGCGCCTGGTCACCAACAACCCCGCCAAGGCGGAGGGCCTGCGGGCGGCGGGGATCGACGTCGTCGACCGCGTCCCAGCCCCGACCCCCGTGACGGCCCACAACGGGCGCTACCTGCGCACCAAGCGGGACCGCATGGACCACGACCTCGCCGGCCGCGACCTCGGGGACGCCTCCCCGGCGACCCCAGCCGCCCCCAGCACCCCCACCACCCCGACCCAGGAGGACACCCCATGAGCGGAGCAGGAGCCCCCACCGTCACCCTCGACCCGCAGGCCGCCGCCGGGCTGCGCGTCGCGATCGTCGCCGCCCAGTGGCACACCGAGATCATGGACGGCCTGATCGCCGGGGCGCAGGCCGCCGCGGCCGACCTCGGCCTGGAGCCCACGCTGGTCCGTGTGCCCGGCACCGTGGAGCTGTCCGTGGCCGCGGCCCGGCTGGTGGGGTCGTTCGACGTCGTCGTGGTCCTGGGCGTGGTGGTGCGCGGCGGCACCCCGCACTTCGAGTACGTCTGCCAGTCCGTCACGCAGGGCGTCACCGAGGTGTCGGTGCGCACGGGCGTGCCCGTGGGCTTCGGCGTGCTCACCGTGGACACCGAGCAGCAGGCCCGCGATCGCGCCGGCTTGCCCGGCTCCCGCGAGGACAAGGGCCGGGAGGCCCTCGAGGCCGCCGTGCTCACCGAGATCGCGCTGCGCTCGGTCACGCCGCGGCACTGAGGATGGCCGGGCGGGGCGGCCTGGCGAGTCGGCTGCTCTTGATGGGGCCCTGTCCCAGGGGCCGGTGGGGGTGAGCGCAGGCCTGTCAGCCGTGCCCGTCCGGAACGCCGGCAGCCGCTCGCCGTCATGGATGGGGTCGGCCGGAGGGCGCGGGGACCCGACGATAGAGGCGGAGCGCGAAGCCCCCGCCCTTTCGTCTCGCTCGCGGCATCCACGGCCCGTCATCGACCACCAGAGCGTGGCCGCGTTCAAACAGTCCATGGCCCTGCTGGGAGCTGTAGACCGGCTCACCGAGGTGGGCATCGTCGTCTCGGACTACAAGGATCACATCACCCCCAAGGACCAGACCGTGGCCGTCGAGGAGCTGCGCGAGACCGGGTTGCTGCTCACTCCCCTGGTGCCGGCCCGCTCCATCGTCCCCAAGGCACGTCTGGCCTGCGACTGGCTGGGCCGCTACGAGAAGGGCGAACCCGTCGCCACCGCCTACGCCGACCTGGCCGGCCTCATCTTCGAAAGGATCACCGCATGAACGAGAAGCAGTCCGAACCCGACCTGAGCCTGCGAGCACAGCGACGCAAGCCCACCCCGGCCCCCCAGACCCCGGCCCCCGGAGCGGTGATCCCCGCAGCACCGGCAACAGCCTCGGACCCGGCCGGCGGGTATGCGCCCCTGGCCCGGCGGGGGGCGCCGACCGTGGCGCTGAACGTGCGGGTGCCCGAAGCGATCCGCGACGCGGTGCGTCGAGAGGCCGCAACGAACCCGGCAACGCCCAGCCAGGCCGCGGTCATTGAAGCCTTGGTCCGCGCGCACCTGATGCCCTGACCGGTGCGCCAGGCCGAAGGGTCTGAGCTGATCCTCCAGGCCATCGGAGACGCCTGCCCCTCCATGGCTGAGAACCCCTGAGCGCCCTGGTTGCCGGCCCCGTGTTCACTGCGCAACGTGGGCAGGCTGAAAGACGTCTGCCACAAACCCTGCTGGGGCCGGTGTTGTGGCGAACTGATTGAGGCCAGTCTTCGGCCGTCTGGCAGGCAACTTGGGGAGACTGCCGGAGGCGTCTGGGAACCACGCCAGAAACGACCGATAAAGGCAGTGGCCCATCGCCGTCCTTAGCGGGGGCGCGTCTCTCGGTGTGGCTTGCGCCGCTATATGGCGGGGTTCTGTCGGAGCTCAGTGGCGGCCTCCAAGCACGCGGGCAAGAGGGCGCTGCGAGTGAGGCTCACGTTCCGCAAGCCGATCCTTCACCGGGACAGCGGCCGACGGCAGGCCGGAGGAATAGGCGTCGCGATAGGGTGCACCCCGCGCAACAGAACCGTTGCGAAAGGTCTAACACCCCAACGCAACAGAGTGGGCCGCCATGCGCTGCCACGGGCCCGTGAACTTCGGTGTCACAGGTAGCGGCAGACATCCTCGGGGGAGCACGTGGCCGGGTCGCCGGCGGCGGCGTCCTCGCGCAGGTCGGCGATCGTGGTGCGTAGCTGCGCGAGCTCGGCGAGTTGCCGGTCGATCACATCAAGGCGGGTGTCGAGCAGGTCGGTGACGTGCCGGCAGGGGGCCTGCCCCCGGTCGCGGATGTCCAGCACCTGACCGATCTGGGCCAGGGTCAGCCCGGCCGCTTGCCCCCGGCGGATGAAGTCCAGCCGGTCGAGCACCTCGGCGCCGTAGTCCCGGTAGCCCGCCGGGGTGCGGTCCGCGGCGGGTAGCAGCCCGACCTCCTCGTAGTACCGCAGGGTCTTGCTCGTCGTGCCCGACGCCCGAGCCACCTCACCGATCCGCATGCCACTCATTCTCCCCCTTGACCTTCCAGTGCACTGGAAGGTCGATCCTGAGGGCGATGAAGGAGGAGTTCATGACGGCAACGGCTAACAGCAGGTCGTATGACCTGGCAATGATCGGGTCCGGTGGGGCGGCGTTCGCGGCCGCGATCCGCGCCACCAACCTCGGCAGACGGGTGGTGATGATCGAGCGTGGCACCGTCGGCGGTACCTGCGTGAACACCGGGTGCGTGCCCTCCAAGGCCTTGCTCGCGACCGCCGAGGCCCGCCACGTCACACTCGACGCCTCCCGGTTCCCCGGCCTGCCGCTCCCCGAAGTCCGGCCGGTCGACATGCCCGCCTTGATCGCCGGCAAGGATCGGCTCGTCGGGTCACTGCGTGGCGAGAAGTACCTGGACCTGGCCACCGAGTACGGATGGGATCTCCACCCCGGGGACGCCACGTTCGTCGGCACACCCAGCGAGCCGGCACTGCGCGTCACCGGCCCTGACGGCACGGTGGAGACGGTCCGGGCCGCACACTACCTCATCGCCACCGGCTCCAGGCCCTGGGCGCCGCCGGTCCCCGGCCTGCAGGAGGCCGGTTACCTGACCTCGACCACCGCGATGGAACTGGACCACGTCCCGGAGTCGCTGCTGGTCATCGGCGGCGGCTACGTCGCGATGGAGCAGGCCCAGCTCTTCGCTCGGCTCGGCGTCCGGGTCACCATGCTGGTCCGCTCACGGCTGGCGTCCCAGGAAGAACCCGAGGCGTCCACCGCCCTGGATGAGATCTTCACGGACGAAGGCATCCAGATCATCCGCGGCGCGGTGCCCAGCGCGGTCCGCCGCGACCCGGCCACCGGCGAGGTCACGGTCACTGCCACCACCACTGACGGCTCACAGGAACTCCGGGCGGCCGAGGTACTCGTCGCCACCGGGCGCCGCCCGGTCACCGCCACGCTCGGTCTCGACACCGTCGACGTGCGCACCGGCGACCACGGCGAGGTGGTCGTCGACAGCCATCTGCGCAGCACCAACCCGCGCGTCTGGGCTGCCGGTGACGTCACCGCCCACCGTCAGTTCGTGTACGTCGCCGCGGCCCACGGCGCCCTCGTCGCCGACAACGCCCTCACCGGCGCCGGCCTCGAGGTCGACTACCGCCACCTGCCCCGGGTCGTGTTCACCAGCCCCGCCCTGGCCGCCGTCGGGATGACCGAACGGCAGGCCTCCGCTGCCGGGATCCGCTACGACAGCCGTGTCCTGTCACTCGCGCACGTCCCACGCGCGATCGTCAACCGCGACACCCGCGGGTTCATCAAGATGGTCACCGACGCCGACACCGGCCGCATCATCGGCATTACCGCCCTGGCCCAGGACGCCGGCGACCTCGCCGCCGCCGGGGTCTACATGCTCGAGGCCGGCATGACCACCAGCCAGGTCGCCAACCTCTGGAGCCCCTACCTGACCATGGCCGAAGGCCTCAAGCTCACCGCACAGGCCTTCACCACCGACATCGCCAAGCTCTCCTGCTGCGCGGCGTGAACCTGCCCCGCACACAGGGACACCGATAGGGGACCGCCTCGCCCCGGGGCGCGAGACAAGAAAATGGGCGCCGATCAGCCCTACTTACTGGCACCCCTGCGTATCGGACCTGCAACCACCGGGGAGTTCAGTCGATGCAAGAACTCCCGTCCCAGGCCTATATCTGGACGTCTTCACGACCTCTACGTGCTCGACCCGACGAGGACAGCACTGGACGACGCGATGACCGCCTTGCGGCGCCGCCATGAGGCCGCGGTCCGTTTGGGCCGCGTCACCGCACCACCATGACCACGATCGTCACCACGTAAGCCGCGGCGACCAGACCGATCCCCAGCAGGGTGAGCACCACCCCGCGCCGGGCCGGCCGCTGGCCCTCGTCCGGCCCGGGGCCCTTGCCGTGCTTCGCGGTCATCGCGCGCTCCTAAGACGTTGCTCAAGCATGTGCGGCTCTCGCGAGCGGGCTTCCGTGCCGAGTGCTACCAGCTCAGGTCGTGACAGCCGTCGCTGCCGGCGCCCTCCACCTGCAAGGTGGCATGGGCGATACCGTAACGGTCGCGCAGCACCCGGCGCGCGCCGGCAAGCACGGCGCCGTGGTCCGCGCCCTGGTCAGCGACCAGGTGGGCCGTGGCCACGTTCATCCCCGACGTCAGGGTCCACAGGTGCAGGTCGTGGACCTCCTCCACCCCCTCGACCGCGTCCAGGTCACCGGCGACGTCCTCCGGGTCCACCCCTTCCGGGGCGTGCTGGCCCAGCACCGCGATCACCTGCCTGCCCAGAACCACCGCCCGGATGATGACGAAGACCGCGATGAGCGCCGCGACCACGACGTCCCAGATCGGCTGGCCGGTGAGGATGATCAGCACGCCGGCGACCATGACACCCACCGACCCGGCGGCGTCGGCGATCACCTCGTAGTAGGCGCCCTTGACGTTCAGGCTGTCCTTGGCCCCGCTGCGCAGCAGCAGCATGGAGATGATGTTGATCACCAGGCCGGCGAAGCCGACCGCGAGCATGGCGCCGGAGGCCACCTCCGGCGCGTCGCCCAGCCGGCTGATGGCCTCGACCACCACGTACACCCCGACCGCGAGCATCGCCAGCACCGCCAACGCCGAGGCGAACACCTCGGCCCGGTAGGAGCCATAGGTGCGTCGCCCCGTGGAGTCCGGCCGGCTCGCGATGCGCGTCGCCAGCAGCGCCGCACCCAGCACCACCACATCGGCAGCCATGTGCCCGGCATCCGACAGCAGCGCCAACGACCCCGACACCAGCCCCGCGACCAGCTCGATCAGGAAGAAGCCCGCCGTCAGGGCGAACGCCCCCGCCAGCCGCCGACGGTAGCGGCCACCGGCATGCCCGGTCGCCGGGGCATGGCTGTGTCCCGCCCCCATCAGCCCTGCCCCTCGTGGCGGGCGTGCTCACGGGAGACGTCCAGCAGCATCCGCACATGCCCGTCAGCGAGGCGGTAGTACACCATCCGCCCCTCCCGGCGGTTCTCGACCACCCCAGCGGTACGCAGCACCCGCAGCACCTGGGACACCGACGCCTCCGCGACATCGACCGACGCCGCCAGGTCACATACGCACAGCTCGCCGGCCTCCAGCAACGCATACAGCACCCGGGCACGGCGCGGGTCCCCCAGGAGCTTGAACAGCCCGGCCAACCTGCCGGCCTCGCGCTCGTCGGGGATCCTCTCCCGGGTCAGCGCCACCTTCTCCGGATGGACGGCGGTGACCTGACACGAATCCGACGGCGTCACACTCATGCCACGACCATACACCTATGCAGATATCAGCAGCGGGAGCCACACACGAGAGGTCAGCAGGTTCTGTATGGTCAGCGCATGCTGACTATTGCTTCGCGGCTGGACGTGATGAACCGGCTGGGCCGGGCGATGGCCGACCCGACCCGCCCCCGCATCCTCATGACACTCCTCGAGGGCCCGAGCTACCCGGCGGTACTCGCCCGCGACCTAGGGCGTGTCTGAGAATGGGTCCAGGGCCTTAGCCAAACCCTCGAAGCATTATCAGACACGCCCTAGGCGTCCAGCCGGGTATACCCCGTTACACACCCTGTCCGCCCACAAGGCCATCACGTCAGTCACGGTCCCGGCCCGGGCTATTGGACAGAAGTGTCGGAGGGTCTATGACGTGGTGGGACAGTCTGACGGGGACCTGCAGGTCAGCCCCGGTGGGAGTCGGCCGACGCCCCGCACGGCGGTGCACCGGTTCGCGTCTGGGCGAGCATGGCGGCCCGTCATTCGGCTTGCGGGCCGAGGTCCGCGAGGATCTCCAGGTCCAGGAGCCAACCGTCAGGGCCGGGCGGCTCGGGGAGCACGGGGCTGTAACTGGCCTCGGAGGAGAGCATCGGGGCCCCTGGGGCCAGGGGGAAAAGGGACATGCCTGCGGCGCCGGGCTCCTCCGGGACCTGGCTGAACATATCGGCTCTGCCGGGCAGCCGCGCCCTCTCCACGAGCTGCGCAGCACCGGGAGCCCGCTCCCATTCCACGCCTTCCACCGCGTTGCCCGATGCCACCCGCCATCGGGAGTGGATCTGTTGCACCCGCTGCAGCCGGGCGCTTACTCGGTGGGCGGGGCGGGATGGGTCGCCGTCATCGTGGTGGGTCATGATCCAGTCCACGGGTCCGAGCGGGGGATCCTGGTCCTCATCCGAGAAGGGGAGGAGGACCATGTCGACGATTTCTCCCAGGAGGACCCGCTCGCCGCAGCATCCCTGTTCCCAGTCGGCGACGTAGGCGCGGCCGCGCCGCCCGGCGGTGATCTCCATGCCCGGGAGCCTAGGTTGGGGGGGCTCGGGAAGTCGACGAGATGGATGCGTGCGTCGCCGAATGGATCTGGCGCGGTGGGCCCGGGCGGCCGCCCGGAGGATGACCGAGTCTCTTGGATTCGTCCTGGAGCCGCGGTGCTTCGCGCTCGAGCCCCCGATGGAATAGGAGGAGCGTGCAGACATGTCAGGGGAGGATGCTGGGTCGCCGGGGCGTCCCACGTGGGCTCGCGGGTGCAGCGCGTGGCGAAGACCCCGCCGTCCCGCCCGTCACAATGACCGTCTGCGGTCCGGGCTGGAGGGGCCGGGTCGCTAGGGTGGTCCCGTGAAGACCTTCGACGAGCTGTACGCGGAACTGACGCGCAAGGTGCAGGAGCGCCCCGAGGGCTCCGGGACCGTCGCCCAGGTGGACGCCGGCGTCCATGCGATCGGCAAGAAGATCGTGGAGGAGGCCGCCGAGGTGTGGATGGCCGCCGAGTACGAGACCAAGGACGAGGCCGCCGAGGAGATCTCGCAGCTGCTGTACCACCTGCAGACCCTGATGATCGCCAAGGACATCAGCCTCGAGGACGTCTACCGGCACCTCTGAGCGCCGTCCGTCCCGCCCGACCCCTCGCCCGCCCCACCGTCCAGGAGACTTCAGTGCTGCGCATCGCCGTGCCCAACAAGGGCGCCCTGTCCGAGTCCGCCCGCGAGATCCTCCTGGAGGCCGGCTACCGCCAGCGGCGCGACTCCCGCGAGCTCGTGCTCGTGGACCCCGAGAACGAGGTGGAGTTCTTCTACCTGCGCCCCCGCGACATCGCCGTGTACGTGGGGCAGGGCACCCTGGACGTCGGCCTCACCGGCCGCGACCTCTTCCGCGACGCCCAGGTGCGGGACACCGCCGAGGAGATCATGGCGCTCGGCTTCGGCCGGTCCGTGTTCCGCCTCGCCGCCCCGGTCGGCGCCTTCTCGGACGCCTCCCAGCTGGCCGGGCGGCGGATCGCCACCAGCTACGACGGACTGCTGACCGACTACCTCCAGCAGACCGGCCTCGACGCCACGGTGGTCCACCTCGACGGGGCCGTGGAGTCCTCCGTGAAGCTCGGCGTGGCGGACGCGATCGCCGACGTCGTGGAGACGGGAAACACCCTGCGCGCGGCCGGCATGGAGGTCTTCGGCGAGCCCATCCTGGACTCCGAGGCGATCATGATCGGCCGGGCGGGGGAGCGGCCCGCCGGCCTGGACGTGCTGCTGCGCCGCCTCAACGGCGTGCTCGTGGCGCGCCGCTGGGTGATGATCGACTACGACATCAGCCGGGACCTGCTCGAGCGGGCCGTCGCCGTCACCCCCGGGCTGGAGTCGCCCACGATCTCCCCGCTGCGGGACGAGTCCCAGGTGGCCGTCCGCTCGATGGTGCGCAAGTCCGACTCCAACCGGGTCATGGACGACCTGTACGACCTCGGCGCTCGCGGCATCCTCGTCTCCGCCATCCACGCCATCCGCCTCTGACCCGCCTTGTCACCCCGCCCCGACCCCCGCGAAGGAGTCCCCATGAGCGTCGCCGTGCGCGTCATCCCCTGCCTCGACGTGGACGCCGGGCGTGTGGTCAAGGGCGTGAACTTCGAGAACCTGCGCGACGCCGGCGACCCCGTGGAGCTGGCCGCACGCTACGGCGCCCTCGGTGCGGACGAGCTGACCTTCCTGGACGTCACCGCCACCACGGGGGAGCGGGCCACGATGTTCGACGTCGTCACGCGCGCCGCCGAGCAGGTGTTCATCCCCCTGACCGTGGGCGGCGGGGTCCGCTCTGTGGAGGATGTGGACCGGCTGCTGCGCACGGGTGCGGACAAGGCGTCGGTGAACTCCGCGGCGGTGGCCCGCCCGGAGCTGATCGAGGAGGTCACCCGGCGGTTCGGCAACCAGGTCCTGGTGCTCTCCCTCGACGCCCGCCGCACGGCGGACCCGCGCTGCGCCTCGGGCTACGAGGTCACCACGCACGGCGGGCGGAAGGGCACGGGCATCGACGCGGTCGCGTGGTGCCGGGAGGCCTCGGAGCGAGGCGTGGGGGAGATCCTGCTCAATTCGATCGACGCCGACGGCACCCGCGCGGGCTTCGACCTGGAGATGATCCGGGACGTTCGCGCGGCCACCTCGGTCCCGCTGATCGCCTCCGGCGGCGCGGGTGAGCCCGAGCACTTCCCACCGGCGGTCGAGGCCGGCGCCGACGCCGTGCTGGCCGCGTCCATGCTGCACTTCGGCCCGGACGACATGCTGACCCGGATCAAGGAGGCCCTGCGCGCCGCCGGGCACGTCGTGCGGTGACGCGCGCCGGCTGGCCGGTGCGTTGATGCACCTCAGGCGGGCTGGCGGTCCTCGAGCACGAGCGCGGCGGAGCGCCGGCCGAAGGCGTGGAGGGCCAACTCCCCGACGGGCCCGACGATCCGCACGGTGGGCTCGCCGTCGCGGGCGGTCCGTGGGGTGAGCACCGTGTTGTCGGTGCGGGAGGCAGGGCGGGCCCGCCGTTCGAGCTGCACGCCGGTGTCCTCGTCGTGATAGAGCTGACCGGCCTGCTGGGCCAGCTGGGTCCACAGCGTGTCCGCGTAGTCGTCGGCCAGGATGCGCGGCGCCCAGCGGCCCTGGGCCCGGCGCACGTCCTCAGTGTGGACGAAAAACTCGAGGAGGTTCATCTGGTCGGCCACGCGGCGCACGGGCGCGGAGCGGCGGACCCGGCCGGCCACGCGCAGCGCTCCACGGCGCAGCCGTCCGCCGGTCTCGGGCTCGTCGATGGGACCTCGCTCCACGCGGTCCACGAGGTCCGCGAAGGTGCGGTCGGTGGCGTGGGCGTCGCCCAGCTCGAGGGTGCGGCGCTCGAGCCGCCCGCGCAGGCCGGGCAGGAGCAGGCCGGCGACCGCGGCGGTCTCGCGGAGGTGGACGTGGGCGGCCAGGTGCTCGGTGCGCCAGCCCTCGCAGAGCGTGGGCATCCCCGGTCCCGCGGCGATCAGGGCCTCGACCAGCGCGGCACGGGAGGCGGCGGAGAAGTCCGGCGTCCCGCGGCCGGGCGCGGAGGGGGCGTGGGGCATGCGACCACGGTACACGCGGCCTCCCTAGAATGGACTGCCATGAGCCCCTTCGTGCCCGGCGTCGACCTGCCGCCCCTCACCTTCGATGACCGTGGCCTGATCCCTGCGATCGCCCAGCAGCACGACACGGGGGAGGTGCTGATGATGGCGTGGATGGACGAGCAGGCGCTGCGTACGACCCTGGAGTCCGGCTGGGCCACCTACTGGTCCCGCTCCCGCCGCGAGCTGTGGCGCAAGGGGGAGACCTCGGGGAATCTGCAGCGGGTGGTCTCCGTGGCCGCCGACTGCGACGGCGACACGCTGCTGCTGCGCGTGGACCAGACCGGTCCCGCCTGCCACACGGGCACGGCCTCGTGCTTCACCGGCCGGGAGCTGCCGGGCCCGGCCGGACGCGCCCCGGAGCAGGAGACGGTCCGATGACGGTCGCCCCCGGCCTGACGCCCACGCGCGAGGAGTTCCTGCGCCTGGCGGACCGCTCCCGCGTGATCCCCGTGGTCCGGACCGTGCTGGCGGACGGGCTGACCCCGCTGGCGCTGCACCGCCGCCTGGCCGGATCCCGTCCGGGCACGTTCCTCATGGAGTCCGCCGCCCCGGGTGCCGCGTGGTCCCGGTACAGCTTCGTGGGCGCCGGCTCGGCCGCCACGCTCACGGCCCGCGGCACCGAGGCCGTCTGGCAGGGGGAGGTGCCCCAGGGGCTGCCCCGCGAGGGGGACGCGCTCGAGGTCCTCGCCGAGACGCTGCGCCTGCTGGGCACGGACGCCCGCGCGAGCGTGGGCCCGGACCTGCCGCACCTGGTCTCGGGCCTGGCGGGGTTCCTCGGCTGGCCGGTGGTCCGGGCGTGGGAGCGGCTGCCGCACCCGCCCGAGGACCACCTGGGACTGCCGATGCTGGCCATGAACCTCATCTCGGACCTCGCCGTCCACGACGCCACGGACGGCACGGTCACCCTGATCGCCCTCGCGATCAACGGCAACGGCCTGGCCACCGGCGCGGAGCGGGCCTACGACGACGCCGTCGCCCGCCTGGACGCGATGCTCGCCCGGCTGCGCTCGGGCGCCGAGGACCCGGTCGACGAGGTGCCCCGCCGCTGGCTGGAGGCCGACGCCGACGAGGTGGCCGCCCAGGCCGAGGACCGCTGGGGGGCGGCGGGCTTCCGGGCCGCCGTCGGGAGGGCACAGGAGGCCATCCGGGACGGCGAGGTGTTCCAGGCGGTCGTCTCCCGCCGGCTGTCCGTGGAGACGGCCGCCTCGGGCGTGGACGTCTACCGGGTCCTGCGCATGGTCAACCCGAGCCCGTACATGTACCTCTTCTCCTTCGAGACCCCCGACGGCGAGCCCTACGAGATCGTGGGATCCTCGCCGGAGGCGCTGGTCACGGTGGCGGACCGGCACGTGGTCACCCATCCGATCGCCGGGTCGCGCCGCCGCACGGGATCCGCGGAGGGGGACCGGCTCGTGGGCAAGGAACTGGAAGAGGACGAGAAGGAGCGCGCCGAGCACCTGATGCTCGTGGACCTCTCCCGCAACGACCTCTCCCGCGTGTGCGAGGCCGGGTCCGTGGAGGTCACGCAGTTCATGGAGCTCGAGGCGTTCAGCCACATCCTGCATCTCGTGTCGCACGTCGAGGGCCGGCTCCGGGACGGGGTCACCGCGCTGGACGTGCTGCGCTCCGCGTTCCCCGCGGGCACGCTCTCCGGCGCCCCCAAGCCGCGCGCCCTGCAGCTGCTGGACGAGTGGGAGCCCACCGAGCGCGGGCCGTACGGCGGCGTGGTCGGGTACTTCGACCTCGCCGGCAACATGGACATGGCCATCAACATCCGCTCGGTCACGCTGGCCGGCGGCCGGGCCCACGTGCAGGCCGGTGCGGGGATCGTGGCGGACTCGGACCCGGAGGCGGAGACCGCGGAGACGGTCACGAAAGCCACCGCCCCCCTGCGCGCGGCCCTCACCGCCCGTGAGCTGAGGAGCGCCTGATGCGCCGACGCACCGTCGTCCTGGCCGCGTTGGCCGCCGGCGTCCTGGTCCTCGCGGCCACCGGCCGGACGTGGGTCACCGCCACGGGGCTGGAGGGCTCCGTCGTTCCCAGCGCCACGGCCTCCGGAGGCCGGGTCTCGCCGGTGGGCACGGCGCTGGCCCTCGTGGTGATGGCCGCCGCCCTGGCCCTCACCACCGCCCGCCGCGCGGGGACCGTGATCGTCGGCCTCGTCATGGCCGTCTCCGGGGCCGTGATCGCCTCGACGGCGGTCACCGCGGCGCTCGACCCCGCGGCCGCCGCGGCCGGCGCCGTCGCCGAGGTCACCGGCACCACCGCCCCGGCGGCCGGCTACGCCGTGTCCGCATGGCCGTGGGTGTCCGCCCTCGGCGGCCTCCTGGCCCTCGCACTGGGCGTCCTCGCCCTGGTGGCGGGCCGGGGATGGGCCCGGTCCCGCCGCTACGAGGCGCCGTCGGCGGAGCCGGTCGGCGACGCCGTCGTGGAGGACCGCCGGCGGGGGCCCGTGGACCGCATGGACGCGTGGGACGAGCTCTCCCGGGGCGAGGACCCCACCTGAGAGTCCCCCCGCCGGCGCGGCCGGGGCGCGCCCGCCGGGCGTCACCCCCGGTCCCGCCGGGCCCGTCCGTGGCACAATGAGCGGACGTCGTCATCCTTACGAGCACAACCGAACGAGGGACTCCCATGAGCCACACCGAGGCCACCGTGAACCACACCCCCCGCGCCGGCGCGCACACCGCCGCCCCCCAGGCGGGCGAGGTCGTCATCACGGAGGACGGCCGCGTCCTCAACGACCCGACGCACGCGCAGAAGCCGGACCACGGCAACACCCCTTCCGCCTGGGCCATGGCGATTCTCGCGATCGTCGGCTTCGCCCTCGGCTGCATCGGACTGCTGGCCTCGTGGGAGATCCTCATCTGGATCGGCGTCGTCCTGCTCGTGCTGGGCGCGATCGCCGGCCTGCTCGGCAGCCGCCTCTCCGGCCGCGGCGTGAGCGAGGACCCCAGCGACGTCGACGCCGCGCAGGCCCGCCGCGCCGGCCACTGATGACCTCCAGCGTCCTCGAGTCCATCGTCGAGGGGGTGCGGGAGGACCTGGCCGAGCGCCGGGCCGCCGTGCCGGACGCGGCCCTGCGCGGCCTCGTCGAGCAGGCCCCCGCGCCCCGTGACGCCCTCGCAGCCCTCGCCGGCGGCCGGACCGACCCGGCCGGTGTGCGCGTGATCTCCGAGGTCAAGCGGCGCAGCCCCTCCAAGGGCGTCCTGGCCGACGTCGACGCCCCGGCCGACCTCGCCGCCGCCTACGAGGACGGCGGCGCCAGCGCCGTGTCCGTCCTGACGGAGGGCCGCCGCTTCGGCGGCAGCCTCGCGGACCTGGACGCCGTGCGCGAGCGTGTGACGCTGCCGGTCCTGCGCAAGGACTTCATGGTCACCGAATACCAGATCCTCGAGGCGCGCGCCCACGGCGCCGACCTGATCCTGCTCATCGTCGCCTCCCTCGACGACGCCGAGCTGCGCGGCTTCCGCGAGCTCGCCGAGTCGCTGGGCATGCACGCGCTCGTCGAGGCCCACACCCCGGAGGAGATCGCCCGCGGCGTGGCCTCCGGCGCCCGGATCCTGGGCGTGAACGTCCGCAACCTGAAGACCCTCGACGTCGACCCGGCACGCTACGCGGCCCTCGCCGGAGACCTTCCCGAGGACGTGGTGCGCGTCGCCGAGTCCGGGGTGGAGTCCGAGGAGCAGGTGCGTCAGTACGCCGCCGCCGGCGCCGACGCCGTCCTGGTGGGCGAGGCGCTCGTGAAGCACGGAACCCCCGCCGACGCGCTGCGCGCCTTCCGTGCCGCATCCCTCAGCGCCCGCTGACCGTCCCGATCCCCTGAGGAGCGAACCCATGAGCAGCCAGCCGTCCATCGACTTCGAGGGCCCGTTCCAGGGCCAGACCGGCCCGTACTTCGGGCGCTACGGCGGCCAGTGGATGCCGGAGTCGCTCATGGCGGCCCTGCAGCAGGTCACGGAGACGTACGAGGCCGCGCGGGAGGACCCCGCGTTCGTCGAGGAGCTGCGGGGCCTGTACCGCGACTACGTCAACCGCCCCTCCCTGCTCACCGAGGCCCCGCGGTTCGCCGCGGACAGCCCCGGCGTGCGGGTGTTCCTCAAGCGCGAGGACCTCAACCACACCGGGTCGCACAAGATCAACAACGTGATCGGCCAGGCGCTCCTGGCGCGCCGGATGGGCAAGACCCGTCTGATCGCCGAGACCGGGGCCGGCCAGCACGGCGTGGCCACGGCCACCGCCGCGGCCCTGTTCGGCATGGAGTGCACCGTGTACATGGGCGAGGAGGACACCCGCCGGCAGGCCCTGAACGTGGCGCGCATGCAGATGCTCGGCGCGGAGGTCATCCCGGTGACCGTCGGCGCCCGCACCCTCAAGGACGCCATCAACGAGGCGCTGCGCGACTGGGTGGCGTCCGTGGAGACCACCCACTACCTGCTCGGGACCGTCACCGGCCCGCACCCCTTCCCGGCGATGGTCCGCTGGTTCCACTCGGTGATCGGCGAGGAGGCGCGCCAGCAGGTGCTCGAGCAGACGGGTCGGCTCCCCGCGGCGGTCGCCGCGTGCGTGGGCGGCGGCTCGAACGCCATGGGCCTGTTCCACGGCTTCATGGACGATCCGGAGGTCGAGCTCTACGGCTTCGAGGCCGGCGGCGACGGCGTGGAGACCGGCCGACACGCCGCGTCCATCACCCTGGGCCGGACCGGCGTGCTCCACGGGGCGCGGACCTACCTGATGCAGGACGAGGACGGACAGACGATCGACTCCCACTCGATCTCGGCCGGCCTGGACTACCCGGCCGTCGGCCCGGAGCACGCCTTCCTCAACGACACCGGCCGCGCGACCTACGAGCCGGTCACCGACGCGGAGTGCATGGACGCCCTGCTCCGTCTGACCCGCACCGAGGGGATCATGCCGGCGATCGAGTCGGCCCACGCCCTGGCCGGTGCCCTGCGCCTGGCCCGCCGCTGGGCCGACGAGGGCCTCGTCGGGGAGGACACCCCCGAGGGCGAGGAGCGGATCATCATCGTGAACCTCTCCGGCCGCGGGGACAAGGACGTGGCCACGGCCGCGGCCTGGTTCGGCCTCGGCGAGGGGCACGAGGAGAAGGACCCGCTGGACGAGATGGACCCCGGAGTGGAGCAGTGAGCGAGCAGATGACCCCGCACTCGAAGACCGCCGCCGCCCTGGACGCCGCCCGCGCCGCCGGCCGCACCGCCCTCGTGGGGTACCTGCCCGCGGGCTATCCCACCGTCGACGAGTCGGTCGAGGCCGCCGTGCAGCTCGGGCGCAACGGCGCGGACGTGATCGAGATCGGCCTGCCGTACACCGACCCGGTGATGGACGGGCCCGTCATCCAGGAGGCCACCAGCGTGGCCCTGCGCAACGGCTTCCACACCCGCGACGTGTTCGAGGTGGTGCGCCGGATCACCGAGCGCACGGACGCCGCCGTCGTGGTGATGACCTACTGGAACCTCGTGGACCGGATGGGCGTGGACGAGTTCGCCCGGCGCCTGGCCGAGGCCGGCGGCGCCGGACTGGTCACCCCGGACCTGGTGCCCGAGGAGGCGGCCGCGTGGTTCGAGGCCTCCGACCGCCACGGCCTGGACCGGATCTTCCTGACCGCCCCCTCGTCCTCGGACGAACGGGTGGCGCTGACCGTGGAGTCCTCCCGGGGCTTCGTCTACGGCGTGTCCGTCATGGGCGTCACCGGCGCCCGCGACCAGGTGTCCTCGGCCGCGGAGTCGGTCGTGGCCCGCGCGAAGGCCGCCGGCACCGAGCACGTGTGCGTGGGCCTGGGCATCTCCCGGCCCGAGCACGTCGCCGAGGTCGGCCGCTACGCCGACGGCGCCATCGTGGGCACGGCCCTCGTCAAGGCGCTGCGCGACGGGGGCCCGGACGCCGTCGGTGCGCTGGCCCGCGAGCTGTCCACCGGCACCGTGCGGGAGGCCTGAGCGTGTCGGGCGTCCCCCTCGCACTGGCCCCGCTGGCCGCCATCCCCTCGCCGTCCTGGGACGGGTTCGAGCTCGGCCCACTCAAGATCCACGCGTACGCCCTGTGCATCATCGCGGGCATCGTGGCGGCCCTGTGGCTGTCCGAGCGCCGCTGGGCGGCGCGGGGTGGGCCCGAGGGTCGCATTCTGGACATCGCGCTGTGGGCCATCCCGTTCGGCTTCGTGGGCGGGCGGCTGTACCACGTGTTCTCCTCGCCGGACCGGTACTTCGGCCCCGGGTTCGACGGCACGGGGGACCCCGTGAAGATCCTCCACGTGTGGAACGGCGGCCTGGGCATCTGGGGCGCGGTGGCCCTGGGCGCGGTGGGCGCCTGGATCGCGTGCCGCCGGTACGGGCTGCGCCTGACGGCGTTCGCCGACGTCGTGGCCCCCGGCGTGCTGCTGGCCCAGGCGATCGGTCGCTGGGGCAACTGGTTCAACCAGGAGCTCTTCGGCGCGCCCACCACACTCCCGTGGGGCCTGCGGATCGACCCGGACCACCCGAACTTCCCCGCCGGCATGCCGGCGGACACGCTGTTCCACCCGACCTTCCTCTACGAGTCCCTGTGGAACCTCGCGGGCGTGGCGCTGCTGCTGCTCCTGGACCGCACCGTGCGGCTGCGGCGCGGAGCCATGATGTGGGCCTACGTGGCCTGGTACACGCTGGGCCGGGTGTGGATCGAGGCGCTGCGCATCGACGACGCCGAGATGGTCACCCTGTTCGGCGTCACCGCCCGGCTCAACGTCTGGACCTCCCTCCTGCTGCTGCTCGTCGCCGTCGGGATGCTCGCCCTCATCCTGGCCCGGCACCGCGGCGCGGCCGTCGGGCCGCGGGCCCACGATCCGGTGTGGCTGCCCGGCCACGGGCCGGCGGGGCCCGTGTCCGCCGATCTCGGGGACGGCACCGCGGACGCCCGCGCCCTCGACGACGTCGGGCGCCGCACCCGCTGACGCGCGCGCCGCACTGCATGTCCTCTCCCACGCCCCGCCCGGCTCCGCCGGGCGGGGCGTGACGTGTCTCGGGCCGTCGCCTGTCATGGTCACGTCATCCTGTGGAACGGACCGTGGCCGTCACCACACAGCGGTGTACCGTCGTTCCGACCCGGGGCCGATGCCGTCCCCGTCCGAGCAACCGCGCCAACGGAAAGGACGGCTCCGTGAGCGATGCCTCCCTGTCCGCGCCGGTGACGCCCCAGGGCGCGCCGGTCGACCCCTTCACCCGCTTCTCCGCATTCCCTGAGGCCCAGGGTCTGTACGACCCCGCCCGGGAGACGGAGAACTGCGGCCTCGCCGTGATCGCCACGCTGCGTGGCGAGCCGGGGCACGACGTCGTGCAGCACGCACTCACGGCGTTGCGCGCCCTCGAGCACCGCGGCGCGGTGGGGGCGGACGAGGGCACCGGCGACGGCGCGGGCCTCCTGACCCAGATCCCGGACGCCCTGTTCCGTGCGGTGCTGGACGCCGAGCTGCCGCCGGCGGGGGAGTACGCCGCGGGCACCGCGTTCCTGCCCCGCGAGGGGGCCGAGCGCGAGCAGGCCCGCGCCGCCGTCGAGGACCTGGCCCGGGCCGAGGGGCTCAACGTCCTGGCCTGGCGGGAGGTCCCCACGGACCCGTCCGTGCTGGGCGAGGGCTCCCGGGCCGCGATGCCCGCGTTCGAGCAGGTCTTCCTCTCCTTGGCGGACGGGGAGGCCGGGGACGAGCCGGGGCAGTCGTTGGACGTGCGCGCATGGCGTCTGCGGCGTCGGGCCCAGAACCGGGCGGGGGTCTACTTCCCGTCGCTGTCCTCGCGGACCATCGTGTACAAGGGCATGCTGACCACCGCGCAGCTCGAGCCGTTCTACCCGGACCTCTCCGACGAGCGCTTCACCACGCTGCTGGGGATCGTGCACTCCCGATTCTCCACCAACACGTTCCCGTCCTGGCCGCTGGCCCAGCCGTTCCGGACCATCGCCCACAACGGCGAGATCAACACGGTCAAGGGCAACCGCAACTGGATGCGCGCCCGCCAGGCGCAGCTGTCCCACCCGATGCTGGGTGAGGTCCCCGAGGAGCTGTACCCGCTGATCAGCCCGATCGGCTCGGACTCGGCCTCGTTCGACGAGGTCGCCGAGCTGCTCATGCTCTCGGGCCGCCCGCTGACGCAGGCGATCATGATGATGATCCCGGAGGCGTGGGAGAACCACGCGACCATGGACCCGGCCCGCCGCGCCTTCTACCAGTACCACTCCATGCTCATGGAGCCGTGGGACGGCCCCGCGGCCGTCTCCTTCTCCGACGGCACGCAGGTGGGCGCCGTCCTGGACCGCAACGGCCTGCGCCCGGCGCGCTGGTGGGAGACGCGGGACGGACTCGTCGTGCTGGCCTCGGAGGTCGGCGTCGTGCCCCTGGACCCGTCCTGCGTGGTGCGCAAGGGCCGCGTGGCCCCCGGCCGGATGTTCCTCGTGGACACCGCGCAGGGCCGGATCGTGGCGGACGAGGAGGTCAAGGCCGAGGTCGCCGCCGCCCGTCCGTGGGAGCGCTGGGTCCAGGAGAACCTCGTGGACCTGGACGCGCTGCCTGAGCGCGAGCACGTGCGCCACTCGGCGGAGTCCATCCAGCAGCGTCAGCGGATCTTCGGCTACACCGCCGAGGAGCTGCGCGTGCTCGTCGGACCGATGGCCGAGAAGGGCGCCGAGCCGCTCGGCGCGATGGGCACGGACACGCCCGTCGCCGTGCTGTCGACACGCCCCCGCCTGCTCTTCGACTACTTCACACAGTCCTTCGCCCAGGTGACCAACCCGCCGCTGGACGCGATCCGCGAGGAGCAGGTCACCTCCATGCGCACCGGCATCGGTCCGCAGGGCGACGTCCTGTCCACGGCGCAGGTGCGCACACGGCAGATCGACATCCCCTTCCCCGTGATCGACAACGACCAGCTGGCCCGGATCCAGCACCTGAGGGACGACGACGGCACCCGCCTGACGCTCAAGGTCACCGGCACGTACCGCGTGGCCGGCGGGGCGGAGGAGCTGCGCTCCCGCCTCAAGGAGATCTGCGAGCAGGTCTCCGCCGCCGTGAACCGCGGGGTGGAGTACGTGGTGCTCTCGGACCGCGGCTCCACCGCGCAGTGGGCGCCCATTCCCTCCCTGCTGCTGACCTCTGCGGTCCACCACCACCTGCTGGCCAGCGCCAACCGCACCAGGACCTCGCTCGTGGTGGAGGCCGGCGACGTCCGGGAGGTCCACCACGTGGCCGCGCTCCTGGGCTACGGCGCCTCCGCGGTCAACCCCTACCTGGCCATGGAGTCCGCCGAGGAGCTCGTGCGCACCGGGGAGATCACCGGCGTCACCGCCGAACAGGCCGTGGCCAACCTCATCACCGCCCTCGGCAAGGGCGTCCAGAAGATCATGTCCAAGATGGGCATCTCCACGGTCTCCTCGTACACCGGCGCGCAGACCTTCGAGGCGCTCGGCCTGGCCCGCCGCTTCGTGGACCGCTACTTCGCCGGGACCACGAGCCCGCTCGACGGCGTGGGCCTCGAGGTGATCGCCGCCGAGATCCAGGCACGCCACGAGTTCGCCTACCCGCCGGACGGCAACGACATCAACCCGTACCGCGAGCTCGAGGTGGGCGGGGAGTACCAGTGGCGGCGCGAGGGCCCGCCCCACCTGTTCAACCCCGAGACTGTGTTCCGTCTCCAGCACTCCACCCGCGAGCGCCGGTACGACGTGTTCAAGGACTACACCCGCCGCGTGGACGACCAGGCCGCGGACCTGATGACCCTGCGCGGGCTGATGCGGTTCCGCACCGAGGGACGGACCCCCGTGCCGATCCGCGAGGTCGAGTCCGTCGCCTCGATCGTCACCCGGTTCTCCACCGGGGCCATGTCCTACGGGTCCATCTCACAGGAGGCCCATGAGACCCTCGCGATCGCCATGAACCGGCTCGGGGCCCGCTCCAACTCCGGCGAGGGCGGCGAGGACGTGGAGCGCCTGCTCGACCCGGAGCGCCGCTCGAAGATCAAGCAGATCGCCTCGGGCCGCTTCGGCGTGACCAGCCTGTACCTGGCCACGGCCACGGACCTGCAGATCAAGATGGCCCAGGGCGCCAAGCCCGGCGAGGGCGGCCAGCTGATGGGCGCCAAGGTCTACCCGTGGGTGGCGCAGACCCGGCACTCCACGCCCGGCGTCTCGCTCGTCTCCCCGCCCCCGCATCACGACATCTACTCGATCGAGGACCTCGCCCAGCTCATCTACGACCTCAAGCGCTCCAACCCCGAGGCGCGCGTGCACGTGAAGCTCGTCTCCGAGTCCGGCGTGGGCACCGTGGCGGCCGGCGTGGCCAAGGCGCGCGCCGACGTCGTGCTCATCTCCGGTCACGACGGCGGCACCGGCGCCTCTCCGCTGAACTCGCTCAAGCACGCGGGCACCCCCTGGGAGATCGGCCTCGCCGAGGCACAGCAGACCCTCATGCTCAACGGCCTGCGCGAGCGCGTCACCGTCCAGGTGGACGGCCAGCTCAAGACCGGCCGCGACGTGGTGGTGGCCGCCCTCCTCGGCGCCGAGGAGTTCGGCTTCGCCACCGCCCCCCTCGTGGTCTCCGGCTGCATCATGATGCGCGTGTGCCACCTGGACACCTGTCCCGTGGGCGTGGCCACCCAGAACCCCGAGCTGCGCTCGCGGTTCACGGGCAAGCCGGAGTTCGTGGTGAACTTCTTCGAGTTCATCGCCCAGGAGGTCCGGGAGCTCCTGGCCGAGCTCGGCTTCCGCACCCTGGACGAGGCGATCGGCCACCGCGAGCTGCTGGACGTCGACGCCGCCCTGCACCACTGGAAGACCGAGGGCCTAGATCTCTCCGGCATCCTGTCCGACCCCTCCGTGGGACGCCGCGCCGGGCAGGCCGACGCGCCCATGCGACGCGGCACCTACCAGGACCACGGACTGGACGCGCACATCGACAACCGCTTCCTCGCCGGGTTGGGGGACACCCTGACCTCCGGCGAGCCGGTGACCCTGACGGACACCGTGGTGAACACGGACCGCTCCGTGGGCACCTTGCTCGGCTACCACGTGACCCGCGCCCGGCTCACCGACGACCTGCCCGCGGACACGATCACGGTGGTGCTCACGGGGGAGGCCGGCCAGTCGTTCGGGGCCTTCTTGCCCGCCGGCGTCACACTGCGCCTGTCCGGTGACGCCAACGACTACGTGGGCAAGGGCTTGTCCGGCGGCCGGATCGTGGTCCGCCCGGACGAGGCAGCCCCGTTCGCCGCGGAGGAGAACACCGTGGCCGGCAACGTGATCGGTTACGGCGCCACCTCCGGCGAGCTGCTGCTGCGCGGCCAGGTGGGCGAGCGGTTCCTGGTGCGCAACTCGGGCGCCGCCGCGGTGGTCGAGGGCATCGGCGACCACGGCCTCGAGTACATGACGGGCGGCCAGGCGCTGATCCTGGGCCCGACCGGGCGCAACCTCGCGGCCGGGATGTCCGGTGGGCGCGCCTGGGTGCTGGACCTGGACCGCACGGACCTGAACCCGCTGGCCGTGCGGAACGACGACCTCATCATCGAGGCCCCCACCACGGAGGACCGGGAGTGGATCGTCGAGCTCCTGCGCGTGCATCGCGAGGAGACGGGCTCCGCCGTCGCCGAGCGGCTCTTGGCGGACCTGGAGGCCGGCGGCGAGGCCGCCGAGGCCGTCTGGGGCCGATTCACCACCCTGCTGCCGCGGCAGTTCGACCTGGTGCGGCGCACCCGGGCCGCCGCCGTGGAGGAGGGTCTCGACCCGGACGGAGACACCGTCTGGAACCGACTGCTGGAGGTGACCCGTGGCTGACCCGCGCGGATTCCTGAAGAACCGGGAGCGCGTCGAGCGCCCCACGCGTCCCGTGCCCGTGCGCATCATGGACTTCAAAGACGTGTACGTGCGCCAGGACGAGGCGGTCGTGCGGACCCAGGCGAGCCGCTGCATGGACTGCGGCGTCCCGTTCTGCCACTCCGGCTGCCCGCTGGGCAACCTCATCCCGGAGTGGAACGACCTGGTCCGCCGCGGCCACTGGGAGGAGGCGGCGGCACGCCTGCACTCCACCAACAACTTCCCCGAGGTGACCGGACGGATCTGCCCGGCCCCCTGCGAGGACTCGTGCGTGCTGGGGATCAACCAGCCGGCCGTGACCATCAAGCAGACCGAGGTGGCGATCGCCGAGCAGGTGTTCGAGCACGACTGGCTCGACCCGGTGGTCCCGGAGCGGCTCAACGGCCACACCGTGGCCGTGGTCGGGTCCGGCCCGGCCGGCCTCGCCGCCGCCCAGCAGCTCACGCGCGCCGGCTTCACGGTCGCCGTGTATGAGCGGGACGACCGCCTCGGCGGCCTCCTGCGCTACGGCATCCCGGACTTCAAGATGGAGAAGGACATCCTGGACCGGCGCATCGCCCAGATGGAGGCCGAGGGCACCCGGTTCCGCACGGGCGTGGAGATCGGCACGGACCTGACCTGGGACGCGCTCAAGGCCCGCTTCGACGCCGTGATCGTGGCCACCGGCGCTCCGGTGGGTCGTGAGCTGTCCGTGCCCGGTCGCAGCCTAGACGGCATCCACCTGGCCATGGACTACCTGGTCCAGGCCAACCACGCCTCCGCCGGCGACGAGGTCACCGACCCGATCAGCGCGGAGGGGCGGCACGTCGTGATCCTCGGCGGCGGGGACACCGGTGCGGACTGCATCGGCACCGCGCACCGCCAGGGTGCCGCCTCCGTCACCACCTTGGCCATCGGCCAGCAGCTGCCCGTGGAGCGCCCCGTCCACCAGCCTTGGCCCACCGTGCCCAAGGTGCACCAGGTGACCACGGCCGACGCCGAGGGCGGCGCGCGCGAGCACCTGGCCTCCACGCTGGAGTTCCTGGGCGACGAACACGGCCGCGTGCGCGCCCTCCGGGTGGCGGAGACCGAGATCCGGGAGGACGGCACGCGGGGACCGAAGCCCGGCACGGAGCGGGAGGTGAAGGCGGACCTCGTCCTGCTGGCCCTGGGCTTCACGGGCGTGGAGGAGGAGCACCTCACGGGTCAGATCGGCGTGCGCACGGAGCGCGGCGTGGTGTCCCGTTCGCGGACGTACGAGACGGACGAGCCCGGGGTCTTCGTGTGCGGCGACGCCGGTCGCGGCGCCTCGCTCGTGGTCTGGGCCATCGCCGAGGGCCGGGCCTGCGCGCAGGCCGTGGACGAGTCCCTCGAGTCGTGGTCCCGCCTGCCGCATCCGGTCAAGCCGACCGACCGCGGACTGGTGCTCGGCTGAGCGATGCATCTCACGATGACGCGCCGGACCCCCGCCCTCGGTCGCAGGCGGGCGTCCGGCTTAGGGTGGGACGCATGAGACACGCGAAGATCATCGCCACCTTCGGCCCGGCCACCGCTTCGGACGAGAGCACCCGCGCGCTTATCCGAGCGGGCGTGGACGTGGTGCGCATGAACATGAGCCACGGAGACCACGAGGTGCACGCCGCCACCTACGAGCGCGTGCGCCGGCTCTGCGTGGAGGAGCAGCGCCCCGTGGCGATCTTCGCGGACCTGCAGGGGCCCAAGATCCGCCTGGCACGCTTCGCCGACGGCCCGCACGAGCTCGCCGAGGGGGACCGCTTCACCATCACGGTCCGCGACGTCGAGGGCACCCGCGAGATCGTCGGCACCACTCACAAAGGCCTGCCCGGCGACGTGAACGTGGGGGATCCGCTGCTGATCGACGACGGCAAGGTGCGCCTGCGCGCCGTGGAGGTGACGGACACCGACGTCGTCACCGAGGTCGTGGTGGCCGGGGCCGTCTCGGACAACAAGGGCATCAACCTGCCCGGCGTCGCCGTGAACGTCCCCGCCCTGTCCGAGAAGGACGAGGACGATCTGCGCTGGGCCCTGCGCACCGGCGTCGACATGGTGGCGCTGTCCTTCGTCCGCGATGCCGCCGACGTGGACCGCGTGCACCAGATCATGGACGAGGAGGAGCGCCGCGTCCCGGTGATCGCGAAGATCGAGAAGCCGCAGGCCGTGGAGAACCTCGAGGCGATCGTGGACGCGTTCGACGCGATCATGGTGGCCCGCGGCGACCTCGGCGTCGAGCTGCCGCTCGAGGACGTGCCCGTGGTGCAGAAGCGCGCGATCGACCTGGCTCGCCGCTGGGCCAAGCCCGTGATCGTGGCGACCCAGGTGCTCGAGTCCATGATCGAGAACCCGCGCCCCACGCGCGCCGAGGCCTCCGACTGCGCCAACGCCGTGCTCGACGGCGCGGATGCCGTCATGCTCTCCGGTGAGACCTCCGTGGGCGCCCACCCGGTGACGACCGTGGAGACGATGGCCCGGATCATCGAGTCGACGGAGACCCACGGCCTCGAGCGGATCCTTCCACTGACCTCCCAGCCCCGCACCCGCGGTGGCGCGATCACCCGGGCCGCCGTTGAGGTGGCCGTCCAGCTGGACATCCCGTTCCTGGCGACGTTCACGGAGTCCGGGGACTCGGCGCGCCGGCTCTCCCGCCTGCGCCCCCGCCAGCCGATCTACGCGTACACCCACCGGGAGCACACCCACAACATCCTGTGCCTGACGTGGGGCGTCTACCCGAAGATGGTCCCGTTCGCGGAGACCACGGACCAGATGACCGCGCAGGTGGAGGAGTCCCTGACGCGCGAGGGGATCGCCGAGCACGGCGACCTCGTGGTGATCGCCGCCGGCTCCCCTCCCGGCAAGGTCGGCTCCACGAACACCCTGCGCGTGCACCGGGTGGGCGACGGCGTGGCCGAGGGCGCCACCGCCCTGCCCCGCGAGGAGCGCGAGCCGGTGGGCTTCTGGCACGACCCCGTGCTCTGAGGGCGCCCGGGCTCAGGCCCCCATCTGGTCCACCACGGTCCGGGCCACCTCGCGCATGCTCAGGCGGCGGTCCATCGAGGTCTTCTGGATCCACCGGAAGGACTCGGCCTCGCTGAGGTCCAGCCGGGCCTGGAGTAGCGCCTTCGCGCGGTCGACCAGCTTGCGGGTCTCGAGCCGTTCGCCCAGGTCTCGGACCTCCTCCTCGAGGCCCCGGATCTGGTCGAACCGCGCCACCGCGAGCTCCACCGCGGGCAGCAGGTCCTTCTCCGTGAAGGGCTTGACCACATAGGCCATGGCCCCGGCCTGGGCGGCGCGCTCCACGAGGTCGCGCTGGGAGAACGCGGTCAGCATCACCACCGGGGTCAGGCGCTCGGCGGAGATCTCCCCCGCCGCGGCGATCCCGTCCATGACGGGCATCATCACGTCCATGACCACCACGTCCGGGCGGTGTTCCCGCGCCGCGGCCACGGCCGCCTGGCCGTCGCCCACCTCGGCCACCACGGTGTGTCCGGCCGCGGTGAGGGTCTCCACGACGTCGAGGCGGATCAGCGCCTCGTCCTCGGCGACGACGGCGCGGAGGCCGGGGGTCTCAGTGGAAGGGGTCATCGGGGCTCCTCGGCGGTGCGGGGGGACAGGGCGGGCCGCGTCCCGCACGGCGCCCGCTGCGGCGGGCGGACCGGCGTCGACGGCGGCACGCGCCCACCCTACTCGGCGGCGGTCCGGGCGCGTCGCGCGGGCAGCGCGCCCCACCACCGGCCGGTCCGGGACCGGGGGACGACCGGCTGGTACTGTGGGCGGGTCCCGCCGGTCGGCGGGCACGCCCGAATGGTGGAACCGGTAGACACGCCGCACTCAAAATGCGGTGCCGCGAGGCGTGTGGGTTCGAGTCCCACTTCGGGCACCGAGGACGCCCCGACCCGGCAGGAGGCCCGGCATGAGCGCAGCCCAGACCCGCGCCGTGAGTCTGCTGGCCACCGCGTGCCCCGTGCGCGCCGTCGGGACCAACGGCCAGGTCTCCGAATGGGGTCGTCTGCAGGCGGGCGAGCCGCCGCACCGCCGCTGACCCGCGTCCGCCGTCGTCGCGGCCACGGACGCCGCGCCCGCCGTCCTGATCCCACGAGAACCCGGGGTGTCCATGCTCCTGCTCAGCCTCCTGCTCGCCATCGCCGCCGTCGGGGCGTCCTGGCCTTTCGCGCGCCTGCTCGGCCGCGACGCAGGCTGGGTGCTCGCGCTGCCGCTGCTGGCCGCGGCGGGCGTCCTGGTCTCCGCCTGGACCGGGGGCGTGCGCACCGAGACCCATCCGTGGATCCCGGCGATCGGCGTGGACCTGGACCTCCGGCTCGACGGGCTGGCCCTGGTGTTCGCGATGATTGTGCTGGTGATCGGTGCCGGGATCCTGGCCTACTCGAGCCGCTACCTCGGCGCGGACCGCGCGTCCTCCCGTCCGCACACCTTCTACCTGCTGATGACGGCCTTCGCCGCGTCCATGCTGCTGCTGGTCCTGACGGACAACGTGGTGGTCCTGTTCGTGGCGTGGGAGTTCACGTCCTTCGCCTCGTTCTTCCTCATCGGGCGCTCGGGCGACCATGCCCGCGATCCCGCGATCCGCACCCTGCTGGTGACCGTGGGAGGCGGGCTGGCCCTCCTGGCCGCCGTCGCCCTCATGGGGGTGCGCGCGGGCACCACCTCCCTGACCGGCGTGCTGGCCTCGGACATCTGGGCCGACCCCGCGTTCACCACCACGGTGGCCGTCCTGCTGGCGGCGGCCGCCTTCACGAAGTCCGCCCAGTTCCCCTTCCAGGCCTGGCTGCCGGACTCGATGGTGGCCATCTCCCCGGTCTCCGCGTACCTGCACGCCGCCGCCATGGTGAAGGCCGGCATCTTCCTGCTGCTGGTCTTCAGCCCGGTACTGGCGGGCACCCCCACGTGGTCCGCGCTGCTGATCGGCTCCGGCCTGATCACGGCCCTGCTGGGCGCCGTCTCGGCGATCCGCCGCCACGACCTCAAGGGCCTGCTGGCCTACTCCACGATGAGCCAGCTGGGCCTGCTGGTGACGGCCATCGGCATCGGCACCCCCGTCGCGCTGACGGCGGCGATCGTGCACACCGTGGCCCACGCCCTCTTCAAGTCCGCGCTCTTCATGCTGATCGGCGTGGTGGACCACGAGGCCGGCACGCGCGACCTGCGCGAGCTCGCCGCCCGCCGCGTGCACATGCCCGTCACCGGCACCGCGATCGCCGTGGCCGCACTGTCCATGGCCGGCATCCCGCCCCTGTTCGGGTTCGTGTCCAAGGAGGGCCTGCTCGACGCCGCCCTCCACACCCCCGGCCCCGCCTGGCTGCCGGTCCTCGTGACGGCCGGCATCGCGGTCACCTCGGTGTTCACCGTGGCGTACTCCGGCCGGCTCGTGCTCGGCGCCCTGGGCGTGTGGGGCCCGAGCCCCGCCGGGGCCGCCCACAGGTGGACGGCCGACCGCGGCGACGAGGTCCACGAGGCCCCGCCGACGTTCTGGGGCGTCCCCGTCCTCGCCGCGGCCGCCGCCGTGGCCCTGGGCCTGATGCCCGGCCTCCTGGACACCCCCGTCTCCCACGCGGCCCAGGCCGCCTCCGGCGAGGAGGTGCACGCGCACCTGGCCCTGTGGCACGGCGTGACCACCGCCCTGCTGGTGTCGGCCGCCGTGATCGCGCTCGGCGTGCTCCTCGTGCTGCTGCGCGGCCCGGTCGAGCGGATGGCCTCCCACGCGGGGCTGCCGTTCTCGGCCCTGGACGTCGTCGACGAGGCGCGGCACCGTCTGATCGGCATCGGCGCGGTGGTCTCCCGGGCCTCCGGGTCGCTGGCGCCCCGCACGCACCTGCTGATCCCCGCCCTCGTGCTGGCCGTGCTGGCCGCCGTCGGCGTGGCCACGGTGGGCGATCTGCCCGCGGTCGTCGGCCAGCCCTCCCGCTGGCACGACTGGGTGCTCGTCGCGCTCGTGGGCGCCGGCGTCGTCGCCACCATCCGCGCCAAGACCCGCATCGCGGCGATGGTGGTGGTCGGCGTCGTCGGCTTCGGCGTGACGCTCTGGTTCTTCACCCTGGGCGCCGTGGACGTGGCTCTCACCCAGCTGCTGGTGGAGGTGCTCACCGTGTGCGTCATGGTGCTCCTGCTGCGCCGCCTGCCCGCGCGCTTCAGCACCGAGCCCGCGCCGCGCAAGACGCAGGCCGTCCTCACCGCCACCCTGGCCGGCGTCGCCGCCACGGTGGGCGTGCTGGCGTTCACCGGGCGCACGAGCATGTCGGAGATCGCGCACTACTACCTGACCCACTCCTACAAGGAGGCCGGCGGCACCAACGTCGTCAACGTCATCCTCGTGGACTTCCGCGCACTCGACACGTGGGGCGAGATGACGGTGCTGGGCGCCACGGGACTCACCGTGGCCGCGCTCCTGCTGAACCGGCGCCCCACGCCGCCGCAGCCGTCCGCGGTGGACATGCGCTCCCCTCTGGCGCACGTGCGCGAGAACCTCGTGCACATCCGGGTGTTCGGGCGCATCTTCGGCGTCCTGATCATCCTGCTCTCCCTGGTCCTGCTGCTGCGCGGGCACTACGAGCCCGGCGGCGGGTTCATCGCCGCGCTGGTGGCCGGGGCCGGGTACGCGATGCTGTACCTGGCGGCGGACTCGGACACCGCCCGGCAGCTGCGGTGGCCGTACCTGGCCCTGATCGGGTCCGGCATCGCCCTGGGCACGGTCACCGGGCTCGCCGGGTATCTGACCGGCAAGGGCTTCCTCGGGGCAGCCGGGGTGAAGGTCTTCGGCTACGGGCTGTCCACGACCCTGGCGTTCGACCTGGGCGTGTACCTGGCGGTGATCGGCCTGATCGTCGCCGCCTTCTCCCTGCTCGGCCCGGAGCACCCGGCGGACGAGGGCGGTCCCGTCCCCGGCCCGGACCCGGACTCGCCCGCAGCCTCCGAGGCCGAGGCGCCCGCCCGCACCACCCCGACGGCACGAGAGGAGGCGACCCGATGACCATCGCCCTCACGGTAGGGATGCTGACCTTCGGCGCGTTCTACCTGTTCTCCAAGCGTGAGCTGCTGCGCGTGATCCTGGGCATGGTGCTGCTGGGCCATGCCGCGAACCTCGCGATCATCGCCGCCGGCGGCACCGACCGCCGCGCCCTGCCCTTCGTCGGCGCCGCCGACGTCGAGGTGCAGGCCGACCCGCTGCCGCAGGCGTTCGTCCTGACGGCCATCGTGATCGCCTTCGCGATCACCGTGCTGCTGCTGGCCCTCGCCGTGACGGGGCGGGCGGACGACGCGGTCGCCACCCCGGGCGAGGCACGGGACCCCCTGGAGCAGGCGGCCTCCGATGCGCGCTTCCCGCGCGCGGAGCGCCACGCGGCCGCGGGCCGGATCGCGCGCGGCCGGGCCGGCCGCAGGACGGGGGTGCGCCCGTGAGCGCCACGGCCCTGGGGCAGCTGCTGCCCCTGTTCATCGCCGTCCCCCTCCTCTCCGCGGGTCTCCTGGTCATCGCGGGGGACCGCCGCCGCCTGCACCGCGCCGTCCTCTTCGGCGCCCTCGGCCTCGTGACGGCGGGCGGTCTCGCGCTGGGCGTGCGCAGCCTCGACGGGTCCGTGCTGGCCGCCTCCCTGGGCGGCTGGCCGGGCGGCATCGGCATCGGCTTCGCCGCGGACATGCTGTCGGCCCTGATGCTGGTCCTGACGAGCGCCCTCACCATCGTGGGTGCGGCGTTCGCGTACGGCTCGCGGGTGGCGAACTCGCAGTACTTCGCCCCGCTGCTGCTCATCCTCATCGGCGGGGTCAACGGTGCGCTCCTGACGGCGGACCTGTTCAACCTGTTCGTGTTCATCGAGGTCATGCTGGTCCCGAGCTACGGCCTCTACGTCCTCTCCGCGAACCGCCGCGAACCCCTGCGCCGCGTGGACGGGGCGCGGCTGTACGTGACGCTGAACCTGCTGACCTCCACGATCCTGGTGGTCGGCGTCGGGTTCGTGTACGGGCTCACCGGGTCCGTCAACCTGGCCGTGCTCGCCGGCGCGGCCGTGGCGGACACCCGCGTCGCCGTCGCCGCGGGCATGGTCCTGTTCGCCCTGTCCATCAAGGCCTCGGTGGTCCCGCTGCACGGCTGGCTGTCCTGGGCCTACTCGTCGACGTCCCCGGCGGTGACCGGGCTGTTCGCCGCCCTCCACACGAAGGTGGCCGTCTACGCCCTGTACCGCGTCTACTCCGTCCTCTACGACGGCGACCCCCGCCTCCTCCCGGTGCTGCTGGTGCTCGCCGTGGCGACCCTCGTGATCGGCGCGCTCGCGTCCGTCGGCGAGCACGGCGTGCGCTCGATCCTGTCGTGGCAGATGGTCAGCGGCATCGGCGGCATCCTGGTGGGCCTCGGGCTGTCCACGCGCCTGGGCCTGGCGGCGGGCCTGTTCTACCTCGTGCACCACATGGTGGCGATGGGCTGCCTGCTCATGGCCACCGGCGCGATCGAGGTCCGCTACGGCACCGGGCGCCTCGCCGACGTGCAGGGCCTGGCCCGGCGGGAGCCCCTGGTCGCCGCCGCGTTCTTCGTCGGGCTGCTCTCCCTCGTGGGCATCCCGCCGTTCTCGGGGTTCGTGGGCAAGCTGATGCTCGTCACCGCGGGCCTGGACGCCGGGCGCACCGTCACGGTCGGGCTCGTCCTCGCCGCCTCGCTCGTGAGCCTGTGGGCGCTCCTGCGCGTGTGGGACGCCTGGTTCTGGGGCGAGCCCACGGCCCCGCACGGCCACCGCGAGCGACTGGCCACCGCGGCCCTGCCCATCGTGGGCGCCGCAGCGACCGCGCCCGCTCCCTCCGGCCGTGGGTCGAGCACGGACGAGGAGCGCACCGAGTCGTGGGCCTCGGGCGAGACCCTCGGCCCGCCGACCGGGGTCCTGCCCGTGACGGTCGACCCGGACGAGGACGTGACCCGGTCGCGCATCCCGTTCCGGCTGGCCGCGCCCGCGGTGGTCCTCGCGCTCGCCACCCTGGCGCTGGGCCTGGGCGGCCAGGCCCTGTGGACGGTCACCGACGTCGCGGCGCAGGGGCTGACGGACCCGAGCCGTTACATCGAGGCGGTGCTGCACCCGTGAGCCCCGCACTCCCGCAGCACCCGGAAGGAGCCGACCGCATGGCCACGCACACCCACGGAGACGGGACCGTCGACCTGACGGCGGGCACGGCGTCCGCCCTGTCCTGGCCCTGGCGCTGGCTCGTGTTCTGGTGCTGGTACGCCTGGGCCCTGGTGACCTCGTCCGAAGCCGTCATCAAGGACCTCGTGACCCCCGGCGACCAGGCCCGGTCGGGCATCGCGCGGGTGCGCAGCAACTGCCGCACGGACGCCGAGGTCACCCTGCTGTCCGCCCTCATCACGCTGACCCCGGGCACGCTGACGCTGGGCACCCGGCGCGCCGGCGCCGTCGGCGAGGAGGACGGCGACCCGGACGCCCGCCGTCTGCTCTACGTCCACGGCCTCTACGCCGAGGACGCCGACGCCCTGCGCGCGGAGATCCACGACATGGAGCGGCGCATGCTCCACGCGATGCGGAAGACGGGGGTGGCGTGATGCCGTTCGCCTACGACTGGTCCCTCGCGGGGATCGACCTGGCCATCGGGCTGCTGACCGTGGCGGCGCTCGTGTCCGCCTACCGGATCGTGGTGGGACCGCTGGACGCGGACCGCGCCGTGTCCGGCGATCTGCTCACGTTCAGCGCGCTGGGCATGCTGGTGCTCTTCGGCGTGCGCACGGACAACGGGTGGACGTTCGACCTGGTGCTGATCGCGGCCATCGTCGCCTTCCTGTCCGGCATGTCCCTGGCCCGCGCGCTGACGCGCGGCAAGCGTTGAGGAGGTCGCACCCGTGGACGCCATCCTGACCGTCGTCGGATCCGTGCTCGTGGTGATCGGAGCCCTGGTGTTCGTCACCGCGGGGCTGGGCCTGGTCCGGTTCCCCGACCCCTACACCCGCATCTCCGCCGTCGGCACGGCCGGCGGCGTCGGGATGATCCTCATCGTGGTGGGCGCCCTCCTGCTCGCCCCGGGCGTCGCCGCGCTCGTGAAGGTCGCGCTGATCGTGGTGCTGCAGCTCGGGTCGGCGTCCGTCGCCACCATGGCCCTGGGCCGCTCGGCCTACCTCACCGGGGTGCCCATGAGTCCCGGCCACTACGACGAGCTCGCCGAGGACACCCCCGGCCGCGAGGGCGGCCGGCCGGCCCCTCGCCTGCCGGACATGGACTGAGACCCTGACACGCGCCGGGCCCGGGACGACGCCGTCGTCCCGGGCCCGGTGCGTCCACGCCATGGTCAGCGGCCGCTGAGCACCATGTTCGTCATGCGCACGGTGGACAGCCGCCGCCCCTGCTCGTCCGTCATGACGATCTCGTGGGTGGTCAGCGTCCGGCCGAGGTGGATCGCGGTGGCCGTGCCGGTCACCAGGCCCGAGCGGATCGCCCGGTGGTGGGTGGCCCCGATCTCCGTCCCCACGGCGCCGCGGCCCGGTCCGGCATGGATCTTCGCGGCCATCGAGCCGAGCGACTCCGCGAGCACCAGGTGGGCGCCGCCGTGCAGGAGGCCCATGGGCTGCTCGTTGCCGGCCACCGGCATCGTGGCCACCGCCCGCTGCGCGGACAGCTCCACGAAGCGGATGCCCATCTTCAGGGCCAGCGGGCTGACGCCGGCGCCGCCGAGGGCCTCGCGCAGGTCCGCGGTCAGGCCGGAGGCGGAGGCGACGGCGTCGCGCTCCTCCTCCGTCATCACGGGCGTGACACCCGGGTGGAAGGCGAGGACGCCGAGGACGTCGGCGGGCGAGAGGTCCGGCTCAGGGCTGTCGGTCATGCCCAGTAGGCTGACATCCGGAGTCGAGAGGAGCAACACCACATGGGTGAGACCCGCATCGCCGAGCCCCGTCCGCGCCTGCTGGTGCTGGACGGCCATTCGATGGCCTTCCGCGCGTTCTACGCGCTGCCGGCCGAGAACTTCACGACGGACACCGGCCAGCACACGAACGCGGTGTACGGGTTCACGTCCATGCTGCTGACCATGATCCGCCAGCAGGCGCCCACCCACGTGGCCGTGGCGTTCGACCTCGCCGGTCCCATCTTCCGCTCCGCCGAGTACGGGGAGTACAAGGCCGGCCGCTCCGAGACCCCCGAGGAGTTCGCCGGGCAGATCGAGCTCACGGTCAAGGTGCTGGACGCCCTCGGCATCCCCACCCTCACCAAGGAGGACTACGAGGCCGACGACATCGTCGCCACCCTGTCCGCGCAGGCCGAGGCCGCCGGCTGGGACGTGTGCGTCGTCTCGGGGGACCGGGACGCCTTCCAGCTGATCTCGGACTCCACCACGGTGCTCTACCCCACGCGAGGGGTCTCGGAGGTGCCCGCCATGACGGCCGAGACCGTCAAGGCGAAGTACGGGGTGTGGCCCGCGCAGTACCCCGAGCTGGCCGCGCTCGTGGGGGAGTCCGCGGACAACCTGCCCGGCGTGCCCGGCGTCGGGCCCGGGTTCGCCGCCAAGTGGCTGGACAGGTACGGGGACCTGGACGGCGTCCTCGCCCACGCGGACGAGATCACCGGCAAGAAGGGCGAGGCCCTGCGCGCCCACCTCGACGACGTCCGCCGCAACCGCCGCCTGAACGCGCTCGTGCGCGACCTCGAGCTGGACGTCGCCCTTGAGGCCATGGAGCTGACCATGCCCGCGCGCGAGCCGGTGGAGGAGCTCTTCGACGCGCTCCAGTTCAACCGCATCCGCGAGCGCGTCTTCGAGGTGTTCGCCGAGCGGCTCGGCTCCCAGGCCCCCGCCGCCGCGGTGGAGGCCGCCCCCGAGCCGGTCGTCGCGACGACGGCGGCGCAGCTCCGCGACTTCCTCGCCGCCCACGCCGGCGCCCTGCTCGGCCTGCACGTGGCCGTGGACGGGCCCGACCTGCTGCCCAAGCGCAAGGTGCCCGTGCCCGGCACCTTCGGTACGCCCGTCGGGGTGGCGCTCGCCGCCGAGGACGCCGCCGTGTACGTGGACCTGGACGTCGCCGACCCGGACGAGGAGCTGATGACCGCCCTGCGCGGCGTCCTCGCCGACGCCGGCACGGACAAGGCCGTCCACGACCTCAAGCGGGTCCTCAAGGCGCTCGCCGCCCCCACCCGGCCCACCGCCCTGGGCCCGGACGCCGCCCTCGAGGGCGTGGTGGACGACGTCGCCCTGTCCGCGTACCTCATCCAGCCCGACCGGCGGGACGTCGACCTCGCCGCCCTGGCCCAGGCGCACCTGGGCACCCCCCTCGAGGCCCCCGAGGAGGCCCCGGCCGAGCAGGACGCCCAGGGCGCGTTCGACCTCGACGGCGGACAGGAGACCGCGGCGCGCGCGGCCCGCGCCGCCCGGACCGCCCGCGCCGCGTGGATCGTCCGCCGGCTCTCCGTCGAGTCCACCCCGCAGGTCCTCGACCGCGGCGCGCAGCGGCTCCTGCAGGAGATGGAGATCCCGCTCGCCCGGCTGCTGGCCCGCATGGAGCTGACCGGCATCGCCGTGGACGGCGACATCCTGGACGGGCTCCACGCCGACTTCACCGAGCGCGCCCAGGCCGCCAAGGACTCCGCGTGGGCGTCCGTGGCCGAGGCCACCGGCGGCATGCAGGTCAACCTCGGCTCGCCCAAGCAGCTCCAGGAGGTGCTCTTCGAGCACCTCGACATGCCCCGGACCCGCAAGACCAAGACCGGGTACTCGACGGACGTGGATTCCCTCCAGGACCTGCTGGAGAAGACCGAGCACCCGTTCCTCGAGAACCTCATGGCGCACCGCGACGCCACCAAGCTCAAGCAGACCGTCGAGGGCCTGCGCGAGACCGTGGCCGGCGACGGGCGCATCCACACCACGTACTCGCAGACCGCCGCCGCCACCGGGCGCCTGTCCTCCCTGCACCCCAACCTGCAGAACATCCCCGTGCGCACGGAGGCCGGCCGGCGCATCCGCGAGGTGTTCGTCGCCGGTGAGGTCGAGGGGGAGGAGGCCGTGCTCCTCTCGGCCGACTACTCCCAGATCGAGATGCGCATCATGGCGCACCTGTCCGAGGACGAGGGGCTGATCCAGGCCTTCCGGGACGGCGAGGACCTGCACTCGTTCGTCGGCTCGCAGGTGTTCGGGGTGGACCCGGACGACGTCACCGCCGAGCAGCGCGCCAAGGTGAAGGCGATGAGCTACGGCCTGGCCTACGGGCTGTCCTCCTTCGGCCTGTCCAAGCAGTTGAAGATCTCGGTGGACGAGGCGCGCGGCCTCATGAAGGGCTACTTCGACCGCTTCGGCGGCGTGCGGGACTACCTGCGCGACGTCGTCGCCCAGGCCCGGAAGGACGGCTTCACCTCCACGATCGAGGGGCGCCGCCGGTACCTGCCGGACCTCAGCTCGGACAACCGGCAGCTGCGGGACATGGCCGAGCGGGCCGCGCTCAACGCGCCCATCCAGGGCTCGGCGGCGGACATCATCAAGCGCGCCATGCTGGACGTGCAGGCCGGCCTCGTCGAGCACGGGCTGGCCTCCCGATTGCTCCTGCAGGTGCACGACGAGCTCATCCTGGAGGTGCCCGGCCACGAGCTGGAGCGGGCGACCGCCCTGCTGAAGGAGCGCATGGGCCGGGCCGCCGAGCTGTCCGTGCCCCTCGACGTGCACGTCGGACACGGCAGGAGCTGGCATGACGCCGCCCACTGAGACCCGCCCCGAGTCCGCCTGGACCGCCCCCGCCCCCGCCACCGCGGAGGCGCTCGCCGCCCACGGCCTGGAGCTGATGCGTGTGCCCTCCCCGTGGGAGACCGGCGACGCGGACCCCGAGGCCCCGTTCGACCACGACCGCCGCTGGGCGGACGCCCCGGCCGTGCGGCGCCACACCGCCGTGCTGCAGCGCAACTTCCACGAGGTCGGCGACCCGGACTTCGCCCTGGCGGACCGGTTCATCGGCGTGGAGCAGGGCGACCGGCGTCGCCTCAGCGGCGTGTATCCGCGGCAGGCGGACCCCGCACGCACGGACCCCGTGGGCACCCTGGCCGACTTCACGAAGCGCCTGAACATGGGCGGCGGACGCCTTCTGCCTGCCTGGTGCATCACCGAGGTCACCGTCTCGCCCACCCACCGGCGGCGCGGGATCCTGCGCGCCATGATGAGCGAGTCGCTGCGCCGTGCGCGCACGGCCGGGGTGCCCATCGCCCTGCTCACGGCCACCGAGGCCACCCTCTACCGGCGCTTCGGCTTCGGGGTCTCCACCTATCACCGCTCGGTGTGGCTGGACGCGACCCGCGGCCTGCAGCTGCGCGGCGGACGCCCGGAGGGCTCATTCCGGTTCGTGGAGCCGACCGCGTCCGCCGAGCTCATCGACGGGCTGTGGCGTCGGGCCTTCGAGGCCCAGGCCGGCTCCGTGGAGCGGATCCGCTTCCACGCGGCCCGGGAGACGGACCGGGATCCGCGCGTCGACGGCGGCCGGCCGCAGGGCCTGCGCGCCGTCGTCTCCACGGGCCCGGACGGGGTGGACCGGGGTGTGGCGGTGTACCGCGTGGACGGCTCCACGGCCGAGCTGATCGCCGAGGACCCCGTGACGGCCACGGTGGTCTCCTTGTGGGCCGCGGACGCCGAGGCGTACCGGGCGCTGCTGGAGTTCCTGGGGAACCTGGACCTCGTGGTGCGCCTGCGCCTGCCCGCCGTCGCCAACGACCGGCTGCTCGAGTTCCTCGTCCTGGACGAGTCGCGCATCTACACCCGCGGGGTCCACCATCACCTGTGGCACCGGATCCTCGACGTGGCCGCGTGCTTCGAGGCCCGGCCGTACCTGCACGAGGGCGCTGTGACGGTCACCGTCGAGGACGCCCTGGGCCACGCGGCGGGCACGTGGGAGATCGCGGCCTCCGGCGGCGTCGGGCGGGTGACGCCGGCGCCCCCCGAGGCCGCCGAGCTGACCCTGGACGTCGCCGATCTGGGCTCGGTCCTGCTGGGCGGGGTGAAGGCGGAGATGATGCGCGCGGCCGGCATCCTCACCGAGCACCGCCCCGGCGCGGCCGCCGACCTGGACACGCTGCTGCGCCAGCCGCGCCCGCCCTACTCGCTGACCGGCTTCTGAACCGGCCGACCCCGCTCCTGACCCGATCCGAGAGGCAGCCATGACCGCGACGAGCACGACCCCGACCTCCCCCGACGACGTGCTCACGCGCCACGGCCTCGTCCTGCGCACCCTCGCCCCGCTGGAGCGTGGCCCGGACGGCGCGGACCCCGCCCGCGCCGGACACCCCGCGCACGTGCGGCACACCGCGGCCGTGGAGAAGGGCTTCTACGAGGAGGTCCCGGACGGGGCGGCGGCGGACCAGGACCTCGGCGTCAGCGCCGACGACGCCAAGATCCTGCGTGGCGTGTACCTCGCGCAGGACGACCCGGCCGAGCGCGAGCCCGTGGGCACGTTCGTGGACTGGACCTCGCGCCTGACCACCTCCCCGGGCAGGGAGCTGCCCGTCTGGATGATCTCCAACGTCACCGTCTCGCCGGGCCACCGTCGGCGCGGGATCCTGCGGGCCATGATGACGGCCTCCCTGGGCGAGGCGGCGGCGGCCGGGGTGCCGGTCGCCGCCCTCACCGCCTCGGAGTCCACCATCTACGGCCGGTTCGGCTTCGGCGCCGCCTGCACGGGCCGCACGGTCCGCGTGGACGTGCGCGGCGGACTCGTCCTGGCGGCGGACGCGGCCGGGCACCGGGAGGAGGATCCCGGGACGGTGCTGCGTGAGGATCCGCGGGCGATGCCGGGCGTCGTGGAGGAGCTCCACGGCCGGGTGCGGCGGACCACGCCCGGCAGCGTGCACCGCCCCTCGGGGCACGTGGTGCGGTGGGAGGACCGCAGCGCGGCCAAGAACGACGGCAAGGGATCCGGGCTGTTCGCCGCCGTGCACCGGGACGGTGACGGGACCGTGCAGGGCGTGGCGCTCTACCGGTTCGACGGGTGGGAGAAGGAGCCGACCACCGAGTCCGTCGAGGCCTTCCTGGCGGCCACCGACGCCGCGGCCCGGCAGCTGTGGCGCTTCCTGGCCCACCTGGACCTGATCGACCGGCTGCACCTGACCCGCTGCCCGGACGACGGGCGGCTGGAGCAGCTGCTCGCCGACCGCCGCAGGGTCAGCACGAAGGCGGTGTGGGACGACCTGTACCTGCGCATCCTGGACGTGCCGGCCTGCCTGGGCGGGCGCGACTACGCCCCGGAGGTCGCCGGCGCCGTGGTGCTGCGGGTCGCCGACGCCGCCGGCCACGCCGCGGGCACCTGGCGCCTGGAGGTCGCCCGGGGCGTCGGCCGGGTCGAGCCGCTGGGGGACGACGCGCGGGCCGATCTCGAGCTCGACGTCGCGCACCTCTCCGGCGTCTGGCTCGGCGGGATGCGGGTCGGGGCGCTCGTGGGCGCCGGCGTCGTGGCGGAGCGGGCGCCCGGTGCCGCCGCCCGACTCGACGCACTCCTGCATCCCGCGGCGCCCGTCCATCTGCTGACGCGCTTCTGATACGCTAGATGAGCACATTCGTGCGCACCAGAAACATGTCCATCACGACCCACGCCGGGTGGGGCGCCTCAGGCGCCCGGACGCCGTCCGCGGACGGCACGGTACCCGGTGTGTCCCCTGATCCCGACGGAGTCCCTCCTACATGACCACCACTTCCAACGCCCCGCAGGTCACCATCAACGACATCGGCACCGCCGAGGACCTGCTCGCCGCCATCGACGCGACCATCAAGTACTTCAACGATGGGGACCTCGTCGAGGGCATCGTCGTCAAGGTGGACCGCGACGAGGTCCTGCTCGACATCGGCTATAAGACCGAGGGCGTCATCCCGTCCCGCGAGCTGTCCATCAAGCACGACGTGGACCCGGACGAGGTCGTGGCCGTGGGCGACACCGTCGAGGCCCTGGTCCTCACCAAGGAGGACAAGGAGGGTCGCCTGATCCTCTCGAAGAAGCGCGCCCAGTACGAGCGCGCCTGGGGCGACATCGAGAAGATCAAGGAAGAGGACGGCGTCGTCGAGGGCACCGTCATCGAGGTCGTCAAGGGCGGCCTCATCATCGACATCGGCCTGCGCGGCTTCCTCCCGGCCTCGCTCGTGGAGATGCGCCGCGTGCGCGACCTGGCCCCGTACATCGGCCAGAAGCTCGAGGCGAAGATCATCGAGCTGGACAAGAACCGCAACAACGTGGTCCTGTCCCGCCGCGCCTGGCTCGAGCAGACCCAGTCCGAGGTCCGCTCGAACTTCCTGCACAAGCTGGAGAAGGGCCAGGTCCGCTCCGGCACCGTCTCCTCCATCGTCAACTTCGGCGCCTTCGTGGACCTGGGCGGCGTGGACGGCCTCGTGCACGTCTCCGAGCTGTCCTGGAAGCACATCGACCACCCGTCCGAGGTCGTCGAGGTGGGCACCGAGGTCACCGTCGAGGTCCTCGAGGTGGACATGGACCGCGAGCGTGTCTCCCTGTCGCTGAAGGCGACCCAGGAGGACCCGTGGCAGCTCTTCGCCCGCACCCACGCCCTGGGTCAGGTCGTGCCGGGCAAGGTCACGAAGCTGGTGCCCTTCGGTGCGTTCGTGCGCGTCGAGGACGGCATCGAGGGCCTCGTGCACATCTCCGAGCTGGCCTCGCGCCACATCGACACCGCCGAGCAGGTCGTGTCGGTCAACGACGAGCTGTTCGTCAAGGTCATCGACATCGACCTCGAGCGTCGCCGCATCTCGCTGTCCCTCAAGCAGGCCAACGAGGGCGTGGACCCCGAGGGCACCGAGTTCGACCCGGCGCTCTACGGCATGGCCGCCGAGTACGACGACGAGGGCAACTACAAGTACCCCGAGGGCTTCGACGTCGAGACCAACGAGTGGATGGAGGGCTTCGAGGCCGAGCGCGGCGCCTGGGAGCAGCAGTACGCCGACGCCCAGTCGCGCTGGGAGTCCCACAAGGAGCAGGTCCGCCGCTCCCTCGAGGAGGAGACCCAGGCGGTCGCCGAGGCGCCCGCTTCCGGCGGCTCCACCTACTCGTCCGAGGCTCCGGCCTCCGACGGCGGCACCCTGGCCTCCGACGAGGCCCTCGCCGCCCTGCGCGAGAAGCTCACCGGCAACTGAGCGCCCCGGCCGGGCGGGCTCCACGGAGCGCCGCCCGGCCCGCACACCGACGGGCCCCGTCCTCCTCCGGGAGGACGGGGCCCGTCGTCGTCCGCGCAGCCGGCCGCGCTCGACGCCTCAGGCCCGCGTGGACACCGTGACCGTGAACGTCCGGTCCCGGGCGACCTGGCGGGTCGGTCCGACGACGGCCTCCAGGACCGGGCGATGCCGCAGGTGGGAGTTCCACACGCACCAGAGCTGGCCGCCCGGGGCGAGGACGCGGCCGGCGGCCTCGATCATGCGGTGGGCCACCGTGGGGTCCACCGCGGTGGCGTCATGGAAGGGCGGGTTGAGTACCACGGCCCGCACCGAGCCGTCCGGCACCCCGCCCAGGGCGTCGTCCTGGACCGCCGTGATCCGGTCGGCCAGGCCGTTCGCGGCGGCCGTCGCCGCCGAGGAGGCCACGGCGTCGGCGGACTGGTCGCTGGCCAGGACGCTCGCCTCGGGCCACACCCGGGCGGCGACGACCGCCAGCAGCCCGTTGCCGCTGCCGGCGTCGACGACGTCCGGCACGCTCGCCGGGGCACGCCAGGGCAGGTCCACCTCCAGCCCGGAGGCGGTGCGCACCCTGCCGGCGTGCGGCTCGGGCAGGGCGGGGGAGCGCTCGGCGAGCGTGCGCGCCAGCAGCCGGCTCCCCGGGTCCGCGGCGGCGCCGCCGAAGGTGGCCCAGCCGCCCACGAGCGTCACCTCGCCCAGCCCCGCCAGGCGGTGGACCCGGGTGCGCGGGGCGGGGATCGCCGCGTCCGGGCGCGGGTGGGCCGCGGTCAGCACGCGCGACTTCGACCGGCCCCGGCCGGGCACCACGGTGCGGAAGGAGCGGGCCAGGACGTCGTTCATGGCCGGGCTCATGTGCTTGTCCCGCCCCGCGCCCAGGACGAGGACGTCGTCGGCGGCGTGCACGGCCACCGCGGAGGCGGTCAGGTGCAGGGCGTCCAGGGCGCGGGGCAGCGAGAGCAGCATGGTGCGGGCGCCCGCCAGCGTGGTCCCGTCCACGCCCCCGACGGTCAGCTCGCCCCAGCCGGCGGGCAGGCGGCCGTCGGCGTCCTGGAACTGCTCCAGGTTGTGCCGCACCGAGCGGGCCGCCGAGGCCTCGTCCACGCCGAGGCGCACGTCCAGCCCCTGGGCCAGCAGCGGCAGGCAGACGGCGCCGTGCTGGTCGTGCAGCACGGCCACGGGGGCCGGGTCGCGTCCGTCGGCGGCCCAGCCGGCCAGGGTGTCGACGAGCAGGACGTCGGCGGCGTCGTGCGCCTGCCGCTCCCGGGATGCGGACAGGGGCCAGCGCTCGAGACGGCCGAGGTCGAACGCCGCGCTCCAGTGCCGCGGCAGGGGGCGGCCGCCCACGTCGGGGGTGGTCAGGGACCGCGCGTCCAGGCGGGCGGTGTCGGGGGAGGCGTCCATGGCGCCCATCCTAGGAACGCGCCGCGGGGTCGTCGGTCCAGGCGTGCCCGGCCGGCTCTGCCCGCGCGTGGCCCGCGGTGATCCGGGCCAGGGCCGTGTGCAGGCCGCCGACGGCCTGGGGGCTGTCGGCGACGCCCAGCTCGATCACGGCCTCCGGGCCGTCCCACCGGATCCCCGTCACGGGCGCGCCCGCCAGCTCGAGCTCGTGGGCCCAGCGGCCGGCCTCGCCGTGGGGAGCGGCGACGGCGAACAGGGCGCGGCGACGGCGGGCCACGAGCGGTGCGGCGTCGAGGGCGCGGCTGACGGCGTCCGAGTACGCGCGCACGAGCCCGCCGGCACCGAGCTTGACGCCGCCGAAGTACCGGACCACCACGGCGGTGACGTCGGTGAGGTCGGCGCGCCCGGGCGCGGTCTCGCGCAGGGCGAGCGCCTCGAGCATCGGGACGCCGGCGGTGCCGGCGGGCTCGCCGTCGTCGCTGGAGCGCCTGCGGGCCCGGTCCGCCCCGAGGATCCAGGCGCTGCACACGTGGCGGGCGTCGTGGTGCCGCCGGCGCAGCGCGGCCACCACGGCCCGCGCGGACTCCTCGTGCGGCGTCCGGGCCAGGTACGCCAGGAAGCGGCTGCGGCGGACCTCCTCCTCGTGCCGGATCCAGCCGCATTCGTGCATCAGGCCGGCCGCGGGGACGGTGCACTCGACGGGCCCGGACGGGCGGGGCGCGGCATCGGTCGGGACGGGGGAGGGCATGCCCGCCAGCCTAGGGGGGGCAGCACCGGTGGCGGGGCGGCAGGGACGCCCTCGGTCGACACCGGGATGCGTCGACCACTGACCCACCGGTAGGGTCGATGCTCGTGCCCACCGTGCACCAGCCCCGGCGTGAGCCGATTGGACCGGCCGCGTCAGGGGTTCCGACGACCGGATGAGACACCCATGTCATCACCCCTCACGAAACTCCACGACCGCCTGGGACTGCGCACCTCCCCGGCGATCTTCTTCCCGGCCGCCCTCGTGGTGGTCCTGTTCACGGCCGCCATGAGCATCTTCCCCGCGCAGGTCCAGGGCCTGTTCGGGATCGGGGCCTCATGGCTCCGCTACGACATCGGCTGGTTCTACACCCTGAGCGCGACGCTCCTGGTCGTGTTCGCCCTGGGCCTCGCGTTCTCGAGGTACGGCCGCGTCAAGCTGGGCGACGACGACTCCCGGCCGGAGTACTCCGGCATCGCCTGGTTCGGCATGATGTTCGCCGCCGGCGTGGGCGCCGTCCTCATGTTCTGGGGCATCGCCGAGCCGATGTACCACTACGCGCTGCCGCCTCTGGAGGACACCGCGCCGTTCAGCGACAAGGCCGCCCACAACGCGCTGTCGATCGCGAATTTCCACTTCGGCGTCCACATGTGGGCGATCCTGATCGTGCCGGGTCTGTCCTTCGGCTACTTCACCTACAAGCGCAAGCTGCCGCCGCGGGTGTCCTCGGCCTTCTACCCGCTGATCGGCGACCGCATCCACGGCCCCATCGGCAAGACGATCGACACCATCTCCATCGTGTCCACCGTGTTCGGCGTGGCCGTGTCCACCGGCCTCGGTGCGCTGCAGATCAACGCCGGCATGAACTACGTGTTCGGCACCCCCGTGGCCGGGTGGATCCAGGCGCTGATCATGGCCGTCATCACGGCTGCCGCGATCACCTCGGTGCTCGCCGGCATGGACAAGGGCGTCAAGCGCCTCTCCTACATCAACATCCTCATGGCGATCGCCCTGATGGTGTACTGCCTCATGTGGGCCGCCTCGTCGATGGACGTCGTCCGCGGCACCGTGGAGTCCGCCGGCCGCTACGTCTCCTCGCTTCCCCTGTTGAGCACCTTCAACGACACCTTCCATTCGGGTGAGTGGTCCGGTGCCTGGACCGTCTTCTACTGGGCGTGGACCGTCACCTGGGCGCCGTTCGTGGGCATGTTCGTCGCGAAGATCTCGCGGGGCCGCACCATCCGTGAGTTCGTGAGCGCCTCGATCGGGCTGCCGACCCTCTTCGTCATCATCTGGATCGGCATCTACGGCAACTCCGCGTTCGCGATGGACCGCGCCTCCGCGGGGGCCCCGCTCACCGGCGGCGCCCTGACCCGGACAATCGTGGAGGAGGGCAACGTCCAGGCGGCCCTGTTCCAGTACCTGCAGGAGCTTCCGCTCTACCTGCCGATCGCCACGCTCGCGCTGATCATCATCGTGATCTTCTTCATCACTTCGATCGACTCCGGCGCCCTGGTGATGGACGCCATGGCCAACGGCCAGGAGGATGTCGTCTCCCGTCGTCAGCGCGTGTTCTGGGCGCTCAGCGTCGGCGCGGTGTGCACCGCGATCCTGATCACGTCCGGCGACGGCGGCCTGGACGCGCTCCAGGAGGTCATCATCGTGATCGGCTTCCCGGTCATGATCCTCACCGTCCTGCAGGCCGGCCTGCTCGTGCAGGCGCTGCGCGAGGACGCCGGCGCCGCCCGCCCGATCCGCACCCGCCAGTGGAAGCGCGTGCTCCCGGCGGAGGAGTACCACCGCCGCGCCCAGGAGGAGGGCGACGTCTCCGCGTACGTCATCCGCCCCGAGTTCGAGCCGGGCACCGAGCCCGAGTTCGACACGCACACCCCCAACACGTGGCACCAGCAGCAGGCCGTCGCCCAGCGGGCCCGCGTCACCGTGGGCCTCACCGGCGGGATCGCCTCCGGCCGCACCGCGGTGGGCGAGGAGTTCGAGCGCCTCGGCGCCGTCGTCGTGGAGTTCGACGACGTGGCGGAGGACCTGCTCGTGTCGGGCTCGCCCCTGGTGGACGAGCTGCGCGACGTCTTCGGCGAGGAGATCGTCCGACCGGACGGCTCGGTCGACCTGCGTGCGCTCGACCGGCTGACGAACCGGTCCCAGGCCGCGCGCCAGCGCTACCTCGAGGTCGTCACTCCCGCGGTCCGCGCTGAGGCGGACCGGCGAGCGAAGGCCGCCGGTGAGGACGCGGTCCTCGTGGTCGACCTGGCCGTGCTCGCCGAGACCGGCAGCCACAGGGACTTCGACCAGGTGGTCACCGTGACCGCCCCGGCCGAGCAGCGCGTGGACCGCCTCATGGCCGACCGCGGCCTGTCCCGCGAGCAGGCGTGGGCCGTCATCGACGGCGGTGCGGCGGACGGGGCCCGCGCCGAGATTGCCGACACCGTGATCCCCAACGACGGCACCCGCGAGGACCTCGCGGCCGCCGTGCGGGCGTACTGGGACGAGCGCATCCTCCCCGTCCTGGACCCGCACGCCGCCGGCAAGGTCGGCTGACCGCACCGGCACCCCACGGGCGCCCGCACCCCGCTCGGGGGCGGGCGCCCGTCGCCGTCCGCACGCGCGGCTGGGGCGGGTTCCGCCGGGCCGGGCATACTGGGAGCCGAGAAGGTCCAGCCGGTGCTGGACGCGGCCCCGGCGGACCCCGCCGTGCGGGCCCGACCCGAGGAGGACGCCCGATGACCGTGACCGACCCGACCCTGCGCCCGCGTCTGCACGTGGGCCTCACCGGGGGCATCGCCGCCGGCAAGTCCGCCGTGGCGGCCGAGCTGGAGCGGTGCGGCGCCCTGCTCGTGGACTCCGACGCCCTCGCCCGGCTCGTCCTCGAGCCCGGCACGGAGGGGCTGGCGGCCGTCCAGGAGGCCTTCGGCGACCGGGTGATCGCCGCCGACGGCTTGCTGGACCGCGCGGCGCTGGCCGCGATCGTGTTCGCCGACGCCGGCCAGCGCGAGCGCCTCAACCGGATCGTGCACCCGCGCGTGCGGCGGATGGCCCGGGAGATCGTGGCGCAGGCGGGTCCCGACGTCGTCGTGGTGCAGGACGTCCCCCTGCTGGTGGAGACGGGCCAGGCGGACGCGTTCGATCTGGTCCTCGTGGTCCAGGCACCCCGCGAGGAGCGCATCCGCCGCATGGTCGAGGACCGCGGCATGAGCGTCGAAGACGCCGAGGCCCGCATCGCCGCCCAGGCCACGGACGAGCAGCGGGCGGCGGTGGCCGACGTCGTGATCGTCAACGACGGCGACCTCGAGCGCCTGCGCGAGCTCACCCGCGCCGTGTGGCGGGGGATGGCCGCATGAGCCTGGCCAAGCAGATCAACCGCGTCGTCGCCCCCTTCGAGGTCGTCTCCCCGTACCAGCCCTCCGGCGACCAGCCCAAGGCCATCGCGGAGATCACCGAGCGCGTCCAGGCCGGCGAGAAGGACGTGGTCCTGCTCGGCGCCACCGGCACCGGCAAGTCCGCCACCACGGCCTGGGTGATCGAGCAGCTCCAGCGGCCCACCCTGGTCATGGTCCAGAACAAGACCCTCGCCGCGCAGCTGGCCAACGAGTTCCGCGAGCTGCTGCCGAACAACGCCGTCGAGTACTTCGTCTCCTACTACGACTACTACCAGCCCGAGGCCTACGTCCCTCAGACGGACACCTTCATCGAGAAGGACTCCTCCATCAACGAGGAGGTCGAACGCCTCCGGCACTCCGCTACCAACGCCCTGCTCACCCGCCGGGACGTCGTCGTGGTCGCCACCGTCTCCTGCATCTACGGCCTCGGCACCCCCGAGGAGTACATCGAGCAGATGGTCACCCTCCGGCGCGGACAGGAGCTGGACCGCGACGTGCTGCTGCGCCAGTTCGTGCAGATGCAGTACGTCCGCAACGACGTCGACTTCCACCGCGGCACCTTCCGCGTGCGCGGGGACACCGTGGAGATCATCCCCATGTACGAGGAGCTCGCCGTGCGCATCGAGTTCTTCGGGGACGAGGTGGACTCCATCCAGACCCTGCACCCCCTCACCGGCCAGATCGTCCGCGAGGAGGAGGAGATGTACATCTTCCCCGCCTCCCACTACGTCGCCGGCGACACCCGCATGGGCAAGGCCATCACCGCCATCGAGGACGAGCTGCGCGCCCGCCTCCAGGAGCTCGAGTCCCAGGACAAGCTCCTCGAGGCCCAGCGCCTGCGCATGCGCACCACCTACGACCTCGAGATGATGCAGGAGATGGGCTACTGCAACGGCATCGAGAACTACTCGAGGCACATCGACGGCCGCCCCGCCGGCTCCGCACCCCACTGCCTCCTCGACTACTTCCCCGACGACTTCCTCCTCGTCGTCGACGAGTCCCACGTCACCATCCCCCAGATCGGCGCCATGTACGAGGGCGACATGTCCCGCAAGCGCACCCTCGTGGAGCACGGCTTCCGCCTGCCCTCCGCCATGGACAACCGCCCCCTGAAGTGGGACGAGTTCCTCGAGCGCATCGGCCAGACCGTGTACCTCTCGGCCACCCCCGGCGCCTACGAGCTCTCCCAGGCCGACGGGTTCGTCGAGCAGATCATCCGCCCCACCGGCCTCGTCGACCCGCAGGTCGTGGTCAAGCCCACCGAGGGCCAGATCGACGACCTCCTCGAGCAGATCCGCGTCCGCACCGCCCGGGACGAGCGCGTGCTCGTCACCACCCTCACCAAGCGCATGGCCGAGGACCTCACCGAGTACCTCCTCGACGCCGGCGTCAAGGTCGAATACCTCCACTCCGACGTCGACACCCTCCGCCGCGTCGAACTGCTCCGCGAACTCCGCCTCGGCACCTTCGACGTCCTCGTCGGCATCAACCTCCTCCGCGAGGGCCTCGACCTGCCCGAGGTGTCCCTCGTGGCCATCCTCGACGCCGACAAGGAGGGCTTCCTGCGCTCCACCACCTCCCTCATCCAGACCATCGGCCGCGCCGCCCGCAACGTCTCCGGCGAGGTCCACATGTACGCCGACAACATCACCGACTCCATGCGCCGCGCCATCGACGAGACCGAGCGCCGCCGCGCCGTGCAGATCGCCTACAACGAGGAGCACGGGATCGACCCCCAGCCCCTCCGCAAGAAGATCGCCGACATCACCGACCAGCTCGCCCGCGAGGACGCCGACTCCGCCGACTTCCTCAAGGGCATGGGCGGCGTGAAGGCGGGCTTCACCTACGGCATGGGCCAACGCGGGCTCTCCTCCCTCGACAAGGAGGCGCCCGGCACCGACGGAGCCCCCGGCCGGTCCGGCGTCGACCCCGCCACCCTCCCCGCCAAGGACCTCGCCGACCTCATCGGCCAGATGTCCGCCCAGATGCACCAGGCCGCCGCCGACCTCCAATTCGAACTCGCCGCCCGCCTCCGCGACGAGATCGGCGAGCTCAAGAAGGAGCTGCGCCAGATGGAGCGCGAACAGTGACCCCCACCGGCCCCGCCCCCGCCGCGCTCCTCGACACCACCCCCCGCCGCGCTCCTCGACACCACCCCCCGCCGCGCCGCCCAACGCCGCACCGTCCGCGCCCTCGCCGCCAGCCAGGTCTTCTCCGGCCTCGGCAACGGGTCCGCGCTCGCGGTCGGCTCGGTCATGGCCGTCGAGCTCAGCGGCCACGCCGGCTGGGGCGGGACCACCAGCATGGCCATGTCCCTGGCCGGGGCGCTGAGCGCCCTGCCCCTGGCCCGCCTCGCGCTCGCCCACGGCCGACGCACGGCGCTCACCGCCGCCAACGGCCTCGCCGCCCTCGGCACCGTCGGCATGGTCCTCGCCCCCGTGCTCGGCAGCTACCCCCTGCTCCTCGCCGCCGCGCTCCTCGTGGGACTCGGCGCCGCCGGCAACCTCCAGGCCCGCTTCGCCGCCACGGACCTGGCCGACGACGTCACGCGAGCCCGGGACCTGGGCCTCGTCGTCTGGTCCATCACCCTCGGCGCCGTCGCCGGCCCCAACCTCATCGGTCCCGGCGCCGCCCTGGCGCGTCCGCTGGGGCTGCCGGACACGTCCGGCCCGTTCCTGCTGTCCCTGGCGGGCATGCTGCTCGCCGTCGCCATCCTCCAGGTCGGCCTCCGCCCCGACCCCCTCACCACCGCCCTGCGCCTCGGCGGCGGACCCCCCGCCCCGCGCCCGCGGCTCGCCGACGGTCTCACCGTCCTGCGCCGGGAGCGGGCGGTCGCTCTCGCCGTGACGGCCGTGGTGACCGCGCACGCGGTGATGGTGGCCGTCATGTCCATGACGCCCGTGCACCTGGCCTGCGTGGCCCAGGACCCGGCGTCCCCGGACGAGGCCCCCGGTGCGGCGCACGCCGCGCAGGAGCACGCCGCGCACGCCGCGCAGGAGCACGCCGCGCACCTGGACACCGCCCCGGACACCTTCGTGGTGATCGGCCTCGTCATCTCGCTGCACATCGCGGGCATGTACGCGCTCTCCCCGGTGATGGGCCACCTGGCGGACCGGTGGGGGCGCGTCCGGCTCACGGCGGCCGGCCTGGGGACACTGGTGGCCGCCTGCCTGCTGGCGGGGGCGGGACGCGGCTCCGTGCCCGTGGTCACCGTGGGCCTGGTCCTCCTCGGCCTCGGGTGGTCCGCGGCCACGGTGGCCGGCTCCGCCCGCGTGTCCGAACTCGTCAGGGGCCCCGATCGCGTCCTGGTCCAGGCGGTCCCCGGCGGGCCGGGCGCGTGACTCAAAAACGCTGATATTTCATAATTATCACTGTTCGTGTAACGTCGGGACCATGATGCAGGCGGAGACCACCCTCGCCCCCGCGGGCGCGACGCCGGACCCCCGCGCGGCCGTCATCGCCGACATCGTCGGGTCCCGCCGCCTGTCCGACCGGGCGGAGGCCCAGGCGGCCGTCCTCGCGGCCTTCGCCGAGGCCGAGCGTCAGGTGCCGCCCGTGGTGCCCGCCTGGGCGACCGTCGGCGACGAGTTCCAGTCCCTCCACGCCCACTGGGCGGCCGCGGCCCGCAGCGTCCTGCGCGTCGGCCTGGCCCTGCCCGGCGGCGTCGAGCTCCGCTTCGGGATCGGCGAGGGGGAGCACGTGGAGGTGGCCGCCCCCGTCGAGGGCGAGGGCGGGCCGATCCTGGACGGCTCAGCATGGCACCGCGCCCGCGCCGCCCTCGAGACGGCCGCCGACCGTGCCGCCGGCGCCGCCACGGCCTTCGTCGGGGAGGACGCCGCGCTGAGCCTCGCCCTCGACGGGCAGCTGCTGCTGCGGGATCACCTCGTGGGCCGCCTGCGCGCACGCGAGCGCCGCCTGGCGGCCGCGCTGCTGGCCGGACGGACGCAGGCCCAGGCAGCCCGGGCCGAGCGCATCACGCAGTCCGCCGTCTCCCAGGCCGTGTCCCGCTCCGGCATCCGGGAGCTGCTCGACCTCGACGCCGCACTCGAGGCGGCCACACCTGCCGGAGGGGATCAGGCGTGACGGCCCTCATTCTGCTCGGCCTCGGCGTGCACGACCTGGCCGCCGTCACCCCCGGGCCCGCGGCGCGCCGGCCCTGGCTGCGGCTCGCGGCGGCCGTGGCGGCCATCCTCCTGGGCGTCCTCGTCCTGTCCCCGTCCGCAGGGCCGGGCCCGGGGCCCCTCGCCGCGGCGACGACGGCCCTGGGAGTGGCCGGCGTCTGGCACGCCCTCGCCGCCGCCCGCCGCCCCGTGTGGCGGACGGGCGTCGTCGGCGTCGTGGTCCTGCTGGCCGTGGCCGAGCACACGGGCGCGGCGGTCGTCCCCCCGGCCCCGGTCGGGCTGGTCCTGCTCGCCGCGGGCCTGGTCCTCGTGGAGACCGCGAACGTCGTGACGCGGGACGTGCTCGCCCTCGCGGGCCGGCCGTCGGGGGAGGCGGACCCGCCGGCGGACCGGGAGCGGGATGCGGCGGGACTGCGCGGCGGGCGGTTCATCGGCCCCATGGAGCGCCTGCTGATGACGGTTCTCGGGCTCCTGGCCGCATGGCAGGTCGTGGCGGCCATCATGGCGGCCAAGGGCATCGTCCGGTTCCCCGAGATCGCCCAGGACGCCCGGGCCCAGGACCCGAAGGGCGGGCCGGCGGGCGCCAGCGCCGAGGAGTTCCTGATCGGCTCGCTCGCCAGCTGGACCCTGGCCGCCGGAGCCGGCGTGCTGGTCCACCTGGCCCTCGGCCTGGCCTGATCCGGCCACGGGGCCGCACGGCGGGCGAGGCCCTGCGAGGTACCATGACGCGTCCCTGCCACGAGAGGCCACGCCCCGATGGATGTCCTCAGTCCCGCCTTCCAAACCACCACCCTCGTGGTCCTCGGCCTGATCCTGCTCTTCGACCTGCTGTACGTGGTCAAGCGCCCGCACGAGCCCTCCGTAAGGAGGCCGGACTCTGGATCGGCTTCTACGTCACCCTGGCGCTGATCTTCGCGGGCCTGCTGTTCGTCCTGGGAGACGTCCAGCACGGCACCGAGTTCCTGGCGGGCTGGGTCACGGAGTACAGCCTCTCGGTGGACAACCTGTTCGTGTTCCTCATCATCATGGCCGAGTTCCAGGTGCCGCGCCGGTACCAGCAGGAGGTCTTGATGGTGGGCATCATCATCGCCCTCATCGCGCGGGTAGTCTTCATCGCGATCGGCGCCGTCGCCATCGAGCATCTCACCTGGGTGTTCTACATCTTCGGCGCGTTCCTGCTCTGGACCGCGTGGCACCAGCTCAAGGACGACGACGACGGCGAGGAGGCCGAGCCCGGCCTGGTCGCCAAGCTGACCCGCCGCCTCAACGTGGCGGAGGACTACGACGGCAACAAGCTGCGCACCACGGTGAACGGCAAGCGCATGTTCACCCCCATGGTGGTCGTGTTCATCACGATCGGACTGACGGACGTCATGTTCGCGGTGGACTCCATCCCGGCGATCTTCGGCCTCACCCAGAACGGGTTCATCGTCCTGACGGCCAACATCTTCGCCCTCATGGGCCTGCGCCAGCTCTACTTCCTGCTCGGCGGGCTGATGGACCGCCTCGTGTACCTCAAGCACGGCCTCGCGTTCATCCTGGCGTTCATCGGTGTCAAACTCATCCTGCATGCGCTGCATGAGAACGAGCTGCCGTTCATCAACGGCGGCCAGCCCGTTCCCGTGCCCGAGATCTCCACCTTCCTCTCCCTCGGCGTCATCGTCGGCACGCTCGTGGTGGCCACGGTGGCCTCCCTGCTCTGGGGCAAGGCCGCCCACGAGGGCGACGTGCCGCGCGCCGAGTCCGCGGAGCGCATGCGCCAGGTGTCCGACGCCGCGCGCCGCGACGACCGCTGAGCGTCCGCCGACCCGACGGCTATAGGGCCGGCCGCCCGCGGGCGACCGGCCCCGATGCTGTAGAGTCATCCTGTCGTAGGGGAGTATCCAGAACACTGCGGACGTCACCACGTGGACGGCGCGGCCGGTCGTCGGCCCCGTCCGCCGGACGCAGCGGCCCACGCCGTCGGTCATGCCGGGGCGGGGCGGAGAGACTTGCGAGCATTGACCGAGTCCCCTCCCGAAAGGTGCTCCCCGCGTGGAGATCAACGGATTGACCTGGGGCCTGACGATCGCGCTGATCGTCGGCCTCCTCGCCTTCGACTACTTCGCCCACGTGCGCAAGGCGCACACCCCCACCATCCGCGAGGCGGCGGTGTGGTCCGGGATCTACATCGCACTGGCCCTGGCCTTCGGCCTCGTGTTCTTCCTCTTCGGGGACACCCAGCACGCCGTCGAGTACTACACCGGCTACATCCTCGAGAAGGCGCTCAGCGTCGACAACCTCTTCGTGTTCCTGGTGATCATGGCCAGCTTCGGAGTGCCGCGGGACTACCAGCAGAAGGTGCTGCTGTTCGGCATCACCTTCGCGATCATCTCGCGCACCGTGTTCATCCTCATCGGCGCGGCGGCCATCTCCGCGTTCTCCTGGGTCTTCTACCTCTTCGGCATCGCCCTGATCGTGATCGCGGGCCTGCAGCTCAAGAGCGAGATGGGCGACGCGGACGAGGCAGAGGAGGAGGCGGACAACGTCATGGTCCGCTTCGTGAAGAGGTTCCTGCCCGCCTCGGACCACTACGACGGCGACCGCCTCTTCACCGTGGAGAACGGGAAGAAGGTCATGACGCCGATGCTGCTCGTGATGATCGCGATCGGCCTGACGGACATCCTCTTCGCGTTCGACTCCATCCCGGCGATCTACGGCGTCACCCAGGAGCCGTACATCGTGTTTGCGGCCACCGCCTTCTCCCTCATGGGCCTGCGCCAGCTGTTCTTCCTCATCGACGGCCTGCTGGACCGCCTCGTGTACCTCTCCTACGGCCTCGCCGCGATCCTCGCGTTCATCGGCGTCAAGCTGGTGCTGCACGCCCTCCACGAGAACACCCTCGGCTTCATCAACGACGGGCAGCCCGTCCCCGTCACGGAGATCCCCACCACCCTGTCCCTCCTCGTGGTGGTCGGCATCCTCGTGCTCACCGTGATCGCCTCGCTCGCCTCGCCCAAGGGACAGGCGCTGCGCGCCCTGCAGAACGCGGAGAAGTACTCCCACCGCTACACCGAGCTCGACGACGCCGCCACCCCGGCCGAGCGCGAGAAGGCCGCCGCCCTGATGGACGAGTGGATCCGCCGCGCCGAGCGCGTGGACGGCAAGTGGCATGACCAGCTGATCGATCACAAGGATCGGTGGTCGGCGATCATCCGCCAGGCCCACGAGGCGCGCCTGGCGGACCTGCGCGACGCGGACGCCGCCGGTGTCTCGCAGAAGATTGTGGCCCAGGACGGGCCGACGGTCTGACCCGTCTCCCGACCCCGGGACCGGACACGACGACGAGGCCCCCTCCCGCGCGGGAGGGGGCCTCGTCGTCGGTTCCGGGAGCCGGGTCGGGCGGCCCTCAGTCCTCGCCGCGGGTGAGGTCGAGCAGGCGGCGGACGATCGCCGGGCCGTCGTCGGCGAGGCCGTCGTGGTGGAACGCGTCGGTCTCCCAGACCTGCAGGTTCCGGACGCGTCCCGCGGTCTCGAGGGAGAGGTCCCGGTCCACGTAGACGTCGTGCATGTACACGGCCGCAGCGACGGGCACGTCGTTCGCCGCGAGGACGTCGAGGTCGTACAGCGGACCCCAGTCCTCCTTCGCGGCCAGCAGGCGGGCGGTGCCCGCGAGTGGCCGCAGCGCCGCCTCCGTCTCGAAGGACCAGGGCATGACGTGCTCGCCGGTGGGCAGCGGCGCGGGGGAGCGGGCCGGGTCGAAGTCCACGTGCTGGGCGAGCGTGCGGGCGGCCGACCAGTCCGTGGCGGGACGCCCGTCCGCCAGCCCTGCGGGCTGGGCGTAGATCGCCTCGTGCAGCACGGCGTACAGCGGGTTCGTGCCCCGCTCCACCTGGGCGGCAACGGCGGCCCCGAACGCCTCCGACAGCCGCGGCGCCGCCCCGGTGCGGTCCACCGCGTCCGCGAGGGCCCAGTGCAGCTGGTCCACGCGGGTGTTCCCGCCCAGCAGCATGCCGAGCTGCTGCACCCGGCCCGCCGTGAGGGGAGAGCCGTCCGGCAGTCGGACGGGGTCGCCGGCGGTCTCGGCCGCTCGCGCCAGGCCCACCACCTCGGCCCACCTGGCGCGGTCCCCGGGGTGTCGGGCGAAGAACTCCTCGGCGCGGGCGCGCATCCGGGCGTACGTGGCCCGGTAGACGCGGTCCGCGTGGCCGGTGAGCGGCGCCAGTCCGCCGGTGATCAGGCAGCGCTCGAGCCCCGCCGGGTGCCACGAGAGGTAGCTCAGGGTGCAGAATCCGCCGAAGCTCTGGCCGAGGGTCGTCCAGGGGCCTGCGCCGAGGGCGCGCCGGATCATCTCGGCGTCCTGCACGATCGACGGCGCGCGCAGGTGCGTGAGGTACGCCGCGCGGGCGGCGTCGTCGGGCAGGGCGGCCAGCGTGGCGGCGGTGGCCGGGGTCGAGCCCCCGGTGCCGCGCTGGTCGAGCAGGAGCAGCCGGAAGTCCTTCGCCAGCTCCCGCTGCCAGCCGCCCAGCCGGGCGGGCCGGGGCGCCCCGAAGCCGGGGCCGCCCTGGAGGTAGAGCAGCCACGGCCGCTCGCCGTCCGGGTCGTCGGGGGCCCGGACCTCGCGGGCCAGGACCTCCAGGGTGCCGCGGCCGCCCGGGCCGACGCCCGTCCCGTCCGCGTCCTGGACGCGCGCCTGCTCGAGCGTGAGGGCGTGGTCGATCGGCACGAGGAAGCGGTGCTCGAGCACGGGCGTGCCGTCGACGAGCACCGTCGCCGGCCCCGGCCGGTGCTCGGCCGGGCCAACGGGGGTGAAGCCGCGGGGGTCGCCGGGGACGTGTCCCGCCGTCACAGATCCCACCCGGGCACGGGCGCCCCCACGGAGAGGACGTGGACCACGGGGTGCCCGGCCTCGTCGGAGGCGTCCAGGTCCACCACCGCGTTGATGCCGTGGTCGTGGTCGCCGTCGTGGTCCTTGAGGACCTGGCGCACCGCCCACCAGCGCGTCCCCGCCAGCTCCACGGGGCAGCGTCCCTCGGGGCGCTCCGCCACGCGGAAGAACTCGGACCCGCGCGCGGCGGGGCCGTCGTCGATGTCCTCGTGGTCGTCGAAGTAGGCGTCCAGGGCGTCCGCCCAGTCGTCCGCGGAGAGGTCGCCCGAGAGTTCGGCGAGCCGGCCATCCTGCTCGTCGCCGAACAGGCGCACGCGCTGGAACATCGCGTTGCGGATCATCACGCGGAACACGGCCGCGTTGTCCGTCAGGCGCGGCGGCGGGGTGGGCTCGAGGGACTCCATGTCCCGGCGCAGCTCGTCGATGTCCCCGGCCACGAGGTCCTCCCACTCCTCGAGCAGGGAGGAGTCGGTCTGCTTGACCATCTCGTCCAGCCAGTCGAGGAGGACCTGCAGGTCCTCGGTGCGGTCCTCCTGCGGCACCGTCTGGCGCAGCGCCTTGACCGCGTCCGTCAGGTAGCGCAGCAGGACGCCCTCGGAGCGGGCCAGGCCGTAGAACTGGACGTAGTCGCCGAAGCCCATGGCGCGCTCGAACATGTCCCGGACCACGGACTTGGGGGAGAGCTCGAACTCGGCCAGCCACGGGGCGTCCTGGCGGTAGAGCTCGAACTGCTGCTCGAGCAGCTCGGCGAGCGGCTGCGGATGGGTGACCTCGTCGAGGGCGCGCATGCGGTCCTGGTAGTCCATGCCCTCGGCCTTCATGGCCGCCACCGCCTCGCCCTTGGCCTTCTTGACCTGGGCGGAGAGGACCTGACGGGGCGGGTCGAGGGTCGCCTCGATCACGGACACGACGTCCAGGTGGTGGTCCGGCTCGGCGGGGTCCAGCAGGTCCAGCGCCGCGAGGGCGAAGGGGGAGAGCGGCTGGTTGAGCGCGAAGTCCGGCTGCAGGTCCACCGTGAGGTCCACGGTGCGGCCCTCGGCGTCGGGCACGGGCAGCACTTCGACGACGCCCGTGGCCAGCAGCTCGCGGAAGATCCCCAGGGCGCGGCGCATCAGCTGGGCCTGGCGGGCAGGGGTCTCGTGGGTGGCGCGCAGCAGGCGGCGGACGGCGAGGACGGGGTCGCCCGGCCGGTCCAGGATGTTCAGCAGCATGGAGTGGGTGATCCGCATGCGGGACACCATGGGCTCCGGCTCGGAGGCCACGAGCTTCTCGAACGTGGCGGGACCCCACGAGACGAACCCCTGCGGTGGCGTCTTCCTCTTGGTCCCCTTGACCGACTGCTTCATGCGCTTGGCCCGCTCGGCCTCGTCCTTGACGCCGGCGAACTTCGCGGCGGCCCTGCGCTCGGCCGCCCTGTTCTCGATCACGTGCTCGGGGGCCTGGACCACCACGGTGCCGGAGGTGTCGAACCCCGCGCGGCCGGCGCGGCCGGCGATCTGGTGGAACTCGCGGGACTGCAGGATCCGCGTCCGCTCGCCGTCGAACTTGGACAGGGCAGTGATCAGCACGGTGCGGATGGGCACGTTGATGCCCACGCCGAGCGTGTCCGTGCCGGAGATGACCTTGAGCAGCCCCTCCTGGGCGAGCTTCTCCACGAGCCGGCGGTACTTGGGCAGCATGCCGGCGTGGTGCACGCCGATCCCGGCGCGGACGAGCCGGTTCAGGGTCTTGCCGAACCCCGCGGAGAACCGGAACCCGGCGATCCGCTCGGCGATCGCCTCCTTCTCCTCCTTCGTGGTGACGGACACGGAGGCCAGGCCCACCGCCGTCTCCACGGCGTCCAGCTGCGAGAAGTGCACGATGTACACCGGCGCCTGGTGCGTGGAGACCAGCTCCTCCACCTTCTCTTGCAGCGGCACCTCGGACCACTCGAAGGTCAGAGGGATGGGCCGCTCGGCGTGGGCGACGACGGCGACCTCGCGCCCGGTGCGCTCGGCGAGGTCCTCCTCGAGGCGGGTGGTGTCCCCGAGGGTGGCGGACATGAGCAGGAAGCGCGCCTGCGGCAGCTCGAGCAGCGGCAGCTGCCAGGCCCACCCCCGCGCGGGGTCCGCGTAGTAGTGGAACTCGTCCATCACCACGGTGCCGATCTCCATGCCGGAGCCCTCGCGCAGCGCGCGGTTCGCCAGGATCTCCGCGGTGCAGCAGATGATGGGCGCGTCCGCGTTGACCGAGGAGTCGCCCGTGACCATGCCGACGTTCTCCGCGCCGAAGACGTCCACCAGGGCGAAGAACTTCTCGGAGACGAGCGCCTTGATGGGGGCCGTGTAGTAGGAGACCTTCCCGTGGGCCAGGGCGTCGGCGTGGGCGCCGAGGGCCACGAGGGACTTGCCCGAGCCGGTCGGCGTCGCCAGGATCACGTGGTTGCCGGCCACCAGCTCGAGGACGGCCTCCTCCTGCGCGGGGTAGAGGCGGATGCCGCGGGCGTCCGTCCAGGCGGTGAAGGCCTCGTACACCGCGTCGCCGTCGGGGGAGCGGCCGAGGGCGTCGAGGCGTCCGGTGAGGGAGGGCGCGGCGGGGGTGGGCACGGAGGCGGGGGCGGAGGAGGTCATCGCCCCCAGGGTATCCGCGGCGCCGGTCAGGAGCGGGCGGCCAGGCCGTCCAGGAGGAGGTCGATGCCGGCGAGGAACCGCGCCGTCGGCTCGGGGGCGACGAGCCGGCGGGCGCGGGTGCGCAGGTGCGGGAAGCGGTCCTCGGGCAGCTCGGCCACATGGGCGCTGAAGCTCACGAGCCAGGCCGACACCTCGGCGTCGTCCACCCGGTGGCGGCGCTGCCACTGCTCATGCACGTCCGCCACGGTGCACAGCATCATGCGGTCGTAGGCGGTGAGCACCAGATCCGCGTCCAGTCCCTCCCCGGTGAGCCGGGCCAGCAGGTGCTCGAGAGCCTCGAGGTCCTCGGCGGTACTCGGGGCCACCGCCGAGAAGAAGGCGTGCTGGGCCAGGTCGGCGTGGGCGGACAGGCGTTCATGCACCTCGAGGACGTGGCCGCGCAGGTCCGCGCGCCAGTCGCCCGAGTCGGGGAGGGGGCCCACCCCGCGCAGCACCTCGCGGACGGCCAGGTCGATGAGCCTCTCGCGGCTGCCGACGTGGGGGTAGAGGCTCGACGCGGCGACGCCGAGGTCCTCGGCCACGCGCCGCATGGTGACGGCCGCGACCCCCTGGGCGGCCGTGATGCGCAGGGCGGCCGCCACGATCGCCTCCTCGGTGAGCAGGCGGCGCCGCTCGCGCCGGTGCAGGTCCCGGACGGCGCCGGGCGGGGCGGGGACGTCCGCGTCGCGGGGGTCCAGAGGGTCGGTCGTGGCGGTCATAGGCCCACCCTAGCGGGGGATGCGGACGCCGGACGGGTCACGGATGAACGGCGTTCGTTGCTATCGAACGGTGTTCGGACAGCGGATATGGCCGCCGTTGTTGACGATCTGGCCCTCACCGCAGGCCCCGACGAGGGGGATGGGCTCACCAGCCCCGCTCGCGCCACCCCGCCAGGTGGGGCCGCTCGGCACCGAGCGTGGTGGAGGCACCGTGACCGGGGTGGACCACCACGTCGTCGTCGAAGGCCGCGAAGAGGCGGTGCTCGACGTCGTCGATGAGGCGGGCGAAGCGGTCGGCGTCGCCCTGGGTGTTGCCCACGCCGCCCGGGAAGAGGGAGTCGCCGGTGAAGAGCACGGCCGGCTCGTCCGCCTCGGGACGGTAGGCGAGGGCCACGGACCCGGGGGTGTGGCCGCGCAGGGCGATCACCTCGAGATCGATCCCGTCCACGGACACGGTCTCGCCGTGGTGCAGCGTCACGTCCGGGGCGACCCCCGTGTCCGCCGCGATCGCCTCGGCGTCGTCCGCGCCGGCGGCCGTGCGGGTGCCGGTCACCGAGGCGAGCGCGGGCAGGGCGCGGACGTGGTCCCAGTGGCGGTGGGTGGTCACGATCAGGGCCAGGTGCGGCTCGCAGGGGGTGTCCGCCGACGCCGAGGCCAGCAGGTCCCGCAGGGTCTCCGGCGCGTCCGCCGCGTCGATCAGGACCTGGGCTCCCGTGGTCTTGGACGTGATCGCATACGCGTTGTTGTCCATGTCGGACACGGAGACGGCGCGCACGGTCACGGCGGGCAGGTCATGGAGGAGACGGATCTCGGCGGAGGCGGGCATGCGGGACAGTCTACGGACGGGGCCCGCCTCCGCCAGGGGCGGATCCGGGGCCGTCCGGCCCGTACCGCGTCCGGGCGCCCGCCTAGACTGGCCCGGTGCCGAAGAACACCGCCTCCACCGTCCCCGCCGCCCGCGACGACGCCACCGCACCCCGCCCCGACGGCGTCGCCTCGGGCCCGGGCCGCGGAGCCCGCGGCGCGGCCCAGCACGAGCGGATCGTGGTCAAGGGCGCCCGCGAGCACAACCTGAAGGACGTGGACGTCTCCCTCCCGCGCGACGCCATGGTGGTGTTCACCGGACTGTCCGGTTCGGGCAAGTCCTCCCTGGCGTTCGACACGATCTTCGCGGAGGGTCAGCGCCGCTACGTGGAGTCCCTCTCCTCCTACGCCCGCATGTTCCTCGGGCGCGTGGACAAGCCGGACGTGGACTTCATCGAGGGCCTGTCCCCGGCGGTCTCGATCGACCAGAAGTCCACCAACCGCAACCCGCGCTCCACGGTCGGCACCATCACGGAGATCTACGACTACATGCGCCTGCTGTGGGCCCGCGTCGGCGTGGCGCACTGCCCGGAGTGCGGCGAGGTGGTCAGCCGCCAGACGCCGCAGCAGATCGTGGACCAGCTCGAGGAGCTGCCCGAGCGCACCCGCTTCCAGGTCCTGGCCCCCGTCGTGCGGGGACGCAAGGGCGAGTTCGCGGACCTGTTCTCCTCCCTGTCCACGCAGGGCTACGCGCGCGCGCTCGTGGACGGGGAGACCGTGCAGCTCTCGGACCCGCCGGCGCTGAAGAAGCAGAACAAGCACACGATCGCCGTCGTGGTGGACCGCCTCGCCATGAAGGAGGGCATCCGCCAGCGCCTCACGGACTCGGTGGAGACGGCGCTCAAGCTCGCCGACGGCCTCGTGGCGGTCGAGTTCGTGGACGTCCGGGTGGAGGACGAGTCCGGGAAGAAGAACACCGGCGAGTTCGCCGGCCGGGACGCCGAGGGGAACCCGCGCTTCCGCACGTTCTCGGAGAAGCTGTCCTGCCCCAACGGTCACGCGCAGACCGTGGACGAGATCGAGCCGCGCTCCTTCTCCTTCAACAACCCGTTCGGTGCGTGCCCCGAGTGCACCGGCATCGGCTCTCGGCTGCAGGTGGACCCGGACCTCGTGGTGCCCAACGACGAGCTGTCCATCGAAGACGGCGCCATCGTCCCGTGGTCCCTCGGCAAGTCCACCTCGGACTACTGGATGCGGGTGCTCGGGGGCCTCGCCAAGGAGACCGGTTTCTCGCTGAAGACCCCCTGGAAGGACCTCCCCAAGAAGCACCGGGAGGCCGTGCTCCACGGCAAGGACTTCAAGGTGGAGGTGGAGTTCCGCAACCGCTTCGGCCGCACCCGCCGCTACACCACGGGGTTCGAGGGCGTGGTGCCGTACGTGATGCGCAAGCACGAGGAGACCGAGTCGGACTCGGCGCGGGAGCGCTACGAGTCCTTCATGCGGGAGATCCCGTGCCCGGTGTGCCACGGCGCGCGCCTGAACCCCACCGTGCTGAACGTGCGCGTGGGCGGCCTGTCCATCGCCGAGGCCACGGCGCTGCCCATGCGGGACGCCCTCGAGTTCGTCGACGGGCTGGACCTCAGCCCCCGCGAGCGCGCGATCGCGGACCAGGTGGTCAAGGAGATCCGCGCCCGCCTGGCGTTCCTGCTGGACGTGGGGCTGGAGTACCTGAACCTCGAGCGCAACGCCGGGACGCTCTCCGGCGGAGAGGCCCAGCGCATCCGCCTGGCCACCCAGATCGGCGCCGGGCTCGTGGGCGTCCTCTACGTCCTGGACGAGCCGTCGATCGGGCTGCACCAGCGGGACAACCGTCGCCTGATCGAGACGCTCCTGCGCCTGCGGGACCTGGGCAACACGCTGATCGTCGTCGAGCACGACGAGGACACGATCGCCGAGGCCGACTGGATCGTCGACATCGGACCGCTGGCCGGTGAGCACGGCGGCGAGGTGGTCCACTCCGGCTCCCTCGAGGAGCTCAAGGCGAACACCCGCTCCATCACGGGGGACTACCTGGCCGGCCGGCGCAGCATCGACGTGCCCGCCGAGCGCCGCCCGCTGGAGAAGGGCAGGAGGCTCACCGTCCGGGGCGCCACCGAGAACAACCTGAAGAACGTGACGGTGGACATCCCCCTCGGCGTGTTCACGGCGGTGACGGGTGTGTCCGGCTCGGGCAAGTCCACGCTGATCAACGAGATCCTCTACAAGGTGCTGGCGGACCGGCTCAACGGCGCCAAGCTCGTGCCGGGCCGGCACCGGACGGTGGAGGGCCTGGAGCACCTGGACAAGGTCGTGCACGTGGACCAGAGCCCCATCGGCCGCACCCCCCGCTCCAACCCGGCCACCTACACCGGCGTGTTCGACTCGATCCGCAAGCTGTTCGCCGAGACCCCGGAGGCGAAGGTCCGCGGCTACCAGCAGGGCCGGTTCTCCTTCAACATCAAGGGCGGCCGCTGCGAGGCCTGCTCGGGAGACGGCACGCTCAAGATCGAGATGAACTTCCTGCCGGACGTGTACGTGCCGTGCGAGGTCTGCCACGGCGCCCGGTACAACCGCGAGACCCTCGAGGTGACGTACAAGGGGAGGAACATCGCGGAGGTCCTCGACATGCCGATCGAGGAGGCCGCCGAGTTCTTCAGCTCCTACACGAAGATCTCCCGGTACCTGCGCACCCTCGTGGACGTGGGCCTCGGCTACGTCCGCCTGGGCCAGCCGGCGACCACCCTGTCCGGCGGCGAGGCCCAGCGCGTGAAGCTGGCGGCGGAGCTGCAGAAGCGCTCCAACGGCCGCACGGTCTACGTGCTGGACGAGCCCACCACGGGCCTGCACTTCGAGGACATCCGCAAGCTGCTGCAGGTGCTCCAGTCGCTCGTGGACAAGGGCAACACCGTGATCACCATCGAGCACAACCTCGACGTGGTGAAGTGCGCCGACCACGTGATCGACCTCGGACCCGAGGGCGGCTCGGGAGGTGGCACGATCGTGGCCACGGGCACTCCCGAGGACGTCGCCCGGGTGGCGGAGAGCCACACGGGCCGCTTCCTCGCCGAGCTGCTCGGCTGACCGACCCACCCGGCCGGCGTCGTCCCCGCCCGGCGACGCCGGCCCCCACACCACGAGAGGCAGGCGAGGACCCCATGGCGACCTCCGAGCCCGTCCGCCGCGCGTTCGCCGGGATGTTCCGGCTGTCGTGCCGGCCCCACGTCACCGGCCTGGAGAACGTGCCGACCTCAGGCCCGTTCATCCTGGCCTCGAACCACCTGTCCTTCCTGGACTCCGTCCTCCTGCAGGCCCTGTGTCCGCGGCCCGTGCACTTCTTCGCGAAGGCGGAGTACTTCACCGCCCCCGGTCTCACCGGACAGGTGCAGCGGCTGTTCTTCGAGTCCGTGGGCTCCATCCCCGTCCAACGGGGCGACCAGTCGGCCTCGGTGGCGGCCCTCGAGGAGCTCGTCTCCCTGCTCGAGGACGGCCAGGGCGTCGGCATCTACCCCGAGGGCACGCGCAGCCGGGACGGCCGGCTCTACCGGGGCCGCACCGGCGTGGGCTGGCTGGCCCTCACCACGGGCGCACCGGTGGTCCCCGTGGGCCTGCGCGGCACCGAGCGGCTGCAGCCGCCGGGCGGACGCGGCTTCCGCCCGCACCGGTTCACCCTCGCGGCGGGGGAGCCGCTGCGGTTCTGCCATCCCGGCCGCCGCCACGGCCTGCCCGAGCGACGCCAGGCGACCGCCGACGTCATGGACGCCATCGCCGCGCTGTCCGGCCAGGAGCGGGTGGACGAGTACAACACGGTCCCGGGCGCCCGTGGCTGACCCGCGCTCGTACCGCCCCGCGCCCGGGGAGATCTCCACGTCCCCCGGCGTGTACCGGTTCCGCGACCCGGACGGCCGGGTCGTCTACGTGGGCAAGGCGAAGAACCTGCGGGCCCGGCTGAGCTCCTACTTCCAGGATCCGTCGAAGCTGGCCACCAAGACCCGCACCATGGTCTTCACGGCCTCGGCCGTGGAGTGGACCGTGGTGGGCTCCGAGCTCGAGGCCCTCCAGCTCGAGTACACGTGGATCAAGGAGTACCGGCCCCGGTTCAACATCATGTACCGGGACGACAAGTCCTACCCGTACCTGGCCGTGACCATGAACGAGCAGTTCCCCCGCGTGCTCGTGATGCGCGGGGACCGCAAGCCCGGGGTGAAGTACTTCGGGCCGTTCCACCCCGCCAAGGCCATCCGCGAGACGGTGGACCTCATGCTGCGGGTGTTCCCGGTGCGCACGTGCTCGGCGAGCGTGTTCAAGCGCGCCCGCGCCCAGGACCGTCCCTGCCTGCTCGGCTACATCGGCAAGTGCTCGGCGCCGTGCGTGGGACGGATCTCCCCGGCGGAGCACCGCGCCCTGGCCCAGGACTTCTGCGACTTCATGGCCGGGGACGCCGAGCGGTTCGTCAAGGAGCTCGAGAGCGCCATGGCGGCCGCCGTCGAGGAGCTGCGCTTCGAGGAGGCGGCCCGGCTGCGGGACGACATCACGGCCCTGCGACGGGTGTTCGAGCGCAACGCCGTCGTGCTCCCGGAGAACACGGAGGCGGACGTCTTCGCCCTGCACATGGACGAGCTCGAGGTCGCGGTGCAGGTGTTCCACGTCCGCCAGGGCCGCATCCGGGGCCAGCGCGGGTGGGTCATGGAGCGCGTGGAGGACGTCGGGCAGGACGTCATGGTGGAGGAGCTGCTCAAGCAGGTGTACGGCGACCTGGGCGGCACCGAGCGGATCCCGCACGAGGTCCTGGTCCCGGTGGAGCCGTCCGAGGCCGAGCAGCTCACCGCGTGGCTCTCCGGGCTGCGCGGGGCCCGCGTCCAGGTGCGGGTGCCGCAGCGGGGCGCCAAGGCCGACCTCATGGAGACCGTCCGGGAGAACGCCGAGATGGCCCTCAAGCTCCACAAGACCCGTCGCTCGGGGGACCTCACCACCCGCTCGGCCGCGCTGCGGGAGCTGCAGGACGCCCTCGGGATCGACGACCCGCTGCTGCGGATCGAGTGCTACGACATCTCGCACTCCCAGGGCACCAACGTCGTCGGCTCCATGGTGGTCGTGGAGGACGGCCTGCCGAAGAAGAAGGACTACCGCCGGTTCAACGTGACGGGGGAGGCCGCCCGGGACGACACGGCCTCCATGAAGGACGTGCTGCGCCGGCGCTTCGCCCGCATGGCGAAGGAGCGGCAGGAGGGCGTCGTGGTGACCGGTCAGGTGGAGGCCGACGAGGCCGACGCCGGCGACCGCCGGTTCGCCTATCCCCCCTCCCTCGTGGTGGTCGACGGCGGCCCGCCCCAGGTGGCCGCGGCCGCCGCCGTGCTCGAGGAGCTCGGCCTGGACGACCTGCCCGTCGTGGGCCTGGCGAAGCGCCTCGAGGAGGTGTGGGTGCCCGGTGACGAGTTCCCGGTCGTCCTGCCGCGGGCATCCGAGGGCCTCTACCTGCTCCAGCGCATCCGCGACGAGTCGCACCGGTTCGCGATCGCCGGACACCGCGGACGCAGGACCAAGGCGATGACGGCGTCCGCCCTGGACGCCGTGCCCGGCCTGGGGCCCGCGCGGCGCCAGGCCCTACTGACCCACTTCGGGTCGGTGGAGCAGATCCGCGCCGCGGGACCGGAGCGGCTCACCGAGGTGGCGGGCATCGGTCCGACCCTCGCGCAGACCGTGCATGCGGCCCTGACGGCGTCCGGGGGCGGGGATACAGTGAGGGCATGAGCCTGGACCTGCAGCTGCAGCCCGAGAAGCCCCCGTCCTCCGAAGTCCTCGTCATCACCGGCATGTCGGGGGCGGGCCGGACGACGGCGGCCCACGCCCTGCAGGACCACGGCTGGTACGTGGTGGAGAACATGCCGCCGCAGCTGTTCATCACGCTGGCGGACCTGGTGGCCCGTTCGCCCGAGGCGTTCCCACGCCTGGCGATCGTCGTGGACGTGCGCTCCCGCACCTACCTCCACGAGCTGCGCTCGGCCCTGCACCAGCTCGAGAGCGAGGGCGTGGAGTACCGCACGCTGTTCCTCGAGGCGGCCGACGACGTCCTCGTCCGCCGGTTCGAGGCCGGCCGGCGTCCCCATCCGCTGCAGGGCAACGCCCGCCTCCTGGACGGCATCCAGGCCGAGCGGGAGATCGTCTCCGAGCTCAAGGAGGCGGCCGACGTCGTCGTGGACACGAGTGCGCTGAACGTGCACGGCCTGGCCACGGAGGTCACGGAGCTGTTCTCCGAGGACGGTCCCGTGACCCTGCGGCTGAACGTCATGAGCTTCGGGTTCAAGTACGGGCTCCCCGCGGACGCCAACTTCGTGGCGGACATGCGGTTCATCCCGAATCCGCACTGGGTGCCGACCCTGCGCCCGCACACCGGCGTGGAGGCGCAGGTCGCGGACTACGTGCTGAGCCAGCCCGGGGTCGACGCGTTCCTCACCGCCTACCTGGCGGCCCTGGACCCCGTGTTCGAGGGGTACCGGCGGGAGAACAAGCACTACGCCACACTGGCCGTGGGCTGCACGGGCGGCAAGCACCGCTCCGTGGCCGTGGCCGAGGAGCTCGCCCGCCGGATCGCCCAGCGCCCCCGGGTGACCGTCCACGTCCAGCACCGGGACATGGGCCGCGAATGACCCACCCGTCCCACACCCCGCTGACGGGTCAGCTGCCCCTGCCGCCCGCAGCCGCCACGCGCCCCTCGGGCGGTCCCCTGGGTGCGGCCCGCGCCGACCTGCGGGTGACCGCCCTGGGCGGTGGCCACGGCCTGTCCGCCTCGCTGTCCGCCCTGCGCCTGATCGCGGGCCACCTGACCGCCGTGGTCACGGTGGCCGACGACGGCGGGTCCTCTGGCACCATCCGTCGCGAGATGGACGTCCTGCCGCCGGGGGACCTCCGCATGGCGCTGGCCGCGCTGTGCGACGACACGGACTGGGGCCGGACGTGGGCCCAGGCCATGCAGCACCGGTTCCGCTCCACCGAAGTGGCCCCGGAGGAGGCCACCCTCGACGGGCACGCGCTGGGGAACCTGCTGATCGTGGCCCTGTGGGAGCTGCTGGGCGACCCCGTGGACGGCCTCCGCTGGGCCGGCGCCCTGCTGCGCGCCCACGGCGAGGTGCTGCCGGTCTCCCGCGTCCCGCTGACCATCGGCGGGGAGGTGCTCTCGGAGGCGGAGGGCGGCGCCCTCGTGCGCCGACACGTGCAGGGGCAGGTGGCCCTCGCCCTGGCCGCCCGGGAGGGACGCGTCACGGACGTCCGCCTGAGCCCGGCCGACGCCGCGGCCGCCCCCGAGGCGCTGGAGGCCATCGCCCGCGCCGACTGGGTGGTGATCGGGCCGGGGTCCCTCTACACCTCCGTCCTGCCGCACCTGCTGCTGCCGGATGTCCGCGCGGCCCTCGAGGGCACCTCCGCGGGGCGGGTCTTCGTGCTGAACACGGACACCGGGACCCAGGAGACCACGGGCATGACGCACGCCGACCACCTCAAGGCCCTGCGCGCGCACGCGCCCGGGCTGCGCCTCGACGTCGTGGTGGCGGACGCGGACGCCGTCCGGGACCGCGACGCCGTCGTCGCCGAGGCGGCGCGCCTGGGGGCCAGGACGGCCTTCAGTAGAGTGAGCAGCCCCGCCGACCCCCTCGTCCACGACCCCCTGCGCCTGGCCGTGGCGCTCGACGAGGCCATGACCGCCTGACGTCCGTCGCGGTCCGGCGCGTCCGCGCGCCCGGTCCGACCCGTCGTCCATCCCCGAAGGAGCCCGACATGGCGCTGACCATGACCCTCAAGGAGGAGCTCGCCCGCGTCCCGGCGGCGTCCACGCCCGAGCGGCGCGCCGAGGCGGCCACGATGCTCCGGTTCGCCGGCGGCCTGCACCTGGTGTCCGGCCGCGTCGTGATCGAGGCCGAGCTCGACCACGGGGCCAGCGCCCGGCGCCTGCGCGCGGCGATCACCGAGGTCTACGGCCACGCCACGGAGATCGTGGTGGTGTCCGGCGGCAACCTGCGCCGCGGTCAGCGGTACGTGATCCGCGTGGTGGCCGGGGGAGAGGACCTCGCGCGCCAGACCGGGCTCCTCGACCAGCGTGGCCGCCCTGTCCGCGGCCTGCCCCCGGCCCTCGTGCAGGGCAGTGCGGCGGGCACGGCCGCGGTGTGGCGCGGGGCGCTGCTGGCGCACGGGTCCCTGACCGAGCCCGGGCGCTCCTCCTCCCTGGAGGTGACCACGCCCGGTCCCCAGGCAGCCCTCGCCCTGGTGGGGGCCGCCCGACGCCTGCACGTCGCGGCGAAGGCCCGCGAGGTCCGCCAGGCGGACCGGGTGGTGGTGCGCGACGGCGAGGCCATCGCCACTCTGCTCACCGCCGTCGGGGCCACGCAGACCGCGGCCCTGTGGCAGGAGCGGCGCGAGCGCAAGGAGGTCCGCGCCACCGCCAACCGCCTGGCCAACTTCGACGACGCCAACCTGCGCCGCTCCGCGCAGGCCGCGGTGGCCGCCGGCGCCCGGGTGGAGCGCGCCCTCGAGATCCTGGGGGAGGACGTCCCTGAGCACCTGCTCTACGCCGGCCGGCTGCGCCTCGAGAACAAGCAGGCCTCCCTCGACGAGCTGGGGCGCCTGGCCGACCCGCCGATGACCAAGGACGCGATCGCCGGACGCATCCGGCGCCTCCTGTCCACGGCGGACCGACGGGCCGCGGAGCTCGGCGTCCCCGGCACCGGGGACGCCGGCCGCTGACCGCAGGCCGCCGTCCATGGCGCCCGGCGACCCGTGCCGTCCACAATGGGTTCAGGAATACCCCGCATCCGTGCGGGGTTCCCCCATACAGCACCGCCGGTCGGCAAACCGCGGCCCGGCGGTGACGACTGAAGGAGGAAGCATGACCGAATTCACTCTCCCCGAGCTGGACTACGACTACGCCGCGCTGGAGCCGCACATCTCCGCGCGCATCATGGAGCTGCACCACTCCAAGCACCACGCCACGTACGTGAAGGGCGCGAACACGGCCCTGGAGAAGCTCGCCGCGGCCCGCGACGCCGAGGACTTCGGCGCCGTCAACCAGCTCTCGAAGGACCTCGCCTTCAACCTGGGCGGTCACACGAACCACTCCATCTTCTGGAAGAACCTCTCGCCCGAGGGCGGCGACAAGCCGACCGGCGAGCTGGCCGCCGCGATCGACGAGTACTTCGGCTCGTTCGACAAGTTCCAGGCCCACTTCACCGCCGCCGCCTTGGGCATCCAGGGCTCCGGCTGGGCCGTGCTCGCGTACGAGCCCATCGGCGGCAACCTCGTCATCGAGCAGTTCTACGACCAGCAGAACGGCGTCCCGGTGGCCACCATCCCGCTGTTCCAGCTGGACATGTGGGAGCACGCCTTCTACCTGGACTACCAGAACGTCAAGGCCGACTACGTCAAGGCCGTGTGGAACATCGTGAACTGGGCGGACGTCCAGCAGCGCTTCGAGGCGGCCCGCCAGGGCGCCCGGGGCCTCGTGCTGCCGGCCTGACCCTGCCCCCTCACCCTCCGCGGGTCGACCGCCCGATCGGGCGGTCGACTCGCGGATCGGCGCCCCGCGCGTCGACCGTGGCCTCGTCCGACGACGTGCGAGGGCATGCATCGGATCATCCCATCAGCCCATGGACGCGCCCCGCGACGGGCGCCAGGAAGCGAGGCATCATGACCAAGATCGCCATCAACGGCTTCGGCCGCATCGGCCGCAACATCCTCCGCGTGCTCGCGGACCGCAAGGACCAGGGCCTCGAGCTCGTGGCCGTGAACGACCTGGCGGACAAGGAGGACCTGTTCTGGCTCTCCAAGTACGACACCATCCTCGGCCGCTACCCCGGCGAGCTCGAGATCTCGGACAAGGGCTTCGTGGTGGACGGCCGCGAGGTCGCCCTGTTCTCCGAGACCGACCCGGCCCAGCTGCCGTGGAGTGAGCTCGGCGTCGACATCGTGATCGACTGCACCGGCATCTTCACCTCCGGCCCCAAGGCCAAGGCCCATCTGGACGCGGGCGCCAAGAAGGTCGTCATCTCCGCCCCCGGCAAGGAGGTCGACGGCACCTTCGTGATGGGCGTGAACGAGGAGACGTACGACGCCGCGTCGATGCACATCGTGTCCAACGCGTCCTGCACCACGAACTGCCTGGCGCCGATGGCCAAGGTGCTCAACGACGAGTTCGGCATCGTCAACGGCATCATGACGACGATCCACGCGTACACCGGCGACCAGAACCTGCACGACAACGTGCACAAGAAGGACCGCCGCCGCGCCCGCGCCGCCGCGCAGAACATGGTGCCGACCTCCACCGGCGCCGCCAAGGCGATCGGCGAGGTCATCCCGGAGCTCAAGGGCAAGCTGGACGGCTTCGCGATGCGCGTGCCCACCATCACCGGTTCCGCCACGGATCTCACGGTCGAGCTCACGCGCCACGTGGAGGTCGAGGAGGTCAACGCCGCCTTCCGCAAGGCCGCGGAGTCCGGCCCCATGGCCGGCCGCCTCGTGTACTCCGAGGACCCGATCGTCTCCTCGGACATCGTGACCTCCCCGGCCGCGTGCACCTTCGACGCCCCGCTGACCAAGTCCATCGCCCAGACCGTGAAGATCATCGGCTGGTATGACAACGAGTACGGCTACACCTGCCAGCTCCTGGACCTGACGAAGCACATCGCCGCGCAGCTCTGAGCGGCGCGCGACCCGGACGGCCCGGGCCGGTGGACCTCCACCGGCCCGGGCCGTCTGCCTAGACTGACGAGCGACCGTGACCGACACCAGGAGGCACCCCATGACCGCCCAGACCCTGACCGACCTGCTCGAGGCCGGCGTCGCCGGACGCACCGTCCTGATCCGCTCGGACCTCAACGTCCCGCTGGACGGGCAGACCGTCACCGACGACGGCCGCATCCGCGCCTCCGCGCCGGCCATCAAGGAGCTGGCCGACGCCGGCGCCCGCGTGGTCGTCATGGCCCACCTCGGCCGTCCCCAGGGCGAGCCGGACCCGAAGTACTCCCTGGCCCCCGTGGCCGCCCGCCTCGGCGAGGTCCTCGGCACCGACGTCCAGCTGGCTGCCGACGTCACGGGCGAGGACGCCCGCGCCAAGGCCGCGGCCCTGGCCGACGGCCAGGTCCTCCTGCTCGAGAACGTCCGTTTCGACGCCCGCGAGACCTCGAAGGACGCCGCCGAGCGCGGCGAGCTCGCCCGGGAGATGGCGGACCTCGCGGGGGCGGACGGCGCCTACGTGGGCGACGCCTTCGGCGCCGTGCACCGCGCCCACGCCTCCGTGGCGGACATCGCCGCCCTGCTGCCGGCCCATCAGGGCCCGCTGGTGGCCACCGAGCTCGAGGTCCTCACCCGTCTCACCGAGTCCCCGGAGCGCCCGTACGTGGTGGTCCTCGGTGGATCCAAGGTCTCGGACAAGCTCGCCGTGATCGACAACCTGCTCGAGAAGGCGGACACCCTCCTGATCGGCGGCGGCATGCTCTTCACGTTCCTCAAGGCCCAGGGCCACGAGGTCGGCGCCTCCCTGCTCGAGGAGGACCAGCTGGACACGGTCAAGGGCTACCTCGAGCGCTCGGGCAAGGACGCCGCCGAGATCGTGCTGCCCACCGACATCGTGATGGCCTCCGCATTCGCGAAGGACGCCGAGCACGAGGTGCTCCCCGTGGACGCGCTCACCACCGGCGCCCACGGCGCGGAGGCGCTCGGCCTGGACATCGGTCCGGAGACGGCGAAGGACTTCGCCGCCCGGATCGCCGGCGCGAAGACCGTGTTCTGGAACGGTCCCATGGGCGTCTTCGAGTTCCCCGCGTTCGCCGAGGGCACCCGCGCCGTGGCCCAGGCCCTCACCGAGGCGACCGCGGACGGCGGTCTGTCCGTGGTCGGCGGCGGCGACTCCGCGGCGGCCGTGCGATCGCTCGGCTTCGAGGACTCCCAGTTCGGCCACATCTCCACCGGCGGCGGCGCCTCCCTCGAGTACCTCGAGGGCAAGGAGCTGCCCGGCGTCACCGCCCTGACCCGTCAGGAGGCCTGAGCATGGTCGCGGCCCGCACCCCGCTGATCGCGGGCAACTGGAAGATGAACCTGGACCACCGCGAGGCCGTCACCCTCGTGCAGCGCCTGGCATGGCTGCTCCAGGACGCGGACCACGAGCAGGAGGACGTGGAGGTGGCGGTGTTCCCGCCCTTCACCGACCTGCGCGCGGTGCAGACCCTGGTCACGGGCGACCGGATCGAGCTGGCGTACGGCGCCCAGGACCTCAGCCCGGAGGACTCCGGCGCCTACACCGGCGACGTCTCCGGTGCGTTCCTGTCCGCCCTGGGCTGCTCCTACGTGATCGTGGGCCACTCGGAGCGCCGCACGATCCACGGGGAGGACGACGCCCTCGTGGCCCGCAAGGCGGCCGCCGCCCTGCGCCACGGGCTCACCCCCGTGGTGTGCGTCGGCGAGGGCCTCGACGTGCGCCAGGCCGGGAAGCACGTCGAGCACACCGTGGCGCAGCTGCGGGGATCGCTCGAGGGCCTGTCCGCGGAGGACACGGCCCGCGTCGTCGTGGCCTACGAGCCCGTCTGGGCGATCGGCACCGGCGAGGTGGCCAGCGCCGAGGACGCCCAGGAGATGTGCGCCGTGCTGCGGAAGGACCTCGCCGGAGCCCACGGCGCGGACGTCGCGTCCGGGATGCGCCTGCTGTACGGCGGTTCTGTGAAGTCGTCCTCGGCACCGGAGCTGCTCGCGCAGGAGGACGTGGACGGCGCCCTCGTGGGCGGCGCCAGCCTCGACGCGGACGAGTTTGCTAAGATCGTCCGGTTCGACGCGGCCCGCTGAGGACCGCCGGTCGCCGGCTCGGCGCCCCGAGGAACACACCCGACGAGGGAAGGCCCCATGGATATCCTGACCCTGCTGCTGCAGATCGCGGTCGTGCTGCTGAGCGTGCTGATCATCCTGCTCGTGCTGCTGCACAAGGGCCGCGGCGGCGGCGTCTCGGACATGTTCGGCGGCGGCGTCACCACGTCCATGAGCTCCTCCGGCTCGGCCCAGCGCCTGCTGACCCGCGTGACGGTGACCTCCGCGCTCCTGTGGGGCGCCGCCATCGTGGCCCTGGGCCTGCTGGCCCGGTTCAACGTCGACTCCTGAGCCCCCGCCCTCCGGGCGAGCACGCCGGCCCCGCACCCTCGAACAGGGTGCGGGGCCGGCGTCGTCGTGGACGGTCAGCGGTCGCTGGCGTCGACGGCGGCGAGGTCGGTGCGCGCCAGGCCGACGCGCAGGACCTCGCCGTAGACCTCGTCCGGGTCCAGGCGGCGCAGCTCCTCCGCCAGGCAGTCCTGGTCCGTGCGCCGGGGCAGGGAGATGCGCTGCACGGGCCGCCCCTGCTGGTAGAGGCGGGCCACCTGGGACTGGGAACGGGAGAGCACGACGTCCCCCTCGGGGCCGCGGAGGCGGACGGCGCGGATGCCGTGGCCGGCCTTCGAGTGGGCGATGGTCACCGGCCGCCGAAGGCCCAGGGTGAGCCAGGCGGCGAGCAGCATGGTGCTGGGGGAGTCCGGGGCCCCGTCCACGGTGACGGAGCGGACCCGGGACAGCGGCAGGTGGTCGAGGATGCCGGCCACCTGGATGCGCCAGAGGGTCAGACGCGTCCACGCCAGGTCGGTGTCCCCGTCCCGGTGCCCCTCGGCCAGTGAGCGCAGCGCGGCCTCGGCATCCGGGCACGTCGCCGAGTCCGTAATGCGGCGGTGCGCCAGACGGCCCAGCGGGGTGTCCGCGGGGACCTGCGGGGGCACGCCCGGCCACCAGACGACGATCGGGGCGTCGGGCAGCAGCAGCGCCGCCACGAGCGGCTCACCCGCGTGGGCGTTGGCGCCCTGGCACCAGAGGATCACGACGTCGGACGCGCCGGCGTCGCCGCCCACGCGGATCTCCGCGTCCAGGCGGGTCGGGGCGTCCGGGTCGCCGAGGGCGAGCACCACGATGCGGCAGGGATGCTCGAGCGAGGCGGCGTTGGCGGCCTGCAGGGCGAGCTCGATGCCGGCGTCGTCCGTGCTGATCACGAGGGAGAGCACGCGGCCGAGCGCCGCCACGCCCCCGGCCTCGCGCAGCGCGGTGAGCCGCTTGGCCACCTGGGAGGTGGTGGTGTCGTGCATGCGGATCTTCACGGTCGCCTCCAGGTCCGGCCGTCGCGGGCCATCAGGGCGTCGGCGGAGGCCGGACCCCAGGAGCCCGGCGCGTACGGCTCGGGCTGGTCGGGCAGCGCGGCCCAGTGCTCCTCGAACGGGTCCACGATGCGCCAGGACAGCTCCACCTCGGCCTGCCGGGGGAACAGCGGCGGCTCGCCGAGCAGCACGTCGAGGATGAGGCGCTCATACGCCTCGGGGGAGTCCTCGGTGAACGCGTGCCCGTAGCCGAAGTCCATGGTGACGTCCCGGACCTCCTGCTGGGTGCCCGGCACCTTCGAGGCGAAGCGGATGGTCACGCCCTCGTCCGGCTGGACGCGGATGACGATCACGTTCTCACCGAAGCCGTCCCCCGGATGCACGGGGAAGAGCAGGTGCGGGGGGTCCTTGAACACCACCGCGATCTCCGTGACCCGCCGGCCCAGGCGCTTGCCGGCGCGCAGGTAGAACGGCACGCCCTGCCAGCGGCGGGTCTGGATCCCGACCTTGAGGGCCGCGAAGGTCTCCGTGGTGGACGCGGGGTTGAAGCCCTCCTCGTCGAGGAACCCGGTGACCTCCTCACCGCCCTGCCACCCGCCGGTGTACTGGCCGCGGGCGGAGGCGGCGTCGAGGCCCTCCGGGGTGTCCGGGACGCGGACGGCCTCGAGGACCTTCTCCTTCTCCGCGCGCAGGTGCGCCGCGTCGAAGGACAGCGGCTCCTCCATGGCGGTCAGGGCCAGCAGCTGGAGGAGGTGGTTCTGGATGACGTCGCGGGCCGCGCCCACGCCGTCGTAGTAGCCCGCGCGGCCGCCGATGCCGATGTCCTCGGCCATGGTGATCTGCACGTGGTCGACGTGCTCGGCGTTCCAGAGCGGCTCGAAGATCCGGTTGGCGAACCGGAACGCGAGGATGTTCTGGACGGTCTCCTTGCCGAGGTAGTGGTCGATCCGGAACACCGCGTCGGAGGGGAACACCCGCTCGATCACGGCGTTCAGCTCCCGGGCACTGGCCAGGTCGTGGCCGAAGGGCTTCTCGATCACCACGCGCCGCCACGGGCCGTCCGCGGGCTGGTCCCGCTCCGCCAGGCCCTGGTCCGCGAGGTGCCGTGAGACGTCCTCGAACCAGTCCGGCGGGATGGACAGGTAGAACGCCGTGTTGCCGCCGGTGCCGCGCGAGGTCTCCAGCTCCGCGAGGACCTCGCCGAGGCGCTCGTAGGCGGGGGCGTCGTCGAACGCCCCGGAGACGAACCGCAGTCCGCCGCGGAACTGCTCCCAGACGGTCTCGTCGAACGGGGTGCGCGAGCCGGACTCCACGGCCGCCCGCACATAGTCGGCGAACGCGGCGTCCGACCAGTCCCGGCGGCCGAAGCCGACCAGGGAGAACGACGGCGGCAGCAGGCCCCGATGGGCCAGGTCGTACATGGCCGGGAGCAGCTTCTTGCGGGCGAGGTCGCCCGTGACGCCGAACAGCACGAGGGACGAGGGACCCGCGATGCGCGTCAGCCGTCGGTCACGGGGGTCGCGCAGCGGGTTCCGCCGCGCGCCGCGGGGCTCAGGCGCCACGGAGCTCGGCCCGTCGGGCGGCGGTGCGCAGTGCGGCCACGCCGGCGCCGCGGTCGCGCAGGCGCAGCGTGGTCACCGGACGGCCGAGGCGGCGCAGCACGCCGGCGTCGCCCGCCGCCTGGGCCGCGATGAGCTGGCCCAGGGAGAACGGGCGGCCGGGCACCTCGACGTCGGTGCTCGCCTCGCCCGTGACCTGCAGGAAGACGCCGGTGCGGGGTCCGCCCTTGTGGTACTGGCCGGTCGAGTGCAGGAACCGGGGGGCCCAGCCGAACGTCACGGGACGGCCGAGGGAGCGGGCCAGGTCGGCGCGGATCTCCGCGAGGTCCACGTCCGCGTGGCGGTCCAGGTAGGCGTGCACGGCGAGGTAGCCGTTCTCCGGCACCTGCGCGCCCACGGCCGCGAGCACGCCGGCGAGGTCGTCGGCGGCGAGGACCTCATCGTCCCCGGACACCTCGACCCCCTGGACCACGGCGCCGGCCTCGGCGGCCGGGGCGGGGGAGTCCAGCAGGTCGCGGGCGGCGGCCTTCGCGGCCTCCACATCGGGCTGGTCGAACGGGTTGATCCGGAGCAGGCGGCCGGCCACGGCCGTGGCGACCTCCCAGGTCAGCATGAGCGCGCCGAGCGAGCCGTGGAGCTGGACGGCGTGCGGCGGCGGGACGGACTCGTCGTCCTCCGCCACGAGGCGCACCTGCAGCAGGTCGGGGGCGTCCCAGTCGGTCTCCGGGTCGCCGGCGCGGACGACGACGGGCAGCAGGCCCGTGCGCTCCTTGCCGGTGGACTCGGCGATCAGCTGCTCCACCCAGTCCCCGAAGCCCTCGATCCCGGAGCCGAGGTCCTGGACCACGAGCTTGTCCCGCAGCGGCGCGGTGCCGCCGATGGCCGCGCCGAGGCGCAGGCCGGGATTGTCCTCCTCGTCCGCGGTGAGCAGGTCCACCACCTCCTCGGCCTCGTCCAGGAGCGCGACGACGTCCACGCCCGCGAGGGCGGCCGGGACGATCCCGAAGGCCGTGAGCGCGGAGTAGCGCCCGCCCACGGTGGGGTCGGCGGTGAACACCGCGCGGTAGCCGGCCTTGATCGAGGCGTCCTGCAGCGGGGAGCCCGGGTCCGTGACCACGACGATCCGGGAGGCGGCGTCGATCCCCTCGGCGGTGAACGCGGCCTCCACCACCCGGCGCTGCGAGTCGGTCTCCACCGTGGAGCCGGACTTGGAGGAGACCACGAGCACCGTGCGCTCGAGGTCGCGCCCGAGCACGGCGGCGACCTGCTCCGGGTCGGTGGAGTCGAGCACCTCGAGCGGCCGCCCGGCCGTGGCCGCGATGACCTCGGGGGCCAGGGAGGATCCGCCCATGCCCGCGAGCACCACGCGGGTCAGGCCCTCCTCGCGCAGATGTGCTGCGAGGCCCGCGACGTCCTCGGCGACGGCGCGGGAGTCGTCGAAGAGGTCGATCCAGCCCAGGCGCTGGGCGGCCTCGTCCCGGGCGGCCTCACCCCACAGGCCGGCGTCCTGGTCGGCGAGGCGGGAGGCGAACTGCTGCGCCACGAGGTCGGGGACGTGGCGGTCGATCGCCTCGAGGGCGGCTCCGGTGGCAATGAGGCCGAGGGTGCTCATCTGGGGTCCTTTCAGCGGCGTGCGGCGGTGCGGCGGGGTCTCAGTGGTGGGCGTCGAGGCCGGCGCGCACGGAGGCCAGCAGCTCGTCCCACGCGTCCTCGAACTTCTGCAGGCCCTCCGTCTCGAGGCGTTCCACGAGCTCGGGGTAGGAGACCCCCAGCTCGCCGATCGCGTCGAGGTCGGCGTCGGCCCGGTCGTAGGCGCCGGTGACGGTGTCCCCGGTGACCTCGCCGTGGTCGGCGAACGCCTCGAGGGTCTTCTCCGGCATGGTGTTGACGGTGTGGGGGGCCACCAGGCCGGTGACGTACAGCGTGTCCGGCAGGTCGGGGTCCTTGACCCCGGTGGAGGCCCACAGGGGGCGCTGGACGTGGGCCCCGGCGGCCTCGAGCAGGCGCCAGCGCTCCGAGTCGAGAGCCTGCTCGAACGCGCGGTACGCCAGGCGGGCGTTCGCCAGCCCGGCGCGGCCGGTGAGCTGCGCCGCCTCCGGGTGGCCGTCCGCGGCGAGGTCCCGCAGCTGCGCGTCCACGTCCGTGTCCACGCGGGACACGAAGAACGAGGCCACCGAGTGGATGCAGGAGATGTCGTGACCGTTCGCGCGGGCCTGCTCGAGGCCGGCCAGCCAGGCGTTGACCACCTCGCGGTACCGGGGCAGGGAGAAGATCAGCGTCACGTTGACGTTGATCCCGGCCCCCAGCACCTCCGTGATGGCGGGCAGCCCCTCCACGGTGGCCGGGATCTTCACCATGAGGTTGGGCCGGTCCACGGCGTCGGCGAGCTCGCGCGCCTGGGCCACGGTGCCGGCGGTGTCCCGGGCCAGCCGCGGGTCCACCTCGATGGACACGTAGCCGTCCCGTCCGTCCGTGGCCTCGTGCACCGGCGCCAGCAGGTCGCACGCCCGGCGGACGTCCGTGGTGGTGAGGGCGGTGACCGCGGCGTCCACGTCCGCCCCCTCCGCGGCGAGTTCGCGCAGCTGCTCCTCGTACGCGTCGGCGTGCTTCAGGGCGGCGGCGAAGATGGACGGGTTGGTGGTCACGCCCGTCACCGTCCGCGTGGTGAGGAGCTTCTCGAGGCTGCCCTCGTCCAGGCGGGTGCGGGACAGGTCGTCCAGCCAGATGGACACGCCGGCCTCCGCGAGGGCGGTGGTGGCCGGACTCTGCACGGCCTCGTCGGCGGTGCGCTGCAGGTCGGTCATGGGGTCGTTCCTCTCCTGGGGCGTGCGGGCGGGTGCGTCAGAGCAGCCCGCGGGCCACGTCCGCCACGTGCTCGGGGGTGAAGCCGTACTTGCGCAGCAGGTGCGGCCCGTCGGCGGACTCGCCGTAGTGCTCGATGCTGACGCGCGCGCCGCGGGAGCGCTCGGTGACGGTCAGCTCGAACCACGGCATTGCGGTGCCGGCCTCCACCGAGACGCGCACGGGGGCCTCCGGGCCGTCGGGGAGCACGGAGGAGCGGTAGGCCTCGTCCTGCTCGGCGAACCACTCGAGGCACGGGGCGGAGACGACGCGCGTGGGCACGCCCTCGGCCTGCAGCCGCTCCCGGGCGCCCACCGCGACCGCGACCTCGGACCCGGTGGCGATCAGCAGGACCCGGGCCGGGGCGGGGGCGCCGTCGGCGTCCGTGGCGTCCACCAGGACGTAGGCGCCGCGGGCCGTCCCGGAGGCCGGGGCGAACCCGTCGACCTCGCGCGGCAGGGTCGGCACGCCCTGGCGGGTCAGGACCAGGCCCGCCGGGTGGTCCCGGCGCTCCAGGATCGTCCGCCACGCCCACGCGGTCTCGTTGGCGTCGGCGGGGCGGACGACGTCGAGGCCCGGGATGGCGCGGAGGGACGCCAGGTGCTCGATCGGCTGGTGGGTGGGGCCGTCCTCGCCGAGGCCCACGGAGTCGTGGGTCCACACGTACACGCTCGGGGTGCCCATCAGGGCGGCCAGCCGCACGGCCCCGCGCATGTAGTCGGAGAACGTGAGGAAGGTGCCCATGTAGGCACGGGTGAGCCCGCCGAGGGTGATGCCGTTGACGATCGCGCCGGCGGCGAACTCGCGGATGCCGAAGTGCAGGGTGCGGCCGTAGGGGTCGCCCTGCCACGTGGCGGTGGAGCGGTGCGCGGGGATGAAGGACGGCTCGCCCTCCATGGTGGTGTTGTTGGACCCGGCCAGGTCGGCGGAGCCGCCCCACAGCTCGGGCATCACCGGGGCGAGCGCCGTCAGGACCTTCCCCGAGGCGGCGCGGGTGGCCAGGCCCTTCTCGTCCGCCTCCCACGTGGGGAAGGCGGCCTCGAAGCCCTCCGGCAGCTCCTGCGCGCGCAGCCGGTCGAACAGGCGGGCGCGCTCCGGGTTCGCCGCGCGCCACGACTCCAGGGCTCGCTCCCACTCGGCGCGGTAGGCGGCCGAACGCTCGCCCACCTGGCGGGCGTGGGCCAGCAGGGCCTCGTCGACGGCGAAGTGCTCCTCGACGTCGAACCCGAGGTGGGACTTGAGCTCGCGCACCTCGTCCTCGCCGAGCTTGGAGCCGTGGATGCCGCCGGTGTTCTGCTTGCCGGGGGAGGGCCAGCCGATCACGGTGCGCAGCTTGATCAGGGACGGGCGCCCGGTCTCCGCCTTCGCGGCGGCGATCGCCTCGTACAGCTTCTCGACGTCCTCGGTGTACTCGGAGACGTCGTGGCCCTGGGCCCCGTTGGTCCAGTCCACCTCCTGGACGTGCCAGCCGTAGGACTCGTACCGCTGGGAGACGTCCTCGGTGAAGGAGATGTCGGTGTCGTCCTCGATGGAGATCCGGTTCGCGTCGTACAGCACCACCAGGTTGCCGAGCTCCTGGTGGCCGGCCAGCGCGCAGGCCTCGGCGGAGACGCCCTCCTGGACGTCGCCGTCCGAGGCGATCACGAACACGTGGTGGTCGAAGGGGGAGGTGCCCGGGGCGGCGTCGGGGTCCAGCAGGCCGCGCACCCGGCGCTGGTCGTAGGCGAAGCCCACCGACGAGGCCAGGCCCTGGCCCAGCGGCCCGGTGGTCATCTCCACGTGCGCGGTGTGGCCGTGCTCGGGATGCCCCGGGGTCTTGGAGCCCTCGGTCCGGAGGGCGGCGATGTCCTCGATCTCGAGGCCCGCCCCCGCCGCGAACAGCTGGAGGTAGAGCGTCAGGGAGGAGTGGCCGGCGGAGAGGATGAACCGGTCGCGGCCGGCCCACGCATCGTCGGTCGGGTCCAGGTGCATGACGTTCTGGAAGAGCTGCCAGGCCACCGGGGCCAGGGAGATGGCGGTGCCGGGGTGGCCGTGGCCCGCCTTCTCGACGGCGTCCGCGGCCAGCACCTTGAGCGTGTCCACCATGCGTCGGTCCTGCTGGTCGTACACGAACCCGCGGGCGGGGCGGGTCCGGTCGAGCGGGGTGGGGGAGGTCTCGGTCATGTGCGGCTCCTCGGTGCTGGTGCTCGGACGTGCGGCGGCGGCGGATCTCTCGTGGGTCGAGCGCGCGCCCTCTCGGCCAGCCTAGTGCGCGCGGCGCGGCGCCGCCCGGTGTGGGGTTCGTCCCCCGCGAACGCATGACCGGACGGGTAAGATGGCGGGAAGGCCTCTTCCGTCCTGCGCGCCCCGACCACGGGATCCCGTCGGGACGATCCCGGGGCCGTCCCCGTCCCCTCCCCCGTGAGAAGCCGATGTCATCCTCCGTGGAGTACACCTCCTCCGTCCCCGCCGTCAGCCCGGGCCCGGACGCCGTCGCGTCCCGTCCGCCCATGACGGCGGGACGCAAGATCCGCGCCTACGTCGAGCTGACCAAGCCCCGCGTGATCGAGCTGCTGCTGGTCACCACGCTGCCCACGATGATCTTCGCGCAGCGGGGCTTCCCGGACGTCCTCACCATGCTCGCCACCCTCGTGGGCGGGGCACTGGCCGCCGGCGCGTCGGGCGCGTTCAACTGCTACATCGACCGGGACATCGACCGGCTCATGAAGCGCACCGAGCGCCGTCCTCTGGTCACCGGGGAGGTGACCCCCCGCGAGGCGCTCGTGTTCTCCTGGACCCTCGCCGTGCTCTCGGTGCTCATCCTGGGCTTCGGCGCGAACTGGCTCGCCGCGGCGCTCGGCGTGGCGGCGATCTTCTTCTACGTGGTGGTCTACTCGCTGATCCTCAAACGCCGCACGGAGCAGAACATCGTGTGGGGCGGGATCGCCGGCTGCTTCCCCGTGGTGATCGGCTGGGCCGCGGTGCGGGGCACCGTGGAGTGGCCCGCGATCGTCCTGTTCACCGTGATCTTCCTGTGGACGCCGCCGCACTACTGGCCGCTGTCCATGAAGTACAAGCGGGACTACCAGGAAGCGGACGTGCCCATGCTGGGCGCCGTGGCCTCCGCTCGCCTGGTGTCCAACCAGGTGGTCCTCTACGCGTGGGCCACCGTGGTGTGCTCGCTGCTGCTGGTGCCCATGGGCTGGGCCGGCATCGTCTACACGGCCGTGGCCCTCGGCGTGGGCGGCTGGTTCGTCTGGGAGTCCCACGTCCTCCAGCGCGAGGCCCAGCGGGACGACTTCGAGGACCGCAAGGCGATGAAGGTCTTCCACCTGTCCATCACGTACCTCACGCTGCTGTTCATCGCCCTCGCGGTGGACCCCTTCGTGGGCGAGCCGCTCATGCAGGTGGCCGTCGGCCGCTGACCCGCCCGGACCCCTCGGCCCCGCACCGGAGACGGTGCGGGGCCGTTCTGCATCTCGGGGTGCCGGAGCCGCCCCTGCCCCGGCGTCCCACCGTGCGCCCCCGCCGCTCCACGCCCCCGCCTGCCGCGACTGGTGAGGACACGCCCTCTCGGGCTCCGGAACGGGCACCCCTGACGGTGTGTCCTCACCAGGACGCGGACGAGTCCCGGCACGGGGCAGGGGACGACGACGGCGCCGCCCCCCTCGCGGAGGGGAGCGGCGCCGTCGGGGCGGGTCCAGCCCGCTGTCGGTGCGTCAGCGGCGCCCCGCTGGAGCGGCCGCGTGCGTTGCCGAGGGGCCGTCTGCGGACGGGGAGATCACGCCGAACGGGTCCGTCCCGTGCGTGAGGTAGCGGGAGCGCTGGCGGTCCCACACCTCGGTGGCGGCCGCCACGAGCAGGGCCGAGCCGAGCAGGTGGAGGATGACCAGCCCGACGGGCAGGCCGGTGAAGTGCTGCGTGTAGCCGATGCCGGCCTGGACGACGAGGATCGCCAGCAGGCGCAGCACCGCGCCGCGCTGGCGCGTCGAGGCCCCCGCGGCGCCGTGCACGGTGAACAGCAGCACGAGCGTGGTGGCCAGGATCAGGTAGACGGGCAGGGCGTGCACGCGGGTGACGAGCAGCGGATCGAAGGCGTGCCGCGGAGCGCCCGGGTCGCCGCCGTGCGGGCCCGTGCCGGTGACCACGGTCCCGAGGTACACCACGACCCAGGTGAGCGCGAAGACGGCCCAGCCCGCCGCGCGGGTCACGGGGGTGGTGCGCCCGTCCACGACCGGGGCGCCGGGCTCCTCGGCCCGCAGCTCGGCATTCACGCGGATGACCATCAGGGTGGCGACGGCCACCATCACCGCGGAGACGATGAAGTGCAGCGCCACCACCCACGGGTTCAGCTGGGTGAGGACGGTGATGCCGCCCACCACGGCCTGGGCGGGGATGCCGGCCAGCAGGCCGACCGACATCCAGAACAGGGAGCGGTGGGTGCGGCGCAGGTTCCACAGGGTGAGGAACATGGCGGCGGCGATGATCACCAGGACGAACGTCAGCGTGCGGTTGCCGAACTCGATGATCCCGTGGATGCCCATCTCCGGGGTGTTGGTGATGGACTCCGGCGTGCAGCGCGGCCACGTGGGGCAGCCCAGGCCGGAGCCGGTGAGCCGCACGGCCCCGCCGGTGACGATGATGCCGATCTCGGACGCGAGCGAGGCGATGGCCAGGCGGCGGGTCAGCGGGGAGATCCGTCGGGGCAGCCGCGCGGCGAGACCGCCCTCGTCGTCGGGGGTCCGCGGGGCGGTGGGAGTGGGGGACATGGCGTCCTTCCGGGTCGGTCGGGGCGGTGGGGAGTCGGGGGGCGTCAGGGACGCCAGCGGAACCAGCGCAGGGCGGCGGCGACGGCGGCGGCGGTCCACAGGAGGAGGACCACGAGCGCGCCGGGGGCCCAGGCGCCGTCCAGGAGGGCGGCGCGCAGGGCGGCGCCGAGGGCACCGGAGGGGGTCAGCTCGAGCCAGGCCCAGCGCGGCGGGAAGACCGTGCCGCCCACGGCGCCGAGCAGCACCCACACCAGGTTGGCGACGGCGAGAGTCGCCTCGGGGCGCGCGGTGCCGGCCAGCAGCAGGCCCAGGGCGGTGAACGCGGCCGCGCCCAGCGCGAGCGCGAGCAGCGCCGGGACGAGCCCGGCCGGGTCGGGCCGCCACCCGAGCAGCAGCCCGACGCCGCCGATCGCCACGGTCTGAAGGCCCAGCACCGCGATCACGGACAGCGCCTTGCCGGCCACGAGGCCCAGGGTCCCCAGCGGGGTGCCGGCCAGGGCGGCCAGGACGTCGTAGCGGCGCTCGAACCCGGTGGAGATGGCCGTGGCCGTGAAGGCCGAGCTCACCACGGCCAGGGCGAGCACGCCCGGCACGGCGACGTCCAGGCCGGACCGGGCGGGCGTGTCCAGCAGGCCGGTGACGTGGATGCCCACCAGTGCCAGCAGCGGCAGGATCAGCGTGACGAGGAGCTGCTCGCCGTTGCGCAGCGCGGTGCCGGTCTCGTAGGCGGCCTGGCGGGCCACCCGGGCACCCAGGGGGGCGGCGCCGGCGTGCGGCGTGGGGGAGGCGGTCGGGGCGGTCGGGGTCATGGTCGGCTCCCGGCGGGGGTCGCGGCGGTCGGGGTGGGGGCGCCCTCGGCGCGGTCGGCACCGGTCCGGGCGTGGCCGCCCTCGGCGGAGTGGCCGGTGTCCTGGAGGAGCCGCTCGAGCCGCAGCGTCGCCCGTTCGATCCGGGCGGGGAAGAGGCCGTGGGCCGTCCATGTGCCGGCCAGGGCCTCGAGATCGGCCGGGGAGCGCACCCCGGTCACGCGGGCGGTGGGCGCGTCCCGGTCGGCCGTCACGGGGAAGGCGCCGGCCACCGCGTCCGCCCAGGCGGCGACGGTGGCCGGGGACGCGTCCCCGAAGTCGACGTCCAGGACGTCCCCGTCGGCCACCCGGGTCAGGTCCTCCAGGGTCCCAGCCCGCACCACGCGTCCCGCGCGGAGGATGGCGACCTCGTCCGCGAGACGCTCGGCGTCGTCGAGCAGGTGCGTGGTGAGCAGGACCGCGGCGCCGCGGGCGGTGTGCTCGCGGATGACCTCGTGCACCACCGGGCGGGTCTCGGGGTCCAGGCCGGCGGTGGGCTCGTCGAGGAACAGCAGGTCGGGCGCCCCGACGACGGCAGCCGCCAGGGCCGCGCGCTGGCGCTGGCCTCCGGAGAGGCGCCGCAGCGGCCGGTCGGCGACCGTGCCGATGCGCAGGCGGTCCAGGAGGGCGTCCGGGTCCAGGGGCGCCCGGTACAGGGAGGCGACGTGCCGCACGAACCGCCGTGCCGTCACCGACGGCGGCAGCCCGCCCTCCTGCCACATGACGCCGATGCGGGCGCGCAGGTCGGCGGAGGCCCGCCAGGGGTCCTCGCCGAACACGCGGACGGTGCCGGCGTCGGGGCGGTCGGAGCCGTGGCACACGCCGAGGGTGGTGGACTTGCCCGCCCCGTTCGGGCCGAGGAGCACGGTGACGGCGCCGCCGCGGACCGTGAGGTCGACGCCGCGGAGCACCTCGGTGCGGGCTCGGCCGCGGCCCAGGGAGCGGTGCACCCCGGTCAGGCGCAGGGCGGGCGCGCCGGGGCGGGGGGCAGGGGTCTGAGGCACCGCCCCAGTCTAGGCGCGCGGCCTGGGCGTCTCCGCGGCGCGGCGCGGCCGGGGCGGGTGGCGCGCGCCACGAGCGCCATGACTTGAACGGTTCCAGATCAATACGTCATAGTGTCCTTGTGTATTCCGAGCCCCATGAGACCGCCGCGCCCGCCCCGGGCACGCGCGAGCGTGTCCTGGACCGGGTGCTCACGCGGGGGCCGGTCTCCGCGGCCGAGGTCGGCCGTGCCCTGGGGCTCACCCCCGCCGCCGTGCGCCGCCACCTGGACGCCCTCGAGGACGAGGGCCTTGTGGCCGTCAAGACCGTGTCCGCTGCCCGCGGCGCCGGCCGGCCCTCCCGGCGCTATGTGGTCACACCGCAGGCGCAGCGCCGGCTGGGCGGCGACCACCTCGACGTGGCCCTGGCCTCGCTCGAGCGGCTCGTGGAGCTGGGCGGCGAGGAGGAGCTGCGCCGCCAGGCCCGCGGCGCCTTCGCCCACGTCGAGGACGCCTACACGGCCGCCGTCGCCGGCCGGACCCTCGAGCTGGCCGAGCGCACCCGCGTGCTGACCCAGGTCCTCGACGAGACCGGCTTCGCCGCGAGCGTCCGACGCGTGGGGGCTGGACTGGCGCCCACCCTGCGCGCGGACCAGGTCTGCCAGGGCCACTGCCCCCTGCAGGGCCTGCCGGACCGTCACCCCGAGTTCTGCGAGGAGGAGACCGCCCTGTTCGCCCGCCTCCTGGGCGTGGACGTGCGACGGCTCTCCACCCTCGCCTCCGGCGGGCACGTGTGCACCACGCATGTCCCGCTCGGGCGGCCCTGACCGCCCCCACCGACCACCCACCGTCCATCCCGACCGAGAGAGAGGCTGAGATGACCGACCAGATCATCCAGCAGGACAGCTCGCAGACCGTCGACCCCGGCGTGATCAACGAGATCCTCGAGAAGAACCCCGAGCTCAACGCCATCGGCGCCTACCAGTACGGCTGGGCCGACTCCGACACCGCCGGGCAGACCGCCCGCCGCGGCCTGAACGAGGACGTCGTCAAGGACATCTCCGCGAAGAAGGACGAGCCGGAGTGGATGACCACGCTCCGCCTCAAGGCCTTGAAGTACTTCGACCGCAAGCCGATGCCCGCATGGGGGCCGGACCTGTCCGGGATCGACTTCGACAACATCAAGTACTTCGTGCGCTCCACCGAGGGCCAGGCCAAGACGTGGGACGACCTGCCCGAGGACATCCGCAACACCTACGAGCGCCTGGGCATCCCCGAGGCCGAGCGCGACCGCCTGGTGGCCGGCGTGGCCGCCCAGTACGAGTCCGAGGTGGTCTACCACCAGATCCGCGAGGACCTGGAGGAGCAGGGCGTGGTCTTCCTGGACACGGACACCGCCCTCAAGGAGCACCCCGAGATCTTCGAGGAGTACTTCGGCACCGTGATCCCGGTGGGCGACAACAAGTTCGCCTCCCTCAACACCGCCGTGTGGTCCGGCGGCTCGTTCGTGTACGTCCCCAAGGGCGTGCACGTGGAGATCCCGCTCCAGGCCTACTTCCGCATCAACACGGAGAACATGGGCCAGTTCGAGCGGACGCTGATCATCGCGGACGAGGACTCCTACGTCCACTACATCGAGGGCTGCACCGCCCCGATCTACAACTCCGACTCGCTGCACTCGGCGGTCGTGGAGATCGTGGTGAAGAAGAACGCCCGCGTGCGGTACACCACCATCCAGAACTGGTCCACCAACGTGTACAACCTGGTGACCAAGCGCGCCGTGGTCGAGGCCGGCGGCACCATGGAGTGGATCGACGGCAACATCGGCTCCAAGGTCACCATGAAGTACCCGGCCGTGTACCTCACGGGCGAGCACGCCACCGGCGAGACCCTGTCCGTGGCCTTCGCCGGCAAGGACCAGCACCAGGACACCGGCTCCAAGATGGTGCACATGGCCCCGAACACCTCGAGCTCGATCGTCTCGAAGTCCGTGGCCCGCAACGGCGGCCGCGCCGCCTACCGCGGCCTCGTGCAGGTGAGCGAGGGCGCCAAGGGCTCGGCGAACTCCGTGGTCTGCGACGCCCTGCTCGTGGACACCGTCTCCCGCTCGGACACCTACCCGTACATCGACATCCGCGAGGACGACGTGACCCTCGGCCACGAGGCCACCGTGTCCCGCGTGTCCGAGGAGCAGCTGTTCTACCTCATGAGCCGCGGCCTCTCCGAGGACGAGGCCATGGCCATGATCGTGCGCGGCTTCATCGAGCCGATTGCCCGGGAGCTGCCGATGGAATACGCCCTCGAGCTGAACAAGCTGATCGAACTGCAGATGGAAGGGTCGGTGGGCTGAGTGGCCGAGACCATGGATGTGATCGAGCGCAACCTGATCCCCGGCATGGGGGAGGAGGGCGAGCAGCTCGCCCGCGGCCAGAACGCGGAGGTGACGCGCCCGCCGCGTGCCGTCGGCCAGTCCCGCGCCGACCGCGTGGCCTCGAAGGACCTCGCCGACTTCCCGGCCCTCACCGGCCGCGAGGAGGACTGGCGCTTCACCCCGCTGGACCGTCTGCAGGGGCTGCACCTGCCCGAGGGCGACGACGCCCGCCTCGCCGGCGCGGCCCCGACCGTGACCGTGTCCGAGCACGAGGGCGTCACCGTGGAGACCGTGGGGCGTGAGGACGCCCGCGTGGGCTCCGTCCTCACCCCGGACGACCGCGTGTCCGCCGCCGCCTGGGCCTCGTTGGAGCAGGCCACGGTCGTCACCGTGGCCGCCGGCACGGAGGTCTCGGCTCCCGTGCGGATCGACGTCACCGGCGCCGGGCCCGCGCCCGCCGCGCACCACCTGACCGTTGTGGTGGAGGAGAACGCGGCCGCCGACGTCGTGATCACCCACCGGGGCACGGCCGTGGTGGCCCAGAATGTCGAGTTCGACGTGCGCCGGGACGCCCGCCTCAACGTGGTGTCCGTCCAGGCGTGGGAGGACGACGCCGTCCACGTGGGCGCCCACCAGGCGTCCGTGGCGCAGAACGCGCACCTCAAGCACGTCACCGTGTCCCACGGCGGCTCGCTGGTGCGCCTGACCCCGACCTCCCGCTTCGCGGGCGAGCGCGGCGAGGCCGAGATGTACGGCCTGTACTTCGCCGACGCCGGCCAGCACCTGGAGAACCGCCTGTTCGTGGACCACAACCGCCCGAACTGCGTCTCCAACGTGCTGTACAAGGGCGCCCTGCAGGGACAGGACGCACGCACCGTGTGGGTGGGCGACGTCCTGATCCGCGCCGAGGCCGAGGGCACGGACTCGTACGAGAAGAACGAGAACCTGCTCCTCACGGACGGCGCCCGCGCCGACTCCGTGCCGAACCTGGAGATCGAGACCGGCGTGATCGAGGGCGCGGGGCACGCGTCCGCCACCGGCCGCTTCGACGAGACCCAGCTCTTCTACCTCATGGCCCGCGGCATCCCGGAGGCCGAGGCGCGCCAGCTGATCGTGCGCGGCTTCCTCAACGAGATCATCCAGAAGATCCGGATCCCGGACGTCGAGCAGGAGCTCACGGACGTCATGGAGGCGGAGCTCCAGGTCACCCCGCTCTGAGCCCCGCCCGCACCCCACACCACACGCCTTCCCAAGGAGAACCGCCCATGGCAACCCTGCAGATCACCGACCTGCACGTGCAGATCGAGACCGAGAACGGCCCCAAGGAGATCCTCAAGGGCCTGTCCCTGACCCTCAACACCGGCGAGACCCACGCCATCATGGGGCCGAACGGCTCCGGCAAGTCGACGCTCGCCTCCACGATCGCCGGCCACCCCCGCTACGAGGTGACCTCCGGGTCCATCACCCTCGACGGCGAGGACGTGCTGGAGATGTCCGTGGACGAGCGCGCCCAGGCCGGCCTGTTCCTGGCCATGCAGTACCCCGTGGAGATCCCGGGCGTCACCATGACCAACTTCCTGCGCACCGCCAAGACCGCGATCGACGGCGAGGCCCCCTCGCTGCGCACGTGGACCAAGGACGTCAAGGGCGCCTTCGAGGCCCTGCAGATCGACCCCGCGTTCATGAACCGCAACGTCAACGAGGGCTTCTCCGGCGGCGAGAAGAAGCGCGCCGAGATCCTCCAGCTCGAGCTGTTCAAGCCGACGTTCGCCATCCTCGACGAGACCGACTCCGGCCTGGACGTGGACGCCCTGCGCATCGTCTCCGAGGGCGTCAACCGTGCCGCGGAGGCGAACGAGATGGGCACCCTGCTCATCACGCACTACACGCGCATCCTCAACTACATCAAGCCCGACCACGTGCACGTGCTCGTGAACGGCCGCGTCGCCGAGTCCGGCGGCCCCGAGCTGGCCGACCAGCTCGAGGCCGAGGGCTACGAGCGCTTCGTGAAGGCCTCGGCGGGGGTCTGAGCATGACCGACTCCGCTGCACAGACGCCGGTCGAGGACGTCCGCGAGGCCCTCAAGGACGTGATCGACCCCGAGCTCGGCGTGAACGTCGTGGATCTGGGCCTGCTCTACGGGCTGCACTACGCCGAGGACGGCGCGCTGCTCGTGGACATGACCCTGACCACGGCCGCCTGCCCGCTCACCGACGAGATCGAGGACCAGGTCTCCCGCGCCATCGGCACCTTCGTGGACGAGTGGCGCCTGAACTGGGTCTGGATGCCGCCGTGGGGTCCCGAGCGGATCACCGAGGACGGCAAGGACCAGATGCGGGCCCTGGGCTTCAACATCTGATCCCCCTGGCGACCGACGCCGGCCCGCACCTGTCCGATCAGGTGCGGGCCGGCGTCGTCATGCCGGGGGACCGGTGGGACTCCCGCCCGCACCTGCCGCCCATCCGGACCTTCTGACCGGTATGGGCGCCGGATTCCGGTCCGAAGGTCCGGATGGACGCGCGTGGTGGCGCTGGCCGGGCCGTCGGTGGATAATCGGGGCACAGGCCCCTCACCGGGAGGGGTGCATCCTGGACAGGGGTCCCCGCATGGTCCTGATCGCCCGCTCAGCCCGCCCCGTGGTCGCCCTGGCGACGGCCCTCTCACTCGCCCTGACCGGCTGCGCCGCCGAGGCGGCCGGGCCCGTCGACGGGGACTCCGCCGCCGCGCCGGCGCCGACCTCGACGGGCGCCTCCCCGTCGGCGGAGGAGGCCTTCTGGGCGCGCTACCAGGCCACGATGGTCAGCGAGGTCGACCCGGCGTTGAGCTTCGACGACCTGACGGAGAAGTCGACGGTGATCGTGCGCGGTCTCGTCATGGCGGCGACCGGCGTCCGGGAGGTGGACGGGCGCGTCGTCGCCGCCCCGGCCGACGGTGACCAGACCTCCTCCCTGCTCACCGTGCGGGTGGAGGAGCGGATCACCGGGGAGGCGGGGGACACCGTCCGGGTGTGGGTCGCCGGCCCTGCCCCGACAGCGGAGCCGCCCACCGAGTCGTACCTCTGGTACCTGATGCCCGCGGACACACCGGACGCCCTGTTGACGGTGAGCCGGTCCGGCGTGATCGGGCCCGATGCCGGCGGGACGCTGAGCACGGTGATGGTGCCCGGCGACGGGGAGTTCATCCTGCCGGACGGGGCCGTCACGCTGGCGGACGTGCAGCGCCGGACCGAGGAGATGCTCGGCCGTTGACCGGCGCGGACCCGGCCCGCGGCCGGACGGACGACGGCGCCCGCACCCTCGCGCGAGGGTGCGGGCGCCGTCGTGGTCCGGAGAGCGAGCGGCTCAGATGTCCAGGCTGCGCGCCTGGAAGGTGTTGCACTGGTTGATGTCCGGGTTCTGCCGGGCCGTCTCGTAGCCGCGCATGAACCAGGCCTGGCGCTGCTCGGAGGAGCCGTGTGTGAAGGCCTCCGGGTTGACGCGGCCCCGGTACTGCTCCTGGATGCGGTCGTCGCCCACGGCGCCGGCGGCGTCGATGGCCTGGGCCAGCTGGTCCTGGGTGATGGGCTTGAGGAAGGGCTCACCGGACTCGGGGTCGACGGTCTGGGTGGCCTGCCCGGCCCACATGCCCGCGAGACAGTCGGCCTGCAGCTCGGAGCGCACGATGTTGGACTCCACGCCGGTCTGCCCGTCCTGGGCGTACCGCAGCCAGCCGACCACGTTCTGCACGTGGTGGCCGTACTCGTGGGCCACGATGTACTGCTCGGCCAGCGGGCCGCCCGTGGCGCCGAAGTCGGAGCTCAGGGTGGCGAAGAAGTCCGTGTCGAAGTACATCGACTCGTCGGCGGGGCAGTAGAAGGGGCCGGTGGCGGAGGTGGCCGAGCCGCAGCCGCCGGTGGTCACGTTCCCGGTGAACAGCATCAGGTCCGGCTGGCGCCAGTCGATGGTGTCGAACTGGCCCATGTACTCGCCCCAGAACTCGTCCGCGGACTCGGTGGTGGCGATCACGCGGCAGTCGGTGCTCCGGTTGGCGTCCGCGCCCGTGGAGCACTCCTCGTCCGAGACGGGCTGCGAGCCGCCGCCGGGGGTCTGCTGCTGGTACTGCCCGTACGGGGACCCGGTGTCCGCGCCCGCCCCGCCGATGCCGAGGTCGTCGGCGTACTGGGGGAAGAACACGGCGATGAGCAGAGCCAGCAGACCGCCGCCGCCGCCGATCGCGGCGCCGCGGCCGCCCAGGCCGCCTCCGCCGCCGCGGGCGCGCCCGGCGTTGATCTGCACGTTCTCGTTGAAGCTCATGCGCCCGAGTGTAGACGGACTAGACTGGCCCGGCGCCGCAGTCGGCGCATCCCCCCGTCTCCAGGAGCCCTCCCTTCCCATGCTCACCGTCACCGATCTCGAACTGCGCGTCGGCGCCCGCCTCCTCATGGACGAGGTGAGCTTCCGCGTGGACCGGGGGGACAAGGTGGGCCTGGTGGGCCGCAACGGCGCCGGCAAGACCACCCTCACCAAGGTCCTCGCCGGCCGCACCCAGCCCACCGCCGGCACCGTGACCGCCTCCGGCCGCATCGGGTACCTGCCCCAGGACCCGAAGGTCGACGACATGGAGCAGTCCGGCCGGGACCGGATCCTCTCCGCCCGCGACCTCGACCAGACCATCCGCCGCATGCGCGCCGCGGAGGAGGGCATGGCCTCCGACGACGACGTCCAGCGCCAGAAGGCGATGGACCGGTACTCGCGGCTCGAGGCGGAGTTCGAGGCCCGCGGCGGGTACGCCGCGGAGTCCGAGGCCGCGCGGATCACGTCCAACCTCGGCCTGCCGGACCGCGTGCTGGACCAGCCGCTGCACACTCTCTCCGGCGGTCAGCGCCGCCGCGTGGAGCTCGCTCGCATCCTGTTCTCCGACGCGGACACGATGCTCCTGGACGAGCCCACGAACCACCTGGACCACGACTCGATCGTGTGGCTGCGCGAGTACCTGCGCACCTACTCGGGCGGGCTGCTGATGATCAGCCACGACGTCGAGCTCATGGAGATGACCGTCAACAAGGTCCTCTACCTGGACGCGAACCGCCAGACGATCGACGTCTACAACATGAACTGGAAGAACTACCAGGCGCAGCGCCAGCAGGACGAGGCGCGCCGCCGTCGGGAGTTCGCCAACGCGGAGAAGAAGGCCTCGGCCCTCATGGCGCAGGCCGAGAAGATGCGCGCGAAGGCCACCAAGGCCGTGGCGGCGCAGAACATGATCAAGCGCGCCGAGCGCATGATGCGCGGCGTCGAGGGCGAGCGGGCGCAGGACCGCGTGGCCGCGATCCGGTTCCCCACGCCGCAGGCCTCCGGCAAGACGCCGCTCAGCGCCCAGAACCTGTCCAAGTCCTACGGGTCCCTGGAGATCTTCACCGGCGTGGACCTGGCGATCGACCGCGGCTCGCGCGTGGTGATCCTCGGCTACAACGGCGCGGGCAAGACCACGCTGCTGCGGATGCTCGCCGGCACCGAGATCCCGGACACCGGCGAGGTGATCGCCGGCCACGGCCTCAAGCTGGGCTACTTCGCGCAGGAGCACGACACCCTGGACCAGGACGCGTCCGTCCTGGACAACATGCGCCACGCCGCTCCGCAGCTGGGGGACACGCAGTGCCGCACGCTCCTGGGCAGCTTCCTCTTCCAGGGCGACGACGTCGACAAGCCCGCGCGCGTCCTCTCCGGCGGCGAGAAGACCCGCCTGGCCCTGGCCACGCTCGTGGCCTCGAGCGCCAACGTCCTGCTGCTCGACGAGCCCACCAACAACCTCGACCCGGCCAGCCGCGAGGAGATCCTCAACGCGCTGCGCCAGTACGAGGGCGCCGTGGTCCTCGTGACGCACGACGAGGGCGCCGTCGAGGCCCTCGACCCCGAGCGCGTGGTGCTCCTGCCCGACGGCGACGAGGACCTCTGGAGCGAGGACTACCTGGACCTCATCTCGCTCGCCTGACGCTCAGCCGCGGGGCGCCGTGACGTCCTGCAGGGCGTCCTCGACCTCCTCGTCGGACGGCCGACCCCCGCGTCGACGGCGCTGCTGCTGGGGCCGGGGCGCGCGCCGGGCGGCCAGCATGCCGTCGTCCTCGGCGTCCTCCAGCGCGTCGGCGCGGTCGTTGCGGGCGCGCATCCACGCGGAGTAGCCCCACACGCCGAACCCCATGGCCGCGAAGATGTACCACTGGATCGCGTAGGACAGGTGCGGCCCCTCGTCCAGGGTCGGCTCCACGAGGGCGTTCGGCCGCACCTCGGGCGCCGGGGTCTCCTCCACCATCAGCCCGTAGGCGGTGTCCGCCACGGGCCCGTCCACCAGCCCCGCGATCCGCGCCAGGTCGATCGACGGCACCTGACCCTCCGGGGCGTCCCGGTCGAGGGCGGGCTCGCCGGGCTTGACGCGCACGAGCACCTCGCGCGCCTCCGGGTGCGGGGCGGGGATCGCGTCCGGTCGGCCCGGCTGGGAGCCGATGGGCAGCCAGCCGCGGTCCACGATCACCACAGGGCCCTCCTGGGTGCGGAACGGCACGAGCACCTCGTAGCCGGGTCGGCCGGCGCGGGGCCGGTTGCGCACCACGAGGGTCTGCTCCTCGAGGTACTCGCCGGTCAGGGTCACGGGGGTCCACTCGTCCTCCGTGTCGAAGGCGGTGAACATCGCTGACGCCTGGGAGAAGGGGACGGGGTCGTCGTCGTAGTTCTCCAGGACCCGGTTGACCTGGTGCATGACCTCCACCCGTCGGTCCCACTGCCACTGCGCGAGCCCGTGGCACAGGAGGGCGAAGAGGATGCACACCACGAACCCGAAGATCCAGCCGGGGCTCAGCACGAACCCGAACCGCAGCGGCGGGAGGTCCTCGCCGCGCGCCTCCTCGACGGCGGGCGTGGGGGCGGGGCTCATGCGGTCTCCTCCCGGGGGGTCGGGTCGGTCAGGGCGGTGACGTCCTGCAGGAATCCCCGCGAGGCGAGGAAGTCCTCCAGGTGCGCGCGGTGGGCCTCGCACGCGGTCCACGTCTTGCGCCGGTCCGGGGTGTGGACGCGCGGGTTGTTCCAGTGCAGGGCCCACACCGCGGGGGCGGGGCAGCCGCGGCGCGAGCACACGGGGGAGCCGTCCGCGGCGCGTGCCTCCTCCGAGGGCCGGGACGCCGACGCGGACGGGGCCCCCGGATCGTGGCCGGCGGCCAGGGCGCCCAGCAGGTCCGGGCCGGTCACGCGGCGTCCCTGGCGCGGCCTGCGGGCAGGGCACGACGCGCGGCGGGGTCGTCCTCGTCGACCACCTCGCCCACGAGCACCACGGGCTCGGCGGGCGTGGGGGCGGGCCGGGAGGGCTCGGCCGCCAGCGCGGGCCGGGCCGGCGCGGTGGCGCGGATCTGCCCGCCGGTGCGGGGCCCCGCGTTGTTCACGCGCACCACGGCCACGTAGGGGAGGATCACGGCGCCGGCGATGAACAGCAGCTGCCACCAGCCGTGCGTGAACAGGGCGGCGACGAAGCATGCCGTGCGCACGGCCATCTGCACCACGTACACGCGCATGCGGGCGTCGCGGTCCGCACTGCGTGGGGCGGCGGCGGTGGTCACGCCCTGGACGTCCGGCGTGCGCCGTGCGCCGCGGCCTGCGGGTGTCCCGGGGTCGGCGGTGGTCATGGGAATGCTCCTCACCGGGGTGTCAGGTTCTCTCCGCGGCGTCGAGCCGTGCGTAGAGTGGTGCTGCATCCGCGGGCGCACGGGCGGGATCCGGGAGGATCACCGCTGTCGCCCGTTGACCCTCCAGTCTAGTCCCGAAGAGCGAAGGTGGTCGCCATGGCCGAGCAGTCCGCGTCCGAGTCCCAGGGCCGCAGCGTCCTCGTCACGGGAGGCAACCGCGGCATCGGCCTGGCCATCGCCGAGGCCTTCCTCGCCGCGGGCGACCGGGTGGCCGTGACCTCCCGCTCCGGGGAGGGCGGCCCCGAGGGTGCGCTCACCGTGGCCGCGGACGTCACCGACGCCGCCTCCGTGGACGCCGCGTTCCGCCAGGTCGAGGAGGCCCACGGTCCCGTCGAGGTGCTCGTGGCGAACGCGGGCATCACCAACGACCAGCTGCTGCTGCGGATGTCCGAGGAGGACTTCACCTCCGTGGTGGACACCAACCTCACCGGGTCCTTCCGCGTGGTCCAGCGCGCCACCAAGGGCATGATGCGCCTCAAGCGCGGGCGGATCGTCCTGGTCTCCTCCGTGGTGGGCCTCCTGGGCTCGCCCGGCCAGGTGAACTACGCCGCCTCGAAGTCAGGCCTCGTGGGCATGGCCCGCTCCATCACCCGAGAGCTCGGCGCCCGCGGGGTGACGGCCAACGTGGTGGCGCCCGGGTACATCGACACCGAGATGACCCAGGCCCTGGACGACGACCTCAAGGCCCAGTACAAGAAGTCCATCCCGGCCGGCCGCTTCGCCGAGCCGACGGAGGTGGCCGGCGTCGTGCGCTGGCTCGCCTCGGACGAGGCCGCATACGTCTCCGGGGCCGTGATCCCCGTGGACGGCGGCCTCGGCATGGGCCACTGAGCCCGACGCCCGCCCCCGGCTCCGCGCCCCGTTCACCCCCAGACCCCGCCCAGGAGGCACCCATGACCGAGAACACCACCCAGGACCTCGCCGGCAAGGGCGTCGTCGTCACGGGCTCCTCCCGCGGCATCGGCGCGGAGACCGCCGCGCTGCTGGCCGCCCGGGGTGCCGGCGTCGTCGTGAACTACCGGCAGAAGGCTCCGCGTGCGAACAGGGTGGTCCAGGGCATCGAGGCCGCCGGTGGCCGTGCCGTGGCCGTGGGCGGGGACGTGACGAGGGCGGAGGACCGCGCCGCGCTGCTCGACGCCGCGGTGGAGCACTTCGGCTCGCTGGACGTGCTCGTGCTCAACGCGTCCGGCGGCATGGAGTCGCAGTTCGGCGAGGACTACGCCATGACCCTCAACCGGGACGCCCAGGCCGCGCTGGCCGACGCGGCGCTCGAGCGGATGTCCGCGGGCGGCCAGATCGTGTTCGTCACGTCCCATCAGGCGCACTTCATCGACGAGGTGGAGACCATGGACGCCTATGAGCCCGTGGCCCGCTCCAAGCGCGCCGGCGAGGACGCTCTGCGCGAGCGCATCCCCGCGTTCACCGAGAAGGGCGTGGGCTTCGCGGTGGTGTCCGGCGACATGATCGAGGGCACCATCACGGCCACGCTGCTCAACCGCGCCGAGCCGGGGGCCATCGAGGCCCGCCGCGAGGCCGTCGGGAGGCTCTACTCGGTGGAGGAGTTCGCGGCGGAGGTGGCCTCGATCGTCGGCCGCACCGACCTCGAGGTCGGTCACACCGAGCTGGTCGGCGGCGCGCAGGACTTCCTGGCCCGCCAGCAGCAGGGCTGAGCGCGCGGGTCAGAGCCCCAGCAGCCAGCGCACGGGGGTCAGGGAGGGGACGTCCAGCTGGACGTCCGCGTGCTCCCGCAGCGCCGGCTTGGCGCACACGGCGATGCCGCAGCCGGCCGCGGCCAGCAGGTCGATGTCGTTGGCGCCGTCGCCCAGGGCCACGGTCAGCTCCGCCGCCGTCCCGGCCTCCTCTGCCCAGTGCCGCAGCATCCGCGCCTTCGCGGCGCGGTCCACCACGTGGCCGAGGATGCGCCCGGTGAGGCGCCCGTCGATCACCTCGAGCGTGTTGGCCGCCGAGGCGTGCAGGCCCCACCGCTCGGCCAGCGGCTCGAGCACCTGCGTGAAGCCGCCGGAGACGGCGCACACGCGCCCGCCCGCGGCGGCCACGGCCGCCACGAGCTCCACGGCCCCGTCGGTCGGCTCCACCCGCGCGACGACGTCGTCCACCACCGACGCCGGCAGGCCCGCCAGGGTCTCGACGCGCGCGTGGAGGGACTGGGCGAAGTCGAGCTCGCCGCGCATGGCCCGCTCGGTGACGGCGGCGACCTCCGCCTCCCGTCCGGCGTGGGCGGCCAGGAGCTCGATGACCTCCTGACGGATGAGCGTCGAGTCCACGTCCGTGACCACGAGGGGCCGCTCGGCGTCGGCGAGCTCACCGGGCAGGACGGCTGCGGCCCAGCCCGCCGGCGCGGGCGCCTCCTCCGACCCCCGCCAGCGCCAGCCCTGGAGCACGGTGCCGTCCGGGCCCTCGGCGTGCAGGGCCTCGGCCCCGGCGGGGACCCCGGCGGGACGGTCCGCCCGCGGCGCGGCGGCGTCGGCGGGGGAGAGGGCGCGGTGGATCAGGTGGCGAAGCCGGCTCATGCCCCGATCGTAGGGGCGGGGCGGAGCAGGTGCGGGCACATGGCGCGGGTGCACGCGCCACGGCCCCGCACTAGGCTGGCCGCCATGACCGCGCCCCACGATGCCGCCCGCCCCTCGCCCGCCGCGTTCGAGGAGCCCTTCACGCCCGACGAGGACGCGGTCCTGCAGCTGCACGGCGTGACCGTGCGCCGCGGCGCGAAGGACATCCTGGCCGGGGTCGACTGGACCGTGCGCGCGGGGGAGCGGTGGATCGTGATGGGCCCGAACGGGGCCGGCAAGTCCACCCTCCTGCAGATCGCGGCGTCGCGGATGTTCCCGACCTCGGGTGAGGTGGGCATCCTCGACGAGGTGCTCGGGGCCGTCGACGTGTTCGAGCTGCGCCCGCGCATCGGCCTGTCCTCCGCGCTGCTGGCGAACCAGGTGCGCGAGGAGGAGACCGTGCAGGACGCGGTGATCACCGCCTCCTACGGCATGACCGGCCGATGGCGCGAGGAGTACGAGCTGGAGGACCGCGCCCGCGCGCTCGGCCTCGTCTCCGAGTGGGGCCTCGCCCGCCTGGCGCACCGCCGGTTCGGGACGCTGTCCGAGGGGGAGCGCAAGCGCGTGCTGATCGCCCGGGCCCTCATGACGGACCCGGAGCTCCTGCTCCTGGACGAGCCCGCCGCCGGGCTGGACCTGGCCGGGCGCGAGGCCCTCGTGGCGCAGCTGACCGCCCTGGCCGAGGACGAGGCCGCCCCCGCCACCGTGCTGGTCACGCACCACGTGGAGGAGGTGCCGCCGGGCTTCACCCACGCCCTGCTCCTGAGCGAGGGCGCCGCGGTGGCCGCCGGCCCGCTCGAGGAGACCCTCACCTCCGAGCGGCTCTCCGAGGCCTTCGGGACGGCGCTGAAGGTGACCCGCGCCGACGGGCGCTACACCGCCGTCGCGGCGTGAACGAGCTGCTGACGGTTCAGGTCCTCGGCATGGACCTGTGGCAGGTCCTGCTGGTGCTGGCCGCCGGGTTCTGGGCGGGGACGATCAACTCGATCATCGGCTCGGGCACCCTGGTGACGTTCCCGACGCTCGTGGCCGTGGGCTTCCCGCCGGTCACCGCGCAGGTGTCCAACGCGATGGGCCTGGTGGCCTCCGGGTCTTCCGGCACGTACGGCTACCGCCGGGAGCTCGGCGAGTCCCGCGCGCTGCTGCCGCGGCTGACGCTGGCGTCCTTCCTGGGTGCGGTGATCGGCGCGACCCTGCTGACCTTCCTGCCGCCTGAAGTGTTCGGCTACGCGGCGCCCGTGCTGCTGGTGCTGGCCCTGACCATCGTGGTGCTGCAGCCGCGCATCCAGGCGTGGGTGCGGCGTCGCTCGGCCGACGGCGGTGAGGTCCCCGGCGCCGACTCGCCCGTGCCCGTGGGGCCGGCGTCGCCGGGGCTGTGGATCCTCGTGTTCCTCACCGGCATCTACGGCGGGTACTTCGTGGCCGCCCAGGGCGTCATGCTCATGGCGATCTTCGGCGTCATGCTCGTGGGCGGCACGCTCGTGCACGCGAACGCCGTGAAGACGTGGCTGTCCCTCGTGGTGAACCTCACCGCGGCCGCCTTCTACCTGCTCTTCGCGTTCGACCGGATCGACTGGCGCGCGGTGGCGCTGATCGCCGTGTCCTCCCTGGTGGGCGGCTCGGTGGGCGCGCGGATCGGCCGGCGGATCTCGCCGGTGGCGCTGCGCGTGACCATCGTCGTCGTCGGTCTGGCCGGACTGGCGGTGATGATCGCCCGGCAGGTCGGCGCGTGAGCGGGATCGGGTCAGGCGCGGCCGAGGATCCCGCCCCGTTCCCCGGGGAGGTGCGGCTGCGCACGACGGCGGACCTCGCCGACCCCCGCCTGGCGCCCTACACCACGCTCACCGATGCGGCCCTGCGCCGGGACGCGGACGCCGCCCACGGGGTGTTCCTGGCCGAGTCCTCGCCCGTGGTGCGCCGCGCCCTCGACGCCGGGCACACCCCGCGCTCGTTCCTGCTGGGGGACCGCTACCGGGAGACGTTCGCGGACGTGATCGCCGCCCACCCGGGCGTGCCGGTGTTCACCGGTCCGGACCAGGTCCTCACGGCCCTGACCGGGTTCCACCTGCACCGCGGCGCCCTCGCCGCGATGGACCGCCCCGCCCCGCGGTCCGTGACGGACGTCCTCGCGGGGGCACGGCGCGTGCTGATCGCCGAGGACCTCGTGGACCACACCAACCTCGGCGCGGTGGTGCGCTCCGCCGTCGCGCTCGGCTGGGACGCCCTGCTGCTGACCCCGCGCGCCGCGGACCCGCTGTACCGGCGGGCGATCCGCGTGTCGATGGGCACCGTGTTCCGCCTGTCCTGGGCGCGCACCGACGGGCCGCTCGAGGACGTGCTCCGGTCCCTGCGGGCGGCCGGGTTCGCCACCGCCGCCCTCGAGGTCACGGACCGCGCCCTCGGGCTGGACGCCCCCGGGCTCGAGCCGATCCGCACCGCGGACCGGCTCGCTCTCGTGCTGGGCCAGGAGGGTCCGGGCGTGCGTCCGGAGACGCTGGCCGCCGTCGACGCCCACGTGGTGATCCCCATGCCGGAGGGCGTGGACTCGCTCAACGTGGCGGCCGCCGCGGCCGTGGCCCTGTGGGAGCTGCGGGCCCGCCGCGCCGATCGGTGACGGGCAGGGCCCATGCGGTAGAGTGGGCCGCTGGCCCGCCCGACGGCGGCGCCTCCCAGACCACCTCTCGCGCCCCTGGTCCCAATCAGGCGGCTGGAACGAAGGACACACCATGAAGACCGAGATCCACCCGGACTACCGCTACGTCATCTTCAACGACCTCGCCTCCGGTGAGAAGATCCTCACCCGCACCACCGCGAACTCGGACAAGACCGCGCAGTGGGAGGACGGCAACGAGTACCCGATCATCGACGTCGAGATCTCGGCCGCGTCGCACCCGTTCTACACGGGCAAGCAGCGCATCATGGACACCGCCGGCCGCGTCGAGCGCTTCAACGCCCGCTTCAAGGGCTTCGGCGGCAAGAAGTGATCTGAGGCGGCCTGAGCCGCTCGTCCGATCCACACGAGGGGTCCGGCACCCGGGAGCACCGGGGCCGGGCCCCTCGTCGCGTCCGCGTCTAGGGTGGACGGCATGAGCACACACCACGGCGAGTACAAGGTGGTCGGCGGCAAGCTGGTGGCCGCGGACCTGACCGTCGATGACGGCCGGATCGCCTCCGCCAGCATCAACGGCGACTTCTTCCTCGAGCCGGACGAGGCCCTCGAGGACCTCAACGCGGCGGTGACGGGACTGTCCGCCGACGCCGAGCACCGGGCGATCCGCGACGCCGTCGCGCAGGGCCTGCGGCCCGAGGCCGAGCTGTTCGGCGTGGACGCGTCCGCGATCGCCTCCGCCGTGCGCCGCGCGCTGGGGAAGGCGACGACGTGGGAGGACCACGCGTGGGAGATCCTCCCGCCGCAGCCGCTGCCCATCACGTTGACCGTGGCCCTCGACGAGGTGCTGACCCGGCAGGTGGCCGAGGGCCGACGGAACCCCACGATGCGGCTGTGGCAGTGGACGGAGCCCGCCGTGGTCATCGGGGCGTTCCAGTCCCTCGCGAACGAGGTGGACTCGGAGGGCGTGCGGCGGCACGGGATCACCGTGGTGCGCCGGATCTCCGGCGGCGGGGCCATGTTCATGGAGGCGGACAACTGCGTCACGTACTCCCTGCACGCGCCCGCGTCCCTCGTGGACGGCCTCGAGACCGCCGAGACCTACCCGTTCCTCGACGAATGGGTGATGGACGCGCTCTCCCGGATGGGTGTGCAGGCGTTCTACCAGCCGCTCAACGACATCGCCACGCCCGAGGGGAAGATCGGCGGTGCCGCGCAGAAGCGCGTGGGTGCGCACGGACTGTTGCACCACGTGACCATGAGCTACGACATCGACGCGGACAGGATGCTCGAGGTCCTGCGGATCGGCAGGGAGAAGCTCAAGGGCAAGGGCGTGGCCTCCGCGAAGAAGCGCGTGGACCCGCTGCGCCGCCAGACCGGCCTGACCCGCCCCGAGATCTGGGACACCATGACGGCGGTCTTCGAGGAGCGCTACGGCGCGCGCCGCGTGGAGCTGGACGAGGCCACCCTCGAGGAGGCCCGGGAGCTGGCGCGCACCAAGTTCGGCACCCAGGAGTGGCTGCGGCGGGTGCCGTGAGCCGGGCGGGGCCTTCACCGGGGGAGCCGCCGACGGCGCTGTGGGGGCGGTTTCTGGCGCCGTGAGGCCCTGACGGCACCAGGAAGCGCCCCCGAAGGTCAGGAGGAGGAGGCTGCGGGCTGGGCCGCCTGCACGCGCAGGGAGCGGCGCAGCTGGTCCGTCTCCTCCACCACGAGCCGGCGCAGCGCGCGCGGCGCCGCGGGGTGGCCGTCCAACCAGGCCTGTGCCCGGGCGAGCACGGGGTGGGCCTCCTGGGCGGCGGCGTCGCCGTCGAGGGCGTCCTGCCGGCCGGGGAACAGACCGCTGATCGTGCGCGAGGCCAGGCCGTTGGACCGGGAGGCCCACACCGGCTCCAGCTCGGGCCAGAAGCGCCGCTCGAAGCCGGCGGTCAGGGCCGCGGGCCCCGTGGCGAAGCCGGCGGCGGTGGCGGAGAGCAGGTCGTTGGACAGCACCCGTCCCTCCACGGTCCGTCCGGCCATGACCTCGTCCCACGCGTGCACCTTCACATCCGCCTCCGGCCGGGCCGCGAGCGCCAGCCGGTGCCACGTGACGGTCTGGGCGGTGCGCTCGGCGGCGAGGGCCTGGTCCAGGCGGTCGGCGTCGGCGTGCCCGGCGGCGGCGAGGGCCTGGAGGACGAGCCACCGCAGCTCGGCGTCGGCGGCGAGGCCGGGGGCGGTGGCCTCGCCGCCGAGGAGGACCTCCTCCACGCGCAGGGCCTGGGCGGCGTCCTGTCGGGCGAGGACGGCCCAGGTGCGGGCGGCGGTGCGCTGGCGGTCGGAGCCGGGGGGCAGGGTGCGGACCTGCTCCTCGAGGGCGGCGCCGAGGCGGGTGCGCAGGGCCGCGCGGTCCTGGGCCCGGGCGTAGAGCCCGACGGCGGCGCCCGCCTGGGCGAGGACCTGCGTGTGCACGCCGACGGTCTCGATCCCGGCGGAGAGCCCGGTGACGGCCTCGAGGAAGCGGATCACGGGCAGGCGGCCGTCGCGGACCATGGACCACAGGGCGGCCCACACGGTGGCCTCGGCGAGGGGGTCGGCGATCGGGTGGGCCAGGACGGCGTCCACGGACGCGGCGTCCAGGTCGAGGGCCGCGTAGGTGAGGTCGTCGTCGTTGGGCAGCACGAGTCGGGGGCCGTCGGCGGGCACCTCGAGGCCCGGCAGGGGGGTGCGGGCGCCGCCGTCGCCGTCGGCCACGTCCACGGCCACCTGCCCGGTGCGCTCGAGCGTGCCGTCCGCCCCGGGCGTGTAGACGCCCACCCGCACGGCGTGGGGGCGGAGCACGGTCTCGCCGGTGGTGGGGTCGACGCCGCTCTGCACGAGGGCGGGGACGTCGCCGTCGAGGTCCACGCGCAGCACGGGCACGCCGGCGGTGTGCAGCCAGGCCTGCGCCCAGGAGCCCATGTCCCGGCCCGAGGCCTCGCCGAGCACGGCCAGGAAGTCGGCGAGCTCGGCGTTGCCCCACGCGTGGCGCTCGAAGTAGAGGCGGGAGGCTGCCAGGAACGCGTCCCGCCCGGCGTAGGCCATGAGCTGCTTGAGCACGGAGGCGCCCTTGGCGTAGGTGATGCCGTCGAAGTTCTGGCGGGCGGCCTCGAGGTCCGGGATGTCCGCGACGATCGGGTGCGTGGTGGGCAGCGCGTCCTGGACGTAGGCCCAGGCCTTGCGGCGGGAGGCGAAGCTGACCCAGCTCGAATCGAAGTCGGTGGCCTCGTCCACGGCCAGGGTGCCCATCAGGTCTGCGAAGGACTCCTTGAGCCACAGGTCGTCCCACCAGCGCATGGTGACCAGGTCGCCGAACCACATGTGCGCCATCTCGTGCAGCACGGTGTTGGCCCGGCCCTCTCGCTGGGCCTCGGTGGCGTGGGACGTGAAGACGTAGTCCTCGGTGAACGTCACCAGGCCCGGGTTCTCCATGGCCCCGAGGTTGTACTCGGGCACGAACACCTGGTCGTACTTGCCCCAGGGGTAGGCCACGCCGAACAGGTCGTGGAACAGGTCCAGGCCGGAGCGGGTGAGGGCGAACAGGGCTTCGGCGTCCAGGTGCTCCGCCAGCGTCCGCCGGCACAGCAGGCGCAGCGGGACGGCGGGCGCGCCCGTGGCGGTGTGCCCGTCCCACACGTCCTCCCACACGGCGTACGGGCCGGCGAGCAGGCCGGTGATGTACCCGGACTGGGGAAGGGTGGGCTCGAAGTCCACCCTCACGAGGCCTTCCCCGGCGGGCGTGCGGGACGCCTCCGGGCGGTTGGAGGCGAGGATCCACTCCTCCGGGCCGGTGAGGGAGAACGTGAACGCGGTCTTCAGGTCCGGCTGCTCGAGGGTGGGGAACACCCGCCGCGCGTCGGCCGGCTCGTACTGCGTGTAGAGGTAGACCTCGCCGTCGGCCGGGTCCACGAAGCGGTGCAGGCCCTCGCCGGAGCGGGAGTACAGCGCCCGGCCCTCGATCCGCACCTCGTGCGCGCCCGGGGACAGGTCCGGCACCAGGATCCGCGCGCGGCCGGCGACGGCGGACGCGTCGAGGGCCCGTCCGTCCACGGCCACGGTCGTGACGGCGTCGTTGAGGAAGTCCACGCGCAGGTCGGTGCCGTCGGTGAGGACCTCGACGTGGAGGACGGCGCTCACGGGGAATGTGCGGGCGTCCTCGTCTCGGACGTCGGAGAGGTCCACGTGGACGGACTCGGCGGTCAGCCGGACGGCGGCAGCGCGGGAGCGGGCGTCCTCGCGGGTGAGCGCGGCGTCGTCGAGCGTCCCGGGGGTGGCGGGCGCGGACGACGGTGGAGTGTGCGGGGTGTCGGACATGACGACCATCACATCACACCGGCCCCGCCCTCGGGTCGGGGACGGGGCCGGGCGCACTCCGGGGCGTGGGAGGGCTCAGCGCCCGTCCGGCACCTTCTGGCCCTTGGACAGGACCGTCAGGCCGGAGTCCGTGACGGTGTAGCCGTTGGCCTCGTCCTCGGCGCGGTCGAACCCGATCCGCGCTCCGGGGGGCACCACGACGTTCTTGTCCAGGATCGCGTTGCGCACGTGGGCGCCCTCGCCGATGACGACGGAGTCCAGCAGCACGGACTGCTCCACCCACGCCTCGTTGTGGACGCGCACGTCCGTGGAGAGCACGGACTGGGCCACGGTGCCACCGGAGATGACCACGCCCTGGGACAGGATCGAGTCGCCGGCCGTGCCGGGGCGGCGCGAGGCCGAGCGGACGAGCTTGGCGGGCGGGGACACGGACTGGCGGGTGTACAGCGGCCACTCACGGTTGTAGAGGTTGAACTCCGGCCACGGCTGCACGAGGTCCATGTGCGCGTCGTAGTAGGAGTCGAGCGTGCCGACGTCGCGCCAGTAGTGCTTGCCGGGCGTCCCGCCCGGGACCTCGTTGGTGGTGAAGTCGTACACGCCGGCCTCCCCGCGGGCGACGAAGTACGGGACGATGTCCCCGCCCATGTCGTTGTTCGACTCCGGGTTGGCGTCGTCCTGGTTGAGCGCCTCCACCAGCGCGTCCGTGTCGAAGACGTAGTTGCCCATGGACGCCAGGAACCGGTCCGGGTCGTCCGGCAGGCCCGCAGTGGACGCCGGCTTTTCCACGAACGCCTTGATGCGCCCCGGGTCCGACGGCTCGGTCTCGATCACGCCGAACTGGTCGGCGAGCTCCAGCGGCTGGCGCACCGCGGCCACCGTGGCCTTGGCCCCGGAGGCGACGTGCTGGTCCACCATCTGCTGGAAGTCCATGTGGTAGACGTGGTCCGCGCCGATCACCACCACGATGTCCGGCCGGGCGTCCGAGATGAGGTTCATGGACTGGAAGATGGCGTTCGCGCTGCCCGTGAACCAGTCCTTGCCGCGGCGCTGCTGGGCGGGGACGGTGGCGACGTAGTTGTTCAGCATCGTGGACATCCGCCACGTCTCGGAGATGTGCCGGTCGAGCGAGTGCGACTTGTACTGCGTGAGCACCACGATCTCGCGGTACCGGGAGTTGACCAGGTTCGAGAGGGCGAAGTCGATGAGCCGGTAGTCGCCGCCGAACGGGACGGCGGGCTTGGCGCGGTCCGCGGTGAGCGGCATGAGGCGCTTGCCCTCACCTCCCGCGAGCACCACCGAGAGGACCTTCTTCTGCATCATCGTGGGACCACTTCCTCGTGACTGGGCGTCGTCGTCGGTGCCGGTCAGGGACCGGCCGGACCGGGTGCCGCCAGACTATCCGCACCCCGGGGCGAGGACTAGGTTGGGGGCGTGCGCATCGACATCGTGACCAAAGAGTTCCCCCCGTCCGTCTACGGCGGCGCCGGCGTCCACGTGGCAGAGCTGACCCGCGTCCTGGCCTCCCGCGCGGACGTGCGCGTCCACGCGTTCGGCGGACCCCGTGACCCCGACTACCACGGCGCACGGGTCCTCACGTACGAGCAGCCCGCCGACTTCGAGTCCGCCAACGGCGCGGTGCAGACCCTCGCCACGGACCTGTCCATCCTCGGGCCGCTCGAGGGCGCGGACGTGATCCACTCCCACACCTGGTACGCGAACCTCGCCGGCCACCTCGGCGGACTGATGCACGACACCCCGCACGTGCTCTCCGCGCACTCCCTCGAGCCGCTGCGCCCGTGGAAGGCCGAGCAGCTCGGCGGCGGCTACGCCCTGTCCTCCTGGGCGGAGTCCACCGCCTACCACGGCGCGGCCGCCGTGATCGCGGTGTCGGAGGGCATGCGCCGGGACATCCTGCGCTGCTACCCGGACGTGGACCCGGCCAGGGTGCACACCGTGCACAACGGCATCGACACGCAGCTGTGGACGCCGCAGACCGGGACCACCGCCCTGGAGAAGTACGGGATCGACCCGTCCCGCCCGTCCGTCGCCTTCGTCGGGCGCATCACGCGCCAGAAGGGCGTGCCGCACCTGCTGCGGGCCGCCCTGCGCCTGCCCGAGGGCGTCCAGCTCGTGCTGTGCGTCGGCGCCCCGGACACCAAGGAGCTGGCCCACGAGGTCAACGGTCTGATCGCCCGCCTCCGCGAGGAGCGGGACGGCGTCGTGGTGGTGGAGGGCATGATCCCGCGCGCGGAGGTCATGGAGATCCTCTCCGCCGCCACCGTGTTCGCCTGCCCGTCCGTGTACGAGCCCCTGGGCATCGTCAACCTCGAGGCCATGGCGTGCGGCACCGCCGTCGTCGCGTCCGCCGTGGGCGGCATCCCGGAGGTCGTGGACGACGGCGTGACCGGCCTCCTCGTGCCCGTGGAGCAGGTCGACGACGGCACCGGCACCCCCGTGGACGAGGAGGCCTTCGCCGCCGACCTCGCCGACGCGCTCACCCGGGTCCTCGAGGACCCGGACCGGGCCGAGGAGATGGGCCGCGCCGGCCGCGAGCGCGCTATCGAGCACTTCTCGTGGGAGACCATCGCGGACCGCACCCTGGAGGTCTACCGCGCGGTCGCCGGCTGACCCGACGACGACGAGGGCCCCCGCCGCGGTGTGCGGCGGGGGCCCTCGTGCGTGGGTGCCGGAAGCTCAGCGCCGCGCGGCCTTCTGACGGTCCCGCAGGACCTTCTCCTCCACCGGGGCCTCGCCCGAGGCGCGCAGGGCCGCGCAGTGGGCGGCCGCCTCGTCCTGGCGCACGCGCTCGGCGTCGGTGGCGATCTCCATGCGGAGGTGCTCCGGCCGGAGCCCGTAGGCCTGCGTCAGCTCGAGGGCGAAGGGGCGCAGGCGCTCGGCCAGGCGGTTGACGTACCCGCGCAGCGAGCGCGCGCGCTGGCTGGAGACGCGGCCGTGGGCCACCAGCCAGCCGAGGTCCTCCTCGATCAGACGCAGGGCGAAGAGGTCGCGCAGCCAGGTCAGGACGGTGCGGGTCTGACCCTCGCCGAGACCCTCCACCGCGCGCGTGAAGGCCTCCCACTGCAGCAGCTCGCCATGCTGGCGGGCCACCTCGATGAGCTCGTGCTGGCGGGTGTTGAACGCCGCGGCCTGCTCGGCCCGCGCCTTCCCGCGCACGCCGGACAGCGTGTCGGCGATGTCCGCCACCCGGGTGCGGACGCGGTCCTCCAGCAGGGAGCGCTGCACCTCGGGGTCCTTGAACCAGTTGGCGGAGCGGCGCTCGTCCCCGCGGTCCTGCACGGACTGCACGGCCTTGTGCAGCCCGACCCGCTGGAGGGCGTCCGCCGCCTCGGCCGCCACGTACCGGGAGACGGCGCCCACGTTGAGCCGGCCGAACTCGCGGGAGTAGTCGGTCAGCAGCCGCTTGCCCACGAGCTGCAGCAGCACGTTGTTGTCACCCTCGAAGGTCACGTAGATGTCCAGGTCCGCGCGCATCTGGGTGAGCCGGTTGCGCGCCATGAAGCCCATGCCGCCCGTGGCCTCGCGGCACTCCTGGAGCGTGTCCAGGGCATGCCACGTGGTGAGGGGCTTGATGGCCGCGGCGAGGGTCTCCAGCTCCTGGCGGTCCTCGTCGGTGGCGTCCGCGCCGGAGAAGACGTGGTCGAACTTCTCGAGCAGCTCGTTGGCGGAGAACTGGTCCGCGTAGGTGCGGGCCAGGCGGTCGATGAGCCGGCGCTGGTGGTTCTGGTAGTCCAGCAGCAGCTCCTCGCGCTCGTCGTCGGTGGCGGTGAACTGGCGGCGCTGCTCGGCGTACGCGATCGCCCCGTGCAGGCCCAGGAAGGAGGCGCCGGTGGCCGACTGGGCCAGGGAGACGCGGCCCTGCACGAGGGTGCCGAGCATGGTGAAGAAGCGCCGGCCGGGGGAGGCGATCGGGGAGGAGTACGTGCCGTCCGCGGCGACGTCGCCGTAGCGGTTCAGCAGGTTCGTGCGGGGGACGCGCACCTGCGTGAAGTGCAGGCGGCCGTTGTCGATGCCGTTGAGCCCGCCCTTGAGGCCGTCGTCCTCGCCGCCGACGCCGGGCAGGAAGCGGCCCTCCTCGTCACGGATGGGGACGTAGAAGCAGTGCACGCCGTGGTTCACGCCGCCGGTGATCAGCTGGGCGAACACGGTGGCGGCGCGGCCGTGCAGGGCGGCATTGCCGAGGTAGTCCTTCCACGCGGCCTTGAACGGCGTGTGGATGACGAACTCCTGCGTGTCCGGGTCGTACGTGGCTGTCGTCGCGATGGAGGACACGTCCGAGCCGTGGCCGATCTCCGTCATGGCGAACGCGCCGGGCACGGACAGGTCCATGGCGCCGGGCAGCCACGCACGGTGGTGCTCCTCGGTGCCCAGATGGAGGATGGCGGAGGAGAACAGCCCCCACTGCACGCCGGCCTTGATCTGGAGGGAGGGGTCGGCGAAGACCAGGTCGGCGAAGGCCGCCACGTTGCCGCCGTGGTCGTCGGCGCCGCCGAACTCGGCGGGGAAGGCGCGGTGGACGGTGCCCTCCTCCACGAGGATGCGCAGCTGGCCGAGGACCCGCTCCCGGTGCTCGTCCATGCCCAGCAGGGGATCGCGGTGCAGGCGGGGGTCGCGGATCAGCTCGCGGACCCGGTGGCGGGACTCGGCCCAGCGGCCGAGCAGGGCGGCGTGCAGCGCGCCGGCGTCCAGGGTGCCGGGGGTGGGGTGCTCGGGGGCGATCTGCGCGACGTCGGTGGGCAGGGTGTCGGCCGTCGGGGCGGTCGCGAGGACCTCGTCGGTGTCGGGTCGGGTGGTGGTCATCTCAGTGCTCCTCAGCGGTCGGGGAGGTGGGGGCGGAGGTCATCAGGCCGTGCAGCAGCCATCGGGTGACGGCGTCGGCGGTCTCGTCCAGGTCCGGCCGGGCGTCCGCCGGGGCGCCCAGCCAGGCCTCGACGGCGGCGCGGACCAGGCCGACGGCGCCGCGCGGCCAGAGGGACAGCGGCGAGGACGGGCTCGCGTCCGCGTCGGGCAGGGCCCGGGCGAGGCCGTCGGCGAGGACCCGGGACACGCGCTCGAAGAACGGGCCGAGCACGGGGGCGCCGCCGGCGTCCTGCTCCGACTCCGTGATGGCGAACGCGTACACGGCGGGGGAGGAGGCGGCCACGGCGAGGCACTCGGCCACCATGCGGTGCAGCGCTGAGGCGCCGTCCGGGGAGGTGTCCGCCGCCTCCCGCAGGCGCTGCTCGACGTGCTCGGTGACGCGCTCGGCGACCGCACGGCGCAGGCCGGCGCGGTCGCCGAAGTACCGGTAGAAGACGGACTTCGACGTGCCGGCGTGGGCGGCGATCTCCTCCATGGAGGCGCCCGGGCCGAGCGCGTGCACCGCCTCGCGGGCGACGCGGACCAGCTCGCGGCGTCGACGGGTGCGGTGCCGGTCCCATCGCGCGCTGCGGCCGTCGCGGGCCCCGGTGCCGACTGTGTCCTGGTTCACAAGACCCACCGTATCAGGTACGCTCGGTATCAGTCACGAGGGCCTCCCGCGACCTGCGCGCTGTCCCGGCCCCGCCCCGACGGAAGGACCGCCATGAGCACCGATCCCCGCACCCCCGCCTCCGAGCGTCCCGCCCTTGCCGGCGGCACGCTGCGCCCCGCCGTCGTGGTGGGCTCCAACCGCATCCCCTTCGCCCGCGCGCACACCGCGTACCGCGAGGTGTCCAACCAGGAGATGCTGACGGCGGCGCTCGACGGACTCGTCGCCCGTCTCGGCCTGCAGGGGGAGCGCCTGGGGCAGGTGACCGCCGGCGCCGTGCTCAAGCACCCGCGCGACTTCAACCTGACCCGGGAGTGCGTGCTCGGCTCCGCCCTCTCCAGCGAGACGCCGGCCGCCGACGCGCAGGTCGCGTGCGCCACCGGCATGGAGGCCATCGGGACCCTCGCGGACAAGATCCGGCTGGGTCGGATCGACTCCGCGATCGGGGGCGGGGTGGACTCCATCTCCGACTCCCCGGTGACCTACACCGACGGCGCCCGCCGGGTCCTGTTCGACCTCAACGCCGCCAAGACCCTCAAGGACCGCGTCCGTGCCGTCTCCCGGCTGCGCCCGGGCCACCTGGTGCCCCAGCCCTCCGGCGCCGGCGAGCCCCGCACGGGCCTGTCCATGGGCGACCACCAGGCCCTCACCACCCACGAGTGGGGCATCACCCGCCAGGCCCAGGACGAGCTGGCCGCCACCAGCCACCAGCGCCTCGCCGCGGCCTACGACGCCGGCGTCATGGACGACCTCGTCACCCCGTTCCGCGGCCTGACCCGGGACAACAACCTGCGCCCCGACTCCTCGGTGGAGAAGCTGGCGAAACTCAAGCCCGCCTTCGGCCGGCACCTCGGCGACGAGGCCACCATGACCGCGGGCAACTCCACCCCCCTCACCGACGGCGCCTCCGCCGTGCTGCTCTCCTCGGAGGGCTGGGCGGCCGACCGCGGCCTGCCCGTGCTCGCCGAGGTGGTGGACGTGGAGAACGCCGCCGTGGACTTCGTGGACGGCCGCGACGGCCTGCTCATGGCGCCGGTGTACGCCGTGCCGCGCCTGCTGGACCGCCACGGCCTGACGCTGCAGGACCTCGACTTCGTCGAGATCCACGAGGCGTTCGCCGGCACCGTCCTGGCCACCCTGGCTGCGTGGGAGGACGCCTCCTTCTGCCGCGAGCGCCTCGGACTGCCCGGCGCGCTGGGCACCGTGGACCGCGCGAAGCTCAACGTGCACGGCTCCTCGTTGGCGGCCGGCCACCCGTTCGCCGCCACCGGAGGCCGGATCGTCGGGCTCCTCTCCAAGACCCTCCACGAGGCGGGCGAGGGCTCGCTCGGCCTGGTCTCGGTGTGCGCCGCCGGCGGCCAGGGCATCGTCGCCCTGCTGCGCGGGCGCTGAGCGACCCGCACCCTCTCCTCCCGGCCCTGGCCTGCGGTCCGCCGCCGGCCGTGAAAGGAACACCATGCCCTCCACCGATCCCTACGGCGACCTCGTCCGCAGCCCCCTGGGCAGCCGGCTCACCGGCGCCCTCGGCCTGCCCCGTCCCGCGCAGCTGCGCCGTCACGAGGCGGACACGCCGGACATCACCGGCACTGTGCTCGTCCTCGGTGAGGGAGCCGGCGCTGAGCAGGCCCGCACTCTCGTGGCCGCCGTCGGCGCGCACCCCGTGGGCGAGCCGCCCGCCGAGGGCGGCCTGACCGGCGTCGTGGCGTGCTTCGACGCCGTGGCGCACCCGGGCGAGCTCTCCGCCACCGCCCTGGCGCTCGGCGGCGCGCTGCGCGCCCTGGGCCCCAGCGCGCACGTGGTGACCGTGGCGCGGGACCCCGAGCAGGCCGAGGCGCCGGCCGAGCGGGCCGCCCGCGCGGGCGTGATCGGGCTGACCCGGTCCCTGGCGCACGAGATGCGCCGCGGCGGCACGGCCAACGCCCTGCTGCTGCAGGACGGGGCCGCGCTCTCGGACGCCGGCCCCGCCGGGGCCCTGGCGTTCCTGCTCTCCGCGCGCTCGGCGTTCGTCTCCGGCCAGCCGCTGCCGGCCGGCCCGGGCACCCCGGCGACGGCGTCGGCGTCCCCGGGGGCCACCGCCCCGCTGGCGGGGCGGGTCGCCGTCGTCACGGGCGCGGCCCGGGGCATCGGCGCGGCCATCCTGCGCACCCTGGCCCGGGACGGGGCCACCGTGATCGGGGTGGACCTGCCCGCGGCGGGCGAGGACCTGATGCGGCTGGTCAACGAGGTCGGCGGCACGGCGCTGGCGCTGGACATCACCGCCCCGGACGCCGGCCGGCGCCTGCTCGAGCACGCCCGGACCCGGCACGGCCGCCTGGACGTGGTGGTGCACAACGCCGGCATCACCAAGGACCGCATGCTGGCCAACATGGACGCCGCCCGGTGGGACGCCGTCCTGGCGGTCAACACCGCCTCCCAGCTGGCGATCAACGAGGTCCTGCTCGCCGAGGACGCCCGCGACACCGTGGCCGCGGACCTGCGGATCGTGGGCCTGGCGTCCATCTCCGGGATCGCCGGCAACCGCGGCCAGACCAACTACGCCGCGTCCAAGGCCGGCGTCATGGGCCTCACCGCCGCCACCGCGCCGGTGCTCGCCGCGCGCGGCGGCGGCATCACGGCGGTGGCGCCCGGGTTCATCGAGACCGAGATGACCGCCCGGATCCCGCTGCTCACCCGCGAGCTGGGTCGGCGGCTGAGCTCCCTGCAGCAGGGCGGGCGCCCGGAGGACGTGGCCGAGGCCGTGGCGTTCCTCGCCTCGCCCGCCGCCTCCGGCGTCAACGGCACCACGCTGCGCGTGTGCGGCCAGGCGATGATGGGGGCATGAGCATGCAGACCCGCACCCTGGACACGATGCCCGCGCTGGCCCCGCTGTACGCCCGCGCCGCCGCCCAGGCCGGCCGCGACGCCCTGTCCCGCCGGTCCCGGCCCGCCGAGCTGCCCGGCACCCGCCTGGTGGTGGGCGACCACGGAATCGGTGAGGACGCGCTGCGGCGGTGGCGCGAGGGCGTCGGCCCCGTGGACCCGGACGCGCTGCCCTCCGTGCTGGTGCATACCCAGGTGTTCGGCGTCGCCATGGAGCTCATGGCGGATCCGGAGTTCCCCCTGCCCCTGCCGGGCATGGTGCACCTGACCAACGCGGTGACGCACCGCCGCCCCGTGGCCGCCGGGCGCCCGCTGACCGTGACCGCCGAGGCGGTGGGCCTGGTCCCGCACCACGCGGGCACCGCGGTGGACCTGCTGGTCCAGGTGCGGGAGGCGGATGCGGCCGACGAGGCAGCCCCGGCCTGGGAGGGCGTCTCCCGGTACCTCGCCCGCGGCGTGCACGTGTCCCCGCTGCGCCCGGAGCGGGCCGCCCGGGACGAGTGGACCGCTCCGGTCCCGACCGCCCAGTGGACCCTCGGCGGCGGGGCCGGCCGGTCCTACGCGCGCGTCTCGGGAGACTGGAACCCGATCCACCTCTCCGGCCCCACGGCCAAGGCGTTCGGCCAGCGCGGGGCGATCGCCCACGGGATGCTGCTGGCGGCCCGCATGCTTCAGCGCCGGGAGCCGGCCGAGGCCGGGTTCCGGTGGGAGATCGGGTTCGAGGCGCCCGTGGTCCTGCCGGCACGGGTGGCCGTCCGCTACGCCGAGGAGGCCGGGGGCGTCACCCGGGTCACGGGGTGGGACCCCCGCCGCGGCCGGCGGCACTTCACCGGCTCGATGTCGCCGATCGGCGGCTGACCCCCGCCGCGGGGGTCAGCCGCGCGGCAGCTCCCGGAGCGCCTCCAGCAGGCCCTCCGCCCAGACGTCCCACGCATGGCCGCGGGCGTGGCGGACCGCCGCCGGGGCCATCGCGGCCCAGGCCGCGCGGTCGTCGCGGACGCGCTCGAGCGCGTCCGCCCACGCCTCGGCGGTGTTCGGGTGCACGAGCACGCCGGAGCCGCCGTGATGGACGGCGTGCACCAGCCCGCCCACGCGGTGGGCGAGGACCGGGGTGCCGCACGCCTGCGCCTCCACCGCCACGAGGCCGTAGGTCTCCGAGGCGCTGGGCAGGGCCACGGCGTCGGCGCCCCGCATCTGCTCTGCCAGCAGTGCCGGCGGAACGGGCGCGGACACGCTGACCAGGTCGGACACGCCGAGCTCGGCGGCCAGGGCGGTCACGTCCAGCGTCGCGGGGCCCGAGGCCTCCCCGTTGACGTGCACGCGCACGCCGGGGTCCCCGCCCGCGGCCCGCTCGCGCAGCTCGGCGAGCGCCTTGACCAGCAGGTGCGGGCCCTTGTGCCGCTGGACGCGACCGGCGAACAGGACGCGCAGCGGGCGTGCGTCCGGGCCGTCCTCCCCGCCGTGGACGTCCGGCCCCGGCCAGGCCGCGGGACCCTCCGGGGTGAACACCTCGAGGTCGACGCCGGGGGGCAGCACGCGCAGCCGCCGGCGGTCCACGTCGAACACGTCGTGCAGCTCGCGCGCCTCGGCGGGGGAGTTCACCACCAGGAGGTCGGCCGCGTGCACGAGCGCGGCCTCGGTCTCGAGGCGTTCGCGCGGCTCGGCGTGTCCCTCGTCCTCGGCGACCTTGACGGCGCCCGTCGTGTGCATGGTCTGCAGCAGCGGCGCGGCGAGCTCCTCGGCGAGGGCCTGGGCCGTGGCCGCGGACAGCCAGTAGTGCCCGTGGACGAAGGCCACCCGGCGCGCCCGGTCGCCGGCCCCGCCGTCGTCGCCCAGCAGGGGTCCGCCGGGGACGGCGCCCGAGGACAGCCAGGCGCGGGCAGCCGCGGTGAACGCGTCACGGTGGCCGGCGAGCTCCTCCTTGGCGACCGGCGCGGCGGGACCGGCGGCGAGCTCCACCACGGTGACCGCAGGGGCTCCGTCCTCGGCGGGCACCTCGGTGACGCGGGCGCCGTCCACCGGCTCCTCCGCCCGGGTCAGCAGGAGCATGCGCAGGCCGCGGCGGGCCAGGGCACGGGCCGACTGGCGCACGTACACGTTCATGCCGCCGGCGTCCCCGCGCCCGGGCTGGGCGAGCGGGAAGGTGTGCAGGGACACCACCACGCCGACCGGCACGGCCGCGCGCAGCTCCGCCTCCACGGCGTCGTAGAGACGCGTCACGGACGGGGTGCGCGGCAGGTCCTCGACGGTGAGCGTGCGCCCCTCGGGGTCGCCCAGCGGGACCGTCCAGTTCGGATACTGCTCCTGCAGGGTGCCGGGCTGGTTCTGGATGCGCCGCTCGCCCACCGCGTCCACGAGGGACACGCAGTGCAGCGCGGAGGGGGCCTGCGCCAGCAGACGGTGCAGCCCCACCACCTGGTCCTCGCGGGTCTCCGCGCCGTCCGGACCGGTGGCCGCCATCAGCCCCCGGTCCCGCGCCGCGTCCAGGAAGGCCTCCACCTCGGCCGCGGAGCGCCTCCGCTCCTGCGCCACATCCACCGTGTAGAGCCCCAGCCGCTCGCGCAGGTCGAGGTGCACGCCCTCGAGGTACCCGGCCGTGGGCGGCAGGTCGTGGGTGTTCACGGCGGCCAGGCACAGGCGGCGGTAGCGCTCCGGAGGCGTGGGGGCCCCGTCCTCCTGCTCGAACCACAGGATGGAGGTGCCCAGGATCCCGGCCTCGGCCAGGCGGCGCTGCACCCACGGCTCGAACGTGCCGAGGTCTTCGCCGATCACCACGACGCCGGCCCGCTCGGCCTCGAGGGTCAGCACCGCCAGCAGGACCTCGTGGTCGTACTCCACGTACGCGCCCTCGGGCGCGCCCATGCCCTCCGGGATCCACCACAGGCGGAACAGGCCGAGGACGTGGTCCATGCGCAGTCCGCCCGCGTGGGCGATCACGGTGCGGACCATGTCCCGGAACGCCGCGTAGCCGGTCTCGGCCAGACGGACCGGGTGCCAGGGGTGCTGGGACCAGTCCTGACCCAGCTGGTTGAACACCTCGGGCGGGGCCCCCACGGACATGCCGGGCACGAGCACGTCGCCGAGCATCCACGCGTCGGCCGACCCGCGCGTCGCGCCCACCGCCAGGTCGAGCATGACGCCCAGGCGCATCCCCGCCGCGCGGGCCCGGTCCTGGGCGGCGGCCAGCTGCCCGTCGGCGACCCACTGCACCCATCGGTGGAAGTCGACGTCGTCGGCCCGTTCGGCGCGGACGCGCTCGGCCTCGGGACCGCCGGGGACCCGGTCCGGGTCCTGCGGGTGCGGGGCGGCGGAGGAGGGGTCGGCGGCCTGCGCGTCGAGCCGCAGGACGGACCACAGGGCGAAGTCGTCCAGTCCCGTGCCCTGCCGTCGGCGGAACGCCGCGTAGTCGGCCTCCCGCTCCGGGGTGCGGGGCGCCTGCCACACGCGGCGCAGGGCCGGCCACAGCGCGGCCGCGGCGGCGGAGCGGTCCACGCGGCCGCTCTCGAGCAAGGCCTCCTGGGCGCGGGCGCCGGCGGCGCGCAGCTCCGCCTGCTCGTGTGCGGGCAGGGCGGCGAACTCGGGGATCTCGGTCACCCGGATCAGCAGGGCGGAGAGGAACCGCCGGGACACGGGGGAGTAGGGCGAGTCCGTGGGATGCGGGCCCGGCTCGATCGCGTGCAGGGGGTGCAGCAGGACGAAGTCCGCCCCGTGGTCGGCCGCGTGCTCCGCCACGGCGGCGGCGTCGACCACGTCGCCCACGCCCCAGGAGCCCTCGGAGGTCACGGAGTAGCCCTGCGCGGCCACGCCCCAGCCGCGGCGGGCGAGGAAGGGGGCCACCGTGGTGAGGCGGTTCGGGGCGCAGATCAGCGTGGCGGTGTGGGTGGAGCCGCCGCCGCTGCAGACCTCGATCCGATGCCAGCCCAGCGGCAGGTCGTCCGGGATCTCCAGGTCGAGGCGCACGCGTTCCTGGCCGTCCACCAGCCGGGGCTGTCCGAGGGGGGTCGTCGTCGACAGCCCACACTCGCCGCCGTCCTCCAGGCGGACCACCGCGGTGACCTCCGTCCCGGGCGCGACGTGGACCGGGACGGTGGCGCGGTGGCCGCGGCGGACGGCCACGGTGGGCGGCAGCACGCGGCGCCACGGGGCGAGCTCGGCGTCCTCGAGAGCGGTCGTGAGGCCGGCCACCCCCTGCGGGTCGACGTCCACGCCGAGCGCGGCCAGCACGCGGATGAGCGTCTCGTCCCCGACCGACTGCTCCGAGCCGTCCTGACCCGTGTACCGGGTCTGCACTCCGTGCGCGCGGGCCAGCCGATGCAGGAGCGTGCGTGCGTTCTCCGCCATGTCCGTGAAGTCCTCCGTCGTCGTCGCGGGGTGTGCGCCCCCCCGGGGCGAGCGGCGCACACATGCCTCCACTGTAGGCGGACCTGCGCGCCGTGGCGGACGGTGTCCACCGGCGGGGGCGCGACCCCGGGTCGGTGCGCCGGGAGTGCCAGCGGGCATGCCCGGGGACGACGACGGCCCCGGTCCGCTGGGGACCGAGGCCGTGGTGCTGATGTGCAGTGCGCGAGGGGGGACTTGAACCCCCACGTCCTTTTGGGACACAGCGACCTCAACGCTGCGCGTCTACCAATTCCGCCACTCGCGCTCATCGGTGGACCGTCGTCGGAACGACGATCCGAGCGCCTTCGTCCGACCCCGATCTCTCGGCGTCCTCGGGAAGGCAACTCGAGAACAATAGCACGATCCTGGCGGTAGGCTCAAATCCATGGTCGACCACGCCCCCGAGCCCCCGTCCACCCCCGACGCCGACGTCGTGCAGATCTGCCGGGACCTGATCCGGATCGACACGACCAACCGCGGCGGCAACGTCTCCGTCGGCGAGCCCGAGGCCGCCGAGCTCTGCGCGGAGCTGATGCGTCGCGCCGGCATGGAGCCGCGGATGTTCGAGTCCTCGCCCGGCCGCGTCTCCGTGGTCGGGCACCTGGCCGGATGGGACCCGGAGGCCCCGGGCCTCGTGGTGCACGGGCACACGGACGTCGTCCCGGCCGAGGCGGGGGAGTGGTCCATGGACCCCTTCGGCGCGGAGCTGAAGGACGGGATGGTCTGGGGGCGCGGCGCCGTGGACATGAAGGGCATGGACGCGATGGTCCTCTCGGTGCTGCTCCACCTCGCCCGCACGGGTCGCCGCCCGCGCCGGCCGCTCACCGTGGCCTTCTTCGGCGACGAGGAGGCCGGCGGTGTCTACGGGGCCCGCTGGGTCGTGGACCACCACCCCGAGGTGTTCGCCGGCTGCACCGAGGCGATCAGCGAGGTGGGCGGCTTCTCCACGGAGGTGGCCGGCACCCGTGCCTATCTCGTGCAGACCGCGGAGAAGGGCCTGGCGTGGCTGAACCTGCGCGCCGAGGGCGCCCCGGGCCACGGCTCGGCGCCGCATCCGGACAACGCGGTGACCCGCCTGGCCGGAGCGTTGGACCGGATCGGCCGGCACGAATGGCCCCTCTCCTACACCAAGACCACCCGCCAGCTGCTCGAGTCGGTCGCGGAGATCACCGGCACGACGTTCGACGAGGCGGACCCCACGCCGCAGCTCGAGGCCCTCGGCCACGCGCGCACCTGGGTGGCCGGCACGCTGCGCACCTCCTCCAACCCCACGGGCATGAGCGCCGGGTACAAGCACAACGTGATCCCGTCCTCGGCCACCGGCACGGTGGACGTCCGGCTCATCCCCGGCGAGGAGGAGCAGACGATGCGCCGGCTGGCCGAGCTGGCGGGGGAGGGCGTGACGTTCTCCCCCGAGCACCAGGACATCGGCCTGGAGGTGCCGTTCTCCGGCGACCTGGTGGAGCTCATGGTGGACGCCCTCCAGGCCGAGGACCCCGGCGCCGAGGTGCTGCCGTTCATGCTCGGCGGCGGCACGGACAACAAGTCCCTGGCCCGGCTCGGCATCACCGGCTACGGGTTCAGCCCGCTGCGCCTGCCGCCCGACCTCGCCTTCACGTCCCTGTTCCACGGCATCGACGAGCGCGTCCCCGTGGACGCCCTGCGCTTCGGCTGCCGGGTCCTCGAGCGCATGCTCGAGCCGCGCTGACCGGAGGACGACGACGGCGCGCCCCGCCGTCGTCGTCCTCCGCCCGTGCTCAGCGCGGCTCGAGCGTGGACGCCACGCGCATGACCCGCCGGCGCATCCAGTGCCGACGGGCGCCGCCCCGGTAGTGCACGGAGCGCTGCAGCTCCCAGCCGCCGTACTCGGCGTGGTCCACGAGGCGGCGGCGGGCCTCGCCGAGGGACTCGTGGGGGGCCACGGTGAGGACGAGGTACTCCCACTTCTGTCCGCGGGTGACGGAGTCCAGGGTCGAGGACATCAGCTGCTCACGCATGGCGTCCATGCTGGCAGACGTCCGCCCCGGCCGCCGCCCCGGCACGGCCGCCCTGGTCGGGGCGGGGAGGGCGGGATACGGTGCACCCATGAGCTCTGACGCCCGCACCGCCCTCGAGGCCCTCACCTCCGCCCTCAACGAGCACCTCGTCGCCGCCCAGAACCGCCGCGGGGAGGACGATCCGGCCGTGGAGGCCGCGTTCTTCGCCGTCGCCGACACCTTCGAGGCCTACGAGGACGCGCTCTACGCCGAGACCGAGGAGGTCACCCCGCTGGACCTCTTCGACGACGAGGAGGAGGACCTCTCCGGCGACGACTGACCGCCGCGCGGGGTCGCGCCCCGGCGGCCCGCCGGCCACGTCCGAGACGCGCGTCACGGCCCCGGGGGACGCTCGGGGCCATGACGTACAGTGACCCCTCGTGACGTGGATCGAAGCAATTATCCTGGGCCTCGTGCAGGGCCTGACCGAGTTCCTGCCCGTCTCCTCCTCCGCGCACCTGCGCATCGTCGGGGAGTTCCTGCCCTCGGCGGCCGACCCCGGGGCGGCGTTCACCGCCATCACCCAGCTCGGCACCGAGCTGGCGGTCCTCATCTACTTCTGGAAGGACATCACCCGGATCGTCGGGCGGTGGTTCCAGGCGCTGGTCGGCCGGATCCCGCACTCCGACCCGGATGTGCGGATGGGCTGGCTGATCATCATCGGCTCCGTGCCGATCGGCGTGCTCGGCCTGCTGCTCGAGGACTGGATCGACACCGAGTTCCGCTCGCTCTGGGTCACGGCCACCATGCTGATCGTGTTCGGCGTGCTCCTGGCCATCGCCGACCGCCTCGGCCGCCAGAGCAAGCCCCTGACAGAGCTCTCGGTCAAGGACGGCGTCCTCTTCGGCTTCGCCCAGGCCCTGGCCCTCATCCCCGGCGTGTCTCGCTCCGGCGGCACCATCACCGCCGGACTCGCCCTCGGCTACACCCGTGAGGCCGCCGCCCGCTACGCGTTCCTGCTCGCCGTGCCCGCGGTCTTCGCCTCCGGCCTCTACAAGCTGGCCCAGGTGATCGCCGAGCCCGGGCAGGAGGGCCCCTACGGCATGGGGGAGACCGCCCTGGCCACCGTGATCGCCTTCGTGGTGGGCTTCGCCGTGATCGCGTGGCTTATGCGGTTCATCACCACCAACTCGTACATGCCGTTCGTCTGGTACCGGATCGCCCTCGGCCTGGGCCTCTACGCCCTGCTCGGCGCCGGCCTGATCTCCGCCTGAGCCCCGCAGCCCCGGCGCCCGCCCGCCCTCGCCCCACCGACGCCCAGAACAGGAGCACCGTGAAGTCCTGGTCCACCCCCGCACCCGCCCCCCTGCCCGTGCAGCCGGACCGCCTGCGGGTCTTCGACACGGCCTCCCAGTCCCTCCGGCATCCCGGCAACGAGGCCGAGCAGGCCTCCCTGTACGTCTGCGGGATCACCCCCTACGACGCCACCCACCTGGGCCACGCCACCACGTACGTCTCCTTCGACCTGCTCCAGCGGTACTGGCGGGCGGCGGGCCTCGAGGTGTCCTACACGCAGAACGTCACGGACGTGGACGACCCGCTGCTGGAGCGGGCGGAGGCCACCGGCGTGGACTGGCGCGCCCTCGCCGAGGACCAGACCGAGCTGTTCCGGACCGACATGGCGGCATTGAACGTGCTCGCGCCGGACCACTACGTGGGCGCGACCGAGGCGATCGGCCTGGTGGTGGACGCCGTGCAGGCGATGCTCGCGGACGGCACCGCCTACCGCGTCCCCGGCCGGGACGGGGAGCCGGACGGCGACGTCTACTTCGACGTGCGCGCGGCCGAGGCCCGGGGTGGCTGGCGCCTGGGGGAGATCGGCGCCCTGAGCCCGGCCGAGATGGCCGAGGTGTTCCCCGAGCGCGGCGGCGACCCCGACCGGCCGGGCAAGCGCGACCCGCTCGACCCGCTGCTGTGGCGCGTCCACCGGGACGGCGAGCCCGCCTGGGACGGCCGCACCCTCGGCCAGGGACGACCGGGCTGGCACATCGAGTGCTCGGTGATCGCGCGTGAGCACCTCCCGGCCCCCTTCACCGTGCAGGGCGGCGGATCGGACCTGCGCTTCCCGCACCACGAGTTCTCCGCCGCGCACGCCACGGCCGTCGACGGGCGTCCGCTGGCCCGCACCTACCTGCACTCGGGCATGGTCGCCCTGGACGGGCAGAAGATGTCCAAGTCCCTCGGCAACCTCGAGCTCGTCTCCCGGCTGCGCGCCCGCGGCGTCGAGCCGGTGGCGATCCGCGCCGCCCTCCTGGACCGCCACTACCGCTCCGACTGGGAGTGGTCCGAGGACCTGCTGGCCGCCGCCCAGGAGCGCGTGGCCCGCTGGCGCGCCGCCCTCGACGGCCCGCACGCGGGCGCCGGCCGGGCCGTCCTCGCCGCCGCGCACGCGGCCCTGTCCGAGGACCTCGACGCGCCCGCGGCCCTCCGCGTGCTCGACGCATGGGCCGCGGGCGAGCTGACCGGGGAGGCGGAGGGGTCCGGCGAGGACCCGCTCGACCTGGCCGTGGTGGCCGACGCCCTGCTGGGCCTGGTCCTGCGCTGAGCCGGCTCCGCCCTCCCGGGCGGGGTCAGTGCCCGCCTCGGCCGCGCAGGTAGCGCTCGAACTCCCGGGCGATCTCCTCGCCCGAGGCCGCGGGGAGCCCCGCGGCGTCCTGGCTGCGCTCCAGCTGCCGCACGTAGGCGGCCACCTCGGGGTCTTCGCGGGCGAGCTCGTCCACGCCGCGCTGCCAGGCCCGCGCGTCGTCGGCCAGCTCGTGCGTCATGAGGGGCACGTGCAGCAGGTCCTCGACCGCCTCCACGAGTCCCAGCAGGGTCTTCGGCGACGGCGCCTGCGCCACGTAGTGGGGGACCGCGCCCCACAGGGAGATCGAGGCGAACCCGCGGCGCGCGGCCTCGTCCGCCACCACCCCCACGATCCCGGTGGGCCCCTCGTACTCGGGCCGGCCCGCGTCGACGGCCACGCGCACGTCGACGAGCGGCGAGGTGGGCCGCGCGCGCAGGGGGCGGGTGTGCGGGACGTCCGCCAGCAGCGCGCCGAGGGTGAGCACCGCGTCCACGTCCTCGCCGGCGGCCAGGGTCAGCAGCTCGTCCACGAAGGGGCGCCACCGCACGTTCGGCTCCACACCCGAGGCCAGCAGCACACGCAGGCCGTCGGCCGGGGCGTGCTCGTCCACGAGGGGGCGGCCGCGCGCGTCGAGGTGCGTCTCGTGCAGGTCCAGCGCCGGCCACTGCAGCGAGCCCAGTCCGTCCGGATCCCGCCGGACCACGGGCCGGGTCACCTGGTAGTCGTAGTAGTCCCCGTCGCACACCCGGCCGGCCTCCGCCGCGTCCCACTGGGCGCGCAGGGCGGCGAGCGCGCCCGTGGCGGCCTCGCCGGCGTCGTTCCAGCCCTCGAAGGCCACCAGCAGGACCGTGGGCGGCCGGCGGCCCGCCTCGAGGTCGGGCACCGTGGCCGTCAGGTGCGTGCGCAGGGCGCCGAGGCGGTCCTCGACGGCGTCGGCCGGGAGCCCCTCGGCGGGGTCCCGCGGATCCGGGGCGGGTGCATCGGTCATGCCGTCACCCTAGGCGGGCCCGCGTCGCCGGGTCAGCCCCGACGCCCCGGCCCGCCCCCGCGCTCGATAGGATGACCGGCATGTCCGCCTCTGACGTGCACGCCCGCCTGCCCGCCGCCGTGCTGTGGGACATGGACGGGACCCTCGTGGACACCGAGCCGCTGTGGAACGCCGTCCAGCGCCGGCTCGTGGAGGAGCACGGCGGCCGCTGGTCCGAGGGCCTCGCCGCCTCCCTGGTCGGCCGTCCCCTCGACGAGGGCGCCCGCCGACTCCGGGACGCGGGCCTCGACCTCCCGGTGGAGGAGATCATCGCGGTCACCATGGGCGAGGTGGCCCGGGGCGTCGCCGACGCCCCGCCGTGGCGCCCGGGGGCGCTGGAGCTCCTCACCGCCCAGGCCGACGCCGGCGTGCCCGGCGCCCTCGTGACCATGTCCCACGCGCCCCTGGCCCGGGTGCTCGCCGAGCAGGCCCCGGCGGGCGCCCTGCGCGTCGTCGTCACCGGCGACGAGGTGCGGGCGGGCAAGCCCGACCCCGAGGCCTACCGGCTGGCCCTCACCCGCCTGGCGGGGCTCCTCCCCGGCCTCACCGCCGCGGACTGCGTGGCCGTGGAGGACTCCCCGGTGGGCGTCGGCGCCGCCATGGCGGCGGGTCTGCCCACCGTCGGCGTGCCGAGCGTGCTGCCCCTCGCCTCGGGCGCCGCCACCGTCCAGTGGGACACCCTCGCCGGACGCACCCTGGCCGACCTCGCCGCCATCCGGCCGGGCGGCCGCGGATGAGCGCCACCCGCGGCATCAGACTGGGAAGGGTGGCCGGCGCCCCCGTCGTCCTGACCCCCGCCTGGGCCCTCGTGGCGGCGTTCGTGGTCCTGGCGTTCGGCCCCCAGGTCGAACGCGCGCTGCCCCGCCTGGGCGCCGGGGCGTGGCTCGTGGCCGGCGCGTACGCCGTCCTCCTCGCGCTGTCCGTGCTGGTCCACGAGATCGCCCACGCCGTGGTGGGCCGGGCCTTCGGTCAGCGCCCCCACGAGATCGTGCTCACCCTGTGGGGCGGGCACACCCAGTTCCGCGGTGCCCACGCCGGTCCCGGCGGGTCCGTCGCCACCGCCCTGGCCGGACCCGCGGCGAACCTGGTCCTCGCGGCCCTCGCGTGGGGGGCGGGGGAGGCGCTCGACGCCCGCGGGGTGACCGGGCTCCTGCTGGACGTGACGGTGTGGGCCAACCTCCTGCTCGCCGCGTTCAACGCGCTGCCCGGCGCGCCGCTCGACGGCGGCCGCATGGTCGAGTCGGCCGTGTGGGCCGCCACCGGCTCCCGCGACCGCGGCGTGGCCGCCGCCGGCTGGGCCGGCCGGGCGGTCGCCGTCGGCCTGGTCCTCGCCGTCCTCGTCGGACCCCTGCTCCGCGGGGAGCGCCCCGACCTCGTGATGACCGTGCTGCTCGTGTGGGTGGCCCTCACCCTGTGGCGCGGGGCCTCCGAGGCCGTCGAGCGCGGCCGGTGGGGTCGGCGCCTCGAGCGCGTCCGGCTGGACGCGCTGCGCCTGCCCGCCGTCCCGGTGCCGCTGACGGCGTCCGTGGCCGAGGCCCTCGCCGCCGGGGGCGCGTCCGCCGCCCGCGTGGCCGTGGACGACGCCGGCCGGCCCCGCGGCGTCGTCGACCTCACCGCCGTGCAGGCGCTCGACCCGGCCGCCGCGGCCGCCACGCCCGTGACCGCCGTGTGCCGCGCGGTGGGCCCCGAGGCCGTCCTCGACGCCGACGCGCTCCCCGCCGCCGGCGGCGACCTCGTCGCCGCCCTCGCCGCCCTGGATGGCCGCCCCGGCGGATCCGCCCTCACCGAGACCCCCGTGTGGGTGCTCACCGACGCGCACGGCACCGTGCGCGGGGTGCTGCCCCGCGAGACCCTCCTCACCGCGCTCACCGACGCGCGGCCCACCGACCCCCAGGAGCACCGAGCATGACCGACGCCCCCGCGTCCCCCACCCCCGACGAGTCCGACGTGCAGGACGTCCCCGCGGGCGTCACCGCCAGGCGCGGCCCGCTGCGCGCGGGCCAGCGCGTGCAGATCAAGGACGCCAAGGGCCGGCTGAACACCATCACGCTGCTGCCCGGCGGCGAGTTCCACAGCTACCAGGGCGTGCTGCGCCACGACGACCTGATCGGCGGCCCCGAGGGCGTGGTGGTGCAGAACTCCTCCGGGCACGACTACCAGGTGCTGCGCCCCCTGCTGAACGACTTCGTCCTCTCGATGCCCCGCGGCGCCACCGTGGTGTACCCCAAGGACGCCGGGCAGATCGTGCAGCAGGCGGACATCTTCCCCGGCGCCGTGGTCGTCGAGGCCGGCGTCGGCTCCGGCGCGCTGTCCATGTCCCTGCTGCGCGCCGTGGGGGACCACGGCGAGCTGCACTCGTACGAGCGCCGCGCGGAGTTCGCGGAGGTGGCGCGCGGCAACGTCGAGTCCTTCTTCGGCGGCGAGCACCCCGCGTGGTCCATCCACCTCGGCGACGCCCAGGAGGAGATGCTCAGGGTCCACGCCCCGCACTCCGTGGACCGCGTGGTCCTGGACATGCTCGCGCCGTGGGAGTGCCTCGACGCGGTGGCCACGGTCCTGGCCCCGGGTGGGGTGTGGCTGAACTACGTGGCCACCGCCACGCAGCTCTCCCGCGTGGCCGAGGCCATCCGGGAGTCCGGGACGTTCACCGCGGTCCAGGCCAACGAGACGCTCGTGCGGGGCTGGCACCTGGACGGGCTCGCCGTACGCCCCGACCACCGCATGGTGGCCCACACCGGCTTCCTGCTCACCGCGCGCCGCCTGGCCACCGGCGAGGAGGCCCTGATGCTCAAGAAGCGCTCCAAGGTCTCCGAGTTCAAGCCCGAGGACGTGGAGGCCTGGCAGCCCTCGGACGAGTCCCGCTGGACCCCGCAGGCCCTCGGTGAGCGCCCCGTGACGGACAAGAAGGCCCGCAAGGCGGCCAAGGAGGCGCGCCTGCAGGCCCGCCGCGCCCGCGCCGCGGAGCAGGGCGTGGACCCCCGCACCGTGGGCCACGACACCGACGACCAGAGCCGATGACAGGAGCAGCATGACCGAGCACCCCGCCGGCCCCGCCGGCCAGGACGAGTCCGCCCTGCGGCGCCGCCTCGAGGAGGCCCGCGAGCTGCTGCGTCAGGAGCAGGCCCGGGCCGAGCGCCTGCAGCACCAGCTCGACGCCGCCCAGCGCCACGGCGCGCAGCTCTCCGAGCGCCGCCGCGAGGCGAAGGCCCAGCTGGACACGGCCGCCCGCAACAACCGCCGCATGGTGGAGCTGCTCGAGGCGACCCGCGGCGAGATCACCACCCTCAAGGACGCCCTCGACGCCACCACGAAGCCGCCCTTCACGTTCGCCCGCCTCGAGGCGGTGCTCGTCCCGCGCGAGCCCGCGGAGGGCGTGGAGACGGGTGCCGTCGTGCGCGGCGGCGCGGACGTGGTCCAGAACGGCCGGCGCCTCCGGGTGGGCGTGTCCCCGCTGCTCGACCCCGCGCGTCTGACCCCCGGCGCCGAGGTCCTGCTGGACGAGTCGAGCACCGTCGTCGGGGTCGCGGACGCCAGCCCCGCGGGACAGCTGCTGCGCGTGAAGGAGGTCCTCGCCACCGGCGACCTCGTGCTCGCCGGCAGCGCGGACGAGGAGCGCCTGGTGCGCCGGGCCCCCGCCCTCGAGGACGTGCCGCTGCGCCATGGGGACGCCGTCACGGTGGACCCGCGGATCGAGTGGGCGCTGCGCCGTGTGGAGCTCTCCGAGGTGGACGACGTCCTCCTCGAGGAGGTCCCGGACGTGACGTTCGAGGACATCGGCGGCCTCGGCCCGCAGATCGAGCGCATCCGCGAGGCCGTGGAGATCCCCTTCCTGCACCCCGAGGTGTACCGCGAGCACGGACTGCGCGCGCCGAAGGGCATCATGCTCTACGGCCCGCCCGGCACCGGCAAGACCATGCTCGCCAAGGCCGTGGCCAACGCCCTGTCCGCGCGCTCCGCGGACGGCTCCCGGTCCTTCTTCCTCAACATCAAGGGGCCCGAGCTGCTGAACAAGTACGTGGGCGAGACCGAGCGGCAGATCCGGATCATCTTCGACCGCGCCCGCGAGCGCGCCGCCGCCGGTTTCCCCGTGGTGGTGTTCTTCGACGAGATGGAGTCCCTGTTCCGCACGCGCGGCTCGGGGGTGTCCTCGGACGTGGAGACCACGATCGTCCCGCAGCTGCTGGCCGAGATCGACGGCGTCGAGTCCCTCGACAACGTCATCGTGATCGGCGCGTCCAACCGCGAGGACATGATCGACCCGGCCGTGCTGCGCCCGGGCCGCCTGGACGTGAAGATCCGGGTGGACCGCCCGGACGCGCGGGGCGCGGTGGACATCATGGCGCGCCACCTCACGGACGACGTCCCCCTGCACGCGGACGAGGTGGCCGCCGCCGGGGACGCCGAGCAGGCCCGCGAGGACCTGATCGCCGCGGCCGTGACGGCGCTGTACGAGCGCTCGCCCCGCACGGCGCTGGCCGAGCTCACGGACGTCACGGGCGCGGCGCACACGCTGCACCTGGCGGACCTGGTCTCGGGCGCCGTCGTGGCGGACGTGGTGGACCGCGCCAAGCGCTCCGCCGTGCGCGACCTGCTGGCCGCGGACCTGGCCGACGACGCCCGCGGCCTGCGGCAGAACCATCTGCTGGACGCGGTGGACGCGGTGCTGGCCGACCAGGCGGACCTGCTGGCCACGGTGGCGCCGGGGGAGTGGGCCCGCACCTCGGGCTGGCGCGGCCCCCGCCTGGCGGGCCTGCGGATGCTGCCCGGCTCGGCGGCCGGGGCCGGCGCATGAGCGCCCCGGGACGCCTGCCCGGCGGGATCGGCGCCGCCCCCTCCGGCACGACGCCGGCCGGCACCCCCGCCTTCGACGGCCAGCGCCGGCTGTTCCCACCGGAGGTGACCGCCCCTCCGCTCGGCCGGGACGCCGCCGGCTGGGGCGTGCACCGCGTCATGGGCACCGAGACCGAGTTCGGGATCCACGCGCCCGCCAACCCGGGGGCGCACCACAGCGTGCTCTCGGTGGAGCTGGTCAACGCGTACGCGGACCTGGTGACCCACGGCGGCGGCGCCGTGGCGGGCACGGAGTGGGACTACGCGGGGGAGTCCCCGCTCGTGGACGCCCGCGGTTGGCGCATGCCCCGCTCGGCGGCCCACCCCTCGCAGCTCACGGACCAGGCCCTCGTGGGCCCGGACGGCGAGCCGGTCCACCTGCTGCTGTCCACCGTGCTGCCCAACGGAGCGCGCTGGTACGTGGACCACGCCCACCCGGAGTACTCCTCGCCGGAGACCGCCTCCCCGCGCGAGGCCATGGTGTGGGACGCGGCGGGGGACCGGGTCGCCCAGGCCGCCGCCGAGCACATCGGCGCCGCCGAGGGCGCCCCCGAGGTGCTGGTGTACAAGAACAACACGGACGGCAAGGGCCGCTCGTACGGCACCCACGAGAACTACCTCGTGGCGCGCGCCCTCGACTTCGAGGAGCTGACCGCGGTGCTGCTGCCGTTCTTCGCGGCCCGGCAGGTGCTCGTGGGCGCCGGGCGCGTGGGCCTGGGCCCCGAGGGGAAGCGGGCCGGGTTCCAGCTCTCCCAGCGCGCGGACTTCTTCGAGGAGCAGGTGGGCCTGGAGACCACCGTCCGCCGGCCGATCGTGAACACCCGCGACGAGCCGCACGCCAGCGCGCACGCCTACCGGCGCCTGCACGTGATCATCGGCGACGCCACCCTGAGCCAGCACGCCACGTGGCTGCGCCTGGGGATGACGTCGCTCGTCCTGGCGCTGGCGGAGGCGGGCACCGCTCCGCGACTGCGCCTGGCCGACCCCGTGGCCGCGCTCCAGGCCATCAGCCACGATTCCACGCTCCGGGTGCGCGTCCCCGTATGGGCGACCGACGACGACGGCACGCGCCGGACGGAGATGTCCGGGCTCGAGATCCTGGGCGCCTACCATCGCGCCGCGGCGGAGCACTGCGCGCGCTTCGGCGTCACCGACACCGAGACCGCGGACGTGCTCGCGGCGTGGGGTCAGGACCTGGCCGACGCCGCCGAGGATCCGCTGTCCCTGGCGGACCGGGCCGACTGGGCCGCGAAGCTGCGTGTCCTCGAGGGTCTGCGCGCCCGGGGCGGGCTGTCCTGGGACGACCCGCGCCTGGCGATGGTGGACCTGCAGTACGCGGACCTGCGCCCGGCGAAGTCCCTGCACGCCCGCCTCGTGGCCGCCGGCGCCCTGCGTGTGCTCGCCTCGGAGGAGGAGGTCGCGGCCGCCGTCAGGACCCCGCCGGCGAGCACCCGGGCGTGGACGCGCGGCAACCTCGTCCGTCGCCACGGGGACCTCGTGGCCGGCGCCGCGTGGGAGTCCGTACTCCTGCGCGCCGGGGGAGAGGACGCCCGCATCCACCGGCTGCACCTCGCCGAGCCCCTCGTGGGCGCGGCGGAGGACCTGCCCGGCTGGTGGGACGGGGCCGGCGAGGGCCCCTCGGCACGGGAGCTCGCCGCCACCCTCGTGCCGTTGCTGCGCCGGGACTGACCGCGCGGGCCCGTCGGCCGGCCCAGGGGGGCCGCGGACGTTGACCCCGGCGTCCGGGGAGGCGACCGTGGATCGGAGGATCCCAGGTCAGAGAGGCAGTCCCATGTTCATCCCGCGCGTCGCCGACGGCGTCCACCTGCTCACCCACGCCCATGTGAACGTCTACCTCGTCGAGGACGAGGACGGCCTCACGCTCGTGGACGCCGGCCTGCCGAGCATGTGGCCGATGCTGGGCGAGGCCCTCGAGCAGATCGGCCGACGGCCCCAGGAGATCGCCGCCCTCCTGCTGACCCACGGGCACTTCGACCACGTCGGGTTCGCCCGGCGCGCGCACCGCGAATGGGGGGTGCCCGTCCACGTCCATCCGGGGGACCGCCGGCTGGCCCGGCACCCCTACCGCTACCGCCCGGAGCGCAACCGTCTCCTGTACCCGCTCACCCACCCGCGGTCCCTGCCCGTGCTCGGCGGGATGGCGGCCGCGGGTGCCCTGACGGTCCGCGGGGTGGGGGACACCCGCGGTCTGGAGGCCGGTCGGGTGGCGGAGGTCCCCGGCCGGCCCGAGGTGATCCACACCCCGGGCCACACGGCCGGCCACGTGGTCCTGCACCTCCCGGACCGCGACGCCGTCATCACGGCCGACGCCCTGGTCACCCTCGACCCGTACACCGCGCGGACCGGCCCGCAGATCGTGGCCTCCGCGGCGACGGCCGACACCGCCGCCGACCTGGACTCCCTCGACGCGATCGCCGCCACGGGGGCGGGGACGCTGCTCCCCGGGCATGGCGGACCCTGGCACGGCGGGGCCGCCGAGGCCGTCCGCCGGGCGCGACAGGAGGGGGCCCACTGACCCCGGCCCGGCCGGTCAGCCCGTGATGAGCTCGCGCACGCGTCCCACGAGGGCGTCGACGCGGCCGGCGAGTTCCTCGGCGCGGCCGATGCGCTCCCGCAGGTCCGCGGAGCGCTCGTCGTCCTTCAGCGGCGCCAGGTTCGTCTCGAGGGTCACGACGGCGGCCGTCAGGCCGGCGCGCGCGCATCCCAGTGCCGTGCCGACGTCGGAGAGGGTGTTCGGGTTGCCGTCCTCGAGGACCTCCTCGGCCTCCCGGAGGAGGCGCTCGACCGCGTCGACGATCGCCACGGGCGGGCGGACCGCCTCGGCCAGGGCCTCCTGGATGGCCGCCGACCGGTCCGCCCGCTCCTGATCGGACCCCCGCGACAGGCCGAAGGCCTCGGCGACCGCCCCGAAACCCCGTTCGTCCTCGTCGGCCACCGCGAGGCAGACCCGGATGAGGTCGCCGCACCGCCGGGACACGTCGTCTCGGTCCGAGTAGCGGGCGGCCATGGAGACCAGGCCGGCGCCCTCGGCCACGGCGAGCGCCCCCGTGGCGCCTCCGCCGGGCGTCGGGTCCCCCGAGGCCAGGCGCTGCAGGTATCCCTCGATGCTCTCGTGTCGGATCATGCGCCCATCCTGGCACGCGGCCCGAGCGTCCGCCCGGGTCAGACTCGCTCCCACGAGGCGACGGGGCCGTCCTCGAGCTCGAAGAGGGGGTGCAGGTCCGGGACCGCCACGTGCTCCCAGCGCGCCAGCCACTCCGGGCTGCGGTCGGCGAGCTTGGCCCGCAGATGGGCCCACTCGTGGTCCCGCTGGCCGGTGGACGCCGGGATCGGGGCCAGCCGGAAGGGCAGGACCAGCTCGCCGGGGGCGCCGTCGGCGTCGGGCGCGGCGTCCAGGGGCCGGTCGATGCGGGAGACGTCGAACCGGTACCCGCGGGCGGTCGCCTCGAGGACGATCCCGGACAGGAACGCGCCGATCGCCGCCGCCGGGTCCCCGTGGTCCCGGAACCGCTCGAGCTGGGGGTGGTTCCGATAGCCCTTCGTGCGGCGCGCGAGGGCGGCCTGGGCCAGAAGCGCCTCCCGCCACGCGCCGGTGAGGCCCTGTCGGTCGAGGAGTCTCGGGTGCAGGGTCCACAGTCGCATGGCCCCATCCTGGCATCCCGGGGACCGCCTCGGCGTAGGGTCGAGGGGAGCAGCGGGTCCGCCCGGCCCGTCCCGACCCCAGGAGGAGCACCATGTCCCAGGAGCAGATCCGCCCCCGTCCCGCCGGCGGCGACGACGACGCCCCCGCCCCAGGCCAGGCCCAGGTCAAGGCCCAGACCCAGGACACCGGCCTGGACGGCCTCCTGGACGAGATCGACGCGGTGCTGGAGACCAACGCCGAGGAGTTCGTCAAGGGCTTCGTGCAGAAGGGCGGCCAGTGACCCCCGAGGCACGGCGGATCATGGGCCTGGAGACCGAGTACGGGGTCCAGCACTGGAATCCCGCCGCCCGGCCCCTGAGCGCCGAGGAGGTGGTGCGCTACCTCTTCCGCCCCGTGCTCGAGTGGGGTCGCTCGTCCAACGTGTTCGTCTCCAACGGCTCGCGCCTGTACCTGGACGTGGGCTCGCACCCGGAGTACGCCACGGCGGAGTGCTCCACCCTGGACGAGCTCATCGCCTCGGACGCCGCGGGCGACCGGATCCTGCAGGACCTGATCGGCCGGGCCGAGGCCGCCCTGGCCGCGGACGGGATCGGCGGGTCCCTGCACCTCTACCGCAACAACGCCGACTCCTCCGGCAGCTCGTACGGCTCCCATGAGAACTACCTGCTGCGCCGCCGCACGGAGTACCGCCGCCTCACCGAGGCGCTCGTGCCGTTCCTGGTCTCCCGGCAGATCCTGGTCGGCGCCGGGCGCGTGGTGCCGGCGGGGACATGGCCCGAGGGCACGGGGGAAGCGCACTTCGCGTTCTCCCAGCGCGCCGACTTCGTCCAGGAGGGCGTGTCCTCCTCGACCACCCGGTCCCGCCCCATCATCAACACCCGCGACGAGCCGCACGCGGACGCCTCCCTGTACCGGCGCCTGCACGTGATCGTGGGGGACACCAACCTCTCCGAGCCCACGCACCTGCTGCGCTTCGGGGCCACGGACCTGATGCTGCGCATGATCGAGGCGGGCTTCCCGCTGGGCGACCACCGCGTCACCCACCCGACGCTGGCCGTGCGGCAGGTCTCGCACGACCTGACGGGCACCGCCCGGATCGCCCTGCGCGAGGGCGAGGCCAGCGCCCTGGACCTGCAGAGCCACTACCTCGAGGCGGCGCACCGGTTCGTCGACGCCGAGGGCGCGCACCACGAGCGGGTGGCCGAGGTCCTGGACCTGTGGGGCACCGTGCTCGACGCCGTCCGGTCGCAGGACTTCGGCCCGATCGAGGACACGATCGACTGGGCGGTCAAGCTGCGCCTGCTCGAGCGGTTCCGCGAGCGCGACGGCCTCGACTGGTCGGCCCCCCGGATCGCGCAGCTGGACCTGGCCTTCCACGACATCGCCCCCGGCCAGGGGCTCTTCGCGATGCTGCGGGAGCGCGGCGCCGTGCGCCGGGTCCTGCCGGAGGGCGCGGCCGCGGCCGCCGTCGACGCGGCCCCGACCACCACGCGCGCGGCGGTGCGGGCGGAGTTCATCGCCCGGGCCCGCGAGCGCGGGATGGACTACGCGGTGGACTGGACCACGCTCAAGCTCGTCGACCATCCCCTGCACACGATCAGTCTCAAGGACCCGTTCGACACCGCCCTCGACGCCGTGGACGCCCTGTTCGCGCGCGTCGGCTGAGGCGGTGTCTGGACAGCGTCGGTAGGGTGGGCGCCATGACCTCCATCGTTCCCTCCGTCGCGGCTCCGCGCCGCCGTCGCCGTCCCCTGACCGCCCTGACCCTCGGCGCGGCCGGCCTACTGCTGGCCACCGCGTGCAGCGCGGGCGAGTCCGAGGAGGGCGCCTCGTCCTCGGAGGGCCAGGGGTCGGCGTCGTCGTCCGCGGCCGAGCAGTCCTCCACCTCGCCCGCGACCGAGGGCGCCGGCCAGGGCGATCCCGCGGCCCTGGACGGGGTGTCCGTCACCGTGGCCGAGGACGGCACGCCGAGCGTCGCCGTGGGCGACGGCGTGGAGACGGACCAGCCGACCACCCGTGTCCTGGACGCCGGCGAGGAGCAGAAGCTCGGGCGCGGCTCGATCGCGAAGCTGCACTACCTGTCCGCGGATCCGGCCACGGGCGACGTCCAGGCGGAGTCGTTCACGCAGGACCCGCAGACCGTCGTCCTGGACGACCAGCTGAAGCAGGCGAACCCGGAGATGTACGAGCTGCTCACGGGCGTGGGCGTGGGCGGGCAGATCGCCGCCTACGTGCCGTCCCAGGAGGTGCCCGCCCCGGCCGCGCCGTCGGCCTCGGCGGGCGCGTCGGCGTCGACCACCAGCGTGCCGGCCCAGCTGTTCGTCTACTCGGTCGCCGGGCAGGTGCCTTCGCAGGCCCAGGGCGAGGAGGTCGCCGAGCGCGACGAGCGCCTGCCCGAGGTCACCGTCCAGGACGGCCGCCCCGTCATCGCGACGCCCGAGGGCGAGGCCCCGGAGACGCTCGTCGTCCAGCCCCTCATCCAAGGTGAGGGCCGCGAGGTCGCCGCGGAGGACGCCGTGACCGTGCATTACACGGGCGTGACGTGGTCCGAGGGGGCCACCTTCGACTCGTCGTGGGAGCGCGGCGCCCCGACGACGTTCCCGCTCTCCGGCGTGATCGAGGGCTGGTCGAAGGGCCTGGAGGGCCAGAAGGTCGGTTCCCGCGTGCTGATCTCGATCCCCTCCGAGCAGGCCTACGGCGAGCAGGGCTCCCCGCCGGACATCGGGCCGAACGAGGACCTGCTGTTCGTCGTCGACATCCTCGACGCCCAGGCCCCGGCCCCCCAGAACTGACCCACCCACCCCGACCCCAGGAGGAGACACCATGTCCTTCGGACAGCGCGACTACGACCGCACCAAGCCCGAGATCGACTTCCCCGGCGACACCCCGCCCGAGGAGCTCGTCGTCGAGGACCTGATCGAGGGCTCCGGCCCCGCCGTGGAGCGCGGCTCCCGCGTCCAGGTCCACTACGTGGGCGTGGCCTGGTCCACCGGCGAGGAGTTCGACGCCTCGTGGAACCGCGGCACCCCGCTGCCGCTGACGGTGGGCGTCGGCCAGGTCATCGCCGGCTGGGACCAGGGCCTGCTCGGGATGAAGGTGGGCGGCCGCCGTCGCCTCGAGATCCCGCCGCACCTGGGCTACGGGGCGCAGGGCGCCGGCTCGGCGATCGGGCCGAACGAGACCCTGATCTTCGTGTGCGACCTGGTCTCGGTCGACTGACCCGGCACGTGGCATGACCGTCGCCCGGCCCCGCTCCGCGGACGAGCCCGCCGAACGGATCATCTCCCTGCTGTGGCTGCTGCTCCACGAGCCGCGCGGCTACGCCCGGGAGCAGATCCGGCGGCTCGTCGTGGGGTACGAGGGGCTGAGCGACGGCGCGTTCGAGAAGCTCTTCCAGCGGGACCGCCGCGCGCTGCGCGCCGTCGGGGTCCCGCTCACCGTGGTCGGCGGCGAGGACGCGGACGACGACGACGGCCCCCGCTACCGGGTGGACCGCGACTCCCTCCTGCTGCAGGACCTGGACCTCACCCTCGACGAGCGCCGCGCCCTCGTGCGCGCCCGCCGGCTCTGGGGGGACTCGCCGCTGCGGGACGAGGTGGTCCGCGCCGTGGGGGTGCTCCTGCACCCCGGCGAGCTCTCGGGCCAGGATGAGCTCGAGGGCTATCACACGGTGATGCCCCGGGCCGATCCCCGCCTCGAGGCGCTGACGGAGGCCGCCGCCGAGCAGGCCCTCGTGCGCTTCGCCTACCGGGACGCCGCCGGCGCCCTGACCGAGCGCACCGTGCGGGCCTGGCTGCTCACCCTGGTGCGCGGCCGGTGGTACCTCACCGGGTGGGACGTGGACCGGGAGGCCGAGCGCTCGTTCCGGCTCTCCCGCCTCGAGTCCGCCCCCGTGGTCCTCGAGCAGGCCCCCTCCGCGGCGGCCCGCCGCGCCCCCCGACGCCCTGCGGACCTGGACCACGCCGCCCTGCGCGCCCGCCTGGCCGGACGCGCCGAGGCCGAGACCGTCCGCGTGTGGCTGGCCCCCGGACGCGGTCAGGGGTTCCGGGTGGCTGGCCGCCCGGTGGATCCCCGCCCGGCCGACGGATCCGCCCCCGGCGAGGGCTGGGAGCTGTGGGAGGCCGCCACCGGCCGCACCGAGGACGGCGTGGTGGCCGAGGCCGCCACGGCCGCCGGGCACGTGCTCTTCCCCGCCTCGGAGCCCGAGCCGGCCCGCCGCCTGGCCGCGGCCCTCACCGCCGCCGCGGAGCTGCACGCCGGGCCCGCCGACCCCGGGTGCGCCGACGTCCGCCTGAGCGCGCCGGTCCGGCGCCGCGTGCGCACCTCGAGCGAGGACCTCGTGGGCCGCCTCCTGGACATCGTGGGCCTGGCCAACCGCTCCGAGGGCATCGACCGCGCGGAGCTGCGGGACCGGCTCGGCGTGTCCGAGGCGGACCTGGGCCGGGACCTGGAGGTGCTGCGCTACTGCGGCATGCCCGAGCGCGAGTTCCCCGGGTTCCAGTTCGACGTGGACGAGGCCGACGGGCGGGTGTACGTCCACCAGGCCGCGGAGCTCGCCGGCCCCGTGCGGCTGACCCTGCCGGAGGCCCACACCCTGGTGGCCACCCTGCAGACGGTGGCCGAGATGACCGTCCTGACCGACGCCGACCGCGACGCCGCCCGCTCCGCTCAGCGCCGGATCCGGGCCTCCCTCGCGGACGCCGGCCAGGACGTGGCCGACGACGCCCCCGCGGCCTCGGTCGGGGACGGCGCATCGATCGCGGACGAGGGCGCCGTCGTCGCCCACTGGGACGTGGCCGTGGACCCGGAGACCGTGCGGACGCTGCTCGCGGCCATCGCCGAGCGCGCCGTGCTGCGTGTGCAGTACCACGGGGTACGCACGGACGAGGTGACGGATCGGGACGTGGAGCCGCTCGCCGTGGTGCAGGAGCGCACCCGCCTGTACCTGCAGGCCTGGTGCCGCCGCGCCGAGGGGCTGCGCGTCTTCCGCGCGGACCGGGTGGGCGCGGTCCAGCGCACGGGGGAGACGTTCCGGCCTCGCGCACGCCCCGGCCGCTGGCGACTGCATCCCGAGGGGGAGGGGGTCTCCGCGCTGGTGCGCTGGGACCACGCCGTCCGCGACGCCGCCGAGGCCTACCGCCCCACGGCGGCCGCCACGCTGGAGGACGGCACCGCCCTGACCCGGCTGACGCTGCTGGACGAGGAGGCTGCCGTCGCCCTGGCCGCCCGTCACGGCGGACGCGTCGAGGTGGTCGAGCCCGTGGACCTCCGCGACGCCGTCGCGGCGCGCCTCGAGGGGGCCGCCCGGCGTGCCCGCGGCGCGGTAGCCTAGACCGCAGGACCCCCGTCGAAAGGACCACCCATGTTCGCTGGACTGAACGGATGGCAGCTCGTCATCATCATCGTGCTCGTGGTGCTGCTCTTCGCGGCCCCGAAGCTCCCCTCCATGGCCCGCAACCTCGGCCAGTCCATGCGCATCTTCTCCTCGGAGGTGAAGCAGATGCGCACCGAGGACAAGGAGCGCAAGGCCGACGTCGACACCTCGGGTGCCGGCTCCCACCCCGCTGAGCCGGTCGAGCCGGTGGAGGGCCGCGTCGTCGACCGCGACGACCGCGACGTCCGCTGACGCCCGGGAGACCGACCCCATGACCACGGTGGAGGAGACGGCGCGCCGGCGGCGGCGCGGCAGCCGACGGGCCAAGAACCCGAACGGCGAGATGCCGCTGCGCGAGCACCTCGCGGAGCTGCGCAACCGCATCGTCAAGTCCCTCCTCGCCGTCGCCCTCGGGGCGGTCGGGGGGTTCTTCCTGTACCAGCCGCTCATGGCCGCCCTGACGCGGCCCGTCAAGGAGGCCGCCGACGCCGGCGCCCTGGCGGCGGTGTCCTTCACCACGATCGCGTCGCCCTTCGACATGATGCTCAAGGTGGCGCTGTTCATCGGTGTGGTCGTCTCCAGCCCGATCTGGCTGTACCAGGCGTGGGCGTTCGTCGCCCCCGGCCTGAAGCGCACGGAGAAGAAGTACGCCGTCGCCTTCCTCGCCGCCGCCGTGCCCCTGTTCCTGCTGGGCGTCGCCCTGGGCTGGCTCGTCATGCCGCAGGCGGTCCTGTTCTTCATCGGCTTCACCCCGGACGGCTTCGCGAACTTCCCCGACGCGCAGACCTACATCGACTTCCTCCTGCGGCTCTTCCTCGCCTTCGGCGTGGCCATGCTGCTTCCGGTGGTGCTGGTGGGCCTCAACATGCTGGGCGTGCTGCCGGCCGCGACGATCCTCAAGCACTGGCGCATCACCGTGTTCGTCATCGCCCTCATCGCCGCCCTGGCCGCTCCCGGCGGCGACGCGATCACCATGTTCTACCTCGCGGCGCCGCTGTTCCTGCTGTTCGGCCTCGCGATCCTGCTGTGCTGGGTCAACGACCGTCGGCGCGCCCGCACGGCCGCGAAGCACGCGGTGGACCTCGAGGCGGAGATCGCCGCCGGCCCCCGCCCCCTGAACGAGATCTGACGCCGCACCGCCCCACCGACGACGCCACCCGCGCCCCGCCCCGTTCGCCCGGAGCGGGGCGCGGTGCGTCCGGGCCCTGTCGCGTCCGGCGCGCCCGTACGCTGGGCCCATGGCCCCCCATCCCTCGACCGACACCCCCGCCGGCCCGCCCGAGGAGCCGCGCCTGAGCCCCGCCGAGCGCTACGCGCGGGCCCGCCGCGAGCGCCACCACGCCGGCTCCGAGCTGTCCGCGTTCGCCGCCCGGCTGGACTTCCCGCTGGACGACTTCCAACGCGAGGCCTGCCGGGAGGTCGAGGACGGCCACGGCGTACTCGTGGCGGCGCCCACCGGTGCGGGCAAGACCGTGGTGGGGGAGTTCGCCGTGCACCTGGCCCTCGCCCGCGGCCGGAAGGCGTTCTACACCACGCCCATCAAGGCGCTCTCGAACCAGAAGTTCCTGGACCTGAGGCGCGTGCACGGCGCGGAGAACGTCGGACTGCTGACCGGCGACACGTCCGTGAACGCGGACGCGCCCGTGGTGGTGATGACCACCGAGGTCCTGCGCAACATGCTCTACGCGGACTCCGAGGCCCTCACGGATCTGGGCTACGTGGTGATGGACGAGGTGCACTATCTCGCCGATCGGTTCCGCGGCCCGGTGTGGGAGGAGGTCATCATCCACCTGCCCGAGCATGTGCAGCTGATCTCCCTCTCCGCCACCGTGTCCAACGCCGAGGAGTTCGGCTCGTGGCTGGACACCGTGCGCGGGGCGACGACCGTGGTGGTCTCCGAGCACCGCCCCGTGCCGCTGTGGCAGCACGTCATGGCGGGCGGCCGCCTCTACGACCTGTTCGCGGAGGACGTCGCCTTCGAGGACACCGCCGACGCCGACGGCACGCCGCTGCTGAACCCCGAGCTGGAACGCCTCGCGCGCGAGGCCGAGCGCGGCGGCCAGCGCCCCGACTGGGGCCGGCCCGGCCGGGGACGCCGCGACGAGGGCGGCCGCGGCGGCGCGAAGGGCCGTGGCGGGCGTTCCGGGGGTCGGGACCGGGGTCGCGGCAGCCGGGACACCCGTCCCGACGCGGGACGCTCCTCCGGCTGGGACCGGAACCGCGGCACCAGCGCCTCCCTCGGGACCTCCGGCGGCGGCCGGGATCACCGGGACGGCCGCGGCCCGGGCCTGATGACCTCCCGACCGGAGATGATCCGCGTCCTGGACCGCGAGGGCCTGCTGCCGGGCATCACGTTCATCTTCTCGCGGGCCGGCTGCGACGGCGCCGTGGAGCAGTGCCTGCGGGCCGGGCTGGACCTCACCACCGCCCACGAGAAGGCGCGGATCGCCGCGCGCGTGGACGAGGCGGCCCGCCTCCTGCCGGCCGAGGACCTGGACGTGCTCGGGTTCTGGGCGTGGCGGGACGGGCTGTCCCGGGGCTTCGCCGCCCACCACGCCGGGATGCTGCCGCCGTTCAAGGAGGCCGTGGAGGACCTCTTCGCCGCCGGCGTGCTCAAGACCGTGTTCGCCACCGAGACCCTCGCCCTGGGGGTGAACATGCCGGCCCGCTCGGTGGTGCTGGAAAAGCTCGTCAAGTTCAACGGGGAGTCCCACGTGGACGTCACCCCGGGGGAGTACACCCAGCTGACGGGCCGCGCCGGCCGCCGCGGGATCGACGTCGAGGGCCACGCCGTGGTCATGTGGCGCCCCGGCCTGGACCCCGCTGCGGTGGCCGGCCTGGCCTCGCGGCGCACCTATCCGCTGAAGTCCTCGTTCCGGCCCACCTACAACATGTCCGTGAACCTGCTGGCCCAGGTGGGCGCCGAGCGCGCCCGCGGCATCCTCGAGTCCTCGTTCGCGCAGTTCCAGGCGGACCGATCGGTCGTCGGCCTGGCCCGGGAGGTGCGCTCCAAGCAGGGGACCCTGGAGAAGTACGAGGCCGCCATGGCCTGCGAGCGCGGCGACTTCGCCGAGTACCTCGCCCTGCGCAAGGAGGTGGCCGGCGCGGAGAAGTCCGGCTCGCAGGGCCGTCGTCGGGCCCACATCGCGGCGGTGAAGGAGTCCCTCGCGGACCTCGCCGTGGGGGACGTGATCGAGCTCGACGCCGGCCGGCGACTCGGGCGGGCCGTCGTCGTGATGCCCGCCGGCAATCCGCAGAACCCGCGCGTCGGGGTCGTGACGGACTCCGCGCACCTGCGCCGCATCACCCTGGACGACGTGGCCGACCCCGTGGAGCCCGTGGCCGGGGCGGACCTGGGCCAGACCGTGCAGGTCAAGACCCCGTCCCAGCGCAAGGACGTGGCCGCGCGGATGCGCGAGGCCGTGCGCACCCACCGCCCGCCCACCGGCGGCGCCCGGCGGGGGACCGGCTTCCGCCTCCGCGAGGAGGCCGACTCCCCGCGCCTGGAGGATCTGCGCCGCCGCCTGCAGGCGCACCCGTGCCACGCGTGCCCGGACCGGGAGGACCACGCCCGCTGGGGCGAGCGCTGGTGGGGGATGCGCCGGGAGGTGGGGCTGCTCCGCGAGCGGATCGCCGGGCGGACGAACACCATCGCCCGCACGTTCGACCGCGTGGTGGACCTGCTGAACCGGTACGGGTACGTGGGTCCGGATCCGGACGCGCCCGCCGAGGCGCTCTCGGACCGGGGTCAGACCCTGCGCCGCGTGTACGGGGAGCGGGACCTGCTCACCTCCCTCGTGCTCCACGACCCCGCCACCGCGCACCTGGGCCCCGAGGACTGGGCGTGCGTGGCCGCGCTGCTCGTGTACCAGGGCAAGGGCGAGTCCCAGGGGCTGCCCGTGGCCATGCCCAACGGCCGCCTCCAGCGGGTGGCCGAGGCCGTCGAGGAGCTCGAGGAGCGCCTGCGCGCGGACGAGGCCGCCGCCCGGATCGAGCCCACGCCGTCCACCGACCTCGGGCTCGTGGGACCCGTGCACCGCTGGGTGCGCGGGGGGACCCTGCGGGAGACCCTGCAGGGCGCCGAGCTGGCGGCCGGCGACTTCGTGCGCTGGGCGCGCCAGGTGATCGACGTGCTGGACCAGATCGCCCAGGTGCCCGGGGACGCCCACCGCTCCCGGAGCTGCCGACGCGCGGCCGGGCTCGTGGCCCGCGGCGTGGTGGCCACCTCCCTGCCCGGGGCGGCGGCCGAGCCCGAGGCGTGACCCCGGCGGCGGCTAGGGTGGAGCGGTGACCACCACCCTCCTGCACAGCGCCGTCGTCCATTCCGCCACCGACCCCTACGCCACCGCCCTGCTCGTGGCGGACGGGGTCGTCGCCTGGCTCGGGGAGGACGCCTCGGCGGACCGGGTGGCGGACGCCGGCGTCCCGCGCGTCGACCTCGAGGGGGCCGTGGTCGCCCCCGCCTTCGTGGAGCCGTGCGCGCGCCCCGCCGAGGCGCGGGCCGCCGTCGAGCGGGGCACGGCCGTGGTCACCGTGCTGGCCGAGCCGGGCCGGTCCGCCGCGGACACCCGGGCGGACGGCCCCGCCGCCGTGCAGGCCGTGGTGTACCGCGCCGCGGAGACCGTGGACCCGGAGGCCGCCGGCGTGTGGCTCACCGCGGGGGCGACCGAGCGCCCGGCCCTCGCCGCCCTCGTGGTCGCCTCCACGCGCGTGGGGGAGCAGGTGTACCTCGTGCCCCCGGTCGACGCTGATGAGGACGCCCGGGCCGCCGCCCAGCAGGACGCCCTGGCGGCCCTGCGCGCGGCCGCCGAGGAGCTCGGCCTCGCCGCCCTGGGCCGCGTCCGCCACCGCCTCGTGCTCACCGGCCCGGTCACCGCGGAGGACCGGGCGTTCCTGGCCTCCGCCGCCGTCGCCGTGACGGTGCTCCCGGACCCGGACGGCGTGCTGCGCGCGCCGCTGGGCAGCCTCCTGGCGGACGCCGTCCCGGTGTGCCTGAGCACCCGCGGCGGTGCGAGCCCGTGGGCGGCCGTCCGCGCCGCGCTGTCCCACCCTGACGCGGCCGAGCGGATCTCCGCCCGCTCGGCGTTCACCGCGGCCACGCGCACCCCGCTGCGCGCCCTGCCGGACGTGCCCGCCGCCGCCGTGCAGGCCGCCCCGCGCCTCGCCGTGTCCAGCCCGGCCACCTTCGCCGTGTGGCGCACGGACGCCGTGGCGGTGCAGTCCCCGGACGGGCGCGTGGCCGCGTGGAGCACGGACACCCGCGCCGGCACGCCGCTGCTGCCCGCCCTGGACGACCAGACGCCGCTGCCCACGTGGGCCGGCACATGGGTGGACGGGACGGCGCTGGCGGGCTGAGCGCGGCGCTCCGCCGGAGTTCCTATACTCGAACGGATTCCTGGGCCCCGCGTCGTGCTGTGGGCCTCCCCGACCTCGGAAGGCGAGACCACCGCATGCACGTGCTCACCATCATCCCCACCTACAACGAGATCGAGTCACTGCCGATCACCCTCGGCCGGCTCCGCGACGCGGTGCCGGACTCGGACGTGCTCGTGGTGGACGACGCCTCCCCGGACGGCACCGGTGCCTGGGCGGATGAGCGCGCGGCACAGGATGCGAACGTGCACGTGCTGCACCGCTCCGAGAAGAACGGCCTGGGCGGGGCCTACATCGCCGGCTTCCGCTGGGGGCTGGAGCGGGGCTACGACGTCCTCGTGGAGATGGACGCGGACGGCTCGCACCAGCCGGAGCAGCTGCCGCGCCTGCTGGAGGCCGTGCGCACCGCGGACCTGGTGATCGGCTCCCGCCGCGTCCCGGGCGGCAAGATGGTCAACTGGCCCGCCTCCCGCAAGCTCATCTCCGCCGCCGGCTCCCTGTACCCGCGCATCATGCTCGGCCTGAAGCTGACGGACGTCACGGCCGGCTACCGCGCCTACCGGGCGGACACCCTGCGGAAGATCGACCTGGACGCGGTCCAGTCCAAAGGCTACGGCTTCCAGGTGGACATGACCTTCCGGGTGGCCCGGCTGGGCCTGCGCATCGTGGAGGTGCCCATCACGTTCGTGGAGCGTGAGCTGGGGGAGTCCAAGATGAGCGGCGGCATCATCGGTGAGGCCGTGGTCAACGTGACCAAGTGGGGGGCCCAGGCCCGCTGGGAGACCCTCACGGGCCGCTCCGGCCGCCGCTGACCGGGCCCGGCCCGCACGACGACGGGGCCCGACCTGGCAGGTCGGGCCCCGTCGTCGTGCGGGCCGGGCGGAGACCTCCGCCGGTCGACCCGGGGCGGTCAGTCGTCCTCGCCGCGCGTGGCGCGCAGCTTCGTGAGCTGGACCTGGAAGGTCTCCTCGAGGTCCTCCATGGAGCGGCGCTCGAGCAGCATGTCCCAGTGGGTGCGGACCGGCTTGCCCTCGCTCTGCTCCGGCTTCTCGCCGTCCACGCGGAGGGCCTCCTTGCCGGTCTTCGAGGTCCACGTCGCCGGGACGTCCGCCTCGACGGCGAAGGTCACGAACACCTGCTCGCCGTCCTCTGTGCGGTACTCGACCCGCTGGCGGGGCGCCGGCTCGACGCCGGCCTCGGACTCCAGGGACTGCGCCCCCAGGCGCATGCCGCGCAGGCTGCGATCGCTCATCTGACCTCCTCCTCGGGCCGCGGCGCCGGGGCCCCGTGCGGGGCGCCCCCGGGCCGCCGCGGCGGCTCACTTCCTCCTCGGTGCAACCACCGATTCTCTCATGCCATTCCCGGGCCGCGGCGGCGCTCGGGGTCGACGGCGGGGAGGGGGTCCTCGAGGCCGGTCGGGGTGGCCAGGGCCTCGTCCAGCGTGGTGTCCTGCAGCGCCTCCGGCACCGCGGTGCCCGCGGTCAGGGCCTCGGGCACGCCCGCGGCGCGGAGCGCCTCAGCGGTGGTCGGTCGGCCCTCGCGCGGGCCGCGGGGCCGGTCCTGGCCCCGGGTGGAGGAGCCCCGCCCGGTGCGGCGGGCCGGGCGCGCGTCGCCGTCATCGGACGCCGGAGAGGAGGAGGAGCCGGCGTCCCGGCCGGGGCCGAACGCGTCCCCGAGCCCCTCGAGGGCGCGGGTGAGCTCGGCCGGGACGACGAACATGGTGTTCGACGTGCCCTCGGCGATCCGGGGGAGCTGCTGCAGGTACTGATAGGCGAGGACCTCGGAGTCGGCCTCGCCCTCGTGGATCGCGTCGAACACCACCTGGATGGCCTCCGCCTCCGCGTTGGCGCGCAGCACGCGGGCCTGGGCATCGCCCTCGGCGGCGAGGATCTGCGCCTGGCGCTCGCCCTCGGCGGTGAGGATCGCGGCCTGCTTGGTGCCCTCGGCGGTGAGGATCGCGGCGCGGCGGTCGCGCTCGGCGCGCATCTGCTTCTCCATGGAGTCCTGGATGGACATGGGCGGGTCGATCGCCTTGAGCTCCACCCGGGAGACGCGCAGACCCCAGCGGGTGGTCGCGTCGTCCAGGACGCCGCGCAGCTGGGAGTTGATCGAGTCGCGGGAGGTCAGCGCCTCCTCCAGGTTCATGCCGCCCACCACGTTGCGCAGGGTGGTGGTGGTGAGCTGCTCGACGGCCTGGATGTAGTTGGCGATCTCGTAGGTGGCGGCCTTCGCGTCTGTCACCTGGAAGTACACCACCGTGTCGATCGAGACCACGAGGTTGTCCTCGGTGATCACGGGCTGCGGCGGGAACGACACCACCTGCTCGCGCATGTCCACCTGGGGCAGCATCCGGTCGATGAACGGGATGATCAGCGTGAGGCCGGCTCCGGCGGTGCGCTGGTACTTGCCCAGGCGCTCGATGTTCGCGGTGCGGGCCTGCGGGATGATCTTGACGGACGAGGCCAGCACGACGACGACCAGGACGGCCAGCACCGCCAGCACGATGAGTGTCTCCATGGGGTTCCCTTCGATGGGGTGGTCAGGGGCGGGTCAGGGCGGGTCAGGGCTGCGGGGCGTCCCAGTCGATGACGGGGGCGGCGCGGACCACCAGGTGGGCGCCGGACACCGCGAGGACGGTGACCTCCTGGCCGGGGGCGGCGGGGCGGGCGCCGGGCTCGACCCGGGCGGACCAGGTCTCGCCGTCCACGGTGAGGACGCCCTGCTCCTCGGTCACGGGGGAGTCGGCGGTGAGGCGGCGGCCGATCAGGCCGTCGAGGTAGGAGGCGGAGGCGCCGGTGTCCTTGCGCAGATGGCGCAGGGCCACGGGGCGCACGGCGGCCAGCATGAGCAGGCTCGCGGCGGCGAACACGGCCACCTGGACCCCGACGCCGGCGCCCGCGAGCGCGGCCGCCCCGGCCGCGGCGGCCCCGGCCGCGAGCATGACGAGGACGAGGTCCAGGGTCAGCAGCTCCACCCCGGCCAGCACGCCGGCGGCCGCGAACCACAGCCATCCCGCGTTCGCCTCGAACCACTCCACGCGATCGACCTCCCCGTCCGTCGCGGCGCCGCGGGCGGGTCGCCCACGCGCATGCCGTCGGGCCCGGTGCCTGGGCGCCGCCCGTGGGCGACCCCGGACCGGCCCATGACCCCATCCTGCCCCACATCGGTCCCCGGCGCACCCGGCAGGGGACCGCCCGACCGGTAGACGGCAGGGCGAGGCGCACTCGGCGGCATTCCCCGCGGAGCCGCTAGTGTGATGGGCATGACATCGTCGGCCCCGCCCGCCTCCCCGCTCCTGGAGCCCATCACCGTGCGCGGGACGACCCTGCCCAACCGCGTCGTCATGGCGTCGATGCACCTCGGCCTCGAGGACCGCGTGGAGGACCTCGGAGCCCTCGCCGCCTTCTACGCCGAGCGCGCCGTCGGCGGGGTCGGGCTGATCGTCACCGGCGGTCTGGGCGTCACCCCGGAGGGGGCTGTGGCGCCCGGAGCGGGCCTGCTCGCCACGGAGGAGGACGCCCGGGCGCACCGGACCGTCACGGACGCCGTCCACGCGGCCGGCGGGCGGATCCTCGCCCAGCTGCTGCACACGGGCCGGTATGCCCGCGGCGCGGACCTGGTGTCCGCCTCCGCCACGCGGGCCCCGATCTCCCGGCACACCGCGCATGCCCTGACGGTGGGGGAGATCGCGGAGCTGGTGGCCGCGTACGCCCGGTCCGCCGCGCTGGCCCGGTCGGCCGGCTACGACGGCGTCGAGGTGATGGCCTCCGAGGGGTACCTGCTCAACCAGTTCCTGGCCCCGGCCACCAACCGCCGCACGGACGCCTACGGCGGGGACGCGGCGCGCCGGCGCCGGTTCCCCCAGGAGGTGGTGGCGGCGGTGCGCGGCGCGCTGGGGGAGGACGGGCTGCTGTCCGTCCGGACCTCGGTGACGGACCTCGTGGCCGACGGCCAGGACGGCGAGGAGGTGCTGGCCGCGGCCGCCGCCTTCGAGGCCGCGGGGGCCGACCTGCTGATGACGGGCGTGGGCTGGCATGAGTCCCGGGTGCCCACCGTGCTCACGTCCGTGCCCCGGGCCGCCTTCCTGGACGCCACCGCCCGCGTGCGCGCCGCCGTCGGGATCCCCGTCATCGCGGCCAACCGGCTGACCACCCCCGCCGACGCCGAGGCGGCCCTCACCGCCGGCGCCGCCGACCTCGTGGGGCTCGCCCGTCCGCTGCTGGCCGACCCGGATTGGGTGCGGAGCATCGGGCGGCCCGGCGCGGAGCACCTCACCCCGTGCATCGCCTGCAACCAGGCGTGCCTCGACCACGTCATGGTCGGGCGGCCGGTGAGCTGCCTGATGAACCCGCGGGCCGGCCGGGAGACCGATCCGCGCTACGCCCGGCCCGTCCCCGTGGCGCTCGGGCGGCGGCGGCGCATCGCCGTCGTCGGAGCGGGGCCGGCGGGGCTGACGGCGGCCCATCGAGCCGCCGGCTTCGGCCACGACGTCGTGCTCTACGAGGCGGCGGACGAGGTGGGCGGGCAGTTCCGCCTGGCCCGCCGGATCCCCGGCAAGGAGGAGTTCGCCCCGGCCCTGGAGCACCTGCGCGCCCGCGCGGTCGCCGCCGGGGTGGACCTGCGCACCGGGACAGCGGTCACCGTCGACACGCTCCTGACCGATGACGGCGCCCCCGCGTTCGACGAGGTCCTGGTGACCGCCGGGGTCCGGCCCCGAGCCGTCGACCTGCCGGGGATGGGGGAGCCGGGCGTCCCGGCCGTGCACGCCTACGACGACGTCGTCGCCGGCCGTGTCTCGTGCGGGCCCCGCGTGGCGGTGGTGGGCGCCGGCGGCGTCGGGGTGGACGTCGCGCAGCTGCTCGCCGCCCCGGAGGGGGAGCGGCCGGGGGAGCCCGAGCCGATCACGGCGTGGCGGGCGCGCTGGGGCGTCACGGACGACCCGTCCGTGCGCGGTGGCCTGACGGAGCGGGCGCCGCGTACCCCAGCCCGCGAGGTCGTGCTGCTGCAGCGCTCGCCCGAGCCGATCGGGTCCCGACTGCGTCCCACGTCCGGGTGGGTGCACCGCGCGGAGCTGGCCGCCCTCGGCGTGGAGCGGATGAGCGGCGTGGCGTACGAACGGCTGTCCGAGGACGGGTTGCACATTACCGTTCCGGGAGACGGACCTGACGAGCGCGTGCCGCGCGTGCTGGACGTGACGGACGTGGTGGTGTGCGCGGGCCAGGAGCCGGAGGCCGGCCTCGCCGGGGATCTCGTGGCGGCCGGCTATCTGGCCGGGGCGGTGCGCACCGTGGGGGGCGCGGAGGACGCGCGGGAGCTGGACGCCTACCGGGCCATGGACGCGGCCGTGCGCGCGGTGACCGGCTGACCGGGGGGCCGGGGGGCCGGGGGTTCAGCGGCCTGCCGGCGGCGCGGCGGGGCCGACGGCGCGCTCGCGCACCCCGGCCACCACGGCGTCGAGCCAGGTGCCCACCGAGGCGCGCGCGGTGTCCGTGTCCGGATAGCGGCACCGCAGGTGCAGCCCGGTGCCGTCCGAGACGAACCACACCATCACGTTGTCCGTCCGGATCCGCGCGCTCACCAGCTCGGCCTGCACCCGCCGCGAGTCCACCGCCACCGGCAGCCGGCGCAGGTCCAGCCAGGAGAGGGCGAACATGCCGGGGACGGCGCCGGCGTCGGGGTAGCGGGACAGCACCGGGTCGAGGCGCGGACGTCCGAGGCGCACGGCCTCCCGCACGGCGGCGGCCGCGTCCGCGGCGCAGGCGGACGCGGGGGCGAGCACGGAGTTCGCGATGAACCAGCCCACCGAGTCGTGCCAGCGCGGATCCAGCCGCGTGTGCACGGGGAAGAGGGCGCGCAGCGGGGACCCGGCCAGGCGCCCGGTGACCTCGGCGAGCACGGAGACCACGAGGGCGAGCGAGGAGACGCCCTGGCCGGCCGCCGCGTCGGCCAGCGCCTCGTTGCCGACCACGTCGAGCACGTCCCGCACCTCCACCCGCTCCGGGACGGGGGAGTCCGCCCCGAGCGGCAGGGGGAACACCGGGAAGTGGCCCCCGCACTCCTGGAGCATCCCGTGCCAGCGGGCGGCCTCCTCCGGGGACGGGGCGGGCCGCTCGGCCTGCAGGACCGTGTGCTCCCCGAAGGACGGCGCCGTCCCCAGTGCCGGGTCCCGTCCCTCCCGCAGGGCCTGCACGGCGTCCAGGAGGTCCCGCAGCAGCACGAGGAAGCTCCACATGTCCACGTGCGCGTGGTCCGACGCGATCAGCACCACGGGCCCGTCCATCGTCTCGATGACGCTGAGCCGATGGGACGGGGTCTGCTCGGGTGAGCAGGCCTCGTCGAGCAGGCGCCGGACGGCCACGTGCATCGGCTGGCCCGCCCGCACCGGGTGCTCCACCCAGGCCCCGCCGAGGACGGGGACCTCGTGCAGGGAGGGCACGCCGTCGTCGTCGAGGAGGGCGACCGTGCGCAGGGTGCCGTGCCGCTCGACCACCGCGTGCCACGCGCGGGAGAGGACCTCGCGCTGGACGGGCGCGGGCAACCGGAGGGCCAGGGCCATCCAGGAGCCCGCCCGCGGGCCCTCGCCGACGTGCCGGGCCTGGTCCGCGGACAGGGGGAGTGCCGCGCCGGGGGAGCCGACCTCGAGCCGATACGTCCACAGGGGACCGAACGGCAGGCGCAGGTGGGCCACGTTGGTCAGGCGCATGGCGCTAGTCTAGGGCGCTGGCGAGAGCACCGAGGAGGCCCGGAATGGCACGGTTCGAGACGTCCGGGGCGGTCCTGGACCACTCGACGGTCGGCATGCGCGGGCCCACGGTGGTGCGTCTGCACGGGCTGACCTCCTCCCGGCGACGCGACGCGCTGCTGGGGGTGGACGTCACCCGGGAGCTGGGGGATCGCCGGGTGCTGGCGTACGACGCCCGCGGGCACGGTCGGTCCACGGGGCGGCCCGTGCCCGAGGACTACCGGTGGAGCGCCCTGGCGAGCGACCTCGCCGAGCTGCTCGACGACGTCGCCCCCGGAGAGTCGGTGGTCGGCGCGGGCGTGTCCATGGGGTCCGGGACGCTGATGCACCTGGCCGTGCGCGAGCCGGAGCGGTTCCGTGCGCTGGTGCTGACGCTGCCGCCGACCGCCTGGTCCACGCGTGCCGCGAAGGCCGGGACGTACGAGGCGGCGGCCCGGGCCGTGGAGACACATGGTCTGCACAGGTTCCTCGGTGCGGCGCAGGCCGCGCACGTGCGGGCGCCGGCGGCCCTCGGGCCGGACGACACTACACCCGAGGTCACCGAGCGGCTGCTGCCGTCCGTCTACCGCGGGGCGGCGCTGAGCGACCTGCCAGCTCCGGCCGACCTCGCGGCCCTGGAGATGCCGGTGCTGATCCAGGCCTGGGTGGAGGACGTCACGCATCCGCTGAGCACGGCCGAACAGCTCCAGGCACTCATCCGCGGCAGTGAGCTGATGGTGGCGCGCACCCCGGACGACACGCGGGACTGGCCGCGTCGCACGGCCCGGTGGCTGGACGACGTCGTCGGGTGACGGGCCGACCTACAGACTGGCCAAGGGCGCGGCACGTCGGAATCCGCGCCCACGTGCAGGGTGCCAAGTTCGCCGATAATAGGCATTATGTCAACTAAGCCGCGTGGCGGCTCCCCCGACCCGACTCCTCCCGCGCATCGCGACTGGCTGACCGCTCCGCTGTGGCGCAGAGTGGGCGCATGAACCCGAAGACCCTCGCCGCCGCGGCGGCCTCCACCCTCGCCGCCGGAGTCACCGGCGTCGCCGTGAACGACGTGTTCCAGAAGCAGCACACGCTGCTCCGCAACTTCCCGGTGCTCGCGCGCGCCCGCTACGCGCTTGAGCGCATCGGCCCCGAGCTGCGCCAGTACATCGTGGCCAGCAACAACGAGGAACGCCCGTTCAGCCGCGACCAGCGCAGCTGGGTGTACTCGTCCGCCAAGGGAGCCAACAACTACTTCGGGTTCGGCACGGACAACGATGTGGAGAACACCACGTACCCGGTGGTCAAGCACCGGACGTTCTCGACCGTGGCCCCGCTGTCCGCCCTGGCGCTGGACCCGTCCCAGACCCTGCCGAGCGCCAAGGTGCTCGGGGGTCCTCGGGGTCGCCGCCACGCGTTCCGCCCGGCGTCCGTGGTGAACGTGTCCGCCATGTCCTTCGGCTCGCTCAGCGCGCAGGCCATCTCCGCCATCAACCAGGGCGCGGCCCTCGCCGGCTTCCTGCACAACACGGGCGAAGGCGGCCTCTCCGACCACCACCGCCAGGGCGGCGAGCTCATCCTGCAGATCGGCACCGGCTACTTCGGCTGCCGCGACGCGCAGGGCAACTTCGACCTCGACCGCCTCGCCGACGTCGTCGAGTCCGCCCCCGTGCGCGCCATCGAGATCAAGCTCAGCCAGGGCGCCAAGCCGGGCCTCGGAGGGCACCTGCCGGGCGCCAAGGTGACGGAGGAGATCGCGCGGATCCGCGGCGTCGAGGAGGGCAAGGACGTCGCCAGCCCGTCGCGGCACTCCGCGTTCTCGTCCGTGGACGAGATGCTCGACTTCGTCGAGATGGTCGCTGACCGCACCGGCCTCCCCGTGGGCATCAAGTCCGCCGTGGGCGAGCGTGACTTCTGGGTGGAGCTCGCGGAACTGATGGCCGACGGCAGCCGCGGGGTCGACTTCATCACCATCGACGGCGGCGAGGGCGGCACCGGCGCCGCTCCCCTGACCTTCTCCGACAGCGTGGCCTTCCCGTTCCGGGTGGCGTTCACCGAGGTCTACTCGATCTTCGCCTCGCGCGGCCTCCAGGACCGTGTCACCTGGATCGGCGCGGGCAAGCTCGGTCTGCCGGACAACGCGATCGTCGCCTTCGCCCTCGGCGTGGACATGATCCACGTGGCGCGTGAGGCCATGCTGGCCATCGGCTGCATCCAGGCGCAGAAGTGCCAGACGGACAAGTGCCCGGCCGGAGTCGCGACGCAGAATCCTTGGCTCTCGCGGGGTCTCGTCCCCGAGGACAAGGCGCCGCGACTGGCCCGCTACGTCCAGACCCTCCGTCGAGACCTGCTCAAGGTCTCGGAGGCGGCGGGCGTCCCCCATCCGGGCCTGCTCGGACCCGACGACGTCGACTTCGTGGAGCACACCCGCACGCATGTCTCCCTCCGCGAGGTGTACGGCTACGAGGACGGCTGGGGCGTGCCCGGTCCGGAGATCGCTGCCGAGATCACCCGGATCATGGTGGAGTCCGAGGACGGCCGCCCGGCCGAGGAGCAGGTGGTGCAGCACGAGCAGCTGCCCGAGGACGACGCGGCGGACACGACCACCCAGTGACGGGCTGACGGACCCCGACCGGGGCGCACGGGGGTCAGTCCCCCGTGCGCCCCAGTCGTTCCAGGATCGGCAGGAGCCCATCCAGGGCCAGGCGCGTCTCGTTCCACAGACCGTTCCGCAGCCGTGAGTGCACGGCCTGCTGGCTCACCCCCAGCTCGACCGCCGCCTCCCGCTGGCTGAGGCCGGCGTCGACGAGCCGCCCCGCGGACTGCTGCGGCGCCGAACGCCGCGCCTCGAGCACGGCGATCAGATCCAGGGTGGCCTCCACGGACCGCAGGTCCGACTGCAGGCCGGCATCCCCGGCGGCCCTCTCCGTTGCTGCGCCGGACAGCGCCACCGCGGTGCGTCCGCTGCGACGGGCCGCGCGCACCAGGGCGTGCCCCGTCTCGCACGGTGCCTCCGCGCTGCCGTCGGGGGGCGCGCCGACCGTGTCCGTCCGCCCGACGACCACGAGCGCGCCGATCCATCGCCGGGACCGCACGGCGCTCAGCAGCACCCCGACGGCATCCGCCCCTCCCGCCATGCGGCCGACGAGGACGTCCCCGCCGATGCCGTCGACCTGGACGGTTCGGAACGGGGCCGTCGTACTGCCCGCCGCTCCCCTGCCGTTCAATGCATCGAGCAGCGCGACGTTCTCCCCCTTCGGCCCGCACAACGCGACGTGGAACACCGTCTCCTCCTATGACAATGACTGGGCCTTGTCCTATGGGCCCACCATAGAGGGTGCTCGGCCGCGCTGCGCGGCGATGCCCGAGAATCGACGCATGGACACCGCCCGCACCACGTCTTCCTCCTCCCCAGACCCCCACCCTGATCCCCGTCCGCGCAGCGGCCGACCGCCGGCCCGTCGGTCGACACGGCCCTGGCTGGCGTTCGGAGTGGACCTGGCCCTCGTCGTCGGATTCGTGGCCGTCGGCCGCCAGGAGCACAGCACCACCGACGGGCTCGCGGGTCTCCTCATGACCGCCTCACCCTTCCTCGTGGGTCTCCTCGCCGGCTCGCTCCTGACATGGTTCCCCCGTTCCTGGGACCGCCTGTGGCCCCACGGCATCGTCGTGTGGCTGACCACCCTCGGGCTCGGACTCTTCCTGCGCGTGTGGTGGGGCCTGGGCGGTGCCCCGCTGTCCTTCATCCTGGTCGCGGCCTCAGTGCTCGCGCTGGTCCTCCTGGGCCGTCGGGCGGTCTCCCGCGCCCTAGGATCGAGGTGACCCCGGCCCCGACGGAAGGCACCTCATGGTCACGGCAATCGTGATGATCAAGACCGACAAGTCCTCCATCCCGGAGACGGCGCAGACGCTGGCCGCGCTGGACGGAGTGAGCTCCGTCTACTCGGTCACCGGCGCGTGGGACCTCGTGGCCATGGTCCGCCTGAAGCACTACGAGGACCTGAGCGACGTCATCGCCGATCAGCTCTCCAAGGTCGAGGGGATCCAGGACACGGAGACGATGCTCGCGTTCCGCACGTACTCGTCCGAGGACCTCGGCGAGGGCTGGGCCCTGGGGTTCGACGGCTGACCGCCTGCGCAGACCCGACGACGGCCCCGGGCGAGGTGCGATCCTCGGGCCGGGCCGGCGTCGTGGTGGACCGCGCCGCGGTCAGCTGCGACTGAAGCGGACCCAGCGGTCCAGGACGTCCGCCGCGGCGCCGGAGTCGATCGACTCGGTGGCGCGCTCCATGTTCCGGGCGAGGCGGTCCATCAACGGCCCCTCGGCCTCGCCGTCCCATGCGGTCAACCCCGCAGCCGCGTTGAGCAGCACGGCGTCCCGCACCGGCCCCCTGTCCCCCGCGAGCAGTGCCCGGACGATCGTCGCGTTGTACGCGCCGTCCCGGCCCGCGAGGGCCTCGACCGATGTCAGTCCCACGCCGAGGTCGCGGGGGTCCAGCTCATGGGCCGTGACCCCGCCGCGCACCTCCATGACGGTGGAGGGCCCGGACGTGGTGATCTTGTCGCGGCCGTCCGAGCCCCGGAAGACGAAGCCGCGCACTCCGCGGTCGGCGAGGACCTGCGCCAGCAGCGGAACCATGACCTCGTTCGAGCACCCGAGCGCCTGAGCGGTGACCTGGGCGGGGTTGCTGAGCGGGCCGAGGAAGTTGAACACCGTGGGCACGCCGAGCTGCTTGCGCACCGGGGCGACGTACTTCATGGACGGGTGGTAGTTCTGCGCGAAGAGGAAGGTGATGCCGACCGCCTCTGCGCACTCCTCGGCCTTCTCACTGGGCATGGACAGGTCCACGCCCAGCGCCTCGATCACGTCCGCGGCGCCCGCGGTCGAGGACGCCCCGCGGTTGCCGTGCTTGACCACGCGGGCCCCGGCGCCGGCGGCCACGAGCGAGGACATGGTGGACAGGTTCACCGTGCCCAGACGGTCGCCGCCCGTGCCCACGATGTCCAGCGTCTCCCCCTGCACGTGGACGGGTCGAGCCCTGGCCACCATGGCGTCGGTGAGTCCGCGCAGCTCGGCGACGGTCTCGCCTTTGGCGGCCAGGGCCAGCAGGAACGCCCCCACCTGGGCCTCGGTGGCATCGCCGGACATCATCTCCCCCATGGCCCAGGCGGCCGTGCGGTCGTCCAGATCCTCCCCCAGCGTCAGCCGGCGGAACACCTCCGGCCATGTGGCATCCGGGATCTCGCGGTTCTCGTCTGCAGTGCTCACCCCTGGACCCTATCCCCGAGGGGCGGGACCGCAGGGCGTGCGACGGATGGCGGCCGACCTGGACGCATGCTGGACATCCGCCCCGGGTTCTCCCCGAGATGGTCGCTGGGAGGCTTCGGACGTGGCGCGACACGATACGTTCTGGTTACCCGATGGCACGTGTTTGGGGCCATAATGGATGGGTGACCACTGCAACCTCCACTCTCCACACGCCCACCACGGGGCTCCCGAGCCGGCCGAACATGGTCCAGGTCGGAACCATGGTGTGGCTTGCCAGCGAGCTCATGTTCTTCGGTGGGCTCTTCGCCATGTACTTCACGCTGCGCTCCACGTCGCCGGAGCTGTGGGCGGAGAACACCGCGATCCTCAACGTGCCCCTCGCGGCCGTCAACACCGCGATCCTGGTCCTCTCCTCCTTCACCGCCCAGTTCGGCGTCCTCGCCGCCGAGCGCCTCCAGCCCCGCCGCACCGGCGGCCTGTTCTCCTTCAAGAGCTGGGGCATGGTGGAGTGGTTCATCCTCACCTTCATCATGGGCTCCGTGTTCGTGGCCGTGCAGGCCTTCGAGTACGCCACCCTGGTGACCGAGGGCGTGACGATCGCCGCCCACGCGTACGGCTCGGCGTTCTACATCACCACCGGCTTCCACGCGATCCACGTGACCGGCGGCCTCATCGCGTTCCTCTTCATCATCGGACGCGCCTTCCTTGCCCGTCGCTTCGGCCACCACGAGGCCACGTCCGCGATCGTCGTGTCCTATTACTGGCACTTCGTCGACGTCGTCTGGATCGCCCTCTTCTTCATCGTCTACTTCCTCAAGTAAGACGCCCCCCACCGCACCGACCAGAGGTACGGGCACTGACGGGGCGCCAGCGCCCCCGCCCGGAAGACACACGATAGGAAACCCCGTGAAGGCACTTTCGCAGAACCGACGCCATCCCCTGATGGGGCTGGCGCTCCTCCTGCTGGGACTCCTGGTGACCGGCGGACTGTACTCCGTCGCGAGCACCGTGAACCAGGCGCAGGCGGCCACGCAGGTCACCGCGGCCGCCTCGGCTGATGACATCTCTGAGGGCGAGAAGCTGTTCAACGCGAACTGTGCGTCCTGCCACGGGACGGGCGCCGTCGGCGGCCCCGCGGGCCCCTCTCTTGTAGGTGTCGGCGCCGCCTCCGTCGACTTCCAGGTGGGCACCGGCCGCATGCCGATGCAGATGAACGGCCCTCAGGCCCAGCGCAAGCCCAACCAGTTCTCCGAGGAGCAGACCGCGCAGCTCGCCGCCTACGTGGCCTCGCTCGGCGCCGGACCCGGCGTGCCGGAGGAGCAGTACCTGGACGTCAACGCCGAAGGCGTGAACGTCGCCAAGGGTGGCGACCTCTTCCGCATCAACTGCGCCATGTGCCACAACGCCGCCGCCGCCGGAGGAGCCCTGACGCGCGGCAAGTATGCCCCGAGCCTGCAGGACGTCTCGGAGAAGCACATCTACGAGGCCATGGAGACCGGCCCGCAGAACATGCCCGTGTTCTCCGACGCCAACCTCAAGCCCGAGGACAAGCGCGACATCATCGCCTACCTCAAGACCATCGAGAACAACGGGTCGCCGGGCGGCCTCGCGCTGGGCTCCATCGGCCCGGTGGCCGAGGGTCTGTTCGTCTGGACGGCCGGTCTCGCGCTGCTCGTCGGTTTCATGGTCTGGCTCACGAGCCGCTCCTCCTGATCCCGCCGGGGCCCCGCGCGCCCCGCACACGACACGACATCCATCACTCGAGCAAAGGAAACTGGTCATATGGGCGAGAAGGGCTACGAAGGGTCCGGGGCACACTCGGCCGCCCTCGAGCACGCCGGAGCGGACACGCCCCGGTACGCCATCGAGAACCCGGGCCTCCCCCCGCACCGTCCGCGTCTGGCAGACGAGGATCCGCGGGCGGCGAAGCGCGCTGAGCGCCAGGTCTCGGTCTTCTTCCTGATCTCCGTGATCGGCACGGTCCTGTTCTTCATCGGCTACTTCGGCGTCGGACAGATCGGCAACGACGAGGACTTCGGTCTGCTCTACCTGCAGAACCTGCTCCTCGGACTGGGCGTCGCCCTGGCGATGCTCGGCATCGGCATCGGCGTGGTCCACTGGGCCAAGACCCTGATGCCGGACCATGAGACGGTCGAGGAACGGCACGAGATCCGCACGGAGGCCGACCGCGCCGCCGCCCAGGGCATGATCGCGGACATCCTCGACGAGTCGCAGATCAAGCGTCGCCCGCTGCTGCGCAACACTCTGATCGGCGCCGCCCTGCTGGCCCCGCTGCCGTTCATCTTCGCCTTCCGCGACCTGGACAACACGGACAACTTCTCGGACCGCGCCGTGAACAACTTCGGCCCCGAGCGCCTGCGCCACACCATGTGGGCCGAGGGCGTGCGCCTCGTACGCGACCCCACCGGCTCCCCCATCAAGGCCTCGGACGTCACCCTGGGCTCCGCCCTGCACGTCATCCCGGACGGCCTCAACGACGTGGAGCACGGCAAGCTCAACGAGAAGGCCAAGGCCGTCGTCCTGGTCATGCGCCTCGACCCGTCCAAGGTGGACATCACCCCGGGCCGTGAGGACTGGAACGTGGACGGCATCTTCGCCTATTCCAAGGTGTGCACGCATGTGGGCTGCCCCATCGCCCTCTACGAGCAGCACACCCACCACCTGCTCTGCCCCTGCCACCAGTCGACCTTCGACCTGACGCAGGAGTGCAAGGTCATCTTCGGCCCTGCCAGCCACGCGCTGCCGCAGCTGCCGATCACTGTGGACGACGAGGGCTACCTCGTCGCTCGCAGCGATTTCACCGAGCCCGTCGGGCCTGTCTACTGGGAGCGTGGCGAACAGTCATGAGCACTGCAGTCAATCAGTACCAGCCGGCCACCAGCACTGGCCGCCTGGCGAACTTCATCGACACACGCACGGGGATGTCCCCGATCGTCAAGTTCTTCGCCCGGAAGATCTTCCCGGATCACTGGACGTTCATGTTCGGCGAGGTCGCCCTCTACAGCTTCATCATCCTGCTGCTGTCCGGCGCCTTCCTCACCTTCTTCTTCGACCCGTCCATGTCCCACGTCACGTACAACGGGGCCTACGCCCCGATGCGTGGCATCGAGATGTCCGCCGCGTACGCCTCGTCGCTCGACATCTCGTTCGACATCCGTGGCGGCCTGTTCATGCGACAGCTGCACCACTGGTCCGCCCTGGTGTTCGTGATGGCAATGTCGGTGCACATGCTCCGCATCTTCTTCACGGGCGCGTTCCGTCGCCCGCGTGAGCTGAACTGGGTCGTGGGCTGCTTCCTGCTCCTGGCCGGCTGGGCCGCGGGCTTCACCGGCTACTCCCTGCCGGACGACGTGCTGTCCGGCAACGGCCTGCGCATCATCGACGGCATCCTGAAGTCCCTGCCGCTCGTCGGCTCCTACCTCTCCGCGTTCCTGTTCGGCGGCGAGTTCCCGGGCTACTCCGTGATCGGCCGCCTCTACGCGCTGCACATCATGATTGTGCCCGCGGCGATCCTGCTGCTGATCGGCATCCACCTGTTCATGGTGGTCGTGCACAAGCACACCCAGTACCCGGGCCCGGGCCGCACGGAGAACAACGTGGTCGGCTACCCGGTCGGTCCGGTGTACGCGGCCAAGGCCGGCGGCTTCTTCTTCATCGTCTTCGGCATCCTGGCCCTCATCGCCTCGACGGTGACCATCAACGCGATCTGGAACTACGGCCCGTACGATCCCTCCCCCGTCTCCGCCGGCACCCAGCCCGACTGGTACATCGGCGTGTTCGACGGCGCCCTGCGTCTCATGCCGGGCATGATCGGCGACTTCTCCTTCCTGTGGAACATCCCGATGCCGTGGGGCGCCAGCGTGTCCCTTCCGCTGGGTGTGCTCATCCCCCTCATCCCCGTGACCATCCTGATCATCAGCATGATCTCGTGGCCCTGGATCGAGCGGTGGATCACCAAGGACGACCGCGAGCACCACCTGCTCGACCGCCCGCGCAACGCCCCCACGCGGACCGCGATCGGCGTGGCGGCCGTGGTGTGGTACTCCGTGATGATGATCGCCGCGTCGTCGGACCTCATCGCCACGCACTTCCACGTGGCCTTCAACGACGTGCTGTACACCCTGCGTGCGCTGTTCTTCCTCGGCCCGGTGCTGGCGTTCATCATCACCCGCCGCATCTGCCTGTCGCTGCAGCGCCGGGACCGTGAGACGGTCCTGCACGGCCACGAGGCCGGCGTGATCGAGATGTCGCCCGAGGGCGGCTTCCACGAGCGTCACCGTCAGCTGGACGACTTCGAGCTCTACCGCCTCGTGTCCTTCGAGGACACTCGTCCGACCCCGGCGACTCCGGGACGCAACGGGAAGATCTCCGGTCTGGAGAAGGCCCGTGCCGGCCTGAACCGGATGTTCTACGAGGAGCGCGTGTCCCCCGTGACCCGCGAGGAGCTCGTCGAGTCCCGCCTGCACGGCGGTCACGGCGACCACCCCGAGCCGGTCGGCGTCGGTGCTCGCAACGGCGGCTCGAACCCGGAGATCGCCCGCTGATCTGAGACGTGGCGACTCCACGAGGGCCCTCGGCATCCATGGATGCCGGGGGCCCTCCGGCATGCTACGGGTGCGTCATCCGCACCTCGGAGCGGGTGGACCGCCCGGGCGGGGATGCAGGCGGTCCGCGCCACACCTCATGACGCATCGGACGTCGGTGGCAGGCCGTACATGTTCTGGGTCGCGCCCCGCTGCCTCGGGGAGCACGAGTCGCCCACGGTCGACGGCACCCCATGGCGATCCTGAACCGCCGACGTCGCCAGCCGCCTCCTCAGCCGCCTCCGCCTGTCCACCAGGGTCTGCTGGGCCGTCCAGGTTGCTCCGATCCTGCCAGTAGTCGCCGTTGCGGTGATCCTGCCCTGGTACGCCACGCTCACCACGTGCCTCGGTCGTTGCGTTCGGGTGCGCCACTCCTGCTGAGCTCCTTCGAGGGAGAGAAGGCTCAGGGTCTCGAGGCGACCCTGGCCGGTGACACCGGCGGCTGCCTTCCACGAGCATCTCCCGGGTCGAAGGTCCGGCGACGGCATCTGGCCGTGCTGATGCCGGGTCCCCTGCGGTCAGTCCCGGGCGCGTCGATGGCCGGCTCACCGATGATGGTGTCGAGACCCCCGTCCGAGGGGACCAGGTCTTCTCCCCGAATCCGCTCAGGTGAGTGGCCGCGTCGGCGGCCCAGGGCGTGTTCATCTCGGCCCTCCTGCCCCTGGGGCCCCATGGGCGCGCCCCGGTGCGCCCGTCGGCGACCGGTGCCGTCGGTGAACGGGAACCATCCCCGATCGGAGGGCTTGACCGGCTCGCAGACCCGCGGCTGCCCTGGCCCCTCTCGTCAGGGCCAGCACCGGTCCACGCGCTGTTGCCGAGGCAGCGCGACCGCGTTCGCTCCCTGGGTGACCACGACCGGGTCGAGGGCCTCGGAGGCGATGTCGACGCCCTGCCGCTCCGGTGCCTCCCGGACCACGGCCTGGCGGGCCGTCGCTCCCGGCGCGACGTGCCTGGCCGCACCCGCCACCCCGAATCCATCCCCGTGCCCGGTGTCCCGGCGACGTGGCAGAGGCACCTCACGTCCGGACGCAGGAGGGCGTAGGGCGCCGACGCAGGCGTGAACGCGTGGCCCGGGACCCATCACCCATCCTCGTGCTCAGATCCCGCAGAACCGCGCCCATCTCAGACGCCGACTCGGTTGGGCGCGCCAGCGGGGCGGAGCCGCCGGTGTCCGGCCGCTCGGACACCCCGGTCCCGGCCCGTGGCCACGCGGAGGGAGAGGTCGTTCGGCCCGTCGCCTCGGATCATGCAGGCCTCCCCTGCTGCACACCGGAGAGCGCCTGCCGGGGCCTGAGCCTGGACGGGTGCGACAGCATCCCGCTTCAGCTGCGGGGGACGGCGTGCGCACCCGTGGGTCGGGCGATCTGCTCCCTGGCGCGCAGACGCCGACGCCCGGCTCCCCGTCGAGGGGAGCCGGGCGTCGGCGTCGAGGATGGTCCCGAAGGGATCAGTGCGCGTACTTGCCGCGCGAGAACTCGTAGACCCAGCCGTAGGTGAAGTACACACCGGCGACGACGCCGAGGAGCAGGATCCACCAGTCGATGGCCAGGCCAGTGACGATCAGGGCGCAGGCGGTGGCCACGCCCAGCGGCCACCAGCTGGACGGGGCGAAGGTGCCGTACGTCCCGGCGTACTCGGTGATCTCGCCGTCCACGTCATCCGACGGGCCGAGGCCGTGGCGCTTGTCCGTGGACTGCACGTACCAGGCGATCATCCATGACATGGCGGCGAGGGCGTAGATGGCGGGGATGCCGGCCCACTCCGTCCAGTCCACCCAGAACGCGTAGAGGGTGGCGGCGAAGACGAAGAAGACGCCGAGGATCCAGAAGATGATGGCGGAGACCTTCACGAGGACACCTTCTCTCCGAACGCCTCAGGCTCGGCCTGCGGCGAGTAGTGGGACAGCTCCGGGTGGTGCAGGTCCAGCGCGGGACGCTCCGACCGGATCCGCGGCAGCGCGTGGAAGTTGTGACGCGGCGGCGGGCACGAGGTGGCCCACTCCAGGGAGGCGCCGAAGCCCCACGGGTCGTCCACGGTGACCTTCTTGCCGTAGCGGCTCGTGACGTAGACGTTCCAGAAGAACGGGATCAGCGAGGCGCCGAGGATGAAGGAGAAGACCGTGGAGAACGCGTTCATGGTGGCGAAGTTGTCCTCCACCATGTAGTCCGCGTACCGGCGCGGCATGCCCATGACGCCCAGCCAGTGCTGGATGAGGAACGTGCCGTGGAAGCCCACGAACAGGAGCCAGAACTGCACCTTGCCGAGACGCTCGTTCAGCATCTTGCCGGTGAACTTCGGCCACCAGAAGAAGAAGCCCGCGAACATCGCGAACACCACGGTGCCGAAGATGACGTAGTGGAAGTGCGCCACCACGAAGTAGGTGTCGGACACGTGGAAGTCCAGCGGCGGGGACGCCAGGATCACGCCGGTCAGGCCGCCGAACAGGAAGGTCACCATGAAGCCGAGGGTCCACAGCATGGGGTTCTCGAAGGTGATGGAGCCGCGCCACATGGTGCCGATCCAGTTCACGAACTTCACGCCGGTGGGGACCGCGATGAGCATGGTCATCACGGAGAAGAACGGCAGGAGGACGGAGCCGGTCACGTACATGTGGTGCGCCCACACGGTCATGGAGAGCGCGGCGATCGCCGTCGTCGCGAACACGATGGACTTGTAGCCGAAGATCGGCTTGCGGGAGAACACCGGGACGATCTCGGACACGATGCCGAAGAACGGCAGGGCGATCACGTACACCTCGGGGTGGCCGAAGAACCAGAAGAGGTGCTGCCAGAGGACGGCGCCGCCGTTCTCCGGGTTGAAGATGTGGCCGCCGAAGCGACGGTCCAGACCCAGCGCGAAGAGCGCGGAGGCCAGGGGCGGGAACGCCATCAGGATCAGGATGGCCGTGATCAGCGTGTTCCAGGTGAAGATCGGCATGCGCCACATCGTCATGCCCGGGGCACGCATGGTCAGGATCGTGGTGATGAAGTTGACGCCGCCCATGATGGTGCCGAAGCCCTGGAGGGCCAGGCCGAAGACCCAGAGGTCGCCGCCCACGCCGGGCGAGTAGGTGGTGTCGGACAGCGGAGCGTAGGCGAACCAGCCGAACGAGGCCGCACCCTGCGGGGTGAGGAAGCCGGCGCACGCGATCAGCGAGCCGAAGAGGAAGAACCAGAAGGCCAGGGCGTTCAGACGCGGGAAGGACACGTCCGGGGCGCCGATCTGGAGCGGCACCAGCACGTTGGCGAAGCCCACGAACAGCGGCGTCGCGAACATGAGGAGCATGATCGTGCCGTGCATCGTGAAGAGCTGGTTGTACTGCTCCTTCGTCTGCAGGATCTGCATGCCGGGCTCGAAGAGCTCCGCGCGGATCATGAGGGCCATGACGCCGCCCACGCAGAAGAAGAAGAAGGACACGATCAGGTACATGTACCCGAGGACCTTGTGGTCGGTCGTCGTCAGCCAGCTGACGGCGATCTTGCCCAGGGAACGGGGCACCACGCGAGGCTGCGCCTGTGAGCGCACCTCATCCGTTGCGTACTCGTAAGTGGTCATCAGTGGCTACCTCCACCGCGGGGGGTCTGGAGGTCGACCTCCATCTCCCGGGCGCCGTCAGGGTTGTTGTTGGGGTTGCGGTTGTACTCGTCGCCCACCAGACCCGGCTCCAGCTCGTCGAGCTTCTGCACGAAGGTCGCCTCGTCGACGACCTCCACGTTGAAGAGCATCTCCGAGTGGAACTCGCCGCAGAGCTCGGCGCACTTGCCGTCGAAGGAGCCCTGCTCCTGCGGGGTGAGGTACAGGTGGTTGGTCTTGCCGGGGAGCATGTCGCGCTTCTGGAGGAACTGCGGGATCCAGAAGGAGTGCGCGACGTCGCGGGACTTCAGCTCGAAGTGCACCGGCACGTCCTCGGGGAGGTACAGCGTGGGCAGGGTGTCCTGCACGCCCTCGGCGCCGTCGAGCTGTGCCTGGATGCCCTGGTAATGGGCCTCCTTCACCTCGCCGTTCGGCTGCTGGTACGAGTAGGAGAAGTCCCAGGACCACTGCTTGCCGTGGACCTGCACGGTCAGCGGTGAGTCGTCGATCGGGGTGTCCACGGAGGTCTGCACGCGGTCGGTGAAGCCCCACAGGGTGAACACCATGAGGATCGGCAGGACCGTGAACATGGTCTCGATCGGCACGTTGTAGGCCGTCTGCTTGGGGAACCCCTGGTCGTTCTTCCGACGGCGGTAGGCCACCATGCACCAGATCATGGCCGCCCAGGCGAGCAGGCCGACGGCCAGGGCCGCGATCCAGGAGTTGACCCACAGGTCGGTGAGCTGCGCGTTGTGGTTGGTCGTCTCCCGGGTGCCCGGGAGCCAGCCACGCTGTGCCTCTGCCGAACAGCCGGACAGCACGACCATCGCCGTGGCCCCGAGGGCCCCGGCGGTGATGCGGCGGCGAGTCCGACGTCCGGCGTCATTCTGTGCTCTCACAGACGGCCTTCCTCTTCATCTCGTGTGCGAGTGGGCGCCGCCCCCAGGATCCTGCGAGGTTTCGCAGGTTCCTGTCAGGAGGGACGGGTATGCCCTGATGATTCAGGAGCCAGTCTAAGCCGATCAGGCCGGATTGGCCGCACCGTGACACGGTCGGCCGTGTCCCGCCGGCACGGGCCCGCCGCCGGGACGACGTCGGGCCGCACCCCCGGGCGGGGGGTGCGGCCCGACGTCGGGGCGGCGGGGGCCTCAGAGCCGGGCCCCGGCCGCCGGCCGGCGGCTCAGTGGAACGAGTCGCCGCAGGCGCAGGAGCCCACGGCGTTGGGGTTGTCGATCGTGAAGCCCTGCTTCGAGATGGTGTCCTCGAAGTCGATGGTGGCGCCCATCAGGTAGGGGACGCTCATCTTGTCCACGATGACCTCGACGCCGTCGTAGTCGCGGACGGTGTCGCCGTCGAGCACGCGCTCGTCGAAGTAGAGCTGGTAGATCAGGCCGGAGCAGCCGCCCGGCTGGACGGCCACGCGCAGGCGCAGGTCGGTGCGGCCCTCCTGCTCGAGCAGTGCGCGGACCTTGACGGCCGCCACGTCGGTCAGCTCGACCTCGTGGGGCGGCAGCCCGGCGGCGTCCTCGGTGGCGCCGATCTCGACGCCGGTCTCCTCTGCGGACAGAGCCATCGTGACCTCCTGGGGGTGGTGCGGAGCGCGGCCGACGGGGCGGTCCGCGCGTGGTCTGCCGGGTCAACAGCGGCCGGCGCCGGATCATTCCCCGGCGCCGGCCCCGACTGCCCGCGGGTCAGCGGGTGGCGGGCGCCGTGACCCCGGCCAGACCGGCGAGCCACAGGGCTTCGGCGACGATCGCCCGGCGGAAGTCCTCCAGGTGGAGGGACTCGTTGGCGGAGTGCGCCCGCGAGTCGGGGTCCTCCACCCCGGTGATCAGGATCGTGGCGTCGGGGAACAGCTCCTGCAGGTCCGCGGTGAACGGGATGGACCCGCCGAGACCGGTCTCGCGGGCCGGGGTGTCCCACGCGGCTCCGAGGGCGGCCATCATGGCCGCGGCGGCCGGCGCGGAGGTGTCCGTGGCGAAGGGCTGGCCCTGCTCCCCCGGCTCGAAGGTGATCTCCGCGCCCAGGACGGCGTCCGTCTGCGCCTCGAGGTGGCGGCGCAGGGCGTCCTGGGCCTCAGCCGGGTCCATGCCCGGGCCCAGGCGCAGCGAGATCTTGGCGCGGGCGGAGGACTGGATGGTGTTCGACGAGGTGTCCACGGAGGGCACGTCGATGCCGATCACGCTCAGCGCCGGCCCGTTCCACAGGCGGTCGGCCAGCGTGCCGCGTCCCGCGAGGCGCACGCCCGGCAGCACGCCGGCGTCGGCGCGGAAGACGTCCTCGTCGTAGGCCACGTCCGCGTGCTGCCGCGGCTCGAGGCCGGGCACGGCCACGGCGCCCTCGGCGTCGTGGAGGGTGGCGATCAGGCGGGACAGCAGGACGACGGCGTCCAGCACCGGGCCGCCGAACATCCCCGAGTGGACGGAGTGGTCCAGCACCCGCACGGTGACGGTGCCGCTGGTCACCCCGCGCAGGGACGTGGTCAGGGCGGGCTCGCCGACGGCCCAGTTGGACGAGTCGGCCACCACGATCGCGTCGGCCTGCAGGCGGTCCCGGTGGCGCTCGAGGAACGGGCGGAAGGTCGGCGAGCCGGCCTCCTCCTCCCCCTCGATGAACACGCGGACGCCGAGCCCGGCGTCGGGAGCCACCTCGTCCAGCGCGGCCAGCGCGGCGAGGTGGACCATGATGCCCGCCTTGTCGTCGGCGGCGCCGCGGCCGTACAGGCGGCCCCCGCGCTCGGTGGCCTCCAGCGGCGGGGTGTCCCACAGGGCCTCGTCACCGATCGGCTGCACATCGTGATGGGCGTACAACAACACGGTGGGCTTGTCGGAACCACCCCTCCGGCCGCCGATGACGGCGGGACCGCCGGGCTGGCCGTCCTCGCGGTCCTCGACCGCGATCTCCACGTCCTCGAGGCCGGTCTCGCGGAGCAGGTCGGCCACGGTCTCGGCGGAGCGCTCCAGGACGGAGCGGTCGGCAGAGTCCCAGGCCATGCCGGGGATGGCCACGAGGTCCTTGAGGGTCTGCAGCATCTGCGGGAAGCGGGCGTCCACGGCGGCGCGGACGGCGGCCACCAGGTCCGGATCCGGGGCGGCGGCGGGGGCGGTGCGGGGGGTGTGCTCGGTCATGGGCCTCAGCCTACGACGTGTCCCGCACTACACTGATGCGGTGCTGAAACGCTGGAAGAAGACCGAGACCGACGCCCCGCCGGCCACCCACGGCTCCACTGCGCTGCCCGCCGCGCCGGACGCCACGACCCGCCCGGCCTCCCGGGAGCCCGCCGCCCGCCCCTCGGGACGGGCGGAGGCGCGCCGGGACCGCTCCCAGGGGAAGAACGCCCCCACGCCGCGCCGCAAGGACCAGGAGGCCGCACGGCGTCGCACCCTGGTGCCCGAGGACCGCAAGGCCGCCCGCCGCGCGGAGCGGGAGGCCGCGGCCCAGGAGCGGATGCGCCAGCGCCACGCCCTGGAGACCGGCGACGAGCGCAACCTGCCGGCACGCGACCGCGGGCCCCAGAAGCGGTTCGTGCGCGACTACGTGGACGCGCGCACGGGCATCGGCGAGTGGCTCATGCCCGTGGTGCTCCTGTACGTGGTGGCCATGTTCATCCCCGGCGCCCAGGTCCAGCTCGTGCTGATGATCTCGCTCTACGTCCTGGTCGCCCTCGTGATCGCCGAGAGCTTCTTCCTCTCCCGCCAGATCAGGAAGCGCCTCACCGCGAAGTTCGGCGCGGCCGAGCCGGGGACCGGCTTCTACGGCGTGATGCGTGCACTGCAGTTCCGGCGCCTGCGTCTGCCCAAGCCCCAGGTGAAGCGCGGCCAGTTCCCCGCCTGATCCGCCGGGTCCGCCGATCGCCGCTCAGCGGCCGCGCATGCGGCGGGCCAGGCCCGCGTTGACCCGCCCGGCCCAGAACGGTCCCTCGTACAGGAACGCCGTGTACCCCTGGACCAGGTCGGCGCCGGCGTCCAGGCGGGCGGCGACGTCGTCCGCGGTGGTCACCCCGCCCACGCTCACCAGGGCGGTGGCGGACGGCAGCGCGGCACGCAGCACCGCGAGGACCTCGGTGGAGCGCTCCTTCAGCGGCGCGCCCGAGAGGCCGCCGGCGCCGAGGGCCTCGACCTCGGCGGCGGGAGTGGTCAGACCCTCGCGGGAGATCGTGGTGTTCGTGGCGATCACGCCGTCCAGACCGATGCGCTCCGCCAGCGCGGCGACGGCACGCACGTCCTCGTCCGCGAGATCCGGGGCGATCTTCACCGTCAGGGGCACCCGGCGGTCGGCGACGACGCGGTCCGCCTCCTCCCGCACGGCCGCCAGGATGGGCTCGAGGGCGGAGATCTCCTGCAGCTGGCGCAGCCCCGGGGTGTTCGGGGAGGACACGTTGACGGCCAGGTAGTCGGCGTGGGGGGCGAGGAGCCGCGTGGAGGTCCGGTAGTCCTCGGCCGCTCCCTCGAGCGGGACCACCTTGGTCTTGCCGATGTTCACCCCGAGCACGGGACGGACGGCGCCGAACCGCTCCTGGAGGGTGCGCCGGGTGGCGGCGAGGCGGGGGGCGACGGCCGCGGCGCCGTCGTTGTTGAAGCCCATCCGGTTCACCAGGGCGCGGTCCGCGGGGAGGCGGAAGAGGCGCGGGGCCGGGTTGCCGGGCTGGGCCTGCGCGGTGATGGTGCCGACCTCGATGTGCCCGAAGCCGAGCTCAGCCAGGGCGGTGGTGCCCACCCCGGTCTTGTCGAAGCCCGCTGCCAGGCCGAACGGCGAGGGGAAGCGCAGGCCCATGACGGTGCGGGCCAGGCCGAGGTCCGGGGCCATCGTGGCACGCAGGGCCCGGGAGGCTCCGGTGCGCTCGGCGGCGCGGATGCCGGCGAAGCCCACGTGGTGCGCCCGCTCGGCGTCCATGCCGGAGAACACGGCGCGGAAGAAGGGCGGGTACAGGCGGGGGGCGGAGGAGTCGAGCACGGACTGGACGCGGGCGCGGGGGTCGGGCAGCTGCATGGGGCCAGTTTCCCATGGCCGCTCCCCCGCCCCGCCCCGACCGCCGACCGCACGCCGCCCCGATGGGCGGCCTACAGTGGCGGGCATGCCCCTGCGCGACCACCTGCGCCTGCCGCGCCGTCCCGCCGCGGAGGCCACCACCGGAGACCAGCATCAGGCGAGTGCCCCGCTCGTGGACGACGCCCCCGGCGGCGGGTGGGTCCCGGACGGGATGGACGGGTTCGAGCGCCTCACGCTCGGTCTCGAGGAGGACAAACAAGGGCAGAACATTGTCACAGTGGTCCGGCGGCGTGCGCCCGAGGGCCAGCGCGACCCCGACCGACGTCCGGTCCTCGCCCTCCACGGCTGGAGCGACTACTTCTACAACGCCCCGCTCGCCGAGGCGTTCGACGACGCCGGCTACGCCTTCCACGCCGTGGACCTGCGCCACTACGGGCGATCGCTGCGGCCGGGGCAGACGCCGGGCTGGACGGACGACCTGCGGCGCTACGACGCCGACATCGCGGCGGCGCTCGCGGCTGCGGCCCGGGACCATCCCCTGCCGCCCGTGTTGCTGGGCCACTCGACCGGCGGCCTCGTGGCCTCCCTGTGGGCGGACCGGAACCCCGGCCGCCTCGCCGCCCTGGTCCTCAACAGCCCGTGGCTGCAGACCCACGGCGGCACGCCGGCCCGCGCGGTCGCCCGCCTCGCCACCCGACCGCTGGCCCGCGCCCGCCCCTACGGCACGCTGCGCCTGCCGCGCGTCGACTTCTACTGGCGGAGCCTGTCCGCCGAGGCGGACGGCGAGTGGGACCTGGTCCCCGCGTGGCGGGCGCCCTGGTCCTTCGACCTCCCCCACGCCTGGCTGGACGCCGTCCTGGCCGGACACCGACGGGTGGCACGCGGCCTGTCGATCGACGTGCCCGTCCTCGTCCTGGTCTCCGACACGGGCCACCGCGGCCTGCGCTACGGCGAGGCCATGCTCGCCGCGGACATCATCCTGAACCCCTCGGCCATGGCCCGCCGCGCCCTCCGGCTGGGCCGCGAGGTCACCGTGCAGCAGCACGCCGGAGCCCTCCACGACGTCTACGCCTCCCCGGAGCCGGTGCGCTCGCGGGCCATGGCCGACACCCTGCGGTGGCTGGCGCCGGTGGCCCCGCCCCGCGAGGACTGAGGCGCGGGACCGCCGTCGGGCGGGCTCAGGCGTCCGCTGCTCCCCCGGCCGCGTCCGCCTGCGGCGCGTCCACCGCGCCCCCGTACCGCCGGTCCCGGCGGGCGTAGGTCTCGACGGCCGCGTAGAGGGTGCGCCGGTCCACGTCCGGCCAGAGCACGTCGAGGAACAGCAGCTCGGCGTAGGCGGACTGCCAGAGCAGGTAGTTGGACAGGCGCTGCTCCCCCGAGGTCCGCAGGAACAGGTCCACGTCCGGGGTGACGTCGATGTCCCTGTCGCCCGAGCGGTACGCCCGGTCCAGCCAGCGCGTGATCGTGTCCTCGGAGATGTCCCCCGGCTTCATCCGGCCGGCGCGGACCTCCTCGGCGATCGCCTGCACGCCGTCGAGGATCTCGGCACGGGAGCCGTAGTTGACGCACATATGCAGGGTCGTGCCGGTGTTGTCGCGGGTGAGCTCCTCGGCCTCGCGCAGCTCCCGGATCACGGGGGTCCACAGACGCGGGGCGCGCCCGTTCCAGCGGATCCGCACGTTCCAGGAGTCCAGGGTGTCCCGCTGGCGGCGCAGCACGTCCCGGGAGAAGCCCATGAGGAAGCGGACCTCGTCCGCCGAGCGGGACCAGTTCTCGGTGGAGAAGGCGTACGCGGACACGTGCCCGATCCCCAGCTCCACCGCCCCGGCGACCACCTCGAGCAGCGCCGCCTCGCCCGCGCGGTGCCCCTCGGTGCGGGGCAGGCCGCGCTGGTTGGCCCACCGGCCGTTGCCGTCCATCACCACGGCCACGTGCCGCGGAACGAAGCGGGGGTCCAGGGCGGGGGCGACGGCGCCCGAGGGGTGCGGGGGCGGGCTCACCTTGGCGACGTCGGACATGGCCTCAGGGGCTCCTCTCGGCGGGGGCGTCGGGCACGGCGGGACCGGGGGGCGCCGCCGTGGCCGGGCGCGCGGCGGGCGGGGCGATCTCCTGGTCCAGGACGGACAGGGCCACGAGCCGCCGCTCGGCATGGAACTGCAGGTATGCGGACACGATACCGGCCGCCTCCCGCCGGGCGAGGGCGCCGGCGTCGTCCACCACGTCCCAGTCCCCCGCCGTCAGCGCGTGCAGCAGGGCGAACGTCTCCGGCGCGGGGCTGGCGGAGCCCGGCGGCCGGTGCTGCGGACAGACCGCCCCACCGAGGGCCACGTTCACCGAGGTGTGCGGTCCGGGCGCCCCGCACCGGGCGCAGCGGTCGAAGGACGGGGCCCAGCCCGCCTGGACCAGGGAGCGGAGCAGGAAGGAGTGCAGGATCATGCGCGGGTCGTGCCGCCGGCGGGCGAGGGCGGCCAGTGCTCCGTGGAAGAGGCGCCACTGGGCGAGGCGGCCGTCGTCGTCGACCGCGACGATGCGCTCCGCGCCCTCGGCGAGGGCGGCGGCTACCGTGTAGGCCTCGTAGTCCTCCGCCACCATGGTGGCGTAGGGGTGGATGAGCTGGGCCTGCGTGATGGTCTTGAGCTCGCCGCGGCCGTGCGCGATCTGGAGGGTGGAGTGCATGAACGGCTCCACCACGGAGCCGAACCGGGAGGAGGACTTCCGCACGCCCTTGGCCACGCAGCGCAGGATCCCGTGCTCCGGGGTGATGACCTCCACGATCCGGTCCGCCTCCCCCAGGCGATGGGTGCGGAGCACGATCCCCTCGGTGCGGAAGGAGTTCGCGGCGTAGCCCCCATGCCGCCCGCCCCCGGAGCGGCGGGGGCGGGCGGCGGCCTCGTCGGGGACGGGGGGCACGGGCGGCCGTCAGTCCCGCAGGGCGCGGTTCACCGCGGACACCAGGGCCTTGAGGGACGCCGTGGTGGTGTTGTGGTCCAGGCCCACGCCCCACAGGACACGGTCACCGACGGCGGCCTCCACGTAGGCGGCAGCCATGGCCGAGCCGCCCTCGGACAGGGCGTGCTCGGTGTAGTCGAGCACGCGCACGTCCTGGCCGTCCTCCCCGAGGATCGTGAGGAACGCGTCGATCGGGCCGTTGCCCTCCGCGGTGCGCGTCTGCGGCTCGCCGGCCACGAGGATCTCCGCGGTCATGCGGAACGCGCCGTCCTCGGCGGACTCCGAGCTCACGGAGCGGACGCGGTAGCGGCCCCACGCCTTCTCCTCGTCCTCCGACGGGAGGTACTCGTCCCGGAACACGGACCACAGGTCGGCGCCGGAGACCTCGCCGCCCTGGGCGTCGGCCATCTCCTGGATGACGTGGGAGAACTCGATCTGCGCGCGGCGCGGCAGGTCCAGCTTGTGTTCGGACTTCAGCAGGTAGGCCACGCCCCCCTTGCCGGACTGCGAGTTCACGCGGATCACGGCCTCGTAGGAGCGGCCGATGTCCTTCGGGTCGATCGGCAGGTACGGGACGGCCCACGTGATCTCGTCGATGTGCTTGCCGGCGGCGGCCGCGGCCGCGTCCATGGCCTCGAAGCCCTTCTTGATGGCGTCCTGGTGGGAGCCGGAGAAGGCGGTGAACACCAGGTCGCCGCCCCACGGGGAGCGCTCGGGCACGGGCAGCTGGTTGCAGTACTCCACGGTGCGGCGGATGTGGTCCATGTCCGAGAAGTCGATCATCGGGTCGATGCCCTGGGAGTAGAGGTTCATGCCCAGGGTCACGAGGTCCACGTTGCCGGTCCGCTCGCCGTTGCCGAAGAGGCATCCCTCGATCCGATCCGCGCCGGCCAGGTAGCCCAGCTCCGCGGCGGCGACGCCGGTGCCGCGGTCGTTGTGGGGGTGCAGGGACAGGATGATCGCGTCCCGGTGCTCGAGGTGACGGTGCATCCACTCGATGGAGTCGGCGTACACGTTGGGCGTGGCCATCTCCACGGTGGCGGGCAGGTTGAGGATCATCTTGCGGTCCGTGGAGGCCTCGAGGACGTCCGCGACCTCGTCCGAGATCCGGCGGGCGAACTCGAGCTCGGTGCCGGTGTAGGACTCGGGCGAGTACTCGTAGGTGATCTCCGTGCCGGAGAGCTGCTCCTCGAACTTCTTCACCAGGCGGGCGCCGGAGGTGGCGATGTCCACGATCCCGTCCTCGTCCTGACGGAACACCACGCGGCGCTGCAGCACCGAGGTGGAGTTGTAGAGGTGCACGATGGCCCGGTCCGCGCCCTCGAGGGACTGGAACGTCCGCTCGATCAGGTGCTCGCGGGCCTGGGTCAGGACCTGGATGGAGACGTCGTCCGGGATGTGATCGCCCTCGATCAGCTGGCGCACGAAGTCGAAGTCGGTCTGGGAGGCGGAGGGGAAGCCGACCTCGATCTCCTTGTAGCCCATCTGCACGAGCAGCTGGAACATGCGCAGCTTGCGCTCGGGGCCCATGGGGTCGATCAGCGCCTGGTTGCCGTCCCGCAGGTCCACGGCGCACCAGCGGGGCGCCTCGGTGATCACCTTGTCCGGCCACGTGCGGTCCGGCAGGTGGACCTGGATCTGCTCGTGGTACGGCACGTACTTGTGGTGCTTCATGCCGGAGGGCTGCTGCAGATTGCGCATGGGCGCGTCACCTCTTCCTGTCCGGTCGCGCCGGGGCGGGCGTGACCGTGCTTCCGATCGGCCGGGGCCGGGCCCGGAGCACGCCCCGGACCTCTGCCCATTCCACACCCTCATGTCGTCTGCGGTGGCCCGGTGACGCCCCGTCTCACCCACCGGACACGGGAGCGGGTCACATCCCCAGCCGGTTCAGGTGCCGCGGGTCGCGCTGCCAGTCCTTGGCCACCTTCACCCGCAGGTCCAGGTGCACGGGCGTCCCCAGCATCTTCTCGATGCCCTGCCGCGCCTGGGTGCCGATCTGCCGCAGGCGGGAGCCGCCCTTGCCGATGATGATCCCCTTCTGGCTGTCCCGCTCCACATACACGTTGGCGTAGACGTCCAGCAGCGGGCGGTCCTTCGGCCGGCCCTCGCGGGCGTTCATCTCGTCCACCACCACGGCCACGGAGTGCGGCAGCTCGTCCCGGACGTCCTCGAGCGCGGCCTCGCGGATCAGCTCGGCCACCATGATGACCTCGGGCTCGTCCGTGAGCTCGCCGTCCGGGTACAGGGGCGGGCCCTCCGGCAGCAGCTCGGCCAGGACCCTCTCCACGTCCTCGACCTGCCGCCCGGCCACGGCCGACACCGGCACCACGGCGGCGAACCCGCGCCCGCCGTTGTCCGGGCCGAGGACCTCGTCCCCCAGCGCGGTGACGGCCAGCAGCTGCTCGGCCACCTGCGCCGGGTCCGTCTTGTCCGTCTTCGTCACGATCGCCACCACGGGCGTGCGGCGCAGCGCGGCCAGCTGCTGGGCGATGAACCGGTCCCCCGGGCCGATCTTCTCGTCCGCCGGGAGGCAGAAGCCCACCACGTCCACCTCGGACAGCGTCTCCGCCACCAGGGCGTTCAGCCGCTCGCCCAGCAGCGTCCGCGGGCGGTGCAGGCCGGGGGTGTCCACCAGCACCAGCTGGAAGTCCGGCCGGTGCACGATGCCCCGGATGGTGTGCCGCGTGGTCTGCGGCTTGGAGGAGGTGATGGCCACCTTCTCCCCCACCAGGGCGTTGGTCAGCGTGGACTTGCCGGCGTTGGGCCGGCCCACCAGGCACGCGAAGCCGGAGCGGTGCCCCTCGGGGGCGGTGGGGTCGATCAGCGAGGTCATTCGGTCTCCTGGGTCGTGGTGCGCATGCGGGCGGGGCGGTGCTCGGTCTCCACCACGCGGAGGCGGGCCACGCGGTTGCGTCGGGGTTCGAGGGTGTCGGCGCGCAGCACCAGTCCGTGGACGGTCACCTCGGAGCCCTGGATCGGCACGCGACCCAGCTCCTTGGCGAGCAGGCCGCCGACCGTCTCGACGTCGTCGTCCTCGTCCTCCTCCTCGGGGAGCTCGAACTCCTCGCGGAAGTCGCCGATGCCCATGCGGGCGTCCACGGAGAACACGCCGGGCTCGAGCTGCTCCACCTCGGGGCGGTCGGGGCGGTCATCCTCGTCGTAGATCTCGCCGACGATCTCCTCGATCAGGTCCTCGAGCGTGACCAGGCCGGCGGTGCCGCCGTACTCGTCCACCACGATCGCCACGTGCGTGGACTCGCGCTGCAGCTCCTGCAGCAGGGACGCCACGGACTTGGACTCCGGCACGAAGCGCACGTCCCGCATGGCGCCCGTCACCGGGTCCGAGGGCAGGGCCCCGTCCCGGTGCAGGGCGCGCGTGACGTCCTTGAGGTAGAGCATGCCGCGGATGTCGTCCGAGTCCTCGCCGATCACGGGGATGCGGGAGTTGCCCGAGCGCAGGAACAGGTCCATGGACTGACGGAGGGTGTGGTCGGCGTCGATGGTCACCACGTCCGTGCGCGGCACCATCACGGAGCGCACGAGGGTGTCCGTCATGCCGAACACGGACTCGATCAGCTCCGCCTCGGAGTCGGCCAGCACGTCCGCGTCATGGGCGCGGGCCACCACCTCGCGCAGGTGGCGCTCCTGGAAGTCGTCCTCGTCCGCCACCTGGTCCTCGGAGCGGCGGCGGTCCTGGCCGAGGCGGCTGCCCACCGGGCCGAGCGCGCGGCGCAGACCCGAGACCAGGCCCGCGGTGCGGGCGGCGACGGCGGCCTCGTTGCGCGAGCCGATCGGCCGGGGACTCCACACGCCCAGTGCCGCGCCCACCACCACGATCACGACGGCGGACACGCCCAGGGCCGGCCAGACCGAGTCGTTCAGCTCCGGCCAGATCAGGTCCGTGAACCGGTGCACGCCGGCCACGAGGCACATGGCGGCGAAGGCCTCCGTGACGAACCGCCACAGGCGCAGCGCGCCGAGGTGGCTGTCCAGGTCCGCGGTGACGTCCAGCACGCGGGTGTCCGGGCGCTGGCGGGCGATGTCCTCGGCGTCCCGGCGGGGCAGGTACGTGAACGCGGACTCGGCCAGCGCGAGCACCCACGTGCAGATGACGAAGACCAGGAAGAGCGCGATCAGCAGGACGGGGGTCAGCATGGGGTGGGGATCAGTCCTCGATGGTGGGCGCGGGCGCGGGACGGCCCAGCACCTCGGAGACGAGGCGGTCCTGCAGCGCGAACATCTCCGCGCGCTCGTCCGCCTCCATGTGGTGGTAGCCGAGCAGGTGGAGCATGCCGTGGGTGAGCAGCAGCAGCAGTTCGTCGTCCCGGCTGTGGCCGCCGCGGGCGGCCTGGTCCGCGGCCACCTCGGGGCACAGGACGACGTCGCCCAGCACCCCCTCGCTCGGGGCGCCCTCCCGTCCGGGGCCGAGCTCGTCCATGGGCAGGCTCATCACGTCCGTGGGGCCCTCGAGGCCCATCCACTCCACGTGCAGCTCGGCCATGCGCTCGGCGTCCACCACGGTCACCGCCGTCTCGGACAGCTCGTGCACGTGCAGGGACGCGTAGACGTGCCGCGCCATGCGCAGCAGCTCCTGCTCCGGGACCTCGATCCCGGACTCGTTGACGATCTCAACGGCCACGGCCGGCCCCCGGCTTCCCCCGGCGCGGCGCGGGCGCGGCGTCCGGGCGGGCCTGGTCGTAGGCGTCGACGATCGCGCTCACCAGGGAGTGGCGGACCACGTCCGAGGAGTCGAACCGGACCATCTCGAGCCCGTCGATCCCCCCGAGGACCTCCACCGCCTGGGCCAGCCCGGACTGCGTGCCGCGCGGCAGGTCCACCTGGGAGGTGTCCCCCGTGACCACCATGCGGGCGCCGAAGCCCAGGCGGGTGAGGAACATCTTCATCTGCTTGGGCGTGGTGTTCTGCGCCTCGTCCAGGATCACGAACGCGTCGTTGAGCGTGCGCCCGCGCATGTACGCCAGCGGGGCCACCTCGATGGTCCCGGCCTCCATGAGGCGCGGGATGGACTCCGGCTCGATCATGTCGTGCAGCGCGTCGTACAGGGGGCGCAGGTACGGGTCGATCTTCTCGGACAGGCCGCCGGGCAGGAAGCCCAGGCGCTCGCCGGCCTCGACCGCGGGGCGGGTGAGGATGATCCGGTTGACCTCCTTGGCCTGCAGCGCCTGCACGGCCTTGGCCATGGCCAGGTACGTCTTGCCGGTGCCGGCCGGGCCCAGGCCGAACACCACGGTGGACCGGTCGATCGCCTCCACGTAGTCCTGCTGGTGCAGCGTCTTGGCGCGGATCTTGCGGCCCCGGCCGGAGAGGATCGAGTCCAGGTGCAGGGCGCCGGCCCCGCGTCCGGCCGCGCCGCCGCGCACCAGGGTGACCACCTGCTCCATCACCTCGGGGGTGACGGGGGCGTCCCGTCGGGCGAGCGAGCGCAGGTCCTCCACCACGCGGCGGGCCTGGCCCACGGCCTCGGCCGGGCCGCGCAGGCCCAGCGCCTGGTCCCGGACGGAGATGTCGACGGCCGGGAACACGCCGGCGAGGATGCGCAGCAGCGCGTCCTGCGCGCCGAGGGTCCGCACCATGATCTCGGCGGACTCGAAGCTGACGACCTCCTCCGCGGACACGGTGGGGGTGAGGGGGACGGACGGGACGCTCACGATGCGGCGGATCACCTTCGGTGCCGGGGACGGGTGGGGCCGGTCGGCGCACCGCCCGGCCCGCCCAGTCTAGGGCCGGTGCCGCTCCGCACGGGGGCGGTCCCGCGAGCCGCCGCCGGGGTTCACCACCGGCCGAGCCGGTGCTGCAGCACGGCCAGGGCCGCCGGGCCCGCGGTGGAGGCCCGCAGCACGTGCGGGCCCAGCAGGACCGGGCGCGCCCCGGCGTCGACGGCGGCCGCCAGCTCCGCCTCGGACACCCCGCCCTCCGGGCCGACGACGAGCAGCACCTCGGAGGCCCCTGCCAGCTCCGCCTCGGACACCGCGGACAGGCCCTGCTCGGCGGCCTCGTGGAGGACCAGGACGAGGCGGGCGCCGCCGTCGTGAGCGGGGGTGCGGGCGAGCTCCGCGACGCGGGCGCCGGAGACAGCCGCGCGGACCTCCGGGACCCGCCCGCGGCGGGCCTGCTTGGCGGCGGCGCGCACGGTGTCCTCCCACTTGCGGTGGGCGCGATCCGCCTTGGCGCCCTTCCACCGCACGATGGACCGCTCGGCCTCCCACGGCACCACGGCGTCCACGCCGAGCTCCGTGGCGGCCTGGACGGCCATCAGGTCCCGGTCCCCCTTGGACAGGGCCTGGACCAGCACCAGGCGCGGGGCCGGCGCTGGCTCGGGGGTCGACTCCTCGACCCGCACGCGGACCTCGTCCGCGGCGGCGGAGACCACGGTGCCGCGCGCCCGCGCCCCCGCCCCGTCCGCCACGAGGACCGCCTCCCCCGTCTCCAGGCGCATCGACGCGCCCGCATGCCGGGCCTCGGCCCCGGTGAGGACGACCTCGGCCCCGGGCCCGACGCCGTCGAGCGCACCGGGTGCCAGGAGGAACAGCGGCGCGGTCACAGGTTCTTCAGGTTCTCGCGCAGTCGGGCGAACATCCCCTTGGACTGCGGCGGCGCGCCGTGCTCCACCTGCTCCCCGCGCGAGGTGGCGAGGGCCTCGAGCAGCTTGCGCTGCTCCGCGGTGAGGTCGGTGGGGGTGGTCACCACGACGTCCACCTTGAGGTCGCCGCGGCCGGTGCCGCGCAGCCGCCCGACGCCGAGCCCGCGCACGGTCTCCACGTGCCCGGACTGGGTGCCCGGCTCGATCTCCACCTCGTGGGGGCCGTCCAGGGTCTCCAACGTGATCGAGGTGCCGAGGGCGGCGGCCGCCATGGGCACGGTGACGGTGGTGGCCAGATGGTCCCCCTCGCGGCGGAACACCGGGTCCGGGCGCACCTGGACCTCCACGTAGAGGTCGCCGTTGGGGCCGCCGCCGGGGCCGGCCTCGCCGCGGCCGGCCAGGTGGATGCGGGTGCCGTCGTCCACGCCGGCGGGGATGCGCAGGGTGAGCGGGCGCTCGGCGCGCACGCGCCCCTGGCCGGAGCACTCCGTGCACGGGTGCGGCAGGACGGTGCCGAAGCCCTGGCACATGTGGCAGGTCTCCGTGGCCATGACGGTGCCGAGCATGGAGCGCACGGGACGCTGGGTCATGCCCTGGCCGCGGCACGTGGAGCAGGTCTCCGGCTGGGTGCCCGGCTCGCAGCACGTGCCGTGGCAGCGCTCGCACGGCACGGCGGTGTCCAGCTGCAGGGTGGTCTCCCCGCCGAACACGGCGTCCTTGAGCTCGATCCGCGCCGTGACGAGCGCGTCCTGGCCGCGCCGGGCGCGCGGCACCGGTCCGCGTCCGGCGCCGCCCGCGGCGTTCATGAACGTCTCGAAGATGTCCGCGAACCCGCCGAACCCGGCGCCCCCGAAGCCTCCGCCGCCGAACCCGCCGGCGGTGCCGTTCTCGTTGCCCGTGGCGTCGTAGATCCGGCGCTTGTCCTCGTCCGAGAGCACCTCGTACGCGTGGGAGATGCGCTTGAACTCCTCGGCCGCCTCCGGGCCGGGGTTCACGTCCGGGTGGTGGGTGCGGGCGAGCTTGCGGTACGCGCGCCGGATCTCCTCGGCGCTGGCGTCGCGGCCGACGCCGAGGGTCTCGTAGTGATCAGCCATGGGGTGGGGTCCCTTCGGTCGGGTCGGGTCTGGTGGGGGGCGGCGCGGGCCGCGCTCAGGTGGTGAGGATGCGCGAGAGGTAGCGGGCGATCGCCCGGACCGCGGCCATGGTCCCGGGGTAGTCCATGCGGGTGGGGCCGATCACGCCGACCTTGGCCACGGCGCTGGGCCCGTAGGCGGCGGCCACCACCGAGGTGTCCGCCAGGGAGGCGCCGTTCTCCGCGCCGATCCGCACGGACACCCCGTGGGCGTCCTGCTCCATCTCGGTGAGCAGGCGCAGCAGCACCACCTGCTCCTCGAGGGCCTCCAGGATGGGGCCGATCGAGGACCGGAAGTCCTGGGGGCTGCGGGCCAGGTTGGCCGTGCCGGCCAGCACGATCCGGTCCTGCCGGCCCGCCTCGAGCAGGCTCCGCACCGCCGCCACCACGACGTCGGCGCTCGCCCGCCGCGGCGGCGGCACCCGGTCCGCGGCCGCGTCCAGGACGGCCGCCGCCTGGAGGGGGCCGAGGCCGTCGATCAGGGAGAGCAGCAGGGCCCGCAGCACAGCGAGGTCCTCGTCCGCCACGGGCTCGTCGAAGGTGACGAGCCGCTGGTCCACACGGCCGGTGGAGAGGATGAGGACCACCAGTGCGCGCGTGGGGGCGAGCGAGACGAGGTCCAGGTGCCGGACGGTGGAGCCGTCCTCGTGCGGGAACTGGGCCACGGCCACCTGGTGGGTGAGCTGCGCGAGCAGCCGCACGGTGGTCTCCATCATGTGCTCGGTGTCCGCCTCCGAGTCCAGGAGCGTGCGCACGGCGCGGCGCTCGGCGGCGGAGAGCGGCTTGACCTCGGAGATCCGGTTCACGAACACGCGGTAGCCCTTGTCCGTGGGCACGCGGCCGGCCGAGGTGTGCGGGGCCACGATCAGCCCCTCCTCCTCGAGCGCGGCCATCTCGTTGCGCACCGTGGCCGAGGACACGCCCAGGCCGTGCCGCTCCACGAGCGCCTTCGAGCCCACCGGCTCCCGCAGGGAGACGTAGTCCTCCACGATGGCCTGGAGCACCTGCAGGCGGCGCGGCTGGTCGGTCACGGGGGTCTCCTTCCGGGGCTGACGGGCGGACGGGCACGGACGTCCGCTGGCACTCGGCGCGGACAAGTGCCAATGCTAGCGACCGCCCCCGTCCGGCGTCGCGGCGGGCGCGCCCGTTCCGCCCACAGGCGAGCGGACGGGTTCCTGGCGATTGCTAGCGTGTGTCCCCATGGACTGGAGCAGCTGGGGGCCGGGGGCCCACGAGGACCTGACCCGCCCGGCCGGTCGCGCCGCCGTCGAGGCCCAGGCCCGCCCGGGCACCGTGGTGGAGGACGTCACGAGCGGGTTCGTGGGCGCCGTCGTCGCCCTGGAGCGCTCCGGCGGGACGCACGTGGTGGTGCTCGAGGACCGCCGGGGTGTGCGCCGGGGCTTCCCGCTCGGCCCGGGCTTCTGGATCGACGGCGAGCCCGTGGTGCTGGTGCCCCCGCGCGCGTCCGCGCCCGCCGCCCCCGCTCGCACCGCCTCCGGCTCCCGCCGGGTGGCCGGCGCGCGGGCCCGCACGGCCCGCGCCTCCCGGATCTGGGTGGAGGGCGTGCACGACGCCGAGCTCGTGGAGAAGGTCTGGGGCGAGGACCTGCGCCTGGAGGGGATCGTGGTGGAGCCCCTGCACGGCGTGGACGACCTCGCCGGGGCGATCCGTGACTTCTCCCCCGGCCCCGGCCGTCGCCTCGGCATCCTCGTGGACCATCTCGTGGCCGGGTCCAAGGAGGAGCGGATCGCCGCGGAGGCCATGCGCGTGCCCGGCGCCGCCGGCAACGTGCTGATCCTCGGCCACCCGTACGTGGACGTGTGGCAGGTCATCAAGCCGGCCGTGCTCGGCGTCGAGGCGTGGCCCGTGGTGCCGAGGGGCCAGGACTGGAAGACCGGCGTCCTGCGGGGCCTCGGCTGGCCGCACGGCACCAAGGAGGCGACGGGCCTGGGCTGGAAGCGGCTCCTCTCCCACGTCTCCACCTACGCCGACCTCGAGCCGGCGCTGCTGGGACGGGTCGAGGAGTTGATCGACTTCCTCACCGCGCCGGGGTCCTGACCGTCGTCCCCGCTCCGGGTGGCACTCCGGAGCGGGCGGGCGCCGTCGGTACACTGGGCTGGCCCGGACGCCGCGCGCGTCCCCTCACGCACGAGGCGCCGGGGCCGTCCGATCCGACGAGGAGCACCGTGGTCACCACCGACAGCAGCCGCACCCCCGACGCCGCGGCCCCCGCCGCCCCGCCGCGCGGGGCCGGCCCCGAGGCCCCGGCCTGGCTGCGCGACGCCGCCGGACGCCGCGGGCCCCTGACCGCCAAGCAGGACCGGGACCGCGCCGCCCTGGCCCACCTCTCCCTGGCCCTGACGGCCGTGGGTCCCCTCGTGGTCTGGCTGCTCTACCGGGACCGCGGACCGTTCACCGCGCAGGAGTCCAAGGAGGCGCTGAACTTCTCCCTGGCCCCCACCCTCGTGCTGCTGCTGCTGTTCTTCCTCAGCGGCATCCCCCACATCGGGGACCTCCTGGCGATCCTCGGCGGCCTCGTCTGGATCGCCCTGGCGCTCTACGGCGTCATGGGCGCCTCCCACGTGGCCAAGGGCCGCCCCTTCCGGTACCCGTTCAACCTGCGCTTGCTGCGCTGACGCGCCCGGGCGCAGGCCGGCTCAGAACCCGGCCAGGTCCCGCACGATCCGGTCGTTCTGCAGCCGCCCGGCCAGCGTGGGCACCACGGTCCCGGCCAGCGCGGCCGGCCCGTCCACCAGCCCGTCGGCGATCAGCGCCGCCACCCGGGCGCGCAGCGTCTCCGGGTCCATCCCGTCCCGCACCTCGGCCAGGGGCAGGCCCTCCACCGTCCGCGCGGCGAGCATGATGCGCTCGAGGCGGCGCGCGTCGTCGTCGGGGATCTCCCGTCCCACCGCGGGGGTGACGCCCGTGGCCAGGCGCTGCGCGTAGGCGGCCGGGTGCTTGGCGTTCCAGAACCGCACGCCGGCCAGGTGCGAATGGGCGCCGGGGCCGACGCCCCACCAGTCCTGGTCCCGCCAGTACGCCACGTTGTGCCGGGCCCGGTGCACACCGGCGCCCTCCGGGTCGTGCGCCCAGTTGGACACCTCGTACCACCGGAAGCCGGCCGCGGAGAGCAGCTCCTCCGCCAGCAGGTACTCGTCCGCCTGCAGGTCCGGGTCCACGTCCGGCACCTGCCCGCGCGCCACCTGCGCGCCGAACCGGGTGCCCTCCTCCACGATCAGTGAGTACGCGCTCACGTGGTCCGGGGCCATGGCCACCGCCGCCTCCAGCGTGGTGCGCCAGTCCGCCAGGGACTCCCCCGGCGTGCCGTAGATCAGGTCCAGGGACACCTCCAGCCCCGCCGCCCGCGCCGCCGCCACCGCGGCCGGCACGTTCGCCGGGGTGTGCGTGCGCTCCAGCGTGGACAGCACGTGTGGCACGACGGACTGCATCCCCACGGACAGGCGCGTGAACCCGCCCTCGGCCAGCTCCGCCACGTACTCCGGGGTGAGCGTGTCCGGGTTCGCCTCCGTGGTCACCTCCGCGCCCTCGGCCAGGCCGAAGCGCTCGCGGGCCTCCGCCAGGATGCGCACCAGGTGGGAGGCCGGCAGGAGCGTGGGCGTGCCCCCGCCGACGAAGACGGTGTGCAGCGGGCGCGCGGGCACCCCCGAGCGCTCCAGGGCGGCGACGGCGTGGTCCAGCTCCGCCACGGCGGACTCCCAGTAGTCGCCGCGGCCGGCGCCCGGACCGAACGTCTCCGCCGTGTAGGTGTTGAAGTCGCAGTAGCCGCATCGCACGGTGCAGAAGGGCACGTGCACGTAGAGGCTGAACGTGCGGGGCTCCCCCGCCTCCGCCGCGGCGCGCACGCGCGCGGCGACCTCGGGAGGCAACGTGCCGTCGTCGGGCACGGGCTGGCCCAGCGGCAGGACGGCGGGCACTTACTTCTTCGCCGGCTCGGCGCCGTCCGAGGACAGGGCGGCGATGAACGCCTCCTGCGGCACCTCGACGCGGCCCACCATCTTCATGCGCTTCTTGCCCTCCTTCTGCTTCTCGAGCAGCTTGCGCTTGCGGGAGATGTCGCCGCCGTAGCACTTGGAGAGCACGTCCTTGCGGATCGCGCGGATGTTCTCGCGGGCGATGATGCGCGAGCCGATGGCGGCCTGGATCGGCACCTCGTACTGCTGGCGCGGGATGAGCTCCTTGAGCTTGCCCGTCATCATGGTCCCGTAGGAGTAGGCGTTGTCCTTGTGGGTGATGGCCGAGAACGCGTCCACCTGCTCGCCCTGGAGCAGGATGTCCACCTTCACGAGGTCCGCCACCTGGTCCCCGTCCGCCTTCCAATCCAGCGAGGCGTAGCCCTTGGTGCGGGACTTGAGCTGGTCGAAGAAGTCGAACACGATCTCCGCCAGCGGGATCCAGTAGCGGATCTCCACGCGCTCCTCGGACAGGTAGTCCATGCCCTTGAGGTGCCCGCGCTTGGCCTGGCAGAGCTCCATGACCGAGCCGATGTACTCGCTGGGCACGATCACGGTGGCCGAGGCCATCGGCTCCTTGACCTCCAGGATCTTGCCCTCGGGGAACTCGGAGGGGTTGGTCACCGTGACGACCTCCCGGTCCTCCCGCATCACGTCGTACACCACGTTCGGCGCGGTGGAGATGAGGTCCAGGTCGAACTCGCGCTCGAGGCGCTCGCGCACGATCTCCAGGTGCAGCAGGCCCAGGAAGCCCACGCGGAACCCGAAGCCCAGCGCCACGGAGGTCTCCGGCTCGTAGACGAGGGCGGCGTCGTTGAGCTTGAGCTTGTCCAGGGCGTCGCGCAGCACCGGGTAGTCGGAGCCGTCGATCGGGTACAGGCCGGAGAAGACCATGGGCTTGGGGTCCTCGTAGCCGCCGATGTTCTCCGACGCCGGGCGGGCGTTGTTGGTGACGGTGTCGCCCACCTTGGACTGGCGCACGTCCTTCACACCCGTGATCAGGTAGCCGACCTCGCCCACCGCGAGGCCGTTCGTGGGCACCGGCTCCGGCGAGGAGACGCCGATCTCCAGGAGCTCGTGCGTGGCCCCCGTGGACATCATCTTGATCTTCTCCCGCGGGGACAGCTTGCCGTCCACCACGCGCACGTAGGTCACGACGCCGCGGTACGTGTCGTACACGGAGTCGAAGATCATGGCACGGGCGGGGGCGTCCGCGTCCCCCACGGGGGCGGGCAGGCGCTCGACCACGCGGTCCAGCAGCGCCTCGACCCCCTGGCCGGTCTTGCCGGAGACGCGCAGGACGTCGTCGGGCTCGCAGCCGATGAGGTTGGCGATCTCCGCCGCGTACCGCTCCGGGTCCGCCGCCGGCAGATCGATCTTGTTGAGCACCGGGATGATCTCGAGCTCGTTCTCCATGGCCAGGTAGAGGTTGGCCAGGGTCTGCGCCTCGATGCCCTGCGCGGCGTCCACGAGCAGGATGGCGCCCTCGCACGCGGCCAGCGAGCGGGAGACCTCATACGTGAAGTCCACGTGCCCGGGGGTGTCGATCATGTTCAGGGCGTAGTTGACCCCGTCCCGCTCCCACGGCATGCGCACGGCCTGGGACTTGATGGTGATGCCGCGCTCACGCTCGATGTCCATGCGGTCCAGGTACTGCGCCTTCATCTCGCGCGGCTGGACGACGCCGGTGGCCTGCAGCATGCGGTCGGCCAGGGTCGACTTGCCGTGGTCGATGTGGGCGATGATGCAGAAGTTGCGGATCACCGAGGGGTCGGTGGCGGCGGGGACCGGGGGCTGGGACGCCAGGGGCGACACGGGCACATCCTCGTGGTGACTCGGGAGCGGGGGACACTGGCCGCCCATTCTTCCATGCGGGAGCGCGCCGGATAGATTCGGCGCCATGGCCTTCGACTTCCACCGCGCCCTGTCCCTCGGCCGCCGTGCCTACCGCCTGTTCAAGGCGGTCCAGGAGGTGCGCGGCGCCCGCCCCGACTCCCCCGCCCGTCCCGCACCGCCCCGGCGGCACGACGGCGGCGCACCGCTGCCCGACTTCACGGGCCGTGCACGCGTGCAGTACGCGCCGCTGCCCGGCCCGGCCGCCGGTCCCGGCGAGGTCGTGTGGACGTGGGTGCCGTACCAGGAGATGGACGGCCGCGGCAAGGACCGTCCGGTGCTCCTCGTGGGCCGCGAGGGCGAGCACCTCCTGGGCCTCATGCTCACCACGCGGGACCGCAACGACGGCGTGCGCACGGACGCGGACTACGTGGACGTGGGCTCCGGCCCCTGGGACCGCCGCGGTCGCCCCTCCGAGGTCAAGCTGGACCGCGTGCTCCGGGTGGACCCGGCCCGGGTGCGCCGCGAGGGCGGCGTGCTGGACCCTGCCCGGTTCAAGGCGGTGGGCGACGCGCTCGCCCGCGTCCAGGGCTGGGAGCGCTGACCCTGCGCCACGGGCGCGGACCCGCGTGTCCGCCTCCCGGCTCCACGGGCCGCGGATGGTAGGGTTGTACGCATTGTGTCCGCCGGTCGACGGGCACCCCCGGGGCGTTCACACCTGGTGTTCCCCACGCCGCTCAGTCGACGGACCCGGGCACCCTCCACGACCCCCTGTTCATCCGGCGCGCGGACCCCTCCGCGTGCCTGCAGACGAAGGACCCGATTTGGCTAACATCAAGTCCCAGAAGAAGCGCATCCTCACCAACGAGAAGGCGCGCCAGCGCAACGTGGCGGTGAAGTCCGAGCTGAAGACCGCCATCCGCGCCGTCGAGAAGGCCGTGGCCGCCGGCGAGGCCGACGCCGCCGTCGCCGCCCTGCGCACCGCCTCCCGCAAGCTGGACAAGGCCGCCTCCAAGGGCGTCATCCACAAGAACAACGCCGCGAACCGCAAGTCCGGCATCGCCGCGCGCGTGAAGGCCCTCACCGCCTGATCCTCCCGCGCAGGCGACAACGGCCCCCGACCTCACGGTCGGGGGCCGTTGTCGTACCGGTGGCGCCGCCCCTGCGGGCGCGGGCCGGGTCAGCGGCGCACCGCGGCGGCCACGCGGATCACCGCGCGCTCGACCGCGAAGTCCGGGTTGCGCGAGCCGCCCTTGACCTCCGCGTCCGCCTGGGCGATCCACTCGACCGCCTGCGCGATGCCCGCCGGGCTCCAGTGCCGCGCCGTCTGTTGGACGAACCGCACCTGGAACGGCGCGACCCCCAGGAGCGAGGCCAGCTCGTCCTGGCCGGCCCGCGCGTCGATCATCCGCGCCACCTGGCGGGCCTTGAGCGCCAGCGCGGAGGTGACCAGCACGGGGTGCACGCCGGTGGCGAGGGCGTGGCGCACGAGGGAGACGGCCCGCGCCGCATGCCCGTCCAGGGCCGCGTCCGCGACCGCGAAGCTCGTGGCCTCCACCCGACCGCCGTAGTACGTCTCCACCGCCTCCTCGGTGACGGGTCCCTCCACGTCCTCGATCAGCTGTCGGCACGCCGAGGCCAGATCCGTGAGGGAGGACCCCGCGGCCCGCAGGAGGGCGCGTGCGGCGTCCTCGTCGATCCGCTTCCGGGCCTCCCGGAACTCGGCCTGCAGCAGGGCGAGGCGGTCCTCGTCCCGCTTCAGCGCCGGGCACTCCACCACCGTGCCGGCCTTCGCGACGGCGTCGATCAGCTTCTTGCCCCGGTTGCCGCCGGCGTGCCGCATCAGGACGGTGACGTCGTCCGCGCCGGGGCCCGCCTCGACCAGGCGGAGGGCGTCCTCGAGGAAGGCGTCGTTCATCGACTCGAGCCCGTCCACGCGGATGAGGGTGGGCTCGGCGAACAGGGACGGACTCGCGGCCTGAGCGAGCTGGCCGGACTGGTACTCCCCCGCCCGGAACGTGTGGGTCTCCAGGGACCCGTGGTGCTCGTGCAGCGCGGCGAGGACCCGGTCCGTGACCCAGCGGGCCGCGTAGTCCTCGGGGCCCCGCAGCAGCATCAACGGCCCCGGCTGGGCCTGGCGCCAGGCGAGCGGATCGGCGCCGCGGGCACCGCGGGAGGGACGAGAGCTGCGTGCGGCGGACATGGTCTCCATCCTAGGCGGGGCGGCCGGCGGTCCTTCGATGTGGGTGGGCTGTGCCGGAGGCTCTCCGACCCCCGTCTTCGAGGCTGATCTGGGGTGGTGATGTAGTGGTGGTAATCCTAGATGGGTAAGACCTACATCCGCTGTCCGAACACTGTTCGTCAATAATGAACGTTGTTTTCCCGCGCACCGCGCGTCAGGGTGCTCCAGCCGGCGCCCGCACGGTCACCGCACGCACGGACCCGTCCGAGGCGGGCACCAGGGCGAGGGTGCCGTGGAGGTCGGTGCGCGCCACCGGCCCGAGCCGCTCGAGACCGGAGATCGTCACCGGGTGGGGATGGCCGTAGTCGTTGTCCGCGCCCACGGACACCACATGCAGGCGCGCCCCCACCGCCTCGGGGACGTCGAGGCCACCGTTGCGGGCCCCGTGGTGGGCCACCTTGAGCACGTCCACCCGCGGGGGCGGGGAGGCATCGGACCGGCGCCCGGCCGCCCACGCCGCGCTCGACTCCTCCTCCATGTCCCCCGTGACGAGCGTGCGGACCGCTCCCCCGTCCCCCTCCACCGTGACCAGCAGCTGGGCCGAGGCGTCGTTGTGCTCGGCGGCCCGCGGGTCTGCCAGCAGGACCTCCCATCGCACCTCCCAGCCGGTCCGCCCCGCCGCACCCGCCTGTCCCGTGGCCAGCGGCACCGACCCCACCGGCGGCGGCATCCCCGGCTCCTCCCGTCCGGCCCCGCCGCTGCCCGACCACGCCCCGTGGCGCACCTCCGCCGGCGCGAGGCCCCCCGAGAGTCCGGCTGCCCCGGCGACGTGGTCGGCGTGCAGATGCGTCACCAGGAGGGCGTCCACCTGTTCCACGTGCAGGTCCTCCAAACACCGCCGCGCCGCGTCGGGATCCGGGCCGGCATCCACCACCACGGCCGACGCCGGGCCCGAGCGGAACACCGCCATGTCCCCCTGGCCGACGTCGCAGAACGCCAGTGCCCAGCCCTCCGGCGTTGCCCCCGCCGGACGCGGCACCACGACGGCGGCGCCCGTCCCCAGGGCGGCCGTCACCAGCACTCCGGTGAGCACTCCCCCCGCGGGCAGCCGGTCCCGCGCCGGCGGGGCGGAGCGGCCGACCCGGCGGACCGGGGCCCGCGGGGTGCGCTCCAGGACCAGCACGAGCCGGAACCCGGCCAGCGTGGCCACCGTCAGCAGCACGCCCAGGGAGAGGCCGAGGGCTCCCCCGGGCCATGGCCGGACCGCCCCCGGAACGTCGGCGGCCGTCAGGGCCACCGCCCCGATCCAGGCCGCCGGCCACTGGATGACCGCCACCAGCGCCCCGGCCAGCGCCGGAGCGGGCAGCACGACCGCGGCGGCGAGGGTGCCCAGCACCGTCACCGGCGCCACGGCCGGGGCCGCGACGAGGTTCGCCGGGACGGACCATGTGCTGACGGTGCCGGTCATGGCCAGGAGGATCGGCTGGCACGCCAAGTGCGCCGCCACGGTCACGGCGAGGGAGGACGAGAGCCAGCGGGCCGGCACGTCGGGCAGGACGCGGACGAGGTGGCCGTGCAGCCACCCGTCGGCCGGCGCGGCGGCGAGGACGATCCCGGCGGTGGCCGCGAGCGAGAGGTGAAAGGCGACCTCGCCGGCCAGGGAGGGTGCCGCCACGAGCAGGACGGTGGCGCCCGCGCTGAGCAGGGAGAACGCCTGCCGACCCCGCCCCAGGAACACCGCGAGCGCGCCGAGCCCGCCCATGACGGCGGCGCGGAGCACGGAGGGTTCGGGCCCCACGATGACGACGAACACGGCCAGGGAGCCGAGGGCGGCGGCGGTGACGGCGGCGCGGGGCAGGCGGAGGGTGCGCAGGAGCAGGGTGACGGCGCCCATGAGGAGGGCGCAGTTGGCCCCGGAGACGGCGGAGAGGTGGGAGAGGCCGGCGTCCTTCATGGCCTGGTCGAGCTCCGGGGACTGGGCGGTGCGATCCCCGAGGACGAGGCCGGGGATGAGCTGGGGCGCGGTGCCCACGCCGTCGGCGGCGGCATGGCGCAGGGCGGCGCGCAGGGCGTCCCGGCCGGTGGTCGTGGGGGTGTCGGTCCCGGGGTCGGTGGTCCCGCAGGCGCCGGCGGTGGGGGTGGCCTGTGCGGCGACGAACACGGTGCCGTCGCGCGCCTCGGGCACGCCGACCAGGCACAGGCGCGGGGTGCGGGTGGGGGCGGTGCCGGGGCCGGTGAGGACGACGTCGACGGCGGGGGCGAGGGTTCGGGGCGGGTGGCCGAGGCGTTCCACGCGAGCGGGCTGGTGCCAGCGGGGCCCGAAGCGGGCGTCGGAGGCGGTGGGCTCCCCCGTGGGCACGACTTCGAGACGGAGGGCGCGGGCGTCGGCCACCGCCTGGGGCCAGCCCACGTGTTCGGCTCCCGCGCGGTCGAGGGAGACGTGCTGGACGAGAAGGGCGCCGGCGGCCCCGGCCAGGACGCAGGCGGTGAGCAGTCCGCGCCGTCGCCCGTCCGGGTGGGGGCGGCCGAGGGCCAGGCGGAGTCCGGCGGCCGCCGCGAGCGCCAGGCACCCGACCGAGACGACGGCGGAGGCCCCGGACGGCCACGTCGGCGCGGCCTGCCCCAGGAGGAGGCAGGTCAGCAGGGCGGGGACCCATCGGGCGTCGACGGGTGCGGGGGCGCGGGCGGCCATGGGTGCCGTTCACCACGTGACGTGGTCGGCCAGCCGGTCCAGGGTCGCGGGGCCGATCCCGGGGACGGCGTCGAGGTCCTGCAGGCCGGTGTAGGGGCCCACGGACTGACGGTGGTCGATGATCTTCTCCGCGGTGGCGGGGCCGACCCCGGGGAGGGTCTCGAGGGCGGCGGCGTCGGCCGTGTTGAGGTCCACCCGGTCGTCGCCGGGGGCCGCCGCGGCTCCTCCGGTTCCCCCGGCTGTGGAGCTGTCGGTGCTCCCGGGCCCGGCGGCGGCATCGGCGGCCGCACCGGGGCCGGCGGTGTCGGGGGTGAGGTCGGTGTCCGCGTCGGGGACCACCACCTGTTGGCCGTCGGCCACGGGGGCGGCCAGGTTGATCCGGTCGGTGCGTGCGTCTCCGCTCGCTCCGCCGGCGGCGGCGACCGCGTCGGACACCCGGGCGCCGGGGGTCAGCTCGACGACGCCGGGGCGGCGGACCTGACCGACCACGTGGACGCGGAGGACCGCGGGACCGGTGGCCGCACCCGGGCCACCGGCGGGCCCGCTCGGGTCTGCGGCCGCCGGGTCGGAGCCCGCGGCCGAGGCTGCGGTGCCTGCGCTGGCCCCGGCGTCTGCGCCGGCCGCGGCGGAGGGCGCCGCCGGGACACCGGGAACCCCGGGTGATGCTGGGGCCGGCGCGGCCGGCGCCGCCGCGGAGGGTCCCGCCACGGACGGCGGCACGGGCGAGGTCAGCCAGCGCACCGCCCACCAGGCCGCGGCGGCGACCAGGACGAGGAGCAGGGCCGTGCCGGCGGCGCGCCAGCGCAGTAGTGGGGCACGGTCCGGGGGCCGCTCCCAGTCCGGGGAGACCGGACGGAGGTCGGCGGCGGTGACCGGCGGGTCGGCGGGGGCGCCGGGGCGGGACGGGTCGAGGAGGGGGGTGCTCACGGAGCCAGCGTGCGCTCCGGTGCGTCTCCTGCGCCCCTCCCGCACCCGGCACGGTGGACGCCCCGCCCGGGCGGGGCGCCTGTGCAGGAGTGGTCAGCCCTCCGGAGCGGTGTCCGGGTCGAGGGGCACGGCCACCACGGCCAGCGCGCCGAGGCCCACGTGGGCGGCGAGCACGGCCGGCAGCGGGACGGCGGGCACGGGGGTGGCCGAGTGCGGCTGGAGCCGCTCCACGAGGGTCTGCGCGCCGACCTCGTCGCCGTAGGTGTGCACGGCCACGCGCAGCCGCGAGCGCGCCGCGCGGTCGGCCACGAGCTCCACCATCCGGTCGATCGCCCGCGCCGTGGTCCGGGGCCGGTCCGCCAGGTGCAGGGCGCCGTCGTCGAGGGACAGCACGGGCCGGACCTGCAGGAGCGTGCCGAGCAGGGAGGACACCGCGCCCACGCGGCCGCCGCGGCGCAGCGGCTCGAGACTGGGGATCGTCACCAGCACGGTGGACCCGGTGACCGCCGCCCGCGCCCGCGCCACGACCTCGTCGACCGGGCGGCCGAACCCGGCTTCGACGGCGGCGTCCATGACCCCCATGCCCAGGGCGAGCCCCGCGGTCCGGGAGTCCACCACGCTGACGGGGCACGGCGCGTCCACCGCGGCCAGGCTCGCGGCCTCCACCGTGCCGGAGAGCTCCCCGGACAGGTGCACGGACACGATCCGTGCGTAGCCGGCGCGGGCGAGGTCGGCGTACACGGCCCGGAAGGCCCCGGGTGAGGGGCGGGAGGTCCGCACCGGCGTGCCCGCGGCCAGGGCGAGCGGCAGGTCGAGGGCGAGGTCGTCGTCGCCCTCTGTATGGATCTGGTCCCCGACCATCACGGCCAGCGGGACCTGCCGGATGCCCGCGGCGAAGGGGTGGGCGAGCACCGCGTCCGGCAGGGCCGCGGAGGAGTCGGTGACGATCGCGGTGCGGTCCCGGCGCGGGGGGCGCAGCCCGTAGCGGGCGCGACCCACGAGCTGGCCGCGGCGCGCCCGCAGGCGTTCGACGGCGTCGTCCCGCCAGGCCTCGATGCTCGCCATGCCCGTCTCCTTCCGCGGTCGGGGGCCTGGGTCAGCGGATCACGAGGTTCACGAGCTTGGGCTCGCGCACGATCACCTTGACGATCTCCGCGTCCCCGATGAAGTTCCGCACCTTCTCCGACGCCCGGGCGCGCTCCTCGAGGTCCGCGGCGGTGATGTCCGCGGGGACCTGCAGCTGGTCGCGGACCTTGCCCTTGACCTGGACTACCGCGGTGACGGTGTCCTCCACCAGGAGGGACTCGTCCACGGCCGGCCAGCCGGCGCGCACCACCGAGGGCTCGTGGCCGAGCATGACCCACATGTCCTCGGCGGCGTACGGGGCCACGAGGGACAGCAGGATCGCCACGGCCTCGGCGGCCTCGCGCACGGCGGGGTCGCCCGCGCCGGCGCCGGCGTCGATCTCCTTGCGGGCCGCGTTGACGAGCTCCATGGTCTTGGCCACCACCACGTTGAACTTGTGGTCCTCCACCAGCTTCGCGGCGTCGTGCAGGGTGCGGTGTGTGACGCGGCGCAGCGCCAGGGCGCCGTCGGCGGGATCGCCCGCCTGCCCCCCGGACGCGCGCACGTCCCGGGCCAGACGCCAGGCGCGCGCCAGGAAGCGGCCGGCGGCGGCGGGGGCGACGTCGGCCCAGTCCACGTCGTCCTCGGGCGGGGAGGCGAACACCATGGTGGTGCGCACCGCGTCCACGCCGAACTCGTCCAGCTGCCGGCCCAGGTCCACGCCGTTGCCGAGGGACTTGGACATCGCCTTGCCGCCGTTGAGCACCTGGCCCTGGTTGAGCAGGGCGCGGAAGGGCTCGGTGAACGGCACCAGGCCCAGGTCGTGCAGGGCCTTGGTGAAGAACCGGGCGTAGAGCAGGTGCAGGATGGCGTGCTCCACGCCGCCCACGTACTGGTCCACCGGCAGCCAGGTCCGCACCAGCTCGGGGTCGAACACCCGGTCCTCGTCCCACGGGGAGGCGTAGCGCAGGAAGTACCACGAGGAGTCCACGAAGGTGTCCATGGTGTCCGAGTCGCGCTTCGCCGGCGCCCCGCACTCCGGGCACGGCACGTCCACCCAGTCCTCGGCGGCCGCCAGCGGCGACTGCCCCTTGGGGGCGAGCTGCTCGCCCTTGAGGTCGGTGGGCAGGGTGACGGGCAGCTGGTCCTCGGGGACGAGGACCTCGCCGTGCTCGGGGCAGTGGATCACGGGGATGGGGGTGCCCCAGAAGCGCTGGCGGGACAGGAGCCAGTCGCGCAGACGGTACGTGGTGGTCCCCCGGCCGGTGCCCCTGGCCTGGACGATCTCCACGGCGCGCGCGATCGCGTCCGCCCTGCTCAGCCCGTCCAGCTCGCCGGAGTTCACGAGGGTGCCCTCGCCCGTGGTGGCGACGCCGGTCTCGGCCGGGTCCTCCTCGCCGGTGTCCAGGACCACGCGCACGGGCAGGTCCATGGCACGGGCGAAGTCGAGGTCGCGCTGGTCGTGCGCGGGCACGGCCATGATGGCGCCGGTGCCGTAGTCGGCCAGCACGTAGTCCGAGGCCCACATCGGCAGGCGCTCACCGGTCAGCGGGTTCACGGCGTGCCGGCCCAGGAACACGCCGGTCTTCGGGCGGTCCGTGGCCTGACGCTCGATGTCGGAGGCCTTCTTCAGCTCCTCCCGGTACGCCTCCAGGTCGGCGCGGTGGGCGTCGTCGACCAGCTCGAGGGCGAGCGGGGCGTCCGCGGCCACCACCATGAAGGTGGCCCCGTGCAGGGTGTCCGGGCGGGTGGTGAACACCGGCACCACGGGCCCGTCCTCCACCTGGAACTCCACGGTGGCGCCCGCGGAGCGGCCGATCCAGTTCCGCTGCATGGCCAGCACGCGCTCGGGCCAGTGGCCGGTGAGCTGGTCCATGTCGTCCAGCAGGGCGTCGGCGTACTCGGTGATGCGGAAGTACCACTGGTTCAGGGTGCGCTTGGTGACCTCGGCGCCGCAGCGCTCGCACGCCCCGTCCACGACCTGCTCGTTGGCCAGCACGGTCTGGTCCTGCGGGCACCAGTTCACGGGCGAGTCCTTGCGGTACGCCAGGCCCTTCCTGTGCAGCTGCTGGAACAGCCATTGGGTCCACCGGTAGTACTCCGGGTCCGAGGTGTGCAGCTCCCGGGACCAGTCCACGGCGATCCCGTACCGCTGGAACGAGCCCTTCTGGGTCTCGATGTTCGCGTACGTCCACTCGGCCGGGTGCGCGTTGCGCTTGATCGCGGCGTTCTCCGCCGGCAGTCCGAAGGAGTCCCAGCCGATCGGGTGCAGGACGTCGTACCCGCGCTGCATCCAGTAGCGGGCCATCACGTCGCCCATCGCGAACGCCTCGGCGTGGCCCATGTGCAGGTCGCCGGAGGGGTACGGGAACATGTCCACGACGGTGCGGGTCTCGGTCCCGTCGCCGCGCGGGGTGAAGGTCCCCGCCTGCTCCCACCAGCCGGCCCAGCGGTCCTCGACGTCGGCGAAGGAGTACTCGGCGTCCGCGGGGATCTGCGGGGTGGCCGGGGTGGCGTTCGGGGACGTCTCGCTCACGCTGTTCGGTGTCCTTGCTGCTCGAGGGGGTGGGTGGGGGCGCCCGGCCCCGGGCACGGGGCGGACCCCGCCATCCTACGTGCCGGCCCGCGGCCCCCGCCGGAGGCGGCGCGGCCGTTCGCCGCAGTGGACCCGGACGACGACGGCGCCCCCGTCCCACCCGGGACGGGGGCGCCGTGGCGCCGGTGGGTGGTGCGTCAGCGGGCCAGGTGGCGCGCCAGCGGTCCGGTGATCAGGTAGGTGCAGTCGCTCTGGACGTTCGCGACGAGGGTGCCGCCCGTGCCGAAGCAGGGACCGGCCCACTCGCCGCGCTCGGCGAGGTCCTTGGCGAGCGCCACGGAGCCGGTGCGCTCGGTGAAGGCCACCAGGTGGTTCGAGTCGGAGCCGTCCTCGGCGATGACCACGCCGCCCCACGGGGAGACCGTGATGTTGTCCGGGGAGTCGACGTAGCCGCCCACGGCCCAGTGCTCGACGAGCGTCATGGTCTGCTCCGCGAAGGAGTAGTAGACGACCATGCCCTGGTCCGCCACGACGCCCGGGAACTCGCCCTCGGAGGTGCGGGACAGCGTGAAGAACAGGCCCTGGCCGTAGGCGATGCCGGCCTGCAGGGTGACGCCCGCGGGGGCGGTCCAGCGGTAGAACAGGCCGCCCTTGGTGTCCTCGGTGAGGTACGCGGAGGCGCGGTCGGGGCCGATCTCGGCGCCCTCCCACACGGCGCGGACCCACGCGGTGATGGGGCGCGGCACCTGGCGGGACACCTCGGCGGGGAAGACCTCGAACACGTCGCCGTGATCCTTCTGCAGGGTGTCGGTGGCGCCGTCGACGGAGCTGGTGACCTGCTCGCCGGCGCGCTGGGCCGCCGCATGGCACGTGGACGCCAACCGGCGCATGCGTCCCACTCCCATAGCCCCTGAGTTGAGGCCCTCGAGATGATCGAGGTTGGTCCAGGCGATGTCCTCGAGCGGGCCATAGGTGGGTGACGTGGTCCCGGCGCGGCAGGAGTAGTCCCATTCGGCCTCGGTGGGCAGGCGGTAGCCGTCGGCTGCGGTGTTCCATTCGACCTCCCGCGCCTGGACCGTGTCAGCCTCGTACATCCCGGCTGTACGGGAGAGCTCGTTGCAGTACCCGACGGCGTCGAACCATGAGAACGGCACCCGAGGTACCCCAGAGTCCCGGGCATGGACCGGGCTCACGGCGATCTCGAAAGCCTCGAGGGCAACGTCGCGGGTCTGCGAGCGGCGAGTGTCGCGGAGGGTGATTGTTCCCGAGGGCAGGAGGGCCATGGGGCGCCGACGCATGGCGTCAGCGTGGCACACCGACTGCTGACGAACGTGCACGCGTCGCCCAGGAGCGGATCACCTGTCGTCGAGGTTCACCGATGACGGCGCCTAACTCGTGCCGAACTCTTCGAAGAACGGCATGAAAGGCAGGGCCCGAGAAGTTTGGGACTTCACAGCGGGTGCTCCATGTGGCGTCGGCAGTCGGCAACGCGCCCCGTCATTCGATTCTGAAAGCCGTTCATGCGGGTTGACGGCACATCAGGCTTCCGACGATGTTCACCAGCGTCTGAAGCCTCCTTCTGACGCGATGGTCTGTCCCACTACCCAGGCGCCCGCGTCGGAGACGAGGAACTCGATCAGGCGGGCGGGGTCGTCGGGCTCCCCGAATCGGCCCAAGGGGAAGGCTGCGCGAATCGCGTCGAGCTGCTCGGGGCGGTAGGTGGTGGCCTCGTCCAGGTAGCCGGTGTTCACGGGTCCTGGGTTGACGGCGTTGAGCAGGATTCCTTGATCCACCAGCTCATCTGCCACGGTTCGGACGAGCCCGGCCAGCATGGCCTTGGCCCCGGCGTACGCGACCTCTCCGGGCATGGGTCCCTCCGCCTGACCGGAGCTCATCCACACGACACGGCCTGGTCCCCCCGCGAAGCGGTGCGCGAAGTGCTGGGTGAGGAGGATGACCGACTGCGCGTCGACCCGCCAGTGCGCCTCGAGCATCTGGGGGGTGATCTGAGCGAGGGTTCCGTCTCCCCCGGACCGTGCGTGGTTCGCCACGAGGATCTCTACCGGCCCGGCCCAGTCCATCACTCGGGCAGGCTCCTTGGGATCGCCGAAGTTGGCCTCGGTGTGCTCCAGGCTCGCGCCGGGGTGCAGATCCGGGCGCAGCTCTGCGATCACGGCATCGATGTGGTCGGCACCCCACGGCTGCTGGGCATCGTGGGCAGAGTAGTGGGTGAGCCGCAGACTCGCTCCAGCGCGGGCGAGCCTGCGGGCGACGGCGAAACCGATGCCTTGGCGACGGCTGACACCGGTCACGAGTGCGGTACGACCGTGGAGGGTGTTCATGGGCGGGGTCTCCTTCATGTGATGTCGGTGGGGCGGGGCGCCGCCAGCGAACGGTTCATGCATCGGTTGGCGGATCGTCGAGCTCGAGCACGTGGCCGCGCCACCCGCGGCGCAGCCACCGGTCGTGCGAGGCGACGACAACGCCGCCGGGGTAGTTGGGGATCATCACCTCCAGCTGGGTCGCCAGCATGAGGGACAGGTGGTTAGTGGGTTCGTCGAGCAGCAATACGTCGGGAGGGTCCGCCAACAGCGCAGCCAGGGCGAGGCGGCGTCGCTGGCCGACACTGAGCACGTCCACGGGGCGGCCTTCGTCCCGAGGTTCGATCAGCTCGAACGTGGACAGCGGAACCCGGGCGGCCAGCTCCTGGCCGGCCAGGTCTTGGTAGGTCTGCCGCACCGTGCGTCCGCGACCTCGTTCCTCCGGGTCGGGCAGGACGACTTCCTGGGTGAGCAGTCCGATGCGTAGGCCGCGTGGCCGGGTGACGGTTCCGGTGTCAGGGGTGCAGGACCGGTTGAGCAGCGCGAGCAGCGTGGACTTGCCGGAGCCATTGGGTCCCGTCACGAGCCACTTCTCTCCCGGGCCCACGGTGATCGATGTCGGGGCCAAGCGTCCGGTGAGGCCGACCTCGATCGCAGTGAGGTACCCCTGCGCTGGCGGGGTCGTCTCGTTCTGGCGGTTGGGGCCGGTGTCGGAGGCCGCGGCCAGCCCGGCGAAGCGGAGTTGTCTTGGGGGCTTTCGGATCTGGGCGTCCTTGAGCGCCTTCAGCCGGCCGCGGGCGTCGTTCACCCGGCGCGAGACAACCTTGGCATTGCGATCCGCGTAGAACTTGCGGGCCGTGCGGACTTCGCTGGGGGCGCCGCGCGAGGGGTTGCCGACGGTCTGGTCGCGTTCGACCTGTGCGCTGAGTCGCCTGAGTTCCTCCTGCTCGTCTCGGTACTGCCGCTCCCAACGGTCGCGGGCGTCGAGCTGGGAGTGCAGGTAGGCCATGTAGGTGCCGGAGAAGCGCGTCACCCCGATGCCCGTGCCCGTGCCGTCGCCGACCAGCGACGAGGTCACCGCGTGGGGGGCGGGCGAGGGGTCGAGATCGAGAAGGGACACGACGGTTTCGTCGAGGAAGGCGCGGTCGTGGCTGGCCAACAGCACGGGGTCACGCCACTCTGCGAGCACCCCGCGGAGGTGGGCGGTGGCGACGTCGTCAAGATGGTTGGTCGGTTCGTCCAGCAGAAGAACATCTGGCCGGGACAGCAACAGCCAGGCCAGCGCCAGGCGGGAGCGCTGCCCGCCCGAAAGATCCCCCGTGGGGCGGTCGCGCGGGATGGCGGCCAGGCCCAGCCCGTGGAGCATCGCCTCCACACGGGAGTCCACTTCCCATGCTTGGAGGCGCTCGGCGGTCTCCAGGGTGTGGACGTAGGCATCAGCGAGGAACGCCTCGTCGGGGGTGTCTGCAAGGGCGGCTGCGGCGCGGTCGACGGCGCCTGCTGCGCGGCGGACAGGAGCGATCGCCTCCTCGAGTGCGTCGGAGACGGTGGCTTCGGGGCGGAACGGCGGTTCCTGATGGAGCAAGCCGATGCGGGCTGGTCCGCCGGGTGCGGTTGCGATGATGGTGCCGGCGTCGGGCTCGATCACCCCGGCGATCACTCGCAGCAGAGAGGATTTGCCGGAACCGTTCTCCCCGATCAGGCCAACGGGACCGGTGACGGGGACTGTGAAGGAGACGTCGGTGAGCACCCGGCGGTCGCCGTAGGACAGGGAGACGCCGTCCACACGCAGGTGTGCGGAGGTGAGGGATGTGGGCGCGGTCATGGGGATCCTCAATGCGCGGGCTGTTATCACGCCAAGCGGGCTCCCGCCGGGCGGTGGCCTCGGGCGCGGGACGGCGAAGGATCAAGAACGCATAGCTTGACCGTAACACGATGGGCTGTCGTCCTACTGAGACTTTGAGGGGCGGTGGTGCACGAAATCCTGCATAGGCGGGTGCCGGAAGGTGCGGCGCCGGGTGTTCCAGAGGGGGGGGGACTGATGCACGTGTAGGTGACATACAATCTGTGGTGTTCCCACACCACAGGGAAGGATGTGCACCATGCCCGCCCCCTACTCCCAAGAGTTCCGCGAGGACGTCGTCCGGGTCGCGCAGAACCGTGAGCCCGGCACCCACTTGAAGCAGATCGCGAAGGACTTCGGGATCAGCTTCTCGTGCCTGACGAACTGGATGCGTCAGGCCGAGATCGAGGCCGGGAACACCCCCGGCACCACGAAGGCCGAGGCCGAAGAACTCCGCGCAGCCCGCCGCAGGATCCGGTTGCTGGAGCAGGAGAACGAAGTCCTACGCCGCGCCGCGGCGTACTTGTCTCAGGCGAGCCTGCCGAAAAAATGATGTACCCGCTCGTGTCCGAGCTCGCCGCCGACCAGATCCCGGTCGCGGTGTCCTTGCGGGTCCTCAAGCTCGCCCGCCAGCCCTACTACCGCTGGCTCCAGAACCCGGTGACTGAGGCTGAACTGGAGGCCGCTCACCGTGCCAACGCCCTGCACGACGCCCACCTGAACGACCCGGAGTTCGGGTACCGGCTGCTGCGGGACGAGGCCGAGAATGCTGGCGCTCCGATGGCGGCCCGTACCGCCTGGCGGCTCTGCCACCAGAACGGGTGGCACAGCGCGTTCGGGACCAGGCGGGGCAAGAACGGGACCCGCCCAGGCCCGCCCAGGCCCGCCCGTGCATGATGACCACGTCCGCCGTCAGTTCGCCGCAGAAGCACCGAACAGGCTCTGGCTGACCGACATCACCGAACACCCCACCAGTGAGGGCAAGCTCTACCTGAAGCGCGATCAAGGATCTCGACGCCGGACGGATCGTGGGGTACTCCATGACCGGCCGGATGCAGGCCTCGTTGGCCGTGAACGCCCTCGAGCAGGCCGTGGCCCGCCGCGGAGGCACCGACGCGGTGGCCGGGTGCATCGTGCACTCGGACCGCGGCTCGCAATTCCGATTGACCGCCTTCCAGGACGCCCTGACCGTCCACGGGCTGATCGGCTCGATGGGCCAAGTCGGCTCAGCCGGGGACAACGCGGCTATGGAGTCCTTCTTCGCGTTGCTGCAGAAGAACGTGCTGGACCGACGCGACTGGGACACCCGGGACGAGCTGCGGACCGGGATCATCACCTGGATCGAGCGGACCTACCACCGCCGCCGCAGACAGGCCCGCCTGGGCCGATTGACGCCGGTCGAGTACGAGTTGATCATGGACCACACGCCCGCAGACGCGGCGGGAAGACGACTGTCACCTATGGGCGCATCAGTCCCGTGCTGCCGGACTAGGCTCGTGAGCGGCCCCGCTCGGGCGGTGGCCGTGTCGCCGGAGGCCGAGGAGGGACCGCCCGTGAGGATGACGCCGCGCCCCGTGGACCGTGTCCGTCTGCGCGACCTGCTGCGCCCGCCCGCCCCGCCCCGGGACACGCGCGTGCTGACGGGGCAGCCGGCGCGCGTCCCTGTGCGGCGGGACGTGACGATCGCCGACCCTTCGTCCGGGGCGCGCACGGCCCTCGCCGTGTGGTCGTACGGGCCCGTGGCCTCCCGCGCCGGGCAGCCCTCCCCGGACCTCGTGTTCGTCCACGGGTTCCGGGGCGACCATCACGGTCTGGCGCTGCTGGCGGACTGTCTGCCCGAGCGTGCCGTGCTCTCGGTGGAGCTGCCGGGGTTCGGCGCCTCCCCCGCCTTCCCGCACGCCGCGCACTCGGTGGCCCACCACGCCGACGCTCTGCGCCAGGTCCTGGCCGCGGCGCGTCCGACGGGAACGGCCGTCCTCGTGGGCCACTCCTACGGGTCCGTGGTGGCCGCACGAGCGGTGGCGGACGCCCGGGCCGCGGGCGGCCCGCTCGCCGACGCCCTCGTCCTGCTCAACCCCATCGCCGAGCCCGCGCTCGACGCCTCGGGGTCTCGCTCCGCGCGGCTGCTCTCGGCCGCCGCGCAGGCCTGGTACGAGGCGGCGGCCCGCCTGCCGGAGCGTGCCGGGCGGGCGCTGCTGGGGGCGCCGCCGATCGTCTGGGCCACGACGGCGGCCATGACGCAGACCCGGGACCGTGCCGTGCTCGCGTACACCCACGACCAGCACCGGCGGCACTTCTCCTCCTTCGCGTCCGCGCGCATGCTCTCCGAGGCGTACCGCGGCTCGAGCAGGGGGAGCGTGCTCGACGCCGCCGCGCACCTCGACCTGCCCGTCCTCCTGATCGGCGGCGTCCAGGACCCGATGGGCTCGCCCGCGGCCCAGCACGCCCTGGCCGAGCACATCCGGCTCGCCGGGGGGTCTCCGGTGCTCCACCTGCTCGACGGCGTAGGCCACCTCCTCCACTACGAGCGCCCGGCGGAATGCGCGTCCCTGATCCGGACCTGGCTCTCCCGAGCGGACCCCTGAGCCGGAGCGACGGCGGCCGGATCAGAGCACGCCGGGCGGGTCCAGGCGCAGGCGCACCGGCGGCTGCTCCCGGCGGGCGCTCGCGGCGGCGCGGGCCGCCCGCAGCACGACGGCCGTCTCCGCGGCGGCCGCGTACGGGAACAGCAGCAGTGCCCGGTGGCGGGTCTCGTCCGCGCTGTCCGGGACGGGGCCGATCCACGGCAGGGGCGGCAGCGCCGGAGCCGGGACGCCGGCGTCGCCTGCGGCGGCACGGCGCTCGCGACGGGCGGCCTCCACGAGCGCGAGGTACTCGGCCACGGCGGCGGCCGTCCCCACGACCTCGGCGATCCGCCAGGCCGGCGGCAGGCGCAGCTCGCGGCGCTCGGCCAGGAGCCGGCCGGCGAAACCCTGCGGATCGCGCCGGACCAGGGCCCCCACCACCGCCTCGTGCTCCGCGGTGACCACCACCACGCCCCCCTGGTGGGCCGGCCGCACGAGCGCGGCCGCGGCCAGCCAGCGGGAGAGCACCTGCGCGGGGACGTCCAGTCCCTCCCGCTGCAGCTGGACGTCGCCGTCCAGGAGCAGGGCCGCCGCGTAGCCGCCCTCGGCGCGCGGCTCGGCGCCCACCGTGGCCACCACGAGCGCCGGCCCGTCCCCCACGGCGCCCAGCCGGTGGTCCGCCGAGGAGGAGTGCACCGGCACCCGGGGGAAGGCCCGCCCCAGCTCCTCGGCGGTGCGGTCCACGCCGCGCGCCCCGGCGCGCACCCCCGCGGCGCCGCACTCGGTGCAGCGGAAGCCCCGCTCCCGGGTGCCGCACCAGCGGCAGGCAAGCTCGCCCCGGGCGGCCGCGGCGCGGTCGCGGAAGGCCAGCGGCCCGGCGCACGCCCGGCACCGGGCGGGGGTGCGGCACCGGTCGCAGACCACGGCGGGGATGAAGCCCGCCCGGGCCACCTGCACGAGCACGGGGCCCGGAGCCGGCCCGGTCAGCGCCCTGCGCGCCGCCTCCCACGCCGCGTGCGGCAGCCGGGCACGGCGGGCGAAGGGATCCCGGGCCGCCTCCCACGAGTCCGCGGAGGCCACCACGCGCGGGCCGGCCTCCCGCCGGGCCGGGCGCAGGGCGGACATCTCCAGCAGCCACCCGGACTCGACGAGCCGCTGCACGGGCACGGAGCGGGACGGCCCTGCGCACAGCACCGCGGCCCCCTCCTGGCGGGCCCGCTCGAGCACCGCCTCCCGGGCGTGGAAGTACGGGGCGCGCGGCTCGGCGTAGGCGTCGTCGGCGTCGTCCCACAGGACCACCAGGCGCAGGTCCGGCACGGGCGCCCAGGCCGCGGCCCGCGTGCCCGCGGCCACGCGCACCCGCCCCGTCACGAGGGACAGGTGGGCCCGGTAGCGCGGGGTGTTCCCGTCCTCCGAGCCGATCCGCACGAACCCCTCCGGTCCGAGCTCCGCCGCGAGCGCGGCGGAGAGCCGGTCCAGGTCCCGGTGGTCCGGGACCAGCAGCAGGACGCCGCCGCCCGCGTCCGCCACCACGCCGGCCAGGGAGGCCAGGGCCGCGGCCTCGTCCCACTCGCCCAGCCGGGACGGGACGACGGCGGCGGCCCGGACGGCGTCGCCGGCCACGGCCGACGCCACGAACGCGGTGCCGCCCTCGAGCGACTCCCACACCGTCGGCGCGGTCCGCGCGGTCGCGGCGCCGGGGGTGTCCGAGGCGGCGTCCTCGGAGACCGGGTGGTCCGTGACGGGTCCGGTGTCCGCGGCGGCGAGGAACTCCCTCTCCACACCCGCCACACGCACGGGCACGGCGGAGCGCAGGACGTCCGTGACGACGCCGGCCTGCCGCGCGGCCACGGCCCGTGCCGCCGCCAGGACCTCCTCGGTCAGCGGGGGGATCGCCGTGGGCACCGCGGACAGCGCGGTGAGCTGGGCGCCGGTGGACGGCTGCGCCACGCGCGCCACGAGCCAGCCGGTCATCTCCCGCCCGCCGAAGCGCACGGTGACGCGGGAGCCTGGCACGGCCCGCGCGTCGAGGGCGGGCGGGACGAGGTAGTCGAACTCGCGGTCCAGGTGCGGGACGGGCGTGTCGAGCAGCACCCGGGCCACCGGGTCCTCCGGCCAGCCCTCGGCGGACTCAGGCAGCCGGGGGGCGTCCTGGGCCTCGGGGAGGCTGAACAGCGCGTCCGTGGCGGCTCACACCCCGGCGGCGCGGCGCAGCTCGTCCACCCGGTCGGTGCGCTCCCACGTGAAGTCGGCCTCCTCGCGCCCGAAGTGACCGCTCGCGGCCGTCTTGCGGTAGATGGGCCGCAGCAGGTTCAGCGCCTTCACGATCGCGGCCGGACGCAGGTCGAAGACCTCGTTCACGGCGGCGATGATGGTGTCCTCCGGGACCGTGGCGGTGCCGAAGGTGTCCACGTACAGCCCGACGGGACGGGCCGAGCCGATGGCGTAGGCCACCTGGAACTCCGCGCGGGCCGCGAGGCCGGCGGCGACCACGTTCTTGGCCACCCAGCGCAGCGCGTAGGCGGCGGAGCGGTCCACCTTGGACGGGTCCTTGCCGGAGAAGGCGCCTCCGCCGTGCCGGGCCATGCCGCCGTACGTGTCCACGATGATCTTGCGGCCGGTCAGGCCGGCGTCCCCCACCGGCCCGCCGATCACGAACTTGCCGCCCGGGTTGATGATGGACCGGGTGGCGGAGACATCCAGTCCGGAGTGCTCGAGCACGGGCCGGATCACGTGCTCGGCCACGTCCTGGCGCAGCTGCTCCTGGGACACCACGTCGTGGTGCTGCGTGGAGACCACCACGGTCTCCACGGTGCGGGGGCGGTGGTCGGCGTCGTAGCCCACGGTGACCTGCGTCTTGCCGTCCGGCAGCAGGTAGGGCAGGGGCGAGTTCTGCATGCGGCGCACGGCCGTGAGCCGCTCGGAGAGCCGGTGGGCCAGGTGGATGGGGGTGGGCATCAGGGTGGGCGTCTCGTCCGAGGCGTAGCCGAACATGATGCCCTGGTCCCCCGCGCCCTGCTCGTCCACGGTGTCCGCGGAGCCCTGCTCGCGCGCCTCGAGGGAACGGGTGACGCCCGCGAAGATGTCCGAGGACTGCTGGCCGATGGAGATATTGACGCCGCACTGGGCGCCGTCGAAGCCGTTGGCCGAGGAGTCGTAGCCGATGTCCAGGATGGTCTCGCGGACGATCTTGGGGATCTCCACGTACGCGGACGTGTTCACCTCGCCGGCCACCTGCACCAGGCCCGTGGTGGAGAGGGTCTCCACCGCGACCTTGGCGGAGGGGTCCGCGGCGAGGATGGCATCCAGGATGGCGTCCGAGATCTGGTCGCACATCTTGTCCGGGTGGCCCGCGGTGACGGACTCGGAGGTGAACAGGCGCAGCTCGCCGCCGCCCACGCCGCGGTACGGCTCGGCGACGGTGGAGGGGCTCGAGGGGGCGGTCTCGGTCATGCCGCCCAGTCTAGATCAGCGCCCGGACGCCGCATCGGCGCCCCGCCGGGCCAGCACGCCCGCCAGGGCCGCGAGCACGGTCTCGGCCGCCTCCGCCTTGGTGCCGGTCCGGACGACGGGCGGGTCCCCCGCGGCGGAGAGGACCGTCACCTCCGTCTCGTCCCGCCCGAAGACGAGCCCGCGGCCGACCTCGTTGACCACCAGCAGGTCGCAGCCCTTGCGGGCCAGCTTGGCTCTCCCGTACTCGAGGGGCGTGGTGTCCGCGTCCCCGGTCTCCGCGGCGAACCCGACGACGACCGGCGCCATGGGCCCGCCGGAGTCGCGGACCCGCACGGCCGTGGCGAGCACGTCCGGGGTCCGCTCGAGGACGAGGGTGGGGGCGCCGCCGTCGTCCGTCTTCTTGATCTTGTCCTCGGCCACCTGCGCCGGGCGGAAGTCCGCCACCGCCGCGGCCATGACGAGGGCGTCCGCGTCCGCGGCGCGGTCCAGGACGACCTCCAGCATCTCCTGGGTGGACTCCACGCGGGTCACCTCCGCGCCGGCGGGCGGATCCACGCTCATGGTGCCCGCGACGAACCGCACGCGCGCCCCCGCGGCCAGGGCCACCTCGGCGAGGGCCACCCCCTGTTTGCCCGAGGAGCGGTTGCCCAGGTACCGGACGGGGTCGAGGGGCTCGCGCGTCCCGCCGGCGGTGATCACCACGGTGCGCCCGGCCAGGGGCGCGAGGGCGGGATCCGGGGCGTGGCCGCCGTCGACGCCGCCGTCCGCCGCCGCCTGCGCCGCGGCCCAGATGTCCGCGGGCTCCGGCAGGCGGCCGGGCCCGGAGTCCGCCCCGGTGAGGCGGCCGGAGGCGGGCTCCACCACGGTGACGCCGCGCCCGCGCAGCGTGGCCACGTTCGCCCGGGTCGCGGGGTGGAGCCACATCTCCGTGTGCATCGCCGGGGCGAGCACCACCGGGCAGGTGGCGGTGAGCAGGACGTTGCCCAGCAGGTCGGGGGCCATGCCGGCCGCGGTGCGGGCGAGCAGATCGGCGGTGGCCGGCGCGACCACCACGAGGTCCGCGCGGCGGCCGAGGCGGACGTGCTGGACCTGGTCCACGTCCGTGAACGTGTCCGTGCGCACGGGCCGGCCGGACAGCGCCTCCCAGGTGGGGGCGCCCACGAAGCGCAGGGCGTTCTCCGTGGGCACGACCGTGACGCCGTGCCCGGCCTCCGTCATCAGGCGCAGCAACAGGGCGGCCTTGTAGGCCGCGATCCCGCCGCCGACGCCGAGGACGACCTCCATGGGACGGTCAGGCGTCCTCGTCGGCGACGTCGACGCCCTCGGTGACGTCCTCCTGCACCTGCGCCTCGCGCTCCACCCGCGACGGCGCGTACGCCTCGGGCTCCACGCCCTCGATCGTCGGCTCCGCGACGGTCAGGTCCGCGGCGAACGGGTCGTCGTCCCCGGGGAGCTGGAAGTCGCCGAACTCCTCGTCGGCCAGCTCCGCGACGCCCGGGTGGGCCTGCTCCTCACGCATCACCAGGACGTCCGACTCGACCTCGCGCAGGGCGATGGACAGCGGCTTCTCGTTCAGGTGGGTGTCGACGAGCGGGCCGACGTACTCGAACAGGCCCTCGTGGAGCTGCGAGTAGTAGGCGTTGATCTGGCGGGCCCGCTTGGCCGCGAACAGCACCAGGGCGTACTTCGAGTCCACCCGCTCCAGGAGGGAGTCGATGGGCGGGTTGACGATGCCTTCGTACTGGTCGGTCACGTGGGTCTCCAGAGGGTCTCGCGGTCGGTCGGTCTGCTGCGGCGTGAGGGGCTCGGCCCGCGCGGGGCCGGGCGGCTCAGGCGGCGGGCACGCCGGACGCGGGGTCCAGGCCCATGAGCCTCACGAGCTCGGCGGCGGCGCGCTCCACCGTGTCGTTGACGACGACGGCGTCGAACTCCGGCTCGGCAGCGAGTTCCAGTCTAGCCGTTTCCAGGCGACGGCGCTGTTCGGCGGGCCCCTCCGTGCCGCGGCCGACCAGACGGGCGACCAGCTCCTCCCAGCTGGGCGGGGCCAGGAACACGAAGGTGGCCTCGGGCAGGGTGCGGCGCACCTGCCGGGCCCCCTGGAGGTCGATCTCGAGCAGGACGTGGCGGCCGGCGGCCACCGCGTCCATGACGCGGTCGCGGCGCGTGCCGTACCGGTGGGCGCCGTGCACCACCGCCCACTCGAGCATCTCGTCCCGCTCCACGAGGCCGTCGAACTCCTCCGGGGTGGTGAAGTAGTAGTGCACCCCGTCCTCCTCGCCCGGGCGCGCCGCCCGCGTGGTGGCGGAGACGGACAGCCACGCCTGGGGGTAGTGCTCGCGGATGTAGGCGGACACCGTGCCCTTGCCGACGGCGGTGGGACCGGCCAGGACGGTCACGCCGGCCCCCGGGACCGGGGGGCGGGAGGGGGCGCGCTCGCCGGGGACGGGGGGAACCGGGCCGAGGTCGTCGAGGGTGCTCACGCGGTCTCCTGGGTCACGGGCGCACGGCGGCCCGCCGGGAGCGGCCCCGCGCCGCGGGTGGGATGGTCACCGGCCAATATAGGCGATCAGCGCCTCCCGCTGACGGCGGCCGAGCCCCTTGAGCCGGCGCGCCGGGGAGATCTCGCAGGACGCCATCACGGCGGTGGCCCGGACCGCGCCGACGCCCGGCAGCGCCTGCAGCAGGTCCACCGTGCGCAGCCGGCCGATGGCCGGGTCCCGGTGCGCACGGTCGAGCACCTCCCCGAGGGAGACCTCGCCGGCGGCGAACGCGGACTTCACCTCCGCGCGCTCCTGCCGGGCGCGCAGCGCCTTCGCCCGGGCCTGCGCCCGCTCCTCCGTGCTCAGCTGCCGCAGCGCCATCCGGTCACTCGCCTTTCCTCGTCCCGACCGGGCGGTCATGTCACCGGTGATGCCTTCGATCAACCGGATACCGCTCGGTCACCACGGGAAAATACCACCAAATATCTGACGCGTCATCTTCTTTGCCGACCCGTCACGCGGCGGTCAGCTCCGCCCGCGCGGCCTCGATCGCCCGGGTGAGCGCTCCGACCTCCGGTCCCTGCCGGAGGATGTCCCGCGAGGAGGTGGCGAGCACCTGCGGCCACGCGCGACCGAACCCGTCGCGCATCCCGGCCGCCGTGGCCCCCTGGGCCCCGTAGCCCGGGGCCAGCAGCGGCCCGCGCAGGCCCGCCAGGTCCACCCCCAGCGCCGCCGCCCGGTCCGCCACCGTGGCGCCCACGACGAGCCCCACGGGCCCCCAGTCCCCCGCCTCGGCGAGGCGGGCGTTGTCGGCCGCGGCGGCCGCCACGATCCGGGCCGCCACGGCCCCCTCGGGCTCGGCCGCGCCCGCGTGCTGCACCGAGACGCCCTCCGGGTTCGAGGTCAGAGCCAGGACGAACACGCCCCGGCCGGCGGCGCGGGCGCGCTCGACCGTGGCCGACAGCGTCCCGTACCCGAGGTACGGGCTGAGGGTGACCGCGTCCGCGGCCAGCGGGGAGGCCGGGTCCAGCCAGGCGGCGGCGTAGCCGTCCATGGTGGAGCCGATGTCTCCGCGCTTCGCGTCGGCGATCGTCAGCACGCCGGCGTCCCGGGCCCGGGCCAGGAGCCGCTCGAGGGCCGCGACACCGGCCGATCCGTGGCGCTCGTACAGGGCCACCTGCGGCTTGAGGGCCGCCACCCGGAGGGTCCCCTCCCCCGCCGCGGCCGCGAGCGCCCGCACCGAGAACTCCTCGAGGCCGGCGGGGGTGTCCTCCAGACCCCAGTCGGCGAGCAGGCCCGGATGCGGGTCCACGCCCAGGCACAGGGGCCCGGCCGCGGCCATGGCCTCGGCCAGGCGCCGGCCGAAGGGAGCGGGGGCGCCGTCGGTCGCGCTCATGCGCGGGCCTCGGCGACGGCGTCGGCGAGGCGGACCTCGTGCTCCTGGAGGGAGGTGACCGACCACGCGTAGGTCCGCATGGCCTCGATGGCCTGCAGGCACGCCGCGAACTCCGCCGTGGTGGTGATCACCGGGACGCCGAGCGAGGTGGCGGCCGCCCGGATCTCGTAGCCGTCCGTGCGGGCCTCGCCCCCGGAGGGGGTGTTGAGCACGAGGTCCACGCGTCCGTCATGGAGCTGCTCGAGCACGGTCCCGGCGCCGTCGGCGTCCGTCGCGGCGGCGATCTTGGCCACGACCTCCGCGGGCACGCCGTTGCGGCGCAGCACCTCGGCGGTGCCGCCGGTGGAGACGATCTCGAAGCCGAGGTCCACCAGGCGCTTGGCCAGGCCCACCACGGTGCGCTTGTCCCGGTTGGCCACGGACACGAACACCCGGCCCTCGGTGGGCAGGGGGCCGCCGGCCGCGGCCTGGGACTTGGCGAAGGCCGTGTCGAAGTGCCGGTCGATGCCCATGACCTCACCGGTCGAGCGCATCTCCGGACCCAGCAGCGAGTCGACCACGCGGCCCTCCGCGGTGCGGAACCGGGTGAAGGGCAGCACGGCCTCCTTGACGGCCACGGACGCACCCAGCGGGAGGGCCCCGCCGTCGTAGTCCGACGGGATCCGGCCCTCGGCGCGCAGGTCCGCGAGCGTGCTGCCCATGCCGATCAGCGCGGCGGCCTTGGCCAGCTGCACGCCGGTGGCCTTCGAGACGAAGGGCACCGTGCGCGAGGCGCGCGGGTTGGCCTCGATCACGTAGAGCACGTCCGAGGCCAGCGCGAACTGGATGTTGATCAGGCCGCGCACGCCGACGCCGGCCGCGATCCGCTCCGTGGCGGCGCGGACGCGCTCGAGCACGTCCGGGCCGAGCGTGACGGGCGGCAGCACGCACGCGGAGTCGCCGGAGTGGATGCCGGCCTCCTCGATGTGCTCCATGACGCCGCCCAGGTAGAGCTCGGTGCCGTCGTAGAGGGCGTCCACGTCGATCTCGATCGCGTCCTCGAGGAACCGGTCCACGAGCATCGGCTGGCTCGGGGTGATCTCCGTGGCGTGGCGCACGTAGTGGGCCAGCGCCTCCTCCGTGTACACGATCTCCATGCCGCGGCCGCCCAGCACGTACGACGGGCGCACCAGCACGGGGTAGCCGATCTCGTCCGCCACGCGCTTGGCATCCTCGAAGGACACGGCGGTGCCGTTCTTCGGGGCGATCAGGCCGGCGTCGTCCAGGACGCGGGCGAACTCGCCGCGGTGCTCGGCGAGGTCGATGGCCGCGGGCGACGTGCCGAGGATCGGGACGCCGGCGTCCTCGAGCTGCTGGGCCAGCTTGAGCGGGGTCTGGCCGCCGAGCTGGACGAACACGCCGGCCACGCCGCCGGAGGCCTCCTCCGCGGCGATCACCTCGAGGACGTCCTCGAGGGTGAGCGGCTCGAAGTAGAGGCGGTCCGAGATGTCGTAGTCGGTGGAGACCGTCTCGGGGTTGCAGTTCACCATGACGGTCTCGAACCCGGCCTCGCGCAGGGCGAGCGTGGCGTGCACGCACGAGTAGTCGAACTCGATGCCCTGGCCGATCCGGTTGGGCCCGGAGCCGAGGATCACCACGGACTCCTTCTCGTGCGGCTGCACCTCGGTCTCGAGGTCGTAGCTCGAGTACCGGTAGGGCGTGAACGCCTCGAACTCGGCGGCGCAGGTGTCCACGGTCTTGAACACGGGGCGCACGCCGAGCGCGTGCCGGACGCCGCGGACCACGGCCGGGTCCATGTGGCGCAGGCGGCCGATCTGGGCGTCGGAGAAGCCGTGGCGCTTGGCGCGGCGCAGGACCGCCTCGTCGAGCTCCGGCGCCGTGCGGACCTCGTCGGCGATCTCGTTGATGAGCATGAACTGGTCCAGGAACCACGGGTCGATCCTCGTGGCCTCGAACGCCTGCTCGAGCGTGGCGCCCGCGTACAGGGCCTGCTGGGTCTGGGCGAGGCGCTGCGTGGTGGCGGTGCGGGCCTGCTCCAGGAGGGCGACCGGGTCGGCGTCGGGGTCGAAGGCCAGCTCCGAGCCCTTCTGCTCGAGCGAGCGCAGCGCCTTCTGCAGGGCCTCGGTGAAGTTGCGGCCGATCGCCATGGCCTCGCCCACCGACTTCATGGTGGTGGTCAGGGTCGGGTCGGCGGCGGGGAACTTCTCGAACGCGAACCGCGGGACCTTCACCACCACGTAGTCGAGCACCGGCTCGAAGGAGGCCGGGGTCTTCCGCGTGATGTCGTTGGGGATCTCGTCCATCGTGTAGCCGAGGGCCAGCTTGGTGGCGATCTTGGCGATCGCGAAGCCGGTGGCCTTCGAGGCCAGCGCCGAGGAGCGGGACACGCGCGGGTTCATCTCGATGACGACGACGCGCCCGTCCTCCGGGTTCACGGCGAACTGGATGTTGCAGCCGCCGGTGTCCACGCCGACCTCGCGGATGACGTTGATGGAGATGTCGCGCAGCTTCTGGTACTCGCGGTCCGTCAGGGTCATGGCCGGGGCCACGGTGATGGAGTCGCCGGTGTGCACGCCCACGGGGTCCACGTTCTCGATCGAGCAGACCACCACGACGTTGTCGTTCTTGTCCCGCATCATCTCGAGCTCGTACTCCTTCCACCCGAGGATGGACTCCTCGAGGAGCACCTCCGAGGTGGGCGAGTACTGCAGGCCGGCGCCGCAGATGCGGCGCAGGTCGGCCTCGTCGTAGGCCATGCCGGAGCCGAGGCCGCCCATGGTGAAGGACGGGCGGACCACCACGGGGTACTTCAGGTCCTCGACGGCGGCGAGGGCCTCGTCCATGGTGTGCACGATGTGCGAGCGCGCGGACTCGCCGCCGGCGCGCTCGACGACGCCCTTGAACTTCTCCCGGTTCTCGCCCAGCTCGATCGCGGCGATGTTCGCGCCGATCAGCTCGACGCCGAACAGCTCGAGGACGCCGTCCTTGTCCAGGGCGATCGCGGTGTTCAGCGCGGTCTGGCCGCCGAGGGTGGGCAGCACCGCGTCCGGGCGCTCCTTCTCGATGATCTTGGCGACCACCTCGGGGGTGATGGGCTCCACGTAGGTGGCGTCGGCCAGCTCCGGGTCGGTCATGATCGTGGCCGGGTTGGAGTTCACGAGGACGACGCGCACGCCCTCCTCCTTCAGCACACGGAGGGCCTGGGTGCCGGAGTAGTCGAACTCCGCGGCCTGGCCGATCACGATGGGGCCGGAGCCGATGACCAGGACGGACTTCAGGTCGGTGCGCTTGGGCATGGATCAGGCTCCTTCGGTGGTGGCGGACGCGGCGGTGCCGGCGCGGCGCTCGGAGAGCGCCTGCGCGAAGCGGTCGAACAGGCCGAGCGAGTCGTGCGGCCCGGCGGCGGCCTCGGGGTGGAACTGGACGGAGAAGGCGGGGCGGTCGAGCAGGCGCAGGCCCTCGACCACCTGGTCGTTGAGGGACCAGTGGGAGACCTCCACGCGGCCGTAGCGCGCCTCGGGGGCCTCCACGACCTCGCCGATCGGCGCGTCGACGGCGAACCCGTGGTTCTGCGAGGTGATCTCCACCCGGCCGGTGGCCTTGTCCATCACGGGCTGGTTGGGGCCGCGGTGGCCGAACGGCAGCTTGTAGGTGCCGAAGCCCAGGGCGCGGCCGAAGATCTGGTTGCCGAAGCAGATGCCGAAGTACGGCAGGCCGGCATCGAGCACCTGGCGCAGCACGGCCACCTGCTCGTCCGCGGTGGCGGGGTCGCCCGGGCCGTTGGAGAGGAACACGCCGTCCGGCTGCACGGCCTGGATCGCGGCGAAGTCCGCGTCCGCGGGCAGCACGTGCACGCGGATGCCGCGGGCGGCCAGATGCCGCGGGGTGGCGGCCTTGATGCCCAGGTCCAGGGCGGCGACCGTGGCGATCGGCTCCCCCTCCCATCCGTGGTCGGCGGGCTCGACGACGTAGGCCGCCTCCGCGGTGACGGTCTCGGCCAGGCGGGCCCCGGCCATGGAGGGCTGGCTGCGGACCTCCTCCAGCAGCTCGGTCTCGGGGCGCTGTGCGTCCGCGCCGGAGAAGATGCCGGCCTTCATGGACCCCTCGGTGCGCAGCGCGCGGGTGATCGCGCGGGTGTCCACGTCCTGGATGCCCACCACGCCGTGGGCGGCGAGCTCCTCGTCCAGGGTGCGCTCGGAGCGCCAGTTCGACGGGCGGCGGGCGGCGTCGCGGACCACGTAGCCGGCCACCCAGATGGCGCGGGACTCGGCGTCCTCGTCGTTGACGCCGGTGTTGCCGATGTGGGGGACGGTCTGCACCACGATCTGGCGGGCGTAGGAGGGGTCGGTGAGGGTCTCCTGGTACCCGGTCATGCCGGTGGTGAAGACGGCCTCGCCCAGGGTGGTGCCGCGCGCGCCGTAGGGGCGGCCGCGGTGCACGGTGCCGTCCTCGAGCACGAGCACGGCGGTCTCGGGGGTCGGGGTGCTCATCGGGCGTCCTCCTGTCCTGCGCGGACGGGGGCCGCGCGGTCGATGATGGTCTGCAGGGCCGCCAGCAGGCGCGCCCGGTCCTCGGGGCGGCGGGGGCGGAAGGCGGAGGTGAGGTCGGCGTCGCCGAGGCGCCAGCCCCACGCCACCAGGCCGCCGGGCTCCGTGAACTTCCCGGCGATCCCGGCGGAGAGGCCGGCCTCCACCAGGTGCGCGGCGGGCACGAACAGCGGGGCCACGTGCGGGCGCAGCACGAGGAGCCCGGGCCGGTCTTCCGCGGTGTGGACCTCCACGACCGCGTCCGAACGGATCCCGAGGTCGTGGACGGCGACCCGGTCCAGGCGGTCCTGCCCGGACACGGTGCCCACGAACATGCCCTCCGAGCGCTCGGCGGGCTCGCGCTCGAGCACCTCGGGCGGCACCGGGGCGGGCGCCGGGACGCCCGCCTGGCGGCGGCGCCGACCCCGCCAGCCCCACCAGAGCAGGGCGAGCAGGAGGGCGATGACCGCGAGGGTGCCGAGCGTGATGGGCAGCCACACGTCCGCGTAGTCCTTCATGGGCGCCCGGGGCGCCACGGGGCGCACCCCGGCCAGGGCGGCCGCCGTCGTCGTCAGGGCCGGGACGCTCACGCCGTGCTCCCCTCGGCCGGGTGGCGCACGGGCTCGCCGAGGGCGCCGTCGACGACGACCTGCCGGCCCCGGTACACGGTGTGCACCACGGCGCCGGGCAGTTCCATGCCGCGGTACGGGCTGTTGCGCGAGCGCGTGGCGTGCGTCCCCGGGTCCACGGTGCGCCGCACGGCGGGATCCCACAGGACCAGGTTGGCCGGGGCGCCGACGAGCGGCACGCCGTCCTCGTCCGCCCGGCCCTGCTCGGTGAGGCCGCCGATGCGGGCGGGCGTCACGGACATCGCCCGGGCCACGCCGGCCCAGTCCATCAGGCCGGTGTCCACCATGGCCTGCTGCACCACGGACAGGGCGGTCTCGAGGCCGGTCATGCCCATCGCGGCCACGGTCCACTCGCACTGCTTGGACTCCGCCGTGTGGGGGGCGTGGTCGGTGCCCACCGTGTCGATCGTGCCGTCCGCGAGCGCCTCCCGCAGGGCGAGCACGTCGGACTCGCGGCGCAGGGGCGGGTTGACCTTGAACACGGGGTCATAGCTGCGCACGAGCTCCTCGGTGAGCAGCAGGTGGTGGGGGGTGACCTCGGCGGTGACCTTGACGCCCTGCTCCTTGGCCCAGCGGATGAGCTCGACGGAGCCGGCGGTGGAGACGTGGCAGACGTGCAGGCGGGAGTCGACGTGCTGGGCGAGGAGGACGTCGCGGGCGATGATCGCCTCCTCCGCGACGGCGGGCCAGCCGGCCAGACCGAGGACGCCGGAGAGCTCCGACTCGTTCATCTGGGCGCCGGCGGTGAGCCTGGGCTCCTGCGCGTGCTGGGCCACGAACCCGTCGAAGGACTTCACGTACTCGAGGGCGCGGCGCATGATCACGGCGTCGTGCACGCACATGCCGTCGTCGGAGAACATGCGCACGGATGCCTGCGAGTCGGCCATCGCGCCGAGGTCGGCGAGGGCCTCCCCCGCCAGGCCGACGGTCACCGCGCCCACCGGGTGGACGTCGCACCAGCCGGCCTCGCGGCCGAGACGCCACACCTGCTCGACGACGCCGGCGGTGTCCGCCGTGGGCGTGGAGTTGGCCATGGCGTGCACGGCGGTGAAGCCGCCCAGGGCGGCGGCGCGGGTGCCGGTCTCGACCGTCTCGGCGTCCTCCTTGCCGGGCTGGCGCAGGTGGGTGTGCAGGTCCACGAGGCCGGGCAGGAGCACGAGGCCCTCGGCCGGGACCTGCCGGGCGTCGTGGGCGCGCGCCTCGTCGACCTCGCCGACGGCGGCCACACGCCCGTCGGCCACGAGGACGTCGGCGGTCCGGCCCGAGGCGAGGGTGGCGCCGCGGAAGAGCAGGGCGGGCAGGGCGGTGGTGGGGGTGCTCACGGGCGGTCCTCCTGGGCGGGGGCGGGCGGGGCGGGGGCGGCGGCGTCCTGGTTCAGCACGAGGTGCAGCACGGCCATGCGCACGGACACGCCGTTGGCCACCTGCTCCAGGACGGTGTTGCGCGGGGAGTCGGCGGCGGCGTCGCAGATCTCCAGGCCGCGGTTCATGGGGCCGGGGTGCATCACGAGCGGCGCGGCCAGGGCGCCGCCCGGGCGGGCGGACAGGCGGGCGAACCGCTCGGGGGTGAGGCCCCACGTGCGGGTGTACTCCCCCGCGGAGGGGAAGAAGGCCCCGCCCATGCGCTCGCCCTGCACGCGGAGCATCATGACGGCGTCGGGGGCGTCCTCGAGGGCGTCGTCCAGCGAGTACGTCACGCGGGCCGGCCAGGCGGCCACGCCCACGGGCAGGAGGGTGGGCGGGGCGGCGAGGGTCACGCGCGCCCCCAGCAGCGCCAGCAGCCACACGTTGGAGCGGGCCACGCGCGAGTGGAGGATGTCCCCCACGATCACCACGTGGAGGCCGGCGAGGTCCGTCCCCTCGGGGCGGCGGCCGGTCTCGGCGGCGAGGTGGCGGCGCAGGGTGAACGCGTCCAGCAGCGCCTGGGTGGGGTGGGCGTGGGTGCCGTCGCCGGCGTTGACGACGGCGGAGCGCACCCAGCCGGAGTCGGCCAGCTGGCGGGCCGCGCCCGAGGACCAGTGCCGCATGACGATCGCGTCCGCGCCGATCGCCTCGAGGGTCTGCACGGTGTCCTTGAGCGACTCGCCCTTGGAGACGGAGGAGCCCTTGGCGGAGAAGTTGATCACGTCCGCGGACAGGCGCTTGGCTGCGGCCTCGAAGGAGATCCGGGTGCGGGTGGAGTCCTCGAGGAAGAGGTTGACCACGGTGCGCCCGCGCAGGGCGGGCAGCTTCTTGACCTCGCGGTCGTTGACGGCGGCCATCTCCTCGGCGGTGTCGAGGATCGCGAGGGCCTCGGCGCGGGTCAGGTCGGCGGTGTCGAGCAGGTGGCGCACGGCTCAGCCCTCCCGGGGGGTCTCGGCGGCGGTGTGGGCCACGGCGTCCGCGATGCGGACGGCGTCCTGGCCGTCGTGCCCGCCGACGGCGGGGCCGTCCACCTCCACGAGGCGCACCTGGACGCGCTCGGCGGTGGAGGTCGGCAGGTTCTTGCCCACGAAGTCGGCGCGGATCGGCAGCTCGCGGTGCCCGCGGTCCACGAGGACGGCCAGGCGGACCGCGGCGGGGCGGCCGAGGTCGGCGAGGGCGTCGAGGGCGGCCCGGACGGTGCGGCCGGAGAACAGGACGTCGTCCACGAGGACCACCACGGCGCCGTCGATCGGGGTGCGCGGCAGCCGCGTCGGGGCGGGGGTGCGCGCGGTGCCGCGGCGCAGGTCGTCGCGGTACAGGGTGACGTCCACCTCGCCCACGGACGCGCCGGCGTCGAACGCGGGGTCGATCCGGTGCAGGACGGCGCCCAGGCGGCGGGCCAGGGGCACGCCGCGGCGCGGGATGCCCATCAGCACCAGGCCCGCCGGGCCCTTGTTCGCCTCGAGGATCTCGTGGGCGATGCGGGTGAGGGCGCGGTCGATCTCGGGGGACGTCAGGACGGTGCGTGCAGCACGAGGTGCGGCCGGGGTCTGACCCATGCCGGCGCCTCCTTCCCCGCCTCACAGGACGGTCGTTAAAGGATGCGGTGCGCGCCCGCCGCGTCGGCGCGGGGCCGGGCTCGGGCGCTCCTCCGAGGCTACCAGCGCGGCCCGGGGCCGGCGTCGCGGATGACGCCGGCCCCGGGCCGTGGGGAGGGAGCGGGCGGGCTCAGGCGAGCAGAGTGGGCTTGACCTGCTGCAGCCGGCCCAGGAGGCCGTTCACGAACTCGGGCGAGTCGTCGGTGGACAGCGCCGCGGCGAGGGCCACGGCCTCGGATACGGCGACGCCGTCCGGCACATCGTCCTGGAACAGCAGCTCCCACGCACCGACGCGGAGGATGGCACGGTCCACGGCGGGCATGCGGTCCAGGGGCCAGCCCCGCGAGTACGAGGTCAGGGCCTCGTCCAGGCGCTCCTGGTCCGCGATCACGCCCTCCACGAGCCGCTGGGTGTACTCGTTGACCTGCAGGTCCGTGCTCTCCCGGCGCGTGCGGATGCCCTCGAGGACGCTGGACCCGCGGGCCTCGGCCTCGAAGAGGATCTCCACGGCGCGCTGCCGGGAGCGGCTGCGGGCCGTGGTCCCCCGCTTCGCGGCGGACGGGGAGGGGGTGTCAGTCATTCACGCGGCCCAGGTAGTCGCCGGAGCGGGTGTCCACCTTGACGCGGGTGCCCTGCTCCACGAACAGCGGCACCTGGATCTCGGCGCCGGTCTCCACGGTGGCGGGCTTGGTGCCGGCCGAGGAGCGGTCCCCTTGCAGGCCCGGCTCGGTGTAGGTGATCTCCAGGACCACGGAGGCCGGCATCTCGAGGTACAGCGGGGTGCCCTCGTTCAGGGCGATGACCACCTGGGTGTTCTCCAGCATGAACCGGGCGGCGTCGCCCACGACGGCGGCGGGCACCGTGATCTGGTCGTAGTCCTTGACGTCCATGAAGACGTAGTCCTCGCCGTCCTGGTACAGGTACTGGTAGTCCGAGCGGTCCACGGTGGCGAACTCCACCTTGGTGCCGGCATTGAAGGTCTTGTCCACGACCTTGCCGGTGGTGATGTTCTTCATCTTGGTGCGCACGAACGCGCCGCCCTTGCCCGGCTTCACGTGCTGGAACTCGATGACGTTCCAGAGCTGGCCCTCCAGGTTCAGCACGGAGCCGTTCTTGATGTCGTTGGTGGTCGCCACGTGGTCTCTCCCGATCTGCTGCGGGCCACGCCGGGCCCGCGTCCTTGTCTGTCAGTGTGCGCCTGCCAGTGTACTGGCGAGGCTCATTCGGCGATCTCCTGGTAGGCGGCGAACAGCAGGGACGCGTCCGGGATGTCCACGGTGACCGGCCGGCCCAGCCCCTCGAGCAGCACGAAGCGCAGCTGGTCGCCCCGGTTCTTCTTGTCCCGACGGATGCCGTCCAGCAGGGACTGCCAGCGGTCCCCCCGGTAGGACACGGGCAGGCCCAGGGCCTGCAGCACGGACCAGTGGCGGTCCGCCGTCGCGTCGTCGAGCCGGCCCAGGGAGCGGGCCAGCTCCGCGGCGAACACCAGGCCCACCGAGACCGCGGCGCCGTGACGCCACTGGTACCGCTCGGCCAGCTCGATCGCGTGACCCAGGGTGTGGCCGTAGTTCAGGGACTCGCGGGGGCCGGACTCGCGCAGGTCCTCGGACACCACGCGCGCCTTGACGGCGATCGAGCGCTCGATCAGCTCGCGCAGCACGGCCGAGTGGGGGTTCTGCGCCTGGACCGGGTCCGCCTCGATCAGGTCGAGGATCTCCGGGTCGGCGATGAAGCCGCACTTGACCACCTCGGCCAGCCCAGAGACCAGCTCGTTCGCGGGCAGGGTCAGCAGCGTGTCGAGGTCGGCGAGCACGCCGGCCGGCGGGTGGAACGCGCCCACGAGGTTCTTGCCCTCAGCCGTGTTGATGCCCGTCTTGCCGCCCACGGCGGCGTCGACCATGCCCAGCAGGGTGGTGGGCATGTGCACCACGCGCACGCCGCGCAGCCACGTGGCGGCCACGAAGCCGGCCAGGTCCGAGACGGCGCCGCCGCCGACGGACACCACGGCATCCGAGCGGGTGAAGTCGTTCTGCCCCAGGACCTGCCAGCAGAAGCCGGCCACCTGGAGGTGCTTGCCCTCCTCGGCGTCCGGGATCTCGGCGGTGAGGGACGTCAGCCCAGCCGCCTCGAGGTCGTTCTTGACCACGTCGCCCGTGGCGCGCAGGGCGCGCGGGTGGATCACGAGGACGCGGCGCACGTGGGGGCCGAGCATGGCGGGCAGCCGGGCGAGCAGGCCGCGGCCCACCACCACGTCGTAGCCGCCCGAGGCCTCCGCGGCGGAGCCCCCGGACACGGGGATCACGGTGACGTCCGCCGGGGCCGCGGCGGGTGCGGCGCCGGCGGGCGGGGCGGTCTCGATCGGGTCCGGCTGGATGTCCGTCATGGGCGCGTTCGACTCCTCGGGGTCGGGGGGATCATCAGGTCCACGATACGCGAGGCGGCCTCGGACGGGGGTCGGCCGGTGCCGTCCACCTCCGCCCCCGCGACCTCCCGGTACAGGGGGGCGCGCTCGGCGAGGATGCGGCGCCACGTGCCCGCAGGGTCGCCCGCCAGCACGGGCCGGCCCGCGCCGCCGCCCACGCGGCGCAGGGCCTCCTCCTCCGCCACGGTGAGGCTCACCACGAGCGCGGGGGACGCCGCCAGGCGCCGGCGGGTGGCCGCGCTCAGCACGACCCCGCCCCCGCACGCGAGCACGCAGGGATCGGGCCGGTCCAGGACGTGGGCGACGACGCGCTCCTCCTCCCGCCGGAAGGCCGGCTCCCCGTGCTCGGCGAAGAACGCCGGGATGGGACCGTGGGCGCGCACGAACAGGTCGTCCGCATCCACGAACGCCAGGGACAGCCGCTCGGCCACGAGCCGGCCCACCGTGGTCTTGCCCGCGCCCATCGGACCCACGATGACGACGCCGGCCGGGGCCGCCGGCCCGCCGGCGGCGATGTCCCGCCGCACCCGGGCGGCGGCCAGCTGCGCGTCCAGCCCCCGGACCATGGCCTCCCAGGAGGGGGCGAGGTCCGCGGGCGAGGGCGCGTCCGTCACGACAGCGGGTCGCCCATGGGGCCCTCGCCCCCGCCCCCGGCCGGCGCGTCCGGCAGGGTCGGCAGGGACGTGGTGAACGCCTCGAGGTTGCGGCGGGTCTCGGCCACCGAGTCGCCGCCGAACTTCTCCAAGAGCGCGTCCGCCAGCACGAGCGCCACCATGGCCTCCGCCACGATCCCGGCCGCGGGCACGGCGGCGACGTCGGAGCGCTGGTGGTGCGCGGTGGTCTCGGCCCCGGTGGCCACGTCCACCGTGGGCAGCGCCCGCGGGACCGTGGCGATCGGCTTCATGGCGGCGGACACGCGCAGCACCTCGCCCGTGGACATGCCCGCCTCGATGCCGCCGGCACGCTCGGTCACGCGCCGCGGCCGCCCGTCCTGGCCCCGGGCGATGGCGTCGTGGGCCTGGGACCCGCGGCGGGCGGCCGTGGCGAACCCGTCCCCCACCTGCACGCCCTTGATGGCCTGGATGCCCATCAGGGCGCCCGCCAGGCGGGCGTCCAGCCGACGGTCCCAGTGCACGTGCGAACCCAGCCCCACGGGCACGCCGTAGGCCAGGACCTCCACGACGCCGCCGAGGGTCTCCCCCGCCTTGTGGGCGTCGTCCACCTCGGCGACCATCGCGGCGGACACCTCGGGGTCGAGGCAGCGCACGGGGTCCGCGTCCAGCCGGTCCTGGTCCTCGGGCCGGGGGAAGGCGTGGTCCTCCGGCAGGGCGACGGTGCCGAAGGCCACGGTGTGGGAGACGATCCGCACGCCCAGCTCGGCGAGGAACGAGCGGGCCACCGTGCCGAGGGCCACGCGGGCGGCGGTCTCGCGCGCCGAGGCGCGCTCCAGCAGCGGGCGCGCCTCGTCGAAGCCGTACTTCTGCATGCCGGCGAGGTCCGCGTGCCCGGGGCGCGGGCGCGTGAGCCTGGCGTTGCGGGCGAGTCCGGCGAGCTCCTCCGCCGGGACCGGGTCCGCCGCCATGACCTTCTCCCACTTGGGCCACTCCGTGTTGCCCACCTGGATGGCCACCGGGGAGCCGAGGGTCAGGCCGTGCCGGACGCCGCCGAGGATGGTCACGGCATCCTGCTCGAACGACATGCGCGCGCCGCGGCCGTAGCCGAGACGGCGGCGCGCGAGCGCGTCCTGCACGTCCTGCGTCGTCACCGGGATCCCGGCGGGCAGTCCTTCGACGATTCCTGTGAGCGCGGGGCCGTGAGACTCGCCCGCTGTCAACCAGCGCACCATACGCCCGATCCTCTCACGCACCCCCGCGCGCGCCGCGCCGTGTGACCCCGCCCGGCAGGGCCGCGGGGCCGAGGGCCTGCGCGGCGGCGCGCGTGACGGCCGCCCAGTCCGGTTCGGCGACGCCCCGCTCCCGGCGGGGCCGCTCGGTGAACAGGCGCACCTGCTCCACCCCCTGGTGCAGGAGCATCGCCACGCCGGAGACCACGGTGCCCCCGGCCGCCGACCAGGCGCGGGCGAGCGCGGAGGGCCACGGGTCGTAGGCCGCGTCCAGCAGCGGGGGCAGCGCGGCGTCGGCGACCGCCTCCGCCAGCGGATCCGCCGCGCGCGGCGGCAGGGTGGCCACCACGGCGCGCAGCCGGCCCGCCCCGGCCACGAGCTCCTCCTGCCCGCACGCGACGGCCTCCATCCCGAGGCCGCGGGCCAGCCGGACGACGTCGGCGGCCCGCCCGGGCTCTCGCACCCCGAACCGCACGGCGTCCGCCCCGAGGGCGTGGGCCGCGGCCACGGCGGCCGAGGCCGTGCCCCCGTTCCCGAGGACGCCCACCGTGCCGCCACGGGCGGAGGCGTCCAGGCCGCCGTCGGCCAGGGCCCGGACGATCCCGTCCACGTCCGTGTTGTGGGCGAGGATGCGCCCCGGGTGGTCGGGGTGGTCCCGCACCAGCGTGTTGGCCACGCCCAGGGCGCGCACGCGGGCCGTCCGCTCGTCGGCGGCGGCCACCACGGCGGCCTTCAGGGGCATGGTCACGGAGCAGCCCAGCCAGTCCTCGCCGTCGCCGAGGGCGGCGGGCGCCGCGGCGCAACCCGGCGCGCCCAGCCGGTGCGCGAGGAACCCGGCCACCTCGTCCTCGCCCAGGTCCTCGCGGGTGTAGTCCACGTCCAGGCCGAGCACGGCGCACGCGGCGCGGTGCAGGACCGGGGAGAGCGAGTGGGCCACCGGGCGGCCCAGGACCGCCGCGCGCAGGCGGGGGGCGGCCGCCGGGCTCACGAGCAGATCTCCGGGTTCTGGGCGCAGTACCGGCGGAACTGCTCCTGGTACTCCCGGTGCTGCTCGTAGGTCTGGGAGAACTCCGTGCGTCCGGTGGCGATGTCCACGGTCACCCAGTAGAGGTCCTCCGAGGGCACCGGGTCCAGGGCGCCCTCCACCGCGGCGTCCGAGGGCATCCCGATGGGCCCGGGCGGCAGGCCCCGGTGCTGGTAGGTGTTGTACGGGTTGGACTCGTCCGCGCGCTGGGCGGAGGTGAACTGCAGGTTCCGGCGGCCGAGGCCGTAGTTGACGGTGGAGTCCACCTGGAGCAGGCCCCGGGTCTCCGCGTCCACGTCCGCCAGGCGGTTCTCGATCACGCCGGCCACGCGGGGGTAGTCCTTCGGCAGGGCCTCGGCCTCCAGGATGGAGGCGACGGTGACCACCCGCTGCTGCTCGGCCGGGTCCGTCACCCCGTGCTGCTCGAGGAACGCCAGGCGGGGCTTGACCAGTTCGGCCAGGATGTCCTCGGCGCCCGCGTCCACGGGCGGATAGTGCTCGCCGGGGTCCAGCCAGCCCTCGAGGCTCGGGGCCTCGGCCGGCACGCCGTACGCCGTGGGGTCCGCCGCGGCCGCGTCGAACTCCGCCCGCGGGATGCCGGTGGACTCGGCCAGGGCGTCGAGGGCCTCGTCGAGCCACTGGCCGCGGCCCACGAGCACGTAGTGGGCGGCGCCGTCGGCCCGGCCCTGCAGGACCGCCAGCGCGTCCGCCGCGGGCATCCGCTCGCGCAGGACGTAGTCCCCCGCCCCGACCGAGGTCTCGCCGGCCTCCTCCGCGGCCGCCAGCACCGCGCGGTCCGAGGCCACGATGCCGCGCTCGTCGAGCCGGGCGGCGATCGAGCCCAGGTCCTCCCCGGGGCGGACGGTGAACGTGACGTCCTCGCCCGAGGCCTCGGGACGGTCCGCCGGCGCGAACAGCCCGCGCGTCAGCCACGCCGCCCCCACCACGACGGCGAGGGCCACCAGACCCAGCACGAGCGCGGTGCGCAGCCCGCGGCCGGAGCGGCCGCCTCGGGCGTAGGCCCCGTGGCCGGCCGCGGGGGCCGCTCCGGAGGCCCGCCCGCGCGCCGGGGCCACGCGGGCCACCGCGTCCCGGGTGCGCGCGGACGCCCCGGCCAGACCGGCGCGCAGCCGCCCCCGCGGCCCGCCGACGCCGAGCGCCCGGCGGGGACGCGCGGCCCCCGCGGCGGCACCGTCCGCGTCGACGGCGTCGCCCCCGTCCCGGCCGGCCTCGCCACGTCCGGACCCGGTGCGGTCCGCGGGGTCGCCCCCGTCCGCGTCCTCGTCGTCGTGGTGCACGAAGGAGAACACGTCGAGGTCGTCGTCGGGCTCCTCGTCGTGCCAGTGCGGAGTCTCGGGCGGGGTGCTCATCGGTCGGTCTCCTCCTCGGCGGGCGCGCCGGCCCACGTGCCGGTCCGCCGCTGCTCGTCGAGCGCGGACTGCAGGATGGCCACGGCGGCGGCCTGGTCGATCACGTCCCGGCTGTCCTTGACCCGGCGCCCGGCCCGGTGCAGGCCCGCCTGGGCCGTCACCGTGCTCAGGCGCTCGTCCACGAGCCGGACGGGCACGTGCCGACCGTCCCGGGCCAGGCGCTCGCGGACGGCCGCGGCGTAGGCGAGGGCGTCGTCCGTGGACGGGGTGTGCTCCCCGCGCAGGTTCAGCGGCAGGCCCACCACCACGGCCACGACGTCCAGCTCCGCGGCGTGGCCGGCGAGCTCGTCGAGGTCGCGCCGGCCGCGCACGTCGCGGCGGAGCGTGGCCACGGGGGTGGCCACGAGCCCGTCGGGGTCGGAGGCCGCGAGCCCCACCCGGGCACGTCCGACGTCCACCGCGAGCATGCGCCCGCGGACCACGGCGTCCGCCCCCGGCCCGTCGGCGGGACCGGTCGGGTCGGGGGCGGGTCGGCCGTGCGCGGCGTCCACGTCGGGCAAGACCTCAGGCGTCCCGCACGGCGGCGCGGACGGCGTCGAGGGCCTGCGGCACGGCGGAGGCGTCCTGGCCGCCGCCCTGGGCGACGTCGTCCTTGCCGCCGCCGCCGCCGCCGAGCACGCCGGTGGCGGTCTTGACCATGGCGCCGGCCTTGAGGCCGGCGGCGCGCGCGGCCTCGTTGGTGGCGACGACGACGAGCGGGCGCCCCTTGGCCTCGCCGGTCAGGGCGACGAGCACGGCGGTGCCGGCCGCGTTCCCGGCGGCGTTCTCGAGGCGGGCGCGCAGGTCGAGCACGAGGGAGCGGAGCTGGTCGCCGGCCACCTCGCCCACGTGGTGGGTGAGCACGGAGACGGACGTCCCGGACGTCGTCGTCTCCGGGCGCGCCTGGGCGGCCAGCTGGCCGGCCTGGGCCTGCAGGGCCTTCGCCTGGAGCTCGGCCACCTGCTTCTCGGCGGCCTTGAGCCGGTCCATGGTGGCCGCGATGCGGTCCTTGAGCTGGTCCGCGGGCGCCTTGAACATCTCCGAGAGGTCGGAGACCAGGCTCCGTTCGGCGGCGAGGTGGCGGAAGGAGTCCAGGCCCACGAGGGCCTCGACGCGCCGGTTGCCCGAGCCCACGGACTGCTCGCCCAGCAGGGTCAGTGAGCCGATCTGGGCGGTGCGCCCCACGTGGGTGCCGCCGCAGAGCTCGCGGGACCACGCGCCGTCGATCTCCACGACGCGCACCCGGTCACCGTACTTCTCGCCGAACAGGGACATCGCGCCCATCCTCCGGGCCTCGTCCAGGGACATCTCCTGGGTGAGGACCTGGTGGTCGTCCCGAATGGCGATGTTCACGACGTCCTCGATCTCCGAGCGCGCCATGGCGGACACGGCCTCCGCCCAGCGGAAGTCGAAGCGCAGGTAGCCCTCCTTGTTGAAGGAGCCGGACTGCGTGGCCTCCGGGCCGAGGACCTGGTGCAGCGCGGCGTGCACCAGGTGCGTGCCGGAGTGCGCCTTCTCACCGTCCAGGCGGCGCTGCAGGTCGATCCGGCCGACGGCGTCGGCGCCCACGGGCACCTCGCCCTCGGCCACGCGCACCCTGTGCACGGACAGGCCCTTGACCGGCGCCTGGACGTCGAGGACCTCGAGGGTGAACCCGTCGCCCGTGATCAGGCCGGTGTCGGCGGCCTGGCCGCCGGACTCGGCGTAGAACGGCGTGGCGTCCAGGATGAGCTCGACCTCCTGGCCGGCCCCCGCGGACACGACCTCCTCGCCGCCGGCCAGCAGGCCGCGGACCACGGACTCGGTGGTGTGCTCGGTGTAGCCGGTGAAATGCGTCTGGCCCTCGGCGCGCAGCCGCTGGTACACGGCGGTGTCGCCGTGGCCGGACTTCTTGGCCTTGGCGTCCGCGCGGGCGCGGTCGCGCTGCTCGGCCATCAGGGCGCGGAAGCCCTCCTGGTCCACGGCGACGCCGGCCTCCTCCGCGATCTCGAGGGTCAGCTCGATCGGGAAGCCGTAGGTGTCGTGCAGCTCGAACGCGTCCGCGCCGGCCACGCCCGCGCCGGCGTCGCGGGCCTGGGCGAGGGCGGAGTCGAGGCGGGCGGTGCCCGCGGCGATCGTGCGCAGGAACGCCTTCTCCTCGGCATACGCGATGCGGGAGATGCGGTCGAACTCCTCGGCCACCACGGGGTAGGCGCCGGACATCGCGTCGCGGGACACCGGCAGCAGCTCGGGGAACACCGGCTCGGTGACGCCCATGAGGCGCAGGGCGCGCACCACGCGGCGGATCAGGCGGCGCAGCACGTAGCCGCGGCCCTCGTTGCCGGGGGTCACGCCGTCGCCGATCAGCATCAGGGCCGAGCGGACGTGGTCGGCCACCATGCGCAGGCGCACGTCGTCCTCGTAGTGCGGGTCGGACGGGTCCTCGGTGGAGGAGTACTCGCGGCCGGCCAGCTCCGCGGCGCGGTCGAGCACGGGGCGGACCTGGTCCGTCTCGTACATGTTCTCCACGCCCTGGAGGATCATGGCGAGGCGCTCGAGGCCGAGGCCCGTGTCGATGTTCTTGTTCTGCAGCTCGCCGGCCACGTCGAAGTCGTCCTTCGAGCGCACCTGGGAGAGCCGGTACTGCATGAACACGAGGTTCCAGATCTCGATGTAGCGGGTGTCGTCCGCCGCGGGCCCGCCCTCCGCGCCGTACTCCGGGCCGCGGTCGTAGAAGATCTCAGAGCAGGGGCCGCCGGGGCCGGGCTGGCCGGTGTTCCAGTAGTTGTCCGCCGTGCCCATGCGCTGGATGCGCTCGGCGGGCACGCCGACGTCCTCACGCCAGATGCGCGCGGCCTCGTCGTCCTCCTCGTACACGGTGACCCAGAGGCGGTCGGGGTCCAGGCCGAACCCGCCGTCCGCCACCGGAGTGGTCAGCAGCTCCCAGGCCAGCGGGATGGCCTTCTCCTTGAAGTAGTCACCGAAGGAGAAGTTGCCGCACATCTGGAAGAACGTGCCGTGGCGGACGGTCTTGCCGACCTCCTCGATGTCCGCGGTGCGGATGCACTTCTGCACGGACACGGCGCGGGGCGCGGGAGGGGTCTGCTCCCCCAGGAAGTACGGGATGAACGGGACCATGCCGGCCACGGTGAACAGCAGCGAGGGGTCCGGGGAGACCAGGGAGGCCGAGGGCACGGCCAGGTGGCCGCGCTGCTCGAAGTAGGCCGTCCAGCGGCGGGCGATCTCGTGGGACTTCATGCGTGCGGGTCCTTCGGGGTGGTCGGGGCGGCGGGGGCGTCGACGGCCTCGCCGGGGATGGTCGTACGTGCCGACGACGCCGGGCCCAGCAGCTGGGACACCCACGGCGGGGCGTCGGCGCGCAGCCGCTCCGTGAAGGCCTGGGCGCTCTGGGCGACGGCCTCGGCGGCGGCGTCCCCCACGGCCTGGCCCGCGGATCGGCCCAGGCGGGTGGGGTCCAGGGTCTCGCGGACGCGGCGGCCGGCCTCCTGCTCGGCGGCGCGGCGGCCCGACTCGGTCGCGCGATGGGCGAGCCACCCGGCGGCGGTGCCGGCGCCGAGCAGCAGCAGCGAACGGATCACGGTGTCCTCCTGACATGGGCGCCCCGGCGGGCGCACGGGCCCCACTCTACCGGCGCGGGCGCATCGACCCCCGGAGCACACCGGGTCCGCGGCGGCCGGACAGGCCGCAGGCCCGGCCCCCGTGAAGGGGACCGGGCCTGCGGGACGCACGCGGCGCCGTCGTCCGGGGCGAGCCCCGGCGGGACGGATCAGCGCGCGTAGTACTCGACCACGAGCTGCTCCTCGCAGGTCACGGGGACCTCGGAGCGCTTCGGGCGACGCGTCAGGGTGGCGCGGAGCTTCTCGATCTCCACGGTCAGGTAGCCCGGGGTGGCGGGCAGGACCTGCTGGTGGGCGCCGGCGGCGGCCAGCTGGAAGGGCACCATCTTCTCCGAGCGCTCGTGCACGTGGATCATCTGGCCCTCCTTCACGCGGAACGAGGGGATGTCCACGCGCTTGCCGTCCACCATGATGTGGCGGTGCACGACGAGCTGGCGGGCCTGCTGGATGGTGCGGGCGAAGCCGGCGCGCAGCACGAGGGCGTCCAGGCGCATCTCGAGGAGCTCGACCAGGTTCTCACCGGTCAGGCCGGCGGTGCGCTTGGCCTCCTCGAAGTAGCGACGCATCTGCGCCTCGCGGATGTTGTACTGAGCGCGCAGACGCTGCTTCTCCTTCAGGCGCACCGCGTAGTCGGAGTCCTGCTTGCGACGGGCGCGGCCGTGCTGGCCGGGGCCGTACGGGCGGCGCTCCATGTACTTCTCGGCCTTGGGGGTCAGGGCGATGCCCAGGGCGCGCGAGTGCCGGACGGTGCGGCGGGTGCGAAGGTTGCCACTCATGGTGGTCCTCACTTTCCTTGACGTGCGGCACGGATGGGGTTTGTCTCGAGGGTCCGTCGCCGTGCTCGCGCACGGGTCAAGGGGACTCGAACCTGGCCTCCCCGCGATCCTGAGGAGAGCTGAGGGGCGTGCCGCCGCCCGTCATCCACTGATGCGCTGCGCGACCCCCGTCCGGGCACGCGGGTGTCCGCGGGATCCGTTCGAGGGGGATGCGTCCGGGGCGCAGCGCCTGCCAGACCGGTCCACCCTACCAGAGCGGCCGGCGTCGGCCCGAAACGGACGGGGGCGGCGTGTCCGGGGCTGCTCCTCCTCCGTTGCGCTCACGACTCGCCGCCTGCGCACGACGACGGCGTGTCGTGAGCGCAACACGAGGGATGCGGGCCGCTCGGCTCGGGGCCGGGGCGGGGTGCGGGGCCTGTCCAGACCGGACGGCGCGGGCCGACCCCGCCGGCGGACGGGTCAGGCGCGCGGGGCGGCCGGGCCGGCGCCCAGGGTCTGGCGGGCCCGATCGAGGTGGGCGGCCTCCACCTGCACCTCGTACGAGGCGGCGTCCATGGTCTGCAGGGAGCTGAAGTCGCGGCGGCCGCGGGTCGCGGCGTGGCCGATCGCCCCGAAGACGGCACCCCACAGGGCGCCGAGGCCCAGGGAGATGAGCAGGATCCAGAGGAACCCGAAGCCCGGGGAGAAGATCGAGAACAGCAGGCCGAGCAGCAGGCCGAACCAGAGGCCCTGCACGGCGCCGCGACCGGCGGCCTTCCCGGTGGTCATCCGGCCGAGGACCTGCTCCACGGTGCGCAGCCCCGTGCCGACGATCCGCACGTGCTCGACGGGGAAGCCGGCGTCGGAGAGCTGGTCCACGATCGCCTGCGCGCGGGCGTAGTCCGGCACGGACTCCAGGACGCGGTGGTCGGCCGCGCCCAGCGGGCCGCCCGCGTAGGCGGCGTCGGCGGTCGTGGCGGGGGCGGTGCTGTGGGGGTCCTGGGCGTAGGGCTGCTGCTGGGACATGGCGGGGCTCCTTCGGTCTCGGATGGTCGAGACGGCGGAGCGGCTCCGCCGTCCTCTCCCCTGGGACAACCCGGGCGCTGACCTGTGTGTTCCCCGCCGGCGGGACTGTGCCCCGCCTCACTCCCCCGCGCCGCGCACGGTGCGCGGCCGCTGGCTCACTCCCCGCGGGTGATCCTGCGCAGCGCCGCCACCTGGTCCACGAGGCGCTTCTCGGCGCCGATCGGCTTGGGGCGGTAGTAGTCCTTGCCCACCAGCGGGTCCGGTGCGTACTGCTGGCGCGCGACGGCGTGGGGCTCGTCGTGGCTGTAGACGTACCCCTCGCCGTGGCCGAGGGCGGACGCCCCGGGGTAGTGGGAGTCCCGCAGAGGCGCCGGCACGGGCCCGCCGCGGCCGGCACGGACGTCGGCGATCGCCTCGTCCACCGCCGTGTAGGAGGCGTTGGACTTGGGCGCGGTGGCCAGGTGGGTGACGGCCTGCGCCAGGATGATCCGCCCCTCGGGCATGCCGATCAGCTGCACCGCCTGCGCGGCGGCCACGGCGGTCTGCAGGGCCGTGGGGTCGGCCATGCCGACGTCCTCGGAGGCGGAGATGATCAGGCGCCGGGCGATGAACCGGGGGTCCTCCCCCGCCTCGAGCATGCGCGCCAGGTAGTGGAGCGAGGCGTCCACGTCCGAGCCGCGGATGGACTTGATGAACGCGCTGATGACGTCGTAGTGCTGGTCGCCGTCCTTGTCGTAGCGCTGCACCTGGTGGTCCATCGCCTGGGCGGCGTCCTCCTCGGTGACCTCGACCGGGCCCGCCGGGGAGCCCCCGTCGGCTTCGGACGCGGCGGCCGCCGCGCGGTCCAGCCCGACGCCGGCCGCGGCCTCGAGCACGGTGAGGGCCCGCCGCGCGTCGCCACCGGCCATCCGGACCACGTAGTCGCGGGCGCCGGGGGTGAGGGTCACGGCCCCGTTCAGCCCCCGCTCGTCCGCGACGGCGCGGTCCACGAGCGCGGCGAGGTCGGCGTCGTCGAGGGGGCGCAGGGTCAGCAGCAGGGACCGGGAGAGCAGCGGCGCGATCACGGAGAAGGAGGGGTTCTCCGTGGTGGCGGCCACGAGGACCACCCACCTGTTCTCCACGCCCGGCAGCAGCGCGTCCTGCTGGGCCTTGGAGAATCGGTGGATCTCGTCGAGGAAGAGGACCGTGGTGCGGTCGTAGAGGTCGCGCTCCCGCTGGGCCTGCTCCATCACCTGGCGCACGTCCTTGACGCCGGCGGTGATGGCGGACAGCTCCCGGAAGGTGCGGCCCTCCGCGCGGGCGATCACGTGGGCGATCGTGGTCTTGCCGATGCCGGGCGGGCCGTAGAGCACGATCGAGCTCGGCCCCGCGGCCTGGCCGGCGGCGGAGGGCTCGGTGAGCTTGCGCAGCGGGGAGCCGGGACGCTTCAGGTGCGCCTGGCCCAGGACCTCGTCCAGCGTGCGCGGGCGCATCCGCACCGCCAGCGGGGCCGAGGCGTGCGGGCGAGCGACCGTGCCGGCGGGGGCGTCGTCGTCGGACTCGTGCGCCGCGGAGAAGAGGTCAGCCATGGTGCCCCCAGCCTAGGCCCCGCCCCGGACACGACGACGGCGCGCAGTCCCGTCGCCCGCCGCGGGCAGGCTCCGCACGGCGACGGCGGCCAGGACGGCCCCGACGACGGCGAGGCCCAGCCACGCGGCGAGCACCGCACCCGGGCCGGCGACCGCACCGAGCGCGCCGCCGCCCAGCATGGCCCCGGGCACGACGCCCATGGTCAGGGTGCGCCGGAACGCCATGACCCGACCGAGCACCTCCGGAGAGCTGACGCGGGCGGCCACCGACTGCTGGGTGACATTGTTCACCACGATCGCCACGCCCCACAGCGCGCCGCCGGCCAGCAGCCACGCGGCCGCGCGCCCCTGGTCCAGGAACGCCGCCACGTGCAGGGCCACGGACGCGACCAATGCGGCCTGCGCCGTCAGCACGGCGCCGCGCTGGCCCACGCGGGCGGCGAACGGGGTCACGAGGAGCGAGCCGACCAGCGCGGCCGCGGAGCCCACCCCGGCCACCATGCCCAGGAACACCGGTGAGAGCCCGAGCGTGTCCAGCACGAACAGGGGCTCGATTGCCGCGAAGGCGCTCATGCCGGCGTTCGCCGTCATGGAGCCGAGGCTGAGCCACCACAGCACCGGGGTGCGCCGCACCGCCCGCCAGCCGGCGCCCGCGTCGGCGAACAGCGCGCGCCACGCGGCGCCGGCCGACGAGGGGCCGTCGGCGCCGTCCTCGACGTCGGCGGGCTCCTCCCTCGACGGGGGCGGACCCATCCGGACGCGCAGCGCGGCCAGCGCCGCCGCCGCCGTGCAGACGACGGCCACGGCCAGGGCGGGCCCGGCGCCCGCCGCCGCGACGAGCAGGCCGGTGCCGGCCGGGACGATGATGCCCAGCGCCGAGTCGGCCGACTCCAGCCGCGCGATCTGCCGGGGCACCGCGTCCCGGGGGACGGTGCGGGGCACGAGCGCCGTCTGTGCCGTCTCGGACACCACCGCAGCCACGCCCACCAGGGCCGAGGCCGCGGCCAGGTGCCAGAACGTCAGCGCGTCCAGGGCCAGCGCGACGAGCACCGTGGCCAGCAGGCCGCCCTTGACGAAGCCCGCCGCCACGAGCAGGCGCGGGCTGAGGTGCCGGTCCACGAGGACGCCCACCGGAATCCCGAACACGAGGTACCCGAGCGTGCCCAGCATGCCGAGCACGCCCATCTGCATCGCGCCGGCGCCCAGGACGAGGACGGCCAGCACCTCCACGACGATCCCCGTCGCCGACCGTCCGGCGGCGTCGAGCCCGTTGGAGGCGAGCAGCCAGCGCGCCGCCCCGCGCGGCGGCCGGCCTCCAGGCGCGGCCGCGGCGGGGGTGATCGTGAGCATGCGAGGATCCTGCCATGAGAGCCGTCCTGCAGCGCGCCCGATCCGCCTCCGTCACCGTCGCCGGGGAGGTGGTCGGCTCCTTCGAGGGCGCCGGGCTGGTGATCCTGCTCGGGGTGAGCACGCAGGACACCGGCGCCGAGGCCGACGCCCTGGCGGCCAAGGTGGCCACCCTGCGGATGCTCGACGGCGAGGCCTCGCTCGTCAGCGCCGGTGCGCCCGCGCTCGTGGTCAGCCAGTTCACGCTCTACGGGGACGTCCGCAAGGGCCGTCGCCCCTCCTGGACCGGCGCCGCCCGCCCGGAGCACGCCGAGCCGCTGTACGAGCGGTTCGCCGCGGGGCTCGAGGCGGAGGGCGTGCGCGTGGAGCGGGGGGTGTTCGGGGCGCAGATGGACATCGCCCTCGTCAACGACGGCCCCTTCACGCTCGTCGTGGACACCTCCGACCTCGCCGGGCCGCGGCGCGGATGAGCGGCGACCCACGTCCCTCCGCCGCCCGGGCCCGCGCGGAGCGGCGCGCCAGCGCCGCCGTCGTGCGGTTGCGCGGCCCCCTGTATGCCCGTGAGGTCCCGCTGGCGGAGCCTGGCCCGTGTGGAGGTCCGGGACAACGACGGGCAGCAGCACGGGTGGCTCAACTGGCCCGTGTCCGGGCGGGTGGCCTCGCGCGGCGGGGTGCGGCTGACCCTGGGCGGCTCCGCCGCCGTGGTCCTCCGGACGCGCGACGGGCGGCGGTGGACGGTGGTGACCGAGGCTCGCGCGCAGGCCGAGCGCATCGCCGCGGACCTGCAGTCCGCTGGGCTCACCTGAGCGAGAACGGCCCCACCCGCAGGCTCGTGAACGCCCCGATGTCGGCGGCCTCGCGCTCGGCGTCCTCGACGCGCAGGGGCGGCTGGTCGGCGTGCAGCTGCAGCACGAGGTCGCCCAGGGGCTCGCTCTCGGCCCCGCCGAGGGCCCCCGACCACTCGATCCGCACCTGCGCCGCGCCGCCGGCCGGGACCCGCAGGTCCGTGGCGACGGCCCCCTCGTCGCCGTGCTGGAACCCCTCGGTGAAGGGCAGCTGCTGGACCTCGGGGGTGAAGCGGTGGCCGTACGCGCCCCGGGCTCCGAGGCCGGGGTACCCGCGCAGGGAGCACGGCTCGGCGCCGGCGTTCGTGATCGTGATGGTCCCGTAGCGGTGCCCCAGGGCCGCGTCCTCGAAGACCAGCGCCGCCCGTACGTCCGCCGGCCCGCAGGCGCCCTCCCCGCCGGCGTCCGAGGCGGGAAGCCGCAGCAGCGCCCGCCGGGCGTCGTCGTCGAGGGCGGCGAAGGGCACGACCGGCCGATCGTCCGGCTCGTCCACGCCGGGCGCCGCCTCGCTCTCGTGCGCGGGGCCCACGGACGCGGCCGTGCCGGGGGACGGCGCCGTGGGGGCGGGGTCGGCGCACCCGGTCAGGGCGAGCAGCCCCGCGGCGAGCAGGCCGAGGAGGACGGCGGGCGGCCGGGTCCGCCCGCCCGGATGCGGAGACCGGCCGCACGGCCGCCGCGCTCGGGGAGTCCGAGCGTCGGCGGCCGTGCGGCCGGTCCCCGTCGAGATCACGCCTGCGGCTGCCCGGCGGCCTCGGCTTTCTCGCCCTTCTTCGGCTCGGGCTTCGCGTCGACGCCGGCCTCCTTGCGCTGCTGCGGCGTGATGGGGGCCGGGGCGGCGGTCAGCGGGTCGTAGCCGCCGCCGGTCTTCGGGAACGCGATGACATCGCGGATGGAGTCGGTGCCGGCCAGCAGCGCCACCACGCGGTCCCAGCCGAAGGCGATGCCGCCGTGCGGCGGGGCGCCGTACTTGAAGCCCTCGAGCAGGAAGCCGAACTTCTCCTGGGCGTCCTCCTCGGACAGGCCCATCACGCCGAAGACCCGCTTCTGCATCTCCTGCTGGTGGATGCGGATGGAGCCGCCGCCGATCTCGTTGCCGTTGCAGACGATGTCGTAGGCGTAGGCCAGCGCGGAGCCGGGGTCGGTGTCGAAGGTGTCCGCGAACTCCGGCTTCGGGGAGGTGAACGCGTGGTGCACGGCGGTCCACTTCCCGGAGCCCACGGCGACGTCGCCGGAGGCCACCGCATCCGCGGCCGGCTCGAACAGGGGCGCGTCCACGACCCACACGAACGCCCAGTCGGCGTCCTTCGCGGCCACGCCGTTCCCGGCGTCGGTGAACAGCTCGCAGCGGCGGCCGATCTCCACGCGGGCGGCGCCGAGCAGCGCCCGGGACTCCTTGGGCTTGCCCGCGGCGAAGAACACGCAGTCGCCCGGGTTCGCGCCCACGGCGGCGGCCAGGCCGGCCTTCTCGTCGTCGGTGATGTTCTTGGAGACCGGACCGGTGAGCGAGCCGTCCTCCTGGATGAGCACGTACGCGAGGCCCTTGGCGCCGCGCTGCTTGGCCCACTCCTGCCAGGCGTCCAGGGTGCGGCGCGGCTGGGAGGCGCCACCCGGCATCACGACGGCGCCGACGTACTCGTTCTGGAACACGCGGAACGGGGTGTCCTTGAAGTACTCGGTGAGGTCGGTCAGCTCGAGGCCGAAGCGCAGGTCCGGCTTGTCCGAGCCGTACTTCTCCATGGCCTCGGCGTACGTCATGCGGCGGATCGGGGTCTCGACCTCGACGCCCACCAGGCCCCACAGGGCCTGCACGATGCGCTCGCCCAGGGCGATGATGTCGTCCTGCTCCACGAAGGAGGCCTCGATGTCCAGCTGGGTGAACTCCGGCTGGCGGTCGGCGCGGAAGTCCTCGTCCCGGTAGCAGCGGGCGATCTGGAAGTACTTCTCCACGCCGCCCACCTGCAGCAGCTGCTTGAACAGCTGCGGGGACTGCGGCAGCGCGTACCAGGAGCCCGGCGCCAGGCGGGCCGGCACCAGGAAGTCGCGGGCGCCCTCCGGAGTGGAGCGCGTGAGGGTGGGGGTCTCCACCTCGATGAAGCCGTCCTCGTGCAGCAGCTGCCGGGCCACGCGATTGGCCTCCGAGCGCAGGCGCAGGATCCGGCCCGGCTCCGGGCGGCGCAGGTCCAGGTAGCGGTGGCGCAGGCGCGCCTCCTCGCCGACCTCGACGTGCTCGTCGATCTGGAACGGCAGGGCGGCGGCGGTGTTGAGGACGGTGACCTCGTCCGCGATCAGCTCGACCTCGCCCGTCGGCAGGTTCGGGTTCTCGTTGCCCTCCGGACGGCGCTCCACCGTTCCGGTCACCTGCAGGACCCACTCGTTGCGCAGCGGGTCGAAGTCGCCCTCGTCGCGGACGACCACCTGGGCGCGGCCCGACGCGTCGCGCAGGTCCACGAAGGCGACGCCGCCGTGGTCGCGCCGCTTCGCCACCCAGCCGGTGACGGTGACGGTCTGGCCGATGAGCGAGGCGTTGAGCTCGCCGAGATGGTGGGTGCGCAGCACGAGGCTTCCTCTCCGTCCGGGTCACGGACGATGTGCGGGGTTCATGTCCTGGTCGATCCGGTGTGGTACCCGTGTGGGGGCCGCGGATCGCGTCGGCCCCAGTCTACGGGGACGCCCGGTCACGCCACGGACCGTCCCCGCACCTCACCCGCCCGCCGTCGAGAGGCCCCGCCATGACCGCCGCCCTGCAGCGCCGCCTGACCCTGCCCGGGGCCCTCGCCATCGGCGTGGGCTCCATGGTGGGCGCCGGCGTCTGAGCCCCCTGGCCGGGTTCGTCGCCGGCTGGGGCTTCGTCACCGGCAAGACGGCCTCCGTGGCCGCCATGGCGACGACGGCGGGCCTCTACCTCTTCCCCGACTCCCCCCTCGGCGCACGCCTGGCGGGCGTGGTCGCCGTCGTGGTCCTGACGGGCGTGGCGCTGCGCGGCATCACCCGCACGGCGCAGGCGACCGTGGCGATCCTCGCCCCCGTGCTGCTGATCCTGGCCGTGGCGATCGTCGCCGGCCTCGCACTCGGCGAGCCGGGCCGCTCCCCCGGCGTCGACCCGGCGGCCGTGGACCTCGCCGGGATCCTCGGGGCCGCGGGCGTGCTGTTCTTCGCGTTCGCCGGGTACGCCCGCGTGGCCACGATGGGCGAGGAGGTCGTGGACCCGGAGCGGACCATCCCGCGGGCCGTGCTCGGGGCGCTGGGGTTCATCGTGGTCCTGTACGGCCTGCTCACGTGGGCCCTCGTGCGCGCACTCGGATCGCACGGCCTGGCCGCCGCGGGAGCCCCCGTGCGGGCGGGGCTCGAGGCCACCCTGGGCTCCGGCTGGGGCTGGCTCGCCGTGCTGGGTGCCGTGCTGGCCTCCGCCGGCGCCATGCTGAACCTGCTGGCCGGGATCTCCCGGACGGCCCTGGCCATGGCGAGGGAAGGCGACCTGCCCGGCCGCCTCGCGACCGTCGGCGAGCGCACCGGGACGCCGTGGGTCGGCCAGGTGGCGGTGGCCGTCGTCGTGATCCTGCTGGTGCTGGCCACGGACGTGCTCACGATCGTCGGCTTCAGCTCGTTCGGCGTGCTCGTGTACTACGCGGTGGCGAACCTCTCGGCGCTCACGCTGCGGCCGGAGCAGCGGGCGGTGCGCGTGCCCCGGGCCGCGAACGTCCTCGGCCTGGTGCTGTGCCTCGTGATCGCCTTCACCCTGCCAGCCGCGTCCGTCGGCGCGATGGTGGGCGTGTTCCTGATCGGCGTCGGCGGCCGGTGGTTCCTGCAGACGCGCGGCCCCGGCCGCTGATCGCGCGCATCCGGACGCGGCACCCCTCCGCGCGCGGGCGCACTACTGCCACGTAGACCGGAACCTCCGTGGCAGTGGTGCGCCCGGACGGAAGCAACCCGATCGGCACGGGCCGGGCGTCATGAGTCCGGATCGAGTCGACGGACCACGACTGCGCCGGTCACTCCCCCGTGCGCGTCACCTGCGGGGCGAGGTCCTCGGCCGGCGGGGCCCAGGTCTCCGCGTCGGCCTCGACCTGCTCGCCCGAGCGGATGTCCTTGACCTCGTCGGGCGCGCCGTCCGCGCCGAGGAACCAGACGTAGGGGATGCCGCGGCGGTCGGCGTGCTTGATCTGCCTGCCGAACTTCTCGGCGGACACGGCCACCTCGGCGGCGATCCCCCGCCCGCGCAGCGCCGCGGCGACGTCCTGGCCGCGGGCCCAGTCGTCGTCGTGGGTCAGGGCGACGTAGACCGCGGTGGGCACGGAGCGCGAGGCCGCGGCCATCTCCTGGGAGAGCATGCGCATCACCAGGCGGGTCACGCCGATGGACAGCCCCACCCCGGGGAACGTGCGGTTCCCCTTGGCGGCGAGCGCGTCGTAGCGGCCGCCGGAGCAGATCGAGCCGAGCTGCTCGTGACCCACCAGCACGGTCTCGTAGACGGTGCCGGTGTAGTAGTCGAGGCCGCGCGCGATGGACAGGTCCGCCACGGCCCGCCCGGGCGCACGCCGGTGCAGGGTGTCGACGACGTCGGCCAGCTCCGTCAGGCCCTCCTCCAGCAGCGGGTGCTCCACGCCGAGGGCCCGGACCTGCTCCACAAAGGCCGTGTCCGGGGTGCGGATCTCCGCCAGCGCGAGGGCCTGCCGGGCCTGCTCCTCGGTCGCGCCGACCTCCTCCTGCAGCAGGCGGGCCACCTCCTCGACCCCGACCTTCTCGAGCTTGTCGATATTGCGCAGGACACCGGTCGTGTCCTCCAGGCCGATGCCGCGGTGGAACCCCTCGGCGAGCTTGCGGTTGTTGACGCGGATGAGGACGTCGCCGATCGGCAGGGCGCCGAGGGCCTCGGCCATCACGAGGGCGACGTCGGCGTCGTACCGCGGGGAGAGCGTGCCGTCGCCGACCACGTCGATGTCCGCCTGCGTGAACTCGCGGGCACGGCCCTCCTGCGGGCGCTCCCCGCGCCACACCTTCTGGATCTGGTGGCGGCGGAACGGGAAGGCCAGGTGGCCGGCGTTCTCCGTGACGTATCGGGCGAACGGCACCGTGAGGTCGAAGTGCAGCGCCAGACGCTTGGGGTCGGAGGGGTCCTTGGGCTCGCGGACGCCCTCGGCGACCTCCTGGTCCTCGGCCAGGCGGGAGACCGCGTAGACCTCCTTGTCCACCTCGCCCTTGCGCAACAGCTGGCCCAGGGTCTCGACGGCGCGGGTCTCGATGCCGGCGAAGCCGTGGAGCTCGAAGGTCCGCCGCAGGGTGTCCAGCACATGCTGCTCCACGATGCGCTCGGCGGGGAGCCACTCGTGGAAGCCGGACAGCGACTGCTTGCGGGACATGGGGCTCCTTCGTCGTCGGTGCGGGACCGCGGCCGGAGCGCGGGCGCTCGGGACCCGTCGGCGGCCGGGCCGTGGTCCGCACAGTCTAGGGGCGGGGCGGGGGTCCGGCCGGTACGCTGGCCCTGTTCGTGTCCATCCCCACCGCCGCGCATCCCGGCGCGGCGCACAGTCAGGGAGAGTTCCAGCGGTGACCCACCAGCATCAGTCCGACGACCAGCAGACCCCCGCCGCCGACGAGGCGACGCCGGCTGCCACCCTGCCGCCCGAGGCCCGCCCGGTGCCCGAGATCCTGCCCGACGCCACCTCCCACGGCGAGGAGAACGCATCGGGTCCGACCGAGGACACGACCCCCACGAACGAGGCGACCCCGGCCGAGGAGCCGGCCTCCGTCCCCGCTGCGCCCACCCCCGCCGCCCCCTCCCCTGCCGCGCTGAAGCCCTCGCCGGCGAAGGCCCGCCCCGCCAAGGCCGCAGCGCCCGTCGCCCCCGCGCCGTCCGTGCCGCCGACCCCTCTGGAGGAGGCCGCCGCGTTCGCCCGTGTGTCCGAGGACGGCCACGTCACCCTCCTGGACGGCGAGGAGGAGGTGGCCGTGGGCCAGGTCCCGGACGCCTCCGAGCAGGACGCGCTGGCCTACTTCGTCCGCAAGTACGACGACGTCCGCGCCCAGATGGCGCTGTTCGAGCAGCGCATCGCCGCGGGTGCCCCCTCCTCCGAGCTGGGCAAGGCCCTCGGCCAGATGACCGCCGCGGTCCAGGAGCGCCACATGGTGGGCGACGTCGCCGCGCTGCGCACCCGGCTGGCCGCGCTGGAGACCCTGCTGGGCGACTACCGCACCGCCGAGCAGGAGAAGCGCCAGGCCGCCCAGGCCGAGCAGCTCGCGGCGCGCGAAACGATCGTGGCCGAGGCTGAGAAGTACGCCGAGACGCCCGCCGAGCGCATGCCGTGGAAGCAGGCCTCCCACCGCATGGCGGAGCTCTTCGACGAGTGGAAGGCCGCGCAGAAGGCCGGCCCGCGCCTGTCCAAGTCGGTCGAGGACGGCCTGTGGAAGCGCTTCCGCGGTGCCCGCACGCAGTTCGACAAGACGCGCCGCGCCCACTTCTCCCAGCTGGACGCGAAGTCCGCGGAGGCCAAGCAGGTCAAGGAGCGCCTGATCGCCCGGGCCGAGGAGCTCTCCTCCTCGACCGACTGGGGCGTCACCGCGGGCAAGTACCGCGATCTGATGGACGAGTGGAAGCGCGCCCCGCGGGCCTCCCGCAAGGAGGACGACGCGCTGTGGGCCCGCTTCCGCGCCGCGCAGGACGTCTTCTTCGCCGCCCGCAAGGCGGAGAACGCGCAGATCGACCAGGAGTTCGGCGAGAACCTCAAGGTCAAGGAGCAGATCCTGGCGGACGGCCAGAAGCTGCTGCCGTTCACGGACGTCAAGGCCGGCCGGCGCGCGCTCAACGAGCTGCGCGGCCGGTGGGAGGAGGCCGGCAAGGTCCCCCGCGGCGACATCCGCCGGATGGAGGACGGCTTCCGAAAGCTCGAGGACGCCCTCAAGCAGGCCGAGAACGACCACTGGCGCCGCACCGACCCCGAGACGAAGGCCCGCACGAACTCGGCCCTCACACAGCTCGAGGAGACCATCGCCGGGCTCGAGGCCGACCTCGAGAAGGCCAAGGCCAAGGGCGACCAGAAGGCGATCGCCAAGGCCCAGGACGCCCTGGACGCCCGCCTGCAGTGGAAGTCCGCCCTCGAGGCCTCCGCCTCCGAGCTGCGCTGACCCCTGCTCCTCCGGGCTCCAGCCCGTCCCGCGGCCCCCGTCGCGCGCCTGTCCACAGGCGCCCGGCGGAGGCCGCGTCCGTGCTGGCAGGATGCCCGCATGGACGGGACGCACACGCAGGGCCGGGACGACGTCGGAGGGTCGGCGGGCGGGCCGCTGACGGCGGGCCTGCTGCTGGCCGGTGAGGTGTTCACCGCCGCGGAGCTGCGGGTGCTGGCCGCCCACGGGGCGGTCGAGGAGGTCTTGCCCGGCGTCTTCCGGGCCGTCGAGGGGCCCGCGGGGCCGGACGAGCGCGCCCGGGCGCTGGCCCTGCTCTGCGCACCCGTGCTCGCCGCCGGCTGGACCGCCATCGGGCCGTCCGCGGCGTGGGTGCACACCGGCGGTGCGCCCCCCGCACGCCTGCACGCGGCGGTCCCCCACTTCCACCGGCACCCCGCCGGCGGGCCCGGCGTCCCGTTCACGCTCATGGAGTCGGACGTCGCGGCGGGCCCCCGCGGGCCGGCCCCGGCGGAGGCGGACGTGCGTCCCGTGGCCGGGGTGCGGGTCACCACCCCCGCGCGCACCGTGGAGGACCTGCTGCTCACCGGGGACCCGGACCACACGCGTCGGGCGGCACGCCTCATCGCCCGCCACGGCGCGGCGGGCCTCCGGGAGCGCCTGGCCCGACCCAGCCGACGGCCCGGGGCGGTGGGCGCCCGGCGTCGGCTCGCCCAGCTGCTGGAGGCCCTCGAGGGGCCGGCCCGACCGGCCTGAGAGGTCGGGTCAGGTGCGGCGGACCTCGAACACGCCGTCGATCCGGCGCACGGCGTTGACCACGTGCTCGAGGAACAGCGGGTCGCCCATCTCGAACACGAACCGGCTCATGGCCACGCGGTCCCGCGTGGTGTTGACGGACGCCGAGAGGATGTTGACGTGGTTCTCGGCCAGGATCCGGGTGACGTCCGAGAGCAGCGAGGTCCGGTCGAGGGCCTGCACCTCGATCTCCACCGTGTACACCGCGTCCCGCGACGGCGCCCAGGTCACGGACACCCGCCGCTCGGGCTCGTTCTCCAGGATGGTGGCGAGGTTGCGGCAGTCGTGGCGGTGCACGGACACTCCGGAGCCGCGGGTGACGAACCCGACCACCTCGTCCGGGGGCAGGGGGTTGCAGCAGCGGGCGAGCTTGGCGAGCACGCCGCCGTCCCCGTCCACCAGGACCCCGGCCTCGTTGGTCGCCCGGGCCGGCGCCCGGCGGGACTGCGCGGGCACGAGGCCCTCGAGGTCCACCTCGCCCACCGCGAGCTCCCGGTGCGGCTCGGCGACGGCGGCCGGCGGCGGGGCCTGCAGGGCGGCCAGCCGCTCGACGGCGGCCTGCGGGGACACGTGCCCGTCCGCGAGCGCGGCGAACAGCCCGTCCGGGTCGTGGTAGCCGAGGTCCCCCGCGAGGCGGTCGAGATCCTCGCCGCCGAGGACCTTCTGCATGGACATCCCGGCGCGGCGCAGCTGCCGGGTGAAGGCCTCCCGGCCACGCTCGATCTGCTCGTCGCGGCGGCGGGTGGCGAAGTGGTGGCGGATCTTCGACTTGGCCCGCGGGGACACCACGAAGCCCAGCCAGTCGCGGCTGGGGCCGGCGTCCTCGGCCTTGGAGGTGAAGACCTCCACCGTCTCGCCCTGGTTCAGCGGGGTGGACAGCGGCACGAGCCGGCCGTCCACGCGGGCGCCCACGGTGCGGTGGCCGACGTCGGTGTGGATGGCGTAGGCGAAGTCCACGGGCGTGGACCCGGCCGGCAGGGAGCGGATCTCCCCCTTGGGGGTGAACACGTAGACCTCGTCCGCGCCGATCTGGGTGCGCAGGGAGGCGAGGAACTCGTCCGGGTCGCTGGTCTCGACCTGCCAGTCCATGACCGAGCGCAGCCACCCGGGGGTCCCCTGGCCCGGGGCCTCGCCGGCCTCACCGCGCGCGCCGGCCTTGTACCGCCAGTGGGCGGCCACGCCGTACTCGGCCTGGCGGTGCATGTCCCACGTGCGGATCTGGATCTCCACGGGCTTGCCGTCCGGGCCCATCACCGTGGTGTGCAGGGAGCGGTACATGTTCAGCTTGGGGACCGCGATGTAGTCCTTGAACCGCCCCGGCATGGGGCGCCACCGGGCGTGCACCACGCCGAGCACGCCGTAGCAGTCCCGCACGGAGTCCACGAGGACGCGGATCCCGGTGAGGTCGTGGATGTCGTCGAAGTCCTTCCCGCGCGTGATCATCTTCTGGTAGATCGAGTAGTAGTGCTTGGGCCGGCCGGTGACGGTGGCCTTCACGCGGTGCTCCCGCAGCTCCTCCTCGATCGCCCCGCGCAGGGCCGCGATGTGCTTCTCCCGCTCCGGGTTGCGCTCCCCCACCAGGCGGACGATCTCCGCGTAGACCTTGGGCTTGAGCGCGGCGAAGGAGAGGTCCTCGAGCTCCCACTTGACGGTGTTCATGCCGAGGCGGTGCGCCAGGGGCGCGTAGATGTCCAGGGTCTCGCGCGCCTTCCGGGCACTGGACTCGGGCGAGACGTACCGCCAGGTGCGCGCGTTGTGCAGGCGGTCGGCGAGCTTGATCAGCAGCACGTTGACGTCCTGCGCCATGGCGATGACCATCTTGCGCACCGTCTCGGCCTGGGCGGCGGCGCCGTAGGTCACCTTGTCCAGCTTGGTGACGCCGTCCACCAGCAGGGCCACCTCGGCGCCGAAGTCGGCCGTGAGCTGCTCGAGCGAGTAGTCGGTGTCCTCCACGGTGTCGTGCAGCAGCGCCGCCAGCAGCGTGGGGCCGGTGACCCCGAGCTCGGCGAGGATGGTCGCCACCGCCACGGGGTGGGTGATGTACGGGTCCCCCGAGCGGCGCATCTGCCCCTCGTGGGCCTGCTCGGCCACCTCGAACGCCTGGATGATCCGCTGCTGCTCGGCGTGGGACGTGCTCTGACGGACGGTGCGCATGAGCGGCTCGAGCAGCGGCGAGTACTCGGTGGCGCGGCGGCCGGTGAGCCGGGCGATCCGCCCGCGGCGGACGGGGACGACGGGGCGGCGGTCCTGCTCGGTCACGGTGCCTCCTTCTGGGCCGTCCCGGCCCGGGGTGATGCGGCAGTCTACTCCGCGGTCGGGCTCAGCCGGTCACAGCACCGCGCCGTGCGCGTCCTCGAGGTCCGCCTCCTGGCCGCGCCCGTCCCGCTCCCGGCCCACGCGGGCGTCCTGGGCGCGGACGTCGGCGTCGCCGCGGCGCAGCAGGGCGTACAGCGGGGCCTGGAGGAAGAGGGTGGACAGGGTGCCCACGATGATGCCGATGAACAGGGCGAGGGAGATGTCCCGCAGGGTGCCCGCGCCGAGCAGGCCGGCGCCGATGAACAGGATGGAGGCCACCGGCAGCAGGCCCACGATCGAGGTGGTGATGGAGCGCACCAGGGTCTGGTTCACCGCGAGCTCCACGTTCTGCTCGAACGTGCGGCCGGGGTCCTCCTCCTGGCCCCGGGTGTTCTCGCGGACCTTGTCGAACACCACCACGGTGTCGTAGAGGGCGTAGGAGAGGATCGTGAGGAAGCCGATGATCGCCGACGGCGTCACCTCGAAACCGGTGGCCCCGTAGATCCCGGCGGTGAGCGCCACCACGTAGAGCATCCCGACGACGGCGGCCAGCGACATCTTCCACGTGCGGAAGTAGAGGGCCATGAACAGGGTCACGAGCACCACGAAGATCACCAGGCCCAGCAGCGCCTGCTGGGACACCGCCTCACCCCACGTGGGCCCCACGAAGGTGGAGGTCACCTCGTCCTGCGTGACGCCGTAGGCCTCCTGCAGGTTCTGGGCGACCTGGCGGGTCTGGGCGTCGTCGAGCTGCTCGGTCTGCACCCGCATGGTGCCCGGGGCGATCGCGGTGACGGTCGGCTCCACGCCGGGGACGACGTCGGCCACGGCCTCCCGGCCCGCGGCCAGATCTCCCGTGGCCGCGTCCGAGACGGTGAACTCGGAGCCGCCGCGGAACTCGATGCCGAGGTTGAACCCGCCGCGCAGGGCGGTGAGACCGCCGGCGAGGACCAGCAGGGCCGCGGCGATCGCGAACCACAGCCGCCACCGGCGGACGAACGGGTAGGCGCGGCGGCCGGTGTACAGGGCGTTGCCCCAGTCGGCGAAGCGGTTCACGAGGCGTCCTCCTGGGTGTCGGCCGGGCGGCGGGCGGCCTCAGCGGCCCGGGCGCGCTCGGCGCGGCGACGTTCGGCGATGGTCATGGCGGGCTCGCCCCGGCCGCGTCGGCGACCCGGACGGCCCCCGGCGGCGGCCGCGGTGGCGCCGGAGAGCACGCCCTCAGGGGCGAGCGGGGCATCCTCGGGGGCGGACCCGGCGGACCGCGCGTCGTCCCCGGCGGGGGCGGGGCGCGGCTCGTGGACCTGCCCGGCGCCCCGGTACAGCGCCGAGTCCACGCCGAGCTGGCGGGGGTCCAGCCCGGACATGCGGTGGCCGCGGCCCACGAAGTCGCCCTGGGCCAGCAGCACCATGAGCGGGTGGGTGAAGAGGAACACCACGAGCAGGTCGGCGACCGCGGTGAGTCCGAGGGTGAAGGCGAAGCCGCGCACGTTGCCGACGGCCACGAAGAAGAGCACGAGGGCGGCGAGCAGGTTCACGGCCTTGGAGGCGGTGACGGTGCGCTGGGCGCGCTTCCAGCCCTCGTGCACCGCGGCCTCGACGCGGCGGCCGGCGCGCAGCTCGTCCTTGATGCGCTCGAAGTAGACGATGAACGAGTCCGCCGTGAGGCCGATCGCCACGATCAGACCGGCGATGCCCGCCAGGGACAGGCGGTAGTTGTCCGTCCACCCGAGGATCACGATGGCCAGGTACGTCAGCAGGCCCATCACGAGGATCGAGGCGAACGTCAGCAGGCCGAGCGCGCGGTACTGGAAGAACTGGTACACGGCCACCAGGACCAGGCCGATCAGGCCCGCGATCAGGCCCCAGCGCAGCTGGTCCTGTCCCAATGTGGCGGAGATCTGCTGCTCCGACTCAATGGTGAAGGAGATGGGCAGGGAGCCGTAGTTGAGCTGCTCGGCGAGCTGGTTCGCGGACTGCTCGGTGAAGCCGCCGCCGGAGATGCGGGTGCTGCCGCCGGTGATCACCTGGGTCACCTGGGGGGCGGAGACCACGCTCCCGTCCAGCACGGTGGCGAACTGCTTGCGCGGGTCACCCCGCGGGTACTGCACCAGGCGCCGGGTGATGTCCTGGAACGCGGCGGAGCCGGCCGCAGTGAAGTCCACGTTCACGCCCCACTCGTTGGTGGTGACGCCGCCACTGGCCTGGGAGAGCCCGGCCTGCGCGTTCGTCACCTCGGTGCCGGGCAGGACCACCGGGCCCAGGACGTACTTGATGGCCGGCGCGGTCCCGGCCGGGGTCTCCTCCGCGGGCTGGCAGGCGACCACGGCACGATCCTCCGGCATCCGCGGGGCGTTGGGGTCGCGCGGGACGGTGCAGTCCGCACGCTGGAACTCGTCCGCCAGATCCGGGGTGAGCCAGTTCGGGTCGTAGGCGTCGACCGGCTCGGCCGAGGGCGCCGGGAACTGGTCCTTGGGCAGGAGCTGCTCCTCGGGGGTGGGCTCGCCGGGCGCGGACTGGAGCACGGGGCGGAACTGCAGGTCCGCCGAGGCCTGGATCAGGCGGCGGGTGTCCTCGTCCGGGACGCCGGGCAGGGAGACGACGACGTTCTGGTCGCCCTGCGTGGCGACCTCCGCCTCCGCCACGCCGGAGCCGTCCACGCGCTGGCGGATGATCTCGACCGCCTGGGCGAGCTGCTCCGGGGTGGCCTGTTCACCCGAGGCGGTCTGCGGGGCCAGCACCATCTGGGTGCCGCCCTCGAGGTCGAGGGCGAGCTTCGGGGCCCAGCCGGCCTGGCCGGTGGCCACGCCGATGCCGAGGATCGCGGTCAGGCCCACGACGAGCGCGGCCAGCCAGGCCAGCGCGCGGCCGGCGGCGCGGGAGGGGGAGGTCTTCGCCATGCGTCACGTGCTCTCTGTGCGCGGCTCAGGCCCGGCGGAGCGCGCCGGGCCCGGCCGAAGGGGTCTCAGGCGCGGTCGGTGCGCGGGTCGGCGTCGTCGGCGGCGGCCGCGGCGGTGGACCCGCCGGCGTGCCGCGCCGGGGCGTCCGCCGCGGGGGCCGCGTCCACGGCGTCGGCGGGCTCGACGATGTTGGCCACGCCCTGCAGGTGCACGTCCAGGCGGGTGCCCGGGGCGGTCTCGAGGGTGACGCGCTGGTTCGGCTCGTCCACGGCCACCACGGTCCCGAAGATGCCCGCGGCGGTCATGATCTCCAGGCCCGGGGTCAGCCGGCTGCGCATCTCCGCGGCCTGCTGCTGCGCCTTCTTGGCGCGACGGAAGGAGAGGAAGAGCATGAGCGCCAGGGCGGCGAACATGACGAGCATGAACACGTCGGCACCCCCGGCGGCCTGCTGGGCGATCACGGGGGCGGAGGTCTCGGACAGCGGCACGGGGCGCACTCCTCGGGTCTGGACGGGATCGGGATCCGGGCCAGTCTAGGGGGATCAGCCGGGCGCGACCTCCGGGGCCGTCAGGCCCAGGTGCTCCCAGGCGGCCGGCAGGGCCACGCGACCGCGCGGGGTGCGGGCCACCATCCCCTCACGGATGAGGAACGGCTCGGCCACGGTCTCCACGGTCTCGGCCTCCTCCCCCACGGCGGTGGCCAGCGTGGTGAGGCCCACCGGCCCGCCGCCGAACACGGTGCACAGGGCGGTCAGCACGCCGCGGTCCAGGCGGTCCAGGCCGCGGGCGTCCACCTCGTACATGGTCAGCGCGTCGGAGGCGGCCCCGGCGTCGACCGTGTCCAGGCCCTTGACGAGCGCCCAGTCCCGCACGCGCCGCAGCAGGCGGTTGGCGATGCGGGGGGTGCCGCGGGAGCGGGACGCGATCTGACGGTAGCCGTCCGAGTCCACGCGCATGTCCAGCAGCGCCGAGGACCGGCGCAGCACCCGCTCCAGCTCCTCCTCGGCGTAGAACTCGAGGTGGCCGGTGAAGCCGAAGCGGTCCCGCAGGGGGCCGGGCAGCAGGCCAGCCCGCGTGGTGGCGCCCACCAGGGTGAACGGCGGCAGCTCGAGCGGGATGGACGTGGCGCCGGCGCCCTTGCCGACCACGATGTCCACCCGGAAGTCCTCCATGGCCATGTAGAGCATCTCCTCCGCCGGCCGGGACATGCGGTGGATCTCGTCGAGGAACAGCACCTCCCCCTCGGTGAGCGAGGAGAGGATGGCGGCCAGGTCGCCCGCGTTCTGGATCGCCGGGCCGGAGGACAGGCGCAGGGGCGCGTTCATCTCCGCGGCCACGATCATGGCCAGCGTCGTCTTGCCGAGCCCGGGAGGACCCGAGAGCAGGACGTGGTCGGCCGTCCGTCCGCGCAGCCGGGCGGCGGCGAGCATGAGGTCCAGCTGCTCGCGGACCCGCTGCTGCCCCACGAACTCGTCGAGGTGCCTGGGCCGCAGCGCCGCCTCGAGGCGGCGCTCCTCGGCGTCGGCCTCGAGAGCGGAGACGGGGTGCTCGGTCATCGGGTCCGGCCCCCTCGCACGGCGGCGGCGGTGCCGACGTCGCGCAGCGTGGTGCGCAGCAGGGCGGCGACGTCCCCGGAGCCGGCCACGTCCGGGTGGGCGGCCACGGTGGCGGCGACGGCCTTGGCCGCCTCCTTCTCGGACCAGCCCAGGCCGGTCATGGCCTGCACGACGTCGGCGTGCCACGCGTCCTCGGGCACGTCCGCGGCCGGCACGGCCTCCTCGTCCGGCGTATCCCCCGAGGGGGGCAGGCGGCCGGCGAGGTCCACGATGATCTTGCGGGCCATCTTCGGGCCGATGCCCGGCACGAGCGTGAGGGCCTTCTCGTCCTCCTCCGTCACGGCGCGCCGGACGTGCTCGGGGTGGTGCACGGCCAGAATCGCCAGGGCCAGGCGCGGGCCGACCCCGTTGGCGCCCAGCAGGACCTCGAAGACCTCGCGCTCGGCGCGGTCCGCGAAGCCGTAGAGGGTCAGGGCGTCCTCCTTCACCACGAGGTGGGTCTGGACGGTGGCCGCCCGCCCCTCGTGCAACGTGGCCAGGGTCTGCGGCGTGGCCGCGAACGCCAGGCCCACTCCCCCGGCCGTGATCACGGCGTGGTCGAGGCTCACATGCTCGACGGTGCCGCTCAGGGATGCGATCAACTCGGTCCGCCTTCCGGGCTCGAGGGGGGTGGGACGGATTCGAACATATCATCGAACGCCGCGCGCGAGGCCGCCGCCCGGCGCGGTCAGGCGCGCCGGCCCGGGCGGGCCGAAGCCGAGCGCTCGGCGGCCAGCCACGCCTGCTGCGCGGGGGTGAGGGCCGTCGTCGGCGCGCGGCGGACGCGGGTGCCGCCGGCCCCGCGGGAGGCGCCGGTGCGGGAGGTCAGGGACGCGGTGTCGAGCCCGGTGTGGCCGGCGGCCACGCCGAGGGCGGTGCCGCGCCAGGCGTGGGCGATGGCCAGGGCGAGGGCGTCGGCGGCGTCGGCCGGGCGGGGCGGGGCGTCCAGGCGCAGGATGCGGGTGACCATGGCGGTGACCTGCTCCTTGCCGGCGTCGCCGTCCCCGGTGACGGCGGCCTTCACCTCGGAGGGGGTGTGCAGGCCCACCGGGACGCCCGCGCGGGCGGCCGCCGCGATCGCCACGCCGGCGGCCTGCGCCGTGCCGAGCACGGTGGGGGTGTTGTTGTTGGCGAACATGCGCTCGACGGCGGCCCGGGCCGGCGCGAACCGGCCGAGCACCGCGGTCACGGCCTCGTCGATGCGCAGCAGGCGCGCGTCCAGAGGGGTGTCCGCCGGGGTCCCCACGACCTCGACGTGGACGAGCGAGGCCCGCCGACGGGCGTCCACGTCCACCACGGCGATCCCGCAGCGGGTGAGCCCGGGGTCCACCCCGAGCACGCGGACGACGTCGACGGGCCCGGCCGCCATGGCGCTCAGTCCTCCTCGAGCTCGGCCATGACCTCGGGGGCGATGTCCACGTTGGAGAACACCGACTGCACGTCGTCGAGCTCCTCGAGGGCGTCCACGAGCTTCATGAAGGTGCGGGCGCCCTTGGCGTCCAGCTCGGTCTTCATGGTCGGCAGGAACTCGAGCTCGTCGGTCTCGTAGGCGATGCCGGCGGCGTCCAGGGCGCCGGCCACGGCGCGCAGGTCCGAGGGCTCGGAGACGATCTCGAACTCCTCGCCGGACTCCACGACCTCCTCGGCGTCCGCGCCGCCCTCGAGCACGGCCTCGAGCAGGCCGTCCTCTGTGTTGCCCTCGGCGGGCAGGCGCACGACGCCCTTGCGGTTGAAGAGGAAGGACACGGAGCCGGAGTCGGCCATGGTGCCGCCGTTGCGGGTGACCGCGGCGCGGACGTCCGCGGCGGCGCGGTTCTTGTTGTCCGTGAGGCACTCCACCAGCAGGGCCGAGCCCTGGGGCCCGCGGACCTCGTACATGATCTCGGTGTAGTCGATGACCTCGCCGGTCAGGCCGGCGCCGCGCTTGATGGCGCGCTCGATGTTGTCGTTGGGCACCGAGTTCTTCTTGGCCTTGGTGACGGCCAGGTCGAGGGCCGGATTGCCGGACAGGTCCGCGCCGCCGGCGCGGGCGGCGACCTCGATGCCCTTGATGTACTTGGCGAAGGCCTTGGCGCGCTTGGCGTCCAGGGCGGCCTTCTTGTGCTTGGTGGTGGCCCACTTGGAATGACCGGACACGGGCGTCTCCTCCTGCTCGTCGGGGCGGCACGCCGACGACGGCCGGCGGGCCTGCGCTTCGTGGGCACGCCGGGGCGCACCGCACATTCGACCGCCCATCCTACCGGCGGGCGGCGGCGAGTCAGCGTGGTCGGGGACGACACAAGAGACCCCACACCCATGGGGTGCGGGGTCTCCGAGTGAGATGCGGCGGTCCTAGCCCGCCGCTCGCTGCGGACAAGACTATAACCTCATCCTCATGGCGGCAATCTCTCCCTTCACGCGCATGGTGGGAGAGGCGCGCGCCCAGGTCTACTTGACCGCCGCAGTCCACGACCTCGATCTCGCAGCCCGCTTGTATCTCTGGGGAGTCGACCTGGCAGGCGCCTGGCACTCGCATCTCAGTCACGTGGAAGTCGCCGCCCGCAATGCCATGGATCGAGAACTCCGCGTCTGGAATGTCTCACAGACTGCCGCGGATGGCCGCGCCTTGAGCGCTGACTGGACACGCGACCAGGGGGCGGCGCCCCTGCTCTACACGGTGATCGGGCGCAAGATCATCCAGGCACGGCGAGACGCTCGGCGCACTGCCGATGCGCGCCCGCCTGAGCATCCCCGCCACGGTGCCGCACCCCAGCATGACGACGTCGTGGCGCAGTTGATGTTCGGGACGTGGACCCAGCTGCTGCGATCGCCTGGGTGGACCGCGCCGACGGCGGCTCAGCGAGAACTCTGGGAGGCCTGCCTCCACCGAGCATTCCCAGGAGCGCCCTCCGGCCTGCAGGGCCTGACGGAGGTGGGCGCGGGGCTTGAGACCCTTCGGGTCCTCCGAAACCGCGTGGCACATCATGAGAACCTCTTCTCGGTGGACACCCCCGCTCGTCTCCGTGGATCGCTCACACTTCTGGGATACATCGACTCAGGTCTGCCGACGTACGTCATGGGGCGAAACCGCCTACGACGCCTGCACCGTGAAGATCCTCGCCGCCGGCCGGCAGGAGACTCCTGACCTGGCCGTGCGGCAGATGGCGTGACGGGAGACCAACGAACGCCATGAGAACGGACCGCCAGGAGCGCCCGTCGAACCGGGCGTAGCGGCGGTACAAGTCGCCAACGGCGGCTCCGACGCTCATCTGATCCCCTCTTGTGGCGGATGTAGTGCCGCCCGTCATGCCCGGTCCCGGGGCGCGCCATTGCGGGCCGTTACTGTGTGCGGAGGGCAACGGCGGCGAGATGACGCCAGACCCGTCCGAGGACACGAGGAGGACCGCCGGTGGCACGCACCCGTCTGGAACTGACCTGGGCCAACAAGGACAGGGCGCTAATCCCCACGGAGCACGGCCGCTACGGCTACACGTGGGTGGACCCACGGGACCCGCGCTACTGCGAGGTGCGCCCGCTGGTGCTGGGCGAGCAGGTGACGGGGCAGCAGGCCTCCAAGGACGACGCCGGCCACTACACCGAGCGGGCGGACCTGGCCCCGCAGTCGGACAACCTCCTCATCCACGGGGAATCCGGGGACGTGCTGGAAGCCCTGACCCTGGTCCCGGAGCTGGCTGAGCAGTACGTGGGCAAGGTCAAGTGCGTGTACATCGATCCGCCGTTCAACACGGCGCAGACCTTCGCCAACTACGAGGACAACCTCGAGCACTCCATCTGGCTGACGATGATGCGGGACCGCCTGCTCCACCTGCGCACGCTGCTCAGCAATGACGGCTCCATCTGGGTGCATCTGGACGACGTCGAGGTGCACCGCATGCGCGTCCTCATGGACGAGGTGTTCGGTGCGGGGAACTTCGTGGCTGAGGTGGTCTGGCAGAAGGCCGACTCGCCACGCAATGATGCGGCGGGGTTCTCCAAATCCCATGACGTAATTCTGGTGTACTCGCGGACTGACGTCTGGTCACCAAATCGAGTTGCGCGCCTCAAGTCCTCAAACACAAGCCGCTACAAGTCTCGCGACGGGGACCCGGTACCGTGGCGTGATGGTGACGCAACAGCACCGGGTGCCGCCACGCACCAAGGGATGGTCTACGGGATCCAGCACCCGGTCACGGGAAAAATGATCTACCCGACCCCAGGGCGACACTGGGGTCTGAGCCAGGAGCAGATGCTGGCAAACATGCGCCAGTATGCACCTTACGAATTGCAGGACCTTGGCGATGACTTCGAGCGTGCGCGGATATGTGGCGTTCGCCCGGACGAGGTGCGCCGCGGCGTCCTGGGGATTGCGCTCGCCACGGATCTCAAATCCGCGCGCTCGGCGGCACAGGCACGCTATGAGCACGGCAATTGGCCCGAAATCGTCATGTTGGGCCTCAAGGAGAAGTTCCAGCGGAAGAAGCACCTGGCTGACGATGGCCGTGTCCCGGAAACTCTCTGGAAGGGCGTGGACGTCGGAGGAAATCTGCGAGCGAAGAACCAGCTAAAACAGTTATTCCCCGAAGTCTCTCCTTTTGCTACGCCCAAACCCGAGGAACTGCTGGAACGCGTCATCCATATCGCCACAAACCCCGGGGACGTCGTGCTGGACGTGTTCGCCGGCTCTGGCACCACGGCGGCGGTGGCCCAGAAGATGGGGCGCCGCTGGGTGACGTGCGAACTCGTGGAGGACACGCTAGTGCGCTTCACCCGGCCGCGGCTGGAGAAGGTGGTGCGCGGAGAGGACCCCGGCGGCGTCACCTCCGTCGCCGGCGAGCGCGTGGCGGCGGACGGCGTCGAACTGCCTGAGGGCGTCTCGGCCGAGGACGCCCAGGCGTTCACGTCTGTGCTGAACAAGGTCGTCAAGGCAGACCCGGGCGGGACTCTGGCCACAGACCCCGCGGTGAAGCGGCTGAAGGCACTGACCAAGACCGTCAAGACCAAGCCGGCCGTGCACTGGCGCGGTGGCGGCGGGTTCATCACCGCCACCCTCGCCCCGCCGGTCTTCGACTACGACCCGGACCTGCAGCTGGTCACCCTCACCGAGCACGCCACGGGCCCCACCCTGGTGCGCTCGGTGGCCGCGAACCTCGGCTTCCGCCTCACCCCTGAGCACCCGCACTTCCACGGCGTGAAGAACCGGATGCGGCTCGTCGTCGTGGAGGGCACCGTCACCGAGGCCACCGCCTTGGACCTCGCCGCCCACCTCGCCGAGGGCGAGGGCCTGACCATCGCCGCACTGGGCCGTGAGGAGGGCATGCAGGAGGCGCTGCGCCGCGCCGCCCGCGGCGTGCGCGTGCTGCACGTGCCCGACGACCTCTTCCGCCACGGCGGGACCGCTGCCGAGGAGGAGACCGCATGAGCCCCCGACCGCTGAACCTTCCCCTGGACCAGGCGCTGATCGACCAACTCAGCCGGGAGTTCGGCCTCCGCGCGCACAACGCGGACGGCCTCCGTCAGCTCGTGTTCGCCCTCTCCGGGGACTACGACCCCGCCGTGCCGCAGGTCATGGACATGTGCACCGGCTCCGGCAAGACATACCTGATGGCCGCGTTCATCGAGTATCTGCGCCGACAGGGCCACCGCCACGTCATGGTGGTCACCCCTTCCACCGTGGTGCAGGCCAAGACCGTGCAGAACTTCACCCCCGGCTCCCGCCGCCACATCACCGGCGCCGCCGTGCACCCGCAGGTCACCACCCCGCAGGACTACTCCGCCTGGCGGGCCGCGCAGGCCTCCCCCGGCGGGCAGCTGTTCGGCGAGGGAGCCTCCCAGCTGTTCGTGTTCAACATCCAGCAGCTGATCGCCCCCAAGCAGGCCGAGGGCGAGACCGCCGGCGAGGGGATGGCCGCCACGCAGCGGCGCATCCGCCGGTTCGACGAATCCACCGGCAACCTGTTCGATCACCTGCGGGCGCAGGACGACCTGGTGGTCATCGCCGACGAGTCCCACCTCTACGGCACCCAGGCCAAGGCCTTCCACCAGGCCATCCGGGACCTCGAGCCGGCCGCCACCGTGGGCCTGACCGCCTCCGCGAGCGCGAAGGACCACGTGGTGTTCCGCTACCCGCTGCACCAGGCGATCACCGACGGCATGGTGAAGACCCCGGTGATCGCGTACCGCTCCTCCGGCTACCCGGAGGTCGGCGGCGAGGAGCTGCAGCTGCAGGACGCCCTCGTGCTGCTGAACGCCAAGCAGGCCGCCTACGAGGGCTATGCCTCGGAGACCCTGGGCGCGAAGCCGGTGAACGCGGTGCTGTTCGTGGTCTGCGCGGACGTCGCGCACGCCACCGAGGTGGCACAGCTGCTGCGCACCCCCGCCTACTTCGGTGCCGATGACGCCGTCCTCCAGGTGGACAACGCCCACGACGACGTGGTCACCCAGCAGCGCCTCGAAGACCTGGACCAGCCGTTCTCCACGGTGCGCGCCGTGGTGAGCGTGAACAAGCTCAAGGAGGGCTGGGACGTGCGCTCGATCGCCGTGATGGTGACCCTGCGTGCTCTGGCCTCCGAGACGCTGACTCAGCAGACCATCGGCCGTGGGCTGCGCCTGCCGTTCGGCCAGCGGACCGGGGACCCACAGGTGGACACCCTGGACATCCTCAGCCACGCCTCCGTGAAGAAGCACCTGAGCTCGGAGAAGGTCCTCCAGGAGTTCGGGCTCGTCGAGGCCGTCCGCCCACAGGACGCGGATCGTACGCTGCCGCCCGTGCCCACGGACCCGGGGACCGGCGCCGACGGCAATGCGTCCGGGCAGGAGGGGGTCGACGTCGTCGGCCCGGACGGAACCACGAACCCGCCGGAGTCGACCCGGACGCCCGACCCGCGGCCTACCGTGGCCGTGCGCGAGTTCGGCGACACCAAGGACTTGGACCGGCAGGTGAGCCGCCCGGAGCCGGTGCGAGTGGGCCTGCAGCCAAAGTTCCAAGCCATCGGCGGCTTCCAGGTGCTCTTCCCGCGTGTCACGAGCGAGCGGGTGATCGCGCCGCTGAATCTGGCGCGTCTGTCCGACGAGACCATCCGTTCCCACGCGCGCAAGGTCCTCGACGCGGGTGACGTCCTGCATCGCCAGGAGCTGCTGGCGAACCGGCTCAAGACCCGGCTCCAGCTGCACTCTGTGGACCAGGCCAACGTAGCGTCCGTGCCCGTGGAGCCCGACGACGTCGCCCGTGAGCTTGAGAGGGCCGCGCTCGCCGTGGCTTCGCTCCCGCGCACCGCGACAAACCTGACGCAGATCAAGCGGTACGTGGTTCCCACATTCATCCGTCAGAGCGACACCGCCGAGTGGACCGTGAAGTCCCTGGCGTCGGCCTGCGACCGGCTGACGGACATGCTCAAGCAGGCGGTGCGGGACCACGAACGCTCCGCCACTACAGCGGACATCGTGACGCCTGTGCCCGTGCCGCGGACCGACCATCACCTGCTGCCCGCCGGCGAGGTCGTCCATCCCCGACCGGAGGCTCGGGGCGACTTCGTGGTGCGCCGGTGGTACGAGGGCTGGCAGCGCAGCGTGTTCACCGCCGCCCGCTTCGACTCCTGGACCGGCGAGTACGCCCTGGCCGAGCTACTGGACATCTCCCCGGACATCACCTGGTGGATGCGTCTGGAGCCCGCCGCCGGGGCCGGCATCGCCTACACCCCGCGGGACACCTATTACCCGGACTTTCTGGCACTGGACGCCGACGGCACCCACTGGATCATCGAGGGAAAGAACGACGCCGGCGCCGGGGACGCGACCGTGCAGCTCAAGCGGGAGGCCGCCCAGCGTATCGTGCGTGAGCTGATCGGCATGGAGGAGTTCATGGACCAGCGGTGGGGCTACCTCATCGCCTACGAGGGCGAGATCGCCCGGGCCGACGCGTGGAAGGACCTGCTCTCCGCGAGTGCGCCGGTGGTGACGCCTGCCTGACGGAACCACAGTCACCGCCCGGACGGCCCCGGGTGACGACGCCGGAACGTGCCCCCGACCTCGCCCAGACCCCGGATCTTGATCAGTAGGGTGGGGCACATGACCCCAGTCACAGTCACGTTGCCCGAGGATCACCCCCTGCTGAGCCCCTCTCCCCTGCCCCTCGGGCTGCCCGACTTCGCCGCCGTGAGCGACGCCGAGCTGGCCGCGGGCCTGCGCCACGGCATGGCCGAGCACCGCGCCGAGGTGGAGGCGCTGCTCTCCTCGGCGGAGGACCCCACCTTCGAGAACACGGTGCGCGCCCTGGAGCTGTCCGGGCAGCTGCTGCGCCGTGTCGCCCCGATGTTCTTCACCCTCGTCGGCTCCGACGGCACGGATGCCCGGCAGGCGCTCGCCGAGGAGCTCTCCCCCGAGCTCGCCGCCCACGAGGACGCGATCCTGCTGGATCCGCGCCTGGCCGAGCGGGTGGCCGCCGTCGACGGCGCCGCCCTCACCGGGGAGGATGCACGCCTCCTCGAGCATCTGCGCGTCCGCCTGGAGCTGGCCGGGGCGCACCTGGCCCCCGCCGAGCGCGACGAGCTGCGCCGGCTCAACGGGGAGCTGGCCACGGCGAAGGCCGCCTACACGCGCCGCCTCGTCGCGGACACCGCGGCCCGTGCGGTCCTGGTGACGGGCCGCGAGCGCCTGGCCGGACTGGGGGCGGACGAGGTGGCAGCGGCCGCCGCGGCCGCGGCCGAGGCCGGTCATGGCGACGGCGACGCCGAGGCGGGCCCGTGGCTGCTCACCCTGTCCCTGTTCACCTCGCAGCCGTGGCTGGCGGACCTGGCGGACGCAGACCTGCGGCGGGACGTCTTCGACGCCTCGGTGGCGCGCGGCTCGGAGGGGGAGCACGAGACGCTGTCCACGGCGATGCGGATCGTGCGGCTGCGCCTGGAGAAGGCCCGGCTGCTCGGGGCGTCGTGCTGGGCGGAGCACGCCCTGAAGGACCGCGCCGCGCCCTCGGTGGCCGCGGTCGAGGAGCTGCTGGGTGCCCTGGCGGGGCCGGCCATGGCGAACGCCCGGGCGGACGCGGCCGTCGTCGCCGGGGACGGTGCGGACGTGGCCCCGTGGGACTGGCCGTACGTGGCGGCGGAGCATGCGCGGGAGGCGTTCGCGGTGGACGCGGGAGCGCTGCGCCCGCACTTCGAGCTGAACCGGGTGCTGACCGAGGGCGTGTTCGCGGCGGCGACGGCGCTGTACGGCCTCTCGTTCACCGAGCGCCCGGAGCTGGCGCCGCACCTCTACCGACCCGGGATCCGGGTGTGGGAGGTGGCGGACGAGGCGGGCACCGTCGTCGGGCTGTTCGTGGGCGACTTCTTCGCGCGCGCCACGAAGTCGGGCGGGGCGTGGATGCACACGGTGCGGGACAAGGCGGAGGCGCTCGGCGAGCGCCCGGTGGTGTTCTGCACCATGAACGTGCCGTCCCCCGCGGCGGGTCGGCCCGCCCTGCTGACGCTGGACGAGACCACGACGCTGTTCCACGAGTTCGGCCACGTGCTGCACGGCCTGCTGGCCGAGGGCGAGTACGCGTCGCTCACCGGCACCGCGGTGCCGCGGGACGTCGTCGAGTTCCCGAGTCAGGTGAACGAGTACTGGCTGCGCGAGCCGTCGCTGCTGGACGCGTACGCGCGGCACGTGGAGACGGGCGAGCCGCTGCCGGAGGGCACGCTGGAGCGGCTCGAGGCGGCGGACCTGTGGGGCGAGGGCTACCGCACGGTGGAGTACCTGGGCGCCACGATCGTGGACTGGGCGTGGCACACGGTCACCGAGGAGACGGTGGAGGAGGCGACGGCGGACCCCGCCGCGTTCGAACGGCACGCCCTCGAGGCCGCGGGGATCGACCCGGACCTGGTGCCGCCGCGCTACGGCACGGGCTACTTCAAGCACATCTTCGGCAACGACTACGCCGCCGGGTACTACTCGTACATCTGGGCGGAGGTGCTGGACGCGGACGCCGTGGAGTGGTTCCGGGAGAACGGCGGCATGACCCGCGAGAACGGGCGCCGGTTCGCCGCGGAGCTGCTCTCCCGCGGCGACACCCGCGACCTGCTGGAGTCCTACCGGGCCTTCCGCGGCCGGGACGCCGAGCTCGAGCCGCTGCTGCGCCGCCGCGGGCTGCTGGCGGACTGAGCGTCCCTCAGACCGGACGGTAGGGCGCGCATCGCCGAACGGGGGTGCGCGCCCTCCACCCCGGCCGCGGGAGGAGCGAGCCGACGGAGGAGCTGGTCCTCGAGCCGTCGGCCAAGATGAGGGTGGTCTCGGACCGCCCCTTCCCCTCCTGCACCGTCACACGTCCGGCGACGACGGCATCGACCACCTGGCGCGCAAAGGCCAGGTCTCGGTCTTCCACTCCGATCTCCCAGCGCCCGCCCCCGTCCAGGAGGACGGTCAGCTCGACCACCGTGGTGTGCTCTTCGTCCGCCAGCCCGAAGGCGATCGAGAGGCCCTCCGCCTCAGCACGATGCGGTTCCACGCCCAGGAACATCAGACGTGCCCCCGGGCCCTGACCCCGTTCGAGGGAGACGGCCGCCGCATCGCCGCACGCGGACCGGACGTGGGCGACGAGATCCTCCATCACCCGGATGCGCCCCACAGCCGGTGCGTGGTCCCCTGTGCGACGCCGACGCGGCCTCACTGCCGCGGCGCCCCCGGCCGCGGCGCGGCCAGCACGGCGCGCAGGAAGCCGCGCACGGTGCGGTCCCACTTCACGGGGTCCACGTTCTGCTCGCGGGTGTGGCCCGCCTGGGTGAACCGGACGAACCGCACCAGGTCGGGGTTGCGCTCGGCCAGGGCCATGGACGGGCCGACCGGGACGTACTCGTCGTCCTCGGAGTGCAGGATCAGCGTCGGCACGCGGACGTGGTCGGCGCGCGTGACCCAGTCCAGCGCCTGCAGGTCCACGGGGGCGGCCAAGCCCGTCACGAACCGGCCGGCGCGGTTGGACAGCAGCCACTGTCCCAGCAGCCCCACGGCCTCGGGGATCCGGTTCATGCGGGCCTGGTGACGCAGGACGTCCATCCAGTCGACCACCGGTCCGGTGAGCACGATCCCCCGCACGCGGGCGGCCAGGTCCGAGCGGTCGGCGAACTGCAGGACGATCGCCCCTCCCATGGACCAGCCGAACAGGACCACGTCCTGCGCCCCGTGGTCCAGCGCGTACTGCACCGCGGCCGCCACGTCCTCCCACTCGGTGGTGCCCAGCCCGTAGCGGGCGTCCTCGGCGTCGGGGGCGTCGCCGTCGTTGCGGTAGGAGATCAGGAGGGACGTCATCCCGAGGCGCTGCGCCGTGGGCACGGCGCGGAGGCCCTCGGTGCGGCGGGCGCCGCGGCCGTGCACCATGACGGCCCACAGACCCTCGGCGGCACGCGGCGCCGCGGACGGCCTCGGGTCAATCCGCCACGCCGGGGCCACGCCGCCGGGCACGGGCACCTCGACCTCCGCCGCGTCGAGTCCCGCGGCGGCCGGCGTCGGGTACACGTACCCGGTGAGCCTCCCGCGCGTGGCGGCGCGCAGGTCCCCCGAGTAGACCTCCTCCACCACGCGCTGCACCGTCCCGTCCCGGGGGTCATGGGAGCGGATCGCGCCGATCCGCGCCACGTGCTCGCCCTGCCCGAACGTCAGCGAGTACGTGCCGGGCACGGTGGTGTGCCGGTCCGCCGGCAGGATCACCTCGAGCCCGTCCGGGCCGTCGACGACGGCGAGCACCGCGGTGTCCTCGGCGTGGCCCCGCACCGGAGTCACCACGGCGCGGGCGAAGACGCCCGCGAGCGCGGAGCTGGCCCCGGCCACCACGAACGCGCCGGACACGGCGACGGAGAGCGCGGTGGGGACCAGGCGGGCGGCGGGGCTGGCGACGGCGGCCGTGCCCCGCACCCCCTCCCGCATGGCACGGCGCAGCGCGGCGGCCCACGGGTGGGCCGGCCGGGCGGAGGGAGTCAGGACGGGACGCGCGAGAGGGCCTCCGCGGCGGGGGCCGCGGCGGCGGAGGCGGGAGGTGGCCATGGCGGTCATTCTGTCGCACGGCCGCCGACGCCGGGAAACGGGACGGTACGGGACCGGCCGGGAACATCGGGGCGGCGCCGCCGGTTGGCTCCGGACATGAGCACCCCCCAGCCCACCACCCCCGAGCCGAGCATGCCCGAGCCGCGCACCGACCCCCTCCCCGAGCGCGCGGACGCCCCCGCGGACCGCGCGCCCCTGACCGACGAGGAATGGGCCCGCCGCCTGACCCCGCAGGAGTTCGACGTCCTGCGCCGTGCCGGCACCGAGCGCCCCTACACGGGCGAGTACTGGGACACCCACGTCGAGGGCGTGTACGCGTGCCGGGCCTGCGGCCAGGAGCTGTTCCGCTCCTCCGAGAAGTTCGACTCCCACTGCGGCTGGCCCTCCTTCTTCGCCCCGCTGGCGGAGGACCGCGTGGAGTACATCAAGGACGCCTCCCTGGGCATGGAGCGCATCGAGGTGCGGTGCGCCGGGTGCGGGTCCCACATGGGGCACGTATTCGCCGGCGAGGGCTACGGCACCCCCACGGACCTGCGCTACTGCATCAACTCGATCTCCCTCCGCCTGGACCCGCGCCCGCTGGCCGCGGCCGAGGACGCGACGGGCGAGGTCGACGCGCCGGGGCGGGGGCTGGCGTGAGCACCGCCCCGGGGCTGCGCGCGTTCGCCTCGGACAACTACGCCGGCGTCCACCCGGACGTGTGGGCCGCCCTGGCCGACGCGGACGCGGACCACGCCGTCTCCTACGGCGCGGACCCGCTGAGCGCCCGCCTGCAGGAGCGGGTGCGGGAGCAGTTCGGCGAGCAGGCCTTCGCCGTCCCGGTGTTCACCGGCACGGCGGCCAACGTGCTGGCCCTGCAGGCCATGACCCCGCCGTGGGGCGCCGTGCTCACGGCCGCCGGGTCGCACCTGCTGCACGACGAGGGCGGCGCCCCCGTGCGGATCGGTCGGGCCCCGATGGTCCCCCTGGACACCGACGACGGCCGCCTGTCCCCGGACATGCTCGCCGCCCACCTCGACCGCCGCGGCGACGTGCACGCGAGCCAGCCCGCCGTCGTCGCGATCGCCCAGGCCACCGAGGCGGGCACCGTGTACACGCCCGAGCAGGTGCGGGCCCTGGCCGACGCCGCCCACGACGCCGGCCTGAGCCTGTACATGGACGGGGCGCGCCTGTCCAACGCCGCCGCCGCCCTGGGCGTCCCCCTGCGGGCCTTCACCGCCGACGCCGGCGTGGACGTGGTCTCCTACGGCGCCACGAAGAACGGGGCGATGGGCGCCGAGGCCGTGGTGGTGCTGAACCCGGAGGCGATCGTCGCCGCCCGGCTGCTCGGCCCCGCCGACCTGCCCGGCCAGGACCCCGAGGACGCGGGCGCCCGCGCCGCCCAGGCGCTGGGCTACCTGCGCAAGCAGGACATGCAGCTGGCCTCGAAGCACCGCTACCTGGCGGCGCAGCTGCTGGCGCTGCTCAGCGACGACCTGGGCGTGCGCCTGGCCGGGCGCGCCAACGCCATGGCCGCGCAGCTCGCGGACCGGGTGGCGGGACTCGACGGCGTCGAGCTCGTGCGGGCACCCGAGGCCAACGCCGTGTTCGCCCGCCTGGACCGCGCCGTGGCGGACCGGGTGCGCGCCCGGCACCCCTTCTACGACTGGGACGCCGCCGCGCGCGAAGTGCGCTGGATGACCTCCTGGGACACCACCCCGGGGGACGTGGAGTCCTTCGTGGCCGCCCTCGCCGAGGCCCTGGACGAGGCCGCCGCCCGCTGACGGGGGCGCCGCGGGTCTGCGGCGCGCCCCCGGCCCGCCGGCGGCGGCCCGCCCTAGGCTGGGCGCATGAGCACCCCCGGTCCCCTGCGCGCCGTCGGCGAGCCGGTCCGTGCCGCGCCGCCGGCGGCGTTCCGGGACGCCCTGGCGGACCTGCGCGACGCGCGGCCGCGTCCCGAGGTGCGCCTGCGCCCGATCGAGGCCCCGCCCGGGCTCGCCCCGCACGCCGTGGCGCTCGCGGCGGAGGTCCTCGACCCGGCGGGCGGAGGGGACGCGGCGCTGGCCACGGGTCGGTTCGTGCTGCTGCACGACCCCGCCGGCTCCCCCGTGTGGCACGGCTCATTCCGGGTCGTCACCTACATCCGCGCCAGCCTCGAGCCGGAGGCGGCCGCCGACCACCTGGCCGGGGCCGTCGCGTGGACGTGGCTGGCCGAGGCCCTGGACCTGCGCCATGCCGAGCACACCCACGCGGGGGGCACCGCGACACGCCAGCTGGCCGAGCACTTCGGCGTCCTGGCCCAGGAGCCGGGCTGGAGCGACATCGAGCTGCGCGCCTCGTGGACCCCCGCCCCGCGGGACCTCGGCGCCCACCTCGAGGCGTGGTCCGACATGATCTGCGCGTTCGCCGGCCTGCCCCCCGAGGCCGACGCCGAGCCGCCCCACCCCGCCGGACGATGACCGACGCCCCCACCCCGACCAGGAGACCCATGCCCCCCGCCGACACCCCGTCCCCCTCCGCCGAGCACGTCCCCGCCCCGGAGCTGGTCTCCGCGCCGGCGGGCGGCGTCCCCCGCGTGACGGACACCCCCGCCGGCCTGACCGCCTGCGCCCGCGCGCTGCGGTCCGGCACCGGTCCGGTGGCGGTGGACGCGGAGCGGGCCTCCGGGATCCGCTACGGCCAGCGGGCCTTCCTCGTGCAGCTCAAGCGTCAGGGCGCCGGGATCTGGCTCGTGGACCCGGAGGCCTTCGCGGACCTCACGGAGCTGGACGAGGCGCTGACCGGCGTCGAGTGGATCCTGCACGCGGCGAGCCAGGACCTGCCGTGCCTGGCCGAGCGGGGCATGACCCCGGACCGCCTGTTCGACACCGAGCTCGCCGCGCGCCTGGCGGGCCTGCCCCGCGTGGGCCTGGCCGCCGTCCTCGAGTCCCGCCTCGGCCTGACGCTGGCCAAGGAGCACTCCATGGCCGACTGGTCCACCCGCCCGCTGCCCGAGCAGTGGCTCAACTACGCCGCCCTCGACGTCGAGCTGCTGGTCGAGCTGCGCGACTCGCTCGCGGAGCTGCTCGAGGAGCAGGGCAAGCTGGCGTGGGCCGAGCAGGAGTTCGAGCACGTGCGCACGGCGCCGCCACCCGCCCCGCGCCAGGACCCGTGGCGGCGCACCTCCGGGGCGCAGACCCTCACGAAGCCCGCCCAGCGGGCCGTGCTGCGCCGGCTCTGGCAGGCCCGCGAGGACCTGGCCCGGCACCGGGACACCGCCCCCGGCCGGCTCCTGCCGGACTCGGCGCTGGTGGCGGCGTCCGCCACGGCGCCGCGCACCGTCCCCGAGCTGCGCGCCACGCGCGGCTTCCACGGGCGGCACGCCTCCAAGGAGGCGCCCCGCTGGATCGCCGCGGTCCGGGCCGGCCTCGACGACGCCGACGCCGGCCAGGCGCCCCCGCGCCACGCCCCGGGCGGCTCGGACGGCCCGCCCCCGCACCGGTCCTGGAAGGACCGCGACCCGCTCGCGGACCGCCGCCTGAAGACGGCCCGGCCGCGCGTCGCCCGCCGGGCCGAGGCGCTGGGCATGCCCACGGAGAACCTGCTCACCCCGGACACGCTGCGGCGGGTCTGCTGGGCCCCGCCGGAGCCCCTCACCCCCGAGTCCGTGGCGGAGGCCCTCGCCGGACACGGGGCGCGCCCGTGGCAGGTGGAGGCCACCGCCGCGATCGTCACGGTGGCCCTGCTGGACCCGGACCCCGCCCAGGACTGACACACCCCCCCCCGATGCCGGGACGGCCGGTCCCGGGTACAGTGAGAGGCGCATCACATCCGTCCGCCACGCCCGGGAGTACCATGAGCCACCGTCCGGCCCCCCTGTCCGACTTCGACCGCCTCGTCCGGCTCGCCCCGGACGAGGTCGTGACCCGCGCCGAGGTCACCGACCACCCGCTGCCCGGCGAGGCCGGCACGCTGGCCCTGATCACCCTGGACAACGGGCAGGGCCCGCGCCGGCCCGCGACGCTCGGCCCCGCCTCCCTGATCGGGCTCGGTGAGGTCCTCGACGCCCAGGCCGCGCGCGCCGAGGCCGGCGGGATCCAGGCCCTGGCCGTCACCGGGACGGACGGCGTCTTCGCCGCGGGCGCGGACCTGTCCCTCATCGCCTCCCTGCCCGCCGACGCCGAGATCGGCCGCGCGCTGGCCCTGCTGGGCCACGCCGTGTACGACCGTCTCGACGCCTTCCCGGTCCCGACGTTCGCGTTCGTCAACGGCACCGCCCTGGGCGGCGGCCTCGAGCTCGCCCTCGCCGCGGACCACCGGATCGTGGCGGCCGACGCGACGGGCTTCGGCCTGCCCGAGGTGCGCCTCGGCCTCGTGCCCGGCTGGTCCGGCATCTGGCGCGTCCCGCACCTGATCGGCCCGGAGGCGGCCGTCGACGTCGTCCTGAAGAACCCCCTGGACAACAACCGGACCCTCGACGCCCGCGCCGCCCACGGGCTCGGGCTCATGGACGCCGTGGCCGAGTCCGACCTGCTGGCCGAGGGACTCGAGCACGCCGCGGCCGTCGTCTCCGGCGGCGGGAGCGTCGCCGACCGCTCCCCCGACACCTCCGACGCCGCCTGGGACCGGGCCCTGGCGACCCTCGAGAAGCTCCAGTCCACGCGCCCCGGCCGGGAGCTGCCCGCCCGCCGCGCGCTGGCGGAGCTGTTCACCGCCGCCCGCACCCGCTCCCGCACTGAGTCCGCGGAGGCCGAGGCCGAGGCCCTGTCCCGGCTGATCACCTCCGCGGAGTTCCGCCGCACCGTCTACGCGTTCCTGGGCCTCGTGCAGGGCCGGGCCAAGCGCCCGGCCGGGCACCCCGGCGCCGAGCTGGCGCGCGAGGTGCGCAAGGTCGGCGTCGTCGGCGCGGGCCTCATGGCGGGCCAGCTGGCGCTCGTGTTCGCCCAGCACCTGCAGGTGCCGGTGGTCATGACGGACATGGACCAGGAGCGCGTGGACCGCGGCCTGGCCGGCGTGCGCGCGCAGGTGGAGAGGATGATCTCCCGCGGGCGCCTCACCGCCGAGCAGGGCGAGGCCCTGGCCGGGCTGATCACCGCGGACACCGACAAGTCCGTCTACGCGGACGCGGACATGGTCATCGAGGCCGTGTTCGAGGAGCTCGAGGTCAAGCGCACGGTGTTCCGTGAGCTGGAGGGCATCGTCCGCCCGGACGCGATCCTGGCCACCAACACGTCCTCGCTCTCCGTGGCCGCGATGGCCGAGGTGCTCGAGCACCCCGAGCGCCTCGTCGGGTTCCACTTCTTCAACCCGGTGGCGCAGATGCCGCTGATCGAGATCGTCCGGGTGGCCGAGACGTCGGACGAGGCGGTGGCCACCGCCTTCGAGCTGGCCCGCCGCCTGCGCAAGACCGGCGTTCTGGTCAACGACGCCGCCGCGTTCGTGGTCAACCGCGTCCTGCTGCGCCTGATGGGCGAGGTGCAGGCCTCCTTCGACGAGGGCACGGACGCGCACACCGCCGACCACGCCCTCGACCCGCTGGCCCTGCCCATGACCCCGTTCACGCTCGCGGCGATGGTGGGCCTGCCGGTGGCCCAGCACGTCTCCGAGTCCCTGGCCGCGGCCTTCGGCACCGAGCGCTTCCCGGTCTCCGCGAACGTGCAGCGGATGATCGACGCCGGCAGGACCGCCCTGTGGGCCAAGGACGTCCGCACGGACCGCGTCGAGGAGGAGGCCGCCGGCGCCACGGGCGAGACGATCCCCGAGGCCACCCGGGCCGTGCTCCAGCAGGGCGACAACCCGCAAACCGCGGAGCAGCTGCGCATGCGCGTCGAGGACGCCCTGGCCGAGGAGATCGGCCTGCTCCTGGACGAGGGCGTCGTCGCCGCCCCCGAGGACGTGGACCTGTGCATGATCCTCGGCGCCGGCTGGCCGCTGCACCTCGGCGGCATCACCCCGTACCTGGACGACTGCGGCGCCGCCGAGCGCGTCCGGGGCCGGCGCTTCCACGCCTGAGCCGGCCCGGCCGGCCGGGCTCAGAGCGGCAGGCCCGCGAAGGTGTGCAGGTCCGCGGGCAGGCCCTCGAGCGCCGCGGCCCGGGTGGCCACCGGCGCCGAGGTCGTCCCGCCGCCCCAGTCGGAGGCGACCACGACGCCGTCGCGCACCATGTGCACGGCCAGCACGTGACCCTCGGAGACCACCTCCACCCGGCGGCCGGGGCCGTCGCCGCCCGCCGGGGCCTCGCCCACCCGCAGGACCGCCCGCGGCATCCGCAGCGGGCCCTGCAGCGGGGAGGGCTCCTCCAGGCGGGCGTGCTCGGCGCCCCCGGCCGCCGCGACGGCGGGCATCACCAGGTGCTCGGCCCACGAGGGCACCACATCCGGGTCCAGGCCGACGCGCTCGCGGTCGATCCGGACCCGCTGGGCGGTCACCGAGTCCTCGTGGTCGCACCACGCCCACGTGGCGCCGTCGTCCGTGAAGGCCACGCGCGCCTGGGCGAGGTACCGCTCGGGCAGGTCTGCGCGGGCCCGGCGCTGGGCGCCCGTCGGCTGGAAGGCCATCCGCGTGGTCAGGACCCCCGCCGCCAGATGACGGTGGAGGAACCCGGCGTGCTCCCCGTCGAGGGTCACGGACTCCCAGCGGTCGAACGGGGTGAGGTCGAAGGCGGGGTGGGCGGTCACGGGGCACTCCTGGGGTCGTGAGGGGCGGACGGTCGCGTCCCCGGCATCATCCCATCCGCGTCCCGACCGGGTGACATACTGGACGGATGACCTCGCAGGACACCCCCGACCCCGTCTCCCCCATCCCCTGCCGCGGCGGCTGCGCCGGCCACCCCGGGGGCGCCTCCCGCCGCACCGTGCTCGGCCGCGGCTCGCTCGCGGCCCTCGCCGGCGCCGGTTCGCTCGCGCTGGCCGGCTGCACGCAGGAGATCAAGGACCGGGAGAACGCGCAGGACCACTACGCGGGCTCCGCGCTCACCGACGCGCTGGCCGCCGACGACCTCCCGGTGGGCGCCACCCAGGCCGTCGAGGTGAACGGGCGGACCCTGCTGATGCACCGCGTGGACGAAGAGACCGTCACGGCCTACTCCAACGTGTGCACCCACCAGGGCTGCCTCGTGCAGCCGGTGGACCGCGCCGAGGGCCCGGCGTACGCCTGCCCGTGCCACGGATCCAACTTCGACCCGGTCACCGGCGAGCCCTTCGGCGGCCCGGCCCGGCAGCCGCTCATGGACTACGAGGCCGCGGTGCAGGACGGGCGGATCGTCGTCAAGCTCTGACCGGGCTCACTCCCCCGGCTCCGCGGGCGCCCCGTAGCGACGCGCGGGCAGGCGCCCCGGATGGGGCGCGTGCCCCGCGTACGGGTCCGGGCGGCCGATCGTGGTGGGGACCGCCCGGCCGGTGCGCGGCGGCGGCAGCACCACGGGGTCCCGACGGTTGGGATCCCAGTCGGGCTGGGCGGCGCGGCGGGCAGGGTAGTGCCGGTGGCGCCACCACAGCCAGATGAGCGCGCCCAGTCCGGGCAGCAGCATCATCATCAGCGCCCACGGCAGCCGGCGCCGCTCGTCGAGGGGCCCGCGCAGCAGCGACACGAGGCCGGCCACCCACAGGGCGCCCACCGCGAGGGACACGGGCCAGGCCAGCCACGGCTCCATCAGGCCCCCCTCCCCGGGCGCCCCGCGCCGCACGGCCGCCCGGCGCTCAGAACAGCGCCACCGGGTCGGGCGCCGGGAACAGCGCGTCGAGCTCGGCGAGGTCCGCGACGGTGGGCTCCCAGTCCGCGGCGCGGGCGTTCTCCGCGACCTGCTCGGGGCGCGTGGCCCCCGCGATCACGGAGGTCACCGGCTCCTGGGCCGCGAGCCACCCGATGGCCGCCTGCACCTCGGTGATCCCGCGGGCGGCGGCGAACGCCCCGAACGCGGCCAGCTGGTCCAGGTCCGCGTCCGCCACCATGTGCTGCCGCACGTGGGACAGGCGCGAGCCCTCCGGAGCGGTGCCCTGTGAGTACTTGCCCGTGAGCAGGCCGTTGGCCAGCGGGAAGTAGGGCAGCACGCCCAGGCCGTACTCCGCCGCCGCGGGCAGCACCTCGAGCTCGGCGCGCCGGTCCAGGAGGTTGTAGTGGTTCTGGGCGGAGACGAACCGCTCCGTCCCCAGCTCGCGGGACACGTGCTCGGCCTGCGCGATCTGCCAGCCGGCCCTGTTCGAGTGGCCCACGTAGAGCACCTTGCCCGCGCGGACGAGGTCGTCCAGGGCCGCGAGGGTCTCCTCGATCGGGGTCAGCGGGTCCGGGGTGTGGAACTGGTACAGGTCGATCCGGTCCGTGCCGAGCCGCCGCAGGGACGCCTCCACGGCGCGCACGATGTACCGGCGGGCGCCGCGGGCGCCGTCGTCCCGGCCGTTGGCCCCGGCCATGTCCATGCCGAACTTGGTGCCGATCACCGCCTCGTCCCGGCGGGCGCCCAGGGCCGTGCCCAGGCGCGTCTCGGACAGCCCCGGCTCGGCGCCGTACATGTCCGCGACGTCGAAGAACGTGATGCCGGCGTCCAGCGCGGCGTGCACCACCGCGTCCGAGCCGGCCTGGTCCAGGGTGGCGGTGCCGGGGCGGCCGAGGTTGTTGCACCCCAGGCCCACCACGGACACGCTCAGGCCGGAGCGGCCCATCCGTGCGTTGCGCATGATCTCAGTTCCTCTCCTCGGCGGTGTCCGCTCCGGCCGATCCGGCGGCGGGGCCCCCGCCGCGGGACACGGTGCGGACTGTCACCTTGTTCGGCTGCACGCCGTGGGCGCGCCTGGCGGCCGCGGGCACCTCGGTGCCCGCCTTGGCCGCGTGCGGGGTGCGGACCGTGAGCACGAGCTCACCGTCGCCGTCGGCCACGTCCGTGACCTCGCCGAGCCCGCGCCAGGCCAGCTGATGGGTGAGCTCCTGCCGCAGGGCCTCGGCGTGGCGCCGCTCGATGTCCGTGGGGGCGCGGCCGCGCAGGCGCAGGCCCACCTCCACGACGTCGAAGCCCGCCGGGTCCGCCTCGACGTACCCCTCCTCGAGCCCCTGCGCCAGGAACGCCGCGAGCAGCTCGCGGCCCTCCTCCTCGCCGGAGACCGGCTGGTCCCCCACGGTGCCCGGGTGGCCGACCCGGCCGTGGTGGACGGTGAACACGGAGGCGTCCGGCTCGAGCCAGGCCTCCCGGTACTCGAACACGCGGCGGCCGTCCTCGGCCGTGGTGTCCCGCTGCAGTCGGACGATGCTCACGAACGGTCCTCTCCGGGGGTGCGGTGCCGGGCCTCGGCGTCGAGGGCCTCGTCGGTGTCGGGGGCGCGCCCCGGGACGGGACGCGCGTAGGGGACCTTGGCGCCCAGGACCTGGGCCACGGTGTCCTGGGTGACGCGCTGGGCGGTCAGGCCCACGCGCTCGAGCACCTGCTCCCGGGTGCCGTGGGCCAGGAACTCCACGGGCAGGCCCACCTCGTTGAGCGCGGTGTCCACGCCCGCGGCGCGCATCTCCTGACGGATCCGCGAGCCCACGCCGCCGGCGCGCACGCCGTCCTCGAGGCACACCACGATCCGGTGCCGCGCGGCGAGGGCGACCACCGACTCGGCGACGGGGAGCACCCAGCGCGGGTCCACCACGGTGGCGGAGATCCCGTGCTGACCGAGCCGGCGCGCCACGTCCAGGCCCAGCTCGGCGAAGGAGCCCACGGCCACGATCAGCACGTCGCGGTCGGCGCCGTCCGCACCCGTGGCCTCCCCGAGGCGCGCCAGGACGTCCGTGCCGTCGGCGAGGCGCTCGAGCGCGCGGACCGGCTCGCCCACCGAGCCCTTCGCGAACCGCACCACGGTGGGGGCGTCGGCCACGGCCACGGCCTCCCGCAGCTCCTCGCGCAGCGTGTCCGCGTCCCGGGGCGCGGCGATGCGCAGGCCCGGCACGGACTGCAGGAGGGCCAGGTCCCACATGCCGTGATGGCTCGGCCCGTCCGGGCCGGTCACGCCGGCGCGGTCCAGCACGAACGTCACGCCCGCCCGGTGCAGGCCCACGTCCATCAGGACCTGGTCGTACGCCCGGTTCAGGAAGGTGGCGTAGACGGCCACCACGGGGTGCAGGCCGCCGAAGGCCATGCCCGCGGCGGAGGCGACCGCGTGCTGCTCGGCGATGCCGACGTCGAACACCCTGTCCGGATGGGCGGCGGCCATCGGGGCCAGGCCCACGGGGTTGCGCATGGCGGCGGTGATGGCGACGACGTCGGGCCGCTCGTCCGCGATGGCCACCATCTCCTCCCCGAACACCGACGTCCAGGACTGCGCCGTCGAGGACGAGACCGGCTCGCCGGTCTCCGGGTCGATCCGCCCGATGGCGTGGAACTGGTCGTCCTCGTGGGCCACCGCGGGGGCGTACCCGTGGCCCTTCTCCGTGATGGTGTGCACGAGCACGGGCCCGCCGTAGGCGTGGGCGTCCTCGAACGCCGCCTCGAGCGCGGCCAGGTCATGCCCGTCCACGGGGCCGATGTACTTCATGCCCAGGTCCTCGAACAGACCCTGGGGCGCCCACAGGTCCTTGAGGCCCTTCTTCGCGGCGTGCAGGGGACGGTAGACGAAGTCGCCGACCGTGCCGGCGGCCTGCAGCCGCCGCTTGAGCAGGTCCAGGGTCTGCTCGTAGCGGCGATGGATGCGCACCTTGTCCAGCACGCCGCGGCGCAGCCCGCCGAGGTGGTCCGCGAGCCCGCCCACCGTGGGCGCGTAGGAGCGGCCGTTGTCGTTGACCACGATCACCACGCGGCGTCGTCGGTCCGCGGCGATGTTGTTCACGGCCTCCCACGCCATGCCACCGGTCAGGGCGCCGTCCCCGATCACGGCGACGACCGTCCGCTCCCCCTGGCCCGTCTGCTGCCAGGCCCGGGAGATGCCGTCCGCCCAGGACAGGGACGAGGACGCGTGGGAGGACTCCACCACGTCGTGCTCGGACTCCGCGCGGTCCCCGTAGCCGGAGAGCCCGCCCTCCTGGCGCAGCGTCGCGAAGTCCTGGCGGCCGGTGAGCAGCTTGTGCACGTACGACTGGTGGCCGGTGTCGAAGACCACGGCGTCCCGCGGGGAGTCGAAGACGCGGTGGATCGCCATCGTGAGCTCCACGACGCCGAGGTTCGGCCCGAGGTGCCCGCCGGTCTGTGAGACGTGCCGGATGAGGAACGCGCGGATCTCCGCGGCCAGGGCCGGCAGCGCATCCTCCGGGAGCGCGGCCAGGTCGGCGGGCCGGGTGATCTGGGGCAGCAGGGGGGCGCCGGCGGCGCGGGGCTTCTCGGACATGGTCGTACCAGGGTACTCCGCACGCACGACGGCGGCCCGTCGCCCCTCCGTGCGGGAGGGGCGACGGGCCGCCGTCGAGGGTCGGCCCACGCGCGCGGCGCGGGCCGGGCCGGTGGGATCAGGCCTTGGCCGCGATCTGGCGCAGGACGTACTGCAGGATGCCGCCGTTGCGGTAGTAGTCGGCCTCACCGGGGGTGTCGATGCGCACGACCGCGTCGAACTCGGTGGTGGAGCCGTCCTCGGCGGTGGCGGCGACCTTCACGGTCTTCGGGGTGCGGCCCTCGTTGAGCTCGGTGATGCCCGAGATCGCGAAGGTCTCCGTGCCCGTCAGGCCGAGCGAGTCGGCGTTCTCACCGGCGGGGAACTGCAGCGGCAGGACGCCCATGCCGATGAGGTTCGAGCGGTGGATGCGCTCGAAGGACTCGGTGATGACGGCCTTGACGCCCAGGAGCGCGGTGCCCTTGGCGGCCCAGTCGCGGGACGAGCCGGAGCCGTACTCCTTGCCGCCGAGCACCACCAGCGGGGTGCCGGCGGCCGCGTAGTTCTGTGCGGCGTCGTACACGTAGGCCTGCGGGCCGCCGTCCTGGGTGAAGTCGCGGGTGAAGCCGCCCTCGACGCCGTCCAGCAGCTGGTTCTTGATGCGGATGTTCGCGAACGTGCCGCGGATCATCACCTCGTGGTTGCCGCGGCGCGAGCCGTAGGAGTTGAAGTCCTTGCGCTCGACGCCGTTCTCCAGCAGGTAGCGGCCCGCCGGGGTGTCCGACTTGAAGGAGCCGGCCGGGGAGATGTGGTCCGTGGTCACGGAGTCGCCCAGCTTGAGCAGCACGCGGGCGCCCTCGATGTCCTGGACCGGCTCCGGCTCGGCGCCCATGCCCTCGAAGTACGGGGGCTTGCGCACATAGGTGGAGTCCTCGTCCCACTCGAACGTCTTGCCGGTGGGGGTGTCGAGCGCCCGCCAGCGCTCGTCGCCGTCGAAGATGGCGCCGTACTCCTTGGTGAACATCTCCGTGTCGATCGACGCGTCGATGATCTCCTGCACCTCAGCCGGGTCCGGCCAGATGTCCCTGAGGAACACGTCCTGGCCGTCCGAGTCCTGGCCGAGCGGCTCGTTCTCGAAGTCGAAGTCCATCGTGCCGGCCAGGGCGTAGGCCACCACGAGCGGCGGGGAGGCCAGGTAGTTCATCTTGACGTCCGGGTTGATGCGGCCCTCGAAGTTGCGGTTGCCGGAGAGCACCGCGGTCACGGAGAGGTCGTTCTCCTGGATCGCCTCGGAGATCTCGGACTCCAGCGGGCCGGAGTTGCCGATGCAGGTGGTGCAGCCGTAGCCCACCACGTTGAAGCCCAGCTGGTTGAGCGAATCGCGCAGGCCGGACTTCTCGTAGTAGTCGGTCACCACCTTGGAGCCCGGGGCCACGGAGGTCTTCACCCACGGCTTGGACGTCAGGCCCTTGGCCAGGGCGTTGCGCGCGAGCACGCCGGCGGCCATCATCACGGAGGGGTTCGAGGTGTTCGTGCAGGAGGTGATCGAGGCGATCGACACGGCACCGTGTTCCAGCTGGAACTCGCGGCCGTCGGGCATCCGGACGTCCACGCGCTTCGACGGGCGACCCTGCACGGTCGTGGCGTCGGTCTGACGCGGCGCGTCGGCGGCGTCGGAGGTGTCGCCGGGGGTGGCGCTCGGGGCGTCGGAGGCCGGGAAGGACTCGGCGGAGGCCTCGTCCACGTCGCCCAGCTGGTCGTCCTGACCGGCGTAGTCGTGCAGGTCCTTGCGGAACTGCGCCTTGGAGTCGGTCAGGTCGATGCGGTCCTGCGGCCGCTTCGGGCCGGAGATGGAGGGCACCACGGTGGACAGGTCGAGCTCGAGGTACTCGGAGTACTCCACCTCGGCCGACGGATCGTGCCACAGGCCCTGCTCCTTGGTGTAGGCCTCCACGAGGGCGACCTGCTCCTCAGAGCGGCCCGTCAGGCGCAGGTAGTCGAGGGTGATGTCGTCGATCGGGAACATGGCGGCGGTGGAGCCGAACTCCGGGGACATGTTGCCGATGGTGGCGCGGTTGGCCAGCGGCACGGAGCCGACGCCCTCGCCGTAGAACTCCACGAACTTGCCCACCACGCCGTGCTGGCGGAGCATCTCGGTGATGGTCAGCACGACGTCGGTGGCGGTGGCGCCGGCTGGGATGGAGCCGGTCAGCTTGAAGCCCACGACGCGCGGGATCAGCATGGACACGGGCTGGCCGAGCATCGCGGCCTCGGCCTCGATGCCGCCGACGCCCCAGCCCAGCACGCCCAGGCCGTTGACCATGGTGGTGTGCGAGTCGGTGCCGACGCAGGAGTCGGGGTAGGCGCGGGTGACGCCGTCGACGTCGCGGGTCATGACGGTGCGGGCCAGGTGCTCGATGTTGACCTGGTGCACGATGCCCATGCCCGGGGGGACGACCTTGAAGTCGTCGAACGCGGTCTGGCCCCAGCGGAGGAACTTGTAGCGCTCCCCGTTGCGCTCGTACTCGATCTCCATGTTGCGCTCGATCGCCTGCTCGTTGCCGAAGTGGTCGATCTGCACGGAGTGGTCGATGACGAGCTCCGCCGGGGAGAGCGGGTTGACGCGCTCGGGGTCGCCGCCGAGGTCGGCGATGGCCTCGCGCATGGTGGCGAGGTCCACGATGCAGGGCACGCCGGTGAAGTCCTGCATGATCACGCGCGCTGGCGTGAACTGGATCTCGGTGTCCGGCTCGGCCGTGGGATCCCACGAGGCCAGGGCCCGGATCTGCTCGGCGGTGACGTTCGCGCCGTCCTCGGTGCGGAGCAGGTTCTCCAGGAGCACCTTGAGCGAGTAGGGCAGCTTCTCGGCGCCCTCCACCGCGGAGAGGCGGAAGATCTCGTACTCGGTCCCCTGGACGTCCAGGACGCCCTTGGAGCCGAAGCTGTCGACAGTGGTCATGTGAGGACTCCTCATTCCCGCCCGGTGGCACCCGGGCGCATGGTCCGACGGGGGTCGGCCTCCGCGTCCCGTCCGCATCCGGCCGGGGCCGGATGTCAGCGGGGTCACAGGGGCCGCGCTGCGCCCCACCCTACCGCGCGGGGCCCCGGATCACGCCGCATGTCGCCCTGTGGGGCCCCTCGTGACGCTCAACGGGTGGCGGTCGCGACCTCGGCCGCCGGCCGCAGCAGCGTGACCGACTCGAGGTGGTGGGTGTCCGGGTACAGGTCGATCACGCGGCTGCGCTCGACCTCGTACCCGCCCTCGCGCAGCCAGGCGAGGTCACGGGCGAAGGAGGCGGGGTCGCACGAGACGTACACGACGCGTCCGGGGGCCAGCGCGAGGATGCGCTCCACCACGCGGCGGCCGGCGCCCGCCCGCGGCGGGTCCAGGACCACCGTGTCGAGGGCGCGGCCCTCCAGGCCGCCGCCCGAGGCGGGCCGGTCCGGCTCCTTCAGCCAGCTGCCGAGCACCTTGTCCGTGGGGCCGTTGAGGACCCCGGCCTGCGGGAGGGACAGGAGGTTGCGGCGGGCGTCCTTGGAGGCCTGACGGGCGGCCTCGACCGAGTAGACCCGTCCCTGCTCCCCCACGGCGTCGGCGAGGAACGCGCTGAACAGGCCGGCTCCGGCGTAGAGGTCGGCCACGATCTGGCCGGGCCGCGCGTCGGCGTCCTCGAGGACCGCGTCCACGAGCGTGGCCGGCGCGTGGCGATGGACCTGCCAGAAGCCGTCCCCCGTCACACGGAAGGTGCGGGCGGCGCCCCGCTCCGGGTCGACCGACTCCTGGACCCACGTGCGTCCGGTGATGCGCTCGATGCGCGCGGGCGAGTGCCGCTTGGGCCCCGGCACGGCGAAGCCGGACGAGATCTCCGTCTCCGTGGCGTTGGCCGCCTGGCGCACGCGCGACCGCAGCCTGCCCAGGCGCGCCTCGTCCGCGAGCGTCTGCGGGGTGGGCGTGACGAGCACGAGCGGCCGGGACCCGTCGGCCGGGGTGGCGACGTCCACGCGGGCGGCGCCGGTGAGGTCCCAGTCCCACAGGGCGAGGGCGTCCAGCGCAGGCACGCCCAGCGGCATGTTGCGCACGGGCAGCAGCACGGCCGAGCGGTGGGCGTGCATCGCGATGTGCCCGTGCGGGTTCACGGCGAACGCGTTGCGGGTGCGCCAGTGCTGACCGGTGGGCTCGTCCTCCGGGCCGGCGCGCAGCACCTCGGGCTCCAGGGCGGCCCCGGCGATCCGGGCCACGGTGTCCCGGAACACCTGGGCCTTGAGGCGACGCTGGTGGTGCACGACGATGTGCCCGAACTCGGCGCCGCCCACGGGCAGGCGTCCGGAGGCGTGCGCCCGCAGCGAGTCCGCCAGCTTCCACTGGTGGATGCGGCGGAACTCGGATCCGCGCAGCACCTCGACGACGTCCCCGCGCCAGAAGCGCGCGCCCGGCTCGGCCTCGGTGAGGACGACCCGCACCTGCTCGCGGGGGATCGCGTGGCGCACGAACACGACGCGCCCCTCGTGGCGGGCGACGCAGTGGCCTCCGTGGGCCATGGCCCCCGTCTCCACCTCGATGATCGCTCCGATGCCGGTGGCCTCCGGTGTGGTCTGCGTGACCGTCATGGCTGTGCTCCTCTCCGCACGGGCGCGCCTCGACCCTTGTGGAAGACGGCGTCGCGGTCCACTGCAGCGTCCGCACGCCGTCGAACCGTGCCCGAGGGACGCCCTCAGGGCGCGGAATCCCGCGGTCCACGGCGGGTGTGACCCACCGCATCCGGCGGGGTCCGGTCCCCGGTGCGGGGGTCCCCCTCATGGATCTGCCACGGCACGGACCCGACCATCACGCCGGCCTCCCTCTGCAGACGGCGCGTCTGCCGGGTGGCGGTGCGGTTGTGCAGGAGCGTCCGCCAGCCGGGCCGGACCACGTACTCGGGCAGGAAGACCATGACCAGGTCCCGCGGCGAGCGGCTGCGCCGCGAGCGCACGTGCCGCACGAGGGGCACGACGGTGTCCCGGTAGGGGGCGGCCACCACGGTCAGCGGGACGGGCAGGCCCGCCCGGGCGAAGTCCTCGACCACCCGCTCGGTGGCCTGCCGGTCCGTGTCCACCACCACGGCCTCCAGGGAGGAGGGCCGGGTGGCGCGCGCGTAGGCGAGGGCGCGCAGGGCGGGTCGGTTGAGGGTGGAGACCACCACGACCACGTGCACGCGGGAGGGCAGGGCCCGCGCGTCGTCCTGGGGGTCCGGCGCGAGCTCGGCCTCGACCGCCCGGTAGTGGCGGCGGATCCGGCCCATCACCAGGGCGCCGAAGAGGATGGCCAGTAGCGCGACCCACGCGCCCTGCCGGAAGCGGGTCACGAGGACGACGACGGCGGCCAGGCCCGTCACGGCCAGGCCGAGGGCGGTCACGAGGTAGCGCAGCCGCACCGAGGCTCGGGCGCGCACGCCCGGGGTGTGGGCGAGCTTGCCCCGCCACAGGCGCACCATGCCGATGAGCGCCAGGGTGAAGGCGAGCAGCACGCCGATCACGTACAGCTGCACGAGCAGAGCGGTGCGGGCGCGGAAGACCGCCAGGAGCAGGAGGGTGCCGGCGCCCAGGGCGAGGACGCCCCACGTGTGCACCAGGCGGTCGCCGCGCACCCGCAGCTGGCGCGGCAGGTACCCCTCGGCGGCGAGGCGGGAGGCCAGGGCGGGGAAGGAGTGGAAGGAGCCCCGCGCCGCGACGAGCAGCAGCAGGCAGGTCACGGCGATGACGGCGGTGGCTCCCGGGGAGCCGGCGCCGAAGACCGCGTCGGCGAGCTGCCCGAGGACCGGTCCGGGCTCCTCGCCCGGGGCGAGCGGCGTGCCGTCGGGGTGGCGCAGCGCCGCCGGGTCCAGGGCCACGACCGCGCCGGTGCGCTGGGCCAGGTGCATGACGCCGACGGTGAGGGCGCCCACCACCAGCGCCAGGACGGCCAGAACCCAGCGCACGGTGCGCACGGCGGGCCGGGCCATGCGGTGCGTGGCGGACAGGGGCACCTCCACGCCGGTGAGCAGGACCGAGCCGGCGCTGAAGGCGCGCAGCGCGAGGAGGGCCGTGGCGAGTCCGCCGGCCGAGCCGAGGCCTGCGTCCGCGACCGTGAGGCCGGCCGTCGACGCCGCCGCGAGCCGTCCCTGGCCGTCCTGCCACAGGCCCACGGCCACGAGCGCGGCGAGCAGGACGACGAAGGCGGTGACCACCACGGGGATGAGCCGCCCGCGCCCGGCGTCGCCGCGCAGCGCGGACAGCAGGACGAGGACGAGCGCCGCCCCGGCCACGAGCCACGTGAGCCCGTCCACCGCGGGCACGAGCACGGAGAGGTGATGGGCGAACGCCGCCACGGACACGGCGGCGGTGAACACGAAGTCGAGCAGCAGCGCGGCGGCCGCGAGGACGCCCGAGCGGGGTCCGAGCTTGGTGCGCGCCATGCGGTGGATGCCACCCTGCGGGACGGCCACCACGGCCGCCCGGAAGGCCAGGACCGTGAGCACCATCACGGCCACCACGGCCCAGCCCACGAACGGGCCCAGCCACAGGGTGGCTCCCCCGGCGGCCACGAGGGTCAGGATGATCTCGTCCGGGGCGTAGGCGAGGGAGGACAGGGCGTTCGAGGAGGTGGCCTGCAGCGCGCGCCACCGGCCCAGTCGGGGCGCGTCGTGCGCCGAGGACGCCACGGGCCGGCCCAGCAGCGCCCGGCGGAGGATCGAGGACGGCGAGCTCACCGGACCACGGTACCCCCGGCGGGGTGGGAGGATGGTGGCCGGCGTCGTCGGGGCGCCGTCGGCAGCGGGAAGGAGCGGGCATGGCCCACTACGTGATCGTCGGCGCGGGCCGGGTGGGCCGGCGCCTGGCGTCCGACCTGGACGCCGCCGGGCACTCCGTGGCGCTCGTGGACCGCTCGGCCCATGCGGTCGAGGCAACGACGCCGGCCGAGGTCGTCGTGGGGCTCGGCTTCGACCGGGACGCGCTGCGCCGGGCCGGGATCGAGCACGCCCAGGGCCTGGCCGCCGTCACCGCGGACGACAGCACCAACATCATCTCCGCGCGCGTGGCCCGGGAGACGTTCCACGTGCTCCACGTGGTGGCCCGCATCTACGACGCCGAGCGCGCCCGCGTCTACCAGCGCCTGGGCATCCCCACGGTGGCCTCCGTGGAGTGGACGGCCGACCAGGTCCTGCACCGGCTGCTGCCGGCGGGCACGGCCGACCCCACGCGACGGGACCCCTCCGGGCGGCTGCTGATGACCGAGTCCATGCCGCACCGCTCGTGGTGCGGACTGCCGCTGACCCGGGTGGAGGAGCTGGCGGGCCTGCGGATCGCCTACCTCACCCGCTACGGCGAGGGCGTGCTGCCCCCCGCGGACGGGGTCCTGCAGGAGGGCGACGTGGTGCACGCCGTGTACCCGGTGGAGGACCGGGACCGCGTGGAGACGCTGCTCCAGGGCGAGGCCGCACGGGCCCGCACCCGCGGGGCCGAGGACGAGGACGACGAGGAGGGCCGGGCATGAGGGTCGTGATCGCGGGGGCGGGCGCCGTGGGCGCCTCGGTCGCACGGGAGCTGGAGCGGCACGGCCACGAGGTGGCCGTCGTCGAGGTCCGGCCCGACGCGGCGGCGAAGACGGACGTCGGCGGGGCCGCGATGGTCCTGGGGGACGCCTGCGACCTGGGGGTGCTCCGCGAGGCGGGGACGCTCTGCGCGGACGTGCTGGTGGCCGCCACGGGCGACGACCGCGCGAACCTCGTGGCGTCGCTGCTGGCCCGCAGCGAGTTCGGCGTGCGGCGCACGGTGGCGCGCGTGAACAACCCGCGCAACGACTGGCTCTTCGACGAGTCGTGGGGCGTGGACGTGGCCGTGTCCACGCCGTCCATCATGACCGCCCTCGTGGAGGAGGCCGTCGAGTCCGGCGACCTCGTGCGGCTGCTCCGCCTCGAGGCCGGGGGCGCCGCGCTCACCGAGTTCCGCGTCCCGGCCGGGCACTGGCTGCGCGGTCGACGCGTGGGCACGGTCTCCTGGCCGCTCGAGGCCCCGCTGCTGGCCCTGGTGCGCGACGGCGCACCGCGCCCGTCCGCCCCGGACGAGGTCCTCGAGGAGGCCGACGAGCTGTTCTTCCTGGCCGCCGCCGAGGCGGAGGCGGCCCTGCGCCGGCTGCTCGTGGGCCCCGAGGCGGATCAGCCGCGCCGGGCCGCCGTGGACGGCGCGGAGGCCGGCGCCCCGGGGGCGGAGCCGCGCGGCGAGGACACGGACCAGGCCAGCCACAGCCCCAGCGCGTAGAGCGGCAGGCCCATGACCACGCGGGCGATCCCCAGCCCCGTGGTCGCGTCCGCGAGGTAGAGGGGCAGCTGCACGGCGAGGCGCGCCGCGAACACGCCGGCCAGGATCCACGTGGCCGCCGCATACTGCCGGCGCCGGCCCGGCTCGGCGCGCCACTCGGTCCCCTCCCCGCGGATGAGGCCGAACAGCACGCCGGCCAGGGGCCAGCGCAGCACGATGGAGAGGACCATGGCCACGAGATAGAGCGCGTTGGTCAGCAGGCCCCACACGTAGAAGTCCGCGGCGCGGCCCGTGGTGAGCGCGAGGGCGACCGACAGGCCCACCACGACCACGCCCGCCACCACCTGGATGGGCGACTGGCGCTGCACCAGCCGGACGGCGCCCAGGACCACGGCCACCACGAGTGCCGCCGCGCCCGCGGGCCACACCTGCCCCGTGATCAGCGACGCCACGAGGAACACGAAGGTCGGCAGGGACGCCTCCACGATGCCCCGCACGCCGCCGACGCTCGCGAGCGGATCCAGGCGGCCGCGTCCGTCGAGGGCGGGCCCGGACGGCAGGGGTCCGCGCACGGCGTCGGGGCCGGGCGCGACGGCGGGGTCGGACGGGTCCGCGGGACCGGTCGGGTCCGGCGTGGGCGTGGGCGCGGTCATGGGCTCTCCTGGGATGGGACCGGCGGGGCGGTCAGGTCGGGCTCGGGGCCTCGTCGAGGAGGTGGAACTCCGGGTTGTGGACGGTGGGGTCCCCGTCCAGGTGGTGCACCCGGCCGCGCAGGCGCAGCCACGCGCCCGGCATGACACCGGTCACCCGGTCGCGGCCGTGCCACACCAGGCTCAGGGTCTCCTGCGGCTCCACGCGGCCAGGACGGGGCAGGTCCGGCGCCAGCTGCGCCCGGAACACCGTGGCGTCGTCCGCGCCGTGGAAGGTCACGGCCATGACGACGCCGGTGCGCCACTCCCCCGCGTCCGGCGCGCGCCGCACGCTCACCGGGTCTCCGTCATCTCCGGCCCCCGCCCGGGCAGGGTCGGGTCCGCGGCGCCGCCCTCGGCGGCGGGGGCGTCCCCGCGCCCGGCGCCGAGCACGTCGCGCCCGGGCTCGGTCGGACGACGCCGGCGCACCGGCTGGGCGTCCGCCGGCGGGTGCAGGGGCAGCAGGTCGCGCGGGGGCAGGGGTCCGTCGCCGCGCACCACCACGACGCCGGAGAGGACCCGCTCGAGGTCGGCGGCGGCGTCCGGCTGGTAGGCGGCCTCGCCGTGGAAGACGCCGCGCACGAACCAGCGCGGCCCGTCCACACCGACGAACCGGGCCACGTTCCACCCGGGCGAGCCGTCCGGCAGGGATGCCGGCACGCGCGTGAGCAGCTCGGCGCCGAACGCGCCGCGCTGCTCCTGCACCTGGGCACCGGGGGTGGCCGAGAGGGTCTCGAGCAGCTCGGCGCGCAGCTCGTCCCACAGCCCCGCGGCCCGGGGGGCGGAGAACGCCTGGATCTGCAGCGCCGAGCGGCCCATGGTCACGGTGACGGCCACGATCCGCTGGGTGGCGTCCTCGAGGTCCAGGCGCAGCTTCATGCCGCGCACCGCGGGCACCCGCAGGCCGCCGAGGTCCACGTAGCCGGAGGTGCCGGGACGGGCGGCGACGTCGTGGGGCCCGCGGGCGCCCTCGCCGGAGACCGCCGCGGCCCCCGCCTCGGCCTCGACCTGGCGGTCCCGCTCGTCCTTGAGCTGGTCGGGGAGCACCACCTGCTCGTGGCGCACGGTGCGGTTGCGTCCGAAGATCATGCGGTCCTCCCGGAGGTCGACGTGGGGGTCTGGGGGTCGACGGCGGCGCCGAAGCCGCCGCTGGAGCCGAAGCCGCCCGTGCCGCGGTCGGAGTCGGGGAGCGCGTCCACGGGGACGAAGCGCGCCCGCACCACGGGCTGGATCACGAGCTGGGCGATCCGGTCGCCCCGCCGCAGGGTGACGGGCGTGCGCGGGTCCAGATTGATCAGGGGCACCATGATCTCGCCGCGGTAGCCGGCGTCGACGGTCCCCGGGGCGTTGACCACGCTCAGGCCGTGGCGGACCGCCAGGCCGGAGCGGGGGTGGATGAAGCCGGCGTGGCCGTCGGGCAGGGCCAGGGCGACCCCCGTGGGGACCAGGGCGCGCTCCCCCGGAGCGAGGCTCACGTCCACGGTGGTCCGCAGGTCGGCGCCCGCGTCCCCCGGGCGGGCGTACGAGGGCGGCGGCAGGTCCGGGTCGAGGGCCTGCAGGGGCACGTCGGTCGTGGCGGAGTCGGTCACGGGCCCCGACTCTACCTCTCCGCCACGCGGCCGGGGCGGCGACCGGCGCCGATGTGGGAAGCTGGAGGACATGCACGAGGAGACCCGCACGGCCGAGATCCGACCCGACCGCCCCGCCGACGGCCCACACTCCCCGGCCGGTGCGGGGGCGGTGCTGTTCGCGGAGCGGCTGAGCCCCTCGCCCGGCGTCTGGGTGGTGGCCGCGATGCTCGCGGGGCTCACCATCCTGGTGTTCGCCCCCATCGACGTGTGGCTGGGTGTGGCGGCGGCCATCGGGTTCTTCGTGGTCGAGGCGATCGTGCTGATCACCTCGACGCCGCGCATCGTGGTCACCGACTCCTCGCTCCAGGTGGGGCGGGCGCAGATCGAGCGCCGCCACGTGGGCGAGGTGACCGGACACCGCGGAGAGTCGGCCCGAGCGCAGCAGGGCCCGCTGCTGCACGGGTGGGCCTACGTCACGGTGCGCGGCTGGATCGCCCCGGTGGTGCGTGTGCAGATCACGGATGCGCGGGACCGCACGCCCTACTGGCTGACCAGCACCCGCCGTCCCGAGGAGCTCGTGGCCGCCCTCGGCGGCCGCATGGCCGACGAGGCCGCCTGAGCGGGGCTCAGCCCTCGCAGTCGGTGCAGTAGACCAGCTCGCCCTCCTCGCGGGCGGCCTGGGAGCGATGGCGCACGAGGAAGCACGAGGCGCACGTGAACTCGTCCGACTGGGCGGGGAGCACCCGCACCATCAGCTCCTCGCCGGAGAGGTCGGCACCGGGCAGCTCGAAGCCCTCCGCGGCCTCCGTCTCGTCCTCGTCCACGACGGCCGACTGCGTGTCCGTGCGCCGCGCCTTTAGCTCCTCGATCGAGTTCTGGCTCAGCTCTTCCTCGTTCTTGCGAGGTGCGTCGTAGTCGGTGGCCATGGTGGGGATCTCACGCTCCGCTGGTGGGGGTCGGCACCGGGGCCGGTGCCTGGGGCGGCACCGGATGCGGGATCCGCCCGTGGGGCGTCCCCGGCCAGCGCCGTTGCGCGTAGATTGTGCACCATGGTCTCCGGGGCGCCAAATGCTCCCCACGGGGGACGCACCCGCCCTCCGTCCCGGGCTGCGCGCCCGACCGGGGGCGGGGCGGGGCTCCCGTTAGGATCGGACCAGCCCGGGCACCGGCGACGCCCGTGCCGCACCGGGCCGAGACCACGATGGAAAGGGATGTCCCCATGGCGGAGCTCCGACTCACCGGTCCGACCGAGGACGGCGACGCGCTGCGCCTGACCACCCCGGACGGGTCCGCGCACACGCTCCCGGTGACCCCGTACCTCCGGCGGCTCGTGGTGGAGCAGGGTGAGGAGCAGGACGAGGCCCGTCCGCAGCCGGAGCACCCGGCCCCGGCCGCCGCACCGCAGGGCGCCGCGGTCGACGAGCCCACGGCGGCGCCCGAGGGCGACCCCGCCCCGGTCGCCACGGCCGACGTGGACCTCACGCCCCGCATCAGCCTGGTGCCGGCGCCGGACGGGGAGGCGGGCGAGGAGCTGGCCCTCGACGTCGTCCGCTCGCCGGACGCGGAGCGTCCCGAGCCCGTGTCGACCGTGGAGCGGCCCGGATCCGCCGGGCCCACCGCCCCCGTCACCCCCGTGGCGGACCAGGCGGACGTCCGCGCGGCCGCCACGGCGGACGCCGTGCCGCTGAGCCCGCGCGAGATCCAGGCGCGCATCCGGGCCGGCGCCACCGTGGAGCAGGTGGCGCGGGAGTCCGGCAACGCCTACTCCCGCATCCGCACGTACGGCTTCCCCGTGCTCGCCGAGCGCGGCTACATCGCCCAGCAGGCGCAGGGGGTGGAGGTCTGGGTCGGCGGCCCCGACCTGTACTCCTCCACCGTCACCGACGGAGGGCCCACCACGCTGGCCGAGCTGGCCGCCCACCGGCTCGCGGAGCTGGGCGTCGACGTCGGCGCCCTCGAGTGGGACGCATGGCGTGCGGGCGCCGGCGACTGGACGGTGGTGGCCGCCTTCCCCGCGCCCGAGGGGACGGCGCTGCCCACCCGGGAGGAGCCGCCCGCGCGGTGGTCCTTCCGCCCCTCCGGCCGCCACCTGGACCCGCAGAACGCGTGGGCCCGCATCCTCTCGGACGCCCAGGCCTGGGACGTGCGGCATCCCGCCGCGGACGGGGAGCCCGCGGAGGAGGACGGCGCGTCCGCCGCGGCCGTCGACGCCGGGCAGGACGCCGTGACCCCGCGGGGCGCGGTGTCCGCGAGCGCCGACCGGGACGCGGACCTGCTGGAGATCCTGCGCAGCCGTCGCGGTCGCCGCGTGGGCCAGGACGAGGAGTCCGACGACGCGCTCGCCCACCTTATCGCCCGTGGAGCCCAGGCCCGGGAGGCGGCCGAGCGCTCCGAGGAGGAGACCGCGGGCCCGTCCCCGGCGGCCCCGGGCGACGCGCCCGCCGAGGAGGCCGCCGACACCCCGGCCCCCAGCCGCGCCGCGCGACTGCTGCGCGGTCTGCCCGCCCTCCCCGAGGACGACGCCGAGGCGGACGCCCAGGAGGATCGCGCGGACGACGGGCCGGAGACGGCACCCCCGGCGACCCCGGTCGAGCGGACGGACGAGGACCCCGCCGCCGAGCCGACGCCGCGCCCCGGCCGCGAACGCCCCGCGATGCCCACGCCGCGTCCCCGGGCCCGCTCGGCGGCGCGCCGCGCGTCGGTGCCCAGCTGGGACGACATCGTCTTCGGCCGCAAGGGCGACTGAGGCCGGCTCAGCGCCGCCAGAGCAGCAGCGGCACCTCGCGCTCGGCGCGCGTCGGCGAGCCGTGCTGGCCCACCATCGCGAACGCCCGCGGGGACACCCGGCGGCCGTCGTAGAGCGCGAGGTCCCCGTGGCACGCGACGAGCAGCTCGCCGATGCGCGGCAGGACGCGCTCCGTCACGCGGTCCCCGAACCATCCGGCGGCCACGGCCTCCTCCCGGGTGACCACCCAGGCCTGGGCGCCGAACCGCTCCTGCCACGCCGCGCGGGTGCGGGCCCGCACGGCGTCGCCGGCGTCGGCGGTGAAGTGCAGCTGCACCATCCGCGGCTCCCCCGCGGTGTGCGCCACCCCCTCGAGCAGCGCCGGGTCCACGAGTCGTCCGGTCTCATCGACAGCGGCGTAGTCCACGCGCCGGGCGACCGGGACGTCCACCATGCCGTGGTCGCCCGTGACCAGCACGAGGGTCCCCTGCGGCACCCGAGCCACGAGGCGGCGCACGGCGGCGTCGACCTCCTCGAGGGCGTGCAGCCACGCATCGGAGCCCACGCCGTGGCGATGCCCGGCCTTGTCCAGCTCGTTGGCGTAGAAGTACACCAGGGTGGGCTCGCGGGCCTCGGTCAGGACCCGCGCCACGTGCTGGGTGCGGGCGATCAGCCCCCGGCCGGACAGGAACCGCCCCCCGCGCAGGCCGGCCCGCGTGAGCGCGGAGTGCTCGAACTCCGGCAGGGACACCGTCACCGCGTCCACGCCCGCCGCCTCGGCGCGCTCGAACACCGTGGCGTGCGGCTGCCAGGCCACCGGGTCGGTGGCCTCGTCCCAGCCGCCCAGCATGTTCACGACGACGCGGCGCTCGGGGTCCAGGACGTCGTAGCCGGCCACGCCGTGCTCCCCCACGTCCAGGCCCGTGCCGAGGCTCGTGAGGGAGGCCGCCGTCGTGGTGGGCGTGGCCGCGACGAGGACGCGGCCGCCGTCGGCCATCGCCGCCCGCAGCGTGGGCGCGTGGCCGCCGTGGCGCTTCAGGACCGACCGGCCCAGCCCGTCCACGAGGACCACGAGCACGCTGCGGGTGGACCCCAGGCCCAGCACGTCCTCGACACCCGGCACGCCCAGGGCCGCGGCGGCCGAGGTCAGGACGGAGCGCAGCGCCCGCTCGGGGGGCGTGGACGACGTCGGCGCGGCCGGCCCGCCGGCCGGGGTGAGGGCCCCGACCGCCCCGCCCGTGGCATCCGTGGCCGGGCTCACGCCGCGACCGCCAGGTGGGCACGGCGCAGCACCCGGGCGAAGTGCAGGGCCGCGTCCACGGCCCCCTGGCCCTCGGCGTCGGCCGCCACGCGGATCACCAGGTCCTCCCGGGCGGTGGTGCCCGTGTAGCCGTGGTCGGCGTCGCACCGGGGGTCCGCGCAGCCGGCCGGCTGCAGGTCCACGCGCTGGCCGCCGGCCCACTGCACGCCCAGGGTCATCTCCGCCACCGGGTCCTGCGGCCGGAACCGCTCCGGGTGGGCGTGGCCCGTGGTCAGCAGCACCGACTCGATGGACCGCAGGGGCACCATCTCCGTGGACACCTGCGCCAGCACCGCCTGGCCCGCGGGGTCGGCGGCGTGGTCGTCCAGGTGCACGGCCAGCAGGACGTCCCCGGCCACCACCAGGACCGTGATGTGCCGGTGGATCTCCTCGTAGTCGAAGTGGGTGTCCACGTGCACGAGGTGGGCCAGGGCGGTGCGCCCCTCCAGCTCCACGGCGATCGCGTGCGCCACGAGCTCCGGGTAGTACCCGGCCCGTCGCAGGGCCTCGTCGAGGGAGCCGTGGTCGTGGTTCCAGCGCAGCGCGGTCATGCCCACCATGCTAGGCACGCAGGGGACCGTCGGCTGACGCGCAGGGCGCCGGTCAGCTGGCGCGCAGGGCGCGACGGGCCGAGTCGGTGCGGCCGGCGGCGTTGGCCACGTCCACCTCGGCGGCCAGCACGGTGACCCCGCTCGCCGAGGCGAGCACGGGCGCGAAGCGCAGCCGGGCCACGGCGGCGAGGTCGTCCTTCAGGCAGCTGACGCGGGCCACCAGGTCCTCCAGGGCCGGCAGGTCCACCGCGGGCACGCCGCCGGCGCCCGCGAGCTTCACCGCCGCCCGCGGCGCCCGCACCATGCGCGCCACGTCCTGGTCGGTGAGCGGGGGCACCCGGTGCACCCAGTCCCCCAGCAGGTCCGTGGCGTCGCCGGCCATGCCGAAGGACACCACCGGGCCCAGCAGGGGGTCCTCCAGGGCCGTCACCATGCAGGACTGGCCGGTGGGCGCCATGGACTGCACCTCGAGCTCCGTCACGCCGAACGGGGCGAGCACCTGGCGCATGTGCTCCACGTTGCGCCGCAGCGAGTCGGCGTCCACCACGTTCAGGCGCACCCCGCCCAGGTCGATCCGGTGCCGCAGGTAGGGGTCCACGGCCTTCACGGCCACCGGGAAGCCGAGCTCCTCGGCCGCGGCCACGGCCTCGTCCGCCGTGGTGAACCGACGCGAGGGCAGCACGGAGATGCCGTAGAGGCCCAGCAGCCGCTCGGTCTCCTTCCCGGTCAGCCGGACGAGCTCGGTCCCCCGGGCTCGTCCGCACGCGGACTCCACGAGGGCCTCCGCGGCGCGGACGTCCACGTCGGACAGCTCGATCGGCTCGCCCGCGTCCTGTCGGCGCCACGCGCCGTACTCGGCGAGCCGGCCGAGCACGGACAGCGCCGACCGCGGCGACGGGTAGAGGGGCACTCCGGGCTGGCGCGCGCCGGGCTCGGCGTCGTCGGCCGGCGCCCCCGCCCCGCCGAGGCGCGCGCCGGCGTACCGGGGGGTCACGGCGTCGGGCAGGCTCGCGAGCACCGGCACCGGGGCGTCCCGGGCCACCTCGGCGAGGGCGGCGGCCACCTGGTCCGCGATCTCCTCGTCCTGGTGCAGGCCGAGGCGCCCCACCACCACGACGGCGTCCGAGTCCCCGGCCGCGAGCGCCGCGGCCACGTGGCCCACGAGGTCGCGGGCCGGCGGGGCGATGCCCTGCTCCCGGTCGCCGAGGCCGAGGGTGGCGACGACCTCGAGGCCGGCCTGGGCGGCGGCGTCGCGGGCGATCCGGTCGAGCGCCAGGGAGTCCACCACCAGGCTGACGCGGCGTCCGGCGGGCAGCGGCTGGGTGGCCACGGCCATCAGCAGGTCGAGCATGTCCTCGTGGGTGGCGACCTCGAGCACGCCGGTCTGGTCCAGCATCGAGTCCACGGCACCGGCCGGGGCCTGCGTGGTGCGGACCTCGTGGCCGGGCGGCAGGGCGCGCCCGGTGACGTCGGAGCGGACCACCACCACGGGCTTGGTGCGGGAGAGCCGCCGGGCGATGCGGGTGAACTTGCGGGGGTTGCCGAAGGACTCCAGGTACACGCCCACGGCGGCGGTCTGGGGGTCGTCCTCGAAGAACTGCATGGCGTCGTTGCCGGAGACGTCCGCCCGGTTGCCCGCGCTGAGGGAGGTGGACAGCCCGAGCCCGCGGCGCTTCATGGCGGCCGTGATCATGGCGCCCACGGCGCCGGACTGGCTGAACACGCCGATGGGCCCGCGGTGGGCCAGGCCCGGGGACGGGGAGGCGTTGAGGCGCACGGCGGGATCCGTGCGCACGAGCCCCGAGGAGGCGGGGCCGATCACGCGCATGCCGTGGGCCCGGGAGCGCGCCACGAGGCGGCGCTGCGCGCGCAGGCCCTCCTCGCCCGCATCGGCGTAGCCCGAGGTGAGCACGAGCAGGCCGTGGGCCCCGAGGGCACCGGCCTGCTCGACGACCTCGTCCACCTCCGCCACGGGGACGGCGACGACGACGAGGTCGACGGGCTCCGCGATGTCCGCGAGGGAGGCGTGCGCCGTGAGGCCCTGGACGTCCTCGGCGGCGCGGTTGACGGCGTGCACGCGGCCGGTGAAGCCGCCCTCGAGGATGTGGCGCAGGACGATCGAGCCGACGGCTCCGGGGTCCCGGGAGGCGCCGACGACGGCGACCGACTCGGGCTCGACGAGCTCGGCCACGGAGCGGGCCTCGGCGCGGTGCTCGCGCGACTCCACGACGGCCCGCCAGCGGGCGGTGGGGTCGATGGGGAACTCCACGGCCACCACGCCGTCCTCGAAGTGACGGGCCACCTCGAAGCCGGAGTCCTGGAAGACGGAGAGCATCTTGCGGTTCTCCGGGAGGACCTCGGCGGTGAAGCGCCGGATGCCGTTCTCGCGGGCCGCCACGGCGAGGTGCTCCATGAGGATGGAGCCCAGGCCCTGGCCCTGGGAGGCGTCCGAGATGTTGAAGGCGACCTCGGCGGCGTCGGAGTCCCCGTAGCGGTCGTAGCGCCCCACGCCGAGCAGCCGGTCCCCGCGCACGATCACGAGGGCCACGCGGTCCCGGTGGTCCACGTGGGTGAACCGGTCCAGGTCCTTCTGGGACAGCTCGGACTTGTAGGTGAAGTAGCGCAGGTAGATGGAGGACTCGGACTGGCGGGAGTGCATGTCCTGCAGGCCGGCCGCGTCCTCGGGGGTGATGGGGCGCAGCCGGGCGGTGGCGCCGTCGCGGAGCACCACGTCGGCCTCCCAGCGGCTCGGGTACGCGCTTGCCGTGTCGGTCTCAGCCATAGGATTCAGCGTAGACAAGAACCGAGCCGTGAGGATCCCCCCAGCACCATGATGGCCAAGTCGTCCCGCTCCCGCACCGCTCGTGCCGAGGGGGCCCGCCCCCTGCCGCCGGAGCAGGAGAACATCGTCGACGTCGACGTCTCGCTGGAGATGGAGACGTCCTTCCTCGAGTACGCGTACTCGGTGATCTACTCGCGGGCGCTGCCGGACGCGCGGGACGGGCTCAAGCCGGTGCAGCGCCGCATCCTCTACATGATGTCCCAGATGGGCCTGCGCCCGGACCGCGGCCACGTGAAGTCCGCCCGCGTGGTGGGAGAGGTGATGGGCAAGCTGCACCCGCACGGGGACGCCGCGATCTACGACGCCATGGTCCGCCTGGCCCAGCCGTTCTCCCTGCGCCTGCCCATGGTGGACGGGCACGGCAACTTCGGCTCGCTCGACGACGGCCCGGCCGCGCCCCGGTACACCGAGGCCCGGATGGCGCCGGCGGCCCTCGCGCTGACCGCCGACCTGGACGAGGACACGGTCGACTTCGTCCCGAACTACGACAACCAGTTCCAGCAGCCCGCGGTGCTGCCGGCGGCGTACCCGAACCTGCTGGTGAACGGCGCGGCGGGGATCGCCGTCGGCATGGCGACGAACATGGCCCCGCACAACCTGCGCGAGGTCGTGGCCGCGGCCCGGCACCTGCTCGCCGAGCCGGACGCGGACCTGGAGGCGCTCATGGCGCACGTGCCCGGCCCGGACCTGCCTTCCGGCGGCAGCATCGTCGGGCTCGACGGCATCCGGGACGCCTACACGAGCGGACGCGGCACGTTCCGCATGCGCGCGACCGCCGCGATCGAGCAGGTCTCCGCCCGGCGCACGGGGATCGTGATCACGGAGCTGCCGTACGCGGTGGGGCCGGAGAAGGTCATCGAGCGGATCAAGGACGGGGTGCGCGCCGGCCGCCTGCAGGGCATCGCGGACGTGGTGGACCTGACCGACCGCAAGCACGGCCTGCGCCTCGTGGTGGAGCTGAAGTCCGGGTTCAACGCCCCGGCGGTGCTGGCCGCGCTGTACCGGCACACGCCGATGGAGGAGACCTTCGGCATCAACAACGTGGCCCTCGTGGACGGCCAGCCGCAGACCCTGGGCCTGCGCGCGCTGCTGCAGGTGTACGTGGACCACCGCCTGGCCGTGGTGCGCCGGCGCACCGCGCACCGGCTGGGCCGCCGGCGGGACCGTCTGCACCTCGTGGAGGGGCTGCTGCTGGCCCTGGTGGACATCGACGAGGTCATCGAGATCATCCGCACCTCGGACGACACGGCCGCGGCCCGCACCCGGCTCATGCAGGTCTTCGACCTCTCGGAGCGGCAGGCCGAGCACATCCTCGAGCTGCGCCTGCGCCAGCTCACCCGGTTCTCCCGGATCGAGCTGGAGGCGGAGCGGGACGAGCTCGCCCGGGCCATCGCCGAGCTCGAGGCGATCCTGGCGTCCGAGGCGCGCCTGCGCGAGGTCGTCTCGGCGGAGCTGCAGGCGGTGGCGGACGAGTTCGGCGACGACCGCCGCACCCGGCTGGTGGACGCCGAGGCGGCCCCGGCCGTGGCGCCGGGCGCCCCCGCCTCCGCCGCGGCCGGCACGGCCGCCGCCGGCGGCGAGCTGATGATCCCCGACACCGCCTGCTGGGCCGTCCTGACCACGAGCGGCCGCCTGCTGCGCACGGCGGACCGCACGCCGCTGGCCCCGCAGGGGCGCCGGCGCAAGCACGACGCCTTCACCTCCGTGGTCGCCACCACCGCCCGCGGCGAGGTCGGCGCCCTGACGAGCGCCGGGCGCGTGCTGCGGCTGCCCGCCGTGGAGCTGCCGGGGGCGGCCGAGCCCTCGCCGGCGCCGTCCCTCACCGAGGCCCGCCCGGCCAAGGACCTCGTCGCCCTCGAGAAGGGCGAGACGCTCGTCGCGCTCGTGCCGCTCGACGCCGTGCTCGCCGTCGGCACCGCCCGCGGCGTGGTCAAGCGCGTCCGTCCCGACTGGCCGCTGAACCGGGACGAGCTGTCGGCGATCGCCCTCAAGGACGGGGACGCCGTCGTCGGGGCGGCGCCGGCCCCGGCGGACGAGGACCACCTGGTGTTCGTCACGCGGGCGGGACAGCTGCTGCACTACCCGGCCGGGGCGGTCCGCCCCCAGGGCCCGGCGGGCGGCGGCGTGGCGGGCATGCGCGTGGCGGAGGACGACGTCGTCCTGGCCTTCGGCGTCGCCCCGGCGGCGTCCCTCACGGACGAGGGCGAGGACCCCGCCGCACACCCCCGCCCCGCGGTGGTGGTGACGGTCACGGACGGGGACGCCGACCTGCTCGGCGCGCCCGGGGGCTCGGTGAAGGTCACCCCGCTCGGGGAGTACCCCGCCAAGGGCCGTGGCACCGGCGGTGTCCGCGCGCACCGGCTGCTCAAGGGCGAGACGCACCTCGTCCGGGCCTGGGCGGGAGCCTCCCCCGTGCTGGGCGCCTCCCGCGCCGGCGTGGCCCGGTCGCTGCCCGTCGAGTACGGCCGCCGGGACGGCTCGGGGGTGCCGGTGGACCAGCACGTCGAGGCCCTCGGCGCGGGGGCGTCCCCGGAGCTCGTCGCGGCCGCCCCGGCCGAGGACACCGGCGTGGAGGTCTCCGCGGACTGACGCCCACCCCGTGCGCCCGCGGGGGGACCGGGGGCCACGCCCGGGGCGAACGCGGCACCCGTCTCCGGGGCCACGGAGGGCGCTCCGATAGAGTGAGGACCCGTCCGTCCGCAGACGGCTCCCACGTCACCCAGCAGAATGGTCCAGGTCCCGAACGTGTCCGGTAACGCCAGCTTCGAGTACTCCCGCGCCGCCCTCCTCGCCGTCACCGAGGTGGAGGCCCCGCTGGAGGTCACCTCCGACGACCTGGACGCCCAGCTCGAGGACGTGCTCACGCGCCTGCGCCTGCCGAACCACCTGCTCGAGCGCGTGGCCGGGGTCAAGGTGCGCCGCAACTGGGACGAGTCCAAGGACTTCCAGCAGGCCGCGGCCGAGGCCGGGACCGCCGCCCTCGCCCAGGCCGGCGTGGCCCCGGAGCGGGTCGGCCTGCTGCTGAACACCTCGGTCACCCGCGCCACCCTCGAGCCGTCCGTGGCCGTGCGCATCCACGACCTCATGGGCCTGCCGACCTCCGCCACGAACTTCGACATCACCAACGCGTGCCTCGGGTTCGTCAACGGGCTCATGCTGGCCTCCACCCTGGTCGACGCCGGCCAGATCGACTACGCCGTCGTCGTCGCCGCGGAGGACGCCTCCAGGGTCCAGGCGGCCACCGTGGAGAACCTGCACGCCGAGACCACCGTGCGCGGCAACTTCATGGAGCAGTTCGCATCCCTGACCCTGGGCTGCGGCGCCGCGGCGGCCGTGGTGGGCCGCATCGAGGACCACCCGGAGGGCCACCGCATCCTGCGCGGGGTCACCCGCGCGGGCACCGACCACCACCAGCTGTGCGTGGGCGACCACAACGGCATGTTCACCGACTCCACCGCCCTGCTCGAGGACGGCCTCGAGCTGGTCATGGACGCGTGGCGGGACGTCCCCGCCGCGTGGGCGTGGGACTCCGCGGACTGCTACATCACCCACCAGGTCTCCCAGCTGCACACGGACGCGGTCTCCGAGGCCGCGGGCCTGCCGAAGGAGAAGCTGCCCACCACGTTCCCGGTCCTGGGCAACGTGGGCCCGGCCTCCCTGCCCATCACCCTGGTCCGGGAGCAGGAATCCCTGTCCGAGGGGGACCGGGTGGTGTGCCTGGGGGTGGGCTCGGGCCTGAACACCGCCATGCTCGAGATCCAGTGGTGAACTGACGTAGGAGGACGAGAGACCGCCATGCCGCACATCCCCGCCGCCCCCGCCGCCCTCCCCCCGCACGAGCAGCTGCCCGGCTGGGACGCCGCCTGGTCCCGTCTCGTCACCGTCCGCTCCGCCGCGGACCCGGACGGCGTCTCCCGCACCCTGCACGTGGCCGACACCGGGCCCCTCCTGGACGCGCTCGGCGCGGACGTGGTGGGCACCATCGTGGCCGTCCACGGCAACCCGACGTGGTCCTACCTGTGGCGCTCGCTGCTGACCGAGACGGTCCGCCGCGCCCGCCGCGGGCAGCAGGCCTGGCGCGTGGTGGCCCCCGACCAGCTGGACATGGGCTTCTCCGAACGCCTCGAGCACCCGGCGAACCCGACGCCGTCGGAGATGGGCCGGGCGCGCAGCACATACCGCGCGCTCCGGGACCGCGTGGACGACCTCGAGGCCCTGCTGGCCGAGCTCGGGATCACCGCCCAGGCGGAGGCCGGGCACCCGGTCATCACCCTCGGCCACGACTGGGGCGGCGTGGTCTCCCTCGGCTGGGCCGGCCGTCACCGCGACGTCGTGGCGGGGGTGAGCACCCTCAACACCGCGGTGCACCAGCCCCCGCAGGCCTCCCTGCCCGCGCCCCTGCAGGCGGCGCTGGCCGGTCCGGTCCTGCCGGCCTCCACGGTGGCCACCGATGCGTTCATCGCCGTCACCACCTCGCTGGCGAAGCCGTCCCTGGCACCCGAGGTGCGCGCCGCCTACCATCTTCCCTACCCGGACGCGGCCCGCCGCGGCGGCGTCGGCGGGTTCGTGGCCGACATCCCGGCCGACCCCGCCCACGGCAGCCACGCCGAGCTCACGCGCGTGTCCGACGGCGTCAGTGCGCTCGGCGCGGCCGGCGTGCCGGCGCTGATCCAGTGGGGCGCCGACGACCCCGTCTTCCTGGACCGCTACCTGGACGACCTCCGCGACCGCCTCCCGGCCGCCCGCGTCCACCGCTACGAGGAGGCCGGGCACCTGCTGATCGACGACCGCGACGTCGTCACCCCCCTGCTGACCTGGGCGCAGCTGCTCATCGCCGGCCAGCTGGACGATCCGGCCTCGGGCCTGCCCGGACCCCGGCCCCACGCCGACGACGACGCCCCCACCACCTCCTCCCACCCGGTGCTCGGCGTCACGGGACGCGCGGTGGAGCTCGAGCTCGCCGACGCGGACTCGGACGCGGACCGCGGCGACGGGGCGACGGCCCCGGCCGCCGGCGGCGTGCCGCGGCTGTGGGACCGGCTCGAGGACTGGGGCGCCCCCGGGTCCGCGATGCGCGAGTACACCGCGCTCGTGGACATGGCCGGCGCCGCGTCCTCGCGCGCCCTCGTGGGCGCCCGACGGCGTCCCGTCGCCGTCGGCTGGGGCGAGTTCCAGGAGACCGTCTCGGCGATGGCCACGGGCCTGTGGGAGGCGGGCATGCGCCCCGGCGACCGTGTCTCCATGCTCGTGCCGCCGGGCCGTGACCTCTCCGCGGCGCTGTACGCGGTCCTGCGTGTGGGCGGCGTCGCCGTCGTCGCGGACCAGGGCCTGGGCATCACCGGGATGACCCGCGCCATGAAGTCGGCCCGGCCCCGCTGGATCATCGGGCAGACCCCGGGCCTGACCCTGGCCCGTGCGCAGTCCTGGCCGGGCACCCGCATCTCCGTGGCCACCCTGGCCGCGCCCCAGCGGACGCTGCTGGACGTCTCCGACTCGCTGTACGCCATGGTCGAGCGCCACCGGGACCCCGCCGCGTCGGGGCCGCGCGACGCCGCCGGCGCACCCCTGGCCGAGCCGGCCCTCGCCGCGGACGCTGCCGTCCTGTTCACCTCCGGCTCCACCGGCCCGGCCAAGGGCGTGGTCTACACCCATGAGCGCCTCGGCCGGCTCGTCCAGATGATCGGCCGGACCCTCGACATCCGCCCCGGCGCGTCGCTGCTGGCCGGCTTCGCACCGTTCGCCCTGCTGGGCCCGGCCCTGGGGGCGGTCTCGGTCACCCCCGTCATGGACGTCACCAAGCCGGCCACGCTCACCGCCTCCGCGCTGGCGGACGCCGCGATCGCCGGGCAGTCCTCCGTGATGTTCGCCTCTCCCGCGGCCCTGGCCAACGTGGTCCAGACCGCCGGGGACCTGACCCGTGAGCAGCGCGCCGCCCTGGCCGGGGTGCGCCAGCTGCTCTCCGCGGGCGCCCCGGTGCACCCTGCCCTGCTGCGGCAGCTCTCGGCTGTCCTGCCGCACGCGGAGGTCCACACCCCCTACGGCATGACCGAGGGCCTGCTGCTCTCCGACATCGACGGGGAGGAGATCCAGCGGCTGCGCCGCGCCCCGGACGCCGGGGTGTGCGTGGGCCGGCCGCTGCCCGGCGTCGAGTTCCGGATCGCCCCGCTGCTGGAGGACGGCACCGCCGAGGAGGTCACCCTCGACGCCGCCACCGGGCACGGCGTGCTCGGCGAGTTCGTGGTCTCCGCGCCGCACCTGAAGGACCGCTACGACGCCCTGTGGGCCACGGACCAGCAGTCCAAGCGCGACGGGCTCGTCCGCCGCGACGGACGCGTGTGGCACCGCACCGCGGACGTCGGCCACTTCGACGCCGAGGGACGCGTGTGGATCGAGGGGCGGCTCCAGCACGTGCTCACCACCCCGGACGGCCCGCTGGCCCCGGGCGGTCCCGAACGGATCGTGGACGCTCTCGGCCCCGTGCGCCGCAGCGCCGTGGTCGGCACGGGCCCCGCCGGGACCCAGGCGGTCGTCGTCGTGGTGGAGGCCGCCGTGCCGGCCAACCGCCCCGCGCGCCGCGCCGGCCACCATCGCGACGGCCGGCCCAAGCAGGGGCTCGCCCCCACCGCGCTGGCCGCCTCGGTGCGCGCGGCCCTGGACCCGCTGCCGGTCGCGGCGGTGCTCGTGGCGGACGAGGTGCCCACCGACATCCGGCACAACTCGAAGATCGACCGTCCGCGCGTGGCCCGCTGGGCCACGGACGTGCTGGCCGGCGGATCGGTGGGCGGGCTGTGAGCGGCATGGGCATCGAGATCCACGTCGACGACGACGGCCTGCCGCAGCTCGTGGAGCGCGTGGTCAGCCGACGCGCCCTCGTGACCGGGGCCTCCGGACTGCTGGGCGCGGGCACCGCCCGCGTGCTGGCCGAGTCCGGCACGGAGGTGACGACGCTCCAGCGCCGGCCCTCGGGCGTGCCGGGCGTGCGGGACGTCCTGGGCTCCGTGACGGACCCCGCGGCCGTGGAGGACGCCCTCGAGAGCGTGGACACCGTGGTGCACGTGGCCGCGAAGGTCTCGATGTCCGGACCCGAGGAGGAGTTCCGCGCGGTCAACGTGGAGGGCACGCGGATCCTCGTGCACGCCGCGCGCCGCCGGGGGGTGCGCCGGTTCGTCCACATCTCCTCCCCCTCCGTCGCCCACGCGGGCTCCTCCATCGTCGGCGAGGGGGCGGGCCCGGCCGACCCGGAGCGCGCCCGCGGCCCGTACGCGCGCACCAAGGCCGCCGGGGAGCTGATCGCCCTGGAGGCGGACACCGAGGACTTCCGGGTGCTGGTCCTGCGCCCCCATCTGATGTGGGGACCCGGAGACCTGCAGCTCACCGACCGGATCGTCCAGCGCTCCCGCGAGGGCCGCATGCCCGTGCTGGGCACGGGCGCGCCCCTGATCGACACGCTCTACACGGGCAACGCGGTGGAGGCCGTGGTGGCCGCCGTCGCGGCCGTGGACCACACCCACGGCGAGGCGCTCGTGGTGACCAACGGCGAGCCCCGCCCCGTGGGCGAGCTCGTGCGCGGCATCGCGCTGGCCGGTGGGGCCCCCGAGCCCGAGCGCACCGTGCCCGCGGGCCTGGCCCGCCGCGCCGGCGCCCTGATCGAGAGGGTGTGGGAGCGGGACCTGTTCCGGGTGCGCTCGGCGGGCATCGGCTCGGCCGACGGCGAGCCGCCCCTCACCGAGTTCCTCGCCGAGCAGCTCTCCACGGCGCACTGGTTCGACCAGCGCCGCACCCGCGAGGTGCTCGAGTGGACCCCCACCGTGTCGATCGACGAGGGTCTGCACCGCCTGGCGGCGTACTACCGCGACCGGTGAGCCGGACCGCCGGGCCCGTCCCGCCCCGTCCCCCGTCAGCCGAGGGGGACGATCTCCGGTGCGGGCTGGGGCCGGCGCGTCATGCACCGGGAGACGATCGTCTGGTTCGCGACGGCGACCACGATGCCGAGCCCGGAGGCGCTGAGGACGAGCGGGACGGTCTCCGTGATGCCGGTGATGAAGACCCAGGGGATCTGGAACATCCCGAAGACGTTCACGGCGAACCAGGAGCCCTGCCCCTCGCCGGTGTAGAACACGGTCCGGCGGGCCTTGTCCTGGTCCACGACGAACCGCAGCCCTGCCATGCAGAGGAGGCCGAGGGCCAGGAGACCGGCGACGGCGCCGACCGCCACCCAGTCGGGGAGCCGCGCGTGCAGGCTCCAGACGACCGCGGCCATCCCGAAGGCCATCCCGACGCCGGCCGCACGCCAGGCGGGCGCGTCCACCCGGGGCGGGGTGTCCGCGGGCCGGGCCGAGGCTGCCGAGCCGGCGTCGACCACGGCGGCATGTGCGGTGTCCTGGCTGCCGGTGTCCATGGCCCGACCCTAGCAAGCCCCGCCGGGCGTCCCCGGGGACGCCCGAGGACGCTCAGGCGTCGATCCGCTCCCGGTCCAGCTCGTCCGCATGGGACACGATGAACGCCTTGCGCGGGGCCACTGCGGAGCCCATGAGCAGCTCGAACACCTTCTCCGCGGCCTCCACCTCGGAGATGGTCACGCGCCGGAGCATGCGGTGCCGCGGGTCCATGGTGGTCTCCGCCAGCTGGTCCGCGTCCATCTCGCCCAGACCCTTGTACCGCTGGATGGGCTCCTTGTAGGAGCGCCCCTCGGCCTCGAGGCGCGCCAGCGTGGCGTGCAGCTCCTGCTCGGAGTAGGTGTAGACGACCTCCCGCTCCTTCCTCCCGCGGGTCACCGCCTCGATGCGGTGCAGCGGGGGCACGGCGGCGTACACGCGGCCCGCCTCCACCATGGGGCGCATGTAGCGGAAGAACAGCGTGAGCAGCAGGGTGCGGATGTGGGCGCCGTCCACGTCGGCGTCCGTCATGAGGATGACCTTGCCGTAGCGGGCGGCGTCCAGGTCGAAGCTGCGCCCGGCGCCGCCGCCGACCACCTGGATCAGGGCGGCGCACTCGGCGTTGGAGAGGATGTCCGAGACGGAGGCCTTCTGGACGTTGAGGATCTTGCCGCGGATGGGCAGCAGCGCCTGGAAGTCCGACGACCGGGCCAGCTTGGCGGTGCCCAGGGCGGAGTCGCCCTCGACGATGAACAGCTCGGAGGAAGCGACGTCGTCGGTCCGGCAGTCGGCCAGCTTGGCGGGCATGGTGGAGGTCTCCAGCGCGTTCTTGCGGCGCTGGTTCTCCTTGTGGGTGCGCGCCGAGATGCGGGACTTCATCTCCGCCACGACCTTCTCCAGCAGCACCGCGACCTGCTGCTTCTGCGCGCGGGCCGTGGCCGTCAGCCGCGCGGTGAGCTCCTTCTCCACCACCTGCGCCACGATGCGCCGCACCGCCGGGGTGCCGAGGATCTCCTTGGTCTGGCCCTCGAACTGCGGCTCCGCCAGGCGGACGGTCAGCACGGCGGTCATGCCGGCGAGGACGTCGTCCTTGTCCGGGCGGTCCGAGCCGGCCTTGAGGCGCCGCGCCCCGGCCTCCACCTGGGCGCGGAAGACCTTCAGCAGGGCCGACTCGAACCCGGACTGGTGGGTGCCGCCCTTGGGGGTGGCGATGATGTTGACGAACGGGCGCAGGACGGTCTCGTAGCCGACGTCCCAGCGCAGGGCGACGTCCACCTCGCAGGTGCGCTTGACCTCCTGCATCTGGGTGCGCCCGTCCTCCCCCAGCACGGGCACGCGCTCGGTGAAGGTGCCCGAGCCCTGCAGCCGCCACACGTCCGTGACGGGCGCGGCGGGGGTGAGGTGCTCGACGAACTCCGCGATGCCGCCGTCGTACTGGTAGACCTCCTCGGCGGGGCCCGACTCCCCCGGCGTGCCGGGCAGGCGGCGCAGGTCCCGGACGGTGATCCGCAGCCCGGGGATCAGGTACGCCGTCTGCCGGGCGCGGGCCTGGAGGTCCTGCGCGGAGAACCGCGCGTCCGGGGTGAAGATCTGCTCGTCCGCCCAGTACCGCACCCGCGTGCCGGTCTGTCCGCGCTTGGCCCTGCCCACCACCTCGAGCGGGGCGGCCTCCTCGGCGGGGACGAAGGGCGCCTCCGGCGTGGGCCGGGACCCGTCCTCGAACCGCCCGGGCTCGCCGCGGCGGAAGGAGAGGCGATGCACCTTGCCCCCTCGCATGACCTCCACGTCCAGGCGAGAGGACAGGGCGTTGACCACGGACGCGCCCACGCCGTGCAGGCCGCCGGAGGCCGCGTAGGAGCCGCCGCCGAACTTCCCGCCGGCGTGGAGCTTGGTGAACACCACCTCGACGCCGGTCAGCCCGGTCCGCGGCTCGACGTCCACCGGGATGCCGCGCCCGTTGTCCGCGACCTCGACGGAACCGTCCGGGTGCAGGGTGACCTCGATCGACTGGCCGTGGCCGGCGAGCGCCTCGTCGACGGAGTTGTCGATGATCTCCCAGAGGCAGTGCATGAGGCCGCGGGAGTCGGTGGAGCCGATGTACATGCCCGGGCGCTTGCGCACGGCCTCGAGCCCCTCCAGGACGGAGAGATGGCGGGCGGAGTACTCGGAGGCGGCGGGCACGGGGGACGGATCCTTCCAGGGGGCGGCGGGCGTCCGACCAGACTACTCCGGGCCCCGGACACGACAGCGGGGGGCGGGCGGTCCCCCAGGACGGCGCAGGGGGGCGCATACGCGGGTGGCGAAACCGCCGCTCCCCGGCGCCCTGCCGGGAAGCACCGGTGCCATGCTGGCCGTTCCAGGGGACACGAGGCGCAGGAGCCGCGCTGCCCTGCCCCCCACCGACCCGACAGATCAGGAGGACAGCATGTCCATCACCGCCGTGGCCGAACCGGCCGCCCTCACCCTCTCCGACCGCTGCGACCGCTGCGGGGCCCAGGCCTTCGTGCGCGCGATCCTGCCCTCCGGCGGCGAGCTGCTGTTCTGCGGCCACCACGCCCGCGCCGTGGAGGACGCGCTGCGTCCCCAGGCCAGCGTGTGGCAGGACCAGACCGAGGACCTGCACGCCCGCCCCGAGCCGGCGGACGACTGACCCGCCTCGACACCACGACGGCCCGTCGCCTCCCCCGGGGAGGCGGCGGGCCGTCGTCGTGGGCCGCCCGGACTCAGTCTAGGTAGTCCCGGAGGACCTGGGACCGGGACGGGTGGCGCAGCTTGGACATGGTCTTGGACTCGATCTGACGGATGCGCTCGCGCGTCACGCCGTAGACCTTGCCGATCTCGTCGAGCGTCTTGGGCTGGCCGTCCGTGAGGCCGAAGCGCATGGCCACGACGCCGGCCTCGCGCTCGGAGAGCGTGTCCAGCACCGAGTGCAGCTGCTCCTGCAGGAGCGTGAAGGACACGGCGTCGGCCGGGACGACGGCCTCGGAGTCCTCGATGAGGTCGCCGAACTCGGAGTCGCCGTCCTCGCCCAGCGGGGTGTGCAGGGAGATGGGCTCGCGGCCGTACTTCTGCACCTCCACGACCTTCTCCGGGGTCATGTCCAGCTCCTTGGCCAGTTCCTCCGGGGTGGGCTCGCGGCCCAGGTCCTGGAGCATCTGCCGCTGGACGCGGGCGAGCTTGTTGATCACCTCGACCATGTGCACCGGGATGCGGATGGTACGGGCCTGGTCCGCCATGGCGCGGGTGATGGCCTGGCGGATCCACCAGGTGGCGTAGGTGGAGAACTTGAAACCCTTGGTGTAGTCGAACTTCTCCACGGCGCGGATGAGGCCGAGGTTGCCCTCCTGGATGAGGTCCAGGAACAGCATGCCGCGGCCGGTGTACCGCTTGGCCAGGGAGACGACGAGGCGCAGGTTGGCCTCGAGCAGGTGGTTCTTCGCCCGGCGGCCGTCGGCGATGATCAGCTCGACGTCGCGGCGCAGGCGGTAGTCCTCCGGGGGGTTCTCGGCGAAGTGGTGCTCGGCGTAGAGGCCGGCCTCGATCCGCATGGCGAGGTCCACCTCCTGCTCCGCGTTCAGCAGGGCGACCTTGCCGATCTGCTTGAGGTAGTCCTTCACCGGATCGGCGGTGGCGCCGGCCACCACGACCTGCTGGACCGGGGCGTCGTCCTCCGAGTTGTCCATCACGAAGGCGCCCTTCGTGGCCGCCTTCCCGAACACGGTCTCGCCGGTGACGGCCTCCTCGACGACGGCGGGGGCCTCCGCCGCGTCCGAGCCGTCCGCGTCGTCGTCGTCCGAGTCCTGGGACGCCGCCTCGACGGCGTCGTCGGTCACGAGGCGCTCCTCGTCCCGGGGCAGCGGCTGTTCCTCCGGCTCCGCGGCGGCCTTCGCGGCCGACGACGTCGTGGCCGCGGCCTTCTCGGCCGCGGCCTTGGTGGCGGGCTTCTTGGTCGCGGGCTTCTTGGCGGCGGTCTTCCTCGTCGCGGTCGTCGGGGTCTTCTTGGCGGCGGGCTTCTTGGCCGCCGCCGTCTTCTTCGGGGCCGTCCCGGTGGACTTCTCGGCCGCGGCGGTGCTCCGTGCGGATCCCGACGCGGTGCCCGTGCGGACGTCCTTCTCGTCGTTGGTCGTCGACGTGGTCACTCGTGGCCTTTCCCTCGGGTCCGCACCCGGACGGCGCGGAACACTGCAGTGCAACTAGGTGTGACCCTGTCAAGTCCGCGCACCGGGCCACGGCTGATGCCGGGGCCCGCACGGATGCCAGGGTCTTACGTGCTCGCAACACCGCGTCCCCGGGGTCTATTCCAGGCTGCCGAGGAGTCGGACGCGACCGCCGGGGGCGGTCCACGTCGAGCCCCGTCATCCTCCCACGGGCCCCGCCTCAGGGCCGCCAGCACCGCCGCGGGTCGGCGGCCCACTCGCACACGACGCCGGACCCCACCAGGCGCTCGAGCACCCTCCCCAGGCCGTCCGGCGCCGCGAGCCCGGCGGCCGCCTCGAGGTGGGCGCCCGCAGCGGAGCCCTCGCCCCGGGCCCACGCCACCCAGGCGGCGAGCGTCAGCGCCTGCGCGGCGTGTCGGGCCGGGGCGTGGACGGAGAGCCCCCGGAGCCGGCTCCACAGGACGTCCAGCCGGCGCCAGTCGGGCGCCTGCGCCGCCCGGCCCGTCAGCACGGCGGCCCGCACGACGGGATCCGCCGGTCTGGCACCCGGGGAGGATGCGGCGTGCAGCAGGAGGGCGTCGCGCCAGGTCGCCCGCACGAGCGGCCCGCCCAGCCACGCGTCCGAGGGGGCCGGCGCGGCGGCTGAGGTCCGCCCCTCGGTCAGGACGTGGTCCCAGGCCTCGAGCCAACCCGCGAGGGACCCGGACGCGGGGGCGCCGGACACCGGGGTGCACCTCTTCCACTCGGCAGCCGCGGCCGGACCGGGCGGCCGGTGCCGGGGCACGTGCACGTGCTCGGACCGCAGCCCCCAGACGGAGCCCCGGCCGATCAGGTGCAGGGACAGCTCCGAGGCGCCCGGGTCGACGGCCACGGCGACCCCGCCGTCCGCTCCCCCGGGGTCGCGGCCCGCGGGCCCCCACCACGGATGGGCGAGTCCCGTGCGCACGGTCCAGCCCTCCCGCAAGGGTCGACCCCGGACGGCCAGGGCCGCCGCCAGCGGGTCGAGCCATGCCGGTGCCGCCGCCCGGCCGGGCAGCCGCGGACCGTCCTCCGCGAGCGCGAGGGCCACGGCTGCGTCCGCGGACCGGTCACGGGTCAGCACCTCGGCCACGGCCGCCGCCCACCGCTCCCCGGCCGGTCCCTCGCCCGCGCCCGGGGGCGGCAGGTCCACCCGCACCACGGCGCCCAGCACGGTGCCGTGGAGGGCGACCAGGACGAGCGAGCCCGGCCGCAGCGCTCCGAGGACGTGCCCGGCGTAGCCGAGGAGGTCGTCCACGCCCCGCGCGCGCAACGTCGGCGGCGGGGGGCCGGCCGCGGGGTCGTCGACGGAGCGCGGGCCGTGCGGCGGGAGGGAGGCGGTCGGTCCGGGAAGCTGGTCCATGCCTCCGAGCCTGCGCGCGCGACGGCCCGGTGGGCTCCTCAGTCCGCCCGGTCCGTGGACGGGTCGGGCGCGTCGTCGTCCTGTGCAGGAGGGGTCGGCCCGGTCCCGTGCGTGCGGGGGTGCACCGACTCGTCGCGACGGGCCAGGTACTCCTCCACCGCGGAGGCGATCTCCTCCCCGTCGGGCAGCCCCTCCGCGGACTCCAGCAGGGAGCGCTCCTGCTCCTCCGCGTTCTGGTCGTGGTTCTTCTCCAGGCCTGCGATCATCTGCTGGACCTCCGGGGAGGCCGTCACCTGGCGCTCGATCTCCGCCTCCACCTCGCGTGCGGCGTCGCGCAGCTCGTCCGTCGGCATCATCAGGCCCATCGCGGCCCCCACGTACTCGAGCGCCGCCACGGCGCCGGGCGGATAGGCGGCCTCGGCCACGTAGTGCGGCACGTGGACCGTGTACCCCGCGGTGGCCAGGCCCGCCTCGCCCGCGCGCAGCTCGAGCATCTGGAGGGCGCCCGCGACGACGTCGGCCTCCGGACTCCAGGTGGACAGGCCCTCGAGGGCGTCCGTGCGCGTGCCGTGGGTGGTCACCCCCACCCGCCGCGTGTGCGGCACCGGCAGCGGGGCGGCGTCCACGAACGTGACCGTGTCCACCCCCCACTCCCGGGCGAGCCCCAGGACCGCCGCCGTGAACCGCTGCCACTGCAGGTCCGGCTCGGGTCCGGACAGCAGCAGGAACGGCCGGCCCAGGAGGTCCTCCACGAGGTCCACCGTCAGGGCGGGCAGCCGCAGGTCGGTGTACCGGTCGTGCTCGAACCGCACCCGCGGACGCCGGGCCCGGTAGTCGTGCAGCTGGTCCAGGTCGAACGAGGCCACGGTCCGGTGGGTCAGGTGCTCCCGCAGGGCGGAGCGCAGCTGCCGGCCGACGTGGCCGGCGTCGAGGTGGCCCGTGAGCGTGACCAGCAGGCCGAGGCCCGCGGGCACGGCGTCCTCGCCGTCGTCACGGGTGTAGAGCTGCGTGGGATCCAGCACGAGTGCCGCCTTCCGGTGGTCCTGTCCCCCGGCGGAGGCCGACGGGTCGTCCCGGGTCAACCCTGCAGACCGGCCCCCCTATTCCATGCCGCCCCGGTCTGCCGTCCCCGGGGGCGGGCTGGCTAGGATGACGCGGGACGCGCCCGTCCGCCCCCGCGCGGCCGACGCAGCCCCAGCCCCCGCCATGGAAGGATCCCCGTGATCTCGAAGGACCGCCCCTCGCTGACCCCCCGAGCCCTGGAGGAGGTCACCGCACCGGCGGTCATCGTCGGCGTCGGCGCCGGGCCCGACGGCCCCGTGCTCCTGACCGACGCCCTGCCGCAGGACGCGGCCTCCGCCCTGGAGGAGTCCTTCGAGCTGCTGGGCGTGCGCGCGCGCGCCGACGAGGTGCACCGCCTGCCCGGCCTCGCCGGCTCGCGCTGGCCGCTGCTCGTCCTCGTGGGCGTGGGCGAGCTGGACGACGACGGCGCCGCCGGTCTCGAGGCCCTGCGCCACGCCGCCGGCGCGGCCGTGCGCTCCCTCGCCGGGACCGAGGCCGTCGCCCTGGCCCTGCCCGCCGACACGCCCGAGCGCCTCGCCGCGGTCGCCGAGGGCGCGACCCTGGGCGCCTACACGTTCACGGCGCTCAAGTCCGAGGCCGCCCGCGAGGCCGCCTCCTCGTCCGCACCGGTCTCCCGCATCGAGGTCGTCACGACCGTCGGGGAGGAGGCGGCCTCCCCGGTCCTGGCGCGCGCCGCCGTCGTCGGTGACGCCGTCTGCGCCGTGCGCGACCTCGTCAACACCGCCCCGTCCCACCTGTACCCCGCCTCCTTCGCGGACGCGGTGCGCGAGGAGCTGGCCGGCTCGGACGTGCGCGTGCAGGTCTGGGACGAGGACGCGCTCGCCGCCGAGGGCTTCGGCGGCATCCTGGCGATCGGCCAGGGCTCGTCGCGGCCGCCCCGCCTCGTGCGGATCGAGCACGCCCCGGCCGACGCGCGGACGCACATCGCCCTCGTGGGCAAGGGCATCACGTTCGACACGGGCGGCATCTCCCTCAAGCCCGCCGCGTCCATGATGACCATGAAGTCGGACATGGCCGGGGCCGCCACGGTGTTCGCCGTCGTGCGCGCCGCCGCCGAGCTCGGCCTGCCCGTGAAGGTCACCGGCTGGCTCGCCCTGGCCGAGAACATGCCCTCGCACACCGCCATCCGCCCCTCGGACGTGATCACCATGTACGGCGGCAAGACGGTCGAGGTGATGAACACCGACGCCGAGGGCCGCGTGGTCATGGCCGACGCCCTCGTGGCCGCCACGGACGAGCGCCCCGACGCCGTCCTCGACATCGCGACGCTCACCGGCGCCCAGCTGGTGGCCCTGGGCGTGCGACACGCCGGCGTGATGGGCGACGAGGCCCTGCGCGACGAGGTCGTGGCCGCCGCCGAGGCGGCCGGCGAGCTCGCCTGGGCCATGCCGATCCCTGAGCAGCTGCGCCCCTCCCTGGACTCCCGCGTGGCGGACATCTCCAACATGGGCGAGCGGTTCGGCGGCATGATGACCGCCGCCGCGTTCCTGCGCGAGTTCGTCGACGCCGGCCGCGCCGAGGACGAGCGCGCCGCCGCGCCGACCCCCTGGGCGCACCTCGACATCGCCGGCCCCTCGTTCAACGAGTCCTCCGCCTACGGCTACACCCCCCGCGACGCGACCGGCGTGATGGTGCGCACCCTCATGGGCCTCATCGCCGGACGTGCCGGGTAAGGTGAACGGACGACGCCGCTGATCGACGCGGCCCGGCCGATCCCGGGCCGACGTCGGCGCGGCGGACCCCATCGACGACTCCCTCCCACCCGACACCAAGGAGCATCACCGTGGCCGATTCGGCAACCGCTCAGGAATTCGACGTCCTCGTCCTCGGCGGGGGCTCCGCCGGGTACGCCGCCGCGCTGCGCGCCGTGCAGTATGGCATGACCGTGGGCCTCATCGAGAAGGCCAAGCTCGGCGGCACCTGCCTCCACTGGGGGTGCATCCCCACCAAGGCCTACCTCCACGCCGCCGAGGTGGCGGACGAGACCCGCCACGCCGAGAAGTTCGGCGTGAACGCGACCCTGGACTCCGTGGACATGGCCAAGGTGCGCGAGTACAAGGACGGCATCGTCGCCGGCAAGCACAAGGGTCTGACCGGCCTCATGAAGATGAAGAAGGTCCAGGTCATCGAGGGCGAGGGCAAGCTCGTCTCCCAGGACGAGATCGAGGTCGACGGCACCCGCTACAAGGGCAAGAACATCGTCCTGGCCTCCGGCTCGGTGTCCAAGACCATGGGTCTGCCGATCTCCAAGAAGATCATGACCTCCACGGAGGCGCTCGAGCTGGACTACACCCCCAAGTCCGCCATCGTGCTCGGCGGCGGCGTCATCGGCTCCGAGTTCGCCTCGCTGTGGAACTCCTTCGGCGTCGAGGTGACCATCATCGAGGGCCTGAACAACCTCGTGGCGAACGAGGACCCCTCGATCATCAAGGTGGTCGAGCGCGAGTTCAAGAAGAAGGGCATCACGTCCAACCTCGGCACCTTCTTCGAGAAGGTCGAGGAGACCGACTCGGGCGTCAAGGTGACCCTGGCCGACGGCAAGGAGTTCGAGGCCGAGATCTGCCTCGTGGCCGTGGGTCGCGGACCGAACACCGAGGGCCTCGGCTACGAGGAGCAGGGCATCACCCTCGACCGCGGCTTCGTGATCACGGACGAGCGCCTCCACACCGGCGTCGGCAACATCTACGCCGTCGGCGACATCGTCCCGGGCCTGCAGCTGGCCCACCGCGGCTACCAGCAGGGCATCTTCGTGGCCGAGGAGATCGCGGGCAACAACCCCATGGTGGTCGAGGACGTCAACATCCCCAAGGTGACCTTCACCGACCCGGAGATCATGTCCGTGGGCTACTCCCAGCCCAAGGCCGAGGAGAAGTTCGGCAAGGACAACGTCGAGGTCGCCGAGTACAACCTGGCCGGCAACGGCAAGTCCTCCATCCTGGGCACCGGCGGCATCATCAAGATGGTCCGGCAGAAGAACGGCCCGATCGTCGGCGTGCACGGCGTGGGCAAGCGGATCTCGGAGCAGATCGGCGAGGCCCAGCTGATCGTGAATTGGGAGGCCTACCCCGAGGACGTCGCCCAGTTCATCCACGCCCACCCGACGCAGAACGAGTCGCTCGGCGAGGCCGCGATGGCCCTGTTCGGCCACCCCCTGCACGGCTGATCCCCCCAACCATCCCGGGTCCGCGCGTCGGACCCACACCCGACCCCCGGCGAGCGCCCGCGGCGCCGCCACCCGTGAGGAGCATCAGGACATGTCTGAGAAAGTCACCCTGCCCGCCCTCGGTGAGTCCGTCACCGAGGGGACCGTGACCCGCTGGCTCAAGGCGGTCGGCGACGAGGTCGCCGTCGACGAGCCGCTCGTGGAGGTGTCCACCGACAAGGTGGACACCGAGATCCCCTCCCCCGTGGCCGGCGTGCTGCAGGAGATCCTGGCCGAGGAGGACGAGACGATCGAGGTCGGCGCCGCCCTGGCCGTGATCGGCGACGGCGAGGCCTCGGACGACGCCGGCGACGCCCCCGCCGCGGAGTCCGCGGACGAGGACGCGGCCGAGGAGGCCCCCGCCGACGACGAGGATGAGGAGCCCGCCGGCGAGCCCGAGCCGGAGGAGCTGTCCTCCACCGGGTCCGCCGACTCGGACGCCGCCTCCGGCTCCGGGGAGTCCAGCGACGTGACCCTGCCCGCCCTGGGCGAGTCCGTCACCGAGGGCACCGTGACCCGCTGGCTCAAGGCCGTGGGCGACGAGGTCGCCGTGGACGAGCCGCTGCTCGAGGTGTCCACCGACAAGGTCGACACCGAGATCCCCTCCCCCGTGGCCGGCGTGCTGCAGGAGATCCTGGCCGAGGAGGACGAGACCGTCGAGGTCGGCGCCGTCCTCGCCCGCGTGGGCTCCGGCTCCGGCGGCTCCGCCCCGGCCGCCGGCTCCGACGACCGGGAGCCCTCCGCCGAGGAGATCGAGGACGAGGCCACCGAGGCCCCGACCGGCGAGCAGACCGAGGAGGCCGCCCAGGACGCCGGCGAGGTGCTGGCCGACGACGCGCCCGAGGCCAGCGCCTCCGAGGAGTCCTCGAAGGCCGAGTCCGCCGCCCGGGAGTCCGCCGCCCAGGAGTCCGCCGAGACCACGGCCACCGAGCCGGGCCAGGGCTACGTGACCCCGCTGGTGCGCCGCCTGGCCAAGCAGCACGGCGTGGACCTGTCCACCGTGCGCGGCACCGGCGTCGGCGGCCGCATCCGCAAGCAGGACGTGCTGGCCGCCTCGCTGGCCGCCCAGTCCGCCTCCACCGGATCCTCGGATCAGGCTCCGGCCGCGTCCGCCGACGCCGGTCAGGACTCCTCGGCCTCCGCCCCGGCCTCCGCCCCGGCCCCCGCCGCGCCGCGCGGTGAGACCGAGAAGGCCCCGCGCATCCGCCAGGTCATCGCCCAGCGCATGCGCGAGTCCCTGGACCTGTCCACCCAGCTGACCCAGGTGCACGAGGTCGACATGACCCGCATCGTCCAGCTGCGGTCCAAGGCCAAGGGCTCCTTCCAGGAGCAGAACGGCGTCAAGCTGACCTACCTCCCGTTCATCACGCAGGCCGTCACCGAGGCCCTCAAGCAGCACCCCAAGCTCAACGCCTCGTTCTCCGAGGACAACAAGGAGATCACCTACCACGCCACGGAGGACATCGCGATCGCGGTGGACACCGAGCGCGGTCTCCTGGTGCCGGTGATCAAGGACGCGGGCTCGCTGAACCTCGGCGGCATCGCGAAGAGGATCGCCGATGTCGCCGAGCGCACCCGCACCAACAAGATCGGGGCGGACGAGCTCTCCGGCGGCACGTTCTCCATCACGAACATCGGCTCCGTGGGCGCCCTGTTCGACACGCCGATCATCAACCAGCCGCAGGTGGCCATCCTGGGCACGGGTGCGATCGTGAAGCGTCCGATGGTCGTGGCCGACGCCGACGGCAACGACACCATCGCGATCCGCCACATGATGTACCTGTCCCTGACCTACGACCACCGCCTCGTGGACGGCGCGGACGCCGGTCGCTTCCTCCAGTCGCTCAAGCAGCGCCTCGAGGGCGGCGAGTTCGCGGCCGAGCTCGGCCTCTGACGGGGGACTGACGGAGCATGGAGATCCTCCACAGCGTCCTCGTTGCGGTGCACATCGTCGCCGCCGCGGCGATCGTGGGCGGCTGGTTCGCCCACTTCCGGAACCCCACCGTGACCGCCTCGCAGTGGTGGGGGTCGGTGGCGATGATCGTCTCCGGCATCGCCCTCTTCGGCTGGGCCATGACCGGCGAGCCGGACCACATGAAGCTGGGGATCAAGTTCCTCATCGGTGTGATCGTGTTCGTCGCCGCCCTCCTGGGCCGGCGCAGGTCCAACCGGGGCGAGGTCGTGCCCACGGGCCTGGCCCACGCCGTCGGCGGCCTGGGCCTGGTGAACATCCTGGTCGCCACGCTCTGGCAGTGACCGGCTGACCGCCGCCGCACCGCGCGGCACCCACGCCGTGGGCCCCGGGGATCCGTCCCCGGGGCCCACGGCGTCCCCGGGGCCCACGGCGCCTCCGTGTCGGGGACGCCTGGGGACCCGGTGCCCCGCGCCTAGCGGGGGTCGACTCCGTGGACGAGCCAGCGGTCGCCGCCCCGCACCAGCGTCAGCACCACGCCCTCGTCGGATCCGGGCACCTGGTCCACCGGGGCGCCGGCCTCGTCCAGGACGGTGTGCGCGCTGAGGGTCAGGCGCGCTGGGACTCTCAGCCGGTCCGGCCCGGCCGGGGACGCCGCCCCGTCCGCGACCAGCCCCACCGCCAGACCGGAGAAGGCGTAGCCGCCGGCGTCCAGCTCCTCCTGGATGGACCGGTCCCGCCGCCACGCCGGCCCGTCCGCGGCGGCGTAGGCGGAGAGCCGCTCGGGGCGCGGGTCGGCGAGCGCCGCGGTGCGGGCCTCCGCCAGGCCGTCGAGGAGGTCCTGCAGCGCGTCGCCCGCGGGGACGGCCGTCGGTGCCGCCGCCGCAGTCCCCTCCGCCCGTGGCGCGGGGGTCGGGGTCGGGCCGGTCGGGTCGGAGGAGGCGGTCGGGGTCGCCGTCGGCGCGGCCGGCGCGGCGATCCCGGGGGCCTCCGGACCGGGCTCGCCCCGCGAGAGCAGGGCGGCCCCGGAGGCCAAGCCGGCGACGACGACCCCGGCGAGAGCGAGCAGCGCCACCCGTCGCCCCGGCCGCCCGCTCCGGCGGCCACCGTCGGTCCCCACGCGGCCGACCTGCCGGCCGTCCCCCCGGACCGCATCCGCGCTCGTCCGGGCGCGCCTGCTCCCTCCCCGTCGGGGGCGCGCCCCGTGGGCGGCCCCCGCCGCCCGCTCCGGCGGGATGAGGGTGGGCAGCAGATGGGCCACCTCGGGCGGCGCCGAGTCGTGCAGGGGGACCGGCTCCGGCGCGGCGGCGTCGTAGGCGGCCACGGCGGCGTCGGCCGCGCTCGGCCTCCGCGCGGGGTCGGGGTCCAGGGCGGCGTCCAGCAGCAGCGCCAGCTCGACCGGCACGTCCGGGACGAGCACGGGCAGCGGCGCCCGGTGCTCCCGGGCTCCGGGGGCCCGTCCCGTCAGCGCGTACCAGCCCAGAGCGGCCCACGCGTACACGTCCGCGGCGGCGCCGTCGCCGACTCGCGCGCCCTGGTCCCCGTCGCGGCGTTCGGGGGCGAGGAAGCCGGGCGTGCCGCCCCGGCCCCGCGGGCCGCCCACGACGCGCGCGACGCCCAGATCCGACAGCGCCGGACGTCCGTCCACGGCGAACAGGACGTTGCCCGGGGCGACGTCCCCGTGCACGACACCGTGCGCGTGCAGGTGCGCCAGGGCCTGCGCGACGGGCACCAGCACCGTCACCGCCTGTCCTGGCCGCAGCGGCCCGGCGTCCTGGACCATGGACCCGAGGTTCCCCGCGGGCAGCCGCTCGGTGAGCACGCCCGTGCCCCGGTCGGTGGACACGGTCCCCAGCACGCGCAGCAGGTGGGGGTGGTGCAGGTGCCCGTAGGCCTCGGCCTCGGCGGCCACCGCCGCGGGGTCCTCGCCCGCCCGGGCCACCTTCAGCACGGCCTCCTCCCCCTGCGGGGAGCGCACCAGCCACACCTCCGCCTGGGCGCCCTCCCCGATCAGGGCGCGGGCCGTCCAGCCCTCGACCCGCGGCGGCTCCGCGGCGGCCGGAACCGCCGCCGACCCGTCCTCCGGGTCCCATCCGTCCTCCGTGCGCATCCCGGGTCCTCCCCCGCTCCCCGCGCGGGCCGCGTCTCGGCCGGCGCTCCTCGCGTCGTGTCGGCACCAGCCTGCCGCAGGCGCACGGACCACGGGGCGGCCGTCCACAGGCCCGTCGGGGCGGCGACTACAGTGGAGGCCATGCCCGCGTCCGACCTGCCCCCCGTCCGTGTCCTCGGCCTCGCCCCCGACCTCGTCGACTACGAGCACGCGTGGGACCTGCAGCGGGGCCTGCACGCCGACGTCGTCGCCGGCCGGTCCCCCGGTGAGATCCTCCTGCTCGAGCACGAGGCCGTGTACACCGCGGGGCGCCGCACCGAGGACGCGGAGCGGCCCACGGACGGGTCCCGCGTCGTGGACGTGGACCGCGGGGGCAAGATCACGTGGCACGGCCCCGGCCAGCTGGTCGGCTACCCTGTGGTGCGCCTGCGGGACCGCGCCCACGTCAAGGACTACGTGTGGTTCCTCGAGGAGGTGCTGATCCGCACCGCGGCGGACCACGGCGTCACCGCCGTGCGCGTGGACGGCCGCGCGGGGATCTGGATCCTCGCCGACGAGGCCCCCGACGGCACCCCGCGCCCGGACCGCAAGCTGGGCGCGATCGGGCTGTCCATCCATGAGGGCGTGTCCATGCACGGCTTCGCCCTGAACTGCTCCAACTCACTGGAGCCCTACGGGACCATCGTGGCGTGCGGGATCGCCGACGCCGCCACCACCACCCTGTCCGCGGAGGCCGGCCGCACCCTGACCCCGGCCGACGTCCTGCCCGTCCTCGTGCGCCACGTCGAGGACCTGGGCCCCCAGCACATCGCCCTGACCCCCACGGAAGGAACGCCCGCATGACCGCCGCACCCGAGGGCCGTCGCCTGCTCCGCGTCGAGGCCCGCAACGCCGAGGTCCCCGTCGAGCGCAAGCCCGAATGGATCAAGGCCAAGGTCCACATGGGACCCGAATACGTGGGACTCAAGAACACGGTGAAGAAGTCCGGCCTGCACACCGTGTGCGAGGAGGCCGGCTGCCCCAACATCTTCGAGTGCTGGGAGGACCGGGAGGCCACGTTCCTGATCGGCGGCGACATCTGCACCCGTCGCTGCGACTTCTGCGACATCGCGACGGGCCGCCCGCTGCCGCTGGACCGGGACGAGCCCCGGCGGGTCGCGGAGAACATCCGCGAGATGGACCTGCGCTACTGCACCGTGACCGGCGTCGCCCGCGACGACCAGAAGGACGGCGCGGCCTGGCTCTACGGGGAGACCATCCGCCGCATCCACGAGCTGAACCCCAGCACGGGCGTGGAGATCCTGCCCCCGGACTTCGGCGCCGTCCCCGAGCTCGTGCAGCAGGTGTTCGACGCCCGCCCCGAGGTGTTCGCGCACAACCTGGAGACCGTGCCGCGCATCTTCAAGCGGATCCGCCCGGCCTTCACCTACGAGAAGTCGCTGCGCGTGCTTACCATGGCGAAGGAGCAGGAGCTCGTCACCAAGTCCAACCTGATCCTCGGGATGGGCGAGACCGACGAGGAGATCGACCAGGCGCTCGTGGACCTCCACGAGGCCGGCTGCGACATCATCACGGTCACCCAGTACGTCCGACCCTCCAAGCTGCACCACCCGATCGACCGGTGGGTGCGCCCTCAGGAGTTCGTGCAGTGGTCCGAGCGGGCCGAGGAGATCGGCTTCGCCGGCGTCATGGCCGGCCCCCTCGTGCGCTCCTCGTACCGCGCGGGCAAGCTCTACGCGCAGGCGATGGAGCGCCTCGGCCGGGAGGTGCCCGCCCATCTCCAGCACCTCATGGGCGAGCGCACGGCCACGCAGGAGGCGGCCGCCGTCGTCGCCCGGATGTCCTGAGACCCGCCGGTAGACTGGATCCACCATGGCCAAGAACACCCCCACCCCTGCGTCCTCGTCCGGCTCCACCGCGGCCTCCCTCAAGGAGGTCAAGGCGATGCAGCGCGATCGGCGCCGCCAGCTCAAGGCGGACGCCAAGGCCGACCGCGCCCGCAAGCGCTCCGCCGGCGGACCGGGCATCGTCACGCAGCTGAAGCAGGTCTACGCCGTCACCAGGGAGCACGAGCCGCGACTGCTCCTCTGGATGGGTCTGGCGTTCGGCGCCGCGCTGCTGGTGGGGCTGCTCATCGGCCTGCTGCTGGAGAACTGGATCACGTGGCTGCTGATCGCCCTCCCGTTCGGCGTGCTCGCCGCGGTGATCGTGATGAACCGCCTGGGCGAGAAGGCGATGTACTCGCGCCTCGAGGGCCAGACCGGCGCCGCGGGGGCCACGCTGTCCTCGCTGGGCCGCGGCTGGATCGTGTCCGAGCAGCCCGTGGCGATGAACCCGAAGACGCAGGACCTGGTGTACCGGGCCGTCGGCCGCCCGGGCGTGGTGCTGGTGACGGAGGGTCCCGTCCAGCGTGTCGGCAAGCTCCTGTCCAAGGAGGAGCGCGCGATGGAGCGCTTCCTGCCGGGCGTGCCCGTCCACGTGGTGCAGACCGGCCGCGGCGAGGGCCAGACGCCGCTGCACGAGGTGCCCAAGACGCTCAAGGCCCTCCCGAAGAAGCTCACGGCCCAGGAGGTCGCGGCCGTGGACAAGCGGCTGAACGCGCTCGGCGCCCAGCGCCTGCCCATCCCCAAGGGCGTGGACCCGATGCGCGCCCGCCCCGATCGCCGCGGCCTGCGCGGCCGCTGACCCGGCACCGACGACGACGCCCCACCGGTGGACCGGTGGGGCGTCGTCGTGTCCTGGGGCGGCCGCCCGCCCGGCCCGTGCGGTCACATGCGCAGCTCGACGGTGTCCGCGGCACGATCGTGCATGCCGCGGCCGTCGGGGCCGACCACGACGGCCGGCAGGACCAGGCACAGCAGCGCCGTGCGGATCAGCACGCGGTGCACCGGGGCCGTGCGCCCGCCCACGGCGACCACCTGGATCCGGCACAGGGCCTTGCCCACCGTGGTGGCGAGCAGGCTGAGGCCGACCACGTGCATCGCCGCGAAGACGAGGAGGGTGGCGATCGGGTCGCCCCCGAAGGCGAGGCCCGACACGAGGAGGGCGAGCGCCCAGTCGATCACGAGGGCGGCGGCGCGGCGGGCCGCCGTGGCCATCGATGCGGGTCCGTGCTCGGGCAGTCCGAGCAGATCACCGGGCCATCGTCCGCCGATGCTCCCTGCCCCCGGCCCCTCGATCCACCCGCCGAGGTCCTGGCGGGAGATCAGCGGCTCGTCACCGCCGCTCGGCCGGCCGTCGGCAGAGGGTCCTGCGTCGCGGGGGCGGTCCTGGGGGTCAGATGCTCGGTGTGCCACCCGACCAGGATAGTGCGAGGGCCGGACGTTACAGTCCCGAAACACGCACGTCACGCCGGGCACACGCGGGATCGCTACGGTGGACCCATGCCGTGCGCCTCGGCGCGCGGACGTCCGAACCGTCTCCAGGAAGGCCACCAGCACCATGTTCACCTCCGTCGAGGAAGTGCTCGCCTACATCAAGGAGGAGGGCGTCGAGTTCGTCGACATCCGCTTCACCGACCTGCCGGGCATGCAGCACCACTTCAACGTCCCCGCCTCCTCCGTGGACGAGGACTTCTTCGTCAACGGCCAGCTGTTCGACGGGTCCTCGATCCGCGGCTTCGCGGGGATCGCCGAATCCGACATGCAGCTGATCCCGGACGTCGGGACCGCCTTCCTGGACCCGTTCCGCATGCGCAAGACGCTGACGATGAACTTCTCCATCGTCAACCCGCGCACCGGCGAGCCGTACCTGCGCGACCCGCGCGGCGTCGCCCAGCGCGCCGAGGCGTACCTGACCTCCACCGGCATCGCGGACACGGCCTTCTTCGCCCCCGAGGCCGAGTTCTTCGTCTTCGACGACGTGCGCTACGAGTCCCACCCGAAGGGCTCCTTCTACGCCGTGGACTCGGACGAGGCATGGTGGAACACCGGGCGCCGGGACGAGGGCGGCAACCAGGGGTACAAGACCGCCGTCAAGGGCGGCTACTTCCCCGTGTCCCCGACCGACAAGCAGGCGGACCTGCGGGACGAGATGTGCGCGGTGCTCGCGGAGGTGGGCCTCGAGGTCGAGCGCTCCCATCACGAGGTCGCCGCACCGGGCCAGGCCGAGATCAACTACCGGTTCAACACGCTGACCCACTCGGCGGACGACCTGCAGAAGTTCAAGTACGTCGTCAAGAACGTGGCGGACCAGTTCGGCAAGAGCGCGACGTTCATGCCCAAGCCGGTCTTCGGCGACAACGGCTCCGGCATGCACTGCCACCAGTCGCTGTGGCGGGACGGCGAGCCGCTGTTCTTCGACGAGCAGGGCTACGCCAACCTGTCCGACACGGCCCGGTGGTACATCGGCGGGCTGCTCAAGCACGCCTCGGCCGTGCTTGCCTTCACCAACCCCACGGTGAACTCCTACCGCCGCCTGGTGCCGGGCTTCGAGGCCCCCGTGAACATGGTGTACTCGCAGGGCAACCGCTCCGCCGGCATCCGCATCCCGATCACCGGCGCCAACCCCAAGGCCAAGCGCATCGAGTTCCGCGCCCCGGACGCCTCGTCCAACCCCTACCTGGCGTTCGCTGCGCAGCTGATGGCCGGCCTGGACGGCATCCGCAACCGCATCGAGCCCGCCGAGCCAATCGACAAGGACCTCTACGAGCTCCCGCCGGAGGAGGCTGCGGACATCCAGAAGGCCCCGGCGTCCCTCGAGGAGGCCCTGCGCGCCCTGGAGGAGGACCACGAGTTCCTGCTCGAGGGCGACGTCTTCACCGAGGAGATCATCCGCACCTGGATCGACTACAAGCGGGAGACGGAGATCGCCCCGCTGTCGCTGCGCCCGAACCCCTACGAGTTCGAGCTGTACTACTCGGTGTGATCCCGGTCGCGGCCTGAGCCGTGGCTCGCGTCCGACGCCGGCCCGCCCCACCCGGGGCGGGCCGGCGTCGTCGTCCCCCCGGGCGGTCGGCGCGGTCCGACGGCCGGAATAGTCCCGCGAGCGCCGACGCTGTGCCCGGCATGACCGAGACCCCCACCGCCTCCCCCGAGACCGCCGACACCTCCACCCCCCTCCTGTCCCTGCTCGACCTGGCCACGGTGCGCACCGGCCAGGGCGTCGGCGAGGCGATCGCGCAGTCGGTGGAGCTCGCGCAGGTGGCCGAGGCGCAGGGCCTGCACCGGGTCTGGTACGCCGAGCACCACAACATGGAGCGCATCGCCTCCTCCGCCACGGCGGTGCTGATCGCGCACGTGGCCGCGCAGACGAGCACCATCCGGGTGGGCTCGGGCGGCGTGATGCTCCCCAACCACTCCCCGCTGGTGATCGCCGAGCAGTTCGGCACCCTGGCCGAGCTGCACCCCGGCCGGATCGACCTCGGGCTGGGTCGCGCCCCCGGCACCGACCAGCGCACCCTGCAGGCGTTGCGCCGCTCCCCTGAGACGGCCGAGCGGTTCCCCCAGGACGTGCTCGAGCTGCAGGGCTACCTGCGCGGGCAGTCGCGGGTGCCGGGCATCGCCGCGTACCCGGGCGCCGGCACGGACGTGCCGCTGTACATCCTGGGCTCCTCCGCGTTCGGCGCCCAGCTCGCCGCGCGGCTGGGCCTCGGCTACGCGTTCGCCAGCCACTTCGCCCCGCAGATGCTCGAGCACGCCGCGCGCCTCTACCGCGAGCACTTCGAGCCCTCCGACGCCCTGGACCGCCCCCACTTCATCGCCGCGGCCAACGTGATCGCCGCGGACTCCCCGGACGCCGCGCAGGAGCAGTGGGAGCTCACCCGCCGCGAGCGGATCCGCATGATGCTCGGCCGCGGACGCACGCTCACCGACGACGAGGTGGACATGCTCCTCGACTCCCCCGCCGGTCAGCAGGTGCTCGGCATGCTCGAGTGCTCCGCGGTGGGCACCGGGCCCGAGGTGCGGACCTGGCTGCGCGACTTCGCGGACCGGGTGCAGGCCGACGAGCTCATCGTCACGACGGCGGCGCCGGACCAGGCGGCGCGGATCCGCACCCTCGAGCTGCTCGGGGAGCACGTGGTCCGGGGCTGAGGCCCGGCGGCCCGGGCTCAGAGGCCGTAGAACCGGTGCTCGAACACCTGACGGGCCTGGCGGGTCACCCGCAGGTAGCGCTCCTCGAAGGCGGCGCCGTGGTCGTTCTCGCCCGCCAGCCGCGCGAGGGCGCCCAGGTCGCGGGCGTTGGTGGGGAGGACGTCCGAGCCCTTGCCGGTCCACAGCACCAGGGAGGCGCGGACGCGCGTGGCCAGCAGCCATGCCTCCTCCAGCAGCGCGGCCTCGGCGGACCCGAGGATCTCCTGCCGGGCCAGGGCGCGCAGCGCCGGGAGCGTCCCGGTGACGCGGAGGGCCTCGACCTCGTGGGCGTGGCGCAGCTGCAGGGACTGGACGAGCCACTCCACGTCCGAGAGGCCGCCGCGGCCGAGCTTGACGTGCCGGGCGGGGTCCGCGCCGCGCGGCAGCCGTTCGGCCTCCACGCGGGCCTTGATGCGTCGGATCTCGCGCGCGTCCGCCGCGGTGAGGTCCGTGCCGTAGCGCACCCCGTCGGCCCACGCGGTGAAGGCGGCGGCCAGGTCGTCGTCGCCGGCCACGGGCCGGGCCCGCAGCAGCGCCTGCCGCTCCCAGACCTCCGCCCACCGGGCGTAATACTCCTGGTAGGAGTCGAGGGTCCGCACGAGGGGGCCCTGGCGGCCCTCCGGGCGCAGGTCCAGGTCCACCTCGAGGGGGTGCTCGCTGGGCAGCGGGGGCTGGGCCGGCCCCTTCAGCAGGGAGATGAGCCGCCGGGCGACCGCCTCGGCCTCCTGCGCCGCCGCGGACGGGTCCGCCCCCTCCCGCGGCCGGTGGACCACCATGGCGTCCAGGTCCGAGCCGTAGGTGATCTCGCGGCCGCCCTGACGGCCCATGGCCACCACCAGCAGGTCCGTCAGCGGCTCCCCGTCCCCCACGGTCGCGTGCACGGCCACCCGCAGGGCGCCGAGGACGGCGGCCTGGTCCGCGTCTGCGAGGGCGGCGGCCGTCTGCTCGAGCGAGCACACCCCCGTCATGTCCGCCAGGGCGATCCGCAGGACCTCGCGCTGGCGGATCTGCCGGACGTGGCGGATGACCTGCGCCGCGTCCTCGTCCGCGCCGCGCCGGTCGAGGCGCGCCTGCACCTCGCCCCACAGCGTCTCGAGGGACCGCGGCTCGAGGTCCCGGGAGTCCCCCACCCAGGCGACGGACTCCGGGGAGTGCTCGAGCAGGTCTCCGACCCGGCGGGAGCCGGCGAGGACCAGGCACAGCCGTCGGGCGGCGTCGGAGGAGTCCCGGAGCATGCGCAGGAACCAGGCGGACGCCCCGAGGGACTCCGACAGCCGGCGGAAGGCCAGCAGCCCGGCGTCGGGGTCGGGGCCGTCCGCGAACCAGCCGAGCATGACCGGCAGCAGCTGCCGCTGGACCGCCGCGCGGCGGGAGACGCCGCGGGTGAGGGCCTCGATGTGGCCCAGGGCGGACCGCGGATCCCGGTAGCCCAGGGCGGACAGGCGCGCCTTGACCGCGTCCGCGGTGAGCCGGACCTCGTCCTCGGACAGGGCGGCGGTGGTGGACAGCAGCGGCCGGTAGAACACGGTCCGGTGCAGGGACCGGACCTCGCGGCGCACCGTGTCGAACCGCTCCTGCAGGTCCTCGGCCGCGGCGGGGCCCGTGTCCGCGGCCCCCCGCAGGGACCGGGCCACCACCCGCTGGGCGGCCTCCTTCGCAGGCATCAGGTGCGTGCGACGCAGGTGGACCAGCTGGATGCGGTGCTCGAGGGCGCGCAGCCAGCGGTAGTGCGCGGCGAAGCGCTCGGTGTCCGCGGTGGAGATGTAGGAGGCCCGATGCAGGGCGTCGAGGGCGTCCAGCGTCGCGCGCACGCGCACGCTCTCGTCCGCGCGCCCGTGCACCAGCTGCAGCAGCTGGGCCGTGAACTCGACGTCGCGGAGCCCGCCCGGGCCGAGCTTGACCTCGCGATCCCGCTCCCCACGCGCGATCGTGTCGATCACGCGGGTGCGCATGCGGCGCACGTCCTCCACGAAGCCCTCCCGCGCGGCGGACTCCCACACCCGCGGCCACACGGCGTCCACGTACCGGCGGCCCAGCTCCGCGTCGCCGGCCAGCGGCCGCGCCTTGAGCAGCGCCTGGAACTCCCAGCCGTGCGCCCAGCGCCGGTAGTACTCCACGTGGGAGGCCGGCGTGCGGGAGAGCGCGCCGTCCTTCCCCTCGGGACGCAGGTTGGCGTCCACCTCCCACAGGCCGGGCTCGGGCGCGGGGCCGGTGAGCACGCGGGAGATGCCCGCGGCGAGGTCCGCGGCCAGGCGGGCGGCCGCGGCGTCGTCGGGCGCGTCCTCCGCGGACGGGTCGGCCACCTCGTGGACGAACACGACGTCCACGTCGGAGATGTAGTTGAGCTCCCGGGCCCCGCACTTGCCCATGCCGATCACCGCGAGGTCCAGGTGGTCCACCGCCGCGCCCTCGCGGGCGGCGAGCTCGGCCCGCGAGACCGCGAGCGCGGCCTCGACCGCGGCCCCGGCGAGGTCGGCGAGCCAGCGGCCGACGTCCGGCAGGACGGCCGTGGGGTCGGCCGAGCCGAGGTCCGCGAGGGCGACGGCGGTCAGCTGACGCCGGTAGGCACGGCGCAGCGGGACGGCGGCGTCCGCCCCGGTGAGGGCGGCCACGGGCCGCGGGGCGTCGGGGTCGGCCCCGACGGCGGTCAGCAGCAGGGCGCGCAGCGCGGCGGGCTCGTCCGACCACGCGGCCCCGCCGGCCGCCGGGTCCGGCTGGGCGAGCGCCGGGGCCGTGGCGGCGGCGCGGTCCGGCGCCAGGACGAGGTCGAGGTGCTCGGGCCGGCGGATGAGGAACTCCCCGAGGGCCTCGGAGGCGCCCAGCAGCCGCAGCAGGGCGGCCGTGCGGCCGGCGTCGGCCAGGGCCCGGTGCACCCCGGGCTCACGCTCGGCGAGGCGGATGTAGAGCAGCAGGGCGCGGTCGGGGTCGGCGGCGTGGGCCAGGCCGGCCACCAGCGCGTCCCGATCCTGGCCGGCCAGTTCCGGGGACTCCAGCAGGTGCTCGGCGCGGGCGGGGTCCACGACGCCGGCGTGGCCGAGGGCGCGGCGAAGGCCCCCGGAGGCGGCGGGGGACGGGGGCAGCGCGCTCACGGGATCAGAGCCCCGTCAGGTAGCGGCGCAGCTCGTAGGGGGTGATCTCCACGCGGTAGTCGTCCCACTCCTGGCGTTTGTTGCGCAGGAGGGCCTCATAGACGTGCTCGCCGAGCACCTCGGCCATGAACTCCGACTCCTCCGCGGCCCGCACGGCGTCGTGCAGGGTGCCCGGCAGCGAGTCGTGGCCCAGCACCCGCCGCTCCTGGGCGGACAGCGCGCCGACGTCCTCGGAGGCCGGCTCCGGGAGGTCGTAGCCCTCCTCGATCCCCCTGAGGCCCGCCGCGATCAGCAGCGCGTAGGCCAGGTACGGGTTCGCCGACGCGTCGAGACCGCGGTACTCGATGCGGGCGGAGCCCGCCTTGTCCGGCTTGTACAGCGGGACGCGCACGAGGGCGGAGCGGTTGTTGTGCCCCCAGGACACGTACGAGGGCGCCTCGTCCGCGCCCCACAGCCGCTTGTAGGAGTTCACGAACTGGTGGGTGACGAGGCTCATCTCCACCGAGTGGCGCAGGAGCCCGGCGATGAACCGGCGGCCGGTGACGGAGAGCCGGAACTCGTCCGCCGGGTCGTAGAACGCGTTGGCGTCACCCTCGAAGAGGGAGAAGTGCGTGTGCATCCCGGAGCCGGGGTGCCGGCCGAACGGCTTGGGCATGAAGGTGGCGTAGATGCCCTGATGGGCCGCCACCTCCTTCATGATCGTGCGGAACGTCTGCACATTGTCCGCCGTGGTGAGCGCGTCCGCGGCGCGCAGGTCGATCTCGTTCTGGCCGGGGCCGGTCTCGTGGTGGCTGAACTCCACCGAGATGCCCATGTCCTCGAGCATCATCACGGCGTCCCGGCGGAAGTCCTGCGCCGCGCCGCCGGGGACGTGGTCGAAGTAGCCGGCCCGGTCCACGGGCACCGGCTCGCCGTCCGGGCCGGGGGTGTCCGACGCGAGGAGGTAGAACTCGATCTCCGGGTGCGTGTAGCAGCTGAAGCCCATCCCGGACGCACGGTCCAGCACGCGCCGCAGGACGTTGCGGGGGTCGGCCGGTGCGGGACGCCGGTCCGGGGTGAGCACGTCGCAGTACATGCGGGAGGAGTTCCCGGCCTCGTCGCGCCACGGGAGGATCTGGAACGTCGAGGGGTCCGGCTGGAGCAGCATGTCGGACTCGGAGATGCGCGTGTAGCCGTCGATCGACGAGCCGTCGAACCCGAGCCCCTCGGAGAACGCCGCCTCGACCTCCGCGGGCGCCAGCGCGACGGACTTGAGGGTGCCGATGACGTCGGTGAACCACAGACGCACGAAGCGCACGTCCCGGTCCTCGATGGTGCGGAGCACGAAATCCTTCTGACGGTCCATGCGGCCACTCTAGACGCCCCCCGGCCCCGGCGGGCCGGGCGCGACGGCCCCCGCCGGTGCCGGGCGGCCGGGGGCCCGCCCGTAGACTGCCGCCCATGAGCGAGACCCCCGCGACCGACGTCCCCGGCGCCGAGACCGCCGCCCCCTACGCCTCCCCGACGCCGGCCCCGGCCGACGCCGCGCGGACGGCGGCCGCGCCGGCCCGCGTCCGGACCGTGCACCTGCAGCGGGCGAAGGACGCGGGACACCGGTTCGCGATGCTGACCACGTACGACGCGATGACGGCCGCCCTGTTCGACGAGGCCGGGGTCGAGGTCCTCCTGGTGGGCGACTCCGTGGGCAACACCGTCCTGGGCCACTCCTCCACGCTGCCCGTGACCCTGGACCAGATGGTCCTGTTCTCCGGCGCCGTGGTGCGCGGCGCCTCGCGCGCCCTCGTGGTGGCGGACCTGCCGTTCGGCTCCTACGAGGCGTCCCCCGAGCAGGCGGTCGCCGCCGGCGTGCGGCTGATGAAGGAGGCGGGCGTCCACGCGGTCAAGGCGGAGGGGGACGAGCGGTTCGCCCCGCACGTCGCCGCGATGACGGCCGCCGGCGTCCCGGTCATGGCGCACATCGGGTTCACCCCGCAGTCCGAGCACGTCCTCGGCGGCTACCGGGTGCAGGGCCGCGGGGACGGGGCCACGGAGCGCCTGGTCGCCTCGGCCCGCGCGCTCGAGGAGGCCGGGGCGTTCGCCGTCCTCATGGAGATGGTCCCCTCCGCCGTCGCGGAGGCCGTGGACGCCGCACTGCGCGTGCCGACCGTGGGCATCGGCGCCGGCCCCGCGACCACGGGACAGGTGCTCGTGTGGCAGGACATGCTGGGTCTGCGGGAGGGCCGCGTCCCCCGGTTCGTGCGCCAGTACGCCCGGCTGCACGAGGTGGTGGGCGAGGCGGTGCGCGCGTACCGCGAGGACGTGCTGGACGGGTCCTTCCCCGCGCCCGAGCACGGCTTCGAAGCCTGACGGCCCGCCCCGCCGGGGGCGAGACCGGGATGTCAGGACGCGTCGTTGAACGGGTTGGCGTCCCAGTCGTCGTCGGCCTCGTCGGCGCGGTCCGCGGCCTCGTTGCGGGCCCGGACCCTGGCGAGGGCGCCCTCGGCCTCGGCGCGGGAGCCGTAGGGGCCGAGCAGGTCCTTCCAGTCGGACTGGGGACCCTCCTCCACCTGGTGGGTGCGGACGTTGAACCAGTACCCGCTGCCGGGCTCGTGCGTGTCAGTCATGGCCCACACCCTAGACCGGCGGGGCGGGCGCGGACACCCGGGACGGACGCCCCCGATACGCTGGAGGGCATGCCCGTCCAGACCTCCCCCGCCCCCGCCAGCCACAACGGACCCCGCCCGGAGGGCCCGCCCGCCCCGGAGCCGGGCTCGCTCGCCCCCATCGGCCGGCTCTCCCCCGGCGCCGCCTCGGCGGCCCCGCCCGTGCCGGCGTCGATCCCCCGGCCCGAGTACGTCGGCAAGGCCACGGCTGACGAGGGGAACGCCTCGGACGTCTACGACGCCGAGGGGATCGCCCGGATCCGGGAGGCCGGCCGGATCGCGGCGCAGGCCATGGAGCACACCGCAGCCCACATCCGCCCGGGCGTCACCACGGACGAGCTCGACCGGATCGCCCACGAGTTCCTCGTGGCCGCCGGCGCCTACCCCTCCTGCCTGGGCTACCGCGGGTTCCCCCGGTCCATCTGCACGTCGGTGAACGAGGTCATCTGCCACGGGATCCCGGACTCCACCGTCCTGGAGGACGGGGACATCGTGAACCTGGACATCACGGCCTACCTCGACGGCGTCCACGGCGACCACAACCGCACCTACCTCGTGGGCGACGTGGACGAGGAGTCCCGCCTGCTCGTCGAGCGCACCGAGGAGGCCCTGCGCCGCGGCATCCGGGCCGTCAAGCCCGGCCGCCAGGTGAACGTGATCGGCCGGGCCATCGAGTCGTACGCCAAGCGCTTCGGCTACGGCGTGGTCCGCGACTTCATCGGCCACGGCGTGGGCGTGGAGTTCCACTCCGGCCTGGTCATCCCCCACTACGACGCCGCCCCCGCCCACGACCGCCTCCTCGTGCCCGGCATGGTGTTCACCATCGAGCCGATGATCACCCTCGGCACGATCGAGTGGGACCAGTGGGACGACGGCTGGACGGTCGTCACCCGGGACCGCCGCCGGACGGCCCAGTTCGAGCACACGATCGCGGTCACCGAGGACGGCGCGGAGATCCTCACCCTGCCCTGACCCGGACCGAGTCCGTACACTGGCGGCCGTGAGCTTCCCGAACACCGGTGCGATCGCGCACCTTCCCCCGTCCCCGTCCACGCACCCCGCCGTCCTCGGCGTCGACATCGGCGGCACCGGCATGAAGGGCGGGATCGTCCGCCTCGGGGCCGGGCCGAAGTCCGGCTCCCTGCGCGGCGACCGGTTCCGGCTGCCCACCCCGCAGCCGGCCCTGCCGGAGACCATGGCATGCACACTCGCGCAGATCGTCTCGGAGCTGGACACCCGCACGAAGGCCCCCCATCCGGACTCCCCGGTCGGCGTGTGCTTCCCCTCGATTGTCCAGCACGGGGTCTGCCGGTCGGCGAACAACATCGACCCCTCGTGGATCGGCGTCGACCTGCGCGAGACCTTCGAGGACGCGCTCCAGCGCCCCGTCGCCGTGGTCAACGACGCCGACGCGGCCGGCCTGGCCGAGGCGCGCTACGGCGCGGGCCGCGGCGTGGACGGGCTCGTGCTGGTCATCACCCTCGGCACCGGCATCGGCGGCGCCATGATCCACGACGGCGTCCTGATCCCGAACTTCGAGGTGGGCTCCCTGGAGCTGGACGGCGTCATGGCCGAGACCCGCGCGTCCGCGAAGGCCCGCGAGCGCGAGGACCTGTCCTGGCCCGAGTACGCCACCCGGCTGCAGCGGTTCTTCTCCCACGTGGAGCGGATCCTCTCCCCCGACCTGTTCATCGTGGGCGGCGGCATCTCCAAGCGCCCCGACGACTACCTGCCGCTGCTGACGCTGGACACCCCCATCGTCCCCGCGCAGCTGAAGAACAATGCGGGCATCGTGGGCGCCGCGCTCGCGGCCCACGCCGACCCGGCGGACCGCACGGCGGCCTGACGCCGTCCGGCCCCGGACGCACCGAGGGCGGTTCCGGCTTCCCCTCCGGAACCGCCCTCGGCGTCTGCGGGCCGCCTGCGCGGCCACGACAGACACTCTAGCGCCTGGGCAGGCGCGGCTGCACCGCGGTGCGCCCGCGTGTCGCCGCCTCCTGGGCGCGCAGCTCGGAGATGGCGTCGGCGAAGTCGTCCAGGGACTCGAAGTCCTGGTAGACCGAGGCGAAGCGCAGGTAGGCCACCTGGTCGAGGCGCCGCAGCGGCCCGAGGATCGCCAGGCCGACGGCGTGGGCGTCCACCTCGGCGTGGCCCGAGGCGCGCACGGCCTCCTCCACCTCCTGGGCCAGGACGGCGAGGTCGTCGCTCGAGACGGGCCGTCCCTGGCAGGCCTTGCGGACCCCGTTGATGACCTTGGACCGGTCGAACGGCTCGGCCACCCCGGAGCGCTTGACCACGGTCAGCGACGTGGTCTCCATGGTGGTGAAGCGCTTGCCGCACGCCCGGCACTGCCGGCGCCGGCGGATGGCGGAGCCGTCCTCCAGGGAGCGGGAGTCCACCACGCGGGAGTCCTCATGGCGGCAGTAGGGGCAGTGCACGGCGGCGTCCTCTCGGCGGGGTCAGGTCAGGCAGGCGGGGCCGAGCAGGATCTTCAGGTCCCCGAACAGGGCGGGCGTGGGCGCCACCCGGAACTGCGGGCCCAGCGCGAACTCCTGCACCCCGCGCTGGCCCGCGAGGGTCAGGCGCACCTCGGAGGAGCCCTCGTGGGTGCGCAGCACGTCGGCGAGCTGGCCGACCACACGCTCGGTGGCCTTGAACGCGGGCATCGTGAGGCGTACCGGCCCGCCGGTGGCGTCCGTCAGCTCCGGGATGGTCAGCTCCATGGCGGAGAGCACCACGGAGCCGTCGTCGCGGCGCTGGACGCGCCCCTTCACGGCGACGACAAGGTCCTCCTGCAGCATCATGGCGATCGGCGCGTACACCTGGCCGAAGAACATCACGTCCATCGAGCCCCCGAGGTCCTCGATCTCGCAGCGGGCATACGCGTTGCCCGAGCTCTTGGCGATCCGGCGCTCGAGCGTGGTGATCAGCCCGGCGATGGTGACGTGCGCGCCGTCGGCGGGCCCGTCGTCGTCGAGCACGCGCGTGATCTGGGTGTCCGCGAACTGGCCGAGGACCGCGTCGAGGCCCTGCAGGGGGTGGTCGGAGACGTAGAGGCCGAGCATCTCGCGCTCGAACGTGAGCTTCTCCTTCTTGGGCCACTCGGGCAGGTCCGGCACGGCGACGCCGTCGGAGGCGTCCGACGCGTCCTCCTCGCCCGCACCCCCGAGGGCGAACAGGTCGAAGGTGAACTCGCCGTGGTCCTCCTTGCGCTTCTGCTGGACGGTGGCGTCCACCGCCTCCTCGTGCACGGCCAGCAGCGCGCGGCGGGCGTAGCCGAGCGAGTCGAAGGCGCCGGCCTTGATCATGGACTCGATCGTCCGCTTGTTGCAGACCACGAGGGGCACCTTCGCCAGGAAGTCGCCGAAGCCCGTGAAGGCGCCCTTGTCCTCGCGTGCCTGCACCATCCCCTTCACCACGTTCGTGCCGACGTTGCGCACCGCACCCATGCCGAAGCGGATGTCCGTGCCCACCGGGGTGAAGTTCTGGAAGGACTCGTTCACGTCCGGCGGCAGCACCGTGATGCCCATGCGGCGGCACTCGTTGAGGTACATGGCGAGCTTGTCCTTGTCGTCGCCCACCGAGGTGAGCAGCGCCGCCATGTACTCGGCCGGGTGGTGCGCCTTGAGGTATGCGGTCCAGTAGGAGACCAGCCCGTACGCGGCCGAGTGCGCCTTGTTGAAGGCGTAGTCCGAGAAGGGCAGCAGGATGTCCCACAGCGCGGTGATGGCCGCCTGCGAGTAGCCGCGGTCCAGCATGCCCTGCTGGAAGGCGGCGTACTGCTTGTCCAGCTCGGACTTCTTCTTCTTGCCCATCGCGCGGCGCAGGATGTCCGCCTGGCCGAGCGAGTACCCCGCCACCTTCTGGGCGATCGCCATGACCTGCTCCTGGTACACGATCAGGCCGTAGGTCGTGTCGAGGATCTCCTTCAGCGGCTCCTCGAGCTCCGGGTGGATCGGGGTGATCTCCTGCTGCCCGTTCTTGCGCAGGGCGTAGTTCGTGTGGGAGTTCGCGCCCATCGGCCCCGGACGGTACAGCGCGATCGTCGCCGAGATGTCCTCGAAGTTGTCCGGGCGCATCATCTTCAGCAGCGAGCGCATGGGGCCGCCGTCGAGCTGGAACACGCCGAGGGTGTCGCCGCGGGCCAGCAGCTCGTACGAGGCCCGGTCGTCCACGTCGAGGGTCTCCAGGTCCAGCTCGATCCCCTTGTTGTCCTTCACGTTCTCGATCGCGTCCGAGATGATCGTGAGGTTGCGCAGACCCAGGAAGTCCATCTTGATCAGCCCGAGCCCCTCGGCGGTGGGGTAGTCGAACTGGGTGATGACCTGGCCGTCCTGCAGGCGGCGCATGATCGGGATGACGTCGATCACCGGATGCGAGGACATGATCACGCCGGCGGCGTGCACGCCCCACTGGCGCTTGAGGCCCTCGATGCCCTTGGCGGTCTCGAAGACCTCCTGGGCCACGGGGTCCGTGGCCACCAGCTGGCGGAAGTCGGCGGCCTCGGCGTAGCGCTTGGCCTCGGGATCCTCGATGTCCTTGAGCGGGATGTCCTTCGCCATCACGGCCGGCGGCAGCGCCTTGGTGAGCGCCTCCCCCATGGAGAACGGCTGGTCCATCACGCGGGCGGAGTCCTTCAGCGCCTGCTTGGTCTTGATGGTGCCGTACGTGACGATCATGGTGACACGCTCGTCGCCGTACTTGCGGGTGACGTAGTCGATCACCTCCGAGCGGCGGCGGTCATCGAAGTCGACGTCGAAGTCGGGCATGGACACGCGGTCCGGGTTGAGGAAGCGCTCGAAGATCAGGCCGTGCTTGAGCGGGTCCAGGTCCGTGATGCGCAGCGCGTAGGCCACCATCGAGCCGGCGCCCGAGCCGCGTCCCGGCCCCACCCGGATGCCGTGGTCCTTGGCCCAGGTGATGAAGTCGGCCACCACCAGGAAGTACCCCGGGAAGCCCATCGAGATGATGACATCGAGCTCGTAGTCCGCCTGCTTGCGCACGTGGTCCGGGACGCCGTCGGGGTAGCGGTAGTCCAGCCCGGAGGCGACCTCCTTGATCAGCCAGCTGGTCTCGTCCTCCCCCTCCGGGGTGGGGAACAGCGGCATGTAGTTGGCATCCGTGTCGAAGGAGACGTCGCAGCGCTCCGCGATCAGCAGCGTGTTGTCGCACGCCTCGGGGAGCTCCCTGAACAGGTCCCGCATCTGCCGGGGGGACTTCAGGTAGTACTCCGTGCCGGAGAAGGCGAAGCGGGAGCCGCCCTGGTCGTAGGTGGGCTCGTTGAGCTTGGAGCCGGACTGGATGGCCAGCAGCGCCTCGTGGGCCTTGGCGTCGTGCTCGTGCGTGTAGTGGAGGTCGTTGGTGGCCACGAACGGCAGGCCCAGGTCCTTGGCAAGCCGGCGCAGGTCCTCCATCACCCGGCGCTCGATGTCGAGGCCGTGGTGCATGACCTCGCAGAAGAAGTTGTCCTTGCCGAAGATGTCGCGGAAGTCCGAGGCGGCCTGCATCGCCTCGCGGTAGTGCCCCAGGCGCAGCCGCGTCTGGATCTCCCCGGAGGGGCAGCCGGTGGTGGCGATCAGGCCCTTGGCGTAGGTGCTCAGCAGCTCGCGGTCGATGCGCGGCCACTTCGCGTAGACCGAGTCCAGGGAGGCGATCGAGCCCATCTTGAACAGGTTGTGCATGCCCGTGTTGTCCTCGGACAGCAGCGTCATGTGGGTGTACGCGCCGCCGCCGGACACGTCGTCCCCGCGCTGGTGCGGCTCGCCCCAGCGGGTCTTCGCCTTGTCCGTGCGGTGCTGCGTTCCCGGCGTCAGGTACGCCTCCAGGCCGATGATCGGCTTGACGCCGGCCTGCCTCGCCTTGTTCCAGAAGTCGAACGCGCCGAAGAGGTAGCCGTGGTCCGTGATGGCCAGGGAGTCCATGCCCAGGCGGTTGGCCTCGGCGAACAGCTCGTCGAGCTTCGCGGCGCCGTCGAGCATGGAGTACTCGGTGTGCGTGTGCAGGTGGACGAACCCGCCGTCCCTCGTGGCCTCCGCGGTGGTCTCCTGCTGCACGGTCATGACGCGTCCATCCTCCCTGACGTCCCGCGCGGACGGTCCGTCGGCCGGGCCGCCGGCGGGGTGCGGGACCGGACCAGTCTAGGGGGCGGGGCCGCCCCCGCACGGGGTGCGTCGGGGCTCACTCGCCCCGCAGGACGGCGAGCGCGCGGACCAGGTCGTGCGGGTGCGGTGACTCGATCCGCAGCGTCTCGCCCGTGACCGGGTGCGGCAGGACGAGCCGGTGCGCGTGGAGCCACTGCCGGGTCAGGCCGAGCTCGGCGGCCAGCCGCGGGTCCGCCCCGTACGTGAGGTCGCCGACGCACGGGTGGCGCAGGGCGGAGGTGTGGACGCGGATCTGATGGGTGCGGCCCGTCTCCAGGTGGATCTCCAGGAGGGTGGCCCGCCCGAACGCCTCGAGGGTCTCGTAGTGGGTCACCGAGGGCCGGCCCCCCTCGAGCACGGCGAACCGCCAGTGGTGGCCCGGGTCGCGCCCGATGGGCGCGTCGATCGTGCCCGCCAGCGGGTCCGGCATGCCCTGCACCACCGCGTGGTACACCTTCTCCAGCACCCGGTCGCGGAACTGGTCCTTCAGCGCGGTGTAGGCCCGCTCCGTCTTGGCGACCGCCATGACGCCGGTCGTGCCGACGTCGAGCCGGTGCACGATCCCCTGGCGCTCCGGGGCGCCGGAGGTGGAGATGTCATGGCCCAGCGCGGCCAGGCCGCCGACCACCGTGGGACCGAACCACCCCGGGGAGGGGTGGGCGGCCACGCCGGTCGGCTTGTCCACCGCCAGCATGTGCTCGTCCTCGTAGAGGACCGTCATGGCGTCCACGGTCTCTGCCCTCACTTCCAGGGGGTCGGGGTCGTCCGGGACGTCGACGACGAGGCTCTCCCCCGCCACCGCCTTCGCCGACTTGGCCAGCACGCGGTCGCGGCGGCCGGTGCGCGACTCGGCCCGCACGAGCCCCCGGGCGAACAGGTCGGCCAGCGAGGCGCGGGACACGCCGAAGGCCTCGGCCAGCACGGCGTCGGCGCGCCGGCCCGCCGCGGCGTCGTCCACCTCGAGGCGCTCGGTCGACCCCGGTCGCAGGCCCACGGGTCAGACCCGCCCGGCGGCGTCGTCGCGGGTGCCGTCCAGGTTCCGGCCGGTCACCATCAGCAGGCACAGGCCGACGATGGAGCAGACGATGAACGAGTCGGCGACGTTGAAGACCGCGAAGTGGGGCACGGAGATCATGTCCACCACGTGGCCCTGGCCGAACGACGGCGGCCGGAACAGCCGGTCCGTCAGGTTGCCCAGCACCCCGCCCAGCAGGCCGCCCAGGGCGAGCCCCCATCCCCACGAGCGCGCGCGCAGCAGGCCGACCAGGGCGACGACGGCGACGACCGCCTGGACGAGCGTGAACACCCACGTGACGTCCGTGCCGATGGAGAACGCCGCCCCGGGGTTGAGGATGTAGAACCAGCGCAGCAGCCCGGGGACGACCTCGATCGACTCCCCGAGCACCATGGTCCGCTCGACCCACAGCTTGGTGCCCTGGTCGAGCAGGTAGGCCAGCGTCGCCAGGGCGAGCCCGGAGAGCACGACGCGCCGCACCCCCGTCCGCCGGTCGGGCGGGGTGGGGCGGGCGGCGTCCTCGGGCGCGGCGGCAGCGCTCACACGGTCCCCTGCGCGGGCTCGACCCGCTCCTGGGCGGTGATCTCGCGCAGCTGGCCCTCGATGTAGGAGGTCAGCCGGGCGCGGTAGTCGGTCTCGAAGGCGCGCAGGCGCTGGACGTCGTGCTCGAGGCCCGTGCGGCGGGTCTCGAGCTCCGCGAGCGTGCGGGACCGGGTCTCCTCGGCCTCGCGGACCACGGTGGCGGCGGTGCTCTCGGCCTCGGCGATGATCTGGTCACGCCGCTGCTCGCCCTCGGCCACGTACTCGTCGTGCAGGCGCTGGGCCATGGCCAGCACGCCGGCGGCGGAGGTCGCGGGGTCGCCCCCGGCGGCGGCCGACGTCGGAGCGGCGGCGGCCGACGTCGGAGCGGCGGCGGGCGCGGCCTGCGCCGGCTCGGCCTGGTCGACCGCGGGGGCCCCGGCGCGGCAGTCCTCGAGCTCCGCACTGAGCCGCGCATTGACCTCGGTCAGGCGCTTGAGCTCCTCGACCACCTCGTCCAGGAAGTCCTCGACCTCCTCGCGGTCGTACCCCTCACGGAACTTCGTGAGCTGGAACTCCTTGTTGACCACGTCTTCCCAGGTCAGGGCCATCGGCGGGCCACCCTCTCTTCGCACGCGGCAGCCGGGACGGTGATGCGCTGTCACGGCGGGCGGCCGCGGGACGCCGGACTGTCGGTGGTTGACGATATCATCGCCCCCGCACGGGCCCTCAGGCCAGGACGAGGACCAGGACGCGCAGCAGGACGACGACGAGGAACAGCACGAGGAAGGCGACGTCCAGCCCCACACCGCCCAGGTTCACGGGCGGGATGCGGCGCCGCAGCGCCTCGAGCGGCGGGTCGGTCACCGCGTACACGGCGCTCGCCGCCACGAGGACGGGGCCGGTGGGCCGCCACTGCCGCGCGAACGAGCGGGTGACGTCCAGGACGATCCGCACCGTGAGGGCCGCGAGGGCGACCGTGAGGACCAGATAGGCCAGGGCCAGGAGGAGCTGCACGGTCAGTCGTTGTCGTACGGGGCGTCGGCGTCGCGCGGGGAGGGCGAGTCCTCGCCGACCACCTCGACGGTGGAGGGGGTGAGCAGGAACACCTTGCTGGTGATCCGGGAGATGGAGCCGTGCAGGCCGAAGACGAGGCCGGCGGCGAAGTCCACGAGACGCTTGGCCTCATTCTCCCCCAGGTCGGTGACGTTCATGATCACGGGCATCCCGGAGCGGAACGCCTCACCGATGCTCTTCGCGTCGTTGTAGGAGCGCGGGTGGACGGTGGACAGGGTGCGCACGGAGTCTCCTTCGGCCGACGACGCGGCAGCTCGCTTGATGGGGGTGACCGGGGCACGATACCCCTGGTCGGCGGCCTCATGGGCCGGTCGGGGCGCCGGCTCGGGCTCCGGTCGGACGGCCCGACGGGGCGCGGGCTCGGCGGCCGAGGATCCGGCGCCGGTCGACGTGACGGCGGGGGCGGGCTCGGGGGCCGGGGGCGCGGGGGTGTCCTCGGTGACCCGCCGGGCCTCCACGACGTCCCGCCGGGGGGCGGGCTCGCGGACCTCCGCCCGCTGCTGCTCCTCGTACTCGTCGCCGTCGGCGAGGCCGAGGTAGATCATCGTCTTCTTCAGGCCGCCGGCCATGTGCTTCCTCCGCGTCGTCGGGGTCCCGTCGGGACCCGCCGTCGTTCGTCGTCGGGTCGGGCGCCCCGGGCGGGGGCGCGCTGGACCACGCTAACCCACGTGGCCGCGCGCCCCCAGGATGTCCGAGCCGATCCGCACGTGTGTCGCCCCCGCGGCCACCGCGGCCTCGAGGTCGGCGGACATGCCCATGGACAGGACGTCGGCCTGCGGGTGCTCGGCGCGCAGTCGCTCCCCGAGCCCCGCCAGGCGGGCGAACGCGTCGGCCGGGTCCACGCCGCGCGGGGCCACGCACATCAGCCCGCGCAGCCGCAGCCCCTCGGCGGCGGCCAGACGGGCCGCGACGGCGTCGACCCGGTCCAGCGGCGCCCCGCCGCGGGGTCCGATCCCCTCGGGGCGGTCCTCGTCGGCCCGCTCGTCCACGTCCACCTGGACGAGGCAGTCCAGGTCGGCGACGGCGTCGGCGCCCTCGCGCTCCCGGCGCAGGACCACGGCCCGGGACAGGGCGTCCACGAGCTCCACGCGGTCCACCGAGTGCACGGCCGCGGCGTACGTGACGACGTGCTTGGCCTTGTTCGTCTGGAGCTGGCCGATGAAGTGCCAGCGCGGGGCGTCCGACCCGAGCCGCTCGGCGGTCTCCGCGGCCTTGGGGCGCGCCTCCTGGTCCCGGTTCTCCCCGACGTCCGTGACGCCGAGGGCGGCGAGCCGCAGGACGTCCTCGGCCGGGTGCGTCTTGGTGACCACGACGAGGCGCGGGAGATCGGCGCGACCGGCGGCCGCGGCGGCGCGGGAGATGCGCTCCCGCACGGCGTCGAGGCGTGCGGCGAGCTCGGCCGTCCGGGGGTCGGCTGCGGCGGAGGGGGCGGACTCAGCCACGCTCGTCCGTCCCTGCGCCGGTGGTCCACACGAGACCGGCGAAGCGCCCTCGTCCGGGATCGCGCCGGTGGGAGAAGACGCGCTCGTCCTCGAGGGTGCACACGTCGATGCGCTCGACCGCCACCCCGCGGCTCCGCAGCACCGCCTGGGCGCCGGCGGGCAGGTTGAGCGCGGGCGTGCCCCAGGACGTGGTGGAGTGCAGCTCGGGGATCCTCGCCGCGGCCTCGGCCCGCATCTCCTCCGGCACCTCGTAGCATCGGCCGCACGCACCGGGGCCGATCCACGCCTTCATGCCGAAGGTGCCGCGTGCGCCCGCGGGCCGCAGCGCCTCGAGGGCGTCGACCGTGTTCTCCAGGACGCCGTCCAGGAGGCCCCGGCGTCCGGCATGGGCGGCCGCCGTGGCTCCCGTGAGGCCGTCCACGAGGAGGATCGGAAGGCAGTCGGCCACGAGCACCGCCAGCGGCTGCTCGCCGTCCGGGCTCACCGAGGCATCAGCCACGGGTCCCTCGGCTCCGCCCCAGCCGATCCCGTCCGCCGTCACGACGTCCGCGGAGTGGACCTGGTCCAGGTAGAACGTGCTGCCCCGCGCCACGCCCATCGCGCCCTCCACGGCCGCCCGCGACCGCTCCACCGCGCGCCGCCCCGAGGGGTCGTCTGTCCCGAGGATGTGCAGCGCCAGGCTGCCGGCGTCCACGGAGGTCCAGGCCACGTGCGCCGCCCGGCCCCGGGAGTCCGGGCGCAGGTCGGCACGGTGGACGAAGGGGCCGGAGGGGACCGGCTGCGTCCCGACCGGCCCCTCGCCGAGGATCACTTCAGGAAGTCCGGGACGTCGAGGTCGCCGGCGCCCAGCTCCGGCTCCACCACGGCCGGCAGGTCCTGCCGGCGCTGCTGCGGGGTCGTCCGCTGATGGGCTGCCGGGGAGGACAGCGGCATGGTGCCCGGCACCTGGGTGCGCTGCGGGGCGGCCGGCTGCTGGGGCGCCTGCTGCGGCGCGGCGACCCGCTGCGGGGCGGCCTGCGGAGCGGCCTGCTGCTGGGGCGCCTGCTGCGGCACGGCCTGCTGCTGCGGGGCGGCCGGGGCGGAGGTGACGTCCACCTTGTCGAAGCCCGCGGCGATGACGGTCACACGGACCTCGTCGCCCAGGGCGTCGTCGATGACGGCGCCGAAGATGATGTTGGCCTCCGGATGCGCGACCTCCTGCACGAGGCGGGCGGCCTCGTTGATCTCGAACAGGCCGAGGTCGGAGCCGCCCTGGATGGAGAGGAGGACGCCGTAGGCGCCGTCGATCGAGGCCTCGAGCAGGGGCGACGCGATCGCCAGCTCCGCCGCCTTGACGGCGCGGTCCTCACCCTGGGCGTGGCCGATGCCCATCAGGGCCGAGCCGGCGCCCTGCATCACGGACTTCACGTCCGCGAAGTCGAGGTTGATCAGGCCCGGGGTGGTGATGAGGTCGGTGATGCCCTGCACACCGGACAGCAGCACCTGGTCCGCCTGGCGGAACGCGTCCATGACGGACACGTTGCGGTCCGAGATGGACAGCAGGCGGTCGTTGGGGATGACGATCAGGGTGTCGACCTCGTCGCGCAGCGCGTCGATACCGGACTCCGCGGACCCGGCGCGGCGGCGCCCCTCGAAGGTGAAGGGGCGGGTGACGACGCCGATGGTCAGCGCGCCCAGCGAGCGGGCGATCCGGGCCACGACGGGCGCGCCGCCGGTGCCGGTGCCGCCGCCCTCGCCGGCGGTGACGAAGACCATGTCCGCCCCGCGCAGGACCTCCTCGATCTCCTCGGCGTGGTCCTCCGCGGCCTGGCGGCCGACCTCCGGGTTGGCGCCGGCGCCGAGGCCGCGGGTCAGCTCGCGGCCCACGTCCAGCTTCACGTCCGCGTCGGACATCAGGAGCGCCTGCGCGTCCGTGTTGATGGCGATGAACTCCACGCCGCGGAGCCCCGTCTCGATCATGCGGTTGACGGCGTTGACGCCGCCGCCGCCGATGCCGACGACCTTGATGACGGCCAGGTAGTTCTGGGGTGCAGCCACGGTGTCCATTCCCTTGTTCGACGATGCTCGCTCTGTCGCGCGCGACCCGCGGGACGAGGGTCCCGCCGAGCCGATCCACGCCTCCGGTCTCAAGGCGTGCTTGAAGGAGGTCACGCGCGCGCGTTCGGTCCCACCGTACTGCGCGCGGGCCGCGCGGCGCAAAGGAATTGGCGCGACGGCGCGCCGTTCTCCGGCCTTTCTTCGACCTTCACGTGAAGGTTGAGGACCGCCCGCTCAGGCTCGCCCCCGTCACGAACGGGGAGCCCGGTCTCACCCTCGACCGGAGGGTGAATCGCACCCGACATGGCCTGGTGCACCGTCACCGGGTCAGCGGCCGCTCCGGGACGGAGACGTCGAGCTCGGTCACGCCGCGCACGGATCCGCCCTCCCCGCCCAGGAACGCCTCCACGACGGCGGCCTTGGCCGCGGGGCGGGACGCGTCGCCCCACGCCAGCACCGGTCCATCCGCCAGGGTCAGGGACACCTGCTCGGGGGTCTGGGCGTCCACACCGGTCACCCGGGCGGCCACGGACGGGGGCAGGTCCGTCAGCACGGCCGCCGCGGCGGCGCGGACGTCCGGGCCCGCGGCGAGGAGGCCGGCCGAGGCGCGGGGCAGGGCGCCCTCCCCCTCCCGCGCCCGCACGAGGGTCTCCTCGGCGACGCCGGTCAGCACGGTCCCGTCCGCCAGGAGCACGCCGTCCCCGACGTCCTCCGCCCGGGCGGTGGGGGCCAGCTCCGCCACGCGGACCTCCACCCCGGTCGGCGGCAGCGCCACGGACGTCACCTCGCGGATGCCGGGGGTGCCCTCCAGGAGCCCGCGGGCGTCGTCGGAGCCCACCCGCGGCAGGGGTGTGCCCATCAGCGGCTCCAGCCGGGACCGCACCACGTCCCGGTCGACGAGGGACGTGCCGGTGACCTCGATCCGGTCGACCGCCAGCAGCGGGGAGAGGAAGACCGCCCAGACGGCCGCGGCGGCCACCAGCAGGGCGGCCAGCACGGCCGTGAGCCGGCGCACCCGGCGCTGGCGGGCGCTGAGCCCGGGGAACGCCATCACGGTGCTGCCGGCCGGGGCGGTGGCCCGACGGGGGACCGTCGCGCCGCGTCGGCGGCTCACGCGGAGGCGGCGGAGGGCTCGTCCGCCAGACGGGCGACGAGGTCGGCCCCGAGGGCCGTGACGTCGCCGGCACCCATGGTCAGGACCACGTCCCCGGGGGCGGCGCCGTCGGCGAGCTCACGGACCGCGGCCCCGCGGTCCTCGGCGACCTTGCGGTCCGCCGGGTCCGCGGTGGTGAGGCGGGAGGCGATCAGGCCGGCGTCGACGCCGGGCATCGGCTCCTCCCGCGCCGCGTACACGGGCAGCACCCGCACGCGGTCGGCCCCGGACAGGGCCTGGGCGAACTCCGCGGCGAAGTCGCGGGTGCGGGAGAACAGGTGCGGCTGGAAGAGGACGTGCACGCGGTGCTCCCCGGCCACCGCACGGGCGGCCGAGACGGCGGCCGCCACCTCGGTCGGGTGGTGCGCGTAGTCGTCGAAGACCCGCACGCCGCGGCCCGCGCCGCGGAACTCGAAGCGGCGGGCGGTCCCCCGGAAGGCCTCGAGCCCCCGCACCGCGTCCGCGAACGGCATCCCCGCACGGACCGCCGCCAGGGCGACGGCGGCGGCGTTGAGCGCGTTGTGCCGGCCCGGCACCTGCAGGCGCACGGTCAGGGACGGCCCGTCCGCGAGCGTGAAGCGGGCCCGCTGCCCGACGCCGGACTCGCCCGGCTCCACCTCGAGGTCGGACACCAGCAGGTCGGGCGCCACGCCGTCGCGCTCCGCCGTGCCGTAGGTGAGCACGGCGGCCCGCGCGTTCTCCCGGGCCCAGGCGGCCAGTCCGGCCGCTCCGTCGTCGTCCAGGCAGGCCACGAGGGCACCGCCCTCGTCCGCCGCCGGCAGCTGCCCGGCGAAGGTGCGGAACACCTCGTGGACGGCCTCCTCGGTGCCGTAGTGGTCGAGGTGGTCGGCTTCCACGGTGGTCACGATCGCCAGGGTGCTCGGGTAGGCCACGAGCGTGCCGTCGGACTCGTCGGCCTCGGCGACGAACCACTCGCCCTGCCCCGCGCGGGCGTTCGTGCCGAGCCCCGCCACGGCGGCGCCGACGGCGAACGTGGGATCCCAGCCGACCTCGGTGAAGGCCATCGCCGCCATCGAGGAGGTCGTGGTCTTGCCGTGGGTGCCCGCCACGGCGAGCACCCGGTGCCCGCGCATGGCCAGCGCGAGCCCCTCGGAGCGGTGCATCATGCGCAGGCCCCGCGCGGCCGCGGCGTCGTACTCGGGGTTGCCGGGGCCGGCGATCGAGGAGGCGATGACGCACGTGACGTCCTCCCCCACGTTCTGCGCGGCGTAGCCCACGGTGATCCGCGCCCCGCCCTCCGCGAGACGGTGCATCACCGGCAGGTCCTTCGCGTCCGTGCCGGAGACCGGCACCCCCTGGTCCTGGAGGATCCGGGCGACGCCGGAGACGCCCACGCCGCCGATGCCGAGGAAGTGGACGCGGCCCAGATCGCGCACGCTCCCGCGCGCTGCGGTGCCCTCGGTGGTCATCGGCGTGCTCCTTCCCGGGCCGCCTCGTGCACGAGGTCGGCCATCCTCTCGTCCGCATCGCGCACGCCCAGGCGTCCGGCGGCCTCGCCCATGGCGTGCAGGCGCGCCGGGTCCGTCGCCAGCGGGACCAGCTCGCGCCGGACCCAGTCCGCGCGGAAGGCCTCGTCCCGGACCAGGAGGGCTCCGCCGGCCTCGACCGTGGGGCGCGCGTTGAGCGCCTGCTCCCCGTTGCCGACGGGCAGGGGAACGAACACGGCGGGCAGGCCCACCGCGCCGACCTCGCACACCGTGCCCGCCCCGGAGCGCGCCACGATCAGGTCGGCCGCGGCGTACGCCTGCTCCATGCCGTCCAGGTACTCGCGCTGGACGTAGCCGTCCCGGCGCAGGGGCGCGCCCGTGGGGTCCGTGACCGCCTTGCCGCGGCCGGTCAGGTGCAGCACCTGCAGGCCGGCGCCCAGGAGGTCGTCGAGGGACTCCTCGACGGTGCGGTTCACGTTGAGCGCGCCGGAGCTGCCGCCCGTGACCACCACGGTGGTCCGGTCGGGCTCGAGGCCGAGGGCCGCGCGCGCCGCCGGGCGGGTCGCGGACCGGTCCAGGCCGGAGATCTCCGGGCGCATGGGCATGCCCACCCACCGGGCGCCCCGCAGCCGGGTCTCGGGCAGGGCCGTCCCGACGGCCGCGGCCCGGAGGGCGCCCACGCGGTTCGCCAGGCCCGGCTTCGCGTTCGCCTCGTGGACGACGACGGGCACGCCCGCCCGGAAGGCGGCCAGGTACAGCGGGGTGGACACGTAGCCGCCGACGCCGACCAGCACGTCGGCCTGCCGGTCGGCGAGGATGCGGGCGCCGGCGGCCACGGCGCCGCGCAGGCGTCCGGGCAGGCGGACCAGGTCCATGGAGGGGCGGCGCGGCAGCGGGACGCGGTCCACGAGGTCCAGCTCGAATCCGGCCTCCGGGACGAGGCGGGTCTCCATGCCGGAGGCGGTGCCCACCATGGTGCACACGGCCCCCGGCCCGGGGCGCCGCTGGAGGGCGCGGGCGATCGCGAGCATCGGCGAGATGTGGCCGGCGGTGCCGCCGCCGGCGAGCACCACCCGCAGCGGACGGTCGGCGTCGGGCGAGGTGGTCATCGGGTCTCCTGCGGACGGACGGACGGGTCGGGGGTGGGCGCGTCAGGGGCGCCCTCGCGGCGCAGCGCCTCGCGCTCGTGCCGGGCGAAGGCGAGGACGACGCCCACGCCGGCGAGGGCGAGGGTGAGCGCGGAACCACCATAGGAGATGAACGGCAGCGGCACACCGATCACCGGCAGCAGCCCGGTGACCATGGCGATGTTCACGAACGCCTGGCCCACGAGCCAGGCCATGATCCCCCACGTGGTCAGGCGGATGAACGGGGACGTGGTCCGGGCGGCGAGCGCGTACATCCCCACGGCCAGGCCGAGGAACGCGGCGAGCACGGCGAGGCTGCCCACGAGGCCCAGCTCCTCGCCCAGGATGGTGAAGATGAAGTCGTTCTCCGCCTCGGGGATGTAGCTCCACTTCTGCCGCGACTGGCCGAGGCCCACCCCCCACCAGCCGCCCGACGCGAGCGCGTAGATCCCGTGGTCGGGCTGGAAGCAGGGGTCGCCCGAGGTCTCCAGTCCCTCGCAGCCGAACAGCCAGGCCTGGACGCGCACCAGACGGTTCTTGGCGAGCAGGACCATGGCGGTCGCCACCGTGGCCGCCAGCGCCGCGAAGGCGATGAAGACCTTGCGGTTGGTCCCGGCGATGAAGAGGATCGTCGCGAGGATCCCCGTGAGGATGATGGCGGTGCCGAGGTCGCGCCCCAGCAGGACGAGGACCACCAGGACCAGGCCGAACGGGAGCACCGGGACGAGGGCGTGGTGCACGTGCCGGATCAGCCGGCCCTTGCGCTCCAGCACGGCCGCCGCCCACAGGGCCATGGCCAGCTTCGCCGCCTCCGAGGGCTGCATGGTGAACCCGCCGATGCGCAGCCAGTTGGTGTTGCCGCCGACCGAGTGCCCGAGGGACGTGAACGCCACGAGGCTCAGCAGGAGGAACGCGAGGCCGAACGCCGGCCAGGCGAGGCCCTTGAGCACCCGCAGGGGCAGACGACGCAGCACCAGGAGCGCCGCCAGGCCGCCGACGGCCCACATCGCCTGGCGGCGGAAGAGCCCGTACGAGCCGTCGGTGCTGCCGATGGCCTCGACGGAGGAGGACGAGAGGACCATCACGAGGCCGAGCACGGTCAGGACGGCCGTGCACACCCCGATCAGGAGGGCGGCGACGTCGAGGGCGCGAGGTCCCTCCAGCACCCGCCAGAGGGCGCCCATCCGGCCCCCGCGGGGTGACGGCTCCGCCGCACGGGGGCTGCGGTCGGCGCGGGTCGCGGTGGCCGGCATGGCGGCTCCTCTCGGATGACGGGGCGGGGGCGACGGCGGGGGTCAGGCCCCGGGGGCGTCGTCGACGTCCCAGCCGTGCTCGGCCATGAGCGCGGCGACGGCGTCGATGAACGCCTCCCCGCGCTGGGCGTAGGAGCGGAACTGGTCCATCGAGGCGGCGGCGGGCGCCATGAGCACGGTGTCCCCCGGGCGGGCGAGGCGGTCGGCGGTCCGGACCGCCTCGGCCATGACGGCCGGGCCGTCCGGGGAGCCCGCGCCCTCGGCGTCGGCGAGCGGCGCGTGGACCGGCACGTCCGGCGCGTGCTCGGCGAGCGCGCGCCGCAGGGCCGAGGAGTCCGTGCCCAGCAGGACCACGGCGCGCAGCCGGTGGGCGTGGGCGGCCACGAGCTCCTCGTAGGTCACGCCCTTGGGCAGGCCGCCGGCGAGCCAGACGATCGAGGAGAACGCCGCCAGGGACGCGCCCGCCGCGTGCGGGTTGGTGGCCTTGGAGTCGTTGACCCACATGACGTCCCGGGACGTGGCGACGAGCTGGATGCGGTGCTCGCCGCGGTCGTAGGAGCGCAGCCCCTCCGCCACGGCCTCCGGGGAGACGCCCACGGCGCGCGTCAGCGCCGCGGCCGCGGCGGCGTTCGCCACGGTGTGGCGCGGGGCCACGGGGCCCAGGTCGGCCCGCTCCGCGAGGGCCACGGCCTCGTGGCGCCGGTTCTCGAGGAAGGCCCGGTCCACCAGGATCCCGTCCACCACGCCCACGTCGGAGACGGCGGGGCTGTCCGTGGTGAACCCGACGGCGCGGCAGCCCTCCTGGACGTCCGCACGCTCCACGAGCGTGCGGGTGAGCGCGTCCGCCTGGTTGTAGACGCACGCGACGGCGGTGTTCTCGTACACCTTGCCCTTGGCCGCGGCGTACTCCTCCATGGAGCCGTGCCAGTCCACATGGTCCTCGGCGAGGTTCAGGACGGCGGACGAGGCGGGCTCGATCCGGTGCGTCCAGTGCAGCTGGAAGCTGGAGAGCTCGAGCGCCAGCGTGTCGTAGCCCTCGGGGTCGCGGACGGCGTCGAGCACGGGGGTGCCGACGTTGCCGCACGCCAGGGCGCGGCGCCCGTCGGCGCGCAGGATGGCCTCCACCATGGTCACGGTGGTGGTCTTGCCGTTCGTGCCGGTCAGGCAGACCCACTCGGCCGTGGGCCGGCCGGCGCGCTCGCGCACGCGCCACGCCAGCTCCACGTCCGACCAGATGGGCAGGCCCGCGGCATGGGCCGCCATCAGCAGCGGCTGGTCCGGGCGCCAGCCCGGGGAGGTCACCACCAGATCGGCGGGCTCGCCGGCCACGGCGGGCAGGGACCGGGTGGCCTCCTCCGAGAGCAGGACGTCGGCGACGCCGACGATGCGCAGGGTCTCCGCCTTCGCCCGGTTCTCCGGGGTGTCCGCCCCGTCCACCACCACGACGACGGCGCCCAGCTCGGCCAGGGTGTCCGCGGCGGCGAAGCCGCTCACCCCGAGGCCCGTGACCACGACCCGCAGGCCGCGCCAGCCGGCGTCGTCCCACGAGGACAGGTCACGGGTGCGGTCGGTGTCCGCGATCGGACGGGTCACGGGGGTCGGCGCGCCGCTCACGGGGTCACCCCCGCCAGACCGCCCTGGTGCAGCAGCCACTCGCCGTAGAAGAGCGAGAGGCCGGCGCTCACGCACAGCAGGGAGATGAGCCAGAACCGGACCACGACGGTGACCTCGGCCCACCCCTTGAGCTCGAAGTGGTGCTGCAGCGGCGCCATGAGGAACACCCGCCTGCCGCCGGACACCTTGAAGTACCCCACCTGGATGATCACGGACAGCGTGATGGCCACCATGAGCCCGGCCAGGACGATCACCAGCATCTCGGTGCGGGTGAGGATCGCCAGGCCCGCGAGGGCGCCGCCCAGGCCGAGGGAGCCGGTGTCCCCCATGAAGATCTTCGCCGGGGAGGTGTTCCACCAGAGGAAGCCGAGCAGCGCGCCGGTCAGCACCGCGGCGAGCAGGCCGAGGTCCATCGGGTCGCGGACCTCGTAGCAGCCGGGGGCCGCCTCGCCGGCGCAGTCCTGGCCCGCCTGGAACAGCGTGATCAGGACGTAGGCGCCGGTGACCATGGCGGTCGCGCCGGTCGCCAGGCCGTCGAGGCCGTCCGTGAGGTTGACGGCGTTGGTGGTGGCGGTGGTGATCAGGTTGGACCAGACCACGAAGAGGACCGCCCCGAGCACGGGGCCGGCGAAGGCCAGCTCGAGCCACGGCAGGTCGCGGACGAACGAGATCGCCGTCGAGGCGGGCGTGAGCCCCTCATGGCCGTCGGGGAACAGCAGCGCGAGCACGGCGAAGGCCGTGCCGATCGCCGCCTGCAGGATGATCTTGCCCTTCGGCGTGAGGCCGAGGGAGCGCTGCTTCGCGATCTTGGTGTAGTCGTCGATCCAGCCGACGAACGCCATGCCCACCGTGAGGAGCAGGACGAGCCACCCCGACGCCGTCGGGCCCGCGAGCTCGCTGCCCAGCAGGGCCAGGACCAGGTGCGTCGCCAGGTAGCCGACCACCAGCGCGGAGATGATGACGAATCCGCCCATCGTGGGCGTGCCGCGCTTGGACTTGTGCGTCTGCGGGCCGTCGTCGCGCACCTGCTGGCCGTAGCCCTGCTTGACGAGGTAGCGGATGAACAGCGGGGTGCCCAGGCCGGTGAGGACCAGGCCGAGCGCGCCGCCGATGAGCAGGCCGATCACGGTCGCGTCTCCTTCACGGGGTCGGACGGGGAGGTGAGGTCGTCGGCGCTCGCCAGGCGCTCGCCGAGGGCGGCGAGCCCGACCCCGTTGGAGGACTTCACGAGGACGATGTCGCCGGGCGCCAGGCGGCCGGCGAGGAACTCCTCGGCCTGCGCGGCGTCGTCGACGAAGTGGGCCTCGTCCCCCCAGCTGCCCTCGTTGACCGCACCGACGTACAGCGGGCGGGCGCCGGCGCCCACCACGAGCAGCTGGGAGATGTTGAGGCGCACCACGGACTCGCCGACCAGCGTGTGCTCGCGCACCCGCGCGTCGCCGAGCTCGAGCATCTCGCCCAGCACGGCCCACGTGCGCCGACCGGAGGACCGGCCGAGGGTGGCCAGGGTCCGCAGGGCGGCCCGCATCGACTCCGGGTTCGCGTTGTACGCGTCGTTGATGATGCTCACGCCGTCCGCGCGGTCGGTGCGCTCCATGCGGTGGCGGCTGGTCGGCCCGAGCCCGTCGAGGGCGGCGGCGATCTCGGCGGGCGCCATGCCCGCGGCGTGGGCCGCCGCCGCGGCCGCCAGGAGGTTGTGGGCGTGGTGCACGCCGGTGAGCCCGGAGACCACGCGGTGCCGCGGGGCGTCCAGGTCCGTGCCGATCTGCAGGTCCAGGACCGGGTGCTCCTCGGCGTCGGCGGCGAGGCCGCGCGCCAGGACCACCCCGGCGGCGCGGCCGGCCGCGACGTCCGCGGCCACCTCCACCGCCGTGGCCTCGTCCGCGGAGAACCACGTGACGGGCGCCGGGGTGCGGGCCGCCATGGCCGCCACGCGGGGGTCGTCCCGGTTCAGCACGGCGACGCCGTCCGGCCCGAGGGCCTCGACCAGCTCGCCCTTGGTCTTCGCGATGTTGTCCACGCCGCCGAAGCTGCCGGCGTGGGCGGTGCCCACCATGAGCACGACGCCGATGTCCGGCCGCACGATGTCGCACAGGTACTCGATGTTCCCGACGTGGTCCGCACCCATCTCGACGATCAGGTACCGGGTGTCCAGCTCCGCGCGGAAGACGGTCAGCGGGACGCCCACCTCGCCGTTGAACGAACCCACGGGGGCGACCGTCGACCCCTGCGTGGACAGCAGGGCGGCCAGCAGGTCCTTGGTGGTCGTCTTGCCGGCCGAGCCCGTGATCCCGACGACCGTGGTCGGCGAGTGCTCGCGCACGCGGCGCACGACCTCGCGCGCCAGGGCGCCCATGGCCAGGACGGCGTCCTCGACCACCACGGCCGGGTGCTCGGCGCCGTCCGGCGCGTGGGTCACGCGCTCGGCCAGCACGGCGGCGGCGCCCGCGGCCAGGGCCGCGTCGATGAAGTCGTGGCCGTCGGCGCGCTCGCCGGGCTTGGCGACGTAGAGCGTGCCCTCCACCGCCACCTCCCGGGAGTCGGGGGTGACGTGGGTCAGCACGGTCTGCGGATCGAGCGTCGGGGAGAGCGTGCCGGAGACGGCCTCGGCGACCTGGGAAGCGGTGAGAGCGATCATGACCCGTGCACCTTACCCCCGTCGACCGGGTCCGACCCGGCACGGGCCGCCTCGGCGAGGGCCTCGCGCACGGCCACCCGGTCGTCGAGCGGCACCGGTGTCCCGTCGTAGTCCATCTCCGTCTCGTGGCCGCGGCCGGCCACGAGGATGCCGTCCTCAGGCCGGGCGAGCTCCACGGCGCGGCGGATGGCGGCCGCGCGGTCGTCGTACTCCTCGACCACGACGTGCCGCCCGGACGCGGCGGCGCGCGCCGCCTCGGCCCGGGCGCCCTCGAGGACCTGGGCGCGGATGGGGGCCGGGTCCTCCGAGTGGGGCGTGTCGTCCGTGATGATCACCACGTCCGCGTGCTCGGCGGCGATGCGCCCCATCACGGGGCGCTTGGCGGCGTCGCGGTCCCCCGCCGCGCCGACGACGAGGAGGGTCCGGCCGGACCGCCCCGCCGCGGCGCGCGCCTCGGCGAGGGAGCGCAGGGCCTGGACCATGCCGTCGGGGTTGTGGGCGAAGTCGACGACGGCGTCCGGCTCCCGGCCGACGACCTCCATGCGGCCCGGCACGGCGGCGGCCAGGGGGCCCTCCCCGGCGGGCACGTCGAGCAGGGCGGCGAGTTCGTCGCGGCGCTCCTCCCCGACGGCGGCGAGCACCAGGAGGACGGCCAGCGCGGCGTTGGCCACGTTGAACCGGCCCGGCAGGCCCACCGACGCGCGCAGCGTCCGACCGGTGGCGGTCTCGGTCAGCGTGAAGCGGTGGCCGAGGCCGTCCGGCACCATCTCCGTCACGGCCCAGTCGGGCCGGACGTCCGGGGCCTCGCGCTCGAGGGCGCCCGGGTGCGGCGCGGCCGGGCCCAGGGCGAGCGTGGTCACGGGCGCCTGGGCCCGGGAGGCGGCCGCGACACCCCAACGGGGGCCCTCGCCGCCGTCGAGGGTGATCACGGCGCGGTCGCAGCGCTCCGCGTGGAAGAGCCCCAGCTTGGCCTCGAGGTACGCGTCCATGGACCCGTGCAGGTCCAGGTGGTCCTGGGTCAGGTTGGTGAACCCCGCCGCGGCGTAGCGCAGGCCCGCGATCCGCCGGTACTCGACGGCGTGCGAGGAGACCTCCATGACGGCGGTGTCCACCCCCTCCTCCCGCATGAGGGCCATGAGGGCGTGCAGCTGGGTGGACTCCGGGGTGGTGAGGGTGGAGGGCACCTCCCGCTGCCCGGCGCGGGTGAGGATGGTCCCGATGATCCCCGAGCGCCCGCCCAGGGCCTCCACGATCGAGGCGGCCAGGAAGCTCGTGGTGGTCTTGCCGTTCGTGCCGGTCACGCCGAGCAGCACGGGGCCCGCGTCGGCGCCGCCCCCGTACACGCGGGCGGCCGCCACACCCGCCGCGGCGCGCACCGAGTCGACCTCGAGCACCGGAACGCCCTCCAGGCCCAGGTCGGCGAGGATCCGCGCGCCCCCGGCGTCGGTCAGCACGCCCGCCGCGCCCGCGTCCACCGCCGCGCGGGCGAAGCTCGCGCCGTGCGCACGGGCGCCCGGCAGCGCCACGTACAGGTCCCCCTCCCGCACGACCCGGGAGTCCAGCGCGGCGCCCGTCACCGGACGGTCGGGCTCGCCGCCGCGGACCCGCGCGGCCTGGCCGGCGGCCTCCAGGGCCTCGGCGAGGGCGGACCAGGCGACGGGCGCCACCGCGGACGGGCGGAAGGCGAGGTCCTGCTCGGCCGGGGACGGCGTCCCGCACGGGTCGGCGGTGTGGGGCATGGGGTCCTCCTGGGGGCCGGATGGGGTCGGTGCGGTCGCTGCGGTGGTCACCACGGGCGCTCCTGCGGGTCGTCCACGAACACGTGGTAGTCCTGCGGCTCGTCGCCGGTGGCGGGCACGCCGGCCTGGCCGAGCAGATGGGACATGATGCGCGAGGCCGTGGTGGCCACCACGGCGGAGCTGCCGCCCGAGGACGGGCGGTTCATGGAGACGGAGACCACGAACCGCGGGTCGTCGAGGGGCGCCACGGCGGTGAAGCCGTAGTTGTAGCCGTCGTACGTGCCGGTGCGGCCCGCCACCTGCGCGGTCGAGGACTTGCCGCCCACCCGGTAGCCGGGGATCGCGGCGGTGCGGCCGGTGCCCTGGGTGACCACCGTCTCCATCATGCGGAGCATCTGGCGGGCGGTGTCCTCCGAGACCACCCGGCGGGGCTCGGCCGCGGCCGGCCAGCGGTGCTCCGCGCCGTCGGCGTCCACCGTGGACCGGATCAGGCGGGCCGGCTCCAGGACGCCGCCGTTGGCCAGGGCCTGGAACTGCTGGGCGGTGTGCACGGTGGTCACGGTGTAGCCCTGGCCGAACGCGTTCACCAGCCGCTGGCGCCCGTCCCAGTCCTCCGGCTCGCGCAGGACGCTGGTGGCGGGGTACGGCAGGCCGAGCTCGATCGGGCCGCCGATCCCGAAGGCCCGCATGTACTCGTAGCGCTGCTCGTCCGACAGCCTCTCGGCGACCTTGACGGTGCCCGTGTTGTACGAGCGGGCGAAGATGCCCGCCACGGTCATCTCGTAGGTGGGATGCGAGGAGGCGTCGCGGATCGGGGGCTGGCCCGGGAACTCGAGACGGTCGGGCACCTCGAACCCCGAGTGCGCAGTGAGGTCCGTGGCGTCGATCGCCGCGGCCATCGTCACCGCCTTGCCCGTCGAGCCGGGCTCGTACGGGGTGCGCACCACCGTGGCCGTGCGGAACTCCGCCGGGGTCGCCGAGGGGTCGCCCGGGTCCACGGTGGTGGAGTCGGCCAGCACCAGCAGCTCCCCTGTGCGCACGTCCATCACCACGGCGTTCGCCCACTCCGCATCGTGCGCGTCGGCGAGCGCCGCCACCGCCTCCTGGGCGTACCACTGGGCGTCCTTGTCCAGGGTGAGCCGCAGGTCGGCGCCGTCCACGGCGGGGGTGACCTCCTGCTCGGCGATGGGGATCCGGATCCCGTCCGCACCCACCTCGAAGCTCCGCTCGCCGGGCGTGCCGGAGAGGACCTCGTCCTGGCTCTTCTCCAGGCCCTCCAGCGGCACGCCGTCCCCGCCCATGAACCCCAGGACGCCGCCGGCCACCGCCCCGTTGGGGTACGTCCGCCGGTCCACGGCCTCCGCGAGGACGCCGGGGAGGTTCAGCGCCATGACGCGGTCGCGGACCTCCGGGGTCACCGAGGCCTTCACCACCGAGTAGGGGCTCGAGCCGAGGGTCCGAGCACGGACCTCCTCCTCCGGCATGTCCAGCACGTCGGCCAGGGTCGCCAGGCGGGAGCCGACGTCCACGAGCACCTGCTCGCGGCGCTCCACGTCGTACTCCTTGAAGTCCTTGACGATCCGCTGGTCGGCCACGATGTCGTAGCGCCGCACGCTCTCGGCCAGCACGTCGCCGTCACGGTCCAGGATGGCGCCGCGCTCAGGGCGGATCTCCTGCGTGGTGAGCCGCTCGTCCATGGCCGCTGCGGCCTGGCCGGTGGGGTCCACGCCCTGCACCCAGACCAGGCGCAGCCCGAGGAGCAGGAGCAGCGCCACGAGCACGAGCAGGGCGGCGCGGCTGCGGAGGCTGAGGTTCCCGGGGGCGGGGACGGTGGTCGAGCCGTGGGGGTCCGAACCGGCCATCAGTGCTCGTCGGACCCGTCGGTCGGCGCGGCGGCGGCCTCGGACGCGGCCGCTGCGGCCTCCGCCGGGGTCAGGGTGCGCGGGCCGGCCAGCTCGGCCTCGGCGTCCGCGGCGGCGGCCAGCCCCTGGCGGGCCTCGTCCGCGTCCGCCGGCGGCCCGACGTGTCCCGTGACCAGGTCGGCGGACTCGCGACGCGCGGTGGCCGGGGCGACCTCCCCGGCGTCGGCGTCCACGATGCCCGCGCCGGCGGCGGGGACCATCCCGAGGGCGTCCGCGCGGGCGGCGAGGTTCTGCGGCGCGTCGAGGTACCCGACCTGCTCCGCCAGGCGCTCGTTGGCCTCGGTGACCTCCACCAGGCGGTCGCGCAGGTCGATCAGGCCGTACTGGCGGTTGGACATGCTGATGTTCATGACGAGCACCAGGGCCAGGGCCACGAGGAGGACGACGGCGCACAGCACCGCCACGCCCGAGCCCGACCGGGGCAGGGGCGCGGGGACCACGGCCAGCGGGGTGCGCGGGGAGGGGCGACGCCCGGGGGCCGCCTCCGTCTGCGGCCACGCCGTCTGCGCGCCGTCCATCCGCGCCTGTGCGCTCATCCCAGTCTCCTCGTACGCCGTCATGCCGAAGTCCTTGACGCCCTGATCTTCTCAACCGCACGCACCTTCGCGGAGGAGGCACGACGATTCTCTTCGATTTCCTCCTCCGTGGGCCTCTCCGTGCCCCGGGTGAGGACCCGCACCACGGGCCGGTGCTCCGGCAGCTCCACCGGGAATCCGGGCGGCGCGCTGGAGGCCGCCCACGCCTGGAGGTGGCGCTTGGCGATCCGGTCCTCGAGCGAGTGGTAGCTCATCACCACCAGGCGCCCGCCGACCGCCAGGCCCTCGAGGGCGGCCGGGACGGCGCGGTCGAGGATGTCGAGCTCCTCGTTCACCGCGATGCGCAGCGCCTGGAAGGTGCGCTTGGCCGGGTGGCCGCCCTTCGCGCCGGCCGCCACGGGCACGGCACCGCGGATGACCTCGACGAGCCGTCCGGTGGTGAGGATCGGCTCCTCCTGGCGGGCGCGCACCACCGCGCGGGCGATGGGGCCCGCGAACCGCTCCTCGCCGTCGCGGCGGATGAGGTGCCGCAGCTCCGACTCGTCCAGCTCGGCCACCAGGTCGGCCGCCGTGCGGCCCGCGCTGGTGTCCATGCGCATGTCCAGCGGGGCGTCGTAGGAGTAGGCGAAGCCGCGCTCCCGCGCGTCGAGCTGGTAGGAGGACACCCCGAGGTCGTAGAGCGCGGCGTCCATGCGCTCCGCGCCGGCGGCCGCGAGGGCCTCGGGCACCTGGTCGTAGGTCCCGTGGAAGGGGACGAGGCGGTCGGCGAGGGCGCCGAGCCGCTCGGCGGCCATGGCCAGGGCGTTCGGGTCGCGATCGACGCCGACGACGCGCAGCTCCGGGAAGCGGGTGAGGAGGGCCTCGGCGTGCCCGCCCATGCCCAGGGTGCCGTCGAGCGCCACCGGGGCGCGGCCCGCGTCCAGGGCGGCCTGGACTCCGGGGGCGAGCAGGTCCACCACGCGGTCCCGCATCACGGGGGCGTGGCGGTCCTCGGGGCGCTGTCGGTGCGTGTCCACCGTCCGACCTCCCTGCTCGCATTCGTGGTGGTGGTGCCGCCATCGGGACGGGATCCCCGTCCGCCGCCGTCGTGCCTGGCCCAGGGGAAGTCGGGTCAGGTGCGCCGGCGCCGGCTGGAGGTCTCGCGCGGTGGTGGTCAGAGGATGCCGCCCAGGACGTCCTCGTCCGTCTCGGAGAAGGCCGCCTCCTGCGCGGCCAGGTACTCGGTCCAGGCCGCGGTGTCCCAGATCTCCGCGCGGCTGCCCGCACCGATCACCGTGACGTCCCGGTCCAGCCCCGCGTACTGGCGCAGCGGCGCGGGCACCGTGACGCGGCCCTGCTTGTCCGGCACCTCGTCCGAGGCTCCGGAGAGGAAGACGCGGATGTAGTCCCGCGCCTGCCGCGAGGAGAGCGGAGCGGCGCGCAGCTGCTCGTGCACCCGCGCGAACTCGGCGGCGCTGAACACGTAGACGCAGCGCTCCTGCCCGCGGGTGAGCACCAGGCCCTCGGCCAGCTCCTCGCGGAACTTCGCCGGCAGGATCAGCCGGTGCTTCTCGTCCAGCCGGGGGGTGTAGGTGCCCAGGAACACCGTGCACCCCCCTGCTCGACGAGGGCCCCGCCCGACCAGGGTCGGAGCCCGCTCTCTTCTGTCCTCCACTTTACCCCACTTCCCTCCCCGCACCACCGTCCTGGCGGGATCCGGTGCGAATCTCCGGGCCGCGCCAGGTGACACGGAGGAGGACCGCGCGAGGCGCACGGGTGGAGGGAGGGGGAGGGCCCGCGGGGCGGCCTGCACGGCGAGGGCCCCCGCTCCGGGGTGCGGAACGGGGGCCCTGGGGTGCGGACGGGTCAGGCGCGCGGGCGGCCGCGGTCGTCCCAGTCGCGCTCCAGGCGCGCCATGAGCGAGCCCTGTGAGCGGGACCGCTGCGCGCGGAGACCGGAGGACGCCGCCGGGCGCGGGGCCGGGCCCTCCCCGCGGTGCGGCAGGGTGGCCACGAGGATGCCCGCGCCGAGCAGGGCCGTGCCGAGGACGCCCACGAGCACGAGCTGCGTGCTCACCCCGGTGACGACCACGGCCAGCCCGATGACGGCCAGGACGGCGCCGAGCACGATGCGCCGCACCGGGACGGCGGGGCGGCCGGAGTCGGCCAGGCGGGTGGCCAGGCGCGGGTCGTCGTCGTTCAGCTGGCGCTCGAGCTGCTCGAGGACGCGCCGCTCGTGGTCCGAGAGGGGCACTCGGTCTCCTTCGATCCGGGGCGGGCCGGACCCGCCCCCCGTGGACGGCGCCGTGACACGCCGGTGTGACCAGGGTAGTCGTCGCCCCCGCGGGGCGCCATGTCAGCGCGGCCCCTCCGGCCCCGTCCGCGGGCGTCGGTCGATCAGCGTCGCCGGGCGCAGGTCCAGACCCGGGAACCGGCGGGCGACGGCGTCGGCCGCCTCCTCGGCCCGCGACCAGCCGGCCTCGGCGGCGGCGTCGTGGCCGCCCTCCGCGCCGCCCGACGGCTCGAAGAGCGTCCCCTGGCCAGCGCCGCCCTCCCCCGGCGCCCCGAGCCGCTCGGCGCGCACGCCGACGAGCCGCACCGGGTGGGGCCGCTCCCGCAGCAGCGCGGCCACCAGCGGTCCCGCGTGCTCGTGGAGGACGTGGCCGGCGGCCGAGGGGCGGGGCAGCCGGCCCGTGCGGCTGCGCACCCGCTGCGCGGGGTCCTTGACGCGCACCGTCACCGCCCGGGCCTCGACGCCGGCCGCGCGCAGCCGGGCGGCCACGTGCAGGCTCAGGCGCAGCACCTCGCGGTCCACGTCGGCCGGGTCCGTGGGGTCGACGTCGAAGGTGTGGTCCGCGCCGATGGTCTTGGCCTCCGCCCGCGGCGCGACCGGCCGCGGGTCCCGGCCCCAGGCGAGCGCGTGCCACTGCTCGCCCGCGGCGCCGAACCACCCGCGCAGCCGAGCGGGGTCGACGGCGGCCAGGTCGCCGATGGTGGCGACGCCCCGGTCCCGCAGCCGCCGGGCCGCCTGCGGGCCGACGCCCCAGAGGTGGTCCACGGGGCGCGGGTGGAGGAACTCCAGGGTGCGCCCGGGCGGGACCACGAGCAGCCCGTCCGGCTTGGCGGCGGTGGAGGCCATCTTGGCCACGAACTTCACCCCGGCCGCCCCCACCGTGCACGGCAGGCCGAGCTCGGCGCGCACCCGCTCCCGCACGAGGCGCCCGATCCGCTCGGGCGGACCGAGCCGGCGTCGGGCGCCGGCCACGTCCAGGAAGGCCTCGTCCACGCTCAGCTGCTCCCGGACCGCGGTGACCCGGTCGAACAGGGCCATGACCTCGGCGGAGACCTCCCGGTACAGCTCCTGGCGGGGCGGGACCACCACGAGGGACGGGCACAGCGCGCGGGCGTGCGCCAGCGGCATCGCCGAGCGCACCCCGTACGCGCGCGCCGCGTAGGAGGCGGAGAGCACCACGGAGCGCCCGTGCGGGGCCGCGACGGCGGCGGGGGCCCCGATCAGCTCGGGCCGCTCGCGCAGCTCGACCGACAGGAAGAAGGCGTCCATGTCCACGTGGAGGATGCTGGCCTCGGCCCGGTCCGCGGCCGACGGGCCGCTCGGCGGGATCGGGGCGCTCATCCCTCGAGCCTACCCACCGGCCGCTAGGGTGGCCGCATGCCGACCAAGCCCGCCCCGTCCGAGTCCGACTACCGCGCCGCCGTCGCCGCCCGGCTCGGGGAGATCCTCGCCGAGCACGGCGCCCATGCGGCGGGGATCCATCCGGCCGCCGCGCCGGCGGTCGAGGCCCTGGCGCGCCTGACCGGCGCCGGCAAGCGGCTGCGGGCCGTGCTGGTCTGGCTGGGCTGGCGGGCCGCCGGCGGCGCCGCGGACGACCCCCGCCCCGTCACGGCCGGTGCGGCGTTCGAGCTCTTCCAGGCCGCGGCCCTCGTGCACGACGACGTCCTGGACCGCTCGGACACGCGCCGCGGCATGCCGAGCGTCCACCGCGCGTTCGAGGCCCGCCACCGCGAGCTCGGGTGGCGCCACGACGCCGAGCACTTCGGGGTGGCCGCCGCCATCCTGGCCGGGGACGTGGCCCTCGCCCTGAGCGACGCGACCTTCTCCCGCGCCCTCGAGGGCAGCGCACGGCCCGAGCGGGCCCGGGCGGAGATGGAGCGGATGCGCCTGGAGGTCATGCTCGGCCAGTACCTCGACGTGGCCGCCGAGATGGCCCCCGCCGCGGCCGACGCCCGGGAGGCGGAGCAGGCGGCGGCGGCCGTGGTCGAGTACAAGGCCGCGCGGTACTCGGCCGTGCACCCCCTCGCCTTCGGCGGGCTGCTCGCCGGGGCGGACGACGCCCTCGTGGCCGCCTTCGAGCGGGTGAGCCTCCCGTTCGGGATCGCGTTCCAGCTGCAGGACGACCTGCTGGGCGTCTTCGGCGACCCGGGGACCACCGGCAAGCCGGCGGGCGACGACCTGCGCGAGGGCAAGCGGACGGTGCTGATCGCGCGCGCCTCCGCACTGCTGCCCGCGGAGGAGTGGCGCCGGCTGGACGCCGAGCTGGGCGATCCGGGCATGACCGTCGAACGGGTGCGCCACTGGCAGGACCGGCTCGGGGCCGTCGGCGCCCGGGCCGCCGTGGCGGACGAGGTGGCCCGGCTCTCGCGTCGGGCCGAGGACGCCCTGGACGCGCTCGCGGGGCACGGCGTGCCCGCTGCGGTCCGCGACGAGCTCGCGGACCTCATCCGCGCCTACACGGTGCGGGCGGCCTGAGGCCGGTCCGGCGCCCCGGGCGCGGGAGGCGTCACCAGGCGAGCGCCTGAGCCCGCCGGCGCACCTCGGTCTTGTGACCCGCACGCAGGGCGTCCACGGGGCGGCCCGGCAGGGACTCGTCCTCGGTGAAGAGCCAGCGCAGGGCCTCTGCGTCGTCGAACCCGGCGTCCTGCAGGAGCACGAGCGTCCCGCGGAGGGGCTCCAGGACCCCCGTCTCGGTGAGGAACGCGGCCGGGACGGACCGCACGGGCGGCGCCGGGCGGCGCACCGCCAGCAGCCGGCGCTCGGAGACCAGGTTGTGCACGCGGGTCACGCGGATGTCCAGGTGCTCGGCCACGTCCGGCAGGGTCACCCAGTCGCCCACGAGGGCGTCCAGGTCGGCGGGGATCGCGTCGGCGGGAGGCTCGGCGGTGGTCGCGGGGGTGTTCTCGGTGCTCACGCGGACACTGTACGCGGCCCCGCACCGGCCTCCCCCGGACGGGGGCGGCGCCGGCTCCGGCGACCCGCGGACGGACGGGGCGGTCCTCTACCCTGGGGGCATGAGCAGCTCGCGCCGGGACCCGCTGGTGGGCACCACCGTGGAGGACCGGTACGAGGTCCTGGACCGGGTGGCGCGCGGGGGCATGTCCACCGTCTATCGCGCGCTGGACCGCCGGCTGGACCGGATGGTGGCCCTCAAGGTCATGCACCCCCACCTCGCGGAGGACCCCGCGCTCGTGGCCCGGTTCGAGCGGGAGGCCAAGACGGCCGCCCGCGTCTCCCACCCCCACGTGGTCGCCGTCCTGGACCAGGGCCACACCGTCGACGCATCCGGGGAGACGGTCGCGTACCTGGTGATGGAGTTCGTGCCGGGCCGCACCCTGCGCTCGGTGATCCGCGCCGAGGCGCCCCTGACCCCGCGCCGCGCGCTGGACCTGCTCCTGCCCACCCTCGCCGGCCTCGCGGCCGCCCACCGCGCCGGACTCGTCCACCGGGACGTGAAGCCGGAGAACGTGCTCGTCCGGGAGGACGGCCGCGTCACGGTGGCGGACTTCGGCCTCTCCCGCGCAGCCACGGGCCACACCTCCACCGGCCAGGCCGTGCTGGGCACACCCGCCTACCTGGCGCCGGAGCACCTCTCCGGGGAGCCGGCGGACACCCGGGCGGACGTGTACGCCGCCGGGATCCTCCTGTTCGAGCTCCTCACGGGCCGCCAGCCCTTCACGGCGGCCGGTCCCCTGCAGGTGGCCTACCGGCATCTGCACGAGCGCGTGCCGGTGCCCTCCACCCTGGTGCCCGGACTCCCCGAGCGCCTCGACGACCTCGTGCTGTGGTGCACCGAGCCGGACCCCCGGGACCGGCCCCAGGACGCGACGGTCCTGCTCGACGCGCTCGAGCGGGTGCGGGCCGGCCTGTCCGACGCCGAGCTCGACCACGCGCCGCCGTCCGGGGCCCGGGAGGCCGAGGCGGGCGCGGTGCCCGTGCCCGTCGACCCGGGCCCCGTGGCCGCGGCCGACGAGCCGGAGGCCTCGGAGACCGTGCCGGTGCCCCGCCACGCGCTGCGCCCCCCCGGCGTCCTCGACGACGACGCGACCCGCACCCTGCCCGTCGGGATCGTCGCGACGCCGGCCGCACCGGACCCCGACGCCGCGCCGCGCCGCGCCGCCGTCCCGACCGCGGACGGTGCCAGCGGCCGCGCGCCCGACCGCCCCGCCCGGAGGCGCCCTCCGCGCGCCCGTGCGCGCCGCCGGTCCGCGCGGGAGCCCCTCGAACGGCTGGGCGCCGGCGGCGGCCGGACGGTGGCGATCGGGGCGGCCGTCACGCTCCTGCTCACCGGCGTGGCCCTGCTCCTGGGGTTCACCCTCGGGTCCGGCGGCCTCGGCGGGCCCGCCGGAACGGTGGTCCCTCCCCTCACCGGCCTGGACCAGGCCGACGCCCGCACCCGCCTCGCCCACGCCGGTCTCACCGCCCAGGTCACCACGCGCCACGACGAGCGCCTGTCCGACGGGGTGGTGCTGGCCACCGAGCCCGCGGCCGGCGCCGCCGTCGACGGCCGCTCCCCCGTCGCCCTGACGGTGTCCGCCGGCCCGGCGCCGGTCCCGGCCCCGGACCTGACCGGGCTGACGGTGACGGCGGCCCACCGTGCCGCGGACGAGGCCGGGCTGGACGTCCACGTGCGTGAGCGCCGCGCGGACCGTGCCACGCCCGCCGGCTCCGTGGCGGCCCAGGACGCGGCCCCGGGGGCGCCCCTGCGGCCGGGCGCCGCGCTGTCCGTGATCGTCTCCACGGGCGCGGCGGCGCACGCGATGCCGCCCGTCGTCGGCCTGACGGCCGGTGAGGCGCGCACCCGCCTGGAGGACGCGGGCCTCGTGGCGCACGTGGACGGCCCCTCGCACGGCGCCGCCCGTGTCACCGCCCAGGGGACGCCGGCGGGGACCCTCCTGCCGGAGGGCTCGCACGTGCGGATCGCCGTGGGCTGACCGGCCGCCCGGACGACGTCGGCCCCGCACCGTCTCCGACGCGGGGCCGACGTGCCGACCGGCGGGGGTCAGCCGCGGTGCGGGTGCGCCAGGGCGTCAGTGACCTTGAAGGCCAGCTCGAGCGACTGCTGGTGGTTCAGTCGCGGATCGCAGAGGGTCTCGTAGCGGGCGTCGAAGTCCGCCTCCGCCACCGGGTCGGCGCCGCCGACGCACTCGGCGACGTCGTCGCCGGTGAGCTCCACGTGCATGCCGCCGGGGTGGGTGCCGAGGCCGCGGTGGACCTCGAAGAAGCCGGACACCTCGTCCATGACGTCCTCGAACCGGCGCGTCTTGTAGCCGTTGGCGGCCGTGATGGTGTTGCCGTGCATCGGGTCGGTGACCCACACGGGCTGCAGGCCCTCACCCCGCACGCCCTCGACGATCCCGGGGAGCACGTCGCGGATCTTCGAGGCGCCCATCCGGGCGATGAACGTGAGCCGGCCCGGCTCGCGCTCGGGGTCGAGCCGGTCCGCGAGCGCGCGGACGTCGTCCACCGTGGTGCTCGGCCCGAGCTTGACGCCGATCGGGTTGCGCACGCGGGAGAGGAAGTCCACGTGGGCGCCGTCGACCTCGCGGGTGCGCTCGCCGATCCAGAGGAAGTGCGCACTCGTGGCGTAGGGCGTGCCGGTCCGGGAGTCGAGTCGGGTGAGGGCCCGCTCGTAGTCGAGCAGCAGGGCCTCGTGCGCGGCGTAGAACTCGGTGCGGCGCATGGCCTCGAAGTCCGCACCGGCGGCGGCCATGAACCGCACGGCCCGGTCGATCTCGGCGGCGATCCGCTCGTACTTCTTGTGGGCGGGGTTCTCCATGAAGCCGCGGTTCCACTGGTGGACGCTGCGCAGGTCGGCGAAGCCGCCCTGCGTGAAGGCCCGGACGAGGTTCAGCGTGGAGGCGGCCGTGTGGTACGCCGTCACCATCCGCCGCGCGTCGTGCCGGCGGGCCTCCTCCGTGAACTCGAAGCCGTTGACGATCTCCCCGCGGAAGCTCGGCAGCGTCACGCCGTCGCGGGTCTCGGTGTCCGAGGAGCGGGGCTTCGCGTACTGGCCGGCGATCCGGCCCATCTTCACCACGGGCATGGAGGCGCCGTAGGTGAGCACGGCGGCCATCTGCAGGATGGTCTTCACGCGCGCCGAGATGCGGTTGGCGGTGGACCCGGCGAAGGTCTCGGCGCAGTCCCCGCCCTGGAGCAGGAACGCCTCGCCGCGGGCGACGTCGGCCAGGCGGGTGCGCAGCACGTCCACCTCGCCGGCGAACACGAGCGGCGGGACCTGGCTCAGCTCGGCGACGGCGGCGCGGAAGTCGGCCTCGTCCGCCCAGGCGGGCGCCTGCCGGACCTCGAGGTCGCGCCAGGCGTCGAGGGCGGGGTCGGGCGCGGCGCCCTCGGAGATGGCGGTGCCGAAGGCCAGGATCTGGTCGCGGGGGTCCTCATGCATGCGACCAGCCTAGGTGCGGCCGGACCGCCGGTCCGGAACATGACCCGGGCGGTCCGCAGGGTGAGACCGCCGTCAGTCCCGGCCGGGACGCGGCGGCGCGGGCACGCGGCCGGACTTCACGTCCGCGGCGTAGACGTCCACGTACTCCTGGCCGGAGAGGCGGCGGATCGCCTCCATGATCTCGTCCGTGACCTCCCGCAGGACCCGGTGGTCGGTCGCGGACTCCGTGCGACCGGAGAAGTCGAGGGGCTCGCCGAAGATCATCCCGAGCCGGCGCGGCGCGGGCAGGGTGCGGCCGATCGGCTGGACGCGGTCCGTGCCGATCATCGCGATGGGGACCACGGGGGCCTGGGACGCGAGTGCCAGCTTCGCCACGCCGATCTTGCCGCGGTGCAGCCGACCATCGGGGCTGCGGGTGCCCTCCGGGTAGATGCCCAGCAGCTTCCCCTCGCGCAGGCACTCCAGGCCGGACTCGAGGGAGCGCAGCGAGGCCTGGCCCCCGGAGCGGTCCATGGGCAGCTGGTTGGTGGCCTGGAAGAACTTCTTCGTCACCCATCCCCTGGGGCCGGGACCGGTGAAGTACTCCTGCTTGGCCAGGAAGTGCACCTGACGGTCCAGCATGGCGGGCATGAACACGGAGTCCGAGACGGACAGGTGGTTGCTGGCGAGGATCGCCGGCCCCTCGGCGGGGACGTGGGCCCGGCCCTTCACCCAGGGGCGGAACAGCAGCCGGGTGGCGGGGGCCACCACGAACGTCTTGGCGGACCAGTAGAACGTGGACACGGGGAGGAGCCTCTCTCGACGTCGGCGGTGCGCGCCCATCCTATGCGGGCGGGCCTAGGCTCATGCGCATGCGCCTCCCCCCGTTCCCCCGCGTCCGCCCCGTCCCCGCCTCCCCCTCCCGGGCCGTGGACGTCCCCGAGGCCCAGCGCCCGTTCCGGCTGCCCGCCGCCGGCCGGCCCGACGTCGCCGTCGTGGTCCTGCACGGGTTCACCTCCGGCCCCGCGTCGGTGCGCGCGTGGGCCGAGGGGGTCGCCGGGGCCGGGTGCGCCGTCCGGGTGCCCCTGCTGCCCGGACACGGCACCCGCTGGGAGGACCTGGCCGCCACGGGCGCGGATCGGATCCGCGCCGCGGTGCGCGCCGAGGTGGACGCCGCGCTCGCCGAGCACCGCCACGTGGTCGTGGCCGGGATCTCGATGGGCGGGGCGTTGGCCCTCGACGCCGCCGCCCACCGGCCGGTGGCCGCGGTCCTCGTGGTCAACCCGGCGCTGCGCTTCGGCAACCCGCTGGCCCACGCCGCCCCCCTCCTGCGCCACGTGGTCCCCTCGCTGCCGGCCATCGCCGGCGACATCGCGGACCCCGAGGCACGGGAGATCGCCTATGAGCGCACCCCCGTGGGCGGGGTGGCCGCGGTGGGCCGGATCCAGCGGGCCGCCGAGCGGGGCCTGGGGCGGATCACGGCACCCGTCACCGTCTTCCGCTCGGCGCAGGACGCCGTGGTGCCGGAGGCGAGCCACCGGGCCCTCCTGCGCGGGCTGACGCGGGCGCCCGTGGAGGTGGTGCCCCTGCCCCGCAGCCGGCACGTGGCCACCCTGGACCTCGACCTGCCGCTGCTCATCGCAGCGAGCCGGGACGCGGTCGCCCGGGCCGTGCGGAGGGATTGAGGGCCGACGGCCCGGTGTGGGCGGGGCAGGGATCCCCGCTGTTGCCTATAGGGTGGGAGTGACACCGATCACACCGGGTCTCCGTCACGGCGCGCCGTCCCCGCGCACCGCTCCCGCCGAGGCCCGACTCCCTGGAGGACCCATGCGCCACATCGCCGAGCCGGCCCACCCGACGCTCCCCCCCGACGCCGCCCTGACCGACGCCCTCGCCCGCCAGGCGGCCGAGCACCCGGACCGTGCGCTGTTCGCCTCGCCCGTGCCCGGCGGCGAGGGTGCGGGCGCCTGGCGCGACGTCACGGCCGCGGAGGCCTGGTCCCGGGTCCAGGGCTACGCCCGCGGCCTCGTGGCCGCCGGTGTGGGCCCGGGCGACCGCGTGGCCATCATGGCCGCGACCCGCCTGGAGTGGACCCTCGTGGACTACGCCATCTGGGCCGCCGGCGCTGTGACGGTGCCCGTCTACGAGACCTCCTCCCCGTCCCAGGTGGCCTGGATCTTCGAGGACGCCGGCGTGTGCGCCGCCGTCGTGGACACCCCGGAGCGCGCCAAGACCGTGCGCGACGCCGTCCACCGCGAGGGCCTGCCGCCCCTGCGCGGCCTGTGGACCATGGACCCCGCCGACGCCGAGCCCGGCGCGGGCCTGGCCGAGCTGAGCAGCGAGGAGGGCGGGGACGAGGTCCTCGCCGAGCGGCGGGCCGGCGTCGCCCTCGACTCGCTGGCCACCGTGATCTACACCTCCGGCACCACGGGCCGGCCGAAGGGCTGCGAGCTGACGCACGCGAACTTCGCGGAGCTCGCCCACCAGACGCTCTCCTCCTCCCTCGGCCAGGTGGTCAACCCCGGCTCCTCGACCGTGCTGTTCATCCCCCTGGCGCACGTGTTCGCCCGCTTCGTGTCCGTACTGACCGTCGAGGCCGGGGCCCGGTGCGGCCACGTCACGGACCTCGCCCGCCTCTCCGAGTCGATGGAGAGCTTCCGCCCGACCTTCCTGCTCGCCGTGCCGCGCGTGTTCGAGAAGATCTACAACGCGGCGCTGCTCAAGGCGCAGGCCGGCGGGAAGGGCGCGATCTTCGAGCGCGGGGCGGATGTGGCGGTCCGGTGGTCGAAGGCCCTGGAGGACGGCCGGATGACCCTGCCGCTGCGGGCCCAGCGGGCGTTCTACTCGGCGCTGATCTACCGCCGCATCCGCGCGGCCATGGGCGGGGCCCTGCAGTACGCGGTCTCCGGCGGCGGCCCCCTCTCCCCCGACCTGGCGCACTTCTTCCGGGGGGTCGGCGTCACGATCCTCGAGGGCTACGGCCTCACCGAGACCACCGCCCCCGTGACCGTCGGCCGCCCGGGGAAGCTCCGCATCGGCACCGTGGGCCGCCCCCTGGGCGGCAACGAGATCCGGATCGAGGACGACGGCGAGATCCTCACGCGCGGCACCTCGCTGTTCCGCGGCTACCGCAACCGCCCCGAGGCGGACGAGGAGGCCTTCACCGAGGACGGCTGGTTCCGCACGGGCGACCTCGGCTCCCTGGACGAGGACGGCTTCCTGCGCATCACGGGCCGGAAGAAGGAGATCATCGTCACCGCCGGCGGCAAGAACGTGGCCCCCGCCCAGCTCGAGGACGCGATCCGCTCGGACGCCCTGATCTCGCAGGTGATGGTCGTGGGCGACGCGAAGCCCTTCATCGCGGCGATCGTCACCCTCGACGCCGACACCCTGCCCGCATGGCTGGCCGCCCGCGGCCTGGACCGCGACCTCGACGTCGCGGCGGCGGCGCGGGAGCCGAAGGTCCGCGAGCACGTGCAGTCCGTGGTGGACCGGGCCAATGCGGCGGTGTCGAAGGCCGAGGGCATCCGCGAGTTCCGCATCCTCGACCGGGACTTCTCCGCGGAGGAGGGTCACATGACGCCGTCCCTGAAGATGCGCCGGGCCGCCATCCTCAAGGACTTCGCCGCCGTGGTGGAGGACATCTACGCGGGCTCGGGCCCGTCCTGACCCGGACGACCCGGTGCGGCCCCGTGCCCGGCGACCTCCCCGGCCGCCGGGCACGGGGCCGCGGCGTCAGAGACGTCCGGAGTCGGGGACGTCGAGGCCCAGCAGGGCGTTCTCCACCACCTCGCTGAGGGCCGGGTGGGGCCAGTACTGGCCCCGGGCGAGGGTGTGGGCGTCGATGTCGAAGGACATCCCCGTGACGAAGGTCTGGACGAGGTTCGCTGCGTCGTGCCCCATCACATGGGCGCCCAGGATGCGGCCGGTCGCCCGTTCGGCGACCACCTTGCAGACGCCCTCCGTGTCCTCCATGGCCCACCCGTAGGCCACGTCCCCGAACGCCTGCTCCTTCACCGTGACCGCGTCCTCGCCCAGCCGCTCGACCGCCTCCTCCTCCGTCAGGCCGACGGAGGCGATCTGGGGACGGGTGAACACCGCGGCGGGCACCGGACCCAGCGTGTTCTGCCGCAGGGCGCCGGGGTGCACGAGGTTGTGCGCCACCACCCGGGCCTCGTGGTTGGCGACGTGCTTGAGCTGCCACGTGTTCGCCGCATCCCCCAGCCCGTACACGCCCGGCACGGGCTCCCCGCCGGCGAGGGCCCGCTGGAAGCCGTCCACCGCGAGCACCCCGTCGGCGGTGACGTCGTACCCGACGTCGGCCAGGTGCAGGCGGTCCGTGTTCGGCACGCGACCGGTCGCCATGAGCACTGCGTCCGCCTCGATCACCGACGGCTCCCCGCCGCCGTCCCGCCCGAGCCCCGGGGCGGGCTCAAGGCGCACGGCCACCCAGCCGTCCTCGGCACGGGCCGGATCCGCCACCGGCTCGACGGCCCCGACCGTCCAGCCCGTGCGCAGGTCCCACCGGCGCGACGCGATCTCCGTGAAGCGGTCCGCCACCGCGGCATCGAGGTGACGCAGCAGGCGTGGGCTCCGGTTCACCTGCACGACCTCGGTGCCCAGCGCGCTGAAGACGGAGGCGAACTCGGCGCCGATGAACCCGCCCCCGACCACCACGAGGCGGCGTGGCTGCCGGGACACGCGCATGATCGTGTCCGAGGTGTGGACGGAGGGCAGGTCCATGCCGGGGACGTCCGGGAGGGCGGGCCGCGATCCGGCTGCCACCACCACCTGGTCGCCACGCAGGAGCCGCCCGGAGGCGGTGGTCAGCTCGCGGGCGCCCGTGAAGCGGACCTCCTCCGCCACCACCTCGGTCCAGTCGAGCTCGTCCCGCCGGTAGCGGAGTCCGGCGTCGCTGATGGCGTCCACCCGGCCGAAGATGCGGTCCCGCATCGCCGGGAAGTCCGCGCCCTCGAACCGCAGGTCCACCCCGAGGCGTCCGGCCTCGGCGGGGGCGTCCGCCAGCTGGGCCGGGTAGACGTACATCTTGGTGGGGATGCATCCGCGGTTCAGGCACGTCCCGCCGAAGACGCCCGCGTCCACGATGGCCACCCTGCGACCCTCCCAGTGCTCGGTGACGAGCGAGTTCCCGGAGCCGGAGCCGATGATGATCAGGTCGAAGTCCTCTGCGGTGGCCATGGCCCCAGCATAGGAGACGGCCCGGACGCCGCAGGCGTCCGGGCCGTCGTCCGGCGGGAGCGGGTCAGCCGAGCTCGAGCAGCAGGTCGCCGCCCTGGACCGGGGTCACGCCCTTCACCACCACGCGACGGACCGTGCCCGCCACGGGGGCGGTGATGGCCGCCTCCATCTTCATGGCCTCGATGGTGGCCACGGGCTGGCCGGCCTCCACCGTGTCGCCCTCGGCGACCTGGACGGTCACCGAGCCCGCGAAGGGGGCGGGGACCTGGCCCGCGACGGCGGGGTCGGCCTTCTCCGCCTGGCGGACCGTGGACTCGACGGAGCGGTCGCGCACCTGCACCTGGCGGAGCTGGCCGTTCAGGGAGATCATCGCGATGCGCACGCCCTTCTCGTCCGGCTCGGACACCGACTGCAGCGCTGCGATCAGACGCACGCCGCGCCCCAGGGACACGATGTGCTCGCGGCCGGGCACCAGCCCGTACAGGAAGTCGCGGGTGTGCAGCGTGGAGGTGTCGCCGAACTCCTCGCGGTGCGCCTGGAACTCCCGCGTCGGGCCGGGGAAGAGCAGCCGGTTCAGCGCGTCGCGGCGCGGCGCGCCGGGCTCCGCGAGGGCGGCGGCGTCCTCCGCGGAGACCTCGGCCATGCCGGCGCCCTCCCGGCGGCCCTGCAGGGCCCGCGTGCGGAAGGGCTCGGGCCAGCCGCCGGGCGGGTCGCCGAGCTCGCCGCGCAGGAACCCGACCACCGAGTCGGGGATGTCGAAGTCCTGCGGGCGCTCCTGGAACTCGGCCGGGTCCACCCCGGCGCCCACGAGCTGCAGGGCCAGGTCGCCCACCACCTTGGAGGACGGGGTCACCTTCACGAGGTGGCCCAGCATGTCGTCCGCGGCGGCGTACATGGACTCGATCTGCTCGAACCGCTCCCCCAGGCCCAGCGCGATCGCCTGCGTGCGCAGGTTGGACAGCTGACCGCCGGGGATCTCGTGGTGGTAGACGCGGCCCGTGGGGGCCTTCAGGCCCGCCTCGAAGGGGGCGTAGATCGAGCGCACGGACTCCCAGTACGGCTCCATCGCGGTGGCCGCCTCGAGGGAGAGTCCGGTGTCCCGCTCGGTGTGCTCGAGGGCTGCGACGAGTGCCGACAGCGGCACCTGGCTCGTGGTGCCGGCCATGGAGGCCGTGGCGGCGTCCACCGCGTCCACGCCCGCCTCGGCGGCCGCCAGCAGGGTGGCCAGCTGGCCGCCGGCCGTGTCGTGCGTGTGCAGGTGCACCGGCAGGTCGAACTCGGCGCGCAGGGCTCCCACGAGTTCCCGGGCCGCCGCCGGGCGCAACAGGCCGGCCATGTCCTTGATGGCCAGCACGTGGGCGCCGGCGTCGACCATGCGGCGCGCGAGGTCCAGGTAGTAGTCCAGCGTGTAGAGGGACTCGGCCGGGTCCGTCATGTTGCCCGTGTAGCACAGGGCCGCCTCGGCGACCGCGGTGCCCGTGGCGCGCACGGCGGCGATGGCGGGGGTGATTTGCTCGACGTCGTTGAGGGCGTCGAAGATGCGGAACACGTCCACGCCCGTGGCCGCGGCCTCGGCGACGAACGCGTCCGTCACCGCGGTGGGGTACGGCGTGTACCCCACCGTGTTGCGCCCGCGCAGCAGCATCTGGATCGGGATGTTCGGCATCTCCGCGCGGAGCAGGGCCAGGCGCTCCCACGGGTCCTCGTGCAGGAAGCGCAGGGCGACGTCGTAGGTCGCCCCGCCCCAGGCCTCCACGGACAGCAGGGTCGGGAGGGTGTGCGCGACGGCGGGCGCGGCCGCCAGGAGGTCGCGCGTGCGGACGCGGGTGGCCAGCAGCGACTGATGGGCGTCGCGGAACGTGGTGTCCGTGACGGCCAGCGCGGTCTGCTCACGAAGGGCGGCGGCGAAGCCCTCCGGGCCCTTCTCGAGGAGCACCTGACGCCAGCCGTCCGGCGGGACGGCGGCCGGGTTGCGGCTCGGGCCGTCGAAGGGCGAGCGGTCCGGCTCGTGGCGCTTGTCCGAGGGATGGCCGGGCAGGCGGTCACGGGGGTCGATGCCGTCGATCCGCTCGCCGTGCGGCTTGTTGACGGTCACGTCCGCCAGGTACTGCAGGGCCTTGGAGCCGCGGTCCTGGGAGCGGTTCACCGCCGCCAGCTCGGGGTGCGCGTCGATGAAGTCCGTGGCCACGTCGCCCGCGAGGAACTGCGGGTCGTCCAGCACGTTCATGAGGAACGGGATGTTCGTGGTCACGCCGCGCACGCGGAATTCGGCGAGCGCGCGGCGGGCGCGGCGGACGGCCGTCTCGTAGTCGCGGCCGCGGCACGTGAGCTTCACGAGCATGGAGTCGAAGTGGGGGCTGATCTCGGCGCCCGCGTAGATGGTGCCGCCGTCCAGACGGACGCCCGAGCCGCCCGCGGAGCGGTAGGCGGTGATGGTGCCGGTGTCCGGGCGGAACCCGTTGGCGGGGTCCTCCGTGGTGATGCGGCACTGCATGGCGAAGCCGCGCACCTGCAGGGTGTCCTGCGAGATGCCCAGGTCGGCCAGCGAGGCTCCGGCGGCGATGCGCAGCTGCGCCGCGACGAGGTCCACGTCCGTGACCTCCTCGGTCACGGTGTGCTCCACCTGGATGCGGGGGTTCATCTCGATGAACACGTGCTGACCGGCGCGGTCGCCCGCGGTGTCCACGAGGAACTCCACCGTGCCCGCGTTGACGTAGCCCATCTCCTTGGCGAAGGCGACGGCGTCCCGGTGCAGGGCCTGGCGGATCTCCTCGTCCAGGTGCGGGGCGGGGGCCATCTCGATGACCTTCTGGTGGCGGCGCTGCAGCGAGCAGTCCCGCTCGAACAGGTGGACCACGTCCCCGTGGGCGTCGGCCAGGATCTGCACCTCGATGTGGCGCGGACGGAGCACGGCCTGCTCCAGGAAGACGGTGGGGTCGCCGAAGGCGGTGTCCGCCTCGCGCATGGCGGCCTCGAGGGAGTCGCGCAGGTCCTCGGGGCGCTCGACGCGGCGCATGCCGCGCCCGCCGCCGCCGGCCACCGCCTTGACGAAGATGGGGAACCCGATGGCCTCGGCCTGCCCCATCAGCCAGTCGACGTCCGCGCTGGGCTCGGAGGAGTCCAGGGTGGGGATCCCGGCCCGCTTGGCCGCGCGCAGGGCCTCCACCTTGTTGCCGGTCAGCTCCAGGACGTCGGCCGGCGGGCCGACGAAGGTGATGCCGTTCTCCGCGGCCGCGCGGGCGAGGTCCGCGTTCTCGGAGAGGAAGCCGTAGCCGGGGTAGATGGCGTCGGCGCCGACGTCCTTGGCCACCCGGATGACCTCGTCCACGTCCAGGTACGCCCGGACGGGGTGCCCCTCCTCGCCGATCCGGTACGCCTCGTCGGCCTTCTGACGATGGATGGAGTTGCGGTCCTCGTAGGGGAAGACGGCCACAGTGCGGGCACCGAGCTCGTTGCAGGCCCGGAAGGCGCGCACGGCGATCTCACCGCGGTTGGCCACCAGGACCTTGGAGAAGACGGGAGTCGTGTCGGTCGAGGCCGGACGACCCGCGTCGTTGCGGGGGGTGTCGGGATCCAGGGGGAGACTCATGCCCCGAGTGTGGCACATCCCGCGCCCGGCGACGGTGAGAGGCGTCACGATGACGAACCGGGGCCGCCTCCCCGCCTCCGTGCCGGACACGACGACGGCGCCGCCCGGGCGGGGGGCGCCGTCGTCGGGGCGGGGGCGGGCTCAGGAGGCCGCGCGCGACGCCTGACGGCCGCGGCGACGGGCGGAGAGCTCGTCCTGGGCGGCGGAGGGGCCCAGCAGCTCGCTGGGCAGCTCGGCGAGGCTGCCCTCGACCTCGCGCCAGACGCGGCCCACGGCGATCCCGAAGACGCCCTGGCCGCCCTGGACGAGGTCCACGACCTCGTCGGCGGACGTGCACTCGTACACCGAGGCGCCGTCGCTCATCAGGGTGATCTGGGCGAGGTCGTCGACCCCCCGCTCGCGCAGGTGGGCCACGGCGGCGCGGATCTGCTGGAGGGAGACCCCGGTGTCCAGCAGGCGCTTGACCACCTTGAGGACGAGGATGTCCCGGAAGGAGTACAGCCGCTGGGTGCCAGAGCCGGCGGCGCCGCGGACCGTGGGCACCACGAGGTCCGTGCGCGCCCAGTAGTCCAGCTGGCGGTAGGTGATCCCGGCGGCCTTGCACGCGGTGGGGCCGCGGTACCCGACGTCGCCGTCCGGGGTGGTGGTGTCGTCGTCGAAGAGACGTCCCTGTCTGCCGTCGATGCCGAGGGGCAGACCAGGTCCTGCATGCGGTGTCACGGGGGAGACCTCCTGGTCGGTGGCCCCATGGGGGTGACCGTCTCCGCCCGTCCCCTCCGGTGACCGTGGAGGGGCGTCGGCGAGCACGGCCGGGGCCTTCTGGTCGAAGGTACGGGCCGCAGGGGGCCGGGTCAACGACGTCGGCTCCGGAGGCCGCGGGCGTGTCGTGGCCGACGACGTGGGCCGGGGGTGCTCAGGCGAAGTCCTCGGGTGCCACGTCGTCCAGGAACGCCCGGAAGTCGTGGAGCGCCGCCTCCTCGTCCTCCTCGGGGTCCCCGTCCCCGCCCCGGGCGGGCAGGCCGGCCTCGGCGAGGACCTCCGGGGCGCACAGCACCGGGGCCTGCGCCCGCAGGGCCAGGACCACGGCGTCCGAGGCCCGCGCGTCCACGCGGGCGCCGCCGCGCAGCTCGAGGGACGCGTGGACCACCCCCTCCACCACCGCCGTGAGGCGCACGGCCTCCAGGCGCCCTCCGAGCGCCGCCACCGTCTCCAGCAGCAGGGCGTGGGTCAGGGGGCGCGGGCTCGGCACCCCCTCGAGGGCCAGGGCCGCCGCGGCGGCCTCCGGCGCGCCGACCCACAGGGGGACGACGGTGTCCCCCGGCGGGTCGAGGAGCAGCACCACGTGCTGCTGGGCGGGCAGCTCCACGCGCACGCCCAGCACCGTCAGGGGGATGTCCGCCGGGCTCCCGTGGCCGTTCGCCTCAGTCATCCCCCTGCTCCAGTCCCCCGTGCACGAGTGCGGAGTGCAGACGCAGGCAGGCGTCGGCGATCCCCCGCGCCGTCTGCGCGGTGCGCTCCCGGGTCCCGGCGTCCCGGCGCGAGGCCAGGGGCGCCACGGCGCGCTCCACGAGGCTGAGCTCCCGGTCGGCGGCCGCACGGAAGGGGCGCAGGTGGCGGGGCTCGATCCCGTGGTCCGCGAGGGCGACGGCGGCACGGGCCACCGCGAGCGCGGCCGCCGGGTGCCGCCCCTCGGCGTCCCGGGGCAGCAGCGCGTACTGGTCCAGCTCGCCGATCAGCTCCTCCGAGGCGCCGGACTCCTGGGCGAGCTCGGCACGGGTCCACCTGCGGGCGGGGTCCGTCATCCTCCGGCCCAGGCGCTCGGCCTCGACACTGGACGGCGCGGCCTCGAGGACGGCGGGGCGCTCCCCGCGGTCCAGGGCCTCGAGGTGCTCGCGGATCACCCGCAGCGGCAGGAAGCGGTCCCGCTGGAGCGTCAGGACCAGGCGTATGCGGTCCACGTCCGCGGCGCGGTAGCGCCGGTAGCCGGCGGGCGTGCGCTCCGGGGTCACCAGTCCGCGGTCCTCGAGGAACCGCACCTTGGACGCGCTCACGCCCGGGAAGGCCGGTTCGAGGGCGGCGACCACCTCCCCGATGCCGAGGGTCCGGACGGCGCCCTCGGCCGCGGGGGGCCGATGCCCGGCGGGGTCCACGGTCCCTCTCAGGCCTGCGCGGCCGCGTGGTAGGTGAGGCGGTAGCGCCCGATGCGCAGCTCCATGCCGGAGCGCAGCCGGACGTCGTCGACCCGGTCCCCGTTGACGTAGGTCCCGTTGAGGGATCCCAGGTCCACGAGCTGGTGGCCGCCGTCCACGGCGCGCAGCTCGACGTGCCGGCGGGAGACGGTCACGTCGTCGAGCAGGATGTCCGCGTCCGGGTGGCGCCCCACGCTCACCACGGGGGTGTCGAGGAGGAACCGGGCGCCGGCGTCGGGGCCGCCGTGGGCCACCAGCAGCGCCGTGCCGGCCGGCAGGGCGCGGACGGCCGCGAGGGCCTCCGGACCGAGGTCGGACTCGCCGGCCGGGGCGAGGTCGGTGAGACTGATCGAGGAGGTGTGGAGGCTCGGCTCGTGTCCGGGCTGCGTCATGGGGTGGGCTCCTGTGCAGGTGCGGACGCGCGCCCGGTCCCACCGGGCGCGCGCCTCAGACGGCACCGCCCCGCCGACGGTCGACGGGGCGGTGGGAGGGGTGGTTCAGCTGACGTGCGAGGCGTAGCCCTCGGCGTCCATCAGGGAGTCGAGCTCGGACTCGTCCGAGAGGGTGACCTCGAACAGCCAGCCGCCCTCGTAGGGGGCGGTGTTGACCAGGCCGGGCTCGCCGTCGAGGTCGTCGTTGACGGCGGCCACGGTGCCGGAGACCGGGGAGATGACGTCCGAGACGGACTTCGTCGACTCCACCTCGCCGACGGCGGCGCCGGCCGAGACCTCCGAGCCGACCTCGGGGAGGTCGACGTAGACCACGTCGCCCAGGGCGTCCTGGGCGAAGTCGGTGATGCCGACGCGGACGACACCGTCGGCATCGGCGCTCTGGAGCCACTCGTGGTCGGCGGAGTACTTCAGGCCCTCAGGGATACTGCTCATGGGTGGGTCCCCTTCTCGGTCGTCGGACGGATGGTGCTGGAGTGCAGGGTACCGAGCAGGGCGCGTGCGGCGCCAGCGGCCGCGCCCGGCCGTCGCCCCGTCACAGCACGCCGCGCATGCCGCGGCGCACCGGGCGGGAGATCAGCAGCATGACGAGGCCGACGCCCACGGTGACGGCGCCGAGGGTGCCGAAGTAGGCCACCTCGTCCTCCTGGGAGTACGAGCCGGCGAGCGAGCCCGCCGCCGCGGAGCCCAGGGCCACGGAGAGGTTGTACAGGGCCACCGTCATGACGGGGAAGGCCGCGGGGGCGAGCTTGGTGGACAGGGACAGCCCGACCGGGGAGACCATGAGCTCGCCGAGGGTGGCCACGAGCAGGATCAGCGTGAGCCACAGCAGCGGCACCCGCAGGACGTCCGCCACCGGGATGAACAGCAGGAACGCCAGGCCGATCAGGACGATGCCGAGGCCGAACTTCACCGGGGTGGACGGCTGGCGCCGGCCCAGACGCGTCCACAGCACGGCGAACAGCGGGGCGAGCAGGATGATGAACACCGGGTTGATGGAGTTGACCCACTCCATGGGGACGGTCCACCCGGCGACGTCGCGGTCCAGGCGGGTCTCGGAGTAGATCGCGATCACCGTGAACTGCTGCTGGAACAGGGCGAAGAACACGGCCGAGCCCACGAACAGCGGGATGAAGGCGCGCACGCGCGAACGCTCCTCTGCGGAGACCTTGGGGGAGGTCAGCAGCAGGGCGAAGATCGCCAGGGCGGCCACGGCGGAGAGCACCACGACGGCGTCCGCCAGGTTGCCGACGTGCACCAGGCCGGTGAGGAACAGGACCACGGCGACGGCGACGACGACGGCCGCCCCCAGGGCGACGCGGCCGAGCTGGCCCGGACGCAGCGGGTCGGGCACACGGTGCACGGAGGCTGGCAGCCGATGACGGGTCAGGGCGTACTGGGTGAGGCCCACGGCCATGCCGACGGCGGCGATGCCGAAGCCCACGTGGAAGCCCCACGCCTGTCGGGCGGCGCCGGTCAGCAGGGGGCCGATCAGGGCGCCGATGTTCACGCCCATGTAGAAGATCGAGAAGCCGGCGTCCCGGCGGGGGTCGTCGTGCGCGTAGAGCGCGCCCACGAGGTTGGACACGTTGGCCTTGAGGCCGCCCGAGCCGACCGCCACCAGCACCAGGCCCAGGACGAGGCCGGGCACGTCGGGCACCAGGGCGAGCGCGATGTGGCCGGCCATGATGAGCAGGCCGGAGAGGAACATCGTCTTCTCGGAGCCGAGGATCCGGTCGGCCACCCAGCCGCCCAGGATGCAGAACACGTAGACCATGCCGCCGTACGCCCCGACGATGCCGGTCGCCACCGACTGGTCGATGCCCAGGCCGCCGCGGGTCGTCTCCCAGTACATGTAGAAGACGAGCATGACCTGCATGCCGTAGAAGGAGAACCGCTCCCACATCTCCACGGAGAAGAGGTTGGCGAGCGGGCCGGGCTGGCCCAGGAACCGCCGGCCGGTGTCGACCGTCGCGGTGCCGTCTGGGGTGGAGGGGGCTGCGTGGGACGCCGACGTGGCGCCGCTGTCTGTCTGTCGGATCACCGGTCCACTGTGCTCCCCCGCACGTCCGAAGTCGCGTCTGACATGCGATGACGTCGGTCACATCGACGTCCTGGGGCTTGGACGCACGCGGAGCCGGACCCCCGCGGGGACCGGCCCTGCGTTCCATGGTCGGGCGGAAGGAACACCCGCCCGGGGCCAGCAGCCCCGAACGCGATGAACCCGCAGGAAAGCCACGAGCCGGGCCGTCGTCTGAGGACGACGGCCCGGCTCGTGGCCATGGTCGGGCTAGCGGGATTTGAACCCACGACCTCTTGACCCCCAGTCAAGCGCGCTACCAACCTGCGCCATAGCCCGTGGCGATCGGCGGCGGACCGCCTCACAGCACCCGACGACCATACCCCATGTGGGACCCGGTGGCGAATCGGGCGGCGCCCCACCATCGCTCCCCGCCGGGGCCGACGTCCGCCGGGGCGAAGAACAAGGGGCCCGCGCCCTCTTCACTGGCGCGAACCCCTCATCCCGTGTCCGGGGTGACCCGACCGAGAGTGCCCCGGCTTCCACACTGTCCGGACGGGCCGGGAGCGGGAGGTCGGCAGGGTGTGAGGACCGTCGCCCCGAGATGGGGCGAGACACTCCCCTGCATACCGCCTGAGAGTACCATGGAAGCGACCACCGATGAACCCTCCCAGGGCCCGCGCGGATCGCCGTCGCCGTCCCCCGGGCGCCCGACAGGGGGAGAGGAACGACCATGCAGGCCACCACCCCGACGTCCCGTCGCTCCGCGCTCGCCCTCGGCGGCCTGATCGCCCTCACCGGCGGCGCCGGCCTGGTGGCCCTCCGCGCCGCGACGAGCGCGGGCGACGCCGGGGCCGAGGATCCCCGGTCCGCCGACGCCGCCCCCACACCGTCCACCCCTCTGCAGACCGACCCTCTGGCCGGGCTCGACGTCGACCGTGCCCTCGACGTCGTCCGGCGCCTCACCCGGGAGGTCGGCCAGCGGGCCGCCGGGACGCCGGGCGAGGCCGCGGCGGCCGACCTCATCGCGCGGCTCCTGCGGGACCTGGGCTACGAGGTCGAGGAGTCCCCGTTCACCGTGGGGCACCGCAGCCACGCCCTGCTCTCCGGTCCCTCGCTCACGCGGGACGGGTTCTGCTGGGGGGCGGAGACCGCGCCGCGCGGACGCCACGACGTCACCGTCACCGGACGTCTCGTCGCCGTGGCCGGCGGCTCGGCCGCCGACCTGCCCGCGGACCTGGCCGGCGCCGTCCTGCTGGCGGAGGTCGAGGGGGTGGACGTCACGGCGCTGGCGACCGCCGCCGTGGAGCGCGGCGCGGCCGCGCTGCTCTGCGCGTCGGCGGAGCACGACCGCGCACGGAACCAGGCCTTCCCGCCCGAGCTGGACGACTGGACGCCCCTGCCCGTCGTCGGCGTCGGCCGGACGCAGCTGACGCGTCTGCGCGCGGACGCCCTCGACACGGAGGTGACCGTCCAGACCTGGGCGATCCCGGAGGCCGTGAGCCGCAACGTGCTGGCCACGCGGCGCGGCACCGGCGGCGACGACCGCGGGTGCGTGATCGTCGGCGCGCACTACGACACGGTGATCGGCACCGTCGGGGCCAACGACAACGCGGCGGGGGTGGCCCTCGTCCTCGAGCTGGCCGCGGCGCTCCGGGACGTGCCCACCGAGGCGGACCTCCTCTTCGTCCTGTGGGGAGCCGAGGAGATCGGGCTGAAGGGCTCGGACGCCCACCGCCGTGCGCTCACCCCCGATCAGCGCCAGCGGATCCGCGGCGTGCTGAACAACGACATGGTGGCCACGACGATGGCCTCCGCCGACCGCTACTGGATGCTTGCGGCCGACGGCGAGGAGAACGCGGTGCACCGCGCGGTGCGCGCCGCCGCCGCGGAGCTGGGCCGGGAGAGCGCGGTGAGCGAGGTCGAGACGTACGCCCAGTCCGACCACCACCAGTACGACGCGATGGGCGTCCCCGCCGGCAACTTCGGCTGGCGCGCCACCGGCGGGCCCATGCAGTCCGAGCCGCAGTTCCACGCCGCCGACGACCTCCCGGAGCAGAACGTGGACCGGGACCGGCTGCGGTCCGCGATGGAGATCCAGGCGCTCGCCGCGGTCGCGCTCGCCCGTTCCTGACCCGCCGGCACTCCGGCGCCGCCCGGGGACCGCTCAGAACGTGAACGAGCGGTCGCCCACGCGGAACTCCACCTCTCCCTGGCCGGGGACGCTGTCCCGGACGGCGTCCGCGGCGTCCCGCAGGGCCCGCTCGAGCTCCGCGGGGTCCTGCGGCAGGGCGTCCTGCGCGTACTCGACCAGCATCCGACCGTCCTCGGCCGCCTGCTCCACGGACTGCGCATCCGGCAGCTGAGGCAGGGAGTCGACGGCGTCACGGGCGGCGCCCTCGGCCCCGGCGCGGAGTCCGTCCACGGAGCTCCGGACGTCCTGCGCCGCACTGGCGACGGCGGCGCCGGCCTGGCTCTGGATCGCCTCCACGTCCGGGATGCGGTCCACCTCGTCCTCCAGGGTGTCGATCCGGGCCTCGGCGCTCGAGAGGCGCTCCTCCGCGCTGCTGAGGGAGTCCCGCAGCTCGCGCGCCTCCTCGTCCGACCCGCAGCCCGCGAGCATCAGGGCGGCGGCGGCGAGGACGGTCAGGGAGGCGGCGGTGCGGGGGCGGTGCGGAGTCGTCATGCCCCCAGGGTAGGCGCCGCACCTGGACGGCGCCCGGGCGCCGTCCGGGCTCCCGCCGGGTCCCGCCCTCAGCGCCGGCGGGCCCGCTTCTCCCGGATGCGCATGCCGATCTCGATCGGGGTGCCCTCGAAGCCGAAGGTCTCGCGCAGGCGGCGCACGATGAACCTGCGGTAGCCCGGGTCCAGGAAGCCCGTGGTGAACAGCACGAACGTCGGCGGGCGGGTGGAGGCCTGCGTCGCGAACAGGATGCGCGGCTGCTTGCCGCCGCGCAGCGGGTGCGGGTGCGCCGCCACGAGCTCGCCCAGGAACGCGTTGAGCTTGCCCGTGGGGATGCGCCGGTCCCAGGACTCGAGGGCCGTGTCCAGCGCGGGGACGAGGCGGTCCTTGTGCCAGCCGGTGAGGGCGGAGATGTTCACGCGCGGCGCCCACGCCACGTGCGCGAGGTCCCGGTCGATCTCCTTCTCCAGCTGGTGGCGGCGCTCCTCGTCCACCTGGTCCCACTTGTTGTAGGCCAGCACCAGGGCGCGACCGGACTCCAGGGCGAGCTGGATGATGCGCACGTCCTGCTCGGAGATCACGTGCGGCGCCTCCAGCAGCACGACGGCCACCTCGGCGCGGTCCATGGCCGCGGCGGTGCGCAGGGACGCGTAGTAGTCCGCGCCGTGCGCCATGTGCTGACGGCGCCGGATGCCGGCGGTGTCCACGAAGCGCCACAGCCGCCCGCCCAGCTCCACGAGCTCGTCCACGGGGTCGCGCGTGGTGCCGGCCAGGTCGTCCACCACCACGCGGTCGGACCCGGCCAGCGTGTTCAGCAGCGAGGACTTGCCGACGTTGGGCCGGCCGACCAGGGCCACACGGCGCGGCCCGCCGCGCGGGACGAGCCCGCCGAAGGCGGACTCCTCGGGCAGCTCCGCCAGCACGGCGTCCAGCAGATCGGCCACGCCGCGCCCGTGCACGCCGGAGACCGGGTACGGGTGGCCGAAGCCCAGGGACCACAGGGCGGCGGCGTCGGCCTCCTGGACCGCGTCGTCGACCTTGTTGGCGGCCACGATCACGGGGCGGTCCTTGCGGCGCAGCATGGACACCACGGCCTCGTCCGTCGCCGTCATGCCCACGGTGGCATCCACCACGAACAGCACGACGTCGGCCACGTCCACGGCCAGCTCGGCCTGGTCGGCCACCCGGCGGTGGATGCCCTTGGCGTCGTGCTCCCAGCCGCCGGTGTCCACCACGGTGAACGTCCGGCCGTTCCACTCCGCCTCGTAGGAGACGCGGTCGCGGGTCACGCCCGGCACGTCCTCCACCACGGCCTCACGGCGGCCGATGATGCGGTTCACCAGCGTGGACTTGCCCACGTTGGGCCGGCCCACCACGGCGAGCACGGGCGGGGCGGGGGCGTCGGCCCCGGGGCCGTCCTCGTCCTCCCAGTCGTCCAGGAGGGCGGCGTCGTCCTCCTCGAGGTCGTAGTCGCCGAGGCCGGCGCGCAGCGAGGCCGCCCGGGCCTCCGCCTCCTCGTCGGTCATGGCGGCCAGGCGCTCGGCGACCTGGTCCTCCCCCGCGGGGGTGTAGTCCTCGTCCTCGGGGCGGTGCGTCGTCTCGCTCATCGGCCCTGTCCCTTCACGGCCGGGATCCCGGCCTGGTCCTCGACGGCGGCCAGGACGGCCGCCACGGTCTGCTCGAAGTCGAGCTCGGTGGAGTCCACGAGCGCCACGCCCTCGGCGGGGCGGTCGAATGTGGACACGGTGGAGTCCCGCGCGTCGCGGCCCGCCACCTGGCGGTGCAGGGTGCCGGCGTCGCGCTCCCCCGCGCCGGCCCGGCGCAGCTGGCCCGAGCGTCGCGCCAGGCGCGCCTCCTCGGAGGCGGTGAGCAGGACGCGCGCGTGGGCGTCCGGGGCCACGACGGTGGTGATGTCCCGGCCCTCGGCCACCATGCGGCCGGCCGCGGCGATCGCCTCGCGCTGCCGCCGCTGGAGCTCCTCGCGCACGGGGATGACGACGGCGACCGTGGACACGGTCTCGGTGACCCGGTCCTCGCGGATCGCCGCCGTGACGTCGACGCCGCCGACGGCGACGCGCTCGACGTCCGGGTCCGTGGACTGGTCCAGGTCCATGGCGCGGGCCGCCGCCGCGATCGCGTCGGCGTCGGCGAGGTCCACGCCCTCCTGGAGCACATGCCAGGCCACGGCACGGTACATGGCGCCCGTGTCCAGGTATGCGGCGCGCAGGCGGCGCGCCACGGCCTTGGACACGGACGACTTCCCGGACCCGGAGGGCCCGTCCACGGCCACCACGAGGGCGGCCGGCTGCTCGGTGTTCTCGGTCATCGCTCAGACCACCTTCCATCCGGCGTCGGTCAGGGCCGACACGAGTTCGTCTCTGCGTCCCGGCAGCACCGAGACGTCCACCATGCCCACGCGGTACCCGGAGGCGTGGTCCAGGCGCATGTCCTCCACGTTCACGCCCGCGCGGCCGATCTCCTCGAAGAGCGCGGCGAGCTGCCCCGGGGTGTCGTCCACGATGACCGTGACGAGCGCGAAGGCCTGCGGCGGGGCGCCGTGCTTGCCCGGGATGCGGGCCCGTCCGGCGTTGCCCTCGGCCATGAGCCGCGCCACGTCCAGGCGCGCCCCCGGGGCGGTCGGCGCCTCGAGCGTGGCGATCAGCCGCTCGACGTCCGCCCGCAGCCCGTGGAGGGCGGGCACGATGTGCTCCGCGTTGCCCGCCAGGATCTGCACCCACAGCTGCGGGTCGGAGCCCGCGATGCGGGTGGTGTCCCGCAGGCCGTTGCCGGCCAGGGCCAGGGAGGCGTCCGGGGTGCCCTGCAGGCGCGCCGCCACGAGGGAGGCGACGATCTGCGGCAGGTGGGAGATCAGGGCCACGGACGCGTCGTGGGCGGCCACGTCCATGCGGTGCACCGTGGCCTGCAGGGCGCGGGCCACGGCCTCTCCGGCGGCGACGGCCTCGGGCCGGGTGTCCGGGCTCGGGCACAGCACCCACGGGCTCGCCGTGAACAGCGTCCCGCGCGCCGCGACCGGCCCGGAGCGCTCCGAGCCGGCCATCGGGTGCGTGGGCAGATAGCGGGAGACGTCGTCGTCCGAGACCACGCCCCGAGCGGCGGCGTCCCGCACCTGCTCCAGAATCCGCCCCTTGATCGAGGCGATGTCCAGGACTAGCGCGGCGGGCCACCGGCGCAGGGAGTCCACCACCACGTCCGCGGTGACGTCCGGCGGCGCCGCGACCACCACGAGACCCGGGGCCGGCGACGCGTCCTCCGGGTCCACGGCCCGGCCGGCCCCGATGTCCTCGGCCACGGCCTGCGCCGAGGGCGAGGGGTCCGCGAGCAGCACCTCCGCGCCCGCCGCGCGCAGGCCGAGGCCGATCGAGGTCCCGAGCAGGCCCGTGCCGCGCACGAGCACCGGCTGCGGCACCCCCGCGGGTCCGGCGCCCGCCCCGGCCCCGCTCACAGGCCGACCAGGGCCTTGAGGTGGCCCAGCTCCTGCGCGCTGAGCGCGCGCACGGTGCCCTGCTTCTGGTCGCCCAGGAGGATGGGGCCGACCTTCACGCGCACGAGGCGCTCCACGGGGTGCCCGATCTCGCGGAACATGCGGCGCACGATCCGGTTGCGGCCCGAGTGCAGGACGACCTCCACGAGCACGTGGCCCGGCGTGGAGTCCACGAGCTTGAAGGAGTCGACCTTCGCCACGCCGTCCTCCAGCTCCACGCCTTCGCGGAGCATGTTGGACACGCCCTTGGCGAGCGGCCCGCGCGTCTGCACCAGGTAGGTCTTGGGGACCTCCCAGCTGGGGTGGGTGAGGCGGTTGGCGAGCTCGCCGTCGTTGGTGAGGATCAGCAGGCCCTCGGTCTCGTTGTCCAGGCGGCCCACGTGGAAGAGGTTCTCCTGGCCTGGCTTGAGGTACGTGGCGATCGAGGGGCGGCCCTCGGGGTCGATCATCGTGGAGATGACGCCGCGGGGCTTGTTGAACACGAAGTACTGCTTGGTGACGTCCGTCTGCACGGAGATGCCGTCCACGTGGATACGCGCGGTGGCGGGGTCCACGCGCACGCCGGGCTCGGTGACGACGACGCCGTCCACCTCCACGCGGCCCTCGGCGATCAGGTCCTCGCACACGCGGCGCGAGGCGACGCCGGCGGCGGCCAGCACCTTCTGGAGGCGCTCGCCGTCGGCCACGTGGATCTCGTCGAGGTGCTTGGCCTTGGCGCGGGCCTCGCCGGCACCGCGGCCACGGCGGCCCCGCGGGGCGGCGTCGGCGGCGGCCTCGTCGAAGGCCGGCTCCTCGCGATCGCGGCGGGGCCGACGGCGCGGGCCGAGGTTGCGCTGGAAGTCTCGCTCCGCGAACGGTCCCCCGCGGCGTCCTGCGGCGGGGGTGCGTCCGGAGCCTCGCGGCTTGCGGCTGTCCATGGTGACGGGGTCCTTCCGGTCTCGCCCCGACGGGCGCGCGCGGGCGCGGGCCGGACGGGGCGGTGTGCTGGGATCGGGGCGGCGGCCTGGTGGCGCCGCGTCCGGGCGGCGGTCGGCGCGCCCATCCGCCCATTCTCGCAGATCCCGGCCCGGGATGCTCAGGCGGGTCCGGTCACGGGGCGCCGCCGCGGCTGATCAGCTCGCGGGCGAGCTGGCGGTAGGCCTTCGCGCCGTCGTGGTTCTCCGCGAAGATCGTGATGGGCGTGGCCGCCACCGTGGCGTCGGCGAACTTGATGGAGCGCTTGATCACGGTCTCGAAGACGCGGTCGCCGAACCCGTCCACCAGCGATCCCACCACCTCCTTGGAGTGGAGGGTGCGCTGGTCGAACATGGTGGCCAGGACGCCGTCGATCTCCAGGTCCGGGTTCAGGCGGTCCTGGACCTTCTCGATGGTCTCCACGAGCAGCGCCACCGCGCGCAGGGCGAAGAACTCCGCGGTGAGCGGGATGATCACGCCGTCGGAGGCGGTCAGCGCATTGACGGTCAACAGGCCCAGGGAGGGCTGGCAGTCGATGAGCACGACGTCGTAGTCGTCCTTGACCTGGCGCAGCGCCCGCTCGAGGACCTGCTCGCGGGCCACCTCGTTGACCAGCTGCACCTCCGCGGCGGAGAGGTCGATGTTGGCCGGGAGCAGGTCCATGTACTCGAACTCGGTGGACACGATCGCGTCCCGCGCGGTGACCTTGCGCTCCATGAGCACGTTGTAGACCGTGGTGTCCAGCTCGTACGGGTCCGCGCCCAGGCCGGCGGACAGCGCGCCCTGGGGGTCGAAGTCCACCATGAGCACACGGCGGCCGTAGCCCGCGAGCGCGGCGCCCAGGTTGATGGTGGAGGTCGTCTTCCCGACGCCGCCCTTCTGGTTGACCATCGAGATGATCCGGGCCGGACCGTGCGAGGACAGCGGCGGGGGCTCGGGGAAGTCGTGCTTGGGGCGGCCCGTGGGGCCGAGCACGGGCTCGCCGTGGATCGTCATCACGGGGATCGGGTCCTGGGGGGTCACGGCGGCGCCGGCTCCTTCCACGCTGGTTCTCCCACGCCCGGTCCGGCGGGCACCGCCCCCGGGGCCGGGGGCGCCGCCGGGGGCGCGCTGCTCGGGCCCCACCCTAGTACCTGGGCGCCATCCGACGGCGGAGGGGTGCCGCACGACGCCGGCCGGGGCCGGGACGGAAGGGCGTTCCGTCCCGGCCCCGGCCGGGGTGCGACGCGCAGTCGCGGTGCGGTCCGGGGTCAGCGCCCCACGGGACGGCTGTCCTCGGTGCGGCCGTCGGCGGCCATGCTGACGTTCAGGCTCGAGCCGGGGTGGCCCTCGAACGCCTGCTCGGCCGCGGTCGGGGAGGCGTGGGAGTCGAACTCCTCCCCGCCGTGGCCGACCACCATGGCCTCGTCGAACTTCAGGCGGCCGGAGAGGACCTCGCGGGCGCGGGCGCCGTCGAGCTCGCCGACCCACTTGCCGATCAGGAGGGTGGCCACCGCGTTGCCGGTGAAGTTGGTCAGGGCGCGGGCCTCGGACATGAACTTGTCGATGCCCACGATCACGCCCATGCCGCCCAGCAGCTCGGGGCGGTGCGCCTGCAGGCCCGCGGCCAGGGTGGCCAGGCCGGCGCCGGTGACGCCGGCGGCGCCCTTGGAGGCGATGATCATGAACAGCAGCAGGCCGACCTGCTCGCCGAGGTTCATCTCCATGCCCATGGCGTTGGAGACGAACAGCGCGGCCATGGTCAGGTAGATGGCGGTGCCGTCCAGGTTGAAGGAGTAGCCGGTGGGGACGGTCACGCCCACCACGGACTTGTCCACGCCGGCGTGCTCCATCTTGGCGATCAGGCGGGGCAGGGCGGACTCGGAGGAGCTGGTGGCGAAGATCAGCAGGTACTCGCGGCCCAGGTACTTCATGAGGGAGAAGACGCTCAGGCCGGTGACCACCTTGAGCAGGGTGCCGAGCACCAGCACGATGAACAGGATGCAGGTGGCGTAGAAGGCGCCCATCAGCAGCAGCATGGCGCCGATCGCGGACCAGCCGGTGGAGCCCACCACGGCGGCGATCGCGCCGAACGCGCCCAGCGGGGCGATCCACATGATCATCATGAGGATGCGGAAGACGACGCCCTGGACGAGCGTGAGGCCGCGCAGCAGCGGAGCGCCGGCCGGACCCATCTGCTGCAGGGCGAAGCCCACCAGCAGGGCGACGAACAGGGTCGGGAGCACGGGCATGGAGCCCGGGATGATGTCCAGCAGGAACTGGACGGTCGAGTTCAGCTCGGCCTTGGGCTTGTTCGGGTCGTACGGGGTGAGCTTGAGGCCGTCGCCCGGGTGCACGAGGTTGCCCACCACGAGGCCGATCGCCAGGGCGAACGTGGACATGGCGAGGAAGTACAGCAGGGCCATGCCGCCGACCTTGCCGACCGTGGCGGCCTTGGCGATCGAGCCGATGCCCAGCACGATCGTGCAGAAGATGACGGGGCCGATCATCATCTTGATCAGGGAGACGAAGCCGTCGCCGAGCGGCTTCAGGGACTTGCCGAACTCGGGGAACAGCAGGCCGACGGCCGCGCCGAGGATCACCGAGGCGATGACCATGATGTACAGCCAGTGGGTGCGGTCCTTCGTGTGCCGCACGGGCGGGGTCGCGGTGTCCGCGGGGACGGGGTGCGCCATCGCACGCTCCTTCTCATGGGTACGGGGGCACGCCACCACGGACGGCAGCGATGCGCCCACTCTCCCGCCGTCCGTAGCGCACGTCACCCTTGCGTTCATCGTGGTCACGGACACGGATCCGGGGCACGATCGAGGGGCCTCTCCCCCACCACCCCTCACCCCCTCTCCGGACCGGAAGGAGCCCCGCCGATGCGCCACCCGTGGTCGATCGCCCGCCGCACCGCCGCCACGCTCCTGCTGCTCCTCTCCGCGATCGCCCTCCTGTCCGGCTGGGCCGCCTACCTCCAGGCACGGCAGACCGCCCTCGACGTCGAGAAGCGGCACGTGCTGGGGGTTGCCTCCCCCGTGGCGCAGGAGGACCAGGTGCAGCGGGCGGCCGTCTCGCCCGCCGCGGCGCGAGATCTGCAGCGGCGCATCCCCGAGATCATGGGCCAGGCGCGGGTGTCCTGGATGACCGTGATGGACCCCACCGGGATGCGGGTCGCCAGCTGGCATCCGGAGCAGGTCGGCGTCCCCTATCCCCTGCCCGTCGACCGGGCGGTGGCCGGGGGATCGTGGACCGAGGTCTCGACGACGGGCGCCGCCGGTCGGTCCGTCCGTGCCGTGGTGCCCGTGCGCGACCCCGCCACCGGCACCGTGGCCGGGGTGCTCACCATGGGCGTGCAGGTCTCCGAGCTGGACATCGTCGCCGCCGCCCAGCTGCCGCGCCTGGCGCTGACCTTCGCGCTGACCGCCGCGGTCGGCGCCGTCGTCGCCTACGCCGTGGGCCGCTACCTGCACCGCGTCACCCTGGGCCGCGGCCCCGAGGACCTCGCCGAGGCCTTCCTCCTCTCCGAGGCCGCCATGGACTCGATGGGCGCGGGCGTGCTGGTCCTCTCCCCCGACGGACGGGTGCGACAGCACGACGCCGCCGCCGACCGGCTCCTCGGGATGCCCCCACGGGGGGAGGCGGGCTCCTCGACGGAGGCCGTCCACCTGCCCGCCGCCCTCGCGGACGCCCTGGACCGGCATCCCCGGGGCGAGTTCACGGTGGAGCTGGACGGCCGGCTCGCGGTGGTCCAGCAGCGCCGGATCGAGCGGCGCGCCCCCCGGCGCGGCGGGGCGCTCGCGGTGGCGGCCCGGGAGGGCGTGGCCCCCGCGCCGGTCGGCACCCGGGTGGTCGTGCTCCACGACCGCACCGACCTGCAGCGCCTGAGCGACGACCTGGCCCTCTCGCACACCCTGACCGCGGCGCTGCGCGCCCAGACCCACGAGCACGCCAACCAGCTGCACACGGCCCTGGCCCTCGTCGACGCCGGCCGCCTCGAGGCCGCCCGGGGCGTCCTGACCCGGCACCGCCGCCCGGACGAGGACGCGGTCGACGTCGTCACCGCCCTCCTCGAGGCCAAGCAGGCCCAGGCTGCCGAGCGGGGCGTGGCCCTCGACCATGCGGTCCGCCTCGACGCCCCCTCGCCCCTGCCCGCGCCTACCGCGTCCTGATCGTGGAGGACGAGGACGTCACCGCCGCCCTCTACGCCGACCACGTCTCCCGCCTGCCCGGATTCTCCCCGGCCGGCCGCGCCGCGTCCGTGGACGAGGCCCGTCGCCTCGTGGCCGCGGCCCTGCGGCGGGACGGGCGCTTCCCCTTCGACGTCGTGCTCCTGGACATGAACCTGCCCGACGGCCACGGCCTGGACCTGCTGGGGCAGCTGCGGGCGGCCGGGTTCGAGGGCGGCGTGCTCGCCCTGACCGCGGCGACCGAGCTGCCGGTGGTGCGCCGCGCGCTCGCGCTCGGGGTGGTGCAGTACCTCGTCAAGCCGTTCGGCTTCGACGAGCTCGCCGCGCGACTCACCGGGTTCCGCTCCGCCGACGCGCTCCTGGCGGGGGACGGCCGCCTGGGCGGACAGGACCAGATCGACGACGTGTTCCGCGTGGGCCGGCACCGCGGGGCGGAGGAGCTGCCCAAGGGCCTCACGGACGGCACCCTGCGCACCGTGGTGGACGCCGTGCGCGCCGCCGACGCCGGGCTCAGTGCGAGCGAGGTCGGCGAGCGGCTCGGGATGTCCCGGGTCACCGCGCGCCGGTACCTCGAGCACCTCGTGGCCATCGGCCGCGTGGACCGCCGGGCGCGCCACGGCGGCCGAGGCCGGCCGGAGCAGGAGTACGTGTGGAGGGCGGGGGCCGCTCGCCGCTGACGGGCGGCCCCCGCACCCCCGACGCGCGTCAGCGGCCGGGCCGCAGCAGCGGCTGCAGCTGCTCCAGGACCGAGGCGTCCTCGATGGTGGAGGGCACCGTGTAGTCCTCGCCGTCGGCCATCTGGCGCATGGTCTTGCGCAGGATCTTGCCGGAGCGGGTCTTGGGCAACGCGTCCACCACGGTGACGTCGCGGAAGTCCGCCACCGGTCCCACCTCGCGGCGGACCGCCTGGCGCAGCGCGTCGAGCAGCTCCGTCTCCGCGTCCGAGCCGGGCTCGGGCACCTCGACGCCCGACGTGAGCACCACGTACCCGGAGGGGCGCTGGCCCTTGAGCTGGTCCGCGACGCCGATGACGGCGCACTCGGCCACGGCCGGGTGGGCGGCCAGGGCCGCCTCGAGCACGCCGGTGGAGAGCCGGTGGCCCGAGACGTTGATGACGTCGTCGGTGCGGCCGAGGACGAACACGTACCCGTCCTCGTCCACCACGCCCGAGTCCCCCGTGGCGTAGTGGCCCGGGAAGGCCGAGAGGTAGGAGTCCACGTACCGCTGGTCGGCGCCCCACAGGGTGGGCAGGGTGCCGGGGGGCAGGGGCAGGCGGACGGCGATGTTGCCCTCGGTGCCCGCCGGCACCTCCTCGCCGAGCCCGTCCAGGACCACGAGGTCGAAGCCCGGGCTGGGCACCGAGGCGGAGCCGATCTTGACCGGCAGCTCCTGCAGGCCCACCGGGTTGGCGGCGATCGCCCAGCCCGTCTCGGTCTGCCACCAGTGGTCGATCACGGGCATCTCCAGCAGCCCCTCGATCCACCGCTGGGTCTCGGGGTCCAGCCGCTCGCCGGCGGCGAAGAAGTGCTTCAGGGAGGAGAGGTCGTGGGCCCTGAGCAGCTCGCCCTCGGGGTCGGCCTTGCGGATCGCGCGCAGCGCGGTGGGGGCGGTGAAGAAGGAGCGCACCCCGTGGTCCTCCACGAGGCGCCAGAAGGCGCCGGCGTCCGGGGTCCCGACCGGCTTGCCCTCGTACATCACGGTGGTGGCGCCGGCCAGGAGCGGGCCGTAGACGATGTAGGAGTGGCCCACCACCCAGCCCACGTCCGAGGCGGTGCACATGGCCTGGCCGGGGCCGACGTCGTAGATGTTCTCCATGGTCCAGCGCAGGGCCACGGCGTGCCCGCCGTTGTCCCGGACCACGCCCTTGGGCTTGCCGGTGGTCCCCGAGGTGTAGAGCACGTACAGCGGGTCGGTGGCGGCGACGTCCACGCACGCGGCCGGCTCGGCGTCGGCGACGGCGGCGTCCCAGTCCTCCCACGCGGCGCCGCCGCGAGCGGACACGTCCGCGAGCGCGGTCTCGAAGCCCTCGCGCGCATGCACCAGCACGGTGCGCACCGGGTGGGAGGCGGTCTCGAGGGCCTCGGCCACGGCGGGCAGGTACTCGACGCGGCGCTTGGGCTCGATGCCGCCGGTGCAGGTCAGCACGACGTCGGGGGTCGCGTCGTCGATCCGCGCGGCCAGCTCGCGGGGGGCGAAGCCGCCGAAGACCACGGAGTGCACGGCGCCCAGGCGGGCGCAGGCGAGCATCGCGATCGGGGCCTGCGGGATCATCGGCAGGTAGACCAGCACCCGGTCCCCCTTGCCCACGCCGCGGGCGGCCAGCGCGCCGGCGAGGGCGGCCACCTCGTCCCGCAGCTGCGCGTAGGTGAAGCGGGTGACCTCGCCGGTCATGGCGGAGTCGTGCACGAGGGCGGGCGCGTCCCCGCGTCCGGCCTCGACGTGGCGGTCGAGGCAGTTGTGCGCGGTGTTGAGCACGCCGTCGGGGAACCAGCGGTAGAGGGGGGCGTCCGTGTCGTCCAGCGCGCGGGTCGGTGCGACGGTCCAGTCGATCGCCCGGGCGGCGTCGAGCCAGAAGCCCTCGCGGTCCGTCAGGGAGCGGGCGTGGGCGTCGGAGTAGGGGCCGGAGGAGGTGGGGGCGTCATGAGTGGCCATGGGGTGAACCTAGTGTCCTGCATCACAGAAGGCAAGAGATGTGTATACATGACGTCCGACCTGTCGCGGACGTGACGCAAAATCCTTTCCCTTTCCCCGTGACATGTATACAGTAAGGGCATGCGAGCCAGTGAACGCGCCTACGAGGTGCTGCGCGGGGAGATCCTCGAGTGGGACCTGCCCCCGGGAGCCGTGCTCGGCGAGGTCGAGCTCGCCGAACGCCTCGGCATCTCGCGCACGCCCGTGCGCGAGGCCCTGTCCCGCCTCGTCTCGGACGGCCTCGCCGAGCAGGCGCCCGGGCGGGGGGTCGTGGTCTCGGACCTGTCGCTCGAGCAGGCCGAGCACCTCTTCGACCTGCGCATCGCACTCGAGTCGCTGCTGGCCCGCCGCGCCGCCCAGCGCGCCACCGCCGAGCAGGCGGCCGTCATGGCCGATCTGGCGGGCCGGTTCACCGTGGCGGTCGGTCACCTCGAGGCGGGCGGCGACCCCCGCGACTACTACCGCCTCACCACGGCGCTCGACGCCGGTCTGGACGAGGCCGCCGAGAACCCCTACCTGGTCTCCACGCTGCGCACGCTGCGACTGCACCTGGCCCGCCTGCGCCGGCTCGCCGCGCACGACCCGGGGCGCCTGGCCGTCTCCGCGGCTGAGCACGCCGACATCGCCGCCGCCGTGGCCTCGGGCGCGGCCGACCTGGCCGACGCCACCACGCGGGTGCACCTGCACCACGCCTTCAGCCACCTCACCCGGCACGGCCGGGCCGAGGACCCCACCGCCCTGCTCACCACCACCGAAGGAGACCGCCCGTGAAGAACCACGACGTCCGCGTCCACCCCTCCGCCGACAACCTGGCCCGCGAGGACCAGCTCGCCTGGAAGATCGCCGAGGTCGCCGTCGACCCGGTGGAGGTCCTCCCCGAGGTCGAGGAGATGATCGTCAACCGCATCATCGACAACGCCTCCGTGGCCGTGGCCTCCCTGAAGCGCGGGCCGATCGTGGCCGCCCGCGCCCAGGCGCTGTCCCACCCGGTGTCCACCGGCGGCGCCGGCGCCACCGTCTTCGGCGTGGACCACAAGGTCTCCCCCGAGTGGGCCGCGTGGGCCAACGGCGTGGCCGTGCGCGAGCTCGACTACCACGACACGTTCCTGGCTGAGGAGTACTCCCACCCGGGTGACAACATCCCGCCGATCCTCGCCGTCGCCCAGCACACCGGCCGCTCCGGCCGCAACCTCATCCGCGGCATCGCCACCGGCTACGAGATCCAGGTGGACCTCGTGAAGTCGATCTGCCTGCACAAGCACAAGATCGACCACGTCGCCCACATCGGCCCGTCCGCCTCGGCCGGCATCGGCACCCTCCTGGGCCTCGATGCCGAGACCGTGTTCCAGGCCGTCGGCCAGGGCCTGCACACCACCACCGCCACCCGCCAGTCCCGCAAGGGCGAGATCTCCACGTGGAAGGCCCACGCCCCGGCCTTCGCCGGCAAGATGGCCGTGGAGGCCGCGGACCGCGCGATGCGCGGCCAGACCTCCCCCGTGCCGATCTACGAGGGCGAGGACGGCGTGATCGCCTGGATGCTGGACGGCAAGGACGCCCACTACGTGGTGCCGCTGCCGGAGCAGGGCGAGGCCAAGCGCGGCATCCTGGACACCTACACCAAGGAGCACTCCGCGGAGTACCAGGCGCAGGCCTGGATCGACCTGGCCCGCAAGCTGCACTCGGAGCACCCCGAGGCCACCGACCCGGAGAACGTGGAGAAGGTCCTCATCAAGACCTCGCACCACACGCACTACGTGATCGGCTCGGGCGCCAACGACCCGCAGAAGTACGACCCCACCGCCTCGCGCGAGACCCTCGACCACTCGATCCCCTACATCTTCACCGTGGCCCTCCAGGACGGCGCGTGGCACCACGTGGACTCGTACGCCCCCGAGCGCGCGGGCCGCGAGGACACGGTCGCCCTGTGGCACAAGGTGACCACCGTGGAGGACCCGGAGTGGACCCGCCGCTACCACTCGAACGACCTCACCGAGAAGGCGTTCGGCGGCGCGGTGGAGATCACCCTGACGGACGGCACCGTGATCACGGACGAGATCGCGGTGGCCGACGCCCACCCCCTGGGGGCCCGGCCGTTCTCCCGCGAGCAGTACATCCAGAAGTTCCGCACCCTCGCCGGGGGCATCGTCACCGCCGAGGAGCAGGACCGCTTCCTGGACGCCGTGCAGCGCCTCGCGGAGCTCGGCCCGGGCGAGCTGGACCAGCTCAACGTCCAGGCCGACCCTGCCTTCCTCTCCGAGGCCGACCTCGCCGCCGCACCGAAGGGCCTGTTCTGATGCTGTACGCCAAGAAGACCGCCGCGCAGAAGCGCATCGACCTGCGGGAGACCCTGAAGAAGGGCGGGGCGCAGCAGTTCCCCGGCGCCTTCACCCCGCTCTCGGCCAAGCTGATCGAGGAGAAGGGCTTCCCCGGGGTCTACATCTCGGGGGCCGTCCTGGCCAACGAGCTGGGCCTGCCCGACGTCGGCCTGACCACCCTCACCGAGGTGGCCGTCCGCGGCGGGCAGATCGCCCGCCTGACGGAGCTGCCCTGCATCATCGACGCCGACACCGGCTTCGGCGAGCCGATGAACGTGGCCCGCACGGTGCAGGAGCTCGAGGACGCCGGCCTGGCAGGCTGCCACATCGAGGACCAGTTCAACCCCAAGCGGTGCGGCCACCTCGACGGCAAGAACATGGTGGACCTGGACACCGCGGTCAAGCGCATCGCCGCCGCCGTGGACGCCCGCCGGGACCCGAACTTCCTGATCATGGCGCGCACCGACCTGCGCGCCGTGGAGGGCCTCGACGCCGCGATCGCCCGCATGAAGGCGCTCGTGGAGGCCGGGGCGGACGCGATCTTCCCCGAGGCCCTCAAGGACATCGGCGAGTTCGAGACCGTGTGCCGGGAGCTGGCGCCGCTCGGCGTGCCCGTGCTCGCGAACATGACCGAGTTCGGCAAGTCCGAGCTGTTCACCCGGGACCAGCTGGCCGACGCCGGCGTGTCCATGGTGATCTACCCGGTCACCCTGCTGCGCGCCTCCCTCGGCGCGTCCGAGCGCGTGCTCGACGCCATCAAGGAGGAGGGCACCCAGCAGTCCCAGGTGGAGCAGATGCTCACCCGTGCCCGCCTCTATGAGCTCGTGGACTACGAGGCGTACAACGCGTTCGACACCGGCATCTTCAACTTCGACGTGCCGACCCTGGACATCGACTCCAACAACGCCAACCTCTGACCCCGTCACCGCGGCCCGCCCCGCCCGGGGCGGGCCGCCTCCCCCTTGAGGAGGGACATCATGACCGACACCGAGATCAAGAAGGGCCTGGCCGGCGTCGTGGTGGACACCACCGCGATCTCCAAGGTCAACCCCGAGACCAACTCCCTGCTGTACCGCGGCTACCCCGTGCAGGACCTCGCGGCGAGCCTGCCGTTCGAAGCCGTCGCCCTGCTGCTGTGGACCGGCGAGCTGCCGACCGACGCGGAGCTGGCGGAGTTCCAGCAGTTCGAGCGCGCCCACCGTGCGCTCGACCCGAAGGTCAAGCAGGCCATCGACCTGCTGCCGACCGACTGCCACCCCATGGACGTGGGCCGCACCGCGGTGTCCGTGCTGGGCGCCAACCACCCGAAGGCGGAGGACTCCTCCCCCGAGGCCGAGCTGGAGAAGGCGAAGGCCCTGTTCGCGGCGTTCCCGGCCGTCGTCGCCTACGACCAGCGTCGCCGGCGCGGCCAGGACGTCGTCGAGCCGAACGCGGACCTGGACTACTCGGCCAACTTCCTCTGGATGACCTTCGGCGAGGAGCAGCCGGAGGAGGTCGTCGACGCGTTCCGCGTGTCGATGGTCCTCTACGCCGAGCACTCCTTCAACGCCTCCACCTTCACGGCGCGCGTGATCACCTCCACCCTCTCGGACCTGCACTCGGCCGTGACCGGCGCGATCGGCGCCCTCAAGGGCCCGCTGCACGGCGGCGCGAACGAGGCCGTGATGCACACCTTCGACGAGATCGGCATCCGCAAGGAGGAGTCCCGCGAGGACGCCGCCGCCCGCTCGAAGGCCTGGATGGAGGACGCCCTGGCCCAGAAGAAGAAGGTCATGGGCTTCGGCCACCGCGTGTACAAGAACGGCGACTCCCGCGTGCCCACCATGAAGGCCGCGCTGGACCGCATGATCGAGCACTATGGCCGCCACGAGTTGCTGGGCCTGTACGACGGCCTCGAGCAGGCCATGGACGAGGCCAAGCAGATCAAGCCGAACCTCGACTACCCGGCCGGCCCGACGTACCACCTCATGGGCTTCGACACCGAGATGTTCACGCCCATCTTCATCGCGTCCCGCATCACCGGCTGGACCGCGCACATCATGGAGCAGCGCGCCGCCAACGCCCTGATCCGCCCGCTCTCGGCCTACGACGGCCCGGACCAGCGCGAGCTGCCGGCGGGCTGAGCCGCCAGGCCCCGCGATTCGGGGGCGATTCCCGTCGGCGTGGCAGGTCCATGCCGACGGGAATCGCCCCCGCTTGCGTGGGAGGAGGGGGCGGACGACGACGGTGCCGCCTCAGCGCCCGTCCCACCGGGCCCGCGGGTGGGCCTGGGCGTACACCTCGCGCAGCGCCTCCGCCGTGACCCGCGTGTAGACCTGCGTGGTGGTCACGGAGGCGTGGCCGAGCAGCTCCTGGACCACGCGCACGTCCGCGCCGCCCTGCATCAGGTGCGTGGCGAAGGAGTGGCGCAGCGTGTGCGGGGAGACCTCCTCCGCCAGCCCCGCGCGGTCCGCGGCCGCCGTGATCACGGACCACGCCGACTGCCGAGACAGCCGTCCGCCGCGCAGGTTGAGGAACAGGGCCGGGGTGCCGCGTGCGGGACGGGCGCCCGCCACCAGGGCCGGGCGGCCGCGCACCAGCCAGGCCGCGACCGCCTCGGCGGCATACGACCCCACGGGCACGATCCGCTCCTTCGAGCCCTTGCCGAACAGGCGCACCACGGGGACGTCGTCCCCGTGCTCCCCGGTGACCCCGACGACATCGTCCACGTCCAGGCCGACGGCCTCGGACACGCGCGCGCCGGTGCCGTAGAGGAACTCCACCAGCGCCCGGTCCCGCAGGCCCGCGGGACTGTCCACGGGGACGGCCTCCAGCAGGCGGGTGACCGCGTCCACGCTCAAGGCCCGGGGGAGCCGTTCGGGGGCCGCCGGCGGGGCGACGTCGGCGGCAGGGTCCGTCGGCGCGAGGCCCTCGAGCGCCCAGAACCGGTGGAGGCCCCGCACGGCGGCCAGGACGCGCGCGACGGACCGAGGGGCCAGCGGACGGCCGCCGTCCCCGCCGGTGCCCAGGGCCGCGACGAACCCGGTGACGTGGCCGGCGTCGACCTCCTCGGGCGCCCCGACCCCGGACGCGGCCAGCCACGCCGCGTAGCGGGCCAGGTCCCGCCGGTACGCGGCGAGGGTGTTCTCCGCCAGGCCGCGCTCCACGGCCAGGTGGTCGAGGTGGCGCCGGACCGCCCCCTCCAGGGCCGGGGCGGTCACCGCGGCGGGTCCGCCGCGGGCGCCTGCCGGTCGGGCACGAAGGGGGCGTCCACGGGACGCAGGCGACGCCAGCCCTGCGCGCGGTGCGCATGCAGGGCGAGGATCGCCATCGCGGTGGACGGGTTGTGCACGCGCCCGTCCAGGACGGCGTCGAGCACCTCGTCCACCGCGATCCACGCCAGCGGCATGGCCGCCTCCTCCCCCGTGCGGACGTGGCGCTCCGCCTCGGGCGCCTGGCGGACCTGCCGGGCGAGGAACACCCGGATTGCCTCGGTGGACCCGCCCGGGGTGGTGAAGAAGTCCACCAGGGTGTGCCACTCCGTGGCGGCCAGGTCGGCCTCCTCGTGCAGCTCGCGACGGGCGGTCTCGTGCAGGGGCTCCGCGTCCACGTCCCGCAGGCCCGCGGGGACCTCCCACAGCTCCATGCCCACGGGGTGCCGGTACTGGCGGACGAGAGCGACCTCGTCCCGGGGACCCACCGTGGTCAGCTGCGTGCGCAGCGCGAGCACCGCCACGGCGCCGGGGTGGACCATGAGCTCACGCGTGAGCGGCTCCTGACCCTTGTCCTGTGGGTCCAGGCGGAACGTCTCCCGGGCCACGTCCCACACCCGCCCCTCGAAGACGGTCTTGGCCTTCTTGACCCTCCGGGGCCGGTGCAGGTCCCGCAGCGGGGAGCGGCCCTCTCGGGCCGAGGCCTCAGCCACGGGAGGCCTGCCCGTGCCCGACGACGACGGACGTGTCGGCCTGGCTCGCAGGGCCCGCGCCGCGGACCGCGAGCGCGGCCCCGACCAGTCCTGCGAACAGCGGGTGGGCCTGGGTGGGGCGCGACTTGAACTCGGGGTGGGCCTGCGTGGCCACGTAGTACGGGTGGACGTCCCGCGGCAGCTCGACGAACTCGACCAGGGCGCCCTCCGGGGAGGTGCCAGAGATCACCAGTCCGGCGGCCTCGAGGTCCGCGCGGACGTCGTTGGCGACCTCGTAGCGGTGCCGGTGGCGCTCCGTCACCTCGGTGGTCCCGTAGGCCTCGGCGGTCACGGAGCCGGGGGCCAGCACGGCCGGGTAGGAGCCCAGGCGCATGGTGCCGCCCAAGTCCCCCTCTCCGGAGACGATGTCCCGCTGCTCGGCCATGGTGGCGACCACCGGGTGCGCCGTGTCCGCGTCGAACTCGGTGGAGTGCGCGTCGGCCCAGCCCAGGACGTTCCGGGCGAACTCGATGACCATGGACTGCATGCCCAGGCACAGGCCGAGCGTCGGGATCCCGTGCTCGCGGGCGTGACGCAGCGCGCCCACCTTGCCGTCCACGCCGCGCACGCCGAACCCGCCGGGCACGCAGACCGCATCGACGCCGTCGAGGGCGCGGGCGGCGCCCTCCGGGGTCTCACAGTCGTCCGAGGGGACCCAACGCAGGTTCACCTTCGCGCGGTGCGCGAAGCCGCCGGCCCGCAGGGCCTCCGTCACCGAGAGGTACGCGTCGGGGAGGTCGATGTACTTGCCCACGAGCGCCACCTCGACCTCGTGGCGGGGATGGTGCACGGCCTCGGTGACGACGTCCCAGCGGGACCAGTCGACGTCGTTGAACTTCAGGCCCAGGGCCTGGACCGCGTAGGCGTCGAGGCGCTGGGCGTGGATGACGCGAGGGATGTCGTAGATCGAGGGCGCGTCGGCGCAGTTGACCACGGCGTCCTCGTCCACGTCGCACATGCGGGCGATCTTGGAGCGCACGTCCTGGGGGACCTCGCGGTCGGAGCGGACGACGATCGCGTCCGGCTGGATGCCGATCGAGCGCAGCGTGGCCACCGAGTGCTGGGTGGGCTTGGTCTTCAGCTCGTGCGAGGGCCCGATGTACGGGACCAGGGACACGTGCAGGAAGAAGACGTTGTCGCGGCCGATGTCCTGGCGCACCTGACGGGCGGCCTCGAGGAACGGCTGGGACTCGATGTCGCCGACCGTGCCGCCGATCTCGGTGATGATCACGTCCGGGGTCGGCTGGCCCTCGGCCGGGGTGGCGGGCAGCCGCATGCGGCGGCCGATCTCATCCGTGATGTGCGGGATGACCTGGACGGTGTCCCCGAGGTACTCGCCGCGCCGCTCCCGGGCGATCACCGAGGAGTACACCTGGCCGGTGGTCACGTTGTTGACGCCGTCGAGGTCCTCGTCGAGGAACCGCTCGTAGTGGCCGATGTCCAAGTCCGTCTCGGCCCCGTCCTCGGTGACGAAGACCTCGCCGTGCTGGAACGGGTTCATGGTCCCGGGGTCCACGTTGAGGTAGGGGTCGAGCTTCTGCATCACCACGTGCAGGCCGCGAGCCCGAAGCAGGTGGCCGAGGGAGGAGGCCGTGAGCCCCTTGCCGAGGGAGGAGGCGACGCCACCCGTCACGAAGATCTGACGGGTGGCCGTGCCGGAGGACTGGAGTCGAGGGTCGCGTTGCACCACGGAGTTCGATCGTACACACGTGACACCGGGTTCCGCGCGAGTCGGTGAGCGGACCGCCTCAGGAGCGTGCGTCGCGGGAGGTCTGCAGGAGCTCGCGCGCGTGGGCGCGGGCGGCCTCGGAGTCCCCGTGTCCGGCGAGCATCCGGGCCAGCTCCTCCACCCGCTCCTGCGCCCCGAGCGTGACGACGTCGGACGTGGTCACCCCGGCCGCGGGGTCGGAGTTCTTCTCCACCCGCACGTGGCGGTCGGCGTACGCGGCCACCTGGGGCAGATGCGTCACGGCGATCACCTGGACGTGCCGGGCCAGACGGGCCAGTCGGGCGCCGATGCTCACGGCGGCCTCCCCGCCGACGCCGGCGTCCACCTCGTCGAAGACGAACGTGGGCACCGGGTCGGTCTCCGCGAGGACCACCTCGAGCGCCAGCATGACGCGGGAGAGCTCGCCGCCGGAGGCCCCGCGGCCGAGGGCCCGGGGCTCCGCCCCGGCGTGGGGGCGCAGGGCGAGGGCCACCTCCTCGGCGCCGTGTGGACCGAGGGCGCCCTCGGCGGCGGGGGTCAGCGTGACGTGGAAGGAGGCGTCCGGCATGAACAGGGCGTGCAGCTCCGCGGTGACCGCCGCCTCGAGCCGCCGGGCCGCCGTCGTGCGCAGCGCGGTCAGCTCCGCGGCGCGCTCCCGCCGGCTCCCCTCGAGCCGCACCAGCTCGGCTTCCAGCTCCTCGACGCGGCCGGAGTCGCCCTGCAGCTCCTCGAGCCGCGGACGCTGCGTCTGCGCCCATGCCACGACGTCGCTCAGCTCGGGGCCGTAGAGGCGCTGCAGGCGGGTCAGCTCGGCCAGGCGGGACTGGGCCGCGTCGAGGTCTCCCGCCGCGTCGGCGTCCAGGTCCGCCCCGTACCGGGCGAGGTCGGCGGCGATGTCGTTGAGGACCACGGCGGCCTCGGCCAGACGCGCGGCAGCGGCCTCCAGGTCCTCGTCGCGGCCGGGCGCGGCCAGCGCGGCGGCCCGGGCGGACTCCACGAGGGTGACGGCGCCGGGGGTGTCGTCCCCGGTCTCCACGTCCGGGCCGGCGAGCAGCGCATGCGCGCCCCCGGCGGCCGCGCGCAGCTCCTCCACGTCCTCGAGGCGACGGATCCGGGTGCGCAGCTCCTCGTCCTCGCCGGCGTGGGGGTCGGCCTCGTCGATCTCCTCGAGCCCGCGCTGCAGGGACTCGGCCTCGCGTGCGCGCTCCTGCTGCCGCTCCACGAGCATGTCCCGCTCGTGCCGGGCCCGCGTGTAGGCCTCGTGCTCGGCACGGTAGGCCGCGAGGGCGGCCTGCAGCTCGGCTCCGCCGAACGCGTCGAGGGCATGGCGCTGCGCGGCGGGACTCTGCAGACGGACCTGGTCGTTCTGTCCGTGCACGGCCACCAGGGCCGCGCCCACCTCGGAGAGCACGGCCACGGGCACCGCCCGACCGCCGACCCCGGCCCGGGACCGGGTGCCCTCCCCGGACGCCGTCACGGAGCGGCTGAGCACCAGGTCGCGCACGCCGGCCGTGTCCGCCTCCTCCACGACGGCCCCCGCCTCCTCGGCGAGGGTGACGGCACGGTGCCCCGCCGGCAGGCGCACGCCGGCGTCGACGACCGCCCGACGCGCGCCGCGCCGGACCACGCCGGCGTCCGCCCGCCGGCCCAGCAGCAGGCCGAGAGCGGTGACCACCATGGTCTTGCCCGCGCCGGTCTCGCCCGTGACCACGGTGAAGCCGGGGTCCAGGTCCACGGTGGCCTCGCCGATCACGCCGAGGCCGGAGATCTGCAGGTACTCGATCATGAGGTCCGATCCCCTCCCCGGCCGTCGCGGCTGCGGTAGCGCTCGAGGTCCTCGGGGGTGAGCACGGGCAGCGCCGAGGTGGGCGGCGGCACCACGTCCGGCCGGGGGCCGGCGTGCCGCGGCTCGACGGTCTCCACCTCGGCCACGGCGGTGGCCTCCCGCGCGCGGACGTCCTCGTCCGTCACGGGGCCGCGCCAGCCCTCCGTGGGCAGGCGGAACTTGCGCACCAGGCGGTCCGCGAAGGGGACCGGGCTCAGGCGGGCCAGGCGGACCGGCTCCGTGGAGCGGGTGACTTCGACGCGGGCGTTCGGCGGGAGGTCCACCGTGCGGCGCCCGTCGCACCACAGCACGCCCGTCTCGCGGGTGCGGGTCATGATGTCCACGGCGATGGTGGAGTGCGGTCCCACCACGAGGGGACGGGCGAACAGCGCGTGCGCGCTGATGGGCACGAACAGCAGGGCCTCCACCCCCGGCCACACCACGGGTCCGCCCGCGGAGAACGCGTAGGCGGTGGACCCCGTGGGGGTGCCCAGCACCACGCCGTCGCAGCCGAACGCGGTCAGCGGCGAGTCGTCCACGGAGACCACGACCTCCAGCATGCGCTCCCGGTTGGACTTCTCCACGGAGGCCTCGTTCAGGGCCCACGTCCGGGCCGCCTCCCGGCCGTCCACGCGCACCACGACGTCGAGCGCCATCCGTTCGATGACCACGTAGGCCTCGTCGGCGATCGCCTTGACGGTGCGGTGCAGGTCCGTGCGCTCGGACTCGGCGAGGAACCCGACGTGGCCGAGGTTGACCGCCAGGAGCGGGATGCCGTGGCCGCGCACCAGGTCGGCGGCGCGCAGGACGGAGCCGTCCCCGCCGAGGACCAGTCCGAGGCTCACGTCGGACAGCGCGCAGTCCTCGCCGAGCGAGAGGGGGCGGAAGCCGGGGTCCTCCCCCACTGCGGCGCGCACGGCCGCCACGTCCGCGGCGGGCATGACGCTGTCCAGGCCCTCCTCGTCGAGGATGCGGATGGCCTGCAGGGCCGCGTCGATGGCGTCCTGCCGCCCCGTGTGGGCGAGCACGAGCACGCGGCGTGCGGGGGTCTCGGACATGGTTCCTTCCGCGGTGGGGTGGGCTCCGGTGACGGAGCTTCCCCCAGGATAGCGACGGGGCGGACGCGCCGGCGGCGCGGTCCTCCGCCGCGGTCAGGACCAGTCGACGTCGGCGGCCGCCACCAGGTCCGCGGCTCGGGCGGCGGGGTCGGCGTCCCCGACGGGCGCCTCCCCCGGTCCCGCCCCGTCCGCCCGGGCCCGCAGGTGCAGGAAGAACTCCACGTTGCCGTCCTGGCCGGGCAGGCCCGACCGGGCCAGGCCCGCGACCTCGAGGCCCCCCTCCAGTGCGGCCGCGGCCACGCCCGCCACCGCGTCGGCCCGGGCCTGCGGGTCCGTCACGACGCCGGTGCGCGGCAGGGCCGCCCTGCCCACCTCGAACTGGGGCTTGACCATGAGCAGCAGGTCCGCCCCGGGACGGCACACGGCGGCCAGAGGACCGAGCACGAGCCGCAGGGAGATGAAGGAGAGGTCCGAGACGACCAGGTCCACGGGCCCGCCGACGTCCTCGGCCGCGAGCTCGCGGACGTTCAGCCCCTCGCGCACGAGCACGCGGGGGTCCTCCCGGATCCGCGGTGCCAGCTGGTCGTGGCCGACGTCGACCGCGGCCACCTGCGCGGCCCCCCGCTCGAGGAGCACCTGGGTGAAGCCCCCGGTGGAGGCGCCGGCGTCGAGCGCGCGCCGGCCCGTGACCGGCACGGGGAAGGCCTCGAGGGCGCTCACCAGCTTGTGCGCGGCGCGGGAGACGTAGCGCGGCCCGGCGTCCGCGAGCTCGAGGCGGGCGCCGTCGGGCACGGCCTGGGACGGACGGCGCACCACGGCGCCGTCCAGCAGGACGGCCCCGGCCCGGACGAGAGCCGCCCCCTCCGTGCGGGAGCGGGCCAGGCCGCGGGCCGCCAGCGCGACGTCGGCGCGCACGCCGTCAGCCACGGGAGTCGTCCTCGCGGGCCGGGGCGTCGGTGAGCAGGGCAGTGAGGTCCGGGACGATCCAGGCCGGGCGGTCTGCGGCCGGGGCCCGGCCGGCGCTCTCCCGGGTGTCCACGCCCGTGAGCACGAGGGCGGTCTCGATGCCCGCGGCGTTGGCCCCGCGGATGTCGGTGTCGAGCCGGTCGCCGACCATCAGCGGACGGGCCAGTCCGAGCTCGCGCGCGGCGAGGCGGAACAGCTGCGGCTCGGGCTTCCCGGCCGCGACCGGCGCGGTGCCCGTGGCATGGCCGACGGCGGCCACGAGGGCGCCGTTGCCGGGTGCCACGCCCTCGGCCCGCGGGATGGACAGGTCCAGGTTGGTGGCCACCCAGGCGGCTCCCGCGTTGACCGCGTACGCCGCCTCCGCCAGCTCCGACCATCCGATGCCCGGGTCGAAGCCCTGCAGGACGGCGTCCGGGCGTTCGGCGGCCGAGGAGACCACAGTGTGGCCGCGCTGTTCGACCAGGCCCCTCAGGTAGGCGGAGCCGACGACGAGCACCCGGCCCGTGCTCCGACCGAGCCGGTCCTGCAGGGTCTCCTCGAGCAGGGCGGCGCCCGCCGGGGCGGACCCGAAGACCTCCCCCGGGTCAGCCTGGACGCCCAGCTCCTGCAGGTGAGCGGCGACCCTCCCCGGCGGGCGGGACGCGTTGTTGGTCACGAACCCGACGGGCACGCCGCGCCTGCGCAGTTCGGCGAGTGCCTCGACGGCGCCCGGCAACGGGCCGGCGCCGGCGTACACCACGCCGTCGAGGTCGCAGAGGAGGCCGTCGTGCCCGCCGAAGAAGGTCGGCCGGCTCACGGCTCCTCCCGGCGGCGCCCCGCATCCGCCACGTCCGCGTCCGCGATGCCGTCGAACAGGGACATCTGGTTCGGGTCCGGCTCGGCCTCGGACGGGGACGACTCCTCCGCCGCCGGAGCGGGCGACCCGGCGGAGCCGCGGTCAGCTCGGACGCGATCACCGCGCTCACCGCGGCCACGGTCGCGGGGACGGGACTCCTCCTCCGGCTCGACCTCGATGTCCATGATCTGCGGCTCGGCGAACCCGCCCAGTCCGAGGGCGCGTTCGGCCACCCGGACGGAACGGCGCCACTGTGCGGCCTCGTCTCTCCTGCCCAGGGCGGCCAGCACGTCGGCCTGGCGCTGGAAGAGGCGTGGAGAGAACGGGTAGCCGCGGCGACGGTCCAGTTCGGGGACCTGCAGGGCGTCGTGGGCGCCGGCCAGGTCTCCCTGGTCCTCGCGGATCCCCGAGACCACCATGGCCAGCTCGACGCGGGCGGCCCGGTCCAGACGCTCCTGGTCCACCTCCTCCGCCAGCTGCAGTGCCTTCTCCGGACGGCCGAGGGCGCGCTCGCAGTCCACCTGGGCGGCCACATGTGTGTCATCGCCGGTCATGCGGCGGTACGTGCGGAACTCCCGGAGGGCGTCCTGGTACTCCCCCGCCGCGTAGGCCGTCAGCGCGACGGCTTCCCGCACCCGCGCCAGGCGTCCTCCCTTGCGGGAGGCGGCGAGGGCGTGCTGGAACGCCAGCGCGGGGTCCTCCTCCAGATAGCGTCCCGCCATCACGAGGTGCTTGGCGACCCACGTGCCGGGACGCTCGTCCAGCCCGCCGATCTCCTTCAACGTGCCGCGGTCCAGCTCCTTCCCGGTGACGTCCGCGTCGATGTCCGGAGAGCGCTGCTGGTCGGTCCGGTTGGCGGCACGCAGGTCCGCCGGGTTGTGAGCGGGCCGCTCGCGTTCGGCGCGCTCCGCGGGACCACCGCGTCGGCCGGAATCCGGACGCCCCGGGCGAGCCGGGCGATCCCCCTCGCGGTTGCGGTGTGCGGAGTCCCCGCGTCGACGCTCGTGGTCGCCGCCCTGCCCACGACGGGGGGCGTCACGCTCACCACGGCCCCTGTCCCGGCCTCCGTCGTCGTGGCGAGAGGAGTCCGGACGAGAACCCGACCGGGGGCCGCCGGCACGGAAAGACTTCCGCGGTCCCCCGCGCCGATCGTCGCGACGGTCTCGAGAAGAGTCCTCTGCCATGGTGTCCTTCCATCGGGAACGGGGTTCGCGGCTCTGTGGCTCCCACAGACGCCCGCACGGAGATGCGCGGATCAGCCTACCGGGCCACCTGCTGACACCCGCAGATCCGCGAAACGGCCCATCAACGCGGGGAGGCCCCACACCAGAACGGTGTGGGGCCTCAACCCTCTATCAAAGAATGTCCGGCGGCGACCTACTCTCCCACAACCTCCCGGTTGCAGTACCATCGGCGCTGTGGGCCTTAGCTTCCGGGTTCGGAATGGAACCGGGCGTTTCCCCCACGCTATGACCGCCGTAACCCTCACCCCAACCACACCCCAAAAACACCAGGACCCGCGGGAAACCTGCGAGAGCCACAACAAGTGGCACACTCATTCACTTATCAACCACACCAACACTACCACACACGGTAACCCTGGCGTGGGGCTGCAATCAGACAACCGCACAGTGGACGCGAACACCCCGAACCCTTCCCACCAGAGGCAGTGAGAAGAAATGATGTGTGTAAAAGTCATCGGCCTATTAGTACTGGTCAGCTCCACACGTCTTCAGTCCGTGCTTCCACATCCAGCCTATCAACCCAGTCATCTCGCTGGGGGCCTCACACCCTCAAAGGGGCAAGGAAATCTCATCTCGAAGCCGGCTTCCCGCTTAGATGCTTTCAGCGGTTATCCATCCCGAACGTAGCTAATCAGCCATGCACCTGGCGGTACAACTGACATACCAGAGGTTCGTCCGTCCCGGTCCTCTCGTACTAAGGACAGACCTTCTCAAATTTCCAACGCGCGCAGAGGATAGGGACCGAACTGTCTCACGACGTTCTGAACCCAGCTCGCGTACCGCTTTAATGGGCGAACAGCCCAACCCTTGGGACCTACTCCAGCCCCAGGATGCGACGAGCCGACATCGAGGTGCCAAACCATGCCGTCGATATGGACTCTTGGGCAAGATCAGCCTGTTATCCCCGAGGTACCTTTTATCCGTTGAGCGACGACCGTTCCACAACGAGTCGCCGGATCACTAGTCCCGACTTTCGTCCCTGCTCGAGCTGCCACTCTCACAGTCAAGCTCCCTTGTGCACTTGCACTCGACACCTGATTGCCAACCAGGCTGAGGGAACCTTTGGGCGCCTCCGTTACATTTTGGGAGGCAACCGCCCCAGTTAAACTACCCATCAGGCACTGTCCCTGACCCGGATCACGGGCCGAAGTTAGACATCCAGTATGACCAGAGTGGTATTTCAACGATGACTCCACGAACACTGGCGTGCCCGCTTCACAGTCTCCCACCTATCCTACACAAGCCACACCGAACGCCAATACCAAACTATAGTAAAGGTCTCGGGGTCTTTCCGTCCTTCTGCGCGTAACGAGCATCTTTACTCGTAATGCAATTTCGCCGAGTTCACGGTTGAGACAGCGGGGAAGTCGTTACTCCATTCGTGCAGGTCGGAACTTACCCGACAAGGAATTTCGCTACCTTAGGATGGTTATAGTTACCACCGCCGTTTACTGGGGCTTAAATTCTCCGCTTCGCCGAAGCTAACGGGTCCTCTTAACCTTCCAGCACCGGGCAGGAGTCAGTCCGTATACATCGTCTTACGACTTCGCACGGACCTGTGTTTTTGATAAACAGTCGCTTCCCCCTGGTCTCTGCGGCCCCGATCCCCTCACACCAGCGCGTGGTGCTCAAGGTTGGGGCCCCCCTTCTCCCGAAGTTACGGGGGCATTTTGCCGAGTTCCTTAACCATGATTCTCTCGATCGCCTTAGTATTCTCTACCTGACCACCTGTGTCGGTTTAGGGTACGGGCAGTTGGAACCTCGCGCCGATGCTTTTCTTGGCAGCATAGGATCACCGGATCACCCACATCGTGGGCGCCCATCAGGTCTCAGGCACGCAGCCGGCGGATTTACCTACCGACAGCCCTACACCCTTAGACCAGGACGATTCCATTGCCTGGCCCGGCTACCTTCCTGCGTCACACCTGTTAATACGCTTGCCTCCCCGGTTCAGGTCCCGTGCTCCACGCACCCATCCACCCCCGAAGGGGCAGTGAGGGGCGCTTCAGACGGTGAGTATCACCGGTTCAGCAGGGACGGTTCTTCACTGGTACGGGAATATCAACCCGTTGTCCATCGACTACGCCTGTCGGCCTCGCCTTAGGTCCCGACTCACCCAGGGCAGATTAGCTTGACCCTGGAACCCTTAGTCATCCGGCGGACGGGTTTCTCACCCGTCTTTCGCTACTCATGCCTGCATTCTCACTCGTCCACAATCCACCAGAAGTCACCCGCTGGCTTCACCTCGTGAACGACGCTCCCCTACCCATCCAGAAAACTGAATGCCACGGTTTCGGCGGTGTACTTGAGCCCCGCTACATTGTCGGCGCGGAATCACTTGACCAGTGAGCTATTACGCACTCTTTCAAGGGTGGCTGCTTCTAAGCCAACCTCCTGGTTGTCTCAGCAACTCCACATCCTTTCCCACTTAGCACACGCTTAGGGGCCTTAACCGGTGGTCTGGGCTGTTTCCCTCTCGACTATGAAGCTTATCCCCCACAGTCTCACTGCCACGCTCTCACTTCCCGGCATTCGGAGTTTGGCTGAAGTCAGTAACCTTGTAGGGCCCATCGTCCATCCAGTAGCTCTACCTCCGGGAAGAAACACGTGACGCTGCACCTAAATGCATTTCGGGGAGAACCAGCTATCACGGAGTTTGATTGGCCTTTCACCCCTACCCACAGCTCATCCCCTCCATTTTCAACTGAAGTGGGTTCGGTCCTCCACGCGCTCTTACACGCGCTTCAACCTGGCCATGGGTAGATCACTCCGCTTCGGGTCTAGGACACGCGACTCAATCGCCCTATTCAGACTCGCTTTCGCTACGGCTTCCCCACACGGGTTAACCTCGCCACGTATCACTAACTCGCAGGCTCATTCTTCAAAAGGCACGCTGTCACCCCAACAAGGAGGCTCCAACGGTTTGTAGGCACATGGTTTCAGGTACTATTTCACTCCCCTCCCGGGGTACTTTTCACCATTCCCTCACGGTACTGATTCACTATCGGTCAACAGGGAGTATTCAGGCTTACCAGGTGGTCCTGGCAGATTCACACGGGATTTCTCGGGCCCCGTGCTACTCGGGCGACCCCTCAACAGCGGCGGAACACATTACGACTACGGGGCTCTCACCCTCTACGGCCCAGCATCCACACTGGTTCGTCTATATGCCCGCACCTCACTGCGCCACGCCGGCAGACGTGACAAGAGAGGGCCCACAACACCGCACACGCAACCCCTGCCGGGTATCACACGCATACGGTTTAGCCCCATCCGCTTTCGCTCGCCACTACTCACGGAATCACTTTTGTTTTCTCTTCCTGTGGGTACTGAGATGTTTCACTTCCCCACGTTCCCTCCACCCGGTCTATGTGTTCAACCGGGGGTCACACGACACGTCGTGCGGGGTTTCCCCATTCGGAAATCCTGGTCTCAACGTCCGGTTATCGACTCCACCAGGCTTATCGCAGATTCCCACGTCCTTCATCGGCTCCTGTTGCCAAGGCATCCACCATGCGCCCTTAGAAACTTTCACACACATGAAAGTCCTCAAATGAGCAATTATCTAACTAAGATGTCATTCTCGGCGTCACCACCACGTCCAACGCGGCCACCCAGGGGGATGACCACACGCAGCGATGACAAAATAAGATGCTCGCGTCCACTATACAGTTCTCAAACAACAGCCCTCACCCCACTCCACGCACCCCGACCGGGGCACGCTTCACAAGGGAGACAGAAACAACACACCCCACACCCCAACAAGATGCAGGGCGCCTGCTGTTCCAGGACCCAACAGTGTGCCAACACCAGCACGCGGCCACCAACCACACGCATTCCAACCCCACAAGGGCGTACTCGCGTCCAGCCGGCACCACCACTGGCACCATTTCCTGATGTTCCACCCATGAGCAACCCGCCATCACACACGCGGTGATGCAACGGGCACTGATGCTCCTTAGAAAGGAGGTGATCCAGCCGCACCTTCCGGTACGGCTACCTTGTTACGACTTAGTCCCAATCGCTGGTCCCACCTTCGACGGCTCCCCCCACAAGGGTTAGGCCACCGGCTTCGGGTGTTACCGACTTTCGTGACTTGACGGGCGGTGTGTACAAGGCCCGGGAACGTATTCACCGCAGCGTTGCTGATCTGCGATTACTAGCGACTCCGACTTCATGGGGTCGAGTTGCAGACCCCAATCCGAACTGAGACCGGCTTTTTGGGATTAGCTCCACCTCACAGTATCGCAACCCATTGTACCGGCCATTGTAGCATGCGTGAAGCCCAAGACATAAGGGGCATGATGATTTGACGTCGTCCTCACCTTCCTCCGAGTTGACCCCGGCAGTCTCCCATGAGTCCCCACCACTACGTGCTGGCAACATGGAACGAGGGTTGCGCTCGTTGCGGGACTTAACCCAACATCTCACGACACGAGCTGACGACAACCATGCACCACCTGTGAATCCGCCCCAAAGGGGAAACCGTGTCTCCACGGCGGTCGAAAACATGTCAAGCCTTGGTAAGGTTCTTCGCGTTGCATCGAATTAATCCGCATGCTCCGCCGCTTGTGCGGGCCCCCGTCAATTCCTTTGAGTTTTAGCCTTGCGGCCGTACTCCCCAGGCGGGGCACTTAATGCGTTAGCTGCGGCGCGGAAACCGTGGAATGGTCCCCACACCTAGTGCCCAACGTTTACGGCATGGACTACCAGGGTATCTAATCCTGTTCGCTCCCCATGCTTTCGCTCCTCAGCGTCAGTTACAGCCCAGAGACCTGCCTTCGCCATCGGTGTTCCTCCTGATATCTGCGCATTCCACCGCTACACCAGGAATTCCAGTCTCCCCTACTGCACTCTAGTCTGCCCGTACCCACCGCAGATCCGGGGTTAAGCCCCGGACTTTCACGACAGACGTGACAAACCGCCTACGAGCTCTTTACGCCCAATAATTCCGGATAACGCTCGCACCCTACGTATTACCGCGGCTGCTGGCACGTAGTTAGCCGGTGCTTCTTCTGCAGGTACCGTCACTTTCGCTTCTTCCCTGCTGAAAGAGGTTTACAACCCGAAGGCCGTCATCCCTCACGCGGCGTCGCTGCATCAGGCTTTCGCCCATTGTGCAATATTCCCCACTGCTGCCTCCCGTAGGAGTCTGGGCCGTGTCTCAGTCCCAGTGTGGCCGGTCACCCTCTCAGGCCGGCTACCCGTCGTCGCCTTGGTGAGCCGTTACCTCACCAACAAGCTGATAGGCCGCGAGTCCATCCATGACCGAAAGATCTTTCCAGCACCCGTCATGCGACAGGCGCTCCTATCCGGTATTAGACCCAGTTTCCCGGGCTTATCCCAGAGTCAAGGGCAGGTTACTCACGTGTTACTCACCCGTTCGCCACTAATCCGCCCAGCAAGCTGGGCTTCATCGTTCGACTTGCATGTGTTAAGCACGCCGCCAGCGTTCATCCTGAGCCAGGATCAAACTCTCCGTAAAAAATTACAGAACGACACCCCGACGGCCGGAAATAACCATCAGGACATCCATTCGATTACCTGGCGGACCAGGTGCACATCGCACGGGGGTGCGGGCACGCTGGTCAACCAATGTGTTAAAACAATTGGCATCAAAAAACTTGGCACACTATTGAGTTCTCAAACAGCAGACGCTGCCGGCTTCAGCACCGCTCATTCGCGGCGTTTCGCTCCGGAGCAACTTCTCCAGCCTAGACCATCTGATTCACACTGTCAACCCCGTCACCGGGATCGATCTCGAACCGTGATCCGTCATCGGAAGGCTTCATAACCTTACCACGTTCACGATCCGTGTCAACTCCGTTTCCGCAGTCGACACCAGCTGTTCACATCAGTGGGCCATCAGACCCTCCCACACGATCCCAGCCAGTTGAACCAGATCATCTCTTCAGGAATACCGCTCCCATCCCAAAGGAAGGAACCGGATGCCGTGGTGAACCCTGCCAGAAGGACTGCGATCATGCGCCAGATTCTCTAGCCTGTGGGCTGCTCACCGCGCCGCCCGTGTCACCGGACCGCGCCTCAGCACGAGAAAGAACTCTACACACCCTCCGGCCGCCACACCAAATCGAGGGTGCCCTCAGACGACGACGGCCCCGAGATCCGCATGTCCACACGGATCCCGCGGCCTCGAGAGGGACCTGGTGGCGGCGTTCACCGACAGGACACCGCCATGAGGTGGGTCACACTCAGCCCTCGTCCTCCCCCAGGCCCGTCAGATCGGCGGCCGCCATGTTCTTCTTGCCACGGCGAACCAGCAGGTGTCGGCCGGCCAGGGCGTCCTCCCGTGTGTAGACCTTCTCCGGGTCCTGCACCTTCACGTTGTTCACCGAGGCGCCGCCCTCCTTGACGGTCCGACGGGCCTCCGACTTCGAGGACACCAGGCCCGTGGACACGAGCAGCTCGATCGCGCTGACGCCGTCCCCCTCCCCCGACCACTGGGTGCGGTCCGCCTGGGGCAGCTCGGCGAGCACGGCGGCCAGCACCTCGCCGTCGACCTCGGCGAGGTCTCCCCCGCCGAACACGGCCGCGGACGCGTCGATCACCTTCCGGGTGGCCTCCTCGCCGTGGGCCAGGGAAGTCACCTCCCACGCCAGGCGCTTCTGGGCCTCGCGGCGGAAGGGCTCCTCCGCCACCTTCCGTGCGTACTCCTCGATCTCGGCACGGGTCAGGAAGGTGAACACCTTGAGCCGGTCCACCACGTCGGCGTCGGCGGTGTTGAGCCAGAACTGGTAGAAGGCGTACGGCGAGCACATGGCCGCGTCCAGCCAGATCGCGTTCCCCTCCGACTTGCCGAACTTGGTGCCGTCAGCATTGGTGATCAGCGGCGTCCCCAGCGCATGCACGTGCGCCCCCTCCACCTTCCGCACCAGCTCGGTGCCGGAGGTCAGGTTGCCCCACTGGTCCGAGCCGCCGGACTGCAGCGTCACGCCGTGCCGCCGGTACAGCTCCAGGTAGTCGTTGCCCTGCAGCACCTGGTAGGAAAACTCGGTGTAGGAGATGCCCTCCTCCGAGTGCAGTCGCTTGGCGACGATCTCCTTCTTCACCATGGTGCCCACGCGGAAGTTCTTCCCGACCTCGCGGAGGAAGTCGAGCGCGGACATCTGGGCGGTCCAGTCCAGGTTGTTCACCATCCGCGCGGCGTTGTCCCCCTCGAAGGAGAGGTAGGGCTCGATCTGTGCCCGCAGCGAGTCGACCCACTCCTGCACGACCTCACGGGAGTTCAGCACACGCTCGGAGGTCTGCCGCGGGTCGCCGATCAGTCCCGTCGCCCCGCCGACGAGCGCCACCGGTCGGTGACCGGCCAGCTGGAGGCGCCGCATGAGCAGCAGCTGGACGAGGTGCCCCAGGTGCAGGGACGGCGCGGTCGGGTCGAAGCCGCAGTAGCAGCTGATCGGCTCCCCCGCCAGCGCCTCCTCGAGCGCGGCCGGATCGGTGGACACGTGGACCAGGCCACGCCACGTCAGCTCCTGCCACACGTTCTCGAAGGAGGGGTCGTTCGCCTGCGCGTGCAGGCGCTCTGCTCGGGGTTCGGTCTCAGCTGCCACCCGCTCAGCCTACCGAGCGCCACCATCGGGCGCGCGAGGACGCGCGGGCCGGCGTCGTCCTCTCCGGCACGACGCCGGCACAGCCGCTCAGGCGGGGACGGGCACCAGGCCCGCGGGCAGCTCCGCCTCCGCGGCGGCGCTGACCACGCGGACGGACTGCGTGCAGCGGGTCAGGGCCACGTAGAGGTCGCCCACCACGCCCTCGGCGTCCGCCACGATGCGCTCCGGGGAGACGAGCACCACGCAGTCGAACTCGAGGCCCTTCGTCTCCCGGGCCGTGACGACGACGACCTCGACCCCGGGCACCGGCGTGCGGTCGGCGCGCTCCCCCCAGCGGGCGCGTTGCGCGTCCAGGTGCGCGGCGACGTCGTCCACGGGGACGATCACCGCGAGGAGCCCCTCGGGCACGCGGGCACGCTCCGCCTCCACGGCGGCCACGGCGAGCTCGGTGACGGACGCCCCCGGGACGACCGTCAGCTCCGGGGCGTGCTCGCCCTCGCGCACGGCCTCCGGGGTGCTGATCTCGAGTCCGGCGGCCCGCGCCACCTGCGCGGCCCAGCGGGTGATCCGGGCCGGCGAGCGGTAGTTCACCGTGAGCTCCTCGAGACGCACGCGGTCGCCGAACTCCGGGGCCAGCACCTCCTGCCACGAGCGGGCGCCGGCCCGACGGGAGGCCTGGGCGATGTCCCCCACCACCGTGAACGACTTCAGCGGGCAGCGCCGGGCCAGGAGGCGCCACTGCATCGGGGAGAGCTCCTGCGCCTCGTCCACCACCACATGGCCGAAGGTCCAGGTGCGGTCGTGCGCGGCCTGCTCGGCGGTGCTGCGGCGCACCCCGCGCACCTCGTTCGCGGCGGCCAGCTGCTCCGCGTCCACCACGCCGTCCACCCCCATCTCGAACAGGGTCTGGTGCATGTTCTCCAGGGACGCCCGCGCGTTCTCCAGGTTGCGCTGGTGCTGGGCGTCGGACTCGCCCACGCGACGCGGCGCCTCGAGCTCGCCGAGCAGCACCGCCGCCTCGTCCAGCAGCGGCACGTCGGCCTCGGTCCAGGCGTCGGGATCCGTGCGCAGGAGGGCGGCCACGTCGTCGTCCGACAGCCACGGCGCGGCGGCCCGCAGCAGGGGCTCCCGGGTCAGCAGGTCCCCCACCAGCTTCTGCGGGGTGAGCGGCATCCAGCAGAGGTTGAGCGCGATCCGCACGTCCCGGGAGGTCCGCACGTCCTCCAGCAGCAGGTCCCGCTGGACCGGGACGCCCGAGGACATCTCCAGCTTCTTCTTGAGCTTGTCCGCGAGCTCGCGGACGAGGATCTTGACGAACGTCACGCGGGCCTCGTTGTGGGGCTTGCCCGTGGCCCGGGCCCGATCCCGCGCCCGGCGCACCATGGCCGGCTTGAGCTTGACCGTGGTCCCCTCGATGTCCACCTGGCGCGTCTCCACGAGCAGACGCTGGCGCTGGGCGACGGCGTGCGCCACCACCTCGGCCATCTCCCGCCGGCCCTTGACCTCCGCCGCACGGGCGGAGCGCTCCGGGGTCGCGTGCACCCCGGGCATGAGGGTGCCGAGGGACGCCATCACGACGCCGGTCTCGCCGAGGGAGGGCAGGACGCGCTCGATGTACCGCATGAACGCGTCCGAGGGTCCCACCACCAGCACGCCCGACTTCGCGAGCCGGTCCCGGTGGGTGTAGAGCAGGTAGGCGGCGCGGTGCAGCGCCACGGCTGTCTTGCCGGTGCCCGGACCGCCCTGCACCACGAGCGCGCCCGAGGTGTCCGCGCGGATCACCTCGTCCTGCTCGGCCTGGATGGTGGCCACGATGTCCCCCATCCGCCCGGTGCGGGTGGCCGTCACGGCCGCCAGCAGCGCCCCCTGCGCCTGCGGGCTGGCGTGGCCGCCCTCGAGCAGCCGCGGATCGAGGACGTCGTCCTCGAAGTCGCGCACCTCGCGGCCGCGCAGCAGCAGGTGACGACGCCGGCCCACGCCCTGGCGGTGCGCCGCCGTCGCCTGGTAGAAGGCGCCGGCCTCCTGCGCCCGCCAGTCCACGAGGAGTCGGTCCTGGTGCTCGTCCGTGAGGCCGATGCGCCCGATGTAGCGCTCCTCCACGTGGCCCTCGGCGTCCGGGTCGAGGTCGAGACGGCCGAAGACGAGGCGCTCGTCCACCGCGGTGAGCTGGGCCAGCCGGTCCTCGTAGAGCGTGGCGAAGGCGTCCCGTTCCGAGTGGTTCTGCACCGACCCCTGCAGACCGTCCCGGCGGACCCGGCGCAGCTGCTCCTCCTTCTCCGCCCGCAGCGCGTCCAGGCGGGCGTACCGCACGGCCACGCGCTCCCGCTCCAGCTCGAGCTCCGACTGACGGGCGGACACGGTGTCGGTCATCGGGGAGAACCTCGGGGAGCGGATCGGGGCACGTCCTGGGAGGCGGCGCGCCGGGCGGAAGGGACCACCCATCGTATATCCGGTCACATGAACGCGGCGTGTCCGACAGGTGGCCGGACCGGGGCCACGGTCAGCGTGCGTCCACCACCGACCCGCGCGTCCGCGCGAAGTCGCGCAGCGGCTCGAGCGCGGCCTGCAGCGCCGAGAGCTGCTCGGCCACCGCATCCGGGGCGGTGCCGCCCTGACCGCGACGGGCGTTCAGCGAGCCCTCCGTGCTGAGGACCTCGCGCACACCGGGGGTGAGGTGCTCGGAGATCGAGGCGTACTCCTCGTCGGTGAGGTCCCACAGCTCGACGCCGCGGCCCTCGGCCAGCCGGACCGCCTCGCCGGAGAGCTCGTGGGCCACGCGGAACGGCACCCCCTGCCGCACCAGCCACTCCGCGATGTCCGTGGCCAGCGCGAAGCCCTGCGGGGCCAGCTGCGCCATGCGGTCCGTGTGGAAGGTGAGCGTGGCGAGCATCCCCGAGACGGCCGGCAGCAGCAGCTCGAGGGTGTCCGCGGCGTCGAACACCGGCTCCTTGTCCTCCTGGAGGTCCCGGTTGTAGGCCAGCGGCATGCCCTTGAGGGTGGCCAGCAGGCCGGTGAGGTCGCCGATCAGGCGACCGGACTTGCCGCGCGCCAGCTCCGCGACGTCCGGGTTCTTCTTCTGGGGCATGATCGAGGACCCCGTGGAGTAGGCGTCGTCCAGGCGGACGAAGCCGGCCTCCTTGGTGGCCCAGAAGATGACCTCCTCGGAGATGCGGGAGAGGTCCACGCCGATCATGGCGGCCACCCACGCGAACTCGGCGTAGACGTCCCGGGCGGCGGTCCCGTCGATCGAGTTCCACACCGCGGAGGAGAAGCCGAGCTTGCCCGCGACGGCGTTCGGGTCCAGGCCCAGCGTGGAGCCGGCCAGCGCGCCGGAGCCGTACGGCGACACCGCGGCGCGCGCGTCCCAGTCCACGAGCCGCTGCAGGTCGCGGGCGAAGGCCCAGGCGTGGGCGAGCAGGTGGTGGGACAGGAGCACCGGCTGCGCATGCTGCAGGTGGGTGCGGCCCGGCATCGGGGCGTACGGGTGCGCCTCGGCCTGGGCGATCAGCGCGTCCACCGTGGCGAGCACCCCGCGCGCCACGACGCGGGCGTGGTCCCGCAGGAACATGCGGCCGAGCGTGGCCACCTGGTCGTTGCGCGAGCGGCCGGCGCGCAGCTTGCCGCCCAGGTCCGCACCCGCGCGCTCGATCAGCCCGCGCTCGAGGGAGCCGTGCACGTCCTCGTCCGTGGCGGAGGGGACGTAGGCCCCCGAGCGCACGTCGGCCTCCAGGCGGTCCAGGGCGTCGATCATGCCGTCCAGCTCGGCGTCGGTGAGCAGGCCGGCCGTGTGCAGCACACGGGCGTGGGCGCGGGAGCCCGCGATGTCGTACGGGGCGAGCCGCCAGTCGAAGTGCGTGGACTTGCTGAGCGCCGCGAGGGCGTCGGACGGGCCGCCGGCGAACCGGCCGCCCCACAGCGCGCCCTCGTTGGTCCCGTGGTGCTCGGTGCTCTTGTCGGTCACGTGGGTCTCCTCGGTCGGATGGTCGGGCGGACGACGGCGGCCCGGCCCGGAGAGGGGCCGGGCCGCCGTCGTCCGGTGGAGGGGCGGCGCGTCAGTCGTTGGACAGGCGGGCGACGTCGGCAAGGTCCGCTCCGCCGTCCAGGCGCTGCTCCCGCTCGGACGCGGTCTTCGCGGAGAGCCCGTAGATGTCGATGAATCCGCGGGCCGACGACTGGTCGAACGAGTCGCCCTCGTCGTACGTGGCGAGGTTGAAGTCGTACAGGCCGGTCTCGGAGCGGCGGCCCTGGACGGTGGCGCGGCCGCCGTGCAGCTCGAGACGGATCTCACCGTTGACGTACTGCTGCGTGTCGTCGATGAAGGTGTCCAGGTTCTTCTTCAGCGGGGAGTACCACTGGCCGTCGTACACCAGCTCGGTCCAGCGCTGGTCGACCTGCTTCTTGAAGCGGGCCTGCTCGCGCTCGAGGGTGACGTTCTCGAGCTCGCGGTGCGCGGCGATCAGCGCCATCGCGCCCGGAGCCTCGTAGATCTCCCGGGACTTGATGCCCACGAGGCGGTCCTCCACGATGTCGATCCGCCCCACGCCCTGGGCGCCGGCCCGGCGGTTGAGCTCCTCGATGATCTCGAGCGGGGAGAGCGTGCGACCGTCCAGCGCCGTGGGCACGCCCCGCTCGAACGCGATGGTGACCACGTCCGGGGCCGGCGGGAAGGCCGGGTCGTCGGTGTAGTCGTACACGTCCTTGGTGGGGCCGTTCCAGATGTCCTCCAGGAAGCCGGTCTCCACGGCGCGGCCCCACACGTTCTGGTCGATGGAGAACGGGTTCTTCTTGGTGGTGGCGATCGGCAGGTCGTTGCGCTCCGCGTACTCGATGGCCTTCTCGCGGGTCAGGGCCAGGTCGCGCACCGGGGCGATGCACTTGAGGTCGGGCCCGAGGGTCTGGATGGACACCTCGAAGCGCACCTGGTCGTTGCCCTTGCCCGTGCAGCCGTGGGCGACGGTCGAGGCGCCGAACTGACGGGCCGCCGCCACGAGGTGGCGGGAGATCACGGGGCGGGAGATCGCGGAGACCAGCGGGTACGCGTCCATGTAGAGGCCGTTGGCCTTCAGGGTGGGCATGCAGTACTGCTCGGCGAACTCGTCGCGCGCATCGGCCACGTAGGCCTCGACCGCACCGCAGTCGAGGGCGCGCTGGCGCACGGTCTCGAGCGACTCGCCGCCCTGGCCCACGTCGACGGCGACGGCGACGACCTCGGCGCCGGTGGCCTCACCGATCCAACCGATGGCGACGGAGGTGTCCAGACCGCCGGAATAGGCGAGGACGATGCGTTCCTTCACGAGCTTCTCCTTATGTGCGGATGCGCCGGTGAGGCCGGGGATCCGCTCGCGCGGCGACCGGGCCACTTCGGCGGGGGCGTCAGGTCGATCCTAGCCGAACATTGCATATCTATGCAAAGCACCGAATATCGATCGGCGGGCCGGGCCCCTGGCGCGCGACACCCCCACCGACTCCTGCACCGTCGTCCTCGCCCCCGGCATCACAGTCAATTCATTGGTTGTTCTTGTCACTCTCACCCGATGTCACGACGGATCACGACGGCCCGAGCAGCCACGTCTCCACACCGGTACTGGACGGTATGCATCATGTGTTGATTGGCAGTGGCGATCTGTCCACCCAGTGGTCCTCCAGGCTGGACACAATCGCATCCACCGCCCCCGGCGCGGGGGTTTCACTGCGCCATCCACACCCCGATTTGACGGATCCCCCGGCCGCGGCGTTGACTCTCCCGTAGCCGATTCGTGACCCAACCGTTACCGAGCGCCGAGGACACCTCAGGGCCCGTGACGATCGGACCGCGAACCGAAGCTCCATCGGGCGCCCGTCTAGGGTCGTCCCGCCCCGCTGGAGACTTTGACCCGACCAAGGAGTGGACGACCGAACGGAACGCGCACCGCGTGGGCCGCAGACGGGATCTCGACCCCCTCTCTTCGATCATGACTCTCTTCTCCTCCTCCTCCCGCCGTGCCACCGCCTCCGTCGTGACCGGCATGACCCTGGCCGGCGCCGCCGCCGCCTTCGCCGCCCCGGCCCAGGCCGCCTCCGTCGAGACCTGGGACGCCATCGCGTCCTGCGAGTCCACCAACCGCTGGGACATCAACACCGGCAACGGCTTCTACGGCGGCCTGCAGTTCACGCTGTCGTCCTGGAAGGCCGTCGGCGGCGAGGGCTACCCGCACCACGCCTCCAAGGCCGAGCAGATCAAGCGTGCCGAGATCCTCCAGGACCTGCAGGGCTGGGGCGCCTGGCCCGCGTGCTCCAAGAAGCTCGGGCTCTCCGGCGCTGACAACGCCCCCGACGCCTACGCCGCCGCTCCGGCGGCCAAGGTCGAGCGCCAGTCCACCACCGACTGGGCCGCCGAGCAGCGCGCCGAGGAGGAGCGTGCCGCCGAGCGTGCCGAGGCCCAGCGCGCCGCCGCCGCCGCCAAGGTCTCCAAGGCCGAGCTGGCCGCCGCCGAGAAGGCCAACAAGAAGAACGCCGCCGAGCTGGACCGGGCCGAGGACACCGTCTTCGTGAAGCCGGGCGACTCGCTGTGGAAGCTCGCCAAGAAGCACGACGTGCAGGGCGGCTGGCAGGCCCTCTACGAGGCCAACCAGGACATCATCGACGATCCGTCGCTCATCTACATTGGCCAGGAGCTCGTCCTCCCCGTCGCCTGATCACCTCCCGCGGTCCCCTGACCGCCTGGAACGGCCCCCGACCTGATGGTCGGGGGCCGTTCCGTGCGCACGGGGGAGCGTGTGGACCCGCCTGTCGGCCGGCGGCCGGGTCAGCCGGTGAGCGCCAGCAGGTGGGCGGCCACGCCCGGGGCGTGCGCGCTGCCGGCGGCGATGAGGAGGATGGTGTCGTCGCCCGCGATGGTGCCCATGACGTTCTCCACGCGCGCCTGGTCGATGACACTGGCGAGGAACTGCGCGGCCCCGGGCGGGGTGTGCAGCACCACGAGGTTCTCCGTGGGCTCGGCGGATATCAGCAGCTCCCGGGCCATGCTGGACAGCCGGCTGAGCTGGGCGTCGGAGCCGCGGCCGGGCAGGGCGCCGTCGTCGCCCTCGGCGGGCAGCGCGTAGACCATCCCCCCGGGCCCGCGCGTCCGCACGGCGCCGAGGTCCACGAGGTCGCGCGAGAGCGTGCCCTGCGTGACGGAGAGCCCGCGGTCGCCCAGGGCGTCCGAGAGCTCGGCCTGGGACCGGATGCCGCGCGTGGCCAGGATCTCCCGGATGGCCGCCTGCCGGGCCGTCTTGGTGGTGGGGACCGCCATCAGCGCGGATCCTCGGCGAGGCCGGAGCGGTAGAGCAGCCAGGCCATCAGCGCCTTCTGGGCGTGCAGGCGGTTCTCGGCCTCGTCGAACACCACGGACTGCGGGCCGTCGATCACCTCCGCGCTCACCTCGTAGCCGCGGTACGCAGGCAGGCAGTGCAGGAAGATCGCGTCGCTCCCCGCGCGGGCCATGGCGGCCGCGTCCACCTGGTAGTCCCGGAACAGGGCCAGGCGCGCCTCCTTCTCGTCCTCCTGGCCCATGGAGACCCACGTGTCCGTCACGACGACGTCGGCGCCGTCCAGCGCCTCCGCCGCGTCCGTGGTCACCAGGACCGAGCCGCCGGTCTCGGCGGCCCGCTCCCGCGCCGCCGCCACCACGTGCTCGGCCGGCAGGTGCCCGGCGGGCCCGGCGATGCGCACGTGCATGCCCGCCGTGGCGCAGCCCAGCAGGTAGGAGTGGGCCATGTTGTTCGCGGCGTCCCCGAGGTAGGCCAGCACGCGGCCCTGCGTGCCGCCCAGGTGCTCGCGGACGGTGAGCAGGTCGGCGAGGATCTGGCACGGGTGGTAGTCGTCGCTCAGGGCGTTGACGACCGGCACGCGGGAGTGGGCGGCCATCTCCTCGAGGCCGGACTGGGCGAACGTGCGCCACACGATGATCCCGACCATGCGCTCGAGCACGCGGGCGGTGTCCGCCACGGACTCCTTGTGGCCCAGCTGCGACTCCCCCGGGTTCACGATCAGGGGGCTGCCGCCGAGCTCGGCGATGCCGGCCGCGAACGAGACGCGCGTGCGCGTGGAGGTCTTGTCGAAGAACACCACGCCCGTGCGGGGGCCGGCCAGCGGCCGGTGCGCGAACCGGTCGGTCTTCATCTGCGCGGCCAGGTCCAGGACCTCGGTCTGCTCCCCCGGGGTGAGGTCCGTGTCCACGAGGAAGTGGCGCACGGCGGCGGGGGCGGGGGTCGGGGCGGGGGTCACGAGGGGTCTCCTTCGGTGGTGGCGGCGGCCACGAGGGCGGGCAGCAGCTCGACGAACCGCTCCAGATCCTCGGCCGCGATGATGAGAGGCGGGGCCAGGCGCAGGGTGTCCGGGCCCGTGGCGTTGAGGATCCAGCCCGCCTCGAGGCCCGCGGCGACGACGGCGGGCGCCAGTCCGCCATCGGGCACGGGGCCGCGCGGCGCGGCGAGGTCCACGCCGATCCATAGCCCGTGGGCGCGCACGGCGGCCACCTCGGGCAGGTCGGCCAGCAGCTTCGCGGCGCGCTCGCCGGCGGCCCGCACGTGCTCGAGCAGGCCCTCGGAGCGGATCGTCTCCAGGACGGCCAGCCCCGCGGCGGTGGCCAGCGGGTTGCCGCCGAAGGTGGTGCCGTGCTGGCCCGCCGAAAGCAGACCGGACACCTCGGGGCCGACGCACACCAGGGCGCCGATCGGCACGCCGCCGCCCAGGCCCTTGGCCAGGGTGAAGGCGTCCGGCAGCACGGGGTCATCCGAGCCGGTCACGGAGGGGTTCTGGAAGCCGAACCAGGTGCCGGTGCGGCCCATGCCGGACTGGACCTCGTCCAGGATCATGAGGGCCCCGGCCTCGCGGGTGAGGGCGCGGACCTGGGCCAGGTAGCCGACGGGCCAGCCGTGCACGCCGGCCTCGCCCTGTACGGGCTCGAGGACCACGGCGGCCACGGTGGCGCCGGAGGCGTCCGGGGCGAGGGCGGCCCGCAGGGCGTCGACGTCGCCGCCGGGCACGTGCTCGACGCCCCCGGGCAGCGGCTCGAAGGGCGCCCGGTAGGCCTTCTTGTGGGTGAGGGCGAGCGCGCCCATGGTGCGCCCGTGGAAGGCCCGCTCGAGGGCGATGACGCGGGTGCGGCTGCCGGACGGGTCCTGCCCGCCGTGGCGCCGCGCGAGCTTGAACGCGGCCTCGTTGGCCTCCGTGCCCGAGTTCGCGAAGAACACGGTGGAGCCGGCGGGGGCGTCGGCGACGGCGAGCAGCTCCTCGGCGAGCCGGATCTGGGGCTCGGACGTGAACAGGTTGGACACGTGCCCGAGGCCGGCGATCTGCTCCCTCACGGCGCGCACCACCGCCGGGTGGGCGTGCCCGAGGGAGTTCACGGCGATTCCGGCGAGCAGGTCCGTGTAGCGGCGCCCGTCGGCGTCCCACACGTGCACGCCCTCCCCGCGCACCAGCACGCGGGCGGGACGGCCGAACACCCCGGTCAGGGAGTCCGCGTAGCGCGTCAGCAGCGCGTCCTGGGTGGTGCTCATGCGTCCTCCTGCACGGTCGTGGGGGCGGGGCGGCCGGCCGTGTCGGCGTCGGGCACCACCTGGGTGCCGACGCCGGCCGAGGTGAAGACCTCCAGCAGCATCGAGTGGGGGCGGCGCCCGTCCACCACGTGGGCGCGCTGCACGCCGGCGTCCACGGCGGCCAGGCAGGCGGCCATCTTGGGGATCATCCCGGAGGCCAGGGAGGGCAGCAGCGCCCGCAGCTGGCCCGCCGTCAGCGAGCTGATGAGCGACTCGCGGTCCGGCCAGTCCGCGTAGAGGCCCTCCACGTCCGTGAGGAGCACGAGCTTGGCGGCGCCGAGGGCGGAGGCGAGCGCGGCGGCCGCGGTGTCCGCGTTGACGTTGAGCACCTGGCCCGTGGGCTCGCCGTGCTCGTCGATCTCCGGTGCCACCGAGGAGACCACGGGGATGCGCCCGGAGCGGACCACGTCGAGGATCGCGGTCGGGTCCACGCCGGTGACCTCGCCGACCAGCCCGAGGTCCACCTCCTGCCCGTCCACCACGGCACCGGTGCGGCGGGCGCGCAGCAGGCCCGCGTCCTCGCCGGAGAATCCGACGGCGTAGGGGCCGTGGGAGTTCACGAGGCCCACGAGCTCGCGGCCCACCTGGCCGGTGAGGACCATGCGGACCACGTCCATGGCCTCCTCGGTGGTGACGCGCAGCCCGCCGCGGAACTCGGACTCGATGCCGAGCCGGTCCAGCATCGCGTTGATCTGCGGGCCGCCGCCGTGCACCACCACGGGGTGCACGCCCACGTGGTGCAGGAAGACGACGTCCTCGGCGAAGGCCCGGCGCAGCTCGTCCGAGACCATCGCGTTGCCGCCGTACTTGATCACCATGACCGAGCCGGCGAAGCGCTGGATCCACGGCAGCGCCTCGATGAGGACCTCGGCCTTGGACTCGGCACGGTCGAGCCGGTCGGCGGCGGAGAGGACGGGTGCGGCGGCCGTCGTGACGGGGTCGGGCTGACGGCTCGATGACTGGCTCATGGGGGCGGTCCTCATGTGGAGTAGGCGGAGTTCTCGTGCACGTAGTCGTGCGTCAGGTCGTTCGTCCAGACGGTCGCCTCGGCGTCGCCGGCGTGCAGGTCCACCTCCACGAGCACCTCCCGCGCGGACAGGTCCACGAGGGCGCGGTCCTCCCCCACGCCGGAGGCGCGGCACACCTGGACGCCGTTGAAGGAGACGTCCAGCGCATAGGGATCGAAGGCGGCGACCTCCTCGGGGACGGTGCCGACGGCGGCGATGACGCGGCCCCAGTTGGGGTCCTGGCCGAAGATCGCGGCCTTGAACAGGTTGGAGCGGGTGACGGCCCGGGCCACGGCCTCGGCGGAGTCCTCCGTCTGCGCCCCGTGCACGCGCACGGCGACGTCGTGCGCGGCACCCTCGGCGTCCGCGACGAGCTGGCGGGACAGGTCCGCGCACACCTCGTGCAGGGTCGCGGCGAAGGCCTCGGGGTCCGGGGCGACGCCGGCGGCGCCCGAGGCCAGCAGGATCACCGTGTCGTTGGTGGACATGCAGCCGTCCGAGTCCACCCGGTTGAAGGTGGTGCGCACGGCCTCGGCGAGGGCCTCCTGCAGGACCGGCGCGGGCATGTCCGCGTCCGTGGTGATCACGCAGAGCATGGTGGCCATGCCGGGGGCGAGCATGCCCGCGCCCTTGGCCATGCCGCCCACGGTGAAGCCCTCGCCGCGGGCCTGGGCGGTCTTGGCCACGGTGTCCGTGGTCTTGATGGCCACGGCGGCGTCCTCGCCGCCGTCCGCGGACAGGGCGCCCGCCGCCGCGGCGACGCCCGCGAAGAGCCGCTCGCGGTCGAGGCGCTCGCCGATCAGCCCCGTGGAGCACACGAGCACGTCCCCGGGGGAGACGCCGAGGGCCTCGGCCGCGTGCTCCGCGGTCGCGTGCGCGTCCTGGAAGCCGGGGGCGCCGGTGGCGGCGTTCGCGCCGCCGGAGTTGAGCACCACCGCGTCCGCGCGGCCGTCCGAGACGGCCTGGCGCGACCACAGCACAGGGGCGGCGGCCACGCGGTTGGCGGTGAAGACGGCGGCGGCCGCCCGGCGCGGGCCGTCGTTGACGACGACGGCCACGTCCGGCGTGCCGGAGGCCTTGAGGCCGGCGGTGACGCCGGCGGCGCGGAATCCCTGGGCTGCGGTGACGCTCACGGTGCGACCCCCTGCTGCTCGAGCCCCGCCTGCTCCGGCAGGCCCAGGGCGATGTTCATGGACTGCACGGCGCCTCCGGCGGTGCCCTTGGTGAGGTTGTCGAGGGCCGCGGTGACGATCACGCGGCCGGCCCGCTCGTCCACGGCCAGCTGCATCTGCACGTGGTTGGAGCCCAGGACGGACTTCGTCGCCGGCCACTGCCCCTCGGGCAGGAGGTGGACGAACCGCTCGTCCGCGTACGCCCGCTCCCAGGCGCCGCGCACCGCCGCCGGGTCCGCGCCGGGCCGCAGCCGCGCCGTCGCCGTGGCGAGGATGCCGCGGGCCATGGGGGCCAGGGTCGGGGTGAAGCTGATCTGCACCCGCTCCCCCGCGGTCTGGGAGAGCCCCTGCTCGATCTCGGGGGTGTGGCGGTGGCCGCCGCCCACGCCGTAGGGGCTCATGCCGCCCATGACCTCGGAGCCGAGCAGGTGGGGCTTGGCGGCCTTGCCGGCGCCGGAGGTGCCCGAGGCCGCGACGATCACCACGTCCTGCGGCTCCAGCAGCCCGGCCGCGAAGCCGGGGGCCAGAGCGAGGATCGAGGTGGTGGGGTAGCAGCCGGGGACGGCGATGCGCCGCGTGCCGGCCAGGCGCTCGCGCTGGCCCGGCAGCTCGGGCAGGCCGTACGGCCACGTGCCGGCGTGCTCCGATCCGTAGAAGCGCTCCCACGCCTCCGCGGACTCGAGGCGGTGGTCCGCCCCGGCGTCGATCACGAGGGTCTCGGGCGAGCGCTCGGCGATCTGGGCCGCGAGCGCGCCGGAGGCCCCGTGGGGCAGGGCGAGGATCACGACGTCGTGCCCGGCGAGCACGTCCGCGGTGGTGTCCTGCAGGACCCGGTCCGCGAGCGCGTGCAGGTGCGGCTGCAGCGCCCCGAGGCGCTCGCCGGCGTTCGCATGGGCCGTGACGGCCCCGACGGAGACGTCGGGATGGCCGGCGAGCAGGCGCAGGGCCTCTCCCCCGGCGTAGCCGGTGGCCCCGGAGACGGCGACGGTGTGTGTCATGCCGGCCAGCCTAGCCCATGTATTCCGTTCTCGGAATATGTATGCACACGAGGGCCGCCCGCGGCGCCCGGCCCCGCCTCGTAGAGTGCACGCATGAGCTCCCCCGCACCGACACCCCGCACCCATCACGCCGTCGTCGCCGAGACCACGGGCGGCCCCGAGGTCCTGCGCTGGACGGAGGCGGAGGTCCCCCGCCCGGGGCCCGGGGAGGTCCTCGTGCGGACCGCTGCGGCGGGGCTCAACTTCATCGAGACGTACCAGCGCTCCGGCGTGTACGACGTGGAGCGCCCGTTCACCCCCGGCACGGAGGGCGCGGGCACCGTCGTCGAGGTCGGGGACGGCGTGGACGCCTCCCTGCGCGGCACGCGGGTGGCGACGGCGGCCGGGCGCGCCACGTACGCCGAGCATTTCCTCGCCCCCGTGGACGGGCTGCTGGCGGTGCCGGAGGCGGTGGACCTCGCGGACGCGGCCGCCCTGCCGCTGCAGGGCATGACCGCCCACTACCTCTGCCGCTCGACCTTCCCCGTGGAGGAGGGCCAGACGGTGGTGGTCACCGCCGGCGCGGGCGGCGTCGGCCTGCTCCTCACCCAGCTGGCGGCCGCGCGCGGCGCGCGGGTGATCACGACGGCCTCGACGGAGGCCAAGCGGGAGCTGTCCCGCGCGGCGGGCGCCGCGGCGTCGGTCGACTACGCCCACCTGCGGGATGCCGTGGCCGAGGCCACGGACGGGGCGGGCGCGCACGCGGTGTTCGACGGCGTCGGCAAGGACACCTTCGAGGACTCCCTGGCCGTGCTGCGGGTGCGCGGCATGCTGGTGCTCTTCGGCGGCGCGTCCGGCCAGGTGCCGCCGTTGGACCTCCAGCGGCTGAACTCCGGGGGTGCCCTGTTCGTGACCCGGCCCTCGCTCGCGCACTACACGCGCACCGCCGAGGAGACCCGCTGGCGGGGCGGGGAGCTGTTCGGCGCGTGGGCGGACGGCCGGCTCGACGTGCGCATCGGCGCGCGGATCCCGCTCGCCGAGGCCGCCCGGGCCCACGCGGCGCTGGAGTCCCGGGCCACCACGGGCAAGGTGCTCCTCACCCTGGACTGACCCCGTGCGGTGTCGCGGGAGCCAAGGTGAACAGCAGGTGAACTAGACTGGACCGGCTCGACACCTGCGTGCCCGTCCTCCGCCCGCCCCTCGCCCATCCGTCCGAGGAGGTCCCGTGACCGCACCGACGTCCCCCGTCCATCCGCCCCAGCTCCCCGGATCCGACCGCACGCCCGCGCCGCGCACCCTCATCGACGTCCTCGAGGCCACCGTCCGGGCCCACCCGGACGCGCCGGCCCTCGACGACGGCACCGCGTCGATGACCTACGCCGACCTGCAGGAGCGCGTCCTCGCCTCCGCCCGCTTCCTCGCCGACCACGGCATCGGCGCGGGCGACCGCGTCGGCGTGCGGATCGCCTCGGGGACGGCCGGCCTCTACGTCTCGATCCTCGCCGTGCTGGCCGTGGGGGCCGCCTACGTCCCCGTGGACGCGGACGACCCCGACGAGCGCGCCCGCCTGGTGTTCGGCGAGGCCCGCGTGGCCGGTGTCCTGACGGGCGAGCGGCGCCTGGCGGCGCCGACGGCCGCCGACGGAGGGCCGGGGACGACGGGCGGCGACGACGGCCCCTCCGAGGCCCGGCCGCCCCGCCTGGACGACGACGCCTGGATCATCTTCACCTCCGGCTCGACCGGCACCCCCAAGGGCGTGGCCGTCTTCCACCGCTCCGCCGCGGCGTTCGTGGACGCCGAGGCGCGGCTCTTCCTCGCCGAGGACCCGCTCGGGCCCGGCGACCGCGTCCTCGCCGGCCTCTCGGTCGCCTTCGACGCCTCGTGCGAGGAGATGTGGCTCGCCTGGCGGCACGGCGCGTGCCTCGTGCCCGCCCCCCGCGCCCTCGTGCGCTCCGGGATGGACCTGGGTCCGTGGCTTGCCGAGCGGCGCATCTCCGCGGTCTCCACCGTGCCCACCCTGGCCGCCATGTGGCCCACGGAGGCCCTGGACAACGTGCGCCTGCTGATCTTCGGCGGGGAGGCGTGCCCCCCGGAGCTCGCGGCACGCCTGGCCGTGCCCGGGCGGGAGGTGTGGAACACCTACGGCCCCACGGAGGCCACCGTGGTGGCGTGCGCCGCCCCGCTGACCGGGGAGGGCCCCGTGCGCATCGGCCTGCCCCTGGACGGCTGGGACCTGGCCGTCGTCGACCCCGCGACGGGTGTGCCCGTGGCGGCCGGGGAGAGCGGCGAGCTGATCATCGGCGGCGTCGGGCTCGCCCGCTACCTCGACCCGGCGAAGGACGCCGAGAAGTACGCCCCGATGCCCACGCTGGGCTGGGACCGCGCCTACCGCTCCGGGGACCTCGTGGTGCACGACCCCGCGGGGCTCGTGTTCCTCGGCCGGGCGGACGACCAGGTGAAGGTCGGCGGCCGGCGCATCGAGCTCGGCGAGGTGGACACCGCCCTGCAGAACCTGCCCGGCGTGCAGGGCGGCGCCGCGGCGGTGCGGACCACCCCGGCCGGCAACCAGCTCCTGATCGGCTACCTCAAGCCCACCGGCCCCCTCGAGGACTTCGACCTGGACGCCGCCCACGACCGGCTGACCGAGGAGCTGCCCGCGGCGATCGTCCCGCGACTGGCCCTCGTGGACACGCTGCCGACCAAGACCTCGGGCAAGGTGGACCGCCACGCCCTGCCGTGGCCCCTGCCAGGCACCGCGGCGGACGAGGCCGACGCCCCCGACGAGTCGACCCCGGACGGCTGGATCCTGGCCCAGTGGGCCGCCGTGCTCGGCTCCGCCCCGGCCTCCGGCGGGACCGACTTCTTCTCCGCCGGAGGCGGTTCCCTCGCCGCGGCCCAGCTCGTGGCCCGCCTGCGCGGACGCCACCCCGCCGTGACCGTCCAGGACGTGTACCGCCACCCCACCGCCGACGGCCTCGTGGCCGCCGTCCTCGGGGACGACGACGACGGGAGCCCCCGCCTCGAGGTGCACGAGCGGGAGGTGACCTCCACGCGCCGCCGGACGCAGTGGACGCAGACCCTGGTCGGCCTGCCCGTGTTCGTGCTGCCGGCGCTGCGGCTGGGGGTGTGGACCGGCGTGGCGGTGAACCTGATCGCGTCGGCCGGGCTCATCCCCGGCCTGCCCACGGTGTCCTGGTGGGCCCTGCTGGTGGTCGGTCTCCTCGTGGTCGCCGCCCCCGGGCGCATGCTCCTGGCCGCGCTGGCCGCCCGCCTGCTCCTGCGAGGCGTGGGCCCCGGCGTGCATCCGCGCGGCGGACGCGTGCACCTGCGCCTGTGGCTGGCCCAGCAGGTCACCGACCTCGTGGATCCCTATTCGCTCGCGGGGGCCGGGTGGATCACCGCGTACGCGCGCCTGCTCGGCAACGAGATCGGCCGCGACGTGGACCTGCACACGATCCCGCCGGTGACCGGGCTGCTCTCGGTCGGCGAGGGCGCCTCGATCGAGCCCGAGGTGGACCTCTCCGGCTACTGGGTGGACGGCGACGTCGTGCGCATCGGCCGGATCCGCATCGGCGCGGGCGCCGTGGTGGGTTCCCGCTCGACACTGCTGCCGGGCGCCCGGGTGGGCGCGGGTGCCCACGTGGAGGCCGGCTCCACCGTGGTCGGGCGGCTGCGCGGCGGACAGCGGCACGGCGGCTCCCCCGCCGCCAGGACCGGGAAGGTCCGCCGGGACCGGGCCATCGAGGCCGCCCCGCCCCGGAGCCCGGGGTGGAGCGTGCTCTCCGCCCTGGCGTCGACGGTCCTGGCCCTCCTGCCCCTGGTCGCCGCCGCGGCCGCCGGCGGCGTGGGGCTGTGGTCGCTGACGTGGTGGCCGCCGGTGACGGGCGGGACGTCCGCGTCGGCGGCCGTCGGGACCCTCACCGGCCGCCTCCTGGCGGCCAGCCCGCTGATCGCCGCCGTCTGGTTCGCGGCGCAGCTGCTGCTCGTGCTCGCGGCGGTGCGGCTGCTCTCCCTCGGCGTCACCGCCGGCCGGCACCCCGTGCGCTCGCGCGTGGGGTGGCAGATCTGGGCGATCGAACGGGTCCTCGACACCGCCCGGGACCAGCTCTTCCCGATCTACGCCTCCCGGCTGACCCCCACCTGGCTGCGCCTGCTCGGGGCGCGGATCGGCCGGGACGTCGAGGCCTCCACGGTGGTGCTGCTGCCCACCATGACGCAGGTGGGCGACGGCGCGTTCCTCGCGGACGACACGATGATCTCCTCCTACACGCTCGAGGGCGGCTGGATGCACGTGGCGCCCGCCAAGGTGGGCAAGCGGTCGTTCGTCGGCAACTCCGGCATGGTGCCCGGCGGCCGCACGCTGCGCCGCGACTCGCTCGTGGCCGTGCTGTCCACCACCCCGGCCAAGACCCAGAGGGGCAGTTCGTGGATGGGCTCCCCACCCGTGCGCCTGCGCCGCACCGAGGTCGACGCCGACGCCTCTCTCACCTATGCCCCGCCGGCCCGCCTCAAGGCCGCCCGCTCGGCCTGGGAGGCGCTGCGCGCGATCCCGGTGTGGCTGCACGTCGCCCTCACCATCGCCGTCGGCGGCGCCCTCACCGGGCTCGCGGCCCTGGGCTCGTGGTGGCTGGCCGCGCTGCTCGGCGGCGCCGTGCTGCTGCTCGCGGGCGCGGTGGCGGCGCTGATCACGGTGGCGGCCAAGCGCCTCTTCGTGGGCCGCATCCGCACGGGTGAGCACCCCCTGTGGTCCTCCTTCATCTGGCGCAACGAGGTGGCGGACACCTTCACCGAGTTCCTGGCGGCCCCGTGGTTCTCCCGCGCCGCCGCCGGCACGCCCGCCCTCGTGTGGTTCCTGCGCGCCATGGGCGCGCGGATCGGCCGCGGGGCGTGGGTGGAGTCCTACTGGCTGCCGGAGGCGGACCTCGTGACCCTGGGCGACGGCGCCACCGTGAACCGCGGCTGCGTGGTCCAGACCCATCTGTTCCACGACCGCGTCATGGCCCTGGACGAGGTGGTGCTCGAGGCCGGCGCCACGCTGGGTCCGAACTCCGTGGTCCTGCCCGCCGCGCGCCTCGGCGCGGGCACCACCGTGGGCGCCGGCTCGCTGGTGATGCGCGGCGAGCACCTGCCCGGCGGCACGTGGTGGCTGGGCAACCCCGTCTCCCCGTGGCGCCGCCCCGGCCGGACGCCCGGCGCGCGTCCCGTGGGAACCGGCTCCACGGCGGCCCCGCCCGCCGCCGAGGACACGCGGCCCTCCCCCGCCTCCGCCCCCCACCCCACCACCGAAGGAGCCGAGCGATGAGCACCGACCCCTACCTGCCCGGCATCGGCACCGATGCCGCGACCGTGGAGCACCTGCGGGTGGACCTCGACGTGCGGCTGGCGGCGAACCGCGTGGCCGGCACGGCGGTCCTGCACCTGCGCCTGCTGCGCCAGGCGGCCGAGGTCGAGCTCGACCTGCACCGCCTGACCGTGGACGAGGCCCGCGCCGCCGTCGACGGGCGCGCCCTGCGCGTGCGGGCCACCCGCCCGCGGCCCCGGCCGCACCGGGTGGTGGTGGCCCTCGGGGAATTCCTGCCGGCGGGCACCGCGGTGGAGCTGACCCTGCGCTACTCGGGCCACCCGGTCCCGCGGCGCAGTCCGTGGGGGACGATCGGCTGGGAGGAGCTGACGGACGGGGTGCTGGTGGCCGGCCAGCCGCACGGGGCGTCCACGTGGGTGCCGTGCATCGACTCCCCCGCCGTGCGCCAGACGGCGGACATCACCCTCACCACCGACGCCGGCTACCTCCCGCTGGCCAACGGGCGCGGCACCCGCGTCCGCACGCGGGGCTCGCGCGAGACGTGGCGCTGGGTGCTGGACCGCCCCGTGCCCGCCTACCTGCTGACGGTGCAGATCGGCCGCTACCGCCAGGTGACCGCCCCGGGCAGCGCGGGCGCCCCGGGGGTGCCGCCGCTGCGGCTCGTGGTCTCCCCCCGCCACCAGGCGCGGGCCGAGCAGGCGATGGCCGCCCAGGGACGCATGATGCAGACGTTCGTGGCGGCCTACGGGCCGTACCCGTTCGAGGACTACGCGGCCGTGGTGGCGGACGAGGTCCTGGAGATCCCGCTCGAGGCGGCCGGGCTCTCCCTGTTCGGCACCAACCACCTGGACGGCTCGTGGGAGTCGGAGCGGCTGATCGCCCACGAGATGGCCCACCAGTGGTTCGGCAACGCCGTCACGCTGGGCCGCTGGTCCGACCTGTGGCTGCACGAGGGCTTCGCCTGCTACTCCGAATGGCTGTGGGCCGAGGCCACCGGCCGGTCCTCCGTGACGTCCATGGCGCGGCGGGCCTGGCAGGGGCTGCAGGCGCAGCCGGAGGACCTCGTCCTCGCAGACCCCGGGCCCGAGGACATGTTCGACGACCGCGTGTACAAGCGCGGCGCCCTCACCGTGGTGGCCCTGCGGCGGCTGCTGGGCGACGCCGCCTTCGGCGAGGCGGTGCGCGACTGGGTGGCCCGCCACGCGTTCGCCACCGTGGACTCCACGGGCCTGCGCGCCCACCTCCACGGCTGGGCGCCCCGTGCCGGGGTCCCGGTCGGCGACCTCGACGCCGTCCTCGACGCCTGGACCCTCCGCCCCGAGCTGCCCGCCTTCCCGGGCTGAGCACGGAGCGCCGGCCGGGCTCAGCGGGTCGGGACGCGCAGGGCGAGCGCCCCGCGCACGGCCGGCGGCAGCCCCGCGGCCCGGAGGAGCTCCTGACCCAGGTCGACGACGGCGTCCCCCGGCCCCGGCGAGAGCGCCGGCACGTCCGCCGGATCGCCCGTGAAGCCCGTCCCCGCGGCCTTGACCAGGGCCTCCTTGCGGGTCCACAGCCGCGCCCGCGCGGCGGGCCGGTCGGCCGGTGCGAGGCCGGCGAGCCACGTCCGCTCGGCGGTGGAGAAGCCGACCCCTCCCAGGCCGTCCGGGGCGGCGAGGGCGGGGGCGTCGATGCGCTCGAGGTCGAGGCCGAGGCCCGAGCCCGGCGGCGCCGGGGCGGGGCCCGGCGTCCACCAGGCGGCCACCCGCAGGGGCGCGCCGTCGTCGTCGGCCACACCGGACAGGGACACCAGGACCCGCCGCCCCGCGGGCAGGCCGGTGAGCCGCGGGGCGCCGTGCTCCCCGGAGCCGCACGCCGGGCACCGCCGCGCCAGCCCGAGGGGTCCGGGGTCCTCGCCCCACACCGCGGACAGGGCCGCCCGGACCCGCTCCCGGAGGGCGGCGTCGTCCGGCCGCGCCGGGCTCCCGGCCCCGGACACGGCGACGGCCGCCCCCGCAGAGGCGGGGACGGCCGTCGTCAGGCCCCACACGCCCGGCAGGGCGGCCGCGGGGCGGGCGGTCATGCTCAGCGCTGGACCGCGCCGTGGCGCTCGGCCGCGAGCGCGGTGGCGGCCGAGCGGGCCTCGGAGGCCTCGTCCGCGGTGAGCGTGCGGTCCGGCGCGCGGAAGCGGAGCGTGAACGCGAGGGACTTGTGGCCCTCCGGCACGCCGGTCCCCTCGTAGACGTCGAACAGGGCGACGTCCTCGAGCAGGTCCCCGGCGCCCTCGGCCAGGGTGGCGCGGACGTCGCCGGCCACCACGTCCGACGCCACCACGAGCGCGACGTCCTGGGTGGAGGCCGGGTACGTGGACAGCGGCCGGGCCACCACGCGCTCGGCCGAGGCGGCCACCACGGCGTCGAGGTCGAGCTCGAAGGCGCCCGTGCGCGCGGGCATGTCCGCGTCCTCCAGCCACGCGGGCAGCAGCTCGCCGGCCACGCCCACCGCGGTGCCGTCCAGCAGGGACAGCTGCGCGGTGCGGCCCGGGTGGAACGCCTGATGCGCGCCCTGGGACACCGTGAGCTCCACGCCCACGGCGCGACCGACCGCGAGCGCCGCGTCGATCGGGTCCTGCCAGTCGAAGGCGCGCGGGGCGAACCCGGCGCCCGGGGCGGCCTCGTGCCCGGCGAAGGCGCCGGCCACGTGGCGCGGCTGGTCCGGGATGCCGGCGTCCAGCGCGGCCAGGGTCTCCGCCGAGGGCTGCACGCCCACCGGCTCGTTCGAGGGCGAGCCGAGGGACTCGCCCGGCAGGAACACGGCGCCGACCTCGTACAGGGCCACGTCCTTGAAGCCGCGGGCGGCGTTGCGCCGCACGGCCTCCAGCAGGTTCGGCAGCAGCGAGGTCCGCAGCCAGCCGAACTCGGAGGAGATGGGGTTGGCCAGGCGCACCATGCGCTGGGCCGCGCCCTCGGCCTCCGTGGCGGAGCCGAACAGCCGGTTCTGGGCCTCGGACACGAACGGGTAGGTCAGCACCTCGGTCAGGCCGCCGCCGGCCAGCACGTCCGCCACGCGGCGGCGCTGGGCCTGCGCCCGGGTCAGACCGCGGCCGGGCGGGGCGACGGGGAGGGTCGAGGGGATGCGGTCGAAGCCGTCCAGGCGGGCGACCTCCTCCACGAGGTCCTCCGGCACGCGCAGGTCGTGCCGCCACGACGGCGCGGTCACCCGCAGCACGTCCCCGGCGTCCTCGACCTGCGCGCCGAGCATCTCGAGCAGCTCGACGACGCGCTCCCGCGGGTAGTCCACGCCGATGCGCCGGGAGGGGTACTCCGGGTCCAGCTCGACGACGACCGGCTCGGGTCGCCGGCCGACGTCGGTGACGCCCGCGGCGGCGGTGCCACCGGCCAGCTCGGTGAGCAGCTGCACGGCGCGCTCGGCGGCCTCGTCCGCGATCTCCCAGTCCACGCCGCGCTCGTTGCGCTTGGAGGCCTCGGAGGGCAGGCGGTGGCGGCGCCGGGTCCGGGCGATCGACACCGGGGCGAAGTGCGCGGACTCGATCAGCACGCGCGTGGTGGTCTCGGAGACCTCGGTGGCGGCGCCGCCCATGACGCCGGCCAGCCCGATCGCGCCGGACTCGTCCGCGATCACGAGGTCCTCGGGGTCGAGGGTGCGCTCCTTGTCGTCCAGGGTGCGCAGGGTCTCCCCCGCGGCGGCGCGGCGCACCGTGATCCCGCCGGTCAGGCGGTCCGCATCGTAGAAGTGCAGCGGCTGGCCGAGCTCCCACATCACGTAGTTGGAGACGTCCACGGCCAGGGAGTGCGGACGGATGCCGGCCAGGCGCAGGCGCGCGGCCATCCACGGCGGCGTGGCCGCGGCCGGGTCCACGCCCTCCACCACGCGTGCCACGAACCTGTCGCACCCGTCAGTCCCGTAGATCGGGGCCTCGTCCGCGAGCGTGACGGACGGGCCGGCGTCGTCCGCGGCGGGCGGGGTGACGCCGGCAGCCGGGTCGGTGAACGCGGTGCCGGTGGCGTGGGAGTACTCCCGGGCCATGCCGCGGATGCTGAACCCGTACGAGCGGTCCGGGGTGACGTTGACCTCGGCGGCCTGCTCGCGCAGCCCGAAGAGGTCGAACACGTCCGTGCCGACCTCCGCGTCCAGGCCGAGGTCGGAGAGCACGATGATGCCCTCGTGGTCGTCGCCGAGGCCGAGCTCGCGCATCGAGGCCATCATGCCGGCCGACACGTGGCCGTAGGTCTTGCGCGGGGAGATCCGGAAGTCGCCCGGCAGCACGGCGCCGGGCAGGCACACGACCACCTTGTCCCCGGCCTCGAAGTTCTGCGCGCCGCAGACGATGCCCTGCACGCCGGAGGGCTCCACGCCCTCGCCCGTGAGCGTCTGCTCGGCGCCCTCGGGCACCACGCGGACCTGGCACCAGTTGATGGTCTTGCCGTTCTTCTGCGGCTCGGGCTCCTTGGACAGCACCTGGCCGACGACGAGCGGGCCCGTGAGCCCGTCCGCGGGACGGTGCACGTCCTCCTCCTCGAAGCCGACCGTCACGAGGTCGGCGAGGACGTCCTCGGCGGTGGCGTCGGCCGGGACCTGCGCGAACTCGCGCAGCCAGTCAAGCGGGATACGCACGGGAAGATCAGAGCTCCATTCCGAAGTGCTGGGAGAAGCGGACGTCGCCTTCGATCATGTCCCGCATGTCCGGGACGTCGTTGCGGAACATGAGCGTGCGCTCGATGCCCATGCCGAACGCGAAGCCGGAGTACTCCTCCGGGTCGATGCCGGCCGAGCGCAGCACGTTCGGGTGGACCATGCCGCAGCCGCCCCACTCGATCCACTGCGGGCCGCCCTTGGCCTGGGGCTGCCACACGTCCATCTCGGCCGAGGGCTCGGTGAACGGGAAGAAGTTCGGACGCAGGCGGATGCGCGCCTCGGGGCCGAACATCTGCCGGGCGAAGGACTCGAGGGTGCCCCGCAGGTCCGCCATGGTGAGGCCTCGGTCCACGGCCAGGCCCTCGAACTGGTGGAACACCGGGGTGTGGGTGGCGTCCAGCTCGTCCGTGCGGAAGGTGCGGCCCGGGCAGAGCACGTACACCGGGGCGCCGCGCTCGAGCATGGAGCGCACCTGCACGGGCGAGGTGTGGGTGCGCAGCAGGAGGTTGGACTCGCGGGGCTCCACGAAGAAGGTGTCCTGCATCTCCCGCGCCGGGTGGTCCGGCGGGAAGTTCAGGGCGTTGAAGTTGAACCAGTCGTGCTCCAGCTCGGGGCCCTCGACGATCTCCCAGCCCATGCCCACGAAGATGTCCGAGACGCGCTCCTGCAACAGGGACAGCGGGTGGCGGGCGCCGGTCAGGCGACGCGTGGCGGCCGCCGTGACGTCCACGGCCTCCTCGCGGAGCATGCGCTCGGCGTGCTCGGCCTCGAGGACCTCGGTGCGGGCGGCGAGGGCCTGGGTGATGCGGCCGCGGGCGGCGCCCATGGTCTTGCCGGCGGTGGCCTTCTGGTCCTTCGGCAGGGTGCCGATGGACTTGTTCGCCAGCGTCAGCGGGGCGCGGTCGCCGGTGTGCGCCAGGCGCGCGGCCTTGAGCTCGTCGAGGTCCGCGGCGGCGGCGAACGCGGCGAGCGCGGCCTCCACGGCCGCGTCCACGGCGGCGGCGTCCACGGGGGAGATCTGCGGCGCGTCCACGGACGCGCCCGACTCGGGGCTGGATGTCATGGGTCAACGACCTTCACGGTGGGGGACGTCGGGCGCCGCCGGCACCGGGGCGACGCGCGGCGCGCGCTCACCCGCACGTGCGGCGGCCTGCGGGCCAGTCTAGTGTCCGGCGTGGACGCCGGATCCGTAGGCTGTGCGGCATGACGGCCCCCTCCTCCGCTCCCCCGCCTCGGCCGTCGGGCGCCGCGGCCGCCGACGGTCTGCGCGTGCGCGGCGTCGACCTGGACCCGCAGACCCGGTGCGCCCACTGGCACACCGCGCTCGACGTCGTCGCCCTCCGGCTCGCCTGCTGCGAGCACTACTGGGCGTGCCGCGACTGCCACGACGCGCTCGCGGGCCACCCCGCGGTCCCCGTGCCGCGGGCGGGTTTCGACACCCCGCACGTGCTGTGCGGCGCCTGCCGGGCGGAGCTGACCGTGCGCGAGTACCGGGCCGCCATGGCCGAGGACCGACCCGCGTGCCCGCGGTGCGGCACCGGGTTCAACCCCGGATGCTCCCGGCACGACCACCTCTACTTCGCCTCGGACGGCGCCCGGTGAGCGCCGCGCGGGCGCGGGGCCTGTGGAACCTCGTGAACCTGTCCACGCCGCTGGGGGTGGCGGGCGCCGTCGTCGCGGGGTGCCCCCTGCGCCCCGGTCCCCATGGGCTGATGCGGGCCGAGGGGTGGCGGCATGCGTTCCCGGGCGGGGCCGCGTTCACGGTGGGCGACGTGGTGTTCACCCGGCCGGGGCCCGAGGTGACCGAGGAGCTGTGGCGGCACGAGGGCGCGCACGCCGCGCAGTACGCCCTGTGCCTGGGCCTGCCGTTCCTGCCGCTGTACGGGCTGGCGGCCGCGTGGTCCACGTGGCGCACCGGCGATCCCGCGTCCCGCAACCCCTTCGAGCGCGGGGCCGGGCTGGTGCGCGGCGGCTACGTGCAGCGGGCCGTGCGCCGCGGCCCCGGCCGGGGCCGCGTGCGGGCCGCCCTCGGTGACCGCCGGGACGCGGCCCAGGCCGCCCGGGGCGCGGGCGGGGCCACGTGACGGACCCGCCGGTCGAGCGTCAGTGGAGCGCGCCGCCGGGCACGGCGAGGTCGGGGCCGTCCTCGAGGGCGGCGAGCGCCGTCTCCGCCACGGCCCGCGCGAGGGCCTCGGCCGGGAGCGACGGCGTCGCGGGGTCCGGCCGGTGCGCCTCGTCCCACGGGACGTGCACGAACCCGGCGCGGCGGGCGGCGCCGGGCGCGTCCAGGAGCGCGTACATGACGTGGTTGCACACGAACGTCCCGGCGGACAGGGACAGCTCGGCCGGCACCCCGGCCGCCCGCGCCCGGGCGAGGGCCCGCTTGACCGGCAGGGTGGCGACGTGGGCCGCCGGCCCGTCGGCGCGCACGGGCCGGTCCACGGGCTGGGCTCCGGCGTTGTCCGGGATGCGGGCGTCCTGCAGGTTGACCGCCACGCGCTCGAGGCGCACCCGCTCCGTCCCGCCTGCGAGCCCGACGGCGACGACCACCTCCGGCCGCACCTGCTCGAGGGCCGCGCGCAGGGCCGGCCCGGACCCTGCGAAGGTGCACGGCAGCTCCACGGCGCGGGCCTTCACCCCCTGCCGCGCCAGCAGGACGGCGGCGTCGCGGGCGGCGACGATCGACGGATTGTGGGGGTCGCCGCCGAAGGGCTCGAACCCCGTGAGCAGCACGTGCGCGGATGCGGTCATGGGGCCAGGGTAGGCACGACGACACGGTGGCCGCGGCGATTGCCGACGGTTCGAACACATGTTCTAATGGAGCCCTGCGATGGGAAGCGCAGAACCCGCGGCCGGGGGCGGAGTCGCGCAGACGGGGTCCGGCACGCCGGTCGGCCCGCCCGTCCGCCGCCGCCCCCGGCCCCGCGGGACACCGTCCCGCTCAGAGGCCGGTGCGTCCCGTCGCCAAGAAGGCGAGGAGGGCGTCCACGATCGGCCGGTCGGCCGGGATCCACCGCAGGGCATGCAGGTCCTCGGGGGTGAGCGCCGTCCACGCCAGGAGGTCGTGGTCCTGGAGCGGTCGCGGCTCGGCATCCGGGTCTTCCAGTGCCCCGAAGAACACGCGCATCCGGGCGCCGTTGGCCAGCACCCACCCCTCGGGGTCCGCGGCGGTCACCTCGGCGCCCAGACGCACCGCCACGCCGAGCTCCTCACGCACCTCGCGGATCAGCGCGTCGCGCGGCTCCTCCCCCGGCTCCACCTTCCCGCCGGGGAACTCCCACAGCCCGGCCAGGGCCGCGGGGGCGGACCGTCGAGCCGTCAGCAGCGACGTCGGCCCGGCCGGGGCGTCCAGGAGCGCGACGCCCACCACGAGGCGGGGCGCACGGGGGGCCGGTGTGTCGGAGGTCATGCCGTCAGCCTAGTCAGCGGCGCGGGAGCAGCCCGCCGCGCTCCGTAGGCTGGGGCGGTGCCCCAGCCGAGTCCTCACAGGAATCCCCGCCCCGTGCCCGCCTCCCCCCTGGGCGGCGCCGCCCCGTCGACCGACGGCCGCGACGCGCGGCTGCTGCCGGCCATCCTCGCGCTGGCCCTCGGCAGCTTCGCGATCGGGACCACCGAGTTCGCCATCATGGGCCTGCTGCCCGAGGCCGTGGCGGACCTCGGCGTGGACATGCAGGCCGGCGGCGTCCTCATCTCCATGTATGCCCTGGGCGTGGTGGTCGGCGCCCCCGTGCTCGCCGCGGGTCTGGCCCGCATGGACCGCCGGACCTCCAGCATCCTGCTGATGGTGCTGTTCCTCGTGGGGCACGCCGGCTCCCTGCTCGCCCCGACGCTGGGGACGATGATGGCCGCCCGGTTCGTCTCCGGCCTGCCCCACGGCGCGTACTTCTCCGCGGCCGCCCTGGCGGCCGCCCACCTGGCCGGCCCGGCCCGGAGGGGCCAGGCGGTCGCGTGGGTCATGGCCGGCCTGTCCGTGGCCAACGTGCTCGGCGTGCCCGCGGCCACCGCCCTGGGCCAGACCGCCGGATGGCGGTGGATGTTCGTGATCGTCGCCGGCTGCGCCCTGGCCTGCATCGTGGCCACCGTGCTGCTCGTGCCCCGGGTCCCCGCACCCGAGGGCTCCTCCGTGGCCCGCGAACTGCGCGGCCTGGCCTCGGGACGCCTGTGGGCCACCGTGTCCATCGGAGTGATCGGCTTCGCCGGGATGTTCGCCCTCTACACGTACATCGCCCCGCTGCTGACGGACGTGGCCGGTCTCGAGGCGCGCTGGGTGCCCGCCGTGCTCGCGCTCTACGGCACCGGCATGGTGATCGGCACGCTCGTGGGCGGCGCGCTCACGGACCGCGATCCCGTGACCACGCTGCGCCTGAGCTTCGCGGTGAGTGGCGCGGGGCTCCTGGGCGTCGGCCTGACCGCGCCGTGGTGGCCCGCCCTGCTGACCTGCATGCTCGTGGTGGCGCTCGCGGGATCGGGGATCGCTCCCGCCCTGCAGGTGCTGCTGGTGGACGCCGCGCCCGGCGCGCCCCAGCTCTCCGGCGCGCTCAACCACTCGGCCCTCAACATGGCCAATGCCATGGGCGCCTGGGTCGGCGCGGCGGCCATCGGGGCCGGCGCGTCCCTGCAGGCGCCCCCGCTGCTCGGCGCCGGGATCGCCGGTCTGGGCGTCCTGCTGTCCGTCGCGCTCCTCCGCCGCGCATGACGGACGTCACCCGTGGAACCCCCTTGTCACCCTCCAGGCCCGGCCGGTAAGTTCAAGTAACGACCCTGTCATCACTCGAAAGGAACTCCACCATGGGCTTCATCGCCTGGATCATCCTCGGCCTCATCGCCGGTGCCATCGCCCGTCTGATCCTCCCGGGCCAGCAGGGCTCCGGCTGGCTCGGCGCCCTCATCACCGGCGTCCTCGGCGCCCTCCTCGGCGGCTGGATCGGCCAGCTGCTGGGCTTCAACCCCAACCAGGAGTTCTTCTCCCTGACCACCTGGATCTTCGCGATCCTCGGCGGCGTCATCGTGGCCGCCATCTGGCAGGCCATCGCCGGCCGCCGCGGCACCCGCGTCTGATCGACTGATCAGCGCCCGGCTCTTTGAGGGGCCACCCGCACGCCAGAGGGGCGGGACATCGGATCACCCGATGTCCCGCCCCTTTCGCGTGCGCCCACCGTCGGGTGCGGGGTCACCCCCGTCGCGGTGCGGCCATGGCCGAGGCGTAGAGGCACACCGTGGCGGCGGTGGCCACGTTGAGGGACTCCGCCGCCCCGTAGAGCGGCACCGCGACGCGCCGGTCCGCCAGGGCGAGCTCCGTGTCGTCGAGGCCCTGGGCCTCGTTGCCGAAGAGCCAGGCGGTGGGGGCGCCGACGACGTCCCCCGCCAGTCGGTCGAGGCGGTCCGTCCCGTAGCCGTCCGCCGCCCAGACCTGCAGTCCCGCCGCCCGCGCGTCGTCCGCGGTGCGGCCGACCTCCGCCCCGGTCAGCACGGGCAGGTGGAACAGGGACCCCGCCGTGGAGCGCACCGCCTTCGGCCCGAACGGATCCACCGACCCCGACGTGAGCACCACCGCGTCCGCCCCGGCGGCGTCCGCCGCCCGGAGGACGGTGCCCGCGTTGCCGGGGTCCTGGACACGGCAGAGCACCGCGGCCAGCCGGACGTCCCGCCAGAGCTCCTCGGCCGGCACCGGCTCGGGGATCCGCGCCACCGCCACGATCCCCTGGGCCGTCACCGCGTCCGTCATGGCCGTCAGCACCTCGTCCACGGCCTCGCGGACAAGGAGCCGGTCCTCTCCCTCGAGGCCGTGGACGCGGACCACGAGATCCCCCAGCTCCGGGTTCCGCCGGGCCAGGTCCGGGGCCACGAACACCTGCGTCAGGACGTGGCCGGGACGCCACTGCCGCCGGGCCCGCTCCGGCCCCTCCCCGAGATGGGCGCGAAGAGCCTCGCGGCAGCCCTGCGGGCCCTCCACGAGGAAGGTCCCGGACCGACGCCGGGCAGCCCGGCCCGCCAGGGCGGCGACGGCGCGCACACGCTCGGCCCGGGGATTGTCCATGACGTCGGACGGTGCAGGGGAACGGGTCTCGCGGGGCATGGCGGTCCTCCCAGGGTCGGGGCGATGAGGTGGGGCGGCGAGGGCCCGGTGACGCTGCGGCGTCGCACCGGGCATGACGAAGGGGCGGGCCCGTGCGGGCCCGCCCCTGCGGTCACGGCGCGCTCACGCGCGGCCTGCGGCTCAGCGCGAGGCGGCCGGGGCGTTGACGTCCGCCGGCAGGGCCTTGCGGGCGGTCTGCACGAGCGCCGTGAAGGTCGCGGCGTCGGAGACGGCGATCTCGGCGAGCATGCGGCGGTCCACCTCGATGCCGGCCAGCTTCAGGCCCTGCATGAAGCGGTTGTAGGTCATGCCGTTGGCGCGGGCGGCCGCGTTGATGCGGGTGATCCACAGGCGACGGAAGTCGCCCTTGCGCTTGTGACGGTGCTGGTAGTTGTAGACGAACGAGTGGAGCAGCTGCTCCTTCGCCTTGCGGTACAGGCGCGAACGCTGACCGCGGTAGCCCGAGGCGCGGTCCAGGATCGTCCGGCGCTTCTTGTGGGCGTTGACCGCCCGCTTCACACGTGCCACGTGTGTTCTCCAATCTGTGAGGTCCCCGCCGGCACTGCGCGCGCCGCGGCGGGAGGAAGGTCGGGACCGGCCCTGCGGGCCGGAGGGGATCAGATGCCGAGCATCCGCTTGATCGTCTTGATGCTGCCCTTGGAGACGGCCTTGTCCCCGGCCAGACGGCGCGTCAAGCGGGAGGACTTGTGCTCCAGGTAGTGGCGACGGTTGGCCTGCTGGCGCATGATCTTGCCGGAGCCGGTCACGCGGAAGCGCTTCTTGGCGCCGCTGTGGGTCTTCATCTTCGGCATGGCAGCCGTTCTCCTTCGTCGTCAGCTGCCCGCGCCCGACGGGCGCAGGTCAGTGCTGTTCTCGCCCGCCCCGTGCGGGGCGGGCCGGTCTGGGACGCGACGCGCGGTGCGCGCCGGGGTTGTTCAGCCGCGCTGGCCGGGCTTGGGCGCCCCCCTGCGGGGGGTGGCCGGCTTGGGCGGGGCGGGCATCGGCTTCGGCACTGGGGTCGGCTTGGGAGCCGCCGCGGGCTTCGGCGCGGACCCGGGGGCCACGGCAGGCTTCGCGGCCGGGGCCTGGGGGGCGGGCGTCTTCGGGGCGGCCGGGGCCTTCGGAGCCGCCTGGCGGGGAGCCGGCGCGGCCCTCTTCTCCGCCGGGGCCGCCTGCTGCGGCGCCTCGGGGGTCCGCTCCGACTCCGCCGGAGCAGCGGACTGACGTCCGGCCTCCTCGGCGCGCTCGGCCGCGAAGGACCGCAGCTGCTCCGGGAAGGCGTCGCCCACGGAGTTCTTCACGGGCGCGGCGTTGGCCTCGGCCTTGGCCGCCGCGGCGGCCCTGGCCTCCCGCGCCGCCTGGTCGCGGCGGGAGCCGCCGCCCTTGCGCTCGCGCTGGGGGGCGGTGTCCTTGACCTGGTCCTCGCGGGCGTCGGCCTTGGTGCGCACCGGCCCGATGACCATCACCATGTTGCGGCCGTCCTGCCGCGGCTGGGACTCGACCGTGCCGAGCTCCGCCACGTCTGCGGCGAACTTCTCGAGCAGGCGGATGCCGAGCTCGGGACGCTGCTGCTCGCGGCCGCGGAACTGGATGATGGCCTTGACCTTGTCACCCTGGCTCAGGAACTTCTTGGCGTGGCCGGTCTTGGTCTCGTAGTCGTGCGAGTCGATCTTCAGACGGAAGCGGACCTCCTTGAGGACCGTGTTCACCTGCTTCTTGCGCGACTCACGGGCCTTGACGGCCGCCTCGTACTTGAACTTGCCGAAGTCCATGAGCTTGCACACCGGAGGCTTGGCCGTGGGGGCCACCTCCACGAGGTCCAGATCGGCCTCTCCGGCGAGGCGCAGGGCGTCCTCGATGCGGACGATGCCGACCTGCTCGCCGTTCGGGCCGACGAGTCGGACCTCCGGAACGCGAATACGCTCGTTGATGCGGGGATCGCTGATGGTGCCACTCCTGTTTGCTGGACGATGGGGTCCCGCGCGGGCCGGAGCGGCCTCCATGAAGAAGGCCCCCCCTGCGTCGCGCAGTCGGGAGGCCTCGAAACGGTCCCGGGACGGGACCCTTCGCCATGGGCGCCGGCCGTGCCGGTGTCCCGAGGACACCGGACGACCGCCGCTCACGCGGTGACCCGGCAACTCGGCCCGGGGCTGCCGGGCATGCTGCTGACGCGGGTGGGAGGAGGCCTCCACTTTCTCTCCCTCCGGACAGCACGACGACGCGCCGACCGGAGAGGGTCTGTGGGAAGCTTACCACCATGACCGCAGAGAACAGCCATGCGCACGAGGCCGCCGAGGCACCCGCCCAGATCCGCGAGATCCACGAGGTGCCCGCAGCCGAGGTGATCACCACCACCGCCGTCCACCTGATGACCGCGTCCGCCGTGAAGGTCGGCCTGGCCGACGGCCCGGACGCCCGCGAGCTCGTGGACCTCGACGAGGCCCGCAAGCTGATCACGGCCCTGGCCGGACTCGTCACCGCCGCGGCCCCCGAGATCGGCAGCCAGCACGCCGGACCGCTGCGCGACGGCCTGCGCTCCCTGCAGCTCGCCTTCCGTGAGGCCTCCCCGTTCCCGGACGCCCCGGGCAAGGGCCCGGGCGAGAAGTTCACCGGGCCCGTCAGCTGACGCGACGACGTCGCCCCGGCTCAGCGCTCGGCGTCCTCCTGCCGCAGGTGGGCGGACGCCGAGCGCGTGAAGACCGCCAGCAGGCCGATCGAGGAGACCAGCAGCAGTCCCACACCCAGGGGCGCCGCGCCCATGCTCACCAGCCACCACCCGAGGACCGCGCCGAACAGCTGGACCGCCACCGCCGCCCCCCGGCTCCAGCCCCGGCCCCGCAGCATCCCCGCCGCGGCGGCGCCGACCCAGGCGGCGAGGATGAGGTAGATCGCCACCAGGAAGAGCCGGGCGGCGGGCGGAAGACCGCCGGAGCCGAACTGCAGGACCGCGTCCCCGGCGAGGAGGAGCAGGGCCGCCGACTCGAGCGCGAGCGCGCCCGCCGCCACCAGGACGGCGGCGGGCGTGCGGCGTCGGGGACGGCGGTCACGATCCGGGGCGGAGGGGCGGACGGGCGACGGGGTCATGGGCGGCCTTCCGGTCGGAGCGGGGGTGCGGTCGAGGGGCGGGACGAGGTCGTCGCCGTCACCCGCCGCTGCGGTCATGATGGCCCACGCTACGCGGCCGACCGGCGCGCTCCGGCTGTGACGAAGGCCTCAGTGAGGGGCACACGATGTGATCCATTCATCCCTTGTTCACGGTGCAAGCGCGTGGGAGGATCACTACCGATCAGTTTCTCGCGGGGACCGTCTCGACCGATGCGGTCCCCGTCGCATTTGACCCGGTCGTCCGCATCCCGGGACGGCGGCGCGTCGCGCGCCCCGTGCCCGCCGCGGCCGTGACGACCAGCATCCGGCGGCCCCGAGCCCCGCAGCAGACACAGGAAGCGAGCATCACCATGGACTGGCGCAGCAAGGCCGCCTGCCTCGACAAGGACCCCGAGCTGTTCTTCCCGGTCGGCAACACCGGCCCCGCCCTCCTCCAGATCGAGGAGGCCAAGGCCGTGTGCCGCACGTGCGAGGTGATGGACACGTGCCTCAAGTGGGCCATGGAGTCCGGCCAGGACTCCGGGGTGTGGGGCGGCATGAGCGAGGACGAGCGCCGCGCCATGAAGCGCCGCGCCGCGCGCGCCCGACGCTCCTCCTGACCGCGCCCCGGCCGCGGCGCCGCTCACTCCACCGGGATCCGCACCGACGCCCGCGTGCCGCCGTCGGACAGCCGCCGCCAGCGCAGGGTGCCGTGCAGGTCACCGGTGACCAGGGTCTGCACGATCCGCAGTCCCAGCCCCGAGGGTGAGGGCGCGGGCACGAACTCCTCGCCGTCGTCCTCGGGGCCGGCGATCCCGTCCGTCACCGAGAGCGCCAGGACGTCCCCCGCGGGGGTGCGCTCCCGATGCGCACGGAGGGCGACCCGCCCGCCCTCCGGACCGGTGCCGTGCTCCACCGCGTTCGTGGCGAGCTCGTTGACCGCGAGCGCGAGCGAGGTGACCACGTGCGAGGGCAGGACCCCGAACTCGGCCTCCACCACGGACTCGAGCGGGCGGCCGTCCCCGGCCACCTCCACGGCCAGGCGGAACTGTCGCGCCATGAGCGCGTCCACGGAGACCTCGGAGTCGAGCTGCTCGCTGAGCGTCTGGTGCACGAGGGCGATCGTGTCCACCCGTTGCATGGCCTGCCGCAGGGCCCGCTGGGTCTCCGGGGAGCCGGTGCGGCGCGCCTGCATGCGCAGCAGGGAGCCCACCGTCTGCAGATTGTTCTTCACCCGGTGGTGGATCTCGCGGATGGTGGCGTCCTTGCTCATCAGCCGTTGCTCCTGTCGGCGCAGCTCGGTGACGTCCCGGAGGAGCATGAGCGCGCCGCGCCAGCCCGCGGCGCCCCGGAGGGGCACGCAGCGGACCGTGAGCGTGGCCCCGTGGGCCTGGACCTCGGTGCGTCCGGCGCGCTGACCGCTGAGCACCGCCCAGGAGCCCTCCTCGACGGGACGGCGCACGGCGTCGGCGCCGGCGAGCAGCTCCGTGAGCGAATGCCCGGGCACGCTCGCGTTCACCCCGAGGCGCCGCAGCGCGGAGACGGCGTTGGGGCTCGTGAACCGTGCGGCCGAATCGGGGCCCAGGATCACGAGGCCGTCCCCCACGCGCGGGGTGCCGCCGATCCAGTAGGCCGGCGGATCGTGGGGGTCGGGCCACCGGCCGTGCTGGACCATGTCCAGGAGGGTGCCGGCCGAGGCGAGGTAGTTCTCCTCGATCGCCGAGCGCGCCGGCCTCGAGTGGGGGTCCTCGTGGGCGCTGACGACGCCGACCACGCGCCCCGCCCGCACGACCGGCCACAGGCGCACCTGGAAGGACGCGCCCGGCTCCACGAGCGGGCCCGCGCCGTCCGCGGGCGGCCCCGCGCGCCACACCCGGTCCAGCAGGGCGCGCAGGTCGGCCCGGGCGCGGGAGCCGACGATGTCGCGGTGGAACAGGGTGGGGGCGGTGAAGGGGCGCACCTGCGCCATCGCGATGTGACCGCCGCCCGCGTGGGAGGCGGGCGCGGGGTGCCAGAGCACGAGGTCGGCCAGGGCGAGGTCCGCCACCAGCTGCCAGTCCCCCACCAGCATCTGCAGCCAGGCCCGGTCCTCGGGCGCCAGGTCCGGGTGGGTGCTCAGGGGGTCCGACGCGAAGGTGCTGGCCATGGGATCACCCTACGGCGCGGTCGGCCGGCCCGGCCCTGGGCTCCCGCGGTCGCGCGCGCGGCGACCTCGGGATCCCGCCGCGCCAGCTCCCGCAGCGCGCGGCGCAGCGGACCGGACGGCGCGGCCTCGGCGAGCACCTGACCGCCGAACAGGGCACGGTCCGCCGCCTGCGGATCCCACGGCAGCTGGGCCACCAGCGGCAGGTCCGGTCCGTACCGGGCCCACACGCCGGCCACCTGGGCCTGCGGCGAGACCCCGGAGGCCTGGGGCCGCACGCGGTTCATCACGACCTCGATCCGTTCCCTCGGCACCTCCTCGGGGAGCGTCTCGAGGGCGCGCAGCAGACGCGGCAGGGACACGGCGTCCGCCCCGCCCACGGCCATCACGCGGTCCGCGAGGGACAGCGCCAGCACGGCGGCGCCGTTGCGCTGCGGGGCCGGGACGTCGAAGGAGAGCTCCTCATCCTGTTCCAGACTGAAGCCCACGTCCACCACCACGCGGTCCCACCCGCGCCGCGCCTCCGCGAGGACCTGACGCAGCGCGGAGGGGCGAAGCTCTGGCCACCGCTCGGGACGGGTCAGGCCGGTGAGCACGTCGAGCCGCCCGCCGGCCACCCGCACACCCACCGCGGCGTCCACGAGGTCCTCGGTGGAGAGCGGGCCGCGGTCTGCCCGGTGGGCGGCGCGCGCGACGCCCGCGGTCTCCTCCGTGAGGCCCAGGTACACACCGACCGCCGGCCCGTAGGTGTCCAGGTCGACCACGAGCGTCCGCAGCCCGGACACCGCGTACTCGGCCGCCAGGTTCACGGCGACCGTGGTGCGCCCCGGGGCGCCGGCAGGGCCCCAGACAGCCACCAGGGCCGGTCCGGGGCGGCCCGGTCCCCCACGCCCCTCCGGAGCCCCGGCTCCGTGCGGTCCGGTGTGCCCGCCGGCACCCGCCTCGGCGTCGACCGCGTTGCGCTCCCCCGGGGCCTCGGCCGTCCGATGGGCGGCGTCCGTCCCGGCCGCGGAGGGCAGGGCGGGGCACGGCGCATCGCCGAACAGGCCGGCCAGCTCCTCGTCCGCGACGACCGCGACCCCGTTTCCCTCCTCGGCGCCGGAGGCCTCCCCAGCGAGGTCCCCGGCGGCCGAGGACCGCTCGGGCTCCCGGTCCGGACCGCGGCCCGCCGCCGCCGTCCGGCGGTGCGCCGGCGCATCTCCTCCCCCCGTGTCCGGCTCAGTACCGGGCGGGCCCGCCTGGACCACGGGCTCGGCGGGCATGTCCCCGGGGTCCCGGTCCTCCTCGTCGACGGGCACGTCCGCGGTCCGGCCGGTGTGGGCCGCACGGACCGCCTCATGGACCGCGGCCGCGAGCGCGAGGGGCTCCACGTCCGCCCGCAGACACGGTACGCCCAGGGCACGCAGCCGTTCCCGGTCCTCGCGGACCTCGCTCATCGCCGAGACCCCCACGGGGCGGGGGGCACGGGCCATCTCCTCCAGCACACCGCGGCCCAGCTGGTCCGCCCCCTGCGCGACGAGCACCGCGTCCACGAGGCCGGAGCGGGCCACCGCGATCAGCTCGGCCAGGTCGGCGGCCCGCCGCACCACGGTGATCTCCCCCTGGGCACGCTCGAGGGCGCCGACCAGGTCGGACCCCTCGGGAAGGACGACCGCGAGCGAGACGCGCACGCTCAGCCCTCCCCGAGCGCGGGCACGACGGTGATCCGCGCGTCGGACGTCTTGGCGTCGAGCAGCCGCGGCAGCAGCTCCTCGTCGGCCATGAGCTGCAGCCTCGTGGTGGCGGTGCCGCCGAGGCCCCCCGCCTCCTCGGAGCGCTCGGCGATCTCCACGCCGGCGGCCAGCCGCTCGGGGGGCTGGTGGCCGCGCCCGTCCTTCTTCGGTGCGGCCGCCCATACGTCCACCCGGTCTCCGACGCCCACGCCGGTGGGCAGGGGCTCGGCCAGGGCCACCCCGACGGGGCGGCGGCGCGCCGGGTCGACGGGGGCCATCACGCCGGCGGGCACGAGCTCGCCCCGCCGCACGACGGCCCCCACCACCTGCCCGGCCGGTGCGGGGCGATCCGTGGACAGGTACAGGCCGGCGACGTCACCTAGCTGCGCCTCGGCGGGCACGAAGGCCGCGGCGTCCACGGGGGACCCGGGCGCGAGGTCGCGGGCCGCGGCCCAATACGTCTGCGTGCGCTGGGCCGCGGTGAGCAGGGCGACGACGCCCGCCACCGAGGCGAGCACGAGCACGAGTCCCACCAGCAGGCGGGGATCGCGCCAGCGCGGGCGGCGCAGACGGGCGCCCTCGGCGGGTGTGGCGCGGTCGACGGTCATGGTCGGTTCCCCCTTCGCACGAGCCCGTCACCGGGCCGCGCGGGCCGGGCGCCCCGTCAGCGCCGCGCCCCCGCGCACGCCCCACAGTAGCCATCCGCGACGGGCCCGGCGGGCATCCGCGCCCCAGGTGTGGAAAAGTGTCCCGGGTCCGTCCGGCGGACGCTTCAATGGGAGTGCAGGCGATCCCGTCCGCACCGTCTCGTCACCATCTCCGGGAGGATCCGTGCAGCGCTTTCTGACCCTGACCGACGTCGCCGAGGTCCTGAACGTGTCCGTGAGCCAGGCCCGGGCCCTGGTGCGCACCGGGGACCTGCAGGCCATCCAGGTCGGCGGGCGGGGCCAGTGGCGGATCGAGGAGTCCTGGCTGGACGAGTTCGTGGAGCGTCAGCGCGCCGTCACGCGTGAGCGCGTGGAGCAGTGGACCCGGGAGGACGCCGGCGCCGACCGGTGAGCACCGGGCGCCTCAGACGCCGCCGGCGTCCGCCACGAGACCGAGGGCGGAGAACGGCACGGTGAGCCGGCCTCGGACCGCCGACCGCCGCCGGGCCTCGTCCCGGGGATGACGGGCCACGTCGAGGTGGTCCGCTCCGACCCGGTCCACCGTGCCCTCGGCCACCGCCGCGCCGGACGGGGAGGTCAGCCGCACCGCCGCTCGGGCCCGCGCCAGGCGGCGGAGCGCGGCGGCGAACGGCACCCGGGCGGAGGGCCGGTCCGGGGCCTCGGCGGCCGACCCCAGGTCCCCCTCGACGGCCATCAGGGACGCGAGCGGGACCAGGAGCCCGCCGCCCGCCTCGACCACGCCGCCGATCCATCCCTCGCCCACCGACTCGAGCCGTACATCCCGGTGCTCCCCCCAGATCAGGTGCAGGCGCATCGTCCGGCCGATCCCGCCCCGGAGCCGGTCGGCCAGGCCCAGCCGCGACCACTCGCCCCGCGTGAGCTCCGCCGCCTCCGTCTGCAACGCCCGGCGGTCGAGCTCCGCCCACTGCGCCTCCAGGTCGTCGAAGAGTCCGTCCCATCGCATGGGCACAGCCTAGGACGCGTGCAACGCACAACGAAGCAGACCGCCGAACGTCATCAAAATGCACCAAAGTGCATCATTGACAACGTATCGAGCCGTCTGCTTCACTGGTCACGACAACGTTCACGGGCGGCACGGGAGCCGTCCGGACGACGATCGGAGGGGATCATGTCCGCAGTCACGTCGCACCCGCAGCCCCGGTGGGACCGGGCGACGCCGCCCGATCTCGTCGCGGCCGCACTGCTGGCCGTGGCGGGCCCGGCGCTCCTGACCGCGTCCGCGAGCCTGTGGCGGAGTGCTCCCGCCACCACGGAGGACGCCGTGCTGCGACTCCTGGCACTGCTCGCGGGGATCGCCGGGCTGGCCCTCCTGGCCTGGTGGGCCGTGGGCCTGCTGGGACTCGCGCTCCAGGCGGCGGGGCGGCGCACCGGGCGGGCGGGCTGGGAGCGCGTCGGCCTGCGGCTGACCCCGGGCATGCTGCAGCGGGTCGGGGCTGCCGTGCTCGGCGCCCAGCTGATCGCGGCACCGGCGGCCCTCGCCGACACCGGGCCCGTCCGGACCGGCCCCGTCGACGCGTCCTGGAGCTCCACCGCCCCGGCGGACACCGCGGACCGCGCGGAGGCCGACCGCCCGCCCAGCGCGGCGTGGACGCCTCGATCCCCCCAGACCCCGCCCCCCGGCGCGGCCCCGGCCGGCCGCCCCACCGCGGAGCACCCCACCGTGACGGTCCGCTCCGGCGACTGCCTCTGGGACATCGCCGCGCGGGAGCTCGGACCCGACGCCACGCCGCGGGAGGTGGACCGCCGGTGGCGGGACTGGTACCGCGAGAACGAGGACACCATCGGACCGGACCCCCACACGCTCCTGCCGGGCACCGTCCTCACGGCGCCCGTCTTCTCGCCGCATGCCGCGCCCGTCACCGAGGCCGCGGCGCCATGAGCCCCGCCCCACGGGTCGCCGGGGCCTCTCCCGGCGGCGCTCGACCCCACGCCGACCCCCTCGGCGCCGTCTCCCCCTCACCGCACGCTTCCCACGCACACCACCAGGAGGACGCCATGACCGCTCTCGCCACCGCCCCCGCCCGTCCGCATGCCCGCCCGGCAGCCCGCCCCTCCGAGGGATCTGCGCTCCTGCACGGCACGGCCCGACGCACGGCCACCCTGCCGCGCGCCGCGGACCTGCTGCGTCGCGTCGACCGTGAACAGGACCGGGAGGAGCTGCGCCGAGTGCGCTCGCTCGCGGCCGTCGTCGCGGTGGCGGTCGTGGAGACGGAGGCGGGCCGCCGCCCGCTCCGCGATCTGGCCGGGTGGCTCGATCCGGAGGCCTTCGAGAAGATGAGCCGCCGGGTGGACCTGCTCGACCGCACCGGCGCCCGCCCGTCCCTCAGCACCGCTCCTCGGCCGGCCGGGGCACGGGTCTGCGAGGTGGCCCCCGGGCGCATCGAGGCCAGCGCCACCGTGGTCGTCGGCGGACGGGCCAGGGCGCTGGCGCTGCGCATCGAGCGGCGCCTGAGCCGCTGGAAGGTGACGGCCGTCGAGGTCGGCTGACCCCGCTCCCTGCGCCACAGGCCCGGACGGCCGCGTCGCTGCGCGGCCGCCCAGGCCTGTGGTCGCTCCGTGGGACCGGTCAGTCCTGGCGGCGCTCCTGCCGGGCCTGGCGGCGTCGCGAGGCCCGGTTGGTCCCCGCGTCGACCGTGCGCCCGTCACCGGTGACGGCTTTCGCCTCCACCGCATCCCCGTCCTCGGACGGGCCGATCAGGCGCAACTGCGCGGGCTGGCGCGGAGTCTCCACGCCCTCGATCGAGATCTGGGGAGCCATCGTGGCCGCCCGCGCGTCCTTCACGCCCGGCAGCTGCGTGGGCGCCGGAGCGGCGGCGATCTGAGCGCGGAACAGGATGCGCACGGACTCCTCGCGGATCGCCGCGAGCATGGCCTGGAACATCGTGTAGCCCTCGCGCTGGTACTCCACGAGCGGCTCGCGCTGGGCCATCGCCCGCAGGCCGATGCCCTCCTTGAGGTAGTCCATCTCGTAGAGGTGCTCCTGCCACTTCCGGCCCACCACGGACAGCACCACGCGACGCTCGGCCTCGCGGAGGTTCTCCGCCCCGACCTGCTCCTCGCGGTCGTCATAGGCCAGCAGCGCGTCGGACACGAGCTCGCGGCGCAGGTCCGCGGCCTTCAGACGCCCCCGCCCCCCGGCCTCCGCCACCACGTCCTCCGGGGTGATGCCCACGGGGTAGATGTCCCCCAGATCGGCCCACAGCTGGTCGAGGTCCCAGTCGGTGGGTCCGCCCTCCTCCGTGTGGGCGTCCACGACGGCGCCCACGGCCTCCGCCACGAACCCGCGCACCTTCTCCCCGAGGTTCTCCCCCTCGAGGATCGAGCGGCGGTCCGCGTAGATGGCCTCGCGCTGACGGTTCATGACGTCGTCGTACTTCAGGACGTTCTTGCGCTGCTCCGCGTTGCGCCCCTCCACCTGCGACTGGGCATTCTGGATGGCCGAGGAGACCATCTTGAACTCGAGGGCCATGTCGTCCGGGATCGAGGCGGAGTTCATGATCCGCTGGGCCGCGCCGGGGTTGAAGTTGCGCATCAGGTCGTCCGTGAGGGACAGGTAGAAGCGGGACTCGCCGGGATCGCCCTGGCGCCCGGAGCGGCCGCGCAGCTGGTTGTCGATGCGCCGGGAGTCGTGGCGCTCGGTGCCCAGCACGTAGAGGCCACCCGCCTCGCGCACCCGCTCCCGGTCGTCGATCACGGCCGCCTCGGCCTGGGCCAGCACCTCGGGCCAGCGGGCCTCGTAGGCCTCCGGGTCCTCCGCCGCGTCCAGGCCCAGCTCGGCCATGCGGGCGACGGCGGAGAACTCGGCGTTGCCGCCGAGCATGATGTCCGTGCCGCGGCCGGCCATGTTCGTGGCCACGGTGACGGCGCCCGACCGGCCCGCCTGCGCCACGATCGCGGCCTCGCGCGCGTGGTTCTTGGCGTTGAGGACCTCGTGGCGGATGCCGGCCTTGGACAGCAGGGTGGAGAGGTACTCGGACTTCTCCACGGACGTGGTGCCCACCAGGACGGGCTGGCCCGCGGCGTGCCGCTCCTGGATGTCCGCGACCACGGCGTCGAACTTGACCTTCTCGTTCTTGTAGACGAGGTCGTTGCGGTCGACGCGGCGCTTCTCCTTGTTCGGCGGGATCACGACCACGCCGAGGCCGTAGGTGGACGTGAACTCCGCCGCCTCGGTCTCGGCGGTGCCGGTCATGCCGGAGAGCTTCTCGTAGCCGCGGAAGTAGTTCTGCAGGGTGACGGTGGCCAGGGTCTGGTTCTCCGGCTTGACCTCGACGCCCTCCTTGGCCTCGATGGCCTGGTGCAGCCCCTCGTTGTAGCGCCGGCCCTTCAGGACGCGGCCGGTGTGCTCGTCGACGATCTGCACCTCGCCCTCGAGGACCACGTAGTCCTTGTCCCGCTGGAACAGCTCCTTGGCCTTCACCGCGTTGTTCAGGTACTGGATGAGGGTGGTGTTCTGCGCCTCGTACAGGTTCGCGATGCCCAGGTGGTCCTCGACCTTCTCGATCCCGGGCTCGAGCACGCCCACGGTGCGCTTCTTCTCGTCCACCTCGTAGTCGGTGCCCTTGTCCAGCTTCCGCGCGAGGCGGGCGAACTCGCTGTACCAGCGGCTCGTGGCTCCCTGCGCGGGCCCCGAGATGATCAGCGGGGTCCGCGCCTCGTCGATGAGGATCGAGTCCACCTCGTCCACGATCGCGTAGTGGTGGCCGCGCTGGACGAGCTCCTCGAGGGACCAGGCCATGTTGTCCCGGAGGAAGTCGAAGCCGAACTCGTTGTTGGTCCCGTAGGTGATGTCCGCGGCGTACTGGGCACGGCGCGTGGCTGGGTCCTGACCCGAGACGATCACGCCGGTCTCCATCCCCAGGAACCGGTACACGCGCCCCATGAGGTCGGCCTGGTAGGAGGCCAGGAAGTCGTTCGTGGTGACCACGTGGACGCCCTTGCCGGTCAGCGCGTTGAGATAGGCCGGCGCGGTGGCCACCAGCGTCTTGCCCTCACCGGTCTTCATCTCCGCGATGTTGCCCCGGTGCAGGGCGATCCCGCCGAGCAGCTGCACGTCGTAGTGCCGCTGGCCGAGGGTGCGGCCGGCCGCCTCGCGGACCGCCGCGAACGCTTCGGGCAGCAGCAGGTCCAGCGACTCCCCGTCGGCTGCCCGGGCTCGGAGCGTGTCCGTCTCCGCGCGCAGCTCGGCGTCGGAGAGCGCGCGGAAGTCCTCCTCGAGGAGGTTCACGGCGTCCACCGTGCCCCGCATGCGGTTCAGGACGCGGTTGTCCGAGATCTTCAGGACGCGGTCGATGATCGAAGGCACTGGTTCTCTGCTCCCTTGCGGTGAGGCCCGGGCTCAGGTCGCGCACGACGGCGGCCGCCCGGTCCGGTACGCGGTCGTCCGCACAGTCTACGGTCCGGTCACCCGGGGCCGTCGTCGCGCCGGTGCGCGCGCAGGGGTGCCACGAGGTCCCCGGGGGCGTCCGCGTCCACCACGACGCCGGCCAGCCCGGCCCAGCACGCCAGGCGCCGCAGCTCAGCCGCCAGCGCGGCGGCCACCCCCTCCACCGTGGGAGCGGCGCCCCGAGGCCCGGGCACCGCGGCCGGGTCCTCCGCCCAGGCGCCGCGCACCCGCAGGACGGGCGGGTCCGCGCGGCGGTCCGCCGTGAGGTCGGCCTGTGCGGTGAGCCGCTCACCCTGCAGGAGCAGCAGGGGGTAGTAGCCGCGGTCGCGGCGGGCGGCCGGGGTGTAGATGCCGATCCGGTACCGCACTCCGAACAGCCGCTCGACCCGGGGCCGGTGGAACACGAGCGGGTCGAACGGGTTCACGAGCGCCACGGCCTCGGCCGTGCGCGGCGTGCGCGCCCGCGGGTCGGCCCAGGCCTGCACCGGCCGGCCGGGACCCAGCCGCACCCGCACGGGCGCGGCCTCCCCCCGGTCCCGCAGCACCCCCAGGGCCCGCGCCGTGAGCGTGACGGGCAGCCGGTGGTAGTCGGCCACGGCCGCCGTCGAGGCCACCCCGAGGGCCCGCACCGCAACGGCGGTCAGCGGGAGCGCCGCCGCCAGCGCGGGGTCGCCCGCGGCACGGGGATCCGTCGGGACCGGCGTCAGCCCGCCGCGCCCCTCGGGCCACAGCAGGGAGGGCAGCGCGTAGCGCCGCTCGAAGGAGGCGGTGCGTCCGGCGGCCACCACCTCCCCGGTGGCGAACAGGTGCTCCAGCACGCGCTTGCCGCGGGACCGGTTCCATCCCCAGCCCTGCTCTCGCGCTCCCGCGTCCACGCCCCGGGCCTCGACCTCCCGGGCCGTGAGCGGTCCGTGGCGGTCCAGCAGGGCCAGGACCTGCTGCCGGGCCGCCCGCAGCTCGTCCTCGGGGAGGTCCGCGGCCAGCGGCCACGTGCGCGACTGCAGGGCCACGAGCGCGGATCTGCGCTCGGCGGGGACGATCGACGCCTCGTGCGCCCAGGCCTCCGTGTATCGGTGGGGCCGCGCCGAGACGAGCCGGTCGACGTCGGCCGGGTCCACGCCGTCGAGCCGGGCGTGGAACGGCATGAGGTGGGCGCGCGCCAGGACGTTCACCGAGTCGATCTGCACGACGCCCAGGCGGTCCATGACGGACCGCACGCGGCGCGCCGAGGCGGCCGGCCGCGGTCCGGCCAGCCCCTGGGCGGCGAGCACCACGCGGCGGGCGCGCGAGGCGGACCACACGGGGGCGGCGTCGCCCGGGTGCTGCCCGGACGACGCCGCCCCGCCGTGTGCGGACGTGCCGCTCACGCCTCATGCATCCGCGTCGGCCTCCGCCCGGTACGGTCGCTCCGCGACGCCGGCCGACGCCCCGTGGTCCGCCGGCAGGTCCGGGTCGAGGGTGAGGACGCCGTAGCTCCAGCCGCGGCGGCGGTACACCACGGACGGGGTGGACGTCTCCGCGTCCTGGAAGAGGTAGAAGTCGTGGCCCACGAGCTCCATGGCGTCCACGGCCTGGTCCACCGTCATGGGGGTGGCGGGGAAGGACTTGGCCCGGATGCTCACGGGGGTGCCGCTGGCCGGCACGCCGGAGGCCTCCTGGGCGCTGGCCTCGAGGTCCTCCCCGGTGGCCGGCAGCGGCGGGACGAAGGCCACCTCGGCAGCGCCGCGCGATCCCGGGCTCCCCTTGCCGTGGCGGCGGTCCTTGCGGCGGTCGCGCATCCGGCGCAGCCGCTCGGCCAGGCGCGCCGACGCCGCGTCGAACGCCGCGAGCTTGTCGTCCGCGTCCGCCTCGGAGCGCACCACCTCGCGGGCGCCGCGCACGGTGAGCTCCACGCGCACGGTCTCCTCCGAGTGGCGGTGGTGCGAGGACTTGGTGACCTTGACCTCGAGGGTGTCCGCGCCCTCCGCGAGCTGTTCGATCCGCTCCCGGCGCTCCTCCACGTGGTCACGGAAGCGGTCCGTGAGGGTGAGGCCTCGGGCGATGTAGCTGACGTCCAGAGTCATGGTGTCCTCCTGAATCCGACTCACTCGGGCCCCGCGTGCGGGCCGGGAGGTCGCGGTCCCCGTCCTCGGGACCACCGCGCGGGCGGTCCGGGTGAGAGGGGGCGATCCTCCTTCCGGCCGTGGGCGGGACGGGAGCAGCTGGCGCGTGCTCCGTGCCCGGCACACTACCCCCGCTCCGCGTCCGGGGACCAGGACGGTCCGGCGGGGCCCTCAGCCCTCCGCCCCGCCGCGCGGGTGACGCGGGGGTGCGACGGCTGCGAGCACCACGGCGCCCACCGGGTCGGCTCCCGCCGCGCGCACCGCGGCGGCCAGCGCAGCGAGGGTCGCCCCCGTGGTGAGGACGTCGTCCACCAGGAGCACGGGGGTGCCCGGACGCACGCGCCCGGGGCGCGCCCGCCAGCCGCGGTCCCGACCCCGGCGCTGCCGCGCGTCCGCACCGGCGTGGGCGGATGCTGCGCCGGCCGCCCACGGCGGCCGCGGCACGCCGAGCCGTGGGGCCACGACGAGATCCCGCCGCACCCACGCCGGCGGCAGGGCACCGGTGAGCTCGCCGAGCGGGTCGTAGCCGCGCCTCCGGTGCCCGGCCGCCCCGCCGGGCACCGGCACGAGCAGGGCGTGCGCGGCCCGGGGCACGGACGGGTCGAGCCGGGCCACGGCGACGGCGCGCGCGAGCGCGTCGGCCAGCAGGGGGCGCAACACCAGGGCGTGGTGGTCCTTGAAGGCGAGCACCGCCGTCGCCAGCTCCTCGGCGTACGTCCCGGCCGCCGTGACCGGCAGCGGAGTCCCGTCCGGGCCCAGGGGCAGCGCCAGGGCCGCCTCCTCCGCCCGGCGGGGCACGGCCAGCCGACGCCCCACCTCCGCCGCGCACCCCGCGCACAGCCGGGTCCCGGGGCGGGCGCACACCGCGCAGTCGGCGGGGAGCACGAGGTCCACGATCCCCTCGAGCAGGGAGGTCCGGTCCGGTCGGGCGGTGCCTGTCATGGCCGCAGTCCAGCACGGCACGGAGGCCCGGGTGCGCCGCGGACCGCTTCTGTGCGGGGCGGTCGCCGGTGCAGGAGGCGGCGGGACCGAGGACCGCGCCGCCCCGCCGTGCGGACGGGCGCGCCTCAGCCGGGGAAGGACAGGTCCCGGACGGGCCGCTGGAGCTCCTGCGCGCGCCACGAGGAGCCCACGAGCAGGAACACGTCGTCCGGCGTCTCGGCGTAGAGCGCGCCGTCGTCGCCAGAGGAGATCCCCTGCAGCCCGGCCAGCGGGTTCAGGACACGCGAGGTCCCGTCGAGGGACACGATCTCCGGCCGCACCCGGTCCTCCGCGTCGGACGCCACGCGGGTGACCACCATGCTCTCCTCGCCCGCCCAGAGCGCCAGGTCGGGCGGCACCTGGGTGGGCACCCGCACCGGCTCCGTGAGGGCGGTGGGCACGGCGTCGTCCCCGCGCACGATCCCGGCGACGCGCAGGGAGCGGTCGCCGCTGCCGTCGGCGACGACAAGGGCGGCCCGCGTCCCGCTGAAGCCCACGTGCAGGTCGACGATGCTCTCCCCGTCCTCGAGCCACGGGACGCTGACCACGCGCCGCGGTCCGGAGGCGTCCGCCGGCACGGCGTAGACGCGTGCGTCGGCGCCGCGGTCCACCGTCCAGGCCCAGCCGTGCGTGTCCATGCTGGGAGAGGTGAGGGCCGATCCCTGGAGCACGGTGGACCGACCGCCGTCCGCGACGGCGAGGTGGAGCGCCGTTCGGGACGGGTCCAGGAAGGCGAAACGGGTGCGGTCCCGGTCCATCGTCGGCGCCACGGGGCGCAGGTCGGAGACGTCGGGGACGCCCCCGGCGGGCGAGACGGCCAGCCCCTGGAACAGCACCAGGTCGTCGGTCGCGGCGTCCACGCCGACCTGCACCGTGCCCACGGACGCCTCCGTCAACGCCGCCGGCGGCGCCGTGCCGCCGCTCGCCGGCGTCAGGGGGCGTCCGTCGACCGTCACCTCCACGCGGTCCACGCCCGCGACGCCCGTCAGGGTGAGCTCCATCTGCTCGCGCATGCGGAACAGCTGCTCGGTGTCCGCGCCCTCCGCGGTGGCCGGGGCGAGGTCGACCGTCGCGACCCCGGCCTCGGAGACCGGGACGGAGGGGCTCGAGAGGTCGCCGCCCGTGCGCAGCGGGAATGCCGTGTCGACGGCGCCCGTGAGGTAGGGCGCCGGGCCGTGCAGCAGGGCGCGGGCGAGCGAGGTGACGGTGCCGCGGCGGTTGACGAACCAGCGGATGTCCGGGACCGCGTAGGTGCGGGTCTGGTCGTAGAAGTACAGGGTCTGGGGGGCGAACAGCTGAGCGAACTGCGTGGTGGACAGCAGCGTTCCGTCCGGCAGGGAGGTGATGCGCGGCTCGCCGGCCACCTCCTCCACGGTGACCTCCCAGCCGCGCGTGGTGCCGGTCGGCGCCTCGGTGCGCAGACCGTACTCGTCCACCTCCGCGGCCACCTCCAGCTGCAGCTCCCACGTCCCCTCGGTCTGACCCCGGACCAGGGTGGGCTCGCCGGAGTACACGACCGTGGTGCGGGCGGGGTCCCAGCGCTCCACGGCCTCGCCCGCCAGGTGCTGCCGCGCGATCGCGTACCCGTCTTCGGGTGCCGTCCCGGCCAGCACGAACCCCCGCACCACCTGCTCGGCGGAGGCGCCCTCCGCCGGGCCCGGCGGGTGGAACTGCGGCACGTTCTCCGGACCGCCGCCGGTGTCCAGGGGGGCGCCGCTGCGCACCGCCGAGGACTGCGGCACCTGGGCGCAGCCGGACAGGGCCAGGGCCAGCGCTAGGACGGCTGCCGCCACGGACCGGGCCCGACGGAGGGCGGGACGAGAGGCGGGAGGGGTCATCCGAGCTCCTGTTCACGCACGCGGTCGACGACGCCCGCCGCGGGGGCCGGCCGAGGAGCCGGCTTCTCCTGGTCGTCCACGGGCACCGGGGTGTGCAGGTCGGTGGCCAGCCGGCGGTCGGCGCGGTCGTACTCCGGCGGGATGGGCAGCGCGGCGCGCCGCACGGCCGCCGGCTCGCCGCCCTCCTCCGCGGTCCGGATGCGGGGCACCGTGACCATGAACACCGAGCCCACACCGAGCTCGCCCCAGGCCTCGAGGCGGCCGCCGTGGAGCCGGGTGTCCTCCGTGGCAATGGCCAGGCCCAGTCCCGAGCCGCCCGTGGTCCGCTTCCGGGAGGGGTCGGCGCGCCAGAACCGGTCGAACACGCGCTGGACCTGCTCGGGAGTCATGCCGAGGCCCCGATCCACCACCGCCACGGACACCACCTCGGGATCGGAGGCCACGAGGACGTCGACGGGCGCCCCCTCCGCGTGCTCGATCGCGTTGTTCACGAGGTTGCGCAGGATGCGCTCGATCCGCCGCGGGTCGACGCTGGCCTGGTGCCCCGCACCGTCCTCGGCGCCGAACGGCACGAGGTAGACCGGCACGCCGGCCTGCTCGGCCAGGGGCTGGGCGGTGAGGACCACGTCCCGGGCGAGCTCGAGCAGGTCCGTGTCCTCGAGGGCGAGCTGCGCGGCGCCGGCGTCGAACCGGGTGATCTCCAGCAGGTCCGCGAGCATCGTCTGGAAGCGGTCCACCTGGTGGTAGAGGAGCTCGGTGGAGCGGCGGTTCACCGGGTCGAAGTCCTCACGCGAGCCGTAGAGGACGTCGGCGGCCATGCGCACCGTGGTCAACGGCGTGCGCAGCTCGTGGGAGACGTCCGACACGAACTGCTGCTGCATCCGGGACAGCTGCGCCAGCTGGGTGATCTGCTCCTGGATGTTGTCCGCCATCCGGTTGAACGAGGTGCCCAGACGGGCCATCTCGTCCTCCCCGCGGACCGGCATGCGCACGGCGAGGTTGCCCCCGGAGAGCGACTCGGCCGCCGTCGCGGCCTGCTGGACCGGACGGACGACGCTGCGCGAGGCCCACCATGCCACGAGGGCGTTGACCACCAGGAAGCCGCTGCCGAACAGCAGCAGCACGCCGAGCACCGAGTCCAGGGACTGCTGGACGTCCGAGAGGTCGTACACCAGGTAGAGGGCGTACGAGGCGCCCGACGGGAGCACCACCTGCGTGGCGAACACGAGCCCCGGTCGCGTGGCGCCGCCCCCGTTCGGCAGCGCGACGGAGGCGTCGAAGACGCCGGGCCCGGAGGCCACGGCCTCGCGCAGGTCCTCGGGGATGACGTCCGGGTCGAGGCCCTGGGAGGAGACCGTGCCCACGTAGGTGGCGCCGGAGCCGGGCAGCGGCTCGAGGTGGAAGCGCCGCCGGATGGTGGTGCCGGTGTCGCCCTCGAGGGCGCGCATGGTCTGGCTCACCAGCGCGTCCGTGGTCTGCTCGTCGGTGGAGGCGGCGGACGCGAAGGTGTCCTGCACGAGCGAGAGGCCGCGTCGGGCCTCCGCCTCGATCTGCGCGTGGCGGGCGTCGAAGAGGGCCTGCGCCACCTGGTGGGTGAGCAGGCCGGAGACCGCGAGGCTCGCCAGGAGCGACAGCAGCCCCGCGACGACGGCGGTGCGCAGCTGGAGCGAGCCCGTCCACCGTCGGCGGAGCCGGCGGTGCCACGGCTCGGGCGGGGCGGCCGCGGCGGGAGCGGCTGGCGCCGTCGTCTCCGCCGGCGCAGGGGCGTCGGGCGGGGCGGTCACCGCCTCAGCCCTGGCCGGCCTTGTAGCCGACGCCGCGGACGGTCAGCACCACCGTGGGGGACTCCGGATCCGGCTCGACCTTGGAGCGAAGGCGCTGCACGTGCACGTTCACGAGGCGCGTGTCCGCCTGGTGACGGTAGCCCCAGACCTCCTCCAGGAGCATCTCGCGGGTGAACACCTGGCGGGGCCGCCGGGCGAGCGCCACGAGGAGGTCGAACTCCAGGGGGGTCAGGGCGATCGGCTCCCCGCCGCGGGTCACCTGATGGCCGGCGACGTCGATCTCCACGTCCCCGATGCGCAGGCTCTCGGCCGGGCGGACCTCGCCCTCGCGCAGGCGCGCGCGCACGCGGGCCACGAGCTCGGCGGGCTTGAAGGGCTTGGGGACGTAGTCGTCGGCGCCGGACTCCAGGCCGCGGACCACGTCCTCGGTGTCCGACTTCGCGGTGAGCATGACGATCGGCACATCCGACTCGGCGCGGATCTGACGGCAGACCTCGAGGCCGTCGATGCCGGGGAGCATGAGGTCCAGGAGCACCAGGTCGGGGTGCGACGAGCGGAAGGCGGGCACGGCGGACGTGCCGTCGGCGGCGAACGAGACCTCGTAGTCGTCGCTGCGCAGCACGATGCCGATCATCTCGGCGAGCGCCTCGTCGTCGTCGACCACCAGGATCCTGGCCCTGCTCATCCGTGTTCCTCCTCCATGGCCGCACGGCGCTCCCCCGCGTCCGGACGGAGGGCTGTCCGGGCAGACCGGACACCTCCGGATGGTAGTCCCCGACGGGGCCGACGGGGGCGCGTGACGCGGGGTTCCGCGGATCTCGTCATCGATTCGTGACCCTCGCCTCCGAGGCAGGGGCGCCCCGCCCGGACGTCCTCGAGGTCCCCTGACGCCCGGCGCTCAGCCGAGCAGCTCGCGGACCCGCGCCTCCAGCTCCTCGGCGTCCTGCCGCAGCCGCCGCAGGCCCGCGGCGGTGGCCGGGCCGGCGACGGTCAGATCGAGGCCGGCGGCCAGGGCGGGGTCCAGGCCCAGCCGGTCCCACGTGCGCAGCAGCTCCGCCGGCCGCACCCCGCGCAGGGCGAGGCCGCGGCCGGCGTCGATCCAGCCCGCCACCACGTCCCACGCGCGCGGGGTGGCGGCCGGCGATCCGGCGGGGAGGCGCCCGTCCCCGCCCGGCGCGGCGGACTCCAGGGCGCCCACGGGCACCGTCAGGCGGACGGGCGGGGCGGCGTCGTCCTCAGCGGAGGGCGGCAGGGACTCGGCCGCCAGCAGCGCCAGGTCGACGACGTCGGCCTCCCCCGCGTGCGGGTCGAGCCACACCCAGTTCGCACCGACTCCCGCCAGGTCCGCGAGCGCGTCCCGCCAGGCGGCGCGGGCCTCGTCCCGGGGCAGCGACCGCACGGTGCGGTAGCCGCTGGCGGTGGCCAGCTTTCCGGCGAGCACGGCGGCGGCGAGCGGCTCGTCCACCACCACGCCCACCTGCCCGGCGCCCGTGGCCGAGCGCCACCGGTCGACCGCGGAGGCCAGCCCCTCCCGGTAGGAGCCGACGACGTCCCGGCGCGCTCCCGAGTCCACCAGCACGCGCTCCCCGCCGGGCAGCCACAGGGAGCCGAGGAGGCTGAGCGGGCCCAGCACCCGGACCGTCAGGGGCGCGGCGGTCAGACCCTCCGCGCCGGCGGTGTCCGTCCACCGCAGCAGGTCCTCCCGCCAGAAGGACTGCGCCCGGCGGCGGTCCATGCCCGAGGCGACGGCGGACGGCGGGCTCACGCGCCACCCGTGCGGCTGCAGGTCCACGGACAGCTCGGCCAGCAGCGCCGCGGACCGCCCCGCGGCGTCGGCGCCCGGACCGCGGTCTGGCAGCTCCGGGAGCAGCGGCCGGTGTCCGTCGCCCAGCTCGCCGAGGGCGGTGGTCACGGCCTCGGCCGCGTCCGTCCCCCGCCACGGGGTGCCGCCGAGGGCGCGCGGACGGGGCCTCTCCGGGAGGACGGCCTCAGGCATCGGCGTCGGCCGCGTCTGCGCCCGTCCTGTCCGCGGCGATGGCCCGGTGGTGGCGGATGACCTCGGCGATGATGAAGGTCAGGAACTTCTCGGCGAACTCCGGCTCGAGGTCGGCGTCGCGGGCCAGGGCCTGGAGGCGCTCGATCTGCGCGGCCTCGCGCCCGGGGTCGGACGGCGGGAGGGCGTGGCGCGCCTTGAGCCGGCCCACCCGCTGGGTGAACTTGAACCGCTCGGCCAGCAGGTACACGAGGGAGGCGTCGATGTTGTCGATGCTCCCGCGGATGGCGTAGAGCTCCTCGAGGACGTCGGCGTCGGCGGTGCCGGCCAGGGAGCTGGCGTGGGGGTCGTAGTCCGGGCTCATGGCCTCACCCTACGCACCGGTCCCGGCGGCCAGGCGGGCGTTGCGGGCGGTGTCGATGGTGGCCTGGCCGAGCACGCGCGTGTCCCGGTAGAGCACGGCGGACTGGCCGGGCGCCACCCCGCGCAGGGGGTGCGTCGGCTCGATCTCCCAGGCGACGACGTCGTCCCCCGCCTCGGCGGCGGGGCTCCGGTCGGCGGAGGTGCGGTCGGCCGGGGTGCGCACGACGCGCGCGCGAGCGGGGACGATCTCCCCGTGGGCGCGGAACTGCAGATCGCAGTCGAACCACGCGCCGGTGGCGTCCTCCGGCAGCGGGGCGCCGGCCCAGGACGGGCGGATCGCCGTGATGCGATCCACATCGAGCAGCTCCCTCCCGCCGACCACCACGGTGTTCTCCTTCGGGCGGACCTCGAGCACGAACCGGGGCTTCCCGTCCGGGGCCGGGCGGCCGATGGCCAGGCCCTTGCGCTGACCCACCGTGTAGGCCTGGGCGCCGGCGTGCGTGCCCAGCTCAACGCCGTCGGCGTCCACGATCGGTCCCGGCTCCAGCGCGATGCGCTCGGCGAGCCAGCCGCGGGTGTCCCCGTCGGGGATGAAGCAGATGTCGTGCGAGTCGGGCTTCTGCGCCACGGACAGCCCCCGCTCCGCGGCCTCCGCGCGGACCAGGTCCTTCGACGGGGTGTCCGCGAGGGGGAAGAGGCAGTGCTCCAGCTGGTCCTCGCGCAGCACGGCGAGGACGTAGGACTGGTCCTTGGCGTCGTCGGCGGCGCGGTGCAGCTGAACCCGGCCGTCCGGTCCGCGGTCCACGCGCGCGTAGTGGCCGGTGGCGACCGCGTCGAACCCGAGCTCGATCGCCCTGTCCAGCAGCGCCTCGAACTTGATCTTCTCGTTGCAGCGCAGGCACGGGTTGGGGGTGCGGCCGGCGGCGTACTCGGCCACGAAGTCCTCGACGACGTCCGTCTGGAACCGCTCGGAGAAGTCCCACGTGTAGAAGGGGATGCCGAGCACCTCGCACGCGCGCCACGCGTCCGAGGCGTCCTCGATGGTGCAGCAGCCCCGGGACCCGGTGCGCAGCGTGCCGGGCATCCGCGACAGCGCCAGGTGCACCCCGACGACGTCGTGCCCCGCGTCCACGGCCCGGGCGGCGGCGACCGCGGAGTCCACTCCCCCGCTCATGGCGGCCAGGACCCTCATCGACCCTCCCCTTCCGCGCCTCGCCCGGCGGACGAGCGGCCCGGCCGCAGCACCTGCGGCAGCACGGCGAGCAGGCTCTCGACATCGTCCTCGGTGGTGGTGCGCCCCAGGGTGAGGCGCTGCGTCCACCGGGCCCGCTCCCCCAGGCCCATGGCCTCGAGCACGTGGGACGGCTCGGCGACCCCGGCCGTGCAGGCGGACCCGGCCGACGAGTCGACGCCCGCGGTGTCGAAGCCGAACAGCAGGGCGTCGGCGGTGCGGCCGTCCACCGTGACGTGCACGTTGCCCGGCAGACGCCGCGTCCCCGCCGGCAGGCGCTCCCCCGTCACCGGGTCCACGTCACGCGCCCCGGTCACGCGGACCCCGGGCAGGCCCTCGACGGCGGCCAGCACCCGGTCGCGAAGCGCACCGAGGCGCTCCGCCTCGGCCGCGCGTTCGGCCACCGCCTCCTCGACCGCGGCCGCGAGCGCGACGGCCAGCGCCACGGACACGGTGCCGGGGCGCAGGCGTCGCTCCTGCCCGCCGCCGTGGGTCACCGGCTCGAGGACGGCGTCCCGACGGACCAGCAGCGCGCCCACGCCGACGGGCGCGCCGAGCTTGTGGCCGGACAGTGCGAGCGTGGCCGCCCCCGAGGCGGCGACGTCCACGTCCAGCGACCCCACGGCCTGCACCGCGTCCGTGTGGAACGGCACCCCGTGGGCCGCGGCCAGGCGCGCGGCCTCGGGCACCGGCTGCACCGTTCCCACCTCGTTGTTGGCCCACATGAGCGTGGCCAGCGCCGTCCGCTCCGGCGCCTGGGCCAGCACCGTCTCCCACGCGGCCAGGTCCACCCGGCCCTCGGCGTCGACCGGCACGAGCACGGCCTCGGCACCCTCCTGCCGCACCAGCCAGTCCACCGCGTCCAGGACCGCGTGGTGCTCGATCCCCGTCAGCACGATCCGCGTACGCGCCAGGTCCCCGCCGCGCGTCGCCCGGTACAGCCCCTGCACCGCCAGGTTGTCCGCCTCCGTGCCGCCCGAGGTGAACACCACCTCGGACGGGTGGGCGCCCACGGCCGCGGCGATGCGCTCGCGGGCCTGCTCGAGCACCAGCTTGGCGCGGCGCCCGGCGGCGTGGAGGGAGGCGGGGTTGGCCGCCAGCGCGGCGGCCTCGGCGAACGCCGCGAGCGCGGCCGGGCGCACCGGCGTGGTGGCGGCGTGGTCCAGGGGCACGCGGTCGATCGGGGCCATCCCCCCAGTCTAGGGAGGGCGGCCGGCGCGCGGGCCCTGCGCCCTCCGGCTCAGCCCTCGGCGAGGAAGGACTCCACCTCGCGGGTGGAGCCGATCGGCAGGAGCGTGTCCTCGGGGCCGACGACCTCGTGTCCGGCCGGGTACCGCCAGGACCCGCCGGCGCGCATCGCGGCGACGCGCACGCCGGCCTCCCCGGCCAGGCCCAGGCCGCGCAGGTCGCGGCCGTAGAAGCGGCGGGGGGCGGCGGCCCGGACCATGGCGAAGCCGTTCTCCACGGCCACGAAGTCCTGGACCGAGTTGCTCACGAGGTGCGCCACCCGCCGGCCCATGTCCCGCTCGGGATGGATCAGGTTCTCGACCCCCAGCTGCCGGAGGATCTCCTCGTGGCGCTCGTCGTTCGCCTTGGCCCACAGGTGGTCGATCCCGAACCGGATCATGAGGGAGACGGTCAGGATGGAGTCGGCGAGGTCCCCTCCGATCGCGACGACGACGCGCTCCATCTCGTGCACGGACAGCTGGCGCAGGGCCTCCTCGTCCGTGGCGTCGGCCCGCACGACGTGGGTGAGCCGGCCGTTGAGGTCCTGGACGGCGCGCTCGTCCGCGTCAACGCCGAGGACCTCGACGCCGGAGTCCATCAGCTCGAGGGCGACGGCGCGGCCGAACCGGCCCAGGCCGAGGACGGCCACGGGAGTGCGGGGCCGGCCGCCGCGGCGGCCGGCGGGGAACAGGGAACGGGGGTGATCAGCCGATGAGGGGCCTCTCCTTCGGGTATTCGACGTGCCGGGTGCGGGGGGTGAGGGCGAGGCTGCCGGCCACGGTGGCCGGGCCGACGCGCCCCAGGAGCATGAGGACCATGAGGACCGTCTGCCCGGCCGGGGGCAGCTGGGCCGTGATCCCGGTGGACAGGCCGACCGTGGCGAACGCGGAGACGGCCTCGAACGCCAGCTGGTCCGTGCTGAAGGCACTGAGCCCCATGAGCATCGCGGTGGCCGTCACCACCACGAGCACGGAGAGCAGGACCACGGTGATGGCCTCGCGGTGGGTGGAGCGGGAGAGCCGCCGCCCGAACGCGTGGACGGCGCCCTGGCCCCGGATCTCGGTGAGGACGATGAAGAACAGGACCCCCGCCGTCGTGATCTTGATGCCGCCGGCGGTGCCCGCCGGGCCCGCGCCGATGAACATGAGCGCGTCCGTGGCCAGCAGCGTCACGGGGTGCATCCGCCCGTAGTCCAGGGAGTTGAACCCGGCGGTGCGGACGGTGACGGACTGGAAGAACGCCGCCAGGACGCGCTCGGCGGGCGGCAGGGCGCCCAGGGTCGCGGGGTTGGCCCACTCCAGCAGCAGGTACATGGCCGTGCCCGCGGCGAGCAGCACAGCCGTCCCCACCAGGACGAGACGCACCGTGAGCGACCACCGCTCGGGGTGGCGGGCGTGTCGCCGGAGCGCGGCCACCACCGGCAGGCCCAGGCCGCCGCTGATGATCGCCGCGGCGATCGGCAGGCACACGAAGGGGTCGCCGACGAAGCCCATGAGGTTGGTGGAGAACAGGGCGAACCCGGCGTTGTTGAACGCGGACACGGCATGGAACACCCCGTTCGCGAGGGCCTTGCCGGGGCTCATGCCGTACCCGAGGAGGAGGCGCAGCGTGAGGGCCACGGCCACGAGCGACTCCACGAGCGCGGAGAACCCGACCACCGTGGCCAGCACCGAGCGCAGGTCGCCCAGCCCCGGGGCGCGGGTCGACGCGGCGGTCTCCAGGCGGTGGGCCAGGTCCATGCGGTGCAGGACGATCAGCCCCAGCAGCGCCGTGAAGGTCATGACGCCGAGACCGCCGACCTTGATCAGCCCGAGGATCACGGCCTGGCCGAACCCCGTCCAGAACGTGGGGGTGTCCACCACCCCCAGGCCGGTGACGGTCGTGGCGCTCGTGGCGGTGAACGCGGCCTCCAGCTGGGCGGGACGCAGTCTGCGGCGGCCGAGGCGGGCGGGGCCGCCGGCGGAGGGGAGCACGGAGGGAGAACATACTCCCGGATGCGGCCGGTGCACAGCGCTGGGACGGACCGCGTCCCGCCACCCGGCGCACCGCCGGCCCCCGGCCGCGCTACCGTGTCGGGATGCCCGTTCTGAGTGAGCACCCGTCGAGGACCGGGGACGGGACCGCGCCCCGGCCGGCCGGCCCATGACCCCGCACACGAGCCCGGGCGCGGCGGCCGGGGACCCGCGCACGGCCTACGAGGTGCTCGGCGTGGCCCGGACGGCCTCCGCGAAGGAGCTCCGCCGCGCCTACCGCGCCGCCGCCCGCCGGACCCACCCCGACGCCGGCGGGGACGCCCGCGACTTCCGCGCCGTGGTCCGCGCCTGGGAGGCGGTCGGAGACCCCGAGGCGCGTCGCCGCTACGACCTGTCCCTGCCGTCGGAGCCGGCCCCCCGCCGTCCCGGGGGACCCCGCCCCGGCGACGCCGGACGCGCCCCCCGCCGGAGGGGCGGGGCGGGCGGCGCCTCGCCGGCCGACGTCGTCTACGAGCCGGCCCCGGGCGAGGGGGAGGACGACGCCTCGGTGCTGGACCTGGTGCGCTCGAGCCAGCGTCTGCACGGCGCACCGCGGCCGCGCGGCGTGCTGCCGGACGAGCACCGCGTCCTCCGGCAGGCGCGGACCCTGCAGCTGCTCGCCTCGGTGCTGCCGGAGGCGCTGCCGGCGGCCCGGATCCTCACCGGCCTGCGCCTGGGCGGCCGCTGGGGCCGCTCCCTGGACGTGGACCACGCGGTGCTGTGCGGTCGCCGGCTGGCCCTCGTGGGCTCCGTCATGGTCCCGGACGGGGTCTACACCTGGGACGGTGGGGACCTGCAGGCCGGAGCCCGGGCCCGCCCCGTGGCGCCGCCGCTGCTCGGTCCGGCCATGCAGGCGTGGCAGCACGCCCTGCCCGGGGTCACGGTGGGCGGTTTCGTGCTGGTCATGACGGACCGCGACGCGCGGCACGCCCCGGTGGTGCGCCACGCCCGCGGGGCGGACCGTCCCGAGGTCCAGACGGACCTGCTCACGGCTCCGCCCGCGCCGGGCCAGGCGCTGCTGCGGGAGCTGCAGCTGTTCCTCGGCACCGGTCCCGATCCCCTCGTCGTGGACCGCCGGGTGCTGCGGACGCTCGTCGAGCACCTGCACTGACGGGAGGAGCCGGGCCCCTCAGCGGTCCGGGGGGCACACCGAACTACCATGGACGGGTGCCCGAGAACCCCGCCGCCCGCGAGAACCCCCACCACCGCGCCGCGCCCGGGCCGGCCCCCGGGACCCCGGGGTTCCGTCTGCTCTTCCTGACCCCGGAGATCCCCGGCAACACGGGCAACGCGATCCGCCTGGCCGCCATCACGGGGGCGCAGCTGCACCTCGTGGAGCCGCTCGGCTTCGGCTTCGAGGACGCGCACCTGCGACGGGCCGGACTCGACTACCACGACCTGGCCGTCGTCACCGTCCACCCGGACCTGGACGCCGCGTTCGAGGCGCTGGGCCCGGGCCGGGTGATCGCGTTCACCGCCCGCGGCCGGGTCCGCCACGACGCCGTGCAGTACCGCGCGGACGACATCCTCCTGTTCGGGCGTGAGTCCACCGGGCTGCCGCCCGAGGCCCTCGCCCACCCGCGGGTGACCGAGACCGCCGCACTGCCCATGCAGCCGTCCCGCCGCTCGCTCAACCTCGCCAACGCCGCCTCGATCGCGCTCTACGAGGCGTGGCGTCAGCACGGCTTCGCCGGCGCCCAGCCGGTGGACGCCGATTCCCTACACTGAGGTCACCATGCAGACTCCCGAACCCCACGAGACCCCCGAGGCCGCGACCCCGGACGCCCCGGCCGAGGACCGCCCCGGCGTCGACGCCCTGCTGCAGGCCGGCGCCCGGGGCGACCGGGCCGCGTTCTCCGCGTTCTACGACGCCACCGTGCCGTGGGTGCACGGGATGGCCGTCGCCATGTCCCCCTCCGAGGACGACGCCGCGGACGCCACCCTGCAGACGTACCTGACGGCGTGGGAGGAGGCCGGCGAGGCCGAGCTCGACCTCAGCGACCAGGACGACCCCGCCGAACGCGAGCGCCGTGTGTTCGCGTGGCTCGGGGCCCTGGGCCACCGCGTCATGGTGGGCCGCCTGCGCGCCTCCGGGCGCCACGCCGCCCGGTCCCGGGTGGGCGGGCCCGCCGAGCCGCCGGCCGAGCTGGTCGGGACGGTGGACCCCGCCGCGTTCGAGGCCGTCCGCCTGGCCTGGCTGGGCGGCTTCACGGACGCGCAGGTGGCCGAGGCGCTCGACCGTCCCCGGGACGAGACCCGCACGCTGCTGCGGGACGGTGTGCAGCAGCTGGTGGCCGCGCGTCGCACGGCCCACGCCGATGGCGGAACGCCGGCCTCCCCCGCCGACGCGGGCCGCCCTGCGCTGGGCTCCTCCGTGGCCGAGGACATGGACGCCGGACGGGGCGCGGAGCTCGCGGACCTCTCGGCCCTGCACACCCTCGACGTCGCGGACCACACCGCGGCCGCCGCGGCCGCGCAGACCCGCGGCCCGGGCGAGCTGGCCCGCTGGCGGACCCGCGTCGACGCCGGCCGTCGCGCGCTGGTGTGGGCGTTCCGGGACGTGGTGGCCGAGCCGCCGTCGGCCCTGCTGGACACGCTCCTCGCGCGACTGCCCGCCCAGGACGAGGGTCTGGCCCTGGTGGCGGACCGGCGGGCCCCGCGCCACCCCGTGGACCGCCTGCGCGCCGTGAAGATCGCCCTGCTGTCCCTGCTGGGCCTGGCCGTGCTGGCCGTGGGCGTCTACGCGGCATGGAGCCAGTTCTCCGCGGACGGCATCGCCCACCGCGTGCGCGAGGCGGACGACCTCTACACCACGAGTGAGTACCCGGCCACCGGAGGCGGCGTGATGCAGGGCTTCCTCTCCGCCGAGGAGAACAGCGGCTTCGTCCGGGTGGACGGGATGCCCCAACTGGAGAAGGGCCGCACCTACCAGGTCTGGATCTACCCCCAGGACGGATCGGCCCCCTCCTCCCTCGGCACGTACCGCGCGGACGAGTTCGACGAGCCCGTCTCCTTCCGCGGGCTGGACCGGTTCGCGGCCGTCAGCATGACCGAGGAGCCCGCCGGCGGCTCCGACGAGCCGACCGCGGAGGACGTGCTGCTCGGCCTGGACCTGCATCCGACGTCCACCCTCGGGCCGCAGTACGGCGGCAAGCCCTCCGGGAACTGACCCGCCCCTCCCGACGACGACGGGCCCCACCGCGGTGGGGCCCGTCGTCGTCGGGAGGCGGGGGGCGGGAGCGGCTCAGAAGCCCGCGATGGTCCCCTCGCCGTTGACGGTGACCAGATGGAACGCCTCGGCCGAGCCCTCGGGTGCGCCTGAGCCGGCCGCGGTGCGGTGGCGCTCCCGCATCATGGCCCGCACGGCGGACCGCATTCCCTGGGCGTCCGGGTGCTGGGAGACGTGCGCGTCCAGGGCCCGGATCTTCAGGTCCTCGAGACCGGACACGTCCACGGCGAGGTTCCGGCGGGCCGCCGGCGCCGCGTAGAGCATGAGGTGGCGGATCCGGAACGCGGGCAGGCCGGCCGCGGCCAGCTCCGGGTACGCGTACGGGTTCTCCACGGCCGGGTACGCGGCCCGCACCACCGCCTCGCCGCAGGCCAGGTGGTCCGGGTGGGCGGCCTGCATCGACTCCCAGTCCCGCTCCGGGTGGGGGCTGAGCACGACGTCGGGGCGCACCCGCCGCATCAGCCCCACGATCCGACGGCGCACGTCGTGGCCGGGCTCGAGGTGGCCGTCCCGCTCGCCCAGGAAGTGCACCTCGGCCGCGCCGACGGTGGCCGCGGCGGCCCGCTGCTCCGCGTGCCGCCGCGCGGTCATGGCCTCGGGCCCGTCCGAGTCGAAGCCGCCGGCGTCCCCGTCGGTCACCACGCACAGCTCCACCCGCAGGCCCGCCGCGGCGAACCCGGCGAGGGTCGCGGCGGCCCCGAAGTCGAGGTCGTCCGGATGTGCGCCGAAGGCCAGGACGGTGCGCCAGCCGTGCTCGGCCGCCAGGGCGGCCGGCATGCTCAGCGGCCCGGCGGCGGCGTGGTGGGCGGTCACCGACCGGACTCCATGGCTGCGAGGGTGACGTCCGCGGACGCCTCCTGGCCGTCCCGGGTGTAGTGCACCGTGACGGTGTCCTGCGCGCGGTGCTCCCGCACCACCGCGGTGAGGGACTCGGTGTCGGAGACGGTGCGGTCGCCCACGGCCGTGATCACGTCCCCCTCCTCCAGGCCGGCGGCCGCCGCCGGGGACCCCTCGGTGACGGTCTCGACCCGGGCGCCGTCGCTGAACACGGTGCGAGCGCCCTCGTCGCCGCCCTGCACGTCCGCGGGCTGGGGCGTCACGGCCACACCGAGCTGGCCGTGGGACGCCGACCCCTCCGTGATCAGGTCCTCGGCCACCCGCCGGGCGTAGTCCACCGGGATGGCGAAGCCCACGCCGATGTTCCCGGACTCCGGGCCGCCGGCGGAGGCGATCGCCACGTTGACGCCCACCAGCTCGCCGCGGCCGTTGACGAGGGCGCCGCCGGAGTTGCCGGGATTGATGGCCGCGTCCGTCTGCAGGACGTTGATGTAGATGTCCTGCTGCGGGGTGGTCGCGGGGGCGCCGGGGACCTCGAACCGGAAGCGCTCGCCGCCCGGGGCGGCGGAGGGCTCGGCCTCCTCGGGCGCGGCGGCCGAGGCGACCGCGATCGTCCGGTCGAGGGTGGAGACGATGCCGTCCGTGACGGTGTTCGGCAGGCCCAGCGGCGCACCGATGGCGATGGCGTCGTCGCCCACCCTGAGGTCCGCCGAGGAGCCGAGGGCGATCGGCGTCAGCCCCTGCGCGTCCACCTTGATGACCGCCAGGTCGGACACGGGGTCCGTGCCCACCACGGTGGCGGCGTAGACCTCGCCGTCCGCGGTCCGCACGGTGATGTCGGCGTCCGCCGTGGCCCCGCCCAGGGTGACCACGTGCGTGTTGGTGAGGATGTGGCCCTGGTCGTCGATGATCGAACCCGAGCCCGAGCCGGAGCCCTGGCCGGAGGTCGCGGAGATGGTCACCACGGAGGGCAGTGCCGTGGCCGCCGCCTTCCCCACGGCGTTGTCGGAGACCGGCTGGCTGCCGACGGTCGCGGCGGCGGATCCCGACCCCTGTCCGGCCGAGGTCGAGGACGCGCTGCCCTGCGCGGACGCGTCCGGGCCCGCGCCGGCCACGCCGCACCCGGCCACGGAGAGGGTCAGGACGGCGGCCGCCAGCACGCCGCGGGCGGCACGCCGACGGGGACGACGGGCGGAGGCGCCGCGGACGACGCCGGAGGAGGTGAACTGCTCCACGGGGTTCCTCGATTCGGGTCGGAGGGGAGGACCGTCGCGGCCGATTCCCCTGGGGGGCGGGCCCCGACCGGCGACGGCCCGGGGTGCGCCCCCATCGTGGCCGAGCTGTCTGGACGCTCGCTGGGCGTCTGCCGGACGATCCGTGACCACCGCGGCGCCCCGAGGTCCGGTGGTGCGGACCTGGTGCGCCACGCCGGACGCCACCTAGACTCGGCGCAGGATCCCGCGGGGGGCGCACCGGTCGACCGGACGCCGCCCCGCTCCACGTCACCGATCGGAGCACCCCATGGCCCACCCCGCCGCACGCGCGACCCCCGCACGGCTCAGCCGCGCCGTCCTGGTGGGTGGCACCGTGGGCTCGGCGCTCGTGCTGGCGCCGGGGGCGTCCGCCGTGGTCGACGTGCCGCCGGGGACGTTCGTGGTGGACGAGGCGGGGGTGCTCTCCTCCGCCGAGGAGCAGCAGCTGAGCCAGGACATCACCCGCCTGCGCACGCAGGCCGGTCAGAACCTGTACGTGGTGTACGTCGACGAGCACCCGGACGGCATCCGCGGGATCGTGCAGGACGTCGCCAACTCCCGTGGCCTTGCCGCGAACGACAACGTCCTCGCGATCGAGGTGGAGCAGCGCCGGTACGGGCTCAACACGAACGACCGCCTGGACGCCGCCGAGGACGTCATCGACGGCTCCTACGTCAACCCGATGTTCCAGCAGGTGGGTCAGACGGACGACTGGCTCGCCCCCGCCGTGGCCGCCGTCGAGGGGCTCGACGACGCCGCGGACGGCCGCATGGACGGCGCCGGCCGCACGGGCGAGACCTACGAGCCCGCCGGCACGCTGCCCGGCGCCGCGGGACAGCAGCGGGACGCGGGCGCAGCCCAGGCCCCGGGAGACGGCGGCGGCGCCCTCACCGGCGTCCTGGGCGCGGGGGCGCTGGCGGCCGCGGTGGGCGGCGGCATCCTGGTGGCCCGGAGCCGGAGGAAGAAGGGCGGGGACGGGCACGCCTCCGCGCCGGAGCAGGCCCCTGCGGGCCCGCAGGATCCGCTGGACGCGCTCAGCGTCGAGGAGCTGCGCACCAGGGCCGGCGCCAAGCTGGTGGCCGCCGACGACGCGATCCGCGCCTCCGAGCAGGAGCTGGGCTTCGCCATGGCCTCCTACGGCGAGGGCGCCGTGGGCACGTTCCGCGAGGACATCGACGCGGCCAAGGAGCACATGAAGGCGTCCTTCCAGCTGCAGCACCAGCTGGACGACCACATCCCGGACACCGAGGAGGACCAGCGCGCCTGGCTGAAGGAGATCATCGCGCGCTCGGACAAGGTGGGCGCCGCGCTGTCCGTGCACCAGAAGGAGTTCGACTCCCTCCGCGACCTGGAGAACTCCGTTCCGGAGGCCCTCGCCGAGCTCGAGGGCCGCCTGCCCGAGGCCGAGACCACCGTGCGACGCGCGGAGGAGAACCTCGTGGAGCTGCACGCCCGGTACGCGGACTCCGCCCTGGCCGAGGTGAACGACAACGCCGTGCAGGCGCGCGAGCGCCTCGAGTTCGTCAAGACGGCGGAGGCCAAGGCCCGCACGGCATTGGAGTCCGGGGACCGGTCCACGGCCGCCCTGGCCGTGCGCGCCGCCGAGCAGGCGCTGGGGCAGGTCCGGACGCTCACCGAGGCCGTGGCCAAGGCCGGCGGGACGCTGTCCACCCTCACCGCCAACGTCCAGACGGGCATCGCCCAGTCGGAGCAGGACCTGGCCGAGGCGGAGGCCCTCCTGGCCGCCGGCCGCAGCCCCGAACTGGCCGGCCCCGTGGGCGGCATGAGGCAGACCCTGTCCACCGTGCGCGCGGAGCTGCAGTCCGGCCGTCCGGACCCGCTGGACCTCCTCCACCGCCTGGAGGCCGCGCACCGTCAGCTGAACACGCCCTTGAGCGGCGTCCGCGACGCGCGGGAGCAGGCCCGCCAGGCCGAGCAGATGCTCTCGGCGGCCATCTCCCAGGCTCAGGCGCAGATCGACGGCACCGCCGACTTCATCGGCGCCCGCCGCGGCGCGGTGGGCTCCGAGGCACGCACCCGTCTGGCCGAGGCGGACCGGTCCCTGCAGACCGCCATGTCCCTGCGCTCGTCCGATCCGGTCGCCGCGCTCGAGCACGCCCAGCGCGCCTCCCAGCTGGCGGACCGGGCGAGCGAGCGCGCCCAGGAGGACGTGGCCGGCTTCGGCTACGGCGGCATGGGGGGCGGCTACGGCGGCATGGGCGGCTACGGGGGCTCCCCCTTCGGAGGTCCGGTGGTGGTCCAGCGCGGCGGCATGGGCGGCGGCTTCGCCGGCGGTCTCGGCGGTGCGCTGCTCGGCGGCATCCTCATGAACTCGATGCTCGGTGGCGGCCACAGCGGCGGCGACTGGGGCGGCGGCGGCTTCGGCGGCTTCGACGGCGGTGGCCTCGGTGGGGGCGACTTCGGCGACTTCGGCGACTTCAGCGGTGGAGGCTTCTGACCCGTCCACCACAGACCACCGGTGCCGCGCGCACCGGCCCGGACGGCCGACGTCGTCCGGGGCCCCGGCGGGACCCCGCCGCGGGACGACGACGTGCAGGTCACCGGCCTGGCGACACCGATCACCACCCCCACGAAAGGCGAACACCATGGTCAAGCAGTCCATCCTCGGCCGTATCAGCACCCTGGCCAAGGCCAACATCAACGCGATGCTGGACAAGGCGGAGGACCCCCAGAAGATGCTGGACCAGATGGTCCGGGACTACACCAACAACATCGCGGAGGCCGAGGCGGCCGTCGCGCAGACCATCGGCAACCTGCGCATGATGGAGGAGGACTACCGCGAGGACGAGGAGGCCGCGCGCAGCTGGGGCCAGAAGGCCCTCGCCGCCTCCCAGAAGGCCGACGACTTCCGCTCCCAGGGCGACGCCGCCAACGCGGACAAGTTCGACAACCTCGCCAAGGTCGCCATCGAGCGCCAGATGGACGCCGAGCGTCAGATGAAGACCGCCGAGCCGACGATCGCCTCGCAGCGCGAGATCGTGGACCGCCTCAAGAGCGGACTGGACCAGATGAAGGTCAAGCGCCAGCAGCTGGTGTCCAAGCGCGACGAGCTCACCGCGCGCGCCCGCACCGCCGACGCCCAGACCAAGGTCGCGGACGCCGTGAAGTCGATCGACATCATGGATCCGACCTCGGAGATCTCCCGCTACGAGGAGAAGGTCCGCCGCGAGGAGGCGCGGGTGCGCGGCCAGCAGGAGCTCGCCGCGTCCTCCCTGGACTCCCAGTTCGAGTCCCTCGAGGACCTCGGCGAGCAGACCGAGGTGGAGGCCCGCCTCGCGGCCCTGAAGTCCGGCGGCGCCCCCGCCGCCCTCGAGGCCGGCTCCGATGAGCTGACCCTCGACTACTCGGGCGAGCAGTCCGGCACGAAGACCGGCACCGGCACCCAGGCCTGATCCGGTCCACCGCGGCGTCAGCTGACGCCGCGGCATCTCGACGGCGGCGCCGTCCCCTGCGCGGGGGCGACGCCGCCGTCGCGCGTCCCGCCCCGGGCCACCCCGGATTCGGCGGCCCACACCGCCCCCTGCTAGGGTCCCCCGGTCCCCTCGCGTCCCGAGGGGACCCGCGCGCCACGACCCCACCAGAGGGACGGCGGCGCGTGCCCCTCGCACCCCGGGAGACCCCATGGAAGAACAGTTCACGGCCTGGTCCGTGCTGGTCGACGCCGGCCTGATCGGCGCCCTGCTGGCCGTCGGCACGCTGGCCCGCGCCGTCGTCACACCGCTCCAGATCCTGATGATCCCCGCGTCCGTGATCGCGGGCATCCTCGGCCTGATCCTCGGCCCGCAGTTCCTGGGCGTCATGCCGTTCAGCTCGCAGCTCGGCACGTACGGCTCCATCCTGATCGTGATCGTCTTCGTCTGCCTGGCGTTGACGGACGACTTCGACGTGCGCAAGATCGGCCGACCGGTGGGTGCGTTCGCCTCCTACGGCGTGCTGATCTACGCCTCGCAGGTGGCGATCGGCGCGCTCGTGGCCCTGCTGGTCCTGAAGCCGCTGTTCGACACCCCCGACTCGTTCGCCGTGCTGCTCTTCGCCGGGTGGGCCGGTGGATTCGGCTCCGCGGCCGCCGTGGGCCAGGCCTACGAGGCCAACGGCGATCCGACCGTGGCCTCGCTGGCCTACACCTCCGCCACCGTCGGCATGATCATCGGCGTGGTGGGCGGCATCATCCAGGCCAAGCACGGCGCCAAGCGCGGCCACGCCAAGGAGTACGCGGGTCTCACCTCCATCCCGGAGGACCTGCGCACCGGCGTGCTGGATCAGGTCGCCGAGCGCCCCGTGATCGGCCGGCACACCTTCTCCGCGGCCTCGGTGGAGTCGCTGGCCTTCCAGGTGGGCATCGTGGCCATGATCGGCGCCGCCGCGTACGGCGTGGTCGAGTGGATCAAGGACATGTGGCCCCGCGTGGTGGGCGAGAACGGCCCCGAGCTGATCATCCCCGCCTTCGCCGTCGCGTTCGTGCTGGGCCTGATCGGCCGCGTCCTCTTCCAGGCCACCCGCACCGCGAAGTTTCTGGACTCCCCCTCCCTGAACTCCGTCTCCGGCACCGCCACGGACATCCTGATCGTCTGCGGCATCGCCTCGATCGCCCCCCAGGTGGTCGTGGAGTTCTGGCAGCCGCTGCTGGTCCTGTTCCTGGTGGGCCTGGCGCTGTCCCTGTTCCTCGGCCTCGTGGTGGCGCCGCGCGTGATGACGGACGGCTGGTTCGAGAAGCAGCTGTTCACCTGGGGCTGGGCCACCGGCGCCGTCGCCACGGGCGTGGCCATGCTGCGCATCGTGGACCCCAAGCTGAAGTCCGGGACCATGGAGCAGTTCGGCGTGGCCTACATCCCCGTGGTGCCCGTGGAGATCGCCGCCGTGTCCTTCGTGCCGCTGCTGGTGATCGCCGGCCTCTCGTGGGCCGTGGTGGGCATCTGGGGCGCCATCGCGGTGGCCGCGATCGCCGCGGCGGTCCTGCTGGTGCGGACCGACCCCGCGCGGCGCGCCCCCGCCTCGGTCTGAGCCGACCGGGCCCCACCCCCACCATCCCGCGCACGACGACGGGCCGGCACCGCCATGCGGAGGTGCCGGCCCGTCGTCGTTCCGGCGCAGTCCCCCACGCGGACCCGGACGCGAGGGAGGCGCCGGGCACGACGAAGGCCCCAGGACCGAGGTCCTGGGGCCTTGTTCTCGTTGCGGGGGCAGGATTTGAACCTGCGACCTCCGGGTTATGAGCCCGGCGAGCTACCGAACTGCTCCACCCCGCGGCGATGGACAAGACTCTACACGGCCCTCACCCGCCCGCCAAATCATGGACGCGTGCCGGTCATCACACGGCCATGTGCTCGTCACCGAGGCCGCAGAACCCCCTGCGCGGACGACGACGGCGCCGGGCCGGGGATCGCTCCCCCGCTCGGCGCCGTCGCGTGCGGCCCGCCGGCTCAGCCCTCGGGCTGCGGAGCGGGCTGGGCTGCGTCGCCCTCGGCCGGCGCCGGGGCGCCCTCCGCGGGGGCCGGCGCGCCGGCATCGCCGTTGAGCGCGTCATCCGCGGCCGTGGCGCGGCGCAGGGCCTCGTTGAGGCGGTCCTGCTGCTCGCCGTAGCCGGCCCAGTCGCCCTCGGCCAGGCGCTCCTGGCCCTTCGTCAGCGCGTCCTGCGCCTCCTGCAGCGCGGACTGCAGCTCCTGCTCGGCGGTGTCCTGCGGCTCGGCCGGCTGCCCGCTCTCGCCGCCGGCCTGGCCCTCCTCGGGGGTGACGGCCCCCGAGTCGCCGTCGAACACCTGGTCCAGGGCGCCCTGCAGGGTGTCCGCGAAGCCCACCTTGTCGCCGAAGGACACGAGGACCTTGCGCAGCGTCGGGTAGGTGGTGCCGCCCGAGGACCGGACGTACACCGGCTGGACGTACAGGATGCCGCCCGCCACCGGCAGGGTGATCATGTTGCCGTTGAGCACCTCGGAGGCGCCCTGGCGCAGCAGGTTCAGCTCCTGGGAGACAGTGGCGTTCGAGTCGAAGTTCGCCTGCGCCTGGCCGGGGCCGGGCACCGTCGTGGAGCGGGGCAGCTCGAGCAGACGGAGCGTGCCGTAGTCCTCCGCCTTCACGCCGTCCTCGCCCGTGCCGGCGTCACCGGCCGCGGACAGGAACCCGTAGAGCACGTTGCGCTGCTGGGCGTTCTGCGTGATCTGCGGGATGTAGTTGCTGGTCAGGGAGAAGGCGGGCTCCTCCTGCCCGGGCATCTGCAGCGTCATGTAGTACGGGGGCTGCTTGACGTCGTCGTCCCGCGTGGGGTCCGAGGGCACGGACCACGCGTCGTTGTTCTCGTAGAAGTCGTCCGGGTCGGTCACGTGGTACCGGCCCAGCAGCTCGCGCTGGACCTTGAACATGTCCTCGGGGTAGCGGACGTGGTCCATGAGCGCGGCGCTCATCTCCGTGTACGGGCGCAGGGAGGCCGGGTAGACCTCCTGCCACGCCCGCAGCAGCGGGTCCTCGGTGTCCCATGCGTAGAGGTCCACGGAGCCGTCGTAGGCGTCCACGGTGGCCTTCACGGAGTTGCGGATGTAGTTCACCCGGCCCTGCAGGGCCGCGTTCGGGCCCTGGCTCAGCGCGTCCAGGGTGGCCTCGCCCAGCTGCTCGGCCGTGGAGTAGGGGAACTGGTCCGAGGTGGTGTAGGCGTCCACGATCCACTTCACGCGGCCGTCCACGATCGCCGGGTAGGCCGAGGTGTCCACCGTCAGGTACGGGGCCACCTTCCGCACGCGCTCCATGGGGTCGCGGTCGTAGAGGATCTGCGACTCCTCGTTGACGTCCGAGGACAGCACCAGCTCGGGGGCCCCGAACTTCACCGCGTACGCGAGGCGGTTGAAGATGCCGCCGACGGAGGGGCCGCCGTCGCCCTGGAAGGTGTAGGCGGTGTCGTCCTCGGAGTCCGCGGTCTGGGGGCGGTCGCGCTCCACCGGCGGGGCGCCCTCGGGCGCCCCGACCACGGAGTACGCCGGGGAGTTCTGGCCGAAGTAGATGCGGGGCTCGTAGTCCTGGTCCGAGGCGAGGGGTCCGCGCGTCGGGATCTCGGAGAGCAGCCACTGCGGACGGCCGCCCGCGGCCACCTCCGAGGCGTCCGCCACCACCATGCCGTAGCCGTGCGTGTAGATGGTGTGCCGGTTGACCCAGGACTGCGAGTCGTCCACGTTCACGTCGCGGGCCGCCAGGATCGTGTCCCGGACCTGGCCGTCCACCTCGTAGCGGTCCACGTGCAGGGTGCCCGGGAAGGCGTAGTACGGGCGGAACTGCTGCAGCTGGCCGAACGTCTGCGAGATCAGGTTGGGGTCCATGAGGCGCACGTTGGCCGTGTTGGCCTCCTCCCCCGCCAGGGCGCCCGCCTCGGTCTCCGTCGCGCCCTCGTAGTTGGCCACCTGCACGGCGTCCAGGCCGTACGCCTCGCGCGTCATCTCGATGTTGCGTGCGATGTACTCGGACTCCAGGGTCCGCTCGGAGGGCTTCACCTGGTACTGCTGGACGATGTACGGGTAGGCCGTGCCCACCACGAGCGCCGTGATCACCAGCACCGCCGTGCCCACGAGCGGCAGCCGGAAGCGGCCGGTGAAGGCGGCCACCACGAACAGGACGGCCACGATCGCCGCCGTGACCGCGAGGATCGCCGAGGTGGGGATCACCGCGTTGACGTCCGTGTACATGGCGCCCGCCCAGCCGCCCGACTGCGACTGCAGGGTGCGGTACCGGTTGAGCCAGAAGGTCACGGCCTGGAGGAGCAGGAACAGGCCCACCGTCACGGCCACGTGGATGCGCGCGGGACGGGCGACGTGCAGCCTGCCGTCCTCCCGCACCCCCACGGAGCCGTACAGGTAGTGCACCGCCAGGCCCGCCAGGCCCGCGATCAGCACCACGGAGATCAGGTAGCCGACCACCATGGACAGGAACGGCAGCGTGGCCATGAAGAACATCAGGTCCAGGCCGAACTCCGGGTCCGTGCGGCCGTAGGGCACCTGGTGCAGGAACAGCTGGACGGTCTGCCAGCCGTTCATGGCGGCCGAGCCGGCGAACAGGCCCAGGATGATCGGGGCGGCCACGAACACCAGACGGCGCATCGGCTCGAGCTGGCGCTGGGCCCGGCTCAGGGAGTCCCGCGCCTCGGGGCCGGCCTCCCCGGCCCGGTGGCGCCAGGCCAGGTGGATGGCCAGCCACACGGCCAGGGCCATGAGGGCTCCGGCCACGAGGAACAGGGCGGCCTTCGTGAGGACCTCGGTCCAGAACACCTCGGTGAAGCCGAGCTGGTCGAACCAGAGGACCTCGGTGTACACGCGGGTGAACAGCACGAACAGGGCCGTCAGGACCGCCACCGAGATGACGGTGAGCAGCAGGGCGCTGGGCCGGCCCGGCCCGCGCGGGGCGGTGCGCGCGGACGAGCCTCCCCCGCCGCCGTCGGAGGCTCCTCCGCCGCCGTCGGGGGCTCCGCCCCATGGGCCGAACCCGCCGAACGGGCCGCCTGCGCCGGGGCCCTGGTCTCGAGGCGGCCCGCCGAAGGGCCCGCCGGACTGTCCGAAGCTCACTGTGTCTCCTCGTTCTCCCCCGCGGACGGGGGTGCGGTGCGGAGACGGGGGGCCTCCGCGTCGGGGGTCCGTGGGGTCACGGACCGCAGGGTCTGCAGGGCCGGGCCGCAGGGGCGGGCCGGCCTCATCCGCACGGCGGCACGCCGTCGGGGGTCTGTCCGCGCCCGAGCGCCTCGAGGGCGCGGCGGGCGGTGTCGAGGGTGTCCACCGCGTAGACGTCGATGCCCTCGGGCACGCGGCCGACGAGCTCCGCGCAGTTCTCCGCGGGGGCCAGGAAGGCGGTGGCGCCGGCGTCGGCCGCCCCGCGCACCTTCTGCGGGAGCCCGCCGATCGCGCCCACCCGCCCGTCGGCGGTGACCGTGCCGGTCACGGCCACGTGCGCGCCGCCGGTGAGGGCGCCGGGGGTCAGCCGTTCGATCACGGCAAGTGCGAACACCGTGCCGGCCGAGGGGCCGCCCACGTCCTCGAGGGCGAAGTCCACCTCCACGGGCACCTCGAACCGCTCGTCCATCAGGACCCCGATCTGCCAGGCCCGCTCGGACCCGGCCGGGGCGGCCGCCACGGGGACCTCGAGGTCCTGCTCGCGGCCCTCGCGGCGCACGGTCAGGGCCACCGGGCCGGGGGCGGCGGCCTCGACGGCGGTCCGCACGTCGTCGACGGACCGCACCGGCTCGCCGCCCGCGCGCAGCACCGCGTCCCCCTCGCGCAGGACTCCGGCCGCGGGGCTCTCCGGAGCGAAGGCCTGGACCGTCAGCTCGCCGGGCACGTCCCGCCCGAGCGAGCGCAGCGCGGCCACGGTGGCCACGTCCTGCGAGCTCGTCATGGCGGCCTCGTTGGCCCGTCCGACCTCCTCCGCGCTGACCCCGGTGGGATGGACGAGCTCACGCGGCACCGCGTCCGTGGTGGGATCGGCCAGCGCCGCGACGACCTCGGCCGCGGTGGTGGTGCCGCCGGGCGGGCCCGAGACGAGCACGGTGGTCATGTCCAGGCGCCCCTCCCCCGGATCCTGCGCGCCGCCGTCGACCGTCATGACCGGGTGGCCGGCGTGCTCGCCGAGGACGTCGATCGCCGGCCCGGGGCCCTCGAGGATGTAGGGCGCGGGCAGGAGCAGGGCCGCGGCCGCGGAGCCGGCGGCGAGCCACCCGGAGGCGGGCACGCTCGGGCGGCGGCGAGACACACGGGGTATTGCGCGCACGCGACACCGACTTTCCTGCTGTGGTCCTGGTGGGGGGCCATGTCCGCGGCGCGCGGGCGTGAGGGGCGCGGGCGCCGCGGTCGGACCAGTCTAGCGGGGGCGGTCCGGGCACGGGCGGGACGGGACCGCCCTGCGCCGAGGGCGAACCCGCTCCGCCTGCGGGCCGTCCGACCCGCGCGGCGCCGGGCGTGCGCCGATACGCTGGGGCGCATGACTGACGATCCGCGCACCCCCGGTCCCGACGACGGCCGCGACCCGCTCGAGGAGATGCTCCGCCAGATGTTCGGCGGCCAGGCCCCGGACGCGGACGAGATCCGCAAGGCCATGGAGGGCATGGGCACCCCCGGAGGCATGGGCGGCATGCCCGGCATGGGCTTCGACCCCTCCCGGCTGGACCCGGTGATGATGCAGCAGGCCATGGCCCAGTTCCAGGCCATGATGAACCCCGGCCCCGGGTCCGACGGCCCTGTGAACTGGACGCTCGCGAAGCAGGCCGCCCGCCAGGCCGTGGCCGGCGAGGACCCCTCGGTGGGCTCGTTCGCGCGCAGGGAGGTGGACGAGGCCCTGCGCCTGGCCGAGCTGTGGCTTGACGGCGTCACCGAGACCGAGTCCACCGGCGCGGTGGGCCAGGCGTGGTCCCGGGCCGAGTGGGTGGAGGCCACCGCCGACGCCTGGCGCCGGGTGACCGAGCCCGTGGCCACGTCCCTGTCGCGGGCGATGTCCGCCGCGATCGAGCAGCAGCTGCCCGGCCAGCTGCCGGAGGGCATGGACGCGTCCCTGCTCGGCGGCCTCCAGCCGATGCTGCAGAACATGGGAGGCACCATGTTCGGCCTGCAGCTGGGCGGGGCCGTGGGGACGCTCGGCAAGGAGGTGCTCTCCGGCACCGACATCGGGCTGCCGATGGCCGGCCATCGCCCCGCCATGATCCCCGTGAACGTGGAGGAGTTCGGGGACGGCCTCTCCGTCCCGGACGACCAGCTGCGCCTCTACCTCGCCCTGCGCGAGGTGGCCCGGCTGCGCCTGTTCCTGCACTCCCCGTGGCTCGAGCGCGACCTCTTCGCGGCCATCGAGCAGTACGCCGCGGGCATCCGCCTGGACACCGAGGGCATCGAACGCGCCGCCGCCTCCGTCGACCCCATGGACCCGGAGTCCATGCAGGCCGTCTTCGACGGCTCCTCGTTCATCGCCGAGCCGGACGCCACCCAGCGCGCCGCCCTCGACCAGCTCGAGCTGCTGATCGCGCTCGTGGAGGGCTGGGTCGACGTCGTGGTGGCCGAGGCGGCGAAGCCGCTGGAGTCCGCCGCGGCCCTGCGCGAGACGATCAACCGGCGCCGCGCCTCGGGCGGTCCCGCCGAGGAGGCGTTCGCGGCCCTCGTGGGTCTCGAGCTGCGCCCGCGGCGCCTGCGCGAGGCCGCCGCCTTCTGGGAGCACGTGACGGCGGAGCACGGCACCGCCTACCGCGAGGACATCTGGACCTCCCCCGAGCGCCAGCCCACGGCCGAGGACCTGGACGACCCCTCGGGCTACGCCGGCCGCCGCTCGGCCGCGGAGGCCTCCACGGACGCCCTCGACGACGAGCTCCGCCGCCTCCTCGACGGCGGCTACGGGGACGCGCCGAAGGAGTCCTGAGCGCCCCTCACTCCACGACGACGTCGTCGTCCCCGCCCGGCCACGCGCCGGCGGGGGCGGCGACGCCGTCGTCTGCGGGGGCGTGAGCGGCGGTGATGCCCCGGGAGCTGGCGTGGGTGACGCCCGCCAGGAACGCCATGGCCTCGCGGTAGCGGGGCAGCCGCGCCACGAGGGCCTGGAAGCGGGGACCGTGCCCGGACTCCACCAGGTGCGCCAGCTCGTGCCCCAGGACGGCGTCCACCACCCAGTCGGGCATGCCCCGCAGCTGCGCGGAGAGGCGGATGGTGCCGCGGGCGGGCGTGCAGGAGCCCCACCGCCGGCGCTGGCGCGCGGACCACGTGACGGACACCGGGCGCGGCACGCGCCCCCCGGGGACCGCTGCGTCCAGGTGCGCGGCCGCGATCGCCTCCGCCCGGGCGGCCAGCGCCGGGTCCGCCCCTCCCCGGGGCGCCGGAGGGATGGTGCCGTGGGGCGAGGGCGGGGCGGCGTCGTGGTCCGGACGGCGTGGCGCGGCCGGTGCCCGCTGGATCATGCGGGCGATCCACCGCCGCTCCTCCGCGGGGGACAGGCGGGCGGGCACGCTGACCTGCAGCCGGCCCTCGCGCCACACCGCGGCGACGGTGCGGGTCCGGCGGACGGAGCGCACGAGCCGCACGGGGGTGCCCTCCCAGTCGAGGTCGACGGCGGTGCGCGTGGGGGCCATGCGCCCATTGTCCCGGACGCCCCGCGCCGCGCCGTCCCGACCGTCCGCCTGTGGACGACGCCCCCGCCGAGGCCGCGGACGTGTGAGCGTGGTGCGGGGCGCCGCCCCGCGCGCCGGCGGGCGCACACGGACGAGGAGGGGGACGCCCATGACAGGGACAGGCACGGCGGAGACAGGATCGGCGGGGACGCACACGGTGACGGCCGGGCCCGGGGCGTGGCCGCGGCGGCTGCAGGTGGCCGGGCTGGGGCGCGCGGGGGCGGCGGTGGCCGGACTCGCCGCGGCGGCCGCGGTCGAGGCCCTCGCCCTGTGGGACCCGACCCCGGTGGGGCCCGGGGACGTGGGCACCGGACTGCTCGCGGCGGACCTGGGGCGGGAGCGGGCGCTCGCCCTGGAGGCACGGCTGGCCCAGCTGCTCCCCGGCCTGCACGTGTACGCGGACCGCGCGCACCGGCCGGGGCCGCTGGGCGAGACGACGGTGGCGGTGGACGTGCCGGACCTGGCGGGGCTCGCCGCGCGGGCCCGCGCCGCCGACCACCCGCTGCTGCCCGTCCGGCTCGGCGCGGACGGGGTCCGGGTGGGGCCGTGGACGGGCGTGGTGGTCCCGGGGTGCGTGCTGTGCGAGCCGGACCCGGCGGACGGGGACGAGGGCGCGGGCGACGCGGCGGCGTCGGCGGACCCCGTGGCCGCGCTGCGGGCGGCGGTGCTCGTGGCGGACGTGCTCCGCGGGGTCCAGGACGCCCACGGGGTCGTCCTGGCCATGGACCCGGCCGGGCGCCTCACCCGCCGGCCGGTGACCCCGCGGCCGGGGTGCGCGTGCGGGGCGGGGGCGCTGCCGTGGCCGGCCACCGGCTGAGCCGGCGGCCGCTCAGGCCGTGGCGGTGCCGTGCAGCAGTTCGAGCACCTCGGGACCGTACCGGTCCAGCTTCGTCTTGCCGACGCCCTTGACCCTGATCAGCTCGACGGGCGTGGCCGGCATGGTCTCGGCGATCACCTCGAGGGTGGCGTCCGTGAAGATCACGAACGCCGGCACCTTCTCCGCCTTGGCGGTGGCGCTGCGCCAGTCCTTGAGGGAGTCCAGCACGGCCTCGTCGTACTGCGCGGGACAGTCCACGCACCGGCCCACCTTGCGCTCGGCGCCCGTCTCGAGGGCCTTTCCGCACGAGCGGCACGTGGCCACCGTGGCGCCGCGCCGAGGGCGGCGCGCGGCCGGCGTCGTGGTGGGGGCGTGCTCCCGGGTGCCGCCGAGGGTGGGGTCGATCGCGCGCAGGAAGCGCGAGGGCCGACGGTGGGCCCGCCCGCCGCCGGCGCGGGCCAGCGTCCAGGTCAGGTGCAGGTGCTGCCGGGCGCGCGTGATGCCCACGTAGAGCAGCCGGCGCTCCTCGTCCACCTCGGCGGGGGTGTCCGCGAAGGAGATGGGCATGAGCCCCTCGGACAGGCCCACGAGGAACACGGCGTCCCACTCGAGGCCCTTGGCCGAGTGCAGGGAGGCCAGCGTGACGCCCTGCACCGTGGGGGCGTGCTGGGCCTGGGCGCGCTCGTCGAGCTCGGCCACGAGGTCCGTGAGCGTGAAGTCCTCCCGCGCGCCGGCCAGCTGGTCCGCGAGGTTCACCAGCGCGTGCAGGGACTCCCACCGCTCCCGCGCGGCACCCGAGGCTGACGGGGGCTCGGCCGCGTAGCCCAGCGAGGAGAGGACGTCCCGCGCCCGCTGGACCACCTCCTCGCCCGTGAGGTCCTGGGCGGCCCGGGCCGCGGCACGCAGCTGCAGGATGCCGTCCCGCACCTCCCGGCGCGAGAAGAACCGCTCACCGCCGCGCAGCTGGTATCCGATGCCCGCGGCGGACAGCGCCGTCTCGAACGCCTCGGACTGGCCGTTGGTGCGGAACAGCACCGCGATCTCCGCCGGCTCCACGCCCTCGGCCACGAGCTCGCCGATCCGCTGGGCCACCCAGCCGGCCTCGGCCTCGTCGTCCTGGCACTCCCCGAACACCACCGCCGGCCCGGCCGGGCGCTGCGAGGTCAGCTGCAGGGGCTCCGGCCAGTGCGGCAGGGTCCGGTCCCGCAGGCCCGCCTGGGTGCGGTCCGCCAGGAGACGGTTGGCGGCCTCCACGATCTGCGGGCTCGAGCGGTAGTCCCGGATCAGCTTGACCACGGTGGCCTCCGGGTGGCGCTCGCGGAATCCGGTGAGGAACCGGGAGGTGGCGCCGGTGAACGAGTAGATGGTCTGGGAGGAGTCGCCCACCACGCACAGGTCCGCGCGGTCACCGAGCCACAGGTCCAGCAGGCGGTGCTGCAGCGGGGAGACGTCCTGGTACTCGTCCACCACGAACACGCGGTACTGGTCCCGCACGGTGGCGGCGATCCGCGGCTCGGAGGTGAGCACACCCACGAGGATCAGCAGGACATCCTCGAAGTCGATCATGTTGCGGGCGGTCTTGGCCTCCTCGTAGCCGGCGTAGAGCCGGGCGACCGTGGTGGCCGTCCACCCGACGGGCATCTCCCGCTCGGCGGCAGCCTCCGCGTAGCCCTCGGGGGCGTGGAGGGACACCTTCGCCCACTCGATCTCCCCCGCGAGGTCGCGCAGGCCGGCCCGGTCCACGGTCATGCGCATGCGCTGGGCCACCTCGGTGAGCAGGCGGACCTTGTTCTCGATCAGGCTCGGCATGGGGCCGCCGACCGCCTGCGGCCAGAAGTACTGCAGCTGGCGGAGGGCGGCGGAGTGGAACGTGCGCGCCTGCACGCCGTCCACGCCCAGGTCCCGCAGGCGGGTGCGCATCTCGGCGGCGGCGCGCGCGGTGAACGTCAGGGCGAGGGTGCGGTGCGGGTCGAACACGCCCGAGGCCACGCCGTAGGCGATCCGGTGGGTGATGGCACGGGTCTTGCCCGTGCCCGCGCCCGCGAGGATGCAGACCGGCCCGTGCAGGGCGGTGGCGGCCTGACGCTGTTCGGCGTCGAGCCCGCGGAGGATCTCGTCCGGAGTGCTCATGGGGCGTGCACCCCTCCTCTCACGAGATCAGCGTCGTCTCATCCGGCAGCGTCCCACCGTACCAATCCTCGATCAGCGCCCGCGCGATGGACACGGCCCCGGGCAGGGTCACCTCCCCGTCCCGGACGGCGGCCACCAGCTCGGTACGGCTGAACCAGCGCAGCGAGCGGATCTCGACGCCGTCGGCCCGCTCCGTCTGCCCCCGTGGGGCGCGGGCGCGGAAGCCCACCATGAGCGAGCGCGGGAACGGCCACGGCTGGGAGCCCCGGTAGACGGGGTCGACGACGACGATCCCCGCCTCCTCCCCGACCTCCCGGACCACGGCGTGCTCGAGGGACTCCCCCGGCTCCACGAAGCCGGCCAGGCACGAGTGCCGGCCCGCGGGCCAGGCGGCGTTGGAGCCGAGGAGGAGGCGGTCGTCGTCGTCGGTGACGGCCATGATCACGGCCGGGTCCGTGCGCGGGAAGTGCTGCACGGAGCACGCGGTGCAGCGCCGCACCCAGCCGGCGGACTCCACGGCGGTGGGGCCGCCGCAGCGGGGGCAGAACCCGTGGGAGGCGTGCCAGTGGGTGACGGACACCGCGGCCGTGAACAGGCCGGCGTCCGCGTCGGACAGCCCCGCGGCCACGTCCCTCAGGCCCACCCAGGCCACGTCCGTCGGCAGGCCCTCCGGAGCCGTGTCGGGGGTGCTGCCGGCACCCGCACCGTCCTCGTGGGCCACGAGGACGACGGCGGCCGACGCCTCCCCGTCCGCGCGCTCCCGCCGGCCCAGGAAGACCGCCCCGGGCGGCACGGGCCCGGCCGGCGGCACGGTCACGAGAGCGCCGTCCCGGACGGGGGCGCGGCCCCCTCGCAGGTGCAGCACCCCGGTGCCCGCCTCCTGCCACAGCCGGTCCAGGAGGCCGGGGTCCTCCCGCTCCAGCCCCGCCCGGTCCACGGCCTCCCGGGCGAGCGGCAGGGGCAGGGGCGGCAGGGGTGCGGCCCCGCCGGCGGGGCGCGGATCGGGGCGGGTCGCTGGGCGGGGGTGCTCGGGCATGCCCCCACGCTAGGCGCATCCGCGGACGGGCGTCAGGGGCGTCCACCGGGGCGCGCCGGTGAGTCCCCGGGCGTCCGCCGGGTTCGACGCCTAGGGTGGGACCGTGCACCGTCAGCCCCTCCACCTCGCCGCCCTCGCCGCCGCCGCCGTGCCCGGACTGTCTCCCGCCGCCGTGGAGCCCAGCCCGGACGACTCGGCCGACTTCGCCACCGCCGTCGTGGTGGACACGTCCGGCGAGCGCTGGCGCGTGCGCTCCCCGCGCACGGCCGAGGCGGGGATCCGCCTGGAGACCGAGGTGCAGGTCCTGGCGGGGTTCGACGCCCACCTGCGCGCGGGGCTGCCGTTCCGCGTGCCGTCCGTGGCGGGCGCCGTGCGCGTGGACGGCCTGCGCACCTTCGTCCACCAGGACCTGCCCGGCGCCCCCGTGCCCCTCGAGGAGATCGTGACCCTCGGCGAGCCGGTCGTGCAGGACCTGGGCCGGATCCTCGCGGCGATCCACACGCTGCCGATGACGGTGGTGGAGCAGACGGACCTGCCCGTGTACACCGCGGACCACGTGCGGGAGCGGCACCTGGCCGGCCTGGACGAGGCGGCGTCCACGGGCAAGGTGCCGCCGGTTCTGCTGCGCCGCTGGGAGGAGGCGCTCGAGGAGGACGAACTCTGGCAGTTCTCCCCCGTGCCCGTCCACGGCGACCTCCACGAGGACTCCCTCCTGGTGGAGCGCGGCCGCGTGGTGGGCGTGGCCGGCTGGACGGACCTGCACGTCGGCGACCCGGCCACGGACTTCGCGTGGCTCGCCGCGGCGGAGGACCCCGACTTCCCCGAGCGGGTGCTGGACGCCTACCTCGCCCGGCGCGTGGCGGAGGAGGCGGCCGACGACGGCGACGTCCACCTGCTGCGCCGCGCCTCCCTGCTCGCGGAGTTCGCGATCGGCCAGTGGCTGCTGCGCGGCGTGGAGCGGCACGATGCGGACATGGTGGCCGACGCGGAGGGGCTGCTGGCCGAGCTCGCGGACGCGGTGCGGGCGGCGGAGTCCCCCGCTCCCGGCGCCGTGCCGACCGGCGCGGACCCCGAGGACGACGGCTGGGACGACGACTGGCAGCAGGAGGACGGCGACCTCGCGGAGGACGACGAGGAGGAGCCCGGCCGGGAGACGACCACGCTCACCGTGGTCCGTCCCCGGGACTGACGCCGTCGAGGGCCTCGGCCACGATCGCCTCGAGCTCCGCCTCCCCCGGCAGGTCTGCGAAGGTGCGCTCCTGCCCCTCGGCCACGTACACGAAGCTCGCGGAGATCCGCTCGAGCGGGATGCGGTGCAGGCGGGACCAGGCCAGCCGGTACACGGCCAGCTGCAGGGCCTTGCGCTCCAGCTCCCGCCCCCGGGGCACCCGGCCGGTCTTCCAGTCGACGAGCTCCCAGTGCGCCTCGGGGTCGAACGGCATCCCCTCCCGCGCCCCGGAGCGGAACACGGCGTCGATGCGCCCGCGGAGCGTGATGCCCGCGACCGTGGTCTCCACCGCCGTCTCCACGAACGCGGGCCTGCGGTCCGCCCACCGGGAGGCGAGGAACCACTCCTGCATCCCGCCGAGGTCCAGCGCGTCGTCCACCCAGCGGTCCGCGGCGTCGTCGGGCTCGTCCAGGTCCAGCAGGCCCGTGGCGTCGAAGCGCTCCTCGAGCCACGCGTGGAAGGCGGTGCCGCGACGCGCGGCGTGCGCCGGCGGCCGCGGCATGGGCCGGCGGAGCTGCTCGGCCACGGCCTGCGGGTCCGCGGCCAGCTCGCCGTAGAGGGAGACGGAGAGGTGCTCGGGCAGCGCCACCCCGGGCACGCTGCCCGCGACGTCCCGGCGGCGCAGCAGCACCCAATCCACCTCCCGTGCCAGGTCGGGATCCTCGGCGAGCGCGGCGGAGTCCGCCCCCCGCACCTGCCGGGCGGCCGACTCCACCCGCGCGCGGCGAGGCCGGGTCCGGGCGGGCACGGGCCGCCATGCGGCTTCGTCCTCCGGGTCCTCGGGGTCGACCTCGACGACCTCCGGACCGTCGAGGGGATCGAAGGGCCACCACGCGGCCAGGGTGCGGCCGGCCACGGGGTTGACCTCGCCCAGCTCGTCCTCGGCCGGGGCGTGGCCGAGCACGACGCCCGGCACGGTGTCGGCCAGGGCGGCCGCCTCCTCCAGGAACGGCGAGGGGTCCACGGGCTTCTTGGCCGTGCCCTTCCAGTGGGAGGTGCTCAGCCAGAGGCGGCTGCGGGCGCGGGTGAACGCCACGTAGGCCAGTCGCCGCTCCTCCCGGGCGGCGTGCTCCTCGACCGCCTCGCGGTAGGGCGCGGGGTTGGCCGCCACCGCGGCCTGGCTGCTGTACCCGGTGCCGGCGGACTGCACCCAGTCCCGGCGGTCCTGGGCCCAGTCCGCCTCCCACTGGGGCAGGGAGCCGCGGTCGCCGCGCAGGGGCCACGGCAGCATGCCCGTGCCGCCGCCCGTCCAGCGGTCCGCCCGGGTCGAGGGGAAGGTCCCGACCTGGAGGCCCGGCACGGCGACCACGTCCCACTCCAGCCCCTTGGAGGCGTGCGCGGTGAGCACCTGGACGACGCCGGGCACCGGGTCCGAGGAGTCGATCCCCAGCCCCTTCTCGTGCTCCTCCACGGAGGCGGTCCACGCGAGGAACGCGGGCAGGTCGGAGGCGGCTCCCTCGCCGGCCGCGAAGCCGCGGGCGGCGTCCTGGAACGCGTCGAGATGCCGGCGGGCGGACGCCGCCGAGGGTCCGGGGCGCAGCGTGACCTCCACGTCCAGGCCGATCTCGCGGACCACCTCGGCGATCAGGTCGGCGGGGTCGAGTGCCGCCCGGGTGGACAGGCGCCGCAGCTGGGCGTTCGCCTCCCGCAGGCGCCGCAGTCCCTCCGCGGAGAAGGGCCGGCCGTGGGAGCCGGTCCACACGGTGCTCTCCCCTGGCAGGGAGTCGAGCGCCTCGAGCAGGGCCGGCGCGTCCGCGTCCTCCTCGGCGCTGACGGGGTCCGCGTCCGCCAGCGCGGCGTCCGAGGGCCCCGGCAGCGGCTCGTGGGCCGCGGCCCGGCGGCGCAGACGGCTGACGAAGCGGGCACGCTCGTGGAGCAGCTCCAGGTCTGCGGGCCCGATCCGGAACCGGGGTCCGGTGAGCATCCGCACCAGGTGGTCGTTGCGTCCGGGGTCGGCCAGCACGTGCAGGACCGCGAGCACCTCGGCGACCTCGGGCAGGGACAGCAGCCCGGAGAGCCCGAGGACCTCGTACGGCAGGCCGGCGGCGTCGAGGGCGTCCAGGACGGGCCCGAACTGGGAGCGGGCCCGGCACAGCACGGCGCGGCTGAGTCCGGCCGTGTCCGGGTCCCGGCCGAGGTCCGCGAGCCGGGCCACGAGCGCCTCGGCCTCCTCCTCGGCGGTCACATGCCGGTCCACGCGCACCTGCCCGGGCCCCGCCCCGGGGCGGGTGCGCAGGGTCTTGAGCTCGACGGGCCGGCCGGCCTGGGCCGCGTGGGCGTTGAGGGGCTTTACCACGCGGTTGGCGAGCGCCAGGACGGCCGCGTCGTTGCGCCAGGCGACGGTGAGGTGGGAGACGTCCGCGTTCACCCGGCCGGGACGGCCGTCCTCCCCCGCGCCGCGCCGCGGGAACGCGCCGGGGAAGGAGAAGAGCTGCCCGGCGGAGGCGCCGCGGAAGCCGTAGATGGACTGGTGGGGGTCTCCCACGGCGGTGACGCAGTGGCCCAGCCCCTCGGCGTCGAGGGCGGTGTCCTGGGGACCGAACAGGCCGGCGAAGATCTCCATCTGGGCGTGGGAGGTGTCCTGGAACTCGTCCAGGAGCACCACGGGGAAGCGATCGCGCTCGATCCGGCCGGCCGCGGGGACGGTGCGCGCCACGCGGGCGGCGTGGCGGAGCAGGTCGCCGTAGTCCATGACCTCGCGCTCGGCCTTGGCCTCGGTGTACCGCTCCACGAGGTCCGCCATGAGGATGCGGTCCTCCAGGCCCGTGAAGAAGGCGCGGATCTCCGCGCTGGGCTCCTTCATGCGCGGCGGCAGCTCGAGGGACTCCCCCACGGCGATCCGCTCGCGCAGCCACGCGCGCACGCGGCCGGGCTCGACGAGGTGCTCGGCCAGGTCCCCGGCCAGCCGCAGGGCGGAGGAGACGAGCGTGGCGGGGCTGACCCCGAGCCGGTCGGCGACGATCGGATGGGACCCGGCCACCCTGGCCATGAGCCGGTGGGCGTCCGCCTCGCCGATCAGGGCCGCCTCCGGCTCGACCCCCACCCGCAGGCCGTGGTCCCGCACGAGCGTCTGCGCGTACGAGTGGTAGGTGGACACCGAGGCCCGCCCGAGGTCCTCGGGCTGTCCCTCGAAGCCGGGGATCGGCAGCCCGGAGCGCAGGAGGACGTCCACCTTGGCGTTGATTCGGTGGGCGAGCTCGCCCGCGGCCTTGCGCGTGAAGGTCACGCCGAGGACCTGGTCCGGGCGGACGAAGCCGTTGGCCACGAGCCACACGACGCGGTCGGACATGGTGGCGGTCTTGCCGGAGCCGGCGCCGGCCACCACGAGCCGGGGGGTCAGCGGCGCGGTGATGACCTCCGCCTGCTCCGGTGTGGGCGGGAACGCGCCCAGGCGCGCGGCGATGTCCTCCGGTGCGTGCACGGCGGCGGACACGTCCACGGCGGCGGCGTCCACCTCGGGTGCGGCGGGGACGGGGACCTCGGAGCTCAGCGATGCCACTCGGTGACCTGCCTTCCTTCGGAGCAGAGGGGGCACACGGACGGGAGCGCGCACCGCGTCCCGGGCCCGTGCACGGCCAGGAAGCGGGGGCCCACGGTGCGGCGGGCCGCCGCGAAGACGTCCTGCAGCGCCCACACGTCCTCGTCCGTCAGGGGTGGCTGCTCCTGGACCTTGGTGCGCTGGGTGCCGGCCCCGAGCTGGACGAGCGCCGCCCCGCCCGGTGAGGACGGCCGGGCGAGCTCGGCGAGGGCCTCCCGCAGGGCGGGGTCCGTCTCCTCCGCCTCGAGGAGGCGGACGAGGCCCTCGGCGCGCAGCGCCACCTGGTACGCGGCCAGCTGCGGCAGGCGCAGCAGCTCCTCCTGGGTGGGAGCACGGCGGCCGGTCTTGAGGTCGACGACATAGGGGCGCCCCTGGCTGTCCATCTCCAGCCGGTCGATCACTCCGGAGATCTCCACCTCCAGGTCGTCCCAGTGCAGCGACGCACGGACCACGACCTCCTGGGCCAGCGGTCGGCGGCCCGCCGCACGCATCTCGGACCAGTACCCGATGTAGGCCTCCATCAGCCGGCGGGCGCGGGCGTGCTCGACGTCCGCGGCCCACCCGTCCGGCAGGCCGAGCTCCGGCAGGCGGCGCTCCAGCTCGGCCCGGACGGCGCCCGGCTCGCCGTCGGGGTGGTGCTCGGCCACGGAGTGCACGAGCGTGCCCACGGACTGCGCGAGCGTGCCGCCGGCCTGGGAGCCCACGTGGTACAGCAGCCAGTTCAGGGGGTTCTCGAGCGCCGTCTGGGCGCGGGAGGGGGAGAGCCGCACCGCCTCGGTGGCGGTGTCCGTCAGCGGGGCGGCGGTGGACAGCTCCGCCAGGCCCCACCAGTGCGCGGGGTCGGCGGGCACTACCCCGTCCGCGGCGAGGGCGGCCAGGCCCGCGGCGGCCGCCGGGTCCTCCAGGCCCACCAGCGCGGCGGGCTCGTCCGGCACCTCGAGGCGGCGCCGCAGCCGGGCCACGAGGGCCGGAGCGGTCAGCGGTGGCGGGACGGGGGTGAGGGGCCGCCCCGCGGCCGGGTCCGCCACGGGGTCCAGGAGGTCCAGGAAGTCCGAGGGCGACTCGTCCTCGTTCCGCACGGCCGTGGCCACCACCCGGTGCCGCGCGCGGGACACCGCCGCCGCGAGCATCCGCAGCTCGTCCTGCCGGACCTCGGCCAGGCGGGTGCGGTGGTCGGTGGGCCACGCCGCGGCCTCGGGCGCGGTGAGCAGGTCCGCCAGGTCCGTGGCGCCGAGCAGCTGGCCGCGCAGGGTGGTGTTGGGCCACTGCCCCTCCTGCAGCCCCACCACGATCACGGTGTGCCACTGGCGGCCGGCCGCGGCGGCGGGCGTGCGCACGTGGACGGCGTCGGCTCCCTCGGCCCGGCGGGCCAGGGAGTCCATCGGCAGGTCCTGGGACTGCATGTACGCGGCGAAGTCCGCCGGGGCCGCGCCCGGGAACTGGTCCACGAAGCGCTCGGCCACGCGGAACAGTGCGACGACGGCGTCCAGGTCCGCGTCCGCCTGGCGGGCCTCGCGGCGCGTGGCGGCGCCCTCCACCCGACCCAGGGCCGTGGCGCGCCAGTGGTCGGCGCGGCCGGAGGCGTCCCACATCGCCCACAGCACGGTCTCGGCGGTGGCGCCCGGCTCCCGGGCCGCCGCGAGCCCGGCGCCGTGCATCCAGGCGATGCGGCGCAGCGCCCGGTGCCGGTCCCTCTCCTCCCCGGCCAGGGAGGGGTCTCCCAGCGCCGCCACGAGCAGCTCGTCCGAGGGGCGCGCTCCGCCGCGGGCGCGCTCGGCGGCCAGCAGGTCCTGGCGCAGGCGGCGCACGTGCAGCGCGGTGGCCATGCCGAACCGACCGCGCAGGAGCGCGACGGCCTCGTCCGCGTCCAGCGCGGCCGCGTCCTCGCCGTCCTCCGCCTGCGCGGAGACCGCGCGCAGCAGGGTCAGCAGCGGCGCGACGGCGGGCTCGTCCTTGAGCACGGCGCCCGCGGCGTCCTGGACCACGGGCACGCCCTCGGCCTCGAGGTGCCGGGCGGTGGCCGCCACGCGCGCGCCGGAGCGGGCCACCACGAGGATCTCGTCCAGCGGGACCTCCTCCTCGTGGTGGACGCGCAGGATCCGCTCGAGCACCAGCTGGTCCTCGTGGGCACGGGAGGGCACGAGGCATGCCTGCACCCGGCCGCCGTCCCCGGCGGGCACCGTGGCGGTGCGGGTGCGCTCGACGCCGACCGTCCGCTGGCGCACACGCCGGGCCAGGCGGAGGTAGCCCTCCTGGACCTCGGACGTCATCCGGTGCCCACGGGTGAGGACGTGGATGCGCTCGTCCAGGGCGGGGGCCGCCGGTGCGCCGGGCACGGGATCCGGGTCGAGGACGGCCGGGTACCGGGACACCAGGTCCGGGCGGGCCCCGCGGAAGCCCTCCACCGTGGTGTCCGGGGAGGCGGTCAGGAGGGTGTCCGTGCCGCGGGCCAGCTGCCGGAGCAGGTCGTGCACGGCCGGGCCGGCCTCCTGGAGGTCGTCCACCACCACCAGGCGCAGCCGGGCGCGCTCGGCGTCGGCGAAGGCCACCGCGGCGGCGTCCCGCTCGGGGTCCTCCGGGAAGCGCTCGGTCAGCAGCCGCACGGCCGCCGAGATCAGGCCCGCCGCGTCGAAGGCCTCGGCCATGCCCAGATCCAGCCGGTCCCGGTAGTCCTGCACCAGCTCGGCGGCCGCCGTCCAGGCGGGACGACTGTGGCGACGTCCCAGTTCCTGCAGGTGCCCGGGCTCGACGCCGAACTCGCTCATGCGGTCCACGAGCTCGCGGACCTCGCGCCGGAACCCGCGGGTGTCCACGGCCTCGGCGATCTCCTCCGGCCACGCCGGGGGCACCGCCAGGCCCTCGGCGTACGTGTCCAGGAGTTCGGCGATCACCGTGTCCTGCTCCGCGCCGGAGAGCAGCCGCGGCGGCCGGGCCAGATGGCGCAGGGGTCCGGTGACGCGGGCCCGGCGGATGAGGTCGAAGGCGTAGGCGGCCCAGGTGCGCACCGGCGTGACGGCTCGCGTGCCGTGGCCCGCGGCGGCCAGGCGGACGGTCAGGGCGTCCCGCAGGCGCGCGGCGGCGTCGCGCGTGGGCGCCAGCACCAGCAGCGCCTCGGGGTCCAGGCCCTGTTCGATCCGGCGCGCCGCCAGCTCCACCGCCACGGTGCTGCGGCCCGTGCCCGGGGCGCCCAGCACCAGGACGGCGCCGTGACCGGGCGACAGTGAGGCCACGGCCTCCTGCTCGGCGGTGAGGACGAGCGGCGTGTCCGCGGAGCGTTCCCCCCGGACCAGGCGCGCGTGCTCCGGCGCGGCGGGGGCGAGCTCCTCGGGCGGCTCCCCGATCAGGAGCGCCAGGTCCTCGCCGGAGAGTCCGTCGGCGCGCCCGTGCTCCCCTGAGGCGGGCGCGGCAGGGCCGCGCGGGGTGGGGTCCGGGGTCGGCCGTGCGGTCATGCGCCCATCCTCCCACCGGGCCGGACACGTTAGGCGGCTGCCTCACCCCACACGGGCGGCGAGGTGCTCGGCGACGGCCAGGTCAGCGTCGTCGGGCTCCCAGCGGGCGCGGGAGAGGTCGACGCGCGGCACCCCGCCGGCCCGCAGGGGCGTCCCCTCGTCCGCCCACCGGGGCGCGGCCCGCCCCACCAGGTCGGCGGGGAGGGAGCCGTCGGCGCGCACCACGCGCCACCACGGGGTGCCCGGGTCCGCCTCGGCCATCGCGCGGCCGGCCTGCCGTGGCCCGCCCGCGCCCAGCACGGCCGCCAGTCCCCCGTAGGACACCGCGCGCCCCGCCGGGATCCGACCGGCCAGGGCCGCGAGCGCCTCGGCCAGGGTGATCGGCCCCGCCGGGGGCACGGGCGCGGCGGCGTTCGGCTCCGGGGTGCTCATGCCTCCATCCTGCGATGCCGAGGGCCGGTCGGGCTTGTCGTGTCCGGCCCGTCGGTACGGTGGAGGCCATGACCTGGAACCAGCAGATCCGTGCGGGGTTCGACCTCGAGACCACCGGCCGCGACCCGAAGCAGGCGCTGATCGTCACCGCCACCGTGGTGATGGTGGACGCCCAGGGGCGCGCCGTCTCCTCCGCGGAGTGGCTCGTGGACCCCGGCGTGCCCATCCCGGAGGAGGCCGCCGCCGTGCACGGGGTCACCACGGAGAGGGCGCAGGCCGAGGGCATGCCCGCCCGGCAGGGCGTCTCGGAGATCACCGAGACCCTGCGTGACCTCTTCGTCGCGGGGATCCCGGTGGTGGCCTTCAACGCCGTCTACGACTTCACCGTGATGGACCGCGAGGCCCGCCGCCACGGGATCGCCCCGCTCGAGCCGCGGCCCGTGGTGGACCCGTTCGTCGTGGACAAGCAGCTGGACCGCTTCCGCAAGGGCAAGCGGACCCTCGGCGCGGTCTCCGAGCACTACGGCGTGTCCCTGACGGACGCGCACACCTCGGCCGCGGATGCGCTCGCAGCGGTGCAGGTCATGGACGAGCTCGTCCGGCGCCATCCGAAGGCGGACATGCCCCTGCCCGACCTCCACGCCCAGCAGATCCGGTGGAAGGCCGAGCAGGCGGAGAGCTTCGAGGAGTACCTGCGGCGCAAGGACCCGCAGGCCACGGTCTCCCGCGCCTGGCCTGTCGAGCCGCCTGCCTGAGCCGCTGGGCAGGACGGATCGGCAGCGTCAGTGCCAGGCGGACAGCGCGGCGCCGATCTCGGCCACACTCCGTTCGCCCGCCGCGACGCCGACGACCAGGTCGTAGGCATCGTCGTCGGGGGCGTCGAGGACGACGCCGTTCACTGAGTAGAAGACGACGACGGCGAGCCAGCCGAGCCTCTTGTTCCCGTCTCCCAACGGATGGTTCCGGACGAGGGACTCGAGAAGGACGGCAGCCTTCTCGTCGAGCCCCGGATAGACCTCCCGCCCGTACACCACGCTGGCGGGCCTGTGGGCGGCGCTGTCGAGCAGGCCGAGGTCTCTCAGCGGCCCCACCCTCAGGTCGGCCGCCAGGGCGAGGAGGTCCTCGGTGGTGAGGTGGACGGTCATCGTCCGAGACGGTCCAAAAGGTCGGCGTAGCGCTCACGGGCGGCCGCCGATGCCGCCGCGACCGCCGTCTCGTGCCCGCGGCGCTCGGCCGCTTCACGGATGGCCCGGAGGGTGGCCTCGTGCTTGCTCACACCCTCGGCCTGGGCGAGCTCCGCCAGGAGCTTCTCGTCATCCGCCGTCAGTCGCAGGGTCATCGCCATGAGCAGAATGGTATCAGCCCGGTATCACCGCAGCTCGGCGCGGTCATGCGACGACGGCGACGTCACCTCGGCAGGTGACGACGCCGTCGTCGTGGGTCCGGTGGGCGCCGGCCCGCCCGGGCCTCAGCCCTGCGGCGTGGCGGCCGCCGCCGCGCGTGCCGCGGCCGGCAGGGCGTCGAGGACGCGGCCGATCGCGGCGTCGTCGTGGGCCGCGGAGACGAACCATGCCTCGAACACCGAGGGCGGCAGGTACACGCCCTGCTCCAGCATGGACTGGAAGAACGGCGCGTAGCGGAAGACCTCCTGGCCCTGGGCGTCGGCGTAGTCGTGCACGCCGCGCTCGGACGTGCCGAACGCCACGGAGAACAGCGTGCCGGCGCGCTGGATCGAGTGGTCCAGGCCCGCGGCATCGAACGCCGACACCACGCCCTCGCGCAGGGCGTCGGAGGCGCGCTGCACGGCGGCGTACACGGACTCGTCCGCGTCCCCCAGGGTGGCGATGCCGGCGGCCATGGCCACCGGGTTCCCTGAGAGGGTGCCTGCCTGGTACACCGGGCCCAGCGGGGCCAGGTGGTTCATGATCTCCTCCGAGCCGGCCAGGGCGGCCGCGGGCATGCCGCCGCCGATCACCTTGCCGAAGCACCAGATGTCCGGGGTCCAGCCCTCGGGCTGCCCGGACAGGCCCCAGCCGCCGGTGGCGGTGGCGCGGAAGCCGGTGAGGACCTCGTCCCAGATCAGCAGCGCGCCGTGCCGGCGGGTGATCTCGCGCAGGAACGCGTTGTAGCCCTCGGCGGGCTCCACCACGCCCATGTTGCAGGGCACGGCCTCGGTGATGACGGCGGCGATCCGCTCGCCCTTCTCGGCGAAGACGGCCCCGAGGGCGGCGCGGTCGTTGTAGTCCACCACGATCGTCTCGGAGGCCGCGGCCTCGGTGACGCCGGCCGAGCCGGGCAGGGCCTGCGTGGCCACGCCCGAGCCGGCGGCGGCGAGGAGGCCGTCCGAGTGGCCGTGGTAGCAGCCGGCGAACTTCACGATCAGGTTCCGGCCGGTCACGCCGCGCGCCAGACGCAGGGCGGTCATGGTGGCCTCGGTGCCGGTGGACACGAAGCGCACGCGCTCCACGGGCACGCGGGAGGCGATCAGGCGGGCCAGCTCGGTCTCCCCCTCCACGGAGGTGCCGAAGGACAGGCCGCGGTCCACGGCGGCGTGCACGGCCTCGACCACGCGGGGGTCGTTGTGGCCGAGCAGCATGGGGCCCCACGAGCACACGAGGTCCACGTACTCGGCGCCCTCCACGTCGGTCAGGTACGCCCCGCGCGCGGAGGCCATGAACCGGGGCGTGCCGCCCACGGAGCCGAACGCGCGCACGGGCGAGTCCACGCCCCCGGGGATGACCTGCTGGGCGGCCGCGAAGGCCGCGGCGTTGGTCGTCGTCGTCATCAGAGCGAGTCCTCCTTGATCCAGCGGGCGAGCTCGGCCGCCCAGTAGGTGAGCACGGTGTCGGCGCCGGCGCGCCGGATGGAGAGCACGGACTCGACGATGGACGCCTTGCGGTCGATCCAGCCGTGGGCCGCGGCGGCCTCGATCATCGCGTACTCGCCGGAGATCTGGTACGCGGAGACGGGGACGTCGGCCAGGTCCGCGACCTCGCGGAGCACGTCCAGGTAGCTCATGGCCGGCTTGACCATGACCATGTCCGCGCCCTCCTCGAGGTCCAGCATGACCTCGTGGATCGCCTCGGTCCGGTTGGCGGGGTCCATCTGGTAGGTCTTGCGGTCGCCCTGCAGTGCCGAGTCGACGGCGTCGCGGAACGGGCCGTAGAACGCGGAGGAGTACTTGGCGGCGTAAGCGAGGATCGCGGTGTCCTGGTGACCGGCGTCGTCGAGGGCCTCGCGGATCACGCGGACCTGGCCGTCCATCATCCCGGAGGGGCCGAGCACGTCCGCGCCGGCCTCGGCCTGCGCCACGCCCATCTGCGCGTAGATCTCCAGGGTGGCGTCGTTGTCCACGGCCCCGTCCTCGCGGAGCACGCCGCAGTGGCCGTGGTCGGTGAACTCGTCCAGGCAGAGGTCGGACATCACGACGAGCGCGTCCCCCACCTCCCCCTTCACGTCCCGGACGGCCCCGTTCAGCACGCCCTCGGGGTCCAGGGAGCAGGAGCCGGTGGCGTCCCGCTGCGCGGGCACGCCGAAGAGCATGATGCCGCCGACGCCGAGCTCCGCCGCCTCCGCGGCGGCTCGCTTGAGGGTGTCCGCGGTGTGCTGGACGACGCCCGGCATGGACTCGATGGCCACCGGCTCGCTCACGCCCTCCTTGATGAAGGCGGGCAGGATCAGCTGGTTCGGGTGGATGCGGGTCTCGGCGACCAGCCGGCGCATCGCGGCGGACTGGCGCAGACGGCGCGGACGGTGCAGCGGGAAGGACATGACGGGTCACACACTCCTGGTTGGGGAACCCGACCAGTCTAGGTGGCCGCGCACAGTTGAGACCTGTCACGCACCAGGAGTGACAGAGTCCCAGAGGCTATGCCAGGAATTGAAATCTGATCCACATGACAAACACTTAACAGCTTCGTCGGATGCGATCACGATTTCATTGCACTCGCGACACACAAAGACGCCAGTGCTCAACGAGTCAGCCAGGCGGCCGCGAGCTTCTTTAGCGATCACGAGCCTTGGGTCGGCGAACGCATAGACATTACTAGGGCGGCCGGGTCGCACTCCAGGCTGCTGGGCCACGATAGATACCGCACCAGCGTCAACCCACTTCGCGATTTTATTCCTCATCGAGGTATCGTCAATACGAAAGGTGTTATTGGCAAGTTCTCGGTTTGTAAAAGAGGTAAGGGGCACGCGGCGAATTTCGCTCATGATCGAGCTGAATCGACTGTCGCACCAATTTGCGCTAAATTCGTGAATGCCAGCCAGCATAGAAAACCGACCAATTGTTACTGGATAGCCCGCTCGACGCGTATGCTCCGTAATAATTCGATCGCACATCCTAATCAGATCCCGCGGGGACTCAGGATTCAGGCGGCAAATCAACTCGTGGAGATCTACCTCCACATTCTTGTCGAGAAAAGCATTAAAACTATCTACTTGGTTCTCAGAGTACGCCATGAGGCGCCTAGATAGCATTGTACTGAGCTCGTCGGTAGTCCAGTGAAGGTTCGTAACTAGAATTCGGTCATCACGTCCACCACCATCAAGGAACGCCATCTTGAGATAGTCGCCCAGGAAAAACTTATACGCCACCCCAGGCTGCTCGAGCGTGGGCAGGTCGAATAGCAACGCACTTATGAGATTAAAGGTAGCGCTCTTATCATTGTTCGTGAAAACGGTCTCATCAACCTTATCAACAAGGACATATACCGCGGAAAACCCGAGAGTGGCAAAGAGGCTCGCCAGCTGACTGTAGAGATACTGCCCATCAATAACCCCCCGGGCGCCTTCCGACCCCGCAGGGGCATCAATGTTGACGTCATCCATGCCCAACTTTTTCATAGCGGCGTTAACCACTACAGCCATGATGCCGCCGTACCTGTTCCAGATATCACTCCACTTCTGTCCGAGTGACTTCACAGAACCGAGTGCAGTCTGAAATTCGCTCTGGCTCAGCCCTCCGAGGAGCTGCTGCGATGCTGTTGTGAGAACGAGCTTCTCGTGCTTACTAAGACCGTCGGCCCTCTCGGGCTGAGCTTCGATGTGCCCCAGGGCGGCTACCGTCATGAGGCGACAAATCGCCAATTTATGCTGCGCCAATGAAGCAGTGTCGGGGGTGATACCAGTAAAGTCGGTGTAGCTAATGCAAGCAAAATTGGAATCAGGCAACGCGGCTCGATTTTCAATCATTTTGCGCTGGGCCGTTTTTCCACTACCTCGCGGGGCAAACACAATGGTGGACTTCGGCGTTTCCGCCAGACCAACTACACTCTCAAAATACGGCGGGGCAACAAAATACTCCGAAAGGAGATCCTCATTCTCAGCGTTTGTCGATGCAAATGGGTTGCCACTGATGTTATAGGCCTCGAAGAACGACGAAGTTTCAGTCACACCTACGCCCCTTCTGGAAAAGCGAACTTTTCCAACTCCCTCATTTTCACGCTCTGGTCGGCAGAATATCACTCCCATCCAAACCTACAACCCGCGTACCCTGGGACCCATGCCTGAACCCACCCCCGCCTCCCTGCGCATCGCCGTGCTCCTGGACTGCGACAACATCTCGCCCAAGTACGCCGGCCTGATCCTCGAGGAGCTGGCCACGTACGGCACGCCCACCATCAAGCGCGCCTACGGGGACTGGACCACCACGAACCTCAACGGCTGGAAGAAGGCGCTCAACGAGCTCGCCATCCAGCCCGTGCAGCAGTTCGCGTACACGATCGGCAAGAACTCCTCGGACTCGGCGCTGATCATCGACGCGATGGACCTGCTCTGGATGGGCAACGTGGACGCGTTCGCGCTGGTCTCCTCCGACTCCGACTTCACGCGCCTGGCCACCCGCCTGCGCGAGTCCGGCAAGCGCGTGATCGGCCTGGGCGCCCGCAAGACCCCCGCCTCCCTGCGCAACGCCGTGGACCAGTTCATCTACCTCGAGCTGCTCGGCACCCACACGGACGACGTCGACGACGCCGAGCCGGCCCCCTCCCTCGAGGCCGACCCCTCCCCCAAGGACATCCGCGAGGCCAAGGAGGGCCCGTCCACGGGCAACCGGCGCTCCGGCGGCCGGTCCAAGTCCAAGACGGCCGCACGCTCCACCGAGCCCGCGGAGTCCACCGAGACCATCACCGATGACGCCACGGCCGCGGACCGTCCCGCCGAGTCGGCCGCACCGGCCGACCAGGCCACCGCCGCCCCGCAGCGCACCGTGCGCGGCCGTGGCCGCGGCGCCGGCCGCGGCTCCGTGCTGGTGGACGTGGAGTCGGACGAGGTCATCACCCCCGCCGAGGACCCCACCCCCCCGGACGTGCGCGCGGACGACGACGAGGCCGCCTCCCGCATCAACCTCCAGTCCGCACTGGTCAAGGCCGTCAACGCCACCTCCGGCGACGACGGCTGGGCCTCGCTCTCCCTGATCGGCCAGCACGTGACCCGCGCCCACGTGGACTTCGACCCGCGCGACTTCGGCCACGCGAAGCTCTCGACGCTCGTCGCCGACCAGCCGTACCTGGAGACCCGCACGGAGGGCCGCAGCATGGAGGTCTCGCTCAAGCAGCGCCGCCGCCGCTGACGGTCCCGGCCTCCGCCGCGATCCGGTCGAGTTCTGCGAGCACCACCCCCCACGCCTCGTCGGCCCGGGCCTGCCATCCCGGGCCGACGTCGTCGTGATGGAGCAGGCCGAGGGCGAGCCCGTCCAGCAGCGCGTGCAGCCGCAGCGCGGCGTGATGCTCCGCCGCGGTCATCGGACCTGCCACGGGCGGGTCGCAGCGCAGCAGTCGCACGATCCCGTCCACGGCCTCCCGCACCCCGGCCTGGACCTCGTCCCGCACCGGCCGCAGCTCAGGCACGGCTCGCGCCTCCGCGATGAGGGCGACATTGATCTCCAGGTCGGCGCGGGTCTGCTCCATGAGCGGCAGCAGACCCTGCGCCAGCTGCTCGGCGTACCCGCGCGCGGTGGTCCCCGGGCGCGGGGCCGTCAGCCGCGCGCGGGACTGCGCCACCATGTGTCGTGCCGCGCCGACCACCAGGTCCGTGCGGCTCGGGAACACATAGCGCAGGGATCCCACCGCGACGCCGGCCTCGGCAGCGACCGTGCGCACGGACACCGCGCCAATCCCGTCCCGGAGCAGGACACGTCCCACGGCCTCGGCGAGTTCGGCGCGGCGCGCCTCGGGGTCGAATGCACGGGTCACCCCTCCACCCTACGGTGCGTGGCACACCCGTGCTAACGTCGTCCGTGGCACGCTCGTGCCACAGACCTCCGGAGGGGACCCATGACGCCCGTCGCCCTGCTCGGCACGCTCGCGCTCCTCGCACTCGTCGACTCCACCAGCGTCGGCACGCTCATCGTGCCGGTCTGGCTCCTGCTCTCCGGACGGCGCCCGCCGGTCGGCCGCCTCCTCCTCTACCTGGCCGTCGTCGCGGCTCTGTACTTCCTGCTCGGCCTCGCCGTGCTCCTCGGCGCGGGTGCCGTCATCGCCACAGCGGGCGACGGGATCGGAGCCACCCTGGAGTCCACCCCCGCGTACATCGCCCAGGTCGTGATCGGCGCGGGACTGCTCGTCCTGAGCTTCGTGATCGAGCCCGCCGACGGGGGCGCGCGTCGTCGCGCCCGCCGGGCCGCCCGGGTCGGTGCTTCGGCCGAGCGGACGGCCGAGTCCGCCGCCGCGCACCGACGCCGAGGCTGGCGCGAGCGGATCACGGGCTCGTCGGGGGCGGTGGTCGGTGTGGCGGTGGCCGCCGTGGCGCTCGAGGTCGCCACGATGCTGCCCTACCTCGGCGCGATCGGACTGCTCACGGCCCACGCACCGTCCCTGGGCGCCGCCGTCGGACTGCTGGCCGGATACTGCCTCGTCATGGTGCTGCCGGCACTCGTCCTGCTGGGCCTGCGGCTGGCCGCAGCGGCGCGCATCGACCCTGCGCTGCGCCGCGTGGACGGCTGGGCGAACCTCTCCGGCGCCGCCACCGCGGCCTGGATCCTCGGCATCCTCGGCGTGGTGCTGGCGGTCCAGGGGGTCGGCGTCCTGGCGCAACGCGGCGTGCTCGGCTGACACGTTCACCCACGCGTCACCTCCGTCCGGCACAGTGGGCCCATGGCCAACACCCTCGAATTCCTCCGCGGCGTCGACCGCCTGCATGCCTTCTACACCGAGAACGTGCGCATGCTGGCGCATGCGTACGACCTCACGGACGAAGAGGCCTCCCACGTGCTCGCGAACACGGGCTTCAACAACGTGTCCGTGGCCATCCTGCGCCCACCGCGGGTGGACGTGCTCGGCGGGCTCGGCGCACGGCCCGAGGACGAGGACCACACGCACCCGGTCGTCGCTCCGGACGCCGACGACGACGGTCCTGCCTCCGCCTGACCCCTCCTGTCAGGCGGCCATGGCCCGCCTGACGGCCGCGGCGACGCCGGGGGCGTCCGGCGTCGTGGCCTGCGCGGCCACGGGCAGGCCGGCCGCGTCCATGGCCCGGCGCGTGGGGGCCCCGAGCGCGATGCACGGCAGCGCGCCCGAGCGCAGCATCTCCGCCGCCGCGGTGTCCAGCAGCTCCTCCACCGCACTGGGGCTGGTGAGCACGATGGCGGTCGACGCCGGCTGATCATCGAGCTCGGCCGGAGAGACCACATCCGCGCCGGCCGGGTCCTCCGGCAGCAGCCGTCGGGCGGGATCCCCCGGATACGCCACGGTGCGGTAGGCCGCCACACGGTCCACGGCCCAGCCGAGCTCCCGCAGCCTCACGGCGAACTCGTCGGAGGCGCGCGCGGACTGCGGGAGCAGCAGCCGGTCCCCCGGTCGCGTCGGACCCGGCAGCCCGGCCAGGATGCCCGCAGCGGAGCGGTCCTCCTCCGGCACCCACACCGCGCCTCGCACGCCGACCTCGCGCAGCACCCGCACGGTCCCCGGCCCGGTGGCGGCCACCCGCACACCCGCGGGCACACTCCCGTCCCACCCGGCGGCCGCCAGGGCCCGGGCCCCGTTCGGGCTGGTCACCACCAGCACCGCGACCTCGCCGGCCCCGAGCGCGACGACGGCCCCGCGCAGGCGCGCGAGGCCGTCGTCGTCGGGCAGCTCGGTGTCCGTGGCCGGCAGGAACCCGACCTCGAACGGGACGCCGTCCGGTCCCGTCATGGCCCGCAGTCCCGCTTCGAGGTCGCCCGCCTGGGCCGGGCGGCGGGTCAGCAGCAGGCGCATCTCAGGCTCCGGCGTCGGCGGGTCCGGGCCGCTCCTCGCCGACCACGCCGGTGCCGGGCACGTCCGAGGTGACCTGCTCCGGGTCGTCCTCCGCCGCCCCGCGGGCGGTGCCCGGCAGCAGGTCCGCGCCCTCGGCCACGAACTGCTCGGCCAGGTGCACGCCCAGCGCGCCGGCGGCCAGGAACAGGGTGTCCTCGAGCCACTCGTCGGCCTCGGCCGGGTCGTCCGCCACGTCCGCGGGCACGGCGTCCAGCTGCACGGACGAAGTCCGGCGCAGCACCTGGGAGCCGTCCATGGCGGCGACCATCGCGGACATCACGATCCGCGGGGCGGGCGAGCCGTCCTCGGCCACGCCCTTCTCCACCTGCGTCACGGCGCCGATCGGGGCGGCGCAGCCGGCCTCGAGGCGCAGCAGCAGTGCCCGCTCGGCGGTGACGGCCACGTGCGTGTCCCGGTCGTCCACCAGCTCGAGCGCGGCCCGCAGCCGGCCGGCATGCGAATCGGGGTCCAGGACCGACTCCGCCAGCAGCGGCCCGTCCTCCTCTCGGATCTCCACCGCGAGCGCCCCCTGGCCGGGGGCCGGGAGCATCACCTCGGGGTCGATCCGCTCAGTGATCACGTGCTGCAGGCCCAGTCGGTCGAGTCCGGCGCACGCGAGCACCACGGCGTCGAGGTCCCCGCGGGGGGCGCCCTCGGCGACGGGCGCGCCGTCGTCGTGCTGCTCGAGGCCGGGCACGCGCGCCAGGCGCGTCTGCACGTTGCCGCGGATGTCCACGAGCTCCAGGTCCGGGCGCAGCGCCTTCAGTTGCGCCACGCGGCGCGGCGAGCCGGTGCCCACCTTCGCCCCCTCGGGGAGGGTGGCCAGGGTGAAGCCGTCGCGGGCGCACAGCGCGTCCCGCAGGTCCGCGCGCGGGGGCACGGCGGCGATCTCCAGCCCCGGCGGTTGGGCCGCGGGCAGGTCCTTGAGCGAGTGCACCGCCATGTCCACGCGTCCGTCCAGCACCGCCTCCCGCAGCGCGGACGCGAACACGCCCGTGCCCCCCAGCGAGGCGAGCGAGCCCTTGGTGACGTCGCCCTCGGTGCGGATGACCACGAGCTCGTGGCCCAGGCCGGAGCGCTCGGTGAGCGCCTCGGCCACGTGGCGGGTCTGCGTGGTGGCCAGGGCCGAGCCCCGCGTGCCCACCCTGACGGCGGTCGCGGGGCCCGGTCCGGGCTGCGCCTGTGCGGTCACCGCGCGTCGGCCCCCTCCGGGCCCTGGGCCTGGCCGGCCTCGTGCTCGGCGAGGCCGCGCACGGGGGCGTCCACCGCGGAGGTGGTGGGTCGCACGGAGCCGTCCCGCATCACCTTGACGCAGCAGTCCGGGCGGCACACGTCGTACCAGGCCGGGAAGCAGCCGGTCGACGCACGGCCCTCGCGGCGGCCCAGGCGCTCCTCGACGAGGTCGGCCAGGCCCGCCACGAACCGCGGGTCCGTGCCCGGGGTGGGGCTGCGGCGGAAGGCCACGCCGAGCTCGCCGGCAGTCTCCTTCGCCTCGGTGTCCAGGTCCCACAGGACCTCCATGTGGTCCGAGACGAAGCCCACCGGCACGACGACGAAGCCCGCCACCCGGCGACCCTGCTCGTCCGCAGGGGCGTCCGGACCGGCCAGGGCCTCCATGGCGTCGTTGACGTCCGGTTCGAGCCACGGCACGTGCGGGGCGCCGGAGCGGGACTGGTACACCAGGGACCAGTCGACGCCCTCGGCCTCGGGCACCCGGGCGATGATCTCGCGGATCACGTCGAGGTGCTGGGCGGAGTAGACGTCCGCGCCCTCGACCTCGCCCGGGGCGCCGCCGGCCTGCTCACGCAGGTCCGCCGCCAGCCCGCGCGGGCCGGCCGCCTCGGCGTCGGCGGTGGGGATGGAGTGCGTGGCGAACAGGACGTGGAGGCGGGCGTCGTCGCCCACCTCGCCGCGGATCGAGATCAGGTCCGAACGCAGGCCCTCGGCGAAGGGCTCCACGAAGCCGGGGTGGTTGAAGTACTGGCGGGTCTTGTCCAGGTCCAGCTTCCCCTCCAACCCGGTGGAGCGCAGGGCCATGCCCATGTCCTCGCGGTACTGGCGGCAGGAGGAGTAGCAGGAGTAGGCGGACGTGGTGACCGTCAGGATCCGGCGGTGGCCGTCGTCGTACGCCCGCTGGAGCGTGTCCGGCAGGTACGGCTCCCAGTTGCGGTTGCCGAAGTACACGGGCAGGTCGATGCCGCGGGAGGCGAACTCCTCCTCCAGCGCGGCGATCAGCGCGCGGTTCTGGGCGTTGATGGGGCTCACGCCCCCGTTGGCGCGGTAGTGGGTGGCCACCTCCTCGAGGCGCTCGTCCGGGATGCCGCGCCCGCGCGTGACGTTGCGCAGGAACGGGATCACGTCCTCCTGGCCCTCGGGCCCGCCGAAGGACGCGACGATCACGGCGTCGTAGTCCTTGGCGGCCATGACGCCGCGGGCGTCGTAGTCGAGGCCCGGGGCGGCCTCCTCGGGGGCGTGCTCGGGACGCACGGCGTCCTCGGGGACGGGGTGCACGGGGACCGGGACGGTCTGCTCGGTGCTCATCAGGCCAGCACCTCCGGCAGCTCGACGGTCTCGAGGCGGCGGCCCGTGTAGAACGGGACCTCCTCGCGCACGTGCAGGCGGGTCTCGTTGTTGCGCAGGTGGCGCATCATGTCCACCAGGTCGTTGAGCTCGGCGGCCTCGAGGCCCAGGAGCCACTCCCAGTCGTTGAGCGCGAAGGCGCTCGTGGTGTTGGCCCACACCTGGGGGAAGTCCTGGCCCAGCTTGCCGTGCTCGCGCAGCATGCGGGCGCGCTCCTTCGGGTCGAGCAGGTACCAGTCGTACGAGCGCACGAACGGGTAGAAGCACAGCCAGTCCAGCGGCTTGCGGCCCATGGCGAAGGCGGGGATGTGGTCCTTGTTGAACTCCGCCATGCGGTCCGAGCCCATCGCGGAGAGCACCAGATGGGTGCGCTCCAGCAGGCGCGTACGGCGCAGATCGCGGATGGCGGCCTGCAGCGCCTCCGGGGTGTGCGCGTACATCCACACCATCACGTCGCCGGCCTCGCGCATGCCCGAGACGTCGTAGACGCCGCGCACGGTGACGCCGGCCTTGCCGAGGGCCGCCACGACGTCGTCGAACTCCTTCACGGCCTTCTTGACGTCCCGGCCCTCCAGCCCGAGCCAGCCCGGCTCGCCCTGCGGGCGGGCGAACACGGTGTAGGTGGTGAACCAGTCCTTGCCGACGAGGTCGGCGTTCCTGTCCTTGCCCATGGTGCTCTTCCTCTTCTCTCGATCGGTCATGCGGGGTGTCTGTCAGTCGGCGGCGGCGAGGCCCGCGCCGCGGCCCACGGTGCGCTCCACGCCGGCCACGACGGCGGCCAGGCCGGTGCCGTGCACCCACGAGCCCACCAGGTCCAGCCCCGGCACGTCGGTGGCCCACCGGACCAGGGCGTCCATGGCCTCGCGGTCCGGGCCGTGCTGCGGCGGGATCGGTGCGCGCCAGCGCACCACGGTGGAGTTCAGCACGTCCTCCTCCGCCAACGGCACGCCCGTGAGCGCGGCGGCGTCCTCGAGGGCCGCGGCCAGCAGCTGCTCGTCCGTGCTGCGGAAGCCCAGCTCGTCCGCGTCCCCGCCCTGCCGCCCGTAGGACAGGCGCAGCATATGGCGGTGCGGATGGCGGGGCACGCCGTCCCGGCCGGGCCGGGTCACCACCGTGCGCAGCCAGGCCCACTTGGCGGTCGCGTGGGTGAGGGCCTTGGCGCGCACCCCCGTGCCCGGGGACACGAGGACGCCGGTGCCGCGCGGGGCGTCGTCGAGCCCGGGGGCCTCGACCACCAGGACCGCCAGCGCGATCCCCTCGCCGAGCTGGGGGCCGGCGGCCGGATCCAGGACGTCCTGGTTCAGCGGGGCCAGCAGGTGCCAGGCGGTGACGCCGTCCACGGCGAGCACCACGCGGTCCACGTCCAGGCCGCGCACCACCTCGTCGTCCCGGTCGGAGATCTGCGCCCACCAGCGCCCGTCCTCGCCCATGCGGGACAGGGCGGCCACGCGCACGCCGCGCAGCACCGTGACGCCGGCCTCGCGCAGGCTGGTCACGAGCCGGCCAGTGACCTTGGCCATGCCGCCGTCGATCCCGGCCACGGCCGCCCCGGGGGTGACGCCGCCCCGCAGGGCGGCGACGCCGGCGGACAGCGAGCCCGCGTCCACGGCCGCGCGGAGCAGGCCCGGGGCCACGCGCTCCACGTCCACCACGGCCGGGTCGGCGGAGTGCACGCCGGCCACCACGGGGCTCACGAGGCGCCGGAGGACCTCCTCGCCGAGGCGGTCCGAGACCAGCTCCGCCACGGTGACGGACGTGCCCTCGGCCAGCGCCCGCGCCCAGCGGTCCATGGGGGCGCGCTCGTCCTCGAGGGCCCGCTCCAGCCCCGCGGGGCTCAGGGCGGCCGCCACGTCGGGGGCGTGCAGGTCTCCGGGGATGCCCACCAGGCCCAGGCGCGGCGCGGGGTGGGCGCCGTCCGGGCCGTGCAGCCACGAGCCCAGCGGCTCCGGGGCCACCACGTGCTCGTCCAGGCCCAGCTCGTCCACGAGGGCCTGCATCGCGGCGCCGCGCACCGCGTAGGACTCGGCGCCGCCGTCGAGCTCGAGGGTCTGCGTCTTCGGCGTGCCCGAGTCGGACGCGGACGGCACGTCCAGGAACCGGGAGGACACCGTGCCGCCCAGCACGGAGGTCGCCTCCGCCAGCGTGACCGCCCAGCCCTGCTCGTGGAGCCGGCGGGCGGCGAGCAGGCCGGCGATCCCGCCGCCGACCACGAGGGCCGAGCCGGTCACGCCTGACCCCCCTCCCCCACGGGCAGGGCGTGGATGAGCTCCACCACCCGGGTCAGGACCTCGGGATCGGTCTCCGGCGGCACGCCGTGGGCGAGGTTCACCACGTGGCCCGGGGCGGCGGTGCCGGAGGCGACGACGTCGCGCACGTGCGCCTCGAGCACCGGCCACGGGGCGCCCAGCAGGGCGGGGTCGATGTTGCCCTGCAGCGGTACCGCGCCGCGGCCGTCCGGGCCGGGGTGCGCCGCGAGTCGACGGTGCGCCTCCGCCAGGGTGATGCGGTGGTCCACGCCCACCGCGGTGGCGCCGGCGTCGCGCAGGTGGTGCAGGAACTCTCCCGTGCCGGTGCCGAAGTGCAGCAGCGGGGCCCCGTCCGCCACGGCGGGTCCGGCGATGTCCGCCACATGCGCGAACGCCGTCGCCGAGTGCGGCTGGACGTGGCGGAGGTAGTCCTCCGCGGAGAGCGAACCCGCCCACGAGTCGAACAGCTGGGCGGCCGACGCGCCCGCCTCGAGCTGGGCCCGCAGGAACTGGCCGGAGACCGTGGCGGCCCACCCGGCCAGGGCGGCCCACGTGTCCGGATCCCCGTGCATCATGCGGCGCGGGCCCATGTGGTCGCGGGACGGGCGGCCCTCCACCATGTAGGCGGCCAGGGTGAACGGGGCTCCGGCGAAGCCGATCAGGGGGCGGTCGCCGAGCTCGGCGACCGTGCGGGTCACGGCCTCGCGGATGACGTCCAGTGCGTCGTCCTCGAGCGGAGGCAGGGCGGCGGCGTCTTCGGCCGTGCGCACGGGGCGGCCCAGCACGGGCCCGACGCCGGGCTGGATCTCGACGTCCACGCCCGCCAGGCGCAGGGGCACCACGATGTCGGAGAAGAAGATGGCCGCGTCCACGTCGTGGCGGCGCACGGGCTGGAGGGTGATCTCGGCGGCGAGCTCCGGCTGGAGGCACGACTCGAGCATGCCGATCCCCTCGCGCACGCGGCGGTACTCCGGCAGCGAACGGCCCGCCTGCCGCATGAACCACACGGGGTTCCGGGTGGGCTCCTGCCCCCGCAGGGCCCGGACGAGCGGGCTCCGGGCGGTGGAGCGGGCGGGGTCGGCGGTGCGCAGGGGGTGCTCGGCCGGCAGGCCGGTCGGCGCGTCGGAGGACGTGGTCTGAGCGGACATGCGGCCCATTCTCCCACCGATCGCGGCGCGGGGCGGCATCGGCGTGGCGGCGGGACCCGGAGTCCGCAGGTCACCTCCCCCGACCGCTCCCGCGACGGCGCTAGGATGGACGGCGCTGTGACTGTCTTCTCCCTCGTGGCCTCCCACAAAGACCTGAGCCTGGACACGGTGGCCCGCCTGAGCGCGGGGGCCGCCGGCGTCGGGGCCGCCCTGACCGCCGACCGGGCGGACGGGGCCGTCGTGCTGTCCACGTGCAACCGCGTGGAGGTCTACGCGGAGGCCCGCGACGGGGACGTCGACGCCGCCCGTGAGCGGCTGGTCGACGCGATCGCCGAGCGCAGCGAGCTGCCCGCGGAGTCCGTCCGCTCCGCCTTCCGCGTGCTCGACGCCGACGCCACCGCCCGGCACCTGTTCGAGGTGGCTGCCGGCCTGGACTCCGCGGTGGTGGGCGAACGGGAGATCGCCGGCCAGGTGCGCCGCGCCCTCGTCCAGGCCCGCGCCGAGGGCACGGCCACGGGCTCCCTTGTGCGGCTCTTCGAGTCCGCCACGCGCACCGCCAAGGACGTGGGGGCCCGCACCGCGCTCGGCGCCACGGGCCGCTCGGTGGTCTCGGTGGCCCTCGACCTCACGGAGGAGCTGCGCGGGCTCATGGACGAGGCCGCGCGCCGCGAGTTCTGGTCCGGCGCCGCCGTCCTGCTGATCGGCACGGGCGCGTACGCGGGCACCACGCTCGCCCAGCTCGCCGAGCGCGGGGCCGAGGCCGTGGGCGTCCACTCCGCCTCGGGCCGGGCCGCCCAGTTCGTGGCCGACCGCGGCGGCTGGGCCCTGGCCCTGGGCGGCGCGGACGTGGCGGGGGCGGCCGCGGAGGCGGACGTGATCATCGGCTCCTCCGGGGGAGACCGGCAGATCAGCCCGGAGCGCCTGGCAGAGCTGCGCGCCGGGACCGACCGCCCGCTCACCGTGGTGGACCTCGCGCTGTCCCGCGACTTCGACCCGGCCGTCACGGAGCTCGACGGCGTGGACCTGATCACCCTGGAGTCGGTGCGCCTGGCCGCGCCCGAGCAGGCGGAGGCCGCCGTCGCGGAGGCCCGGGCGCTGGTGGAGGGCGCCGTGACGGAGTACTCGGCCGCCCGCCGCGGCCGCACCGCGGACGAGGCGATCAAGGCCCTGCGCCGGCACACGACCGCCGCCCTCGACCGGGAGATGGAGCGGGTGCGCACCCGGCACGGGTGCACGGCCGCCGCCGAGGAGGTCCACTTCGCCCTGCGCCGCATGGTGAACCAGCTCCTGCACGCGCCCAGCGTCCGCGCCCGCGAACTCGCCGCCGAGGGCCGGCTGGACGAGTACGAGCACGCCCTCGAGGTGCTCTTCGAGATCCCCGCACCGGCGACGGCGCGGGCCGAGACCGCACCGCCGGACGGCTGCCCCGCCCACGGGACCGGAGACGACGACGCCGCCCGCAGGAGCGCCTGACCATGACCGAGACCGTGTCCCGCACCCCCCGCATGCCGCGCGAGCAGCGCCGCGCCCAGCTGATGGACGTGGCCCGCGCCGTGTTCGCCGAGCAGGGCTACACCGGCGCGGCGATGGACGAGATCGCCGAACGCGCCCAGGTGTCCAAGCCCGTGCTGTACCAGCACTTCTCGGGCAAGCACGAGCTGTTCCTCGCCCTGCTGGACGGGGAGGTCGCCGAATTGGACCGCCGGCTGACCGCGGCGATCGAGCGCACGGACGACAACCGCGAGCGCTCCCACAGCACGGTCCATGCGGTGTTCGCCTACATGGACACGCCCGAGCGCTCGCACCGCCTGATCTTCGAGTCCGGTGCCGAGCACGACCCCGAGGTCCAATGCCGGGTGGAGGCGGTGCGGGAGTCGATCGCGGCACAGATCACCCGGATCCTCTCCGTCGACACCATGGTGGAGGGCGTGCTGGCGCAGGTCGTGGCGCGGGGCGTCGTCGAGATGGTCCTGGGCGCCGCCCGCCACTGGGCGGACCACGTCCACGAGGACGGCCGCCCCACGGCCCAGGAGACCGCGGAGGCCGTCGAGCAGGTGCTGTGGCGCGGCCTCGAGGCCATCCCGGACCGCCCCGTCGAGGGCTGAGACCCCCGTTACGCCCCGGGGTGAACGGCGTGCGCGCCCGGCCCCGCCCCCGGGTCCCCTCCCGTAGGCTGGCCGCTGACCACTAGACCCCGCCCACGAGAGGAACGTGAGGACCATGGAGATCCGCATCGGTGTGCAGCATGTCGGCCGTGAGGTCGTCCTGGAGAGCGAGCAGACCGCCGAGGAGGTGCGCGCGCTCGTGGACGCCGCGATCGCCGACGGCTCGGTGCTCTCCCTGGCCGACGCCAAGGGCCGCCAGGTCGTGGTCCCGGGCGACCGCATCGGCTTCGTGGAGATCGGCGCCCGCAAGTCCGGCCCCCTGGGCTTCGCCGCCGTCTGACCTCGGCCCCCCATGCCGCATCACGCCCTCGCGGTGCACGGTGAGGCGGACGCCGCCCTCGGCGCCCGTCTCGCCGCCCTGCGCACCGAGCTCGAGCTGCCCGCGGAGTTCCCCGCCGAGGTGCTCGCCGAGGCGCAGGCCGCCGCGGCGGTGGTCCCGTCGCAGGCCGCGACGGACCCCGACCGCGAGGACCTGACGGCGGTGCCGTTCGTGACCGTGGACCCGGCCGGGTCCACGGACCTGGACCAGGCCCTACACCTCGAGGAGGCGGGAGCCGGGCGGCTGACCGTGCGCTACGCGATCGCGGACGTCCCCGCGTTCGTGACCCCCGAGGGCGCGGTGGACGCCGAGGCCCGCCGCCGCGGCCAGACCGTGTACCTGCCGGACGGCCGTGTGCCCCTGCACCCGGCCGTGCTCAGCGAGGACGCCGCGTCCCTGCTCCCGGGGCAGGACCGGCCGGCGTTCGTCTGGACGTTCACGCTCGCCGAGGACGGCACGGTCACGGACACCGCCCTGAGCCGCGCCCGGGTCCGCTCGCGTCTCCAGCTGGCCTACCCCGAGGTCCAGGCGTTCCTCGACGACGACGCCGACCCCGCCGCCGCCGACTGGCCCGCGGAGGTGCGCGCCTCCCTGGCCCTGCTCCCCGAGGTCGGGGCGCGGCGCACCGCGCAGGAGGCCGCGCGCGGCGGCGCCTCCCTGAGCATGCCGGACCAGGAGATCGCGGTGGTGGACGGCCGTTACCGGATCACCCGCCGCGTCCCCCTGCCCGCGGAGGACCACAACGCCCAGCTGTCCCTCATGACCGGCATGGCGGCGGCGGAGATCATGCTGGAGGCCGGCGTCGGGATCCTGCGCACCATGCCCGCCCCGGACCGGGACGCGGTGGACGCCTTCCGCGCCCGCACCCGCGCCCTCGGCCTGCCGTGGGAGCCCGGCACGGACTACGGGGCGTACCTGCGCTCGGTGGACCCGGCCGACCCCCGGGGCCTGGCCGTGATGCACGCGGCCACCTCCCTCTTCCGCGGCGCCGGGTACACCGCGTTCGACGCGCGGGCGGAGGACCCCGCCCTGCGCACGCCGCCGGAGGACCCCGAACAGGCGGCCCTGGCCGCACCGTACGCCCACGCCACCGCCCCTCTCCGCCGGCTCGTGGACCGGTTCGTCCTAGCCCTGTGCCACGCCCACGTCACGGACGCCGAGGCGCCGGAGTGGGCACGGGCCGCCCTCCCGGAGCTGCCCGCCCTGATGGCGGACTCCGGCCGGCGCGCATCCGCGGCCGACCGCGCCGCCGAGGAGCTCGTGGAGGCCGCCGTCCTGGCCGAGCACGTTGGCGCGGTCTTGGCCGGATCCGCGGTGCGCTCCACAGAGCGCGGCACGGACGTCCAGCTGACCGAGCCGCCCGTGGCGCTGCGCGTGCCCGGCCGCGCGGAGCCCGGCACGGACGTGTCCGTGCGGATCGAGGCCGTGGACGTGGCCTCGGGGACGGTCACCGCCTCGGGGGTAGACTGGCCGGACAGCTCACGCTGACCCGGGATGACCGGTCGCATCTGATCACCCCGCCTCGCCGTCCGCCGACTCCGGCCGACGGCGCACGACCTGCCGGATCCGGCACGGGCCCGCGCTCGCACCGCGGCCCAGACCGGTTCCACGGGGCCCGACCCGGACCCGCCCGTGTTCCCCGCGATCGGCTCTCCACCACCGCGCCCGGCTCGCCCGAGGACGGCCTCGAGGAGGCCGCGGCGCACGAGACGAACTGCGAGACGCCATGACCGAGAACACCCCCGCACCCGAGACCCAACCGGACGTCGCCGACGTCGCCGCGGACACCGTCACCCCCGAGACGGCCCCCGCCGAGCCCGAGCAGACCTTCGCCGACTTCGGCGTCGAGGAGCCGATCGTCCGCGCGCTGGCGGAGAAGGGCATCGAGCACCCCTTCCCCATCCAGGCCATGACCCTCCCCGTGGCCCTCGGCGGCCACGACATCATCGGCCACGCGAAGACCGGCACCGGCAAGACCCTGGGCTTCGGCATCCCCGCGCTGCAGCGCGCCGTGGGCCCGGGCGAGGACGGCTGGGCCGAACGCGAGGCCGACGGCCGCGCCGGGGCCCCCCAGGCCCTGATCGTGGCCCCCACCCGCGAGCTCGCCGTCCAGGTGGCCGGCGACCTCGTGGCCGCCGCCAAGCACCGCCCGCTGCGCATCGCCACCATCTACGGCGGCCGCGCCTACGAGCCCCAGATCGAGGAGCTCCAGCGCGGCGTCGACATCGTCGTCGGCACCCCCGGCCGCCTGATCGACCTCATGCGGCAGAAGCACCTGCGCCTGGACCACGTGGCCACCGTGGTGCTGGACGAGGCCGACGAGATGCTGGACCTCGGCTTCCTCCCGGACGTCGAGACCCTGCTGTCCGCCGTGCCCGCCGCCCGTCAGACCATGCTCTTCTCCGCCACCATGCCCGGTCCCGTCGTCGCGATGGCCCGCCGGTACATGACCCGGCCCACCCACATCCGCGCGCACGACCCCGAGGACGAGGGCCTGACGAAGAAGGACATCCGTCAGCTCGTCTACCGCGCCCACCACATGGACAAGGACGAGCTCGTGGCCCGCGCCCTGCAGGCCGAGGGCCGCGGCCGGACCATCGTGTTCACCCGCACCAAGCGCACCGCCGCCCGCGTGGCGGACGAGCTCACCCAGCGCGGCTTCGCGGCCGGCCCCCTACACGGCGACCTCGGCCAGGGCGCCCGCGAGCAGGCCCTCCGCGCGTTCCGCAGCGGCAAGGTGGACATCCTCGTGGCCACCGACGTCGCCGCCCGCGGCATCGACGTCGACGACGTCACGCACGTGTTCAACTTCCAGGCCCCCGAGGACGAGAAGACCTACGTGCACCGCGTGGGCCGCACCGGCCGCGCAGGCCACAAGGGCACCGCCGTGACCCTGGTGGACTGGGAGGACATGCCGCGCTGGTCCCTGATCGACAAGGCCCTCGGCCTCGGCCAGCCGGAACCTCGCGAGACGTACTCCTCCTCCCCGCACCTGTTCGAGGACCTCGGCATCCCGAAGGGCACGAAGGGCCGGCTGCCGAAGGAGAAGCGCACCCTCGAGGGCCTCGACGCCGAGCTCCTCGAGGACCTCGGCGGCCCCGAGTCGAAGGAGCGCGAGCGCGGCGGCCGCGGTGGCCGGTCCCGCGACGGCGGACGCGTCGGGCGCCGGGACGGCCGCGGCGAGCGCGAGGGCGGCCGTGGCGGCCGCCGGGGGAACGAGCGCGGCGGGGAGCGCCGTGAGCGCGCCCCTCGCGAGGAGCGCGCCCCGCGTGAGGAGCGGTCGCCCCGCACGGAGCGCACGGAGGCCCCCGCGCGGGAGCAGGCCCCGGTCGAGGGCGGACGCCGTCGTCGCTCGCGCACCCGCCGCCGCAACGGCGAGGTCCTGGACGGCTGAGCCCTCCCCGGCCCCCGACGCCGCGGCGGCCCGTCCCCTCGATGCGAGGGGACGGGCCGCCGTCGTCGTGCCGGGTCCCGGCGGGGGGACGCGCGCGGTCAGCCGCGCACGACCGCCGTGCCCGTGGCCTGGTGCTCGATCTCGGCCAGCACCTCCGCGTCGGTGGTGAACTCGCCGATCAGGTTGGGCTTGCCGGTGCCGTGGTAGTCGGAGGAGCCGGTGACGAACAGGCCGTGGCGGGCGGCGAGCTCGCGCAGCCAGGTGCGCTCGGGCTCGGGGTTGTCCCGGTGGTCGGCCTCGAGGCCGGCGAGGCCCGCCTCGATCATCGCCTCCATCACCTCCAGGTCCACCACGCGTCCACGCATGAGCGCGCGGGGGTGGGCGAACACCGGGACCCCGCCGGCGGCGCGGACCAGCCGCACCGCCTCCACCGGGTCCGCGGCGTGATGCGGGACGTAGTAGCGGGAACGGCCGGTGAGGATCGTGGCGAACGCGGCGGAGCGGTCCGTCACCACCCCCGCGGTGACGAGGGCGTCCGCGATGTGCGGCCGGCCGATCGTGGCGTTCTCGCTCGCGTGTTCCCGCACCAGGTCCCACGTGATGGGGAAGTCCTCGGCCAGGCGGTCGGTCATCCGCTGGGCGCGCGTGAGCCGGGACGCGCGGGAGGTGTCCAGCTCGGCGCGCAGGCCCGGATCCCCGGGGTCGTGCAGGTAGCTGAGCAGGTGCACGCTGGTGCCGTCCGCGGCCATGCAGGACATCTCCATGCCGGGCACCAGGAGAACGCCCTCGGCGCGCGCGGCCTCGGCCGCCGCGGCCCAGCCGGCGGTGGTGTCGTGGTCCGTGAGCGCGAGGCCGTCCAGTCCGGCGCGGGCGGCGGCGCGCACCACGTCCGCGGGCGGCTCGGTGCCGTCCGACTCGGTGGAGTGGGTGTGGAGGTCGTAGCGGGCCGCGGACATGCCCCCAGCGTACGGGGCGGCGCCTGCACCGGCGGCGGTGAGAGCATGGGGGCCATGACCGACTCCCTGCCCCAGCAGCCCGACGACCTCTCCCCCGAGGGCGGCGCCACCGCGCCCGCCGTCTCGCCCCAACCCCTGGCCGAGCGCGTGGAGAACCGCTCGCAGAAGCCCGCCTCGGACGCGTTCCGTGCTTTCATGGGCTCGCAGTGGGCCCCCGCCCCGGACGCCCTGCCCGACCCCGACGCCTCGGCCCCGCACGCCGCGCGCCGTCGCGCCGCCGTCTCGGCCGCCTTCCCCGGCGAGCGGATCGTGGTGCCCGCCGGCCGGCTGAAGGTCCGCTCGAACGACACGGACTACCGTTTCCGGGCGCATTCGGCCTTCGCGCACCTGACGGGCCTCGGCGCGGACCACGAACCGGACGCCGTGCTCGTCCTCGAGCCCGTGGACGCCGCCACCGGCGACGACGGCACGGACCACGCCGCCACCCTGTACTTCCGGCCCCTCGCCGGCCGGGACTCCGAGCAGTTCTACTCCGACCCCCGCGCGGGCGAGTTCTGGGTCGGGGCCCGTCCCACCCTGGCCGAGATGGCCGCGCGCACGGGCCTGCGCACCGCCGGCCTCGAGGAGCTCGAGACGGCCGTCACCAAGGACCTGGAGGCCACGCGGGTGCGCCTGCTGCGCGAGGCGGACCAGGACATGGACGCCCTCGTGGCGCGCGCACGGCAGGAGGCGGAGGTGGACGTGCAGGCCGCCGAGGCCGGGGACGCCGCGCTCACCGAGGCCCTCTCCGAGCTGCGCCTGGTGAAGGACGCGTGGGAGGTCGAGCGGATGCGGGCCTCCGTGGCCGCCACGATCGCCGGGTTCGAGGACGTGGTGCGCGCCCTGCCGCGCGCCGTGGGCCACGCCCGCGGCGAGCGCGTGGTGGAGGGCGCCTTCTTCGCCCGCGCCCGTGTGGAGGGCAACGACCTGGGCTACGACACGATCGCCGCCGCCGGCAACAACGCCACCGTGCTGCACTGGATCCGCAACACCGGCGAGGTCCGGGACGGGGACCTGCTGCTGCTGGACGCCGGCGTGGAGGACGACTCGCTCTACACGGCGGACATCACCCGCACCCTGCCGGTGAACGGGACCTACACGGACGTGCAGCGCCGGATCTGCCGGGCCGTGCTGGAGGCCGCCGACGCTGCCTTCGCGATCGTCCGCCCGGGCATCCGGTTCCGGGAGATCCACGCGGAGGCGATGCGCGTGCTCGTGGCGCACCTGGACGAGTGGGGCCTGCTGCCGGTGTCCGCGGAGGAGGCGCTGTCCGAGGAGGGTCAGCACCACCGCCGCTGGATGCCGCACGGCACCTCCCACCACCTCGGCCTGGACGTGCACGACTGCGCCCAGGCGAAGCGGGAGCTCTACCTGGACGGCGTGCTCGAGCCCGGCATGGTCTTCACCATCGAGCCGGGCCTGTACTTCAAGGCCGAGGACCTCGCCGTCCCCGAGGAGTACCGGGGCATCGGCGTGCGCATCGAGGACGACGTCCTGGTCACCGAGGACGGTGCCGAGAACCTCTCCGCGGCCCTGCCCCGCACGCCGGAGGACATCGAGGCCTGGATGGCCCGCCTGCAGGGCTGAGGCCTCCCCTCCCCGGCCGGCGGCCCGCCAGGGCGTGTCCCCCGGCGGGCCGCTGGCTAGGGTCGGGTCCATGGCCTCCCTCGCCGACACCGCGCCCGCCCCCGACGCCCTGATCGAGGAGGTCGAGGCCCTCCGGGCCCGCCTCGTGCGCGCCGAGCGGGACCAGTCCGCGCGCCTGGACCGGGTGGCCGAGCGCCACCGGGCCTCCGCCCGGAACCTCGTGCACTACGTGGCCCTGCGCGCGGAGGACCTGCGTCCCCTGCAGGACGCGCTCTCCGCCGTCGGGCTGTCCTCGCTCGGCCGCATGGAGGCGGGCGTGCTCGGCCACCTGGACGCCGTCCTGACGGCCCTGCACGCGCTCGCCGGCCACGCGCCCCGCCCCGGGGACCCGGTCCCCTCCCCCGCGGAGGAGGCGGCCCCCCTCACCCCCGCCGCGGGCCGGGACGTCCTCGAGGAGCGGGCGGAGCAGCTGCTGGGCCCCGTGCGCCCCGAGCGGGACACCCGCATCATGGTCACCCTGCCCTCGGAGGCCGCCGACGACCCGGACCTGGTCCGGCGCCTCGCCGCGGCGGGCATGGACCTGGCCCGCGTGAACTGCGCGCACGACGACGAGGCCGCCTGGGAGCGCATGATCGCCCACGTCCGAGCGGACGCGGCCGAGGGTCGCCCCGCCCCGCGGGTGGCGATGGACCTCGCGGGCCCCAAGCTCCGGACCGGCCCGCTCGAGCCCGGCCCCCGGGTGCGGAAGGTCAAGCCCGGCCGCGACGTCGACGGGCGGGTGCTCGTGTCCTCCCGCGTGTGGCTGGGGGCGGCGGACGCGCCTGAGGCCGAGGACGCCGTCGTCGTGCCCCTGGCCCCCGGGGCCGAGGACGTGCTGGGCCGGCTGGCCCCGGGCGAGCAGGCGATGCTCACCGATGCGCGGGACTCCGACCGCGTGCTGACCGTGCGGGCGGCCACCGGTGCGGGGGTGCTCCTGACGTGCGAGAAGACCGTCTACTGGGCCACCGGCACCGAGGTGGACACCCCACACGGCACGCTCACGGCCGGGGAGCTGCCGACCACGGCACGGGCCATGCGCGTGCACGGGGGCGAGCAGATCGTGCTGACCCGGTCCATGGAGCCGCAGCCGGCGGTCACGGAGCCGCCCTACGTGATCGGCTGCTCCCTGCCCCAGGCGTTCCGGGACGTGTCCCCCGGAGACCGTGTGCTGATCGACGACGGGAAGATCACCGGACGCGTGGACGCCAACGACGGCGAGCGCATCACCCTGACGGTCATCGGGGCCGGACCCTCCGGCGCGAAGCTCAAGGCCGAGAAGGGCGTCAACTTCCCGGACACGTACCTGGACCTGCCGGCGCTGACCGAGGAGGACCGCTCCCGCCTGCCGTTCGCCGCCGCCCACGCGGACGTCGTGAACATGTCCTTCGTGCGCTCCGCGGAGGACGTGGCGCAGCTGATCGACGCGCTCGAGGCCGAGGACGCCCAGGACGTGGAGATCTCCCTGAAGATCGAGACGGTGGAGGCGTTCGAGCGGCTGCCGGCCATGCTCCTGGAGGCGATGCGCTGGGACGGCGTGGGCGTGATGATCGCGCGCGGCGACCTCGCGGTGGAGGCCGGGTTCGAGCGGATGGCCGAGCTGCAGGAGGAGATCCTGTGGCTGTGCGAGGCCGCCCACGTGCCCGCCATCTGGGCGACGCAGGTGCTGGAGTCGCTCGCCAAGGACGGCCTGCCCTCGCGCGCGGAGATCACCGACGCCGCCATGGCCCAGCGCGCCGAGGCGGCCATGCTCAACAAGGGCCCCTACATCGTCGAGGCCGTGGAGGCCCTGTCCGACATCCTCGAGCGCATGGCCGGGCACGCGGACAAGAAGCGGGACATGCTGCGCCGGCTGCGCTCCTGGTCCCTCTGAGGTTCGGTCAGCGCTGCGGGGCGTCCGGGTCGGGGCGCGGGGCGTCCTGGGGACCGGGCACGGGCGAGGGGCGGCCGCCACGGGCCTCGATGAGCCGCTGGACCTCCTCCGGCGGCAGCGACACGCCGTACGAGCGGTCCAGGCCGGTGGGGGCGGCGTCGGCGGGCGCGGTCGCACCGGCGGAGGCCGACGCGTCGACGGGATCCGTCGGTCCCTGTCCGGGTGCCGGGGCGGCGTGGGAGCCGCCCTGCGTGGGCATCGGCGTCGTGGGCACGGCGGGGGTCGGCTCCGCCGGAGCGCCGTCCTCGACGGCCGGAGCGGGCGCCTGGTCCGCGACCCCGGAGGGCCGGCCGGTCAGGCCGAGCTCCTGGCGGGCCCGGGCGGCGTGCTCGAAGGCCACCACCAGGTCGTAGCCGCCGGGGACCACGTACTGCGTGGAGGCGAACCCGTGGCGGCCCTTGCGCGCGGCGAAGCCCACGACGCCGAAGATCATCCACACGGCCACGCCCAGCAGGGCGGAGGTGAGGACCTGCATCCAGCCGCCGCTGGGGTCGAACATGAGCAGGAAGACGCCGATCAGGGCGCCGAACAGGAGCCCGCGCAGCGCAGCGCCGAGCGCCACCTGCCCGTAGTCGAGGCGGCCGCGCACCCGCTCCACCACCCGGAGGTCCTTGCCGACGATGGAGACCGCGCTGACGGGGAAGTCCGTGGCCGCCAGCCGGTCCACCTGCTCGCGCGCCTGCGCGTACGTGCTGTAGGTGGCCAGCAGCTCGCCCTGGGGCAGGCCGCCGGCCGCAGGACCGGACGGGGAGGTCATCATGAAGGACATGACCCCATTGTGCCCGGCCCGGAAGGCGCGGGGCACAGCCACTAGGCTGGCCCGGTGAACTCCCCCAAGATCTTCGTGGCCCGCCTGCTGGGCCTGGACGTCTTCGACCCGCTCGGCGACCGCCTCGGCCGCCTGCGGGACGTGGTGGTGCTCGACCGCGGCCGCACCGGCCGTTCCGCCGCCACCGGACTCGTCATCGAGGTCCCCGGCAAGAAGCGCGTCTTCGTGCCCATGACGCGTGTGACGTCGATGGACTCGGGCCAGATCATCACCACCGGCCTGATCAACCTGCGCCGCTTCTCCCGCCGCGGCGCGGAGCAGACCGTGGCCGGCGACCTCTTCGACCGGCGCGTGCACCTCACGGACGGCTCGGGCGAGGCCGTCGTCGAGGACCTGGGCCTGGAGCGTCAGCGCAACGGCGACTGGCTGGTCTCCGACCTCTACGTGCGCCGGGACACCGGCCGCACCGCGTTCGGCCGGTCGAAGGGCGAACACCTGCTGGTGGCCTGGGACGAGGCCCTCTGGGGCACGGCCTCCGCACCGCAGGCCGCCACGAGCTTCGTGGCCGCCCATGAGGACCTCAAGGCCGCCGACCTCGCGGACATGCTCCACGAGATGACGGAGAAGCGTCGCGTGGAGGTGGCCAACGAGCTCCAGGACGAGCGCCTGGCCGACGTCCTCCAGGAGCTGCCCGACGACGACCAGGTCCAGATCCTCTCCCACCTGGACGTCGAGCGCGCCGCGGACGTCCTCGAGGAGATGGACCCCGACGACGCCGCGGACCTCCTCCACGAGCTGCCCGACTCCCAGCAGGAGCTGCTGCTCGAGCTCATGGAGCCGGAGGACGCGGAGGACGTGCGCCGGCTGCTGGAGTACGAGGAGGACACGGTGGGCTCCGTCATGACGCCCGTGCCCGTGGTCCTGCCCCCGGAGGCCACGGTGGCCGAGGCCATGGCCACCATCCGCCAGCAGGAGATCTCCCCCGCCCTGGCCTCCCTGGTGATCGTGGCCCGCCCCCCGCTGGAGACCCCCACCGGGCGGTACCTGGGCGTCGTGCACTTCCAGCGCCTGCTGCGCTACCCGCCGCCCGAGGCGATCGGCAACATCATGGACAAGGACCTCGAGCCGGTGTCCGACCTGGACTCCGTGGTCCACGTGACCCGCGAGCTCGCCACGTACAACCTGACCTCCATCCCGGTGGTCAACGCCCAGCACCGCGTGGTGGGCGCGGTCAGCGTGGACGACGTGCTGGACCACATCCTCCCCGAGGACTGGCGCGCCATGGACCCGGACGAGACCCCCGAGCCCGATGGCGCGACACCGGCCCGCCCCTGACCCCGCCCCGACCGTCCCGAAGGAGTGAGCATGTCCCCGTCCCCCCGTGACCCCCGCGAGGCCCGGGCCACCGGCCTGGACACACCCCTGAGCGCGCGGCGGCGCCGGATCCCCCGGCTGAGCCCCAACCCGGACGCCTTCGGGGAGTGGACCGAGGGCATCGCCCGCTTCATGGGCACCCCGCAGTTCCTGCTGTGGATGACGCTGTTCTGCCTGTTCTGGGTCGGCTGGAACTCGTACGGCCCCGAGGACCTGCGCTTCGACTCCGCGGCGTTGGGCTTCACAGCGCTGACCCTCATGCTCTCCCTCCAGGCCTCCTACGCCGCTCCGCTGCTGCTGCTCGCGCAGAACCGCCAGGACGACCGGGACAAGGTCGCCCTGCGTGAGGACCGCGACCGCGCCGAGCGGAACCTCGCGGACACCGAGTACCTCACCCGGGAGATCTCCGGCCTGCGGCTCGTGCTGCAGGACGTGGCCACGCGCGACTACGTGCGCGGCGAGCTGCGCGGCGTGCAGGAGGACCTGGTCGACGAGCTGCGGGAGGCGATCCGCGAGGAGGTCCGGGCCGAGCTGCGCGCCGAGGCCGCCGGCCCGGCCGCGGCCGAGCCCGCCCCCAAGGCCAAGCAGAAGCCCAAGAAGAAGGCCAAGTCCCGCGACCGGGACGGCACGCGGTCCGAGGCGGAGGACACGGGCACCACCACCCTGGCGATCATCGCCGCGCAGGAGGCGGCCGAGGAGGCCGCCGCCCGCGACCGGGCCGGGGAGGGCACCCCCGGCGGCTCCCACGCCGCGCCGCGCGGCGAGGGGCCGGACGCATGAGCGGCGCCCCCGCCCCGCGTGGACTCCCGAGACCGGAGGTCACCACGGACCTGGCCCGCGCGGTCCTCGCGGCGCTCGACGACGTCGTGGACCCGGAGATCCGGCGGCCCGTCACGGAGCTCGGCATGGTGCGCGCGGTCGAGGAGACCGCCCCCGGGGCGGTGCGGGTGACCGTGCTGCTCACCATCGAGGGGTGCCCGCTGCGCGGGACCATCCAGGCCGACGTCGTCGCCGCGGCCCGCCGCGTGCCCGGCGTCGTGGAGGCCGAGGTGGTCCTGGGGGTGATGACGCCCGCCGAGCGCGCCGCGCTGCAGGAGGCCCTGCGTGCCTCCCGCCCGGCGAACCCCTTCGGCCCGGACTCGCTGACCCGCGTGCTCGCGGTGGCCTCCGGCAAGGGCGGGGTCGGCAAGTCCTCCGTCACGGCCAACCTCGCGGTCGCGCTCGCCGCGCGCGGGCTCGCCGTGGGCCTGATCGACGCCGACGTGCACGGCTACTCCATCCCGGGCCTGCTGGGGATCTCCGGGTCGCCCACGCGGGTGGGGGAGCTGATCCTGCCGCCGGTCAGCCGGGGCGTGAAGGTCATCTCGATCGGGATGTTCCTCGACGCCGACCGGCCGGTGGCCTGGCGCGGCCCGATGCTGCACCGGGCGCTCGAGCAGTTCGTGACGGACGTGCACTGGGGGGACTTGGACGTGCTCCTCGTGGACCTGCCCCCGGGCACCGGGGACATCGCCATCTCCACCGCGCAGCTGCTGCCGGCCTCCGAGCTCGTGGTGGTCACCACCCCGCAGCACGCGGCCGCCCAGGTGGCCGCCCGTGCGGGTCAGCTGGCGGAGCAGACCGGCCAGACGGTGGCCGGCGTGGTGGAGAACATGGGCCCGATGACCCTGCCGGACGGCACGGTGCTGGACGTGTTCGGCGCCGGCGGCGGCGCCGAGGTCGCCAAGCGGCTCTCCGGGGTGCTGGGCACGGACGTCCCCCTGCTGGGGAGCGTGCCGCTGGACCCGGCGCTGCGCCGCGGCGGGGACGCCGGGGACCCGGTGGTGCTCGGCGCACCCGACAGCCCCGCCGCCCGCGCCCTGGCCGACGTCGCCGCGCGCCTGGCCGTGCGATCGCAGAGCCTGCGGGGACGCGGGCTGCCCCTCCGTCCCCGCTGAGCGGCCGCCGGCCGTGGCGTTTCAGGTGGCGTCGACGTCGAACGGCGCCGGTGCCAGGCCGAGCAGGTCCAGGGGGCGGGGCTCGGTCTCCAGGCGGCGCGGCCGCCCGGCGGGCGCGGTGCGGTCCTCCCGCACGGGCGCCGGGGACGGGCGGTCCGCCGGGGACGCCTCGGGCTCCTGCACGTCGAGCACGTCCTGCGCGCGGCCGGAGGCCAGCAGGGCCGCAGCGGCCCCGCCCGCGAGGGCTCCCCCCGCCGACACGGAGGTCGCGACGTCCGGCGTCGTGGTGGGGGCGGTGGCGGCCGAGGTGTCCGGGGCGTCGTCGGCCGGGGCCGCGGAGCTGCCATCCCCCGAGGGGCGGCGGAAGAGGGTGCGCGGGTCCATGTCCCGCAGGTCCTGCTGGGTGAGGCCGCCGTGGACGTCCTCGGCGGAGACCCCCGTGAGCTCCTGCGCGCGGGCGGCCGGCGAGGACCCGCCGACAGGCTCGGCGAGGGCCTCGCGGATGATCCGGCGGGGGTCGTACTGACGGGGGTCGTACTTGCGCCAGTCCACCTCGTCGAAGTCCGTGCCGGTCTCCTCCTTGAACTGGGTCTTGGCGCCCTCGGCCATGTCCCGCATGCGCCGGATCCACTGCGTCAGGCTCCGCGTGTACTCGGGGAGCTTCTCGGGTCCCAGCACGACGAGGGCGATGACGATCAGGATGATCAGCTCAGACCCGTTGATTCCCAGCACGCCCCGCACTCTACTAGAGAGGATCCGGCCCGACCGCGCCTCAGTCCGTCGGGCCGCCGGCCTCCCCCAGGAGCCGCTCGAGGCCTCGCTCGAGCCGCTCGCCGAGGACGTCCTCGTGCGGGGGCTCGGCGAGTCCGGAGCGCTCCGCGACCACCACCTGGGTGAGCAGGGCCTCCGCCTGACCGCGCGGCACGTCCGCGTCCACCCGGTACGCCGCCTCGGGAGTGGTCAGCAGGGCCGTCCACCGCCGGTCCGTGCCCTCCGTGATGCGGTAGGCCACGCCCACCGGCAGGGTGCGCTCCGGCCCCAGGCCCACGGCCCCGCGCTCCGCGCAGGCGGTGCGCATGCGGTCCTGCCCGCCACGGCACTCGCGGACGGAGACGAGGGGTTCTCCGCGGCCCCAGGCCACGCTGACGCGGGCCGTCTCCCCCTCGCGCGCCGCGTCCACGGACAGCGGACGCAGCCCCGCCGCGTACAGGGCCGGGGCCGTCCACCCGTGCGCCCGGAGCCACTCCACGTGCTCGACGGCGTCCTCCACCTCCCCCGCGGCCGCCGGGGACACCTCCAGGCCGGCGCCCGCCGGCCCGTCCGCCGCTTGCCGGCCCTGGTCCGGCGCGCCGACCAGCCAGAGGGCGGCGAGCAGGCCCCCGACCAGGAGGGTGAGGACGAGGACGGACACCACCAGCCGGCCGGAGACCCCGCGGGGGCGCATGACGGCGGCGGTGGCGGCCGGGCGGGAGTGGATGCTGCGGGCGGCCAGGAGCACCCGCGCCCGCTGGTCCGCGACGGCCCGGCACTCCGGGCAGCGGCGCAGATGGTGCTCCACCCGGCGGTCGAGGCGGCGCGGCAGGGCACCCTCGAGATGGGCGTCGAGGCGGCTCACGCACTGCCGGTGCCCCATGACGCCTCCTCCCGGTCCCACGACGGTCTGCGGCACGACCGTCCGCGCACGGCGCGGCGGGGACACGCGCCGCGGCGTCGCGGCCTCGACCATCATGACCGGCCCGGCTGGGAGGAACCTGGGGCGCTGACGATCGGACGCGCGGACGCGCCCGCTCCGTACACTGGCCCCGACCCCCGAGGGGACGCCCGTCCCCCCGGCCCGCCGATCCCCGGAGCCCCTCATGAGCGCCCTGCACCCCCAGCCCACCGACAAGCACGCCGCCTGGGCGTGGGCGGAGGCCCGCACGGCCGAGGACGAGGTGCTCCTGCGCGCCCGCGAGCGGTCCGCGGAGCAGGGCGTGCGCGCCGTCAGCGAGGGCACCGCGGCCCTGCTGACGGTCCTGGCGGCCACCCGCGCGCCGTCGGCGGTCGTGGAGATCGGCACGGGCGCGGGGGTGTCCGGCCTGGCCCTGATGCGGGGCCTGCCCGAGCGGACCGTCCTCACCACGATGGACCCGGACGCGGAGGCGCAGCGGGCGGCCCGCGAGGCCTTCTCCGAGGCCCGCCTGCCCTCGTCCCGGACGCGCATGATCACGGGACGCTCGCGCCTGGTCCTGCCGCGCCTCACCGCCGGCGCGTACGAGCTCGTGCTGGTGGACGGCGACCCCGCCTCCCGCGCGTTCGACGTCGAGCAGGCCGCGCGCATGCTGGCCCCCGGGGGTCTGCTCGTGGTGGTGGACGCCCTGGACTCGGACCGCGTCCCGCGCGCCGCCGTGCGCGAGCCCGCCACGGTCTCCGCCCGCGCCGTGGACAAGCTGGTCCGCGAGGACGAGGCGTGGGTCTCGGCGGTGGTCCCCACGGGCACGGGCGTGCTGCTGGCCGTCCGCCGCTGACCGCCGCCCGGGCGGGACGCCCCGTCCCCGGACGCGCCGCGGCCCCGCACACCGGAGGGTGTGCGGGGCCGCGGCGTCAGGACGTGGGCGTCAGCCCTGGGTGACGCCCTCGAGGCACTGCTGGAGCTCCTTGGCCTCGTCGGCGTTGATCTCGAGGACGAGGCGTCCGCCGCCGTCGATCGGGACACGCATGATGAGGCTGCGCCCCTCCTTGGTCACTTCCATGGGACCGTCCCCGGTGCGGGGCTTCATGGCGGCCATCTGTGACTTCCCTTCTGATGGAGTTCCCGGCTGACACGTGCTGTCGGTGGCGCTCGCGTCGGTATGACCGGCCCCCGCGCGCAGCGCGCACGTGACCGGTCGCACACCCATTTTATCGCGGATCCGCCGCGGGCGTGCCATCGGCCCGGTCGGCGCCCTCCCAGCGGGCCAGCTCGTCCTCCAGCTCGGCGATGCGCCCCTCGTCCTCCGCGAGAGCCTCGCGCAGGCGCGCGAGCACGGCGTCCACCTGATCCCGCTGGTATCCGGGGACGGTCGTGGCCAGCCGCACGCGGTCGACGTCGGCGGCACGCGGACGGGGCGGCAGCAGGACGGGGTGCACCGGCGCCCGCCCCGCCGGGTCGCCCGGGGCGGGGGCCACGCGGCCGACGGCCGCGGCCGCCAGGGCGGCGACGGCGACGACGAGGACGAGGACGGCGGCGATCCAGATGGGAGTGGTCACGCGCGGGGCTCCCCGCACGTGGCGCGGATGCGGTCCACGGCCTCCTGGGCGGTGTCCACGACGCAGAGCAGGTCGACGTCCTCCGGGGAGATCATCCCGCGGGCGGCGAGGGTGCCGCGGATCCAGTCCACGAGCGGTCCCCAGAAGTCCCGGCCCACGAGCACCACGGGGAAGCGGGTGACGGTACCGGTCTGTACGAGGGTGAGCGCCTCGAACAGCTCGTCCAGCGTGCCGAACCCCCCGGGCAGCACCACGAACCCCTGGGCGTAGCGCAGGAACATGACCTTGCGCGCGAAGAAGTAGCGGAAGTCGACCCCGATGCCGACGTAGGGGTTCAGCCCCGTCTCGAACGGCAGCTCGATCCCCAGGCCCACCGAGACGCCGTCGGCCTCGTGCGCGCCGCGGTTGCCGGCCTCCATGGCGCCGGGGCCGCCGCCGGTGATCACGGCGTAGCCCGCCGCCACGAGGAGGCGGCCGAGCTCGACGCCGAGGGCGTACTCCTCGGTGCCCTCCCCCGTGCGGGCGGAGCCGAAGACGGAGACGGCGGGACCGAGGTCGGCGAGGGTGCCGAACCCCTCCACGAACTCGGACTGGATGCGCAGCACGCGCCACGCGTCGGACGTGGAGGAGGTGGAGGGCACCCGGGCCTGCCCGGCGGGCGCCTCGCGCGCGTCCAGCAGGAGCTGGTCGAAGGTCGGAGCCGTGGCGGCGGGGCCCGTGAGGACCTGCCCGCCGCGGTGCACGCGGCGGCGGTCCGCGCCGGCGTGGCCGGCGGTGGAGGCGGGGGCGGCGGAGTCGTCGGTGGCCATGCCGCCAGCCTAGGCGAGCCGCCCGAGATCATGCCCGCGCGGTCCGTCACCGGCAAGCACGGCGGACCCCGCCTGCGGTAGGCTCCCCGCCATGACGCAGACCACACCCCCCGGTGAGGCGGGCCACACCGGCTCGACCGCCGCCCCGGCCGGCGCCGACGCGCTCATCCGCCTCGAGCACGTGAACAAGCACTTCGGCGAGTTCCACGCGCTCAAGGACATCGACCTGGCGATCCCCCGCGGGCAGGTCGCGATCGTGCTGGGCCCCTCCGGCTCGGGCAAGTCCACGCTGTGCCGGACCATCAACCGGCTCGAGACCATCGACGACGACGGCGGGCGCATCCTCATCCACGGTGAGCCGCTGCCCGCCGAGGGCCGCGAGCTGGCGCGGCTGCGCGCCGAGGTGGGCATGGTCTTCCAGTCGTTCAACCTCTTCGCGCACAAGTCGATCCTCGAGAACGTCACGCTCGGCCCCATCCGCGTCAAGGGCAAGCCCAAGGCGGAGGCCGAGCGTCATGCCATGGAGCTGCTCGAGCGCGTGGGCGTAGCCCACCAGGCCACGAAGATGCCCGCCCAGCTCTCCGGCGGCCAGCAGCAGCGCGTCGCGATCGCCCGCGCGCTGGCCATGGAGCCGCAGGCCCTGCTGTTCGACGAGCCCACCTCGGCGCTGGACCCGGAGATGGTCCAGGAGGTGCTCGACGTCATGGTGGGCCTCGCCAAGGAGGGCATGACCATGGTCGTCGTCACGCACGAGATGGGCTTCGCCCGCAAGGCCGGCGACCGTGTCATCTTCATGGCCGACGGCGAGGTCCTCGAGGACACCGACCCGGAGTCCTTCTTCACGAACCCCCGGCACGAGCGCGCCCAGGACTTCCTGGGCAAGATCCTCGTCCACTGACGTCCCCGACCCCCGCGGTCCACCGCACCCCACCCCACCCCCGTCCTCAGGAGCACCCCATGATCCGCAGCAAGTTCCTCTCCGTGACCGCCGTGGCCGCCGCCGCGGCGCTGTCCCTCTCCGCCTGCTCGCCGTCCTCCTCCGGGGGCTCGGGCGAGTCCTCCGCCGCGGCCGGCTCCTCCGGCAGCGCCCAGGCCGGCGGCGGGGACACCCTGCGCATCGGCATCAAGTACGACCAGCCGGGCCTCGGCTTCCGCCAGGGGGACGCCCAGCCCACCGGCTTCGACACCGACGTCGCCCGCTACGTCGCCGACAAGATGGGCGTGTCCGAGGACAGGATCACCTGGGTCCAGACCCCCTCCGCCAACCGGGAGAACGCCCTGGAGAACGGCGAGGTGGACATGATCTTCGCCACCTACTCCATCACCGACGCCCGCAAGGAGCGCGTGGGCTTCGCGGGCCCGTACTTCGTGGCCGGTCAGGACCTCCTGGTCCGCGCGGACGACACCTCGATCACCGGCCCCGAGTCCCTCAACGGCAAGAACCTGTGCTCGGTCACCGGCTCCACCTCCGCCCAGAAGATCAAGGACCAGTTCGCCTCCGGCGTGAACCTCGTGGAGCAGGGCGGCTACGCCGAGTGCGTGACCTACCTCGAGTCCGGCCAGGTCGACGCCGTCACCACGGACGACATCATCCTCGCCGGCCTCGCTGCGACGGACGCCAATCAGGGCAAGTTCAAGGTGGTGGGCAACACGTTCACCACCGAGCGCTACGGCGTCGGCATCCCGAAGGGCTCCGACACGTGCGAGGAGATCAACGACGCGATCTCCGAGATGAAGGAGTCCGGCGAGTGGGAGAAGGCCCTCCAGGCCAACACCGAGGGCACCGGCTACGAGTACAGCGAGGAGCTGAACTCCGGCGACGACGCCGAGCTCGAGTCCTGCTCCTGACCCGTCCCCCGTCCCGCCGGCGGCGGCGGCCCCGCACGGGGTCGCCGCCGCCGCGGCGGTGACGGCACATCCCACCGACCATCGGAAGCGACATGGAATCCCTGTCCACCCTGCTCGAGCAGTACGGCTCCCAGGTGCCCCAGGCGTTCTGGATGAACATCCGTCTGGCCGTCCTGGCCACGATCGGCTCGTTCGTCCTGGGCGTGCTGCTGGCCCTGTGCCGCATCTCCCCCGTGGCGTCCCTGCGGGCCCTCGGCGCCGGCTACGTCCACGTGGTGCGCAACACGCCGCTCACCATCCTCATGCTCCTGGGCGTGCTCGCCGTGTGGGGCCAGCTCAAGGTCACCTTCGCGCCCGACTTCCAGCTCAACTTCTTCATCTACGCCGTGATCGCGCTGTCGCTGTACCACGCCGCGTTCATGTGCGAGGCGGTCCGCTCCGGCGTCAACACGGTGCCCCTCGGCCAGGCGGAGGCCGCCCGCGCGATCGGCCTGGGCTTCCTGCCGGCCGCGCGGCTCGTCATCCTCCCGCAGGCCCTGCGCGGGGCCATCACCCCCTTGGGGAACACGGTCATCGCGCTGACCAAGAACACCACCGTGGCGGCCGCCGCCTCCGTGGCCGAGGCCTCCGGCCTCATGAAGACCATGATCGAGTTCCGCCCCGACGTCATGGTGGCGATCTTCCTGACCTTCGCGATCGGCTTCTGCCTGATCGTCATCCCGATCGGCCTGCTGACCACGTGGGCCTCCGAGAAGTGGGCGGTGGCCCGATGAGCGCATCCGTCCTGTTCGACGCCCCGGGCCCCGCCGCCCGGCGGCGCATCCTGATCGCCAACGTCGTGGCCGCCGTCGTCGTGCTGGCCGGGGCGGCCCTCGTGCTCCTGCGCCTCCAGGAGCGGGGCCAGCTCGAGCCGCGCCGGTGGACCGCCGCGCTGGACGCCTCCGCGTGGTCGGACTACTACCTGCCCGGCCTGCAGTTCACCCTCCAGTCCGCGGGCATCGCCGTGGTGACCTCCGTGGTGTTCGGCCTCGTGTTCGGGTTCCTGCGGCTCGCGCCGCTGGCGCCGGTCCGAGCCGTGGCGGGCGTGATCGTGGAGTTCCTCCGCGCCGTGCCCGTGCTCATCATGATGGTGTTCTTCTACCAGGCGTTCGCCCTGGTCGCCCGCAGCGGGGCCATCAACGCGGCCGACAGCCCGTACTACGCCGTGATCGTGGCCCTGACGCTCTACAACGGCGCGGTCATCGCAGAGCTGGTGCGCTCCGGCGTCCGGTCCCTGCCCAAGGGCCAGCGCGAGGCGGCCGCGGCCGTCGGCATGACGCCGAATCAGTCGCTGCGCCTCGTGGAGGTGCCCCAGGCCCTCGTGGCGATGCTCCCCTCGCTGCTGAGCCAGTTCGTGGTGATCCTGAAGGACTCCGCGCTGGGCTACCTGATCGGGTTCTTCGAGCTCCTGCAGTACGCGCGCCAGCTCGGCGCCGGCCAGGGCAACATCCTGCAGACCCTCGTGGTGGCCGCCGTCATCTTCATCGTCATCAACATGATCCTGACGTTCGTGGCCACGCGGCTCTCCCGCCGCCTGTCCTCCCGGACGGCGGGCCGCACGAAGCCGGCGGCTGGACCCTCCGCGGTGGCCGTGGGGCGCAAGGCCGCGGCCTGACCCTCCCCGCACACGTCAGAGCCCGCCGTCCCCGGAGTCCGGGGACGGCGGGCTTTCGCCGTCCGGTCAGCCCAGCAGCCAGACCCGCAGGGCGTCCCGGCAGGCCTCGACGGCGGCGCGCGTGACGTGCTCGTCGTCGGTGTGCGCCAGCAGCGCGTCCCCCGGGCCGAAGTTCACCGCGGGGACGCCGAGAGCGGAGAACCGCGCCACATCCGTCCAGCCGTACTTGGGCTGGGGCTCCCCGCCCACCGCCGCCACGAAGCCCGCGGCCTCCGGGCGGTCCAGGCCCGGCCGCGCGGCGGCGGAGGCGTCGGTGACCTCCACCTGCGAGTCCCAGTCCACCCCGGCGGAGGCGAAGACCTCGCGCACGTGGGCGTGGGCCTCCTCGAGCGTCTTGTCCGGGGCGAACCGGTAGTTGACGTCCACGGCGGCCGCGTCGGGGATGACGTTGCCGGCCACGCCCCCGGACACGCGGATCGCGTTCAGGCCCTCGCGGTAGTCCAGACCCTCGACCGTCACCGTGGCCGGCTCGTAGCGGGACAGGACCGTCAGGAGCCCGCCGAGCTTGTGGATCGCGTTGTCGCCGCGCCACGCGCGGCCGGAGTGGGCGGCGACCCCGGAGAACGTCACCCGGTAGCGGCATGTGCCGTTGCACCCGCCCTCGACGACGCCGTCCGTGGGCTCGAGCAGGACCGCGAAGTCCGCCTCGAGCAGCTCGGGGGCCTCCCGCGCCACGCGTCCCAGGCCCGACTTCTCCGACTCGACCTCCTCGTGGTCGTAGAACACCCACGTGACGTCGTGCGCCGGGCGCGGGCCGGCGTCGTGCCCGAAGAGCCCCGCGAGGGCCAGCTGGACGGCCACGCCGGACTTCATGTCCACGGCGCCGCGGCCGTACAGCACATCCCCGTCCCACATGCTGGGGACGGTGCCGCGTGAGCCGGGCACGGTGGGCAGCGGGACGGTGTCCAGGTGCCCGGCCAGCACGACGCGCGAGGCCAGACCCAGGTCCGTGCGGGCCACCACGGCGTCCCCGAAACGGCGGACCGTCAGCCGGTCCAGCGGGGTCAGGGCCGCCTCCACGGCATCGGTGAGCGGACCCTCCTCGTCCGAGACGGAGCGGATGTCCAGCAGGAGCGCCGTCAACGCGGCGACGTCGAGCTCCGGGTCGGCGAGGTCGGGCAGGGCGGGGGCGACGGCGTCGGTCATGGCGTCCATCCTACGGACGCGGCCTGCGCGCCCCGGGGCTCCGGGGACGGCGTCGGTAGGCTGACGTGCATGACCGAGACCTCTCAGACCACCAGCACCCGCCTCGTCTCCGGCCACGGCCTGGCCACCCGCGCCGCCGACGGCGCCGTCCTGGACGTGTGGTTCCCGGCGCCCGCGGCCGGTCCCCTGGCCACCGCGGACGCGTCCCTCGCCGAGACCCTGCGCGGCCTCGCCGCCGACGACGCCGACCGCGGCACCTCCCAGGAGGTCGTCGAGGTCGAGGCCGATCTCGACGCCGCCCCCGCCTCCGCCGAGGACGCCTGGCTGCGCCTGCACGCCCTGTCCCACCGCCTGGTCCGCCCGAACGAGCTCAACCTGGACGGCGTCTTCGGCCTGCTCACCAACGTGGTGTGGACCAACGTCGGCCCCTGCGCCGTCGCCGGCTTCGAGCTGACCCGCGCGAAGCTGCGCGCCCGCGGCACCGTGAACGTGTACGGGATCGACAAGTTCCCGCGCATGACCGACTACGTCGTGCCCTCGGGCGTGCGCATCGGCGACGCCGACCGCGTGCGCCTCGGCGCCCACCTGGCCGAGGGCACCACGGTGATGCACGAGGGGTTCGTGAACTTCAACGCCGGCACGCTGGGCCACTCGATGATCGAGGGGCGCATCTCCGCGGGCGTGGTGGTGGGCGACGGCTCCGACCTCGGCGGGGGCGTGTCCATCATGGGCACCCTCTCCGGCGGCGGGAAGCAGCGGGTGGAGATCGGCGAGCACGTGCTGCTCGGGGCGAACTCCGGCGTCGGCATCTCGATCGGCGACGACTCCGTGGTGGAGGCCGGCCTCTACGTGACCGCCGGCACCCTGGTGACCGTGGTCCGCCCGGGCGAGGACTCCCGCACCGTGAAGGCCGTGGAGCTCTCCGGCGTGCCGAACCTGCTGTTCCGCCGCAACTCGGCCACCGGCGCGGTGGAGGCCCTCCCCCGCGGCGGCCGCACCGTGGAGCTGAACGCCGCGCTGCACGCGAACTGACGTCCCCGCCCCCCGTCCCGCGGAGGCACCGCCGTGCCCGTCGCGGGCGCGTCGTGGTGAGGACACACCGTCTCCGCCCCCCTGGCGGGCCCGTAGAGGGTGTGTCCTCACCAGTCGGCGCGGAGCAGGGCCGCGCGCCCACCGATCTGCGCGCCGGCGTCGGACCCTCCGGACACGACGACGCCCCCGCACCCTCCGGACGGAGGGACGGGGGCGTCGTGTGCCCCGCGCGCGGATCAGCGCTGCGGGAACTCGCGCAGGTCCTGGCCCACGTAGATCTGGCGCGGGCGGCCGATCTTCGTGGCGGGGTCCTCGATCATCTCGCGCCACTGGGCGATCCAGCCGGGCAGACGACCCAGCGCGAAGAGGACGGTGAACATCTTCTCCGGGAAGTCCATGGCCTTGTAGATCACGCCGGTGTAGAAGTCCACGTTCGGGTAGAGCTTGCGCTCCACGAAGTAGTCGTCCGCGAGGGCCTTCTCCTCGAGACGCTGGGCGATCTCGAGCAGCTCGTCGTTGCCGCCGAGCTTCTCCAGGATGTCCGCGGCGGTCTTCTTGATGATCTTGGCGCGCGGGTCGTAGTTCTTGTACACCCGGTGGCCGAAGCCCATCAGCTTGACGCCGTCCTCCTTGTTCTTCACCTTCTCCATGAAGTCCTCGGGCTTCATGCCCTCGGCCTGGATCCGGCGGAGCATGTTCAGGACGGCCTCGTTGGCGCCGCCGTGCAGCGGGCCGTACAGGGCGTTGATGCCGGCGGAGACCGAGGCGAACATGTTGGCGTGGGCCGAGCCCACGAGGCGCACCGTGGAGGTGGAGCAGTTCTGCTCGTGGTCCGCGTGCAGCATGAGCAGCAGGTCCAGGGCCTTGGCCATGGTCGGGTCGATCTCGTAGTCCTCGGCGGGGACGCCGAAGCACAGCCGCATGAAGTTCTCGACGTAGTTCAGGTCGTTCTTCGGGTACATGAAGGGCTGGCCCAGGGACTTCTTGAAGGCATAGGACGCCAGCACCGGCAGCTTCGCCATCAGGCGCACGGTGGAGATGTGCACCTGCTCCTCGTCGAACGGGTCCAACGAGTCCGGGTAGAAGGTGGACAGCGCGGACACGGAGGAGGACAGCACCGGCATGGGGTGCGCATCCCGCGGGAAGCCGTTGAAGAACGACTTGATGTCCTCATGGACCATGTTGTGGCGCAGGATGTTCGTCTCCCACGCCTCCGACTGCTGGGCGTCCGGCAGCTCGCCGTTGATCAGCAGGTAGGCCACGTCCATGAAGGTGGAGTGCTCGGCCAGGTCCTCGATCGCGTAGCCGCGGTAGCGCAGGATGCCCTGGTCGCCGTCGATGAAGGTGATGGCGGACTTGGCGTTGGCCGTGTTCATGAACCCCGGGTCATAGGTGACCTTGCCGGTCTCCTTGAGCAGCGGGGCGATGCTGATGCCGTCGTTGCCGGCCACGGCGCGCTCGACGCCGAGGTCCAGGGTCTGATCGCCGACGGTCAGCCGGGCGGACTCGTTCTCGGTCACGGTGTCTCCCTCGTCTTCCTGTGGTGGTGGGTCCGGGCGGGACCGGCGGATGGCGGAGCCCGCGCTCGGGAGCGACTGCGGCCCACGCTACCAAGTCACGCCCGGCGGGGCGGCATGGTGGGGGCGGTGCGACGACGCCTCAGTCGGTCCGGGGGCCGCGCTCGCGCAGGCGCCGGGCCGCCGCCGCGACCGCCTCGTCGGAGGCGGTCAGTGCGACGCGCACGTAGCCGTGCCCCGCCTCGCCGTAGAACACGCCGGGACCGGCGACGATCCCGAGGTCCGCCAGCTCGCCCAGCAGGTCCCAGGAGTCCTGCTCCGTGGCGGCGGCCGGGTCGAGGTCCGCGCGGCGCGTCCACAGGTAGAGGCCGGCCTCGGAGTGGTCGACGGCGCACCCCGCCTCCCGCAGGGCCGGCAGCAGGGCCTCGCGACGGGCGCGGTAGAGCGCCTTCTGCGCGACCACGTGCTCGTCGTCGGCCAGGGCCACGACCATGGCGTGCTGCACGGGTGCCGGGACGATCATGCCGGCGTGCTTGCGCGTGTTGACCAGCGCGGCCACGAGCTCCGGGTCCCCCGCGGCGAACGCCGCGCGGTAGCCGGCCAGGTTGGACTGCTTGGAGAGCGAGTAGACGCTCAGCAGCCCCGTGTGATCGCCCCCCGAGACCTCCGGTGCGAGGATGCACGGGATCGTGCGCCCCTCCCAGTCGTCCCAGCCGAGCTCGGCGTAGCACTCGTCGCCGCACACCACGGCGCCGAGCGCGCGGGCGTCGTCCACGATCGCCTTCAGGGCGGGCGTGTCCAGGACGGCGCCGGTCGGGTTCGCCGGGGAGTTGGTCCACACGAGGCGCACGCGGGCCCGGACGTCCTCGTCCAGATCGGCGAGGGTGTCCGCGGCCACGGCCTCGGCCCCGGCGATCCGGGCGCCGATCGCGTAGGTGGGGTACGCGGTGGCGGGGAACACCACGACGTCGCCCGGCCCCAGCCCCAGCAGCGTGGGCAGCCACGCGATGAACTCCTTCGAGCCCACCGTGGGGATGACGGCCCGCGGATCCAGGCCGGCCACCCCGCGACGCCGGGCGAACCAGTCCGCCACCGCGCGGCGCAGCGCGTCGGTGCCGTGCGTCGTCGGGTAGCCGTGGGCGTCCGCGGCGGAGGTGAGCGCGTCGCGGATCAGCGCGGGCGTGGGGTCCACCGGGGTGCCGATGGACAGGTCCACCGTGCCCTCGGGGTGCGCCGCGGCGCGCTCCCGGTACGGGGTGAGCGTGTCCCAGGGGTAGTCCGGCAGCGTCAGCATGCGCCTCAGGCGCCCTCGCCCTGCGGCGGCAGCGCCGAGATCAGCGGGTGGTCCTTCGCGATCTGCCCCAGCTTGGCGGCGCCGCCCGGGGAGCCGAGGTCGTCGAAGAACTCGACGTTCGCCTTGTAGTAGTCGGCCCACTCCTCCGGGACGTCGTCCTCGTAGTAGATGGCCTCCACCGGGCACACGGGCTCGCACGCGCCGCAGTCCACGCACTCGTCCGGGTGGATGTACAGGGAGCGCTCGCCCTCGTAGATGCAGTCCACGGGGCACTCGTCGATGCACGCCTTGTCCTTGACGTCCACACACGGCAACGCGATCACATAGGTCACGGCTGACCATCCACCTCTCTGACGGGCACGGGATTCGGGGTTCCTCCCAGGGTACTCGCTCCGCCCCCGCCGCCCGGGGCGGGACGCGGACGACGACGCCGCGCGCCGAGCACCAGCAGGACGACCCCGAGCACGGGCAGGCCCACGACCCAGCCGACCGAGGCGAGCAGCGCCGTCGGCATGGCCTGCGCGACCTGGGCGGTCCACGGCAGGCCGAGCCGGTCGGTGGCCGGCAGCCGGTACAGGGCCAGGACCACGGTGAACGCGCCGATCGCGACGGCGCCGCCGGCCGGTACGGGGTGCGCGCCGGAGGCGGCCGCGACGCGCATCCACCACCGCTGGGTGGAGCCCGCCAGCAGGAGGGCGAGCGCGAGGCCCCACGGCACGGCCGCGCCGGCCACCGGGGCGAGGTTCAGGTGCGTCACGGTGCCGAGGGCCCCGACGAGGGCGCCGAGGATGAGTCCGGGCAGCACGCCGCGGCCGCGGCGGGGTGCCGTCGGGGGCGTGGATGCCGCGACGGCGGCGCCGTCCCCCGCGGAGGGGGCGGGCGCCGCCGTCGTGGCGTGCCGGGGACGGACCGGCTCAGGCCCGCGCGCGGGCACGGGCAGCCTTGAGGCGCTCGTTGGCGTCCAGCACGACCTTGCGGATGCGGATGTCCTCCGGGGTGATCTCCACGCACTCGTCCTCGCGGGCGAACTCGAGGGACTCCTCGAGGGTCAGCACGCGCGGCGGGGTCAGGCCCTCGAACGAGTCGGAGGAGGCCGCACGCATGTTGGTGAGCTTCTTCTCCTTGGTGATGTTCACGTCCATGTCGTCCGCGCGGGAGTTCTCGCCGACGATCATGCCCTCGTACACCTCGGAGCCGGGCTGGATGAAGAACGAGCCGCGCTCCTGCAGGTTGATCATGGCGAACGGCGTGGCGGTGCCCGCACGGTCCGCCACGAGGGAGCCGTTCGTGCGGTACTCGATCTCGCCCGTCCACGGCTCGTAGCCGGCCGCGTAGGAGGCCGCGATGCCCGCGCCGCGCGTGTCCGTGAGGAAGCGGGTGCGGAAGCCGATCAGGCCGCGGGCCGGGACCAGGAAGTCCATGCGGATCCAGCCGGTGCCGTGGTTGGACATCTCCTGCATGCGCCCCTTGCGGGAGGCCATGAGCTGCGTGACCGCGCCCATGAACTCCTCGGGGATGTCGATGGTCATCATCTCCATCGGCTCGTGCAGCTTGCCGTCGATCGTCTTGGTGACCACCTGCGGCTTGCCCACGGTCAGCTCGAAGCCCTCGCGGCGCATCTGCTCCACGAGGATGGCCAGCGCCAGCTCGCCGCGGCCCTGCACCTCCCACGCGTCCGGGCGCTCGGTGGGGAGCACCTTGAGGGACACGTTGCCGATCAGCTCCTTGTCCAGGCGGTCCTTCACCTGGCGGGCGGTGACCTTGGCGCCCTTGACGCGGCCGGCCAGCGGGGACGTGTTGATGCCCACGGTCATGGAGATGGCGGGGTCGTCCACCGTGATCAGCGGCAGCGGCCTGGGGTTCTCCAGGTCGGTGAGGGTCTCGCCGATCATGATGTCCTCGATGCCGGCGACGGCGACGATCTCACCCGGCCCCGCCTCCTCGGCGGGCACGCGCTCGAGGCCCTTGGTGGCGAGCAGCTCGGTGATCTTCACGGTCTTCAGCTCGCCGTCCTGGCGGGCCCAGGCCACCTGCTGGCCCTTCTTGAGGGTGCCGTTGAAGATGCGCAGCAGGGCCAGACGGCCCAGGAACGGGGAGGCGTCCAGGTTGGTGACGTGGGCCTGGAGGACCTCGGACTCGTCGTAGCGCGGGGCGGGGACGCGGTCCATGATGACCTGGAACAGCGGCTCCAGGTCCTCGGAGTCCGGCAGGCCGCCGTCGGCGGGCTGGGTCAGGGAGGCGCGGCCGGCCTTGCCGGAGGCGTACACCACGGGCACGTCCAGCACGGAGTCCAGGTCCAGGTCCTCGATCTCCTCGGCCAGGTCCGAGGCCAGGCCCAGGAGCAGGTCCATGGAGTCGGAGACGACGCCGTCGATGCGCGCGTCCGGGCGGTCGGTCTTGTTGACCACGAGCACCACGGGCAGCTTGGCGGCCAGCGCCTTGCGCAGGACGAAGCGGGTCTGCGGCAGCGGCCCCTCGGAGGCGTCCACGAGGAGGACGACGCCGTCCACCATGGACAGGCCGCGCTCCACCTCGCCGCCGAAGTCGGCGTGCCCGGGCGTGTCGATCACGTTGATGGTCACGGTCTCGCCCTCGGGGGCGGAGGGTCCCGAGTAGAAGACCGTGGTGTTCTTGGCCAGGATCGTGATGCCCTTCTCCTTCTCCAGGTCCCCGGAGTCCATGACGCGCTCGGCGACGTCCCCGTGGGTCGAGAAGGCGCCGGTCTGCCGGAGCATGGCGTCCACCAGGGTGGTCTTGCCGTGGTCCACGTGGGCCACGATGGCCACGTTGCGCAGGTCGGAGCGGCGGGTGTCGGTCGAGGTCATGGAGGTCCTGTCCGGTTCGGGGAGGGGTGCGGGCACGGCACGACGGCGGCCCCGGACGATCATACGCGCCGGGGCCGCCGTCGGGATGCGGGGTGCGGGGCCGTCAGTAGGCGGCCTCGCCGAGCGAGGCGAGGAACTCGCGACGCTCCTGACGGCGCTCGGCCTGCAGATCCGGGTCCGGCACGGGAGCCGCGGCCAGGAGCCGGCGGGTGTACTCCTCCCGGGGATGGTGGAGCACCTCCCCGGTCGGTCCCTGCTCCACCTGACGGCCGTCCTTGAGGACGAGCACCTTGTGCGCCAGCATGTCCACCACCGCGAGGTCGTGGGACACGAAGAGGCACGCGAACTCATAGCGCTGCTGGAGCTCGGCGAACATGTCGAGCACGGCGGCCTGCACGGACACGTCGAGCGCCGAGGTGGGCTCGTCGGCGATCAGGACCTCCGGGTCGAGGGTCAGCGCACGCGCGATGGACACGCGCTGACGCTGGCCGCCGGAGAGCTCGTGCGGGTAGCGGTTGACCACCGAGCGCGGCAGCTTCACCGCGTCCAGCAGCTCCTCGGCGCGGGCCAGGCGGGACCGCCGGTCCCCCACGCCGTGCACGACCATCGGCTCGGTGATGACGTCGCCGATGGGGAAGCGCGGGTCGAGGGAGGCCGCCGGGTCCTGGAAGACCACGCCCACCCTCTTGCGCATCGCCCGCTGGTCCGCCCCGCGCATCGTGGCGAGGTCGTCGCCGTAGATGCGCAGCGCGCCGGAGGCCACCGGGAGCAGACCGAGGACGCACTTGGCGATCGTGGACTTGCCCGAGCCGGACTCGCCCACAAGGCCCAGGATCTCGCCCGGGGCCACCGAGAAGCTCACGTCGTGCACCACACGGTTGCGCTTGCCGCGGTGGTTGTACTCGATGCAGAGGTCCTCGGCCTCGATCGCGTACTTCGCCGTGGTCTGCGTGGCCGTCACGGGCGTCGGCTCGGCGACCTCCTTGACCGCGCCCAGGCGGGGCACGGCCGCCAGCAGCTTCTGCGTGTAGGGGTGCTGCGGGTGCTGCAGCACCTGGTGCACCGGTCCGGTCTCCACCATCTCGCCGTGGAGCATGACGCACACGCGGTCCGCCATGTCCGCCACCACTCCCATGTTGTGCGTGATGAGCAGGATGCCCGTGTTCATCTTGTTCTTCAGGGAGCGGAGCAGCTCGAGGATCTCGGCCTGGACCGTGACGTCGAGCGCCGTGGTGGGCTCGTCCGCGATGATCACCTTGGGCGAGCAGCTGATGGCCATGGCGATCACGATGCGCTGGCGCTGGCCGCCCGAGAACTGGTGCGGGTACTGCTTGAGGCGGCTCGCGGCGTCGGGGATGCCCACCATGGTGAGCAGCTCGACGGCGCGCTTCTCCGCCTCGGTGCCGTAGGCGAGGCCGTGGACCTGGAGCGCCTCGGTGAGCTGGTCGCCCACCGTCAGCACCGGGTTCAGCGCCGTCATCGGCTCCTGGAACACCATGGCGACGTCGTCGCCGCGGATTCCGCGCAGCTGGCCCGGGGTCATGGTGAGCACCTCGCGGCCGGCGAGCTTCACCGAACCGGTGATGTCCGCCGTGGGGGGCAGCAGGCCCATGGCCGTGGAGCTGGTGACCGACTTGCCCGAGCCGGACTCGCCCACCAGGGCGACGACCTCGCCGGGCTTGACGTCGAACGTGACTCCCTTGACCGCATGCACCGAGCCGAACTCGGTGGCAAAGCGCACGTCCACGTCCCGGAAGGACAGGATCGGATCGCCGCCGAGGTCGTCGTGGCGCTGGACCACGCCGATCGCGCTGGTGGCCGGCCCCGTCACCGGGTGCGGCGCGGTGACCGGGCCCGGCACGAGGCCGCCCTGCTCCGCCGCGGGGGTGGAGGCGGCGTGGCTGCCGGCGTTGTTCTCGACCATGTCACGGTCCTTCCCGTCGAATGCCTTTGCGTTCATCACAGGCCTCCCTGTCCGCCGCCGGCACCGAAGCCGCTGGTGTTGTGCGGCTGGTTCGGGCGGCCGTCCGCGTCCACCGGGGCGTCGTTCAAGCCCGCGTCGCGGGCGGTGGGCGCGGCGGCCAGGCCGCCCGCGGTGGTGGCGCCGGCCTCGGTGGCGGCGGCACGGCGGCTGAAGAAGCCGCGCTTGCGACGGTGGGCACCGGACTGGCGCGGGTCGAACGCGTCGCGCAGGCCGTCGCCGAGGAAGTTCACGGACAGGGCGATCGCCAGGATCATCATGCCGGGCCACCAGAACAGCCACGGACGCGTGGTGAACGCGTTCTGGTACTGGCTGATCAGCAGGCCCAGGGAGGAGTCCGGGGGCGTCACACCGAAGCCCAGGTAGGAGAGCGAGGTCTCCAGGAGCACGGCACCCGCGATCGCGAAGGTCGCGTTGACCACGATCACGCCGATGGTGTTCGGCAGCAGGTGCTTGGCGATGATGCGCCCGGGCTTGGCGCCCATGGCCACGGCCGCGGCCACGAACTCCTTCTCCCTCAGGGAGAGGATCTCACCGCGCACCAGGCGGGCCAGCGAGGTCCAGGAGACCAGGCCCAGCACCACGGCGAGCGGGATGATCCCCAGCTCGAGGCCCGAGGCCATCTGGCCCAGGACGGCGGCCAGCACCAGCAGCGGGATCACGATGATCAGGTCGGTCAGGCGCATCAGCACCGAGTCCACCCACCCGCCGAAGTAGGCGGAGATGGCGCCGACGGCGGCACCGATGACGGTGGAGAGCAGGCCCACGATGGCCGCGATGATCATGGACTGCTGCGTGCCGCGCATGACGAGCGCGAAGTAGTCCTTGCCCGTGGACTCCTGGCCGAAGGGGTGCTCGCCCCAGCGCAGGCCCTCGCCGCCGAGGAACTGCGGCACGAGCGAGAGGGTCGGCTTGCCCCCGTTCACGATGGTGGCGGCCGAGGTGTAGGACTTGTCCCACCAGCCCGGGATGCCGGCGAAGCCGATCGAGGTGAACGCCAGGATCGTGACGAGGATCAGCACGACCAACGAGACCATGGCCGCCTTGTGCCGGAAGAAGCGCTTCCGGACCAGCGCCCCCTGAGAGTAGGACTTGCCCGCGTTCTCCCGGAGCTTGATGTCCTCGGCCTCGGCGAGGTCGACGACGGTGGTGGCGTCCGTGGCGGACGTGGTGTTCAGTGCAGAGGAGCTCACGGGGATCACACTCGAATCCGGGGGTCGAGGACGGCATAGAGGATGTCCGCCACGAGGTTCATGAGGACGGCCGCGGTGCCGGTCACCAGGAAGAACGCCATCACCGGCGCGGGGTCCACCTGGTTCAGGCCGGTGGCGAACAGCTCGCCCATGCCCTTCCAGCCGAACACGCGCTCGGTGATGACCGCGCCGCCGATCAGGCCGGCGAAGTCGAACGCCATGATGGTGGTGATCGGGATCAGGGAGTTGCGGAAGGCGTGCTTCAGGATGACCTGCCGCTCGCCGAGGCCCTTGGCCCGGGCGGTGCGCATGTAGTCCTGGCGGGAGACCTCCAGCATGGAGGAGCGGGTGTACCGCGAGTACGTGGCGACCGAGATGATGGTCAGCAGGATGGTCGGCAGCAGCAGCTGCGTGCCCTTGTCGAGGAACAGGACCCAGAAGTCCGCCTTCAGATTGGGGGTCTCGGAGCCGATCGTGGAGATGGGGCGCGACTTCACCCGCAGGAGGGCGGGCCAATAGTTCATCATGTGCTCGGCGATGATGGCGGTGCCCATGACGAGCGCCGTCACCACGGAGACCGTGACGGCCGACCCCTGGGAGAAGCCGCCCAGCAGACGGCCCACGAGGACGCCCACGAGCACGGTGATGACGGCGAGGCCGGCGATGATCCAGCCGTTGGGGTTCGCGTACAGGATGCCGTAGGTGGCGTAGTAGCCCACCATGCCCAGGGCCACGGTCACGAGGCCCGCCTTCAGCACGGAGCGGTTGCGCAGGCCCGTGACGAGCGCGGTGGCGCCGACAGCCACGGCCAGCCCGATCACCAGTTGGACGATCGGGCCCATGCGGGGGTTGCGCCACATGTCGAGCGCGAACATCAGGTAGGCCCCGAGCACGATCACGCCCGCGGTGGCCAGGAACGTGAACGCCCGGCGGGCCAGGGGACCGCCCATGGCGGCCTGCAGTGCGAGGCCCAGGATCACCGCGAGTCCGATGATGAGCCCCCAGTTGAGGGTCGGTTCGGCGATCCAGTTGTTGTACCCGATGGCCATGTACTCCTTGAGCAGCACGGCGGCCCAGAAGACGGGCAGGGAGAAGAACAGGAAGATCAGGAACGTCACGGCGTAGTCGAGGCCGGAGTACTGGCGGATCGCGGTGATGATGCCCACGGCGACGCCGATGATGATGGCCAGGACGGTGGCGAGGACCACGAGCCGCAGCGTGGAGCTCGCGGCGTTGGACAGGAGGTCGGCGACCTGCTGCCCCGAGCGGTTCATGCCCAGGGTGCCCTGGCCCACGAGGTAGCCTCCCAGACCCTTGAGCCAGTCGAGGTACCGGACGTACCAGGGCTGATCGAGCCCCATGTTCGCGATGCGGGTGGCGATCAGCTGATCGCGGTTGTTCGCCTGCGACTCCCGGAGGTCGGAGAGGGGGTCGCCCGAGTTGACGACGAGGAAGAACAGGAGGATCGACGCGCCGAAGAGGACGAGCAGGGAGCTGCCCAGGCGTCTCAGGATGAATTTCAGCACAACAGGGGGTGGCCTTCCGTGCGGACTGGGAAGTGGGTGGAGTGTCGGAGTTCGCTCCGTCATGGGACTGGGCCCGACCGCGACGGCCGGGCCCAGTCCTCAACGCACGGCCGCCGGGACCCGGGGGTCCCGGCGGCCACACGATCAGTGGTCAGGCAATCGTCACTCGGCGACGCGCTTCCACTGCTCGACGTTCCAGAGGGCGCCGGTCTGCACGGAGGTGGCGCGCACGTTGGCGAGGTCCGCCTGGTGGGCGAGCACACCCGGGTGCGCGTACAGCGGGATGGCCTGGAAGTCCTCCCACAGGGCCTTCTCGATGGCCTTGGTCTGCTCCAGCTGCTCCTTCTCGTCGAGGGAGGTGGAGAGCTTGTCCCACGCCTCGTCGACGGTCTTGTTGGAGTAGGACTGCTGGTTCTGCTGGCCGTCCGACTGGTAGATGTTCGCGCCGGAGGCCTTCTGGCCGGAGCCCGCCCATGCGAAGAGCGCCACATCGTAGTCGCCCGCCGGCATGACCTCCTTGAAGAACACCTGGCTGTTGGCGTCCTGGATGTCGAAGCCGGCCTTGTCGCACTCGGACTTGATGAGCGCGACGGTCTCGGTGCGACGCTGGTTGCCGGCCTGGTAGCCGAGGCGCACGACGGGCTTGTCCACACCGGACTGCTCGACGAGCTGCTTGGCCTTCTCCGGGTTCGGCTGGTCCAGCTCCTTCGGGTAGGCCGCGTCCACGACCTCCTGGTAGTTGTCCTGGAACGGGAACACCTCACGGGCGTTCAGGACCTGCGCGTCCGGGTTGATCGGCTTGATCAGGTTGTCCACGATCTGCTGGCGCGGCACGCACAGGGCGAACGCCTCGCGCAGCTCCGGGCTGTCCGCGAACACGGAGCCCTCGCCGCGGTTGAAGTCGAGGTGCTCCCAGGTCATCTCGTCGCCCTTCTGGACGTTGACCTGGTCGCCCAGGCCGTCCAGCTGGCTCACGGTGTCGATGGTGGCCTGGGGCTCGATGACGTCGAGCTCCTTGTTCTGCAGCGCCTGCACGTGGGTCTCCGGGGCGGCGAACTTGATCACCAGCTCCTTGGTGGCGGCGGGCGTGCCCCAGTACTCGGGGTTGGCCTCCAGGGTGATGGAGTTGCCGGCCTGCCAGCTGCCGTCCTTGATGCGGTACGGGCCCATGGACGGGATCATGTCCTGCTCGGGAAGCTCGCCCGGGGAGAAGTCCCAGCCGTTGTTCCAGAACTCGGCGGCCGGCTTCAGGGCCGCCACATCCTTGGCCTTGGCCGCCTCCACGAGGGCGTCCAGCTCCATGTCCGCGCCCTTGGCGATCACGTGGGCCGGCAGGGCGGTGGAGACGAGGATCTCCCAGTCGGCGTAGGGCTCCTCGTAGGTGATGGTGAACTCCTTGCCCTTGGGATCGCCCTCCGGGGCCTCGGGCACGCGCTTGCCGAACTCGGTGGAGATCGTCTCGAACAGCGGCGGCTTGTCACCGGTCTCCGGGTCCGCCTCGCCCTCGGGGTTCTGGACGGTCGGGTTGTCCACGGCCCACTGGACGATGTAGTCCGCGGCGGTCACGGGGGTGCCGTCGGACCACTTCGCGTCCTCGGCGATCGTGTACTTCACCGTGAGCGGATCGTCCGAGATCTTCTCGTACGTGCCGAACTCCTCGTTGGGCAGCAGGGTGCCGTCGGTGCCGTAGTACCAGAAGCTCGAGAACAGACGGTCCACCACGGCGGAGTTGTACGTGGTGTACGTGTTCTCCTGGAGGCCGTTGTAGGAGAGGAACTCGTCGGCACCCACGGAGTACGCGATGGAGCCGTCCTCGGTCTGCACGTCGCCCAGGTCGGCGAGCCCCGGGCCGTCGACGGGGGCGGTGAGCTTCTGGCCGTTCTCGCCCGTGGTCACCTCGCCGGCGCCGCCCGAGGCGGAGCCGCCCTCAGCGGCGGAGGAGCCGCCGTTCGCGGCGGACGAGGAGCCGCCGTTCGCGGCGGACGAGGAGCCGCCGTCGTTGGAGGCCGGGCCGGCCGGGGCGCAGGCGGACAGGACGAGGGCGGAGCCGAAGGCGAGCGCCGTGGCCGCGGAGAGCTTCGTGTGCTTCATGGAAGGATCTTCCGTTCATCTGAAGGTGCAAGGGCGACCCGGCAGGAGGGGGATCCGCCTGCGTGGGACGACCTCCGGTGTGGCGTGGATCATGACCACTCCGTGAGATGAGACACACTGTAGCGGGTATCTCCGTGTAACGGAAAGCCGCCCCCTGGGCGTGTCATGCCGCGTCCTCCCCGCCCCGCCACGGCAGCCCGTCAGCGCGGCGTTCCGAGGCCCGGCCTCTGGGGCACGGCGCCTGAAGCGCTCTCACCGGACGACGCGGTCGGCCAGCAGGGTGCGGACGGCCCAGGCGCCGGCCATGCCGTGGACGCCGGCGCCGGGCGGCGTGGAGGCGGAGGCCAGGTAGAGGCCCGGTCGGCCCGCGCGGTGCGGCACGGGGGTCGGGGCAGGGCGCAGGAGCAGCTGCAGCCCGCCCATCGAACCGCCGGCGATGTCCCCGCCCACCAGGTTGGAGTCCCACGCCTCGAGGTCGGCGGGCCGGGAGGCCTCGGCGTGCACGATCCGGTCCCGGAAGCCGGGGGCGAACCGCTCGACCTGCTCCTCGATCAGCGGCCGCACGTCTCCGGCCCAGCCGTGCGGGACGTGGGCGTAGGACCACACCACGGTGCGGCCCGCGGCCGCGCCCGTGGCGCGCGAGGAGTCCGCCGCCTGCTGCTGGCAGAGCATGACGAACGGCTGCTCGGGCATGCGGCCGGCGGCGGCCTCGGCCTCGGCGTGCTGGATCTGCGCCGACGTGCCGCCGAGGTGCACCGTGCCGGCGCCCGTCAGGGCCGCATCCGTCCAGGGGATGGGCCCGTCCAGGAGGAAGTCCACCTTGGACACGGCCGCGCCGTAGCGCCAGCGCCGCAGGGCCCGGGCGTAGCCGGCGGGCAGGTCCGTCCCGGCCAGTGCGGCCACCTGGCGCGGCGTCATGTCCAGCAGGACCGCGTCCGCGGCGGGCAGCTCACGCAGATCCCTCACGTCATGGTCCAGGTGCAGCCGGCCGCCGTGGTCCTCGAGCACCGCGACCAGCGCGGCGACGATCGCACCCGAGCCGCCCTCGGCGACGGGCCAGCCGGTGGTCATGCCCAACGCGCCGAACAGGGCGCCGAACGCGCTGGTCAGGGGCCGGCCGGGGGGCAGGATCGCGTGCACGGCCGAGCCCGTGTACAGGGCGCGGGCCTGCTCGGTGCGGAAGGCGGCCCGGGCCGTCCACGCCGCCGGCCACGGGGCGCGCAGGCCCAGCTGCGCCATGGCCACGGGGTGCGGCCAGGGCCGCAGCATGGGACCGAGCACGTCCTCGACGAGCTTCTCGGGCTGCCGCACGAGGGCTCCGTGCACCGCCCGCCACGCGCGGGCGTCCCTGCCGAGGCCCTCGGCCGTGCGGTCCAGGTCCCGGTGCAGGAGCGCCGCGGGGCCGCCCGGCAGGGGATGCCCCATGGGCAGCTCCGGATGGAGCCACCGCAGTCCGTGGCCGGTGAGGTCGAGCTCGCGGAACACCGGGCTCGCCACGCCGAACGGGTGCGCGGCGGCACCGAGGTCCACCACGGTCCCCTCCCCCAGCACCGGGCCCGAGGCGCTCGCCCCGCCCGGCGCGCAGTGCCGTTCGTACACGTCCACCTCCCAGCCCTCCCGGGCCAGCAGGGCGGCGGCGGTCAGGCCGTTGGGGCCCGAGCCCACGACGACGGCGCGTCCGGGCTCAGCCCCGCGCGGCAGGGCGAACCCCTCGCCGGGGGCGGCGCGGTCCGCGCCGAGGGGGAGGCCGAGGCGGTCGGCGAGACCGGTCAGGCGGGTGGGCGGGGACGGTCTGCGGGGCATGGTGGGCTCCTGTGGTCGGGGCGGGCAGGGGCGGCCCGTCCACCTAGGATGGCGGACGACCCCGCGGACCGTCCTGTCCGCGCCGACCGCCGATCCGGAGGAGGCCGACGCGTGGACCCGTTCTGGACGGCCCTGTCACTGACCGCCCTCGCCGGGGCCTCGACCGCCCTCGGCGGGGCCCTCGGTGCCGTCGGACGGCCGATCTCCGGCCGCGGGCTGGCCGTGGCCCTCGGGCTCGCCGCCGGAGTGATGGTGACGGTCTCCCTGGCGGAGATGATGCCCGCCGCGGGTGAGGGGCTGGCCGCCGGGGTGGGCTCGGCCGGGGGCCTCGCGGCGGTCGCCGCGCTCCTGGCCGGAGCCGGGGCGTACCTGCTGCTGGAACACCTGGTGCCGGAGCCCACGCCCCCGGTCCCGGGCGACGTCGTCGGGCCGGCCGCCCCGGACGGCACGGGCGTGGCCGCCCGACGCATGGCCCGCCTCGGTGCCGTGACCGCCGTCGCGATCGCGGCCCACAATCTGCCGGAGGGGTTCGTGACCTTCGCCGGGGCGCTGGAGGACCCCTCGGTGGGGCTCGCCCTGGCCGTCGCGATGGCGGTGCACAACGTCCCGGAGGGGATCGCCGTCGCCGTCCCCGTGCGCACGGCGACGGGCTCGCGGCGCCGGGCCTTCACGTGGGCGGCCGTGGCCGGCATCGCCGAGCCGGCGGGCGCCCTGGTCGGCTACCTGGTGCTGGCCCCGTTCCTGACACCCGCGGTGCTCGGTGCGGTGTACGCCCTGGTGTCCGGCGTCATGGTGGCGCTGAGCCTGCACGCCCTGCTCCCCGAGGCCCAGCGCGCCGGCGGACGCACCCCCGCGCTGCTGGGCGCGCTGTCGGGGATCGCCGTCATGCTGGTCTCCCTCGACCTGCTCGCCTAAGCCGGCGGCTCAGTTGTAGCGCGCCTCCTGGAGGACCGCCTCGGCCTCACGCTCGGTCCCGTCGGGGGTCCGCCACGCGACGGCGATCCGCTCCCCCGCGTTGTGGTCGTTGACCAGCCGGGACATCCGCGAGGCATTGCCCCCCACCTCCGTGCCGTCCACGGCGGTGATCACGTCGCCCGGCGCGAGGCCGATCTCCTCGCCGGCCGAGCCCGGGTCCACCCGGAGGACCTCCACGCCGTCTCCCGAGCCGGAGACCATGATCCCCAGCGAGCCGTCCGCCCCGATGCTCACGGTGTCCGTCTCCTCCCCCGAGAGGACCTGGGCCACCACGTCGAAGGCCACGTCCAGGGGGATGGCGAAGCCGTCCACCTCCTCCGCGGTGGTCCCCTCGCTCGCGGCGACGGTCACGCCCACCACCTGGCCCTCGGCGTCCACGAGCGGCCCGCCGGAGTAGCCGGGGACCACGTCCGCGTCCGTCTGGATGAGCCCGGTGAGGCGGGCGAAGTCGTCCGTCCCCTCGGTGGCCGCCATGATCGACTGGTCGGTCCGCAGCACCTCGCCGCCCACGGCCGTCAGGTGGCCCTGCCCGGAGCCGTTCCCGACGGCGGCCACCTGGTCTCCGCGGGCGGGGAGCTGCCGGGACACGCTCGTGGTGGTCAGGTCCGCGGCGTCCTCCACGTCCAGGACGGCGATGTCGTGCTCGGCGTCCCTGCCCAGGACCGTGGCCGTGTACCGCCGCCCCGTGTCCGCCACGGTGACGAAGACGTCCGAGGAGTCCTCCACCACGTGGTAGTTGGTGATCGCGAGCCCGTCCTCGGACAGCACGATCCCGGTCCCGGTGCCCATCATGGTGCCCAGCGTGGTCTCCACGAGGAGCACGCCCGGAGCGTCGTCCACCCGGGCGCCGGCGGCGAGATCCGGGCCTGACCCCACCGCGCCGTCCCAGTCCACGGCCACGCCGTCGTGGGCACCCTCGAGGCCGGCCGCGAGCGCCCGCACCTCCTCGCTCGACGCGCGGGGGGCCGCCGCCTCCGTCCCCTGCCGTGCGGCCACATCCCCCATGCGCCCGGCGACCAGCAGCGCCAGCCCCGCGGCCAGCACCACCGCGCCGAGCACACCGAGGACGCTGATCAGGACCGTCACCGGCGAGCGTCGCCGCGGGCGTGGGGGCTGCGGCCACCCGGGCGGCGGGGCCGGGGGCGGCCAGGAGGACGGGGCGCCGGTCACCGGGATCAGCCGCGCGCGGCGGCCAGGGCGGCCTCGTAGTCCGGCTCGGCGGTGATCTCGTCCTCCAGCTCGGTGTGCACCACGCGGCCCTCGGCGTCGATCACGACGACGGCGCGCGCGAGCAGCCCCGCCATGGGGCCCTCCGCGAGCTCCACGCCGTAGTCCGTGCCGAAGTCCGAGCGGAAGACGGAGGCGGGGGTGACGGCGTCGATGCCCTCCGCCGAGCAGAAGCGGGCGGCGGCGAACGGCAGGTCGGCGGACACGGCGAGGACGGAGGTGCCCTCGAGTCCGGCGGCCTCCTCGTTGAACCGGCGCACGGACTGCGCGCACACACCGGTGTCCAGGGACGGGAAGATGTTCAGCACCACGGTGCGCCCGGCCAGGTCGGCGAGCCCGACGGCCCCGAGGTCCTGTCCCGTGAGGGTGAAGGCGGGAGCGGCGGAGCCGACCGCGGGCAGCTCGCCCACGGTGCGGACGGGGGTGCTCTGGAAGTGGGTGGTGGCCATGGCGGACAGCCTAGGATGGCGCGAGGCCGGGCGGGCGCGTGTCGCGCGGGACTCGGCGCAGGGCGAACGGGAGGCCACACGAGATGCACGAGACGCTGACGTCCAACGTCACGGACACCGCACTGCTGTTCGAGGGCGGGGGCATGCGCGCCTCGTACACCTCGGCCGTGGTGGTCGAGCTGCTGCGCGCGGGCGTGCACGTGGACTTCGTGGCGGGGATCTCCGCCGGCTCCTCCAACTCCGTGAACTACCTGGCCCGTTCCCCCGAGCGCGCGCGGCAGGCGTTCGTGGACTTCGCGGACGACCCGCGGTTCGGCAACTGGCGGACCTTCCTGCGCGGCAAGGGCATGTTCAACGCGGAGTACATCTACGAGCACGCGGGCCTGCCGGAGGCGGACCTGCCGTACGACTTCGCCACGTTCGAGGCCAACCCCGCGCGCCTGGTGCTCGCCGGCTTCGACGCGGTCACGGGCGAGACCCGCTGGTGGACCCGCGAGGACATGGGGACCCTGCGGGACCTCATGGTGCGCGTGCGGGCGTCCTCGACCATGCCCATCCTCATGCCCCCGGTGCACGCGGAGGGCACGGTGTTCGTGGACGGCGCCCTCGGCGTGGACGGCGGCATCCCGGTGACCGCCGCCGAGGAGGCGGGCTTCGAGCGGCTGTTCGTGGTGATGACCCGCGAGCGCTCCTACGTCAAGGGGCCCGAGCGCTTCCCCGCGTTCTACCAGCGGGCCTTCCGGAAGTACCCCGCCGTGGCCGAGGCGCTGCTCACGCGCTGGGAGCGGTACAACGCCACGCGGGAGCGCCTGTTCCAGATGGAGCGCGAGGGCAGCGCCTACCTGTTCGTCCCCGAGACCATGCCGGTGTCCAACGGGGAGCGGTCCGTGGCGAAGCTGGCCGCCGCTCACGAGCTGGGGCTGGCGCAGGCCCGGCGGGAGATGCCCGCCATCCGGGAGTTCCTGGGCCTCTGAACCGACGACGGCGCCCGCGTCCGGACCGGGACGGCCCGGTCAGCGGGCGGCCGCGGGGCGCGGCCGCACGGACTGGGTGGGGAGCCCGAACACCGAGTCGAAGGCGTAGGCGTACACGGCCGCGTAGACGAGGAAGAACACGAGCAGGCCGGCCTCGATCAGGAAGGCCTCCCCCAGCCCGACGCCCAGCACGAGGGCCACGGCCGGCACGAGGAACACCAGCAGGCCGCCCTCGAAGCCCACGGCGTGCGCCGCGCGCATCCACCACGGCCGGTGGGTGACGCCCACGCGGCGCTCGAACCGCTCGAACAGGGTGTTGAACAGCACGTTCCACAGGAGGGCCACCGTCGAGGAGACCACCGCCACCATGAGGGACGGGCCGCCGGCGTTGCCCAGGGCCGCGAGGATGCCGGTGGTGAAGAGCACCGCCAGCGCCTCGAATACCACGGCGTACACCACCCGGCGCAGTGCCGCGGAGGCGAACACCGGGCGGCCCACGAGGGCACGGCGGCCACCCGGTCCGCGCGGAGCAGGACGGGTCCGTCCGGGGGCGGGGCCGACGTCGACGGTCATGGGGGGTTCTCCTGGACGCTCGGGTCTGTGAGGCGGGGCGCCCCGAGAGCCCACCCTAGACGCCCGCCGCGCGGGGCCCGGACCCCTCGCTCGGGGCGCACCCGCCGGGGCTGGTCCCGTTATGCTCGACACCGCGCCGCGACCGCCGCGGGAGCGCACACCCCGAGGAGCACACCCATGAGTGGTTTGGTAGCCCTGCTCGACGACGTCGCCGCCCTGGCGCGCCTGGCCGCGGCGAGCGTGGACGACGTCGCCGCCGGTGCCGCCAAGGCGAGCGCGAAGGCCGCCGGCGTGGTGGTGGACGACGCCGCGGTGACGCCGCAGTACATGTCCGGCGCGGCAGCGAAGCGCGAGCTGCCCATGATCTGGCGCATCACCAAGGGCTCGCTGCGAAACAAGCTGGTGTTCATCCTGCCTGCGCTGCTGATCATCGACTGGCTGGCCCCGTGGCTGCTGCCGTGGCTGCTGATCGCCGGCGGCACGTACCTCTCCTACGAGGGCGCGCACAAGGTGTGGGGCAAGCTCACCGGCCACCACGCGTCGCACGAGGCGCCGGCCGTGGAGCAGGGCCCCGAGGCGGAGGACAAGGTGGTGCGCGGGGCCATCACCACGGACTTCATCCTCTCCGCGGAGATCATGGTGATCTCCATGAACGAGGTGGCGGACCAGTCCTTCTGGCTCAAGGCCGCGATCCTGGCGGTGGTGGCCGTGATGATCACCGTGGTGGTCTACGGCGCCGTGGCGCTGATCGTGAAGATGGACGACATCGGCCTGCACATGAATCAGAACGCCCGCACCTCGGGCGGCCGCTCGTTCGGCGCCGGCCTGGTCAAGGCCATGCCGGTGGTGCTCGGCGTGATCACCGCGATCGGCACCGTGGCGATGCTGTGGGTGGGCGGCCACATCGTGCTGATGGAGCTCTCCGCCCTGGGCCTGCCCTGGCCGTACGATCTCCAGCACGAGGTCGTGCACGCCGTGGAGGCGGCCGGCGGCGTCGTCGCCTGGCTCGTGGAGACCCTCACCTCCGCCGCGTGGGGCCTGCTGTGGGGCACCCTCGTGGTGGGGATCATGGCGGTGGTGGACCGCGTGCGCGGGAAGAAGGACACCCTGGCGCACTGACGCCGGCGCCGTCAGTCCGCGGTGAGGAAGGTGCGCAGCGCGGTGACGAACGCCTCCGGCTGGTCCGCGTGGACCCAGTGGGACGCGTCCCGCACCGTCACCCGCACGACGCGCGGGAACAGGGCCCTCATCCCCGGCACGTCCTCGTCCCGGATGTAGTCGGAGTCCGCACCCCCGAGCCACAGCACGGGCCGGTCGAACACGCGCTCCGGATCCTCGGGGACCACGGGGTCGGGGAAGCGGCCCACCTGCTCGAGGTGCTCGAAGAGCATGTCGATGTTCGGCTGCCAGGAGAACCGGCCCGACTCCCGGCGGAGGTTCTGCAGCAGGAAGCCGCGCACGCGCTCGTCGTGGACGTGCTCGGCCATGGCCGCGTCCGCCTCCGCACGGGAGCCGTACGAGGCCAGGTCCATGCGGCGCATGGTCCCGAGCAGGTGGACGAACTCGTCCGTAGCGGACTCGGACATGCGGGGGGCGATGTCCACCACCACGAGGCGGTCCACGAGGTCCGGGTGGCGCAGGGCGAGCGCCATGGACACCTTGCCGCCCATCGAGTGGCCCACGAGGTGGACGGGGCCCTCCGCGGCGAGCCCGGCCCGCAGGTGCGCCGCCACGCGGTCCGCGATCTCCTGGTAGTCCACGCGGTCCGTCCACGGGGACTGGCCGTGGTCCGGCAGGTCGATCAGCTCGCACGTGAAGTCGTCCGCGAGGTCCTTGGCGATCCCCGTGAAGTTGCGGCCCCGGCCCATGAGCCCGTGCAGGAAGGCGACGCGGCGCGGGCCCTCCCCCACCCGGGTGGAGGCGAGGGAGGCGTCGTGGGCGGGGGTGAAGTGCGGCTGCGGTGAGGTCACCGCACCAGGGTAGGCGGCGCGGGGCCGTCTCCCGTGCGGGCCGACGTCGTGGTCCAGGCAGGGCCGCTCAGGCGTCCCCTGCCTCGCGGGCCACGGCGGCTCGACGCCGCGGCGCGACCTCCACCGCGTCGCTCATCTGCTCGAGGGTCTTGCCTTTGGTCTCGGCGACGTATGTGCGCACGAACAGGAACGAGAGCAACGCCATCAGGGCGTACAGCCCATATGCGAAGGTCAGGCCCACCGCCGCCAGCGCCGGGAACGTGGTGGACACGACGAAGTTCGCGGCCCACTGGGCCGCGGCCGCCACCGCGAGCGCGCTGGCGCGGATCCGGTTGGGGAACATCTCGCCCAGCAGGACCCAGGTCAGCGGGCCCCACGTGGCGCCGAAGAAGACGACGAACGCGTTGGCGGCGATCAGGGCGAGGGTGGACCACGGGGCGCCCAGGCTCACCGCCTCGATGCCGTCGGCGGCCACCGTGACCGTGGAGAAGGAGAAGCACAGGGCCATGAGCCCCAGCGAGACGGTCATGCCCAGGGAGCCGACCAGGAGCATGGGCCGGCGCCCGACCTTGTCCACGAGCATGATGGCCACGATCGTCACCGCGATGTTCGTGACGGAGGTGAGCACGGTGATCAGCAACGCGTCCGACTCGCCGAACCCGACGGACTTCCAGAGGGTCGTGGAGTAGTAGAAGATCACGTTGATGCCCACGGCCTGCTGGAACACGGACAGCAGGATGCCGACCCACACGATCGGCTTGAGGCCGAGGGCCGAGCCGCGCAGGTCGGACAGGGACTCACGGCGCTCCGACTGCACGGAGAGCCGGATGTCCTCGATCACCAGGTTCACCCGGTCCACACCCGTGAAGTCGTGCAGGACGCGGGCGGCCTCGTCGAGGCGGCCGCGGGCGACGAGGAAGCGCGGGGACTCCGGCAGACGCAGGGAGAACAGCCCGTAGGCGATGGCGGGGACGGCCTCCGCGAGGAACATCCAACGCCACGCCTCGAGGCCGAGCCAGAACTCGTTGGAGGCGCCGCCGGCCAGGCCGGCGAACATCGCATCGGAGAGCAGGGCCACGAAGATGCCCAGCACGATCGCCAGCTGCTGCATCGACCCGAGCCGGCCGCGCACCTGGGCGGGGCTCACCTCGGCGATGTAGGCGGGGGCGATCACGGAGGCGGCGCCGACGCCGAGGCCGCCCACCACGCGCCAGAGGATGAGGTCCACGACGCCGAAGGCCAGGCCCGACCCCAGGGCCGAGACGAGGAACAGGACGGCGGCCACGACCATGACCGGGACGCGACCGCGCTTGTTGGCCAGCGGTCCGGCGAACCACGCGCCGAGCGCGCAGCCGAGCAGCGCCGAGGCGACGGCGAAGCCCGTCAGGCCCTTGCCGAGCGCGAACTCCCCCGCCAGGGCGTCGACGGCACCGTTGATGACGGCGGTGTCGAAGCCGAAAAGGAACCCGCCGAGAGCGGCGGCCACGCTGATGCCCACGACCCGTCCGGTCACCCTGTCCTTGAGGACCGACCGGTCCCCCGTGCCCTGCTGCTCCGCCATCTCCGCGCTCCCGTCTCGTGTGATCGGCGCGTCCCCCGATGGGCGCCGCCGTCCGCCGAGTGTGGACGGCGCCTGGAGCATCGCGCAACCCGGACGCGTCCTTGCCGGCAGCGCCACCCGGGGCACTCCCCACCGGGTCCTAAGGTGGAGCGCATGTCCTCCGCGGTCCCCCCGTCTCATCCCCCCGTCTCCCCCGCGTCGTCGACGCACGACGCCGACGACGCCTCACCCGCCCGTCGCCCCCGGTTCGGGCTGCTGCCCCGCATCCTCGTCGCCATCGCCCTGGGTGTGGCGGTCGGCCTCGTGTCCCCCGACTGGCTCGCGCGCCTGGCGGCGACGTTCACCTCCCTCTTCAGCGCCTTCCTGGGGTTCATCGTCCCGGTGCTGATCGTGGCCCTCGTCGCCCCCGCGATCGCCGAGCTCGGCCGCGGCGCCGGCAAGTGGCTGGGTCTCACGGCCGGCATCGCCTACCTCTCCACGCTCCTCGGCGGCCTCCTCAGCCTGACGGTGGCCGCGCTCCTGTTCCCCCGGATCCTCACGCCGGGCTCGATCGCCGGCGTCACCGACCCCTCCGAGGCCACCGCCGCGCCGTTCTTCGAGATCGAGATGGGCCCGCCGTTCGGCGTCATGACCGCGCTGCTGCTGGCATTCGTGCTGGGCATCGGCATGACGCTCATCCCCCGGGGCGTGATGCAGCAGGGCTTCGAGGAGCTGCGCACGATCATCGAGCGCGTGGTCACCGGCCTGATCGTGCCGCTGCTGCCGTTCTACATCTTCGGCATCTTCCTGGCCATGGCGGCCGCCGGCGAGGTCTTCACGGTGATCATGACCTTCCTCGGCGTCATCCTGATCGTCTTCGCCCTGACCCTCGTCCTGCTCGTGCTCCAATACCTCGTGGCCGGCGCGATCAGCAGGCGCAACCCCTTCCACGCCCTGAAGGCCATGCTCCCCGCCTACGCCACCGCGCTCGGCACGTCCTCCTCCGCGGCCACCATCCCCGTCACGCTGCGGCAGGTGCTCTCCCTCGGCGTGCGGCAGCCGATCGCCTCCTTCGTGGTGCCGCTGGCCGCCACGATCCACCTGGCCGGCTCCACCGTGAAGATCGTGGCCTTCTCCACGGCCGTCATCCTCCTCACCGGGGGAACGGTGGACCTGCCCCTCATGGTGGGCTTCATCTTCATGCTCGGCATCACCATGGTGGCCGCCCCGGGCGTCCCCGGCGGCGCGATCGTCGCCGCCTCGGGCCTGCTCTCCACCATGCTCGGGTTCACCGAGCCGATGGTGGCGCTCATGGTGGCCACCTACATCGCCATCGACTCCTTCGGCACCGCCACCAACGTGACCGGCGACGGTGCGATCGCCCTCGTCATGGACCGGATCGCCGGGGACCGGATCGAGGACCGCTCGACGGCCGAGGAGACCGCGCGGGACTGATCCCGGGGACCAGGGACAATGGCCGGGTGCACATCGTCCTCGGCCCCGCGCCCGACGCCGGCTCCGGCACCTGGTGCGCGGTCCCGGCGGAGCCGGACGCGCCCGCGGGCCTGCCGGAGGTGCCCACCCCGGTGACCTTCCCGCGCGAGGCCGCATCCGACGTCGTCCGCGACCTCCCGCGACGGCTCGGGACGGAGGCGCGGGCCGTGCGCTGGGTGCTGGCCTCGGTGGCCGAGGAGTATCCGCGGTGGCTGCGCGCGGGCGTGCCCGTGGACGCCGTCCGGGACCTGTCCCTCGGTCAGCGCATCCTGACGCGCGCCGCGGCGGCCGGGGCGGTGGAGTACCGACCGGCGGTGGAGCTGGCCGTGCACGAGCCGGAGGGCGATGCCCCCGCCGGGGAGGCGGCGCCCGCCCTCCAGCAGGGGACGATGTTCGAGCTCCCCGCCCCCGCCGCGCAGGCCGCCCCCGACGTGCGCCGGCTGGCCGCGGAGCTCGCGGCCCAGCACCGGGCCGTGGCCTCCTCCGCCCACCCGGCGCGTCTCCGCCTGCTGCTGGCCGCGGAATCCCAGGGTGCGCTCGTGGCCGCCGAGATCCACCGGGCGGGGCTGCCGTGGCGCGCCGACCTGCACGACGCACGCCTGACCGAACGCCTGGGCCCCCGGCCGGCCGAGGGTGAGCGGCCCGCACGGCTGCAGGCACTGGCCGAACAGGTGGCGGACGACCTCGGCGCCCCCGGGCTGAACCCGGACTCCCAGAAGGACCTGCTGCGCGCCCTCCAGACCGCCGGGGTCACGGTGGACTCCACGCGCCAGCACGAGCTGCAGTCGTGGGCCGCGCGCGGAGGAGCGGAGGCGGAGGCGCGGACGGCGCGCATCGCCGCGCTTCTGGAGTACAAGGCGCTCTACCGCCTCTGGACCGCCAACGGCTGGCACTGGCTCGACACCTGGGTGCGGGACGGCCGCTTCCATGCCGCCTACCTGGTGGGCGGCGTGGTCACCGGCCGGTGGGCGGCCCACGGCGGCGGGGCCATGCAGGTGCCGGCGGTGGTGCGCGACGCGGTGCGGGCCGACGACGGCCACCTCCTCACCGTGGCGGACGCCTCCCAGGTGGAGCCGCGGATCCTCGCGGCCATGGCGCAGGACGCCGCCCTCGCCGCCGCGGGATCCACCCCGGACCTGTACCGCGAGGTGGCGGAGCAGGGGCGTTCGGCCGGCACCGCCCTCGACGACCGCTCCCGCGCCAAGGTGGCCCTCCTGGGGGCCATGTACGGTGCCACCACCGGGGACTCCGCCGCCCTGCTGCCGCACCTGCGTCGGCTCTACCCGAACGCCCTGGGCCTGCTGGAGCAGGCCGCCGCCGCCGGCGAGGCGGGACGGCCCGTGTCGACGTGGCTGGGCCGCTGGTCGCCGCCCGCGGACGAGGGGTGGCTCAGCGCCGTCGCCGACCGCTCCACCCGCCAGGCGGAGTCCCGGGCCGGCACCCTGCGCCGCTCGGCCGGGCGCTTCACCCGCAACTACGTGGTGCAGGGCACCGCGGCCGAGTGGGCCCTGTGCTGGATGGGGGAGATCCGGCGGCGTCTGCGGACGGCCGGAGCGAGGACGCAGCTGGTCTTCTTCGTGCACGACGAGGTGGTCCTGCACGGGCCGGCGGAGGAGGCGGAGGCCGTGGCCGGCGTCGTGCGGGAGGCCGCCGCGGAGGCGGGGCGGCTGCTCTTCGGCGCCGCGCCGGTGGACTTCCCGTTGACGGTGTCCCAGACGGAGTCCTACGCCGACGCGAAGTGAGCGAGGGAACGCCGCTCACCCGCGACGTCGATACCCCTCGGGGTATACGATGGAGACATGACCGAGACCTCGCACCCCGCCTCCCCCGCCCGCTATGTGATCGTCGGCGGCGTGGCCGGCGGCATGTCCACCGCCACGCGCCTGCGTCGGCTGGACGAGACCGCCGAGATCACCGTGGTCGAGCGCAGCGCCCACGTGTCCTTCGCCAACTGCGGCCTGCCCTACGACGTGGGCGGCGTGATCGAGGAGCGGTCCTCCCTGCTGCTGCAGACGCCCGAGTCGCTCGCGGCCCGCTTCGGGATCCGCGTGCTCGTGGACACCGAGGTCACCGGGATCGACGCCGCGGCCCGCACCGTCGCCCTCCGCACGGCGGCGGGCGCGGAGACGGAGCTCGGGTACGACCACCTCGTCCTCTCCCCCGGCGCCCGGCCCGTGTTCCCGCCCATCCCGGGCATCGAGCGCGCCCTGCCCCTGCGGGACGTGGAGGACACCGACCGGATGGCCGCCGCTGTGGCGGACGCGCGCACCGCCGTCGTGGTGGGCGGCGGGTTCATCGGCGTGGAGGCGGCCGAGAACCTCGTGCACCGCGGCCTGCAGGTGACCCTCGTGGAGGCGACCTCTCAGGTGATGGCGCCGCTGGACCCCGAGATGGCCGCGCCGGTGCACGAGCGGCTGCGCGAGCGCGGTGTGGACCTGCGGCTCGGCGCGGCCGGGCGCCCGCACCGGATCATCCACACCCACCCCGCCTCCCACGCCGGCTACTACCCCGGGGCGGCCACGATGGCGCTCAAGCTCCTCGTGGACCCGGAGACGGACGCGATCCTGGGCGCCCAGGGCGTCGGCGAGGAGGGCGTGGACAAGCGGATCGACGTGATCGCCACCGCGATCGCCGGCGGCCTCACCGCCTCCGACCTCGCCGACCTCGAGCTCGCCTACGCCCCGGCGTTCGGCTCCGCCAAGGACGCCGTGAACATGCTGGGCTACGTGGACCAGAACGTGGCCGGCGGCGTCAGCGAGACCGTGCAGTGACACGAGCTGGAGGACGCGCTCGCCGACGGGGCCTCCGTGGTGGACGTGCGCTCCCCCGGGGAGTTCGCGGCCGGGGCCATCCCGGGTGCGGTCAACATCCCCGTGGACGAGCTCCGCGACCGCCTCGCCGACGTCCCCGAGGGCGAGCTCGTGGTGCACTGCGCCGTGGGGCTGCGCGGGCACATCGCCGCCCGCATCCTCGCCGCGCACGGCCGCCGGGCCCGCAACCTCGACGGCGGTTACCGCACCTGGACGGCGGGCACCGCCTCGGGGGCCGCGCAGACGGCGTGACGCCGCCGCGTCAGGCGGCGAAGCGCACGAACGCCCGACCCGGGGACCGGCCGTCCCGGATCTCGCAGAACCCGGCGGCCTCGTAGAAGGCGCGCTGGCCGGGCTCGGCGTCCGTGATCAGCACGTGCTGGCGGACATGGACGTAGGGGGCGAACACGCGGCGCAGCAGCTCCGAGGCGATCCCCCGCCGCTGGTGCGCCGGGTCCACGAGCAGGTCCTGCAGGTACGCGATGGTGTGGCCGTCCGAGACCACCCGGGCCAGCCCCACCAGGACGTCGCCCGCCCACCCGGTCACCACACGGGAAGACCCGGCGACCCCCGCCGCGAGCGTCTCCATGTCCTGGGTGTAGGCGCTCCAGCCGACCGCGTCGTAGAGCCGGCGAAGGTCCTCGGCCGCCGGGACCTCACCCTCGCGGAAGGCGATATCCGGGGGCGTGAGCGGGGCGGCGTCGTCGGCGGCGGGAGTGCGGGCCGCCTGCCACTCGGCGCGCAGCAGGCCCAGGCGGACCGAGTCCCAGCGCCGCCCGTCCCAGGCGCGGGCCTCGGGGACGCGGGCGACGGACGTGTACCCCGCATGCTGGGCGCAGGCCACCATGCGCTCGTTGCCGGACCACGAGGTCAGGGTGATCAGGTGCGCATCGGTCTCCGCGAAGGTCGCGTCCGTCCACGCCGCCAGCGCACGGCGTCCGATCCCCCGCCCCCAGCGTGACGGGTCGAACAGCAAGATCCCCAGCTCCCACCAGCCTCCGCCGGCGGGGGCCTCCTCGTACCGGGTCACCAGACCCACGGAGGCGCCGTCCACGGCGACGATCCGCCGGTGCCGGTCCTCGACGTGTCGGGCGTGCGTGACGGCAAACGCAGACCGGTCCGGGACCGGCGTGTCCCCGGCGTGGAAGTACGGGGCGTCCCAGCGCTTCCACTCCGGGTCCGGCGTCCCGTGCAGCCAGCCCCAGAGGAACTCCTCGTCCTTGGCCGCCACGGGGCGCAGGTCGACGGCGGGCTCGGGCGAGACGGGGACGGTCTCCATCCGCTCACCCTACCCATGGGCGCGCCCCGGGGCAGCGGCGGGTCCGACCGGCCGGCGGGTCAGTCCGCCCGCCACCCCCGCACATCCGTGAGCGCCGAGCCGTCCCCCACGCTCGAGTCCGTGATGACGGAGACGGACCCGTCGGACTCCAGGCAGACCGCCGCCACCTGGTCCAGGCCGCCGACGCCCTGGAAGCGCACCGCCTGGCGGACCTCGTCCTCGGTGAGCCGCACCTCGGCGAGGGCGTCCGGGAGGAACTCGCCGTGACGCACCACGAGCGTGGGCTCGGAGCGCACCACGGAGGATGTCACGTGGCGTCGCGAGGTCAGCCAGGACACCAGGATCTGCAGCAGGAGCAGCAGGCCGAACCCGGCCACTCCGGAGAGCAGGGCCGTGTTGGAGGAGGTCACGGTGCTGGCCAGGACGGAGCCGAGGGCCACGGTGACGATCAGGTCGAAGGCGTTGAGCTTGGCGAGGGACCGCTTGCCGCTGACGCGCAGCAGGACCACCGCGGCCAGGTAGATGAGCGGGGTGACGATGAGGATGCGCATCAGGGCGTCGAGGGAGGGGACGAGCATCCCCCCAGTCTGCCGCCCGTGCGTGCGGCGCGTCGGCCCTCGGCCACGCCTCGCCTGGTTGACTGTCCCCCATGAACCACGCCGTCGCCCGGGTGCCGGTCGTCCGGGAGCCCCATGCCGTGCACCGGGCGTCCCCGCTGCGCCGCCTCTTCGAGCCCTTCTGGGTGATCCCCGCCCTCGTCACGATCGCCGCAGTGGCGCTCGGCTTCGTCCTGCCCCTGCTCGACGCCGCCCTCCACCACCAGATCGGGGTCGCCTTCCCGGGCGGCCCGGCCGGGGCGCGCAGCGTGCTGGGGACCATCGCGAGCGCCATGATCTCCGTGACCGGTCTGGTCTTCTCGATCACGATGGTCGTGATGCAGCTGGCCTCCAGCCAGTTCAGCCCGCGGATCCTGCAGGATTTCCTGTCCACCCGCATCACGCAGTGGACGCTCGGCGTCTTCGTGGCGTCGTTCGTGTACGCGCTCACGGTGCTCCGGGAGGTGCGCGGCGCGGCGGACGACGCCGAGGCGTTCGTGCCGCAGCTGTCCGTGTCCCTGGCCTATCTCCTGGTGCTCACAGCCTTCATCCTGTTCCCCGCGTTCATCCGCACGATCATGTCCCTCATCCAGGTCTCCCAGGTCGTCAGCCGGGTCGGGGACGCCACGTGCGCCGCTGTGGCGGAGTACTTCCCGGACGAGGACACGCTGCCCGAGCAGGCCGACTGGGAGCCCCGTGGCACCCCCTCCCTCGTCCGGGTGGGCGACCGCCACGGCCACGTCGTCGAGGTGGACGAGCAGCGCCTGACGACCCTGGCGCACGAGAAGGACCTGCACCTCGACCTCCTGCCCGCCCCGGGGGCGTTCCTGGCGCCCGGGACGCCGCTGGCCCGCGTGTGGGGCGAGGTCACCGACGACGTCCGCGACGCCGTCGAGGATGCAGTGGTGCTGGCCGCCGAGCGGCGGTCCACCCACGATCCGGGGTTCGGCGTCCGCCAGCTGGTGGACGTGGCGGAGCGGGCCCTGTCCCCCGGGATCAACGATCCGACGACGGCCACCCAGGTGGTCTTCGAGCTGCGCCGGGTGCTCGGCACGGCCGTGCGCCGCCACGACCGCCCGCGGCACGTCGCCGACGACGACGGCGTGGCCCGGCTGCGGATCCGCCCGGCGACCGTGGCCGAGCTGCTGACCCTGGGCGTGGAGGAGATCGCGCACTACGGCGCGGGCGGCGTGCAGATCCCGCGCCGGCTCGCGACCCTCCTCGACGAGCTCGAGGACGTGACCCTGGACCGGCACCGCACCGCCCTGGAGCGGACGCGTGCCCTCGTGACCCGACGTCTGGAGGACGCCTGATGGACCTGCCCCCGATCACCCCGACCGCGGTCGGCGTCGGCCTGGCCGTCGCCGTCCTCGGCTATGCCCTGGGGCGCCTCGTGGGCTCCGGCGTGACCTGGGCGCTGACGCGGGGCGGCCGCAGCCCCAGCGCCGCCCGCGTGTTCGGCTCCCTCGTGGCGGGGGGCCTCACCGTCCTGGCCCTCGGCGCCGCCGTCACGGTGGTCTTCCCCAGCGTCAAGCCCGTGGACGTCTTCGGCGGGATCGGTGTCATCTCGATCGCGGCAGGCATCGCGTTCCAGACGGTGCTGGGCAACATGTTCGCCGGCATGGTGATCCTCGCCCGGGACCGCTTCCGGGTGGGCGACCAGATCGCCGTGGCCGACCACGCCGGCACCGTGGTGGAGATGGGCCTGTCCGCCACCGGCATCAAGACCTTCGACGGGCGCCTCGTGCTGCTGCCCAACCAGATCCTGCACTCGAACGCGGTCACCGTGCAGACCGGCTTCAACGCGGTGCGCTCGTCCGTGTCCCTGGACCTCGACGACGCCACGGACCTGGACCGCGCCCGCGCGGTGGCCGTGGAGACCATGGCGGCCCTGCCCTCGGTGCTCACGGACCCGGCGCCGCAGGCCCTGCTCACCTCGGTGGGCGTGACCACGGTGGAGCTCGAGCTGCGCTTCTGGTCCGGGGCGCGCCAGATGGAGACGCGCGAGGCCCAGGACGCCGTGATCGCCTCGGTGCTGCGGGCGTTCACCACCCAGGGCGTGCGCACCGGCAACGACGTGCGGATCGTGGACGCGGGGCCGGAGCTGCGCCGCGCCCTGGACCGTCTCACCGGGACCTCCGACCCCGGCCGCATCTCCCCCGCCCCTGCCACCCCCGACGAGGAGACCCCATGACGGACCAGGACACCCCCACTGCCGACCGCCCCGGGCCCGAGAGGACGCCCGACGGGCACCACATCATCGTGAACGGCCGCAAGTGGCGCGCCACGGACCCGCACATCCCCGAGGCCCTGCACGCGGAGCTGGTCAAGGAGCTCATGACGGCCCGGCGACTGGTGAAGAGCCGCGGCGACGGCGTCCGGTTCCGCGTCCAGGACGCCAAGGTGGCGCTCGGCGAGCGCGGGGACCCGTGGTGGGAGCCCACCGATCAGGGCCGGCGCGAGCGGCTCGCCGCCGCCATGCGCACCCTGCTGCGCCACCGCGGCGAGGGGACGACCATCTGCCCCTCGGACGCGGCTCGCGTGGTCGGCGGGGAGGACTGGCGGGACCTGATGCCCGTGGCCCGGGAGGTGGCGGGCGAGCTGGCGGCGGCCGACGTCGTCGTCGTGACGCAGAAGGGAGAGGCCGTGGACGTGGCCACGGCGCGCGGACCGGTGCGTCTGGCCCCCGGCGAGGCGCTCGGCCTCTGACGGCCGGGGGAGGACCCCGGCATACTGGCCGCATGGCAGAGCATCAGGATGTGATCGTCGTCGGAGCCGGCCTCGCCGGGCTGGTGGCCGCCCGCACCCTCGCCGAGCGCGGGCTGTCCGTGCTCGTGCTGGAGCGGGAGGCCGAGGTCGGCGGGCGGCAGCGCACCCGGACGGTGGACGGGTTCGTCCTGGACCGGGGCTTCCAGCTGATCAACCCCGCCTACCCGGACCTGCCGAAGCACGCGGACCTCGCGGCACTTGACCTCCAGCAGTTCCGGGCTGGCGTGCTCGTGCGGGGCACGGACGGGCTGGCCCTGCTCGCCGATCCGCGGCGCGAGCCCGCCGCCGTGGCCCGCATGCTGCGCACGACGCGCGGCACCGGCCTTCTCGAGCCCCGGACCCTCGCGGGACTGGCGCGGTGGGCGGGGCCCGCCCTCGTCGCCCCGGGGCGGACGAAGCACGGCGACGACGCGCCGCTCACCGCCGCGTGGGACGCGGCCGGCGTGACCGGGCCGCTGCGCCGGGCGGTGCTCGAGCCGTTCCTGCAGGGCGTGCTCGCGGACCCGCACCTGACCACCTCGCACCGCTTCGTCCAGCTGCTGGTGCGCATGTTCCTCCTGGGCACCCCGGGGGTGCCCGCCCGCGGCGTGCGGGCCCTGCCGGACCAGCTGGCGGCCCGCGCCGGCGCCGCGGGCGCCCGGGTGGAGCTCGGCGTCGCCGTGGACCGGGTGACGCCGGAGGGCACGGGCGTCCGCGTGGCCACCGCGGACGGGCGCGCGCTCACCGCGCGGGCCGCCGTGGTGGCCGTGGGACCCGAGGCGTTCGCCCCGGTCACGGGTCAGGCGGACGTGCCCTCGCGCGGCCTGACCACGTGGTGGTTCCGCGCCCCGAACGCGCCGGACGAGCGGTTCCTGGCGGTGGACGGCACCCGCTCCGGCCCGCTGGTGCACACGGCCGTGATGAGTGCGGTGGCGCCCGGCCTGTCCCCGGACGGGACCCCGCTGGTGCAGGCCACGGCCCTGCTGGACCCGGCCGCCGCCCGCGTCACGGATGAGGCCGCCCGCCTGCACGCGGCCCGCATCTGGGGTGTGGACGCCGCCGGGTGGGACCTGCTGGCGCGCGACGACGTCGCCCACGCCCTGCCCGTGCAGTCCGTCCCCCTGCAGCTGCGCCGGCCCGCCGGGGTGGCCCCGGGCGTCTACGCCGCCGGCGACCACCGGGACACCGCGTCCATCCAGGGCGCCGTGGTCTCCGGCGCGCGCGTGGCCGACGCGGTCGCGGAGGATCTGGGGGCACGGGGCTGACCCGTCGACCCGGCCGAGGCCGTGAACCTAGGCTGGCAGCGCCGCCGCCCGCATCCGGGCGCACGGGAACGAGAGGACCATGATGGCGAAGAAGTCCCATGTCAGCACCGAAGCCCACGAGATCCCGACGAGCGACCTCGTCCCGGACGAGCGCACCGGCGGCGACGTCCTCGTGGAGGTGATGCGGGACGCCGGCGTGGACGTGGCGTTCGGCGTGATCAGCATCCACAACCTCCCGCTGGTGGAGGCCGTGGACCGCGAGCTGCGGTTCGTGCCCGTGCGCCACGAGGCCGCCGCGATCAACGCCGCGGACGGCTACGCGCGCGCCACGGGCGGGGTCGGCGTCGCGCTGACCTCCACGGGCACGGGGGCGGGCAACGCGGCCGGCTCCATGCTCGAGGCGATGGCCGCCTCCAGCCGGGTCCTGCACATCACCGGCAACATCAATGCGGACCTGATCGGCGAGGGCAAGGGCGCCTACCACGAGGTCCCGCGCCAGATGCAGATGCTCGAGGCCGTCAGCGCCCACGCCCTGCGGGTGGAGACCCCTCGCCAGGCCCGCGCCGTGCTCACCGAGGCCGTGCAGCGGGCCGCCACCGCCCCCTCCGGACCGGTGAGCGTGGACTGGCCCATCGACCTGCAGTACCTGGCGAAGCCGGACGACCAGGACAGGGCGACCGAGCGGACCGAGACGCTGCGCACGGGCGCCCGCCGGGACATCGAGCGGGCCGCGGCGGCGCTGCGCGAGGCCCGCCGTCCCCTCATCTGGGCCGGCGGCGGCGCTCGCCAGGCCGGAGCGGACGTGGTGGCCCTCGCCGAGGCGTGGGGCGCCGGCGTGCTCACGGGCACCAACGGCCGGGGCACGGTCCCGGAGGACCACCCCCTGCTGATCGGCAACTTCCCCGCGGACGAGGCGGTGCTCCCTCTGTACGAGGAGGCGGACTGCCTCCTGACCATCGGCTCCCACCTGCGCGGCAACGAGACGCAGAACTTCGCCCTCCCGCTGCCGGAGCGGCACGTGCAGATCGACCTGGACGCCGAGGTGATCGGCAAGAACTTCCCCGTCACGGTGGGCCTCCAGGCGGACGCGCGCTCTGCCGTCGCCGGCCTCACGGAGGAGCTCGGGGAGACCGCCACCGAGGACGGCTGGGCGACGCGGGTGCGCCGGGCCGCCCACGCCGCGCGCGCGGCGCACCGGAAGGACATCGGCGCCTACGCGGGGATCTGCGACGCCATGCGCCGGCGCCTGCCCCGCCGTGCCGTCATCGTCCGGGACGTCACCGTGCCCGGCAGCTCGTGGGGCAACCGGCTCCTCGAGGTGTACGACGCGCGGGACAACGTCTTCGCCGCCGGCGGCGGCATCGGCCAGGGCCTGGCCATGGCGATCGGGGCCGGCGTCGGACGCCCCGAGGACCCGGTGCTGGCGATCGTGGGCGACGGCGGCCTGGCCGTCCATCAGGGCGAGCTCGCCGTGCTGGCGGCCGAAGCCCCGGACGTGGTCCTGGTGGTGTTCAACGACGGCGGCTACGGCGTGCTGCGCAACATCCAGAAGGCGCGGAAGGCGAAGAAGCGGGCCGTGGACCTGCTGACCCCGGACTTCTCGCTGCTGGCCGAGTCCGTGGGCCTGCGCCACACGAAGGTGGACGGTCCCACGGGCTTCGACAAGGCCCTGAAGAAGGCGCTCAAGCGGGGCGGGCCGTCCATGATCGAGGTGGACGTCCCGGCGCTGCGGCCCAGGCCCGCCATGATGGTCCCGCCGATCGAGGTCCCCTCCACCGAGGGCGGTGCCGCGTGAAGGCCCCGGTGATGGCCGCCGCCCTCGGCGGCATGGGTGTCCTGCACTTCGTGCGACCCGAGCCCTTCGACCAGCTCATCCCCCCGGCGCTGCCCGGCTCGGCCCGTGCGTGGACGTACGGATCCGGGGTGGCCGAACTCGCCGTGGCCGGTCTGCTGGCGGCACCGGCCACGCGGCAGGCCGGAGGCGCCGCGGCCGCCGCCCTGTTCGTGGGCGTGTGGCCCGGCAACATGTGGATGGCGTGGCGGTGGCGGCACCGCCCGGCGGCGAAGCAGGCCATCGCCTACGGGCGGCTGCCGCTGCAGATCCCCATGATCCGGTCCGCGGTGCGGATCGCGCGCGGGGAGGGCTGAGACGGAGGGCGGGGTGTGGGGCCGGCGGTGAGCCCGCCCCGCACCTCAGCGCCGGATCAGGCCTCCGTATCCGTATCGGCGGATGCATCCTCGACGGCGGCACCAGCGGCCCGGCGGGCGCGGATGCGCTCGGCGCGGGCCAGGGCACGCTCCTCGCCTGCGGTCTTGATGACTCGGCTGAACTGTCCGACACGCCGGGCTGCGGTCGATGCGGTGTCGTCTACGCCCGACTTCACATCCCCGGCGAGACCGCGAACCGCGCTCAGCCATGCCTTCCCCTCCACCTGGCCCAGATCGTCGAGATTGACGTCAGCATGGGCGGCGAAGGTCAGGACATGACCGGTGATCTCTTCAGACCCACGGGTGACAGCACGTGAGGACAACGGATTCGCAACGTAGCCGAAGTTGGTGAGTGTGCCGGCCCCGACGAGTGATTCGTTAATGCGTCGGAGCGCGTCCGTGATGCGGCCGAGGCGGTGGGACCGGGCCGCCACGAGGCCACGTCTATGTGCCTCCAGTTGGTCCGGGTGCTGCCCCTCCACACGCGCCAGTTCGAGAAGATGTTGACGGTCCTGGGTGGCAACCGCTCGCGCCAGAACACCCAGCCAGAACTGAACGCCCTCCGTCTCGCGGCGGACAACCTTAGCCAGCTCATCCACGTCGTCCTTGCACGCGATGATCTCGTCCGCCATCGCAGCGAGCTGGGCGACTGCCTCGGCCTGGATCTGCTGGAGCACCAGTGAGTTGGCCTGCACCTTGGACCACGTGACCTCGGACACGTGCCCGGTAGCGGACTGGACCGTCTCTGCCTCGTCGATGGCCAAGACCACCCCGCCGAGCAGTCCTGTGACCTCGAGCTTCCGCTGCCTCATCAGGCGGTCGAGCTTGTGGTCCATCTCTTTGAGGTAGTCCTGGATCTTCTCCAGCTGGTCCACGATCGACATCTGCGTTGTCAGGACGGCGCTCAGCACCATGAGGGTCGGATCGGGGGGAACGGCGACAAAGCCCACATGCTTGGCAATCTCCCCGCCTTTGCCGCCGGCGATGTCCTTGGCCCGCATGACTCCACTGGTGACGTTCCTCAGGTCGATTCCGTGCTCGCGCGCGAATGCCAGTGATTCATCGTCGGGTCGGAAGTAGATGCCCCGGTACTCGTCGCTTGTGAGTGCCAGACCAATGACACCGGCTGCAAGAGTCATTTTTCCCAGCAGGTCACGTGGGACAGGCCGCGCGGTTCGCGCGGCCTTGGAGTCGAACAACGCCATCGAGGCCGAAGGTCCCCACACCAACAGTCCATCATCGGACTGGAACACCTGAAGGTCAGACTTGTCTGTGGTCATGCTCACAGCGTATGACGGGCCGCGACCGCCGACCGTGTCCTTCTGAACAAGCAGCTCACCCCTCCAAGCCGGTCTCCCGCAGGGTGATGTTGATCCGCCCGGAGGCCAGCCCGCAGCCTTCCGGCGCGGTCCCCGGGTAGACCTTCGGCACCCCGTGATACGCGAGGCGGGAGGGGCCGCCGAAGACGAACAGGTCCCCCGAGGCCAGGTCGACGTCCTGCCAGGGCCGCGTGCGGGTACGGGTGTTCCCCAGCCGGAAGCGGCACGTGTCCCCGATGGACAGGGACACCACGGGCGTGCGGGACACCTCGTCCTTGTCCTGGTGCATGCCCATCCGCGCGTCGCCCTCGTAGAGGTTCACCAGGGCGGTGTCCGGGGTGTACGCCGCGGTGGCCGCCTCGTCCCCCGTGGCCGCCGCGAGCGCGGACCGGCCGAGGCGGACCATCCAGTCGGGCACGTCGAGGACGCGGTTGCCGTTCACGTCCACGGCCTCGCGGGAGTAGGCGTAGGGACGCCAGTGCCAGCCGAGGCACACGGTGCGCACGCTCATCTCGTGCGCGCCGATCCGCGCGGCCCGCAGCGGCACGGGCCCGGCCGTCCACTCGTGGAACCGGGCCACGATCCACCGCTGCTGCTCCAGGGTGAGGAACCCCGGGAGGTGGTGGGCGCCGTCGGGCAGGGCCACGGCGGGGCGGGCCAGGACGTCGTCGCCGAAGAGGGGCTCCATGGGCGTCCACGGTAGCGGGGCGGGCGGCCGGGGCCGTCCCGCATACTGACTGGCATGACCCCGCACACCGCCCCCACGCCCGACGCCGTCCCCGCCCCGCAGGAGAACGTGTGGCTCGCCGCGGTCCGGGCGGACCCGGAGCACCCCCGCCGGTACGCGCAGCGGTGGGATCGATTCGAGGAGATGGGCCGGGATCTCGACGGCGAGGCCCGCCTGGTGGACGCCCTCGCCGAGCGCGGCGCCCGCATCCTGGACGCCGGCTGCGGCACCGGCCGGGTCGGCGGCCGGCTGGCCGCGCTGGGCCACTCGGTGGCAGGCGTGGACCTGGACCCGCACCTGATCTCGGTGGCGCGCGAGCGGTTCCCGGCCCAGCGCTGGGAGGTGGGGAACCTGGCCGAGTTCACCCTCGCCGACCAGGACGGCACCCCCGAGGCGTTCGATCTGATCGTGTGCGCGGGCAACGTCCCCACGTTCCTCGCGGAGGCCGAGCGCCGACCGGCCCTGGAGCGGATGCGGGCGCACCTGGCCCCGGGCGGTCGGCTGGTCACCGGCTTCGGCGCCGGCCGCGGCTACCCGTTCGAGGACTTCGCCGCCGACGCCGAGGCCACCGGATGGCGCGTGGACGCCCGGTTCTCCACGTGGCAGCTGCACCCGCCGGCGGAGGACTTCCTGGTGGCGCTGCTCAGCCGCGCGGACGGCTGAGCCCGCGCTGCACCGCTCCCACGGCGCGCACCATCGCCCGGCGGGGCAGGGCGCGCGCGAGGACGGGAACGAACCGGTCGTCCGTGACGATCGACGGCGGCGGGTTCCGCCGCTCCAGTGTCGCAAACGCTGCGGCCACCACGCGCTCGGGCGTGGCGGCTCGTGGCCGTCGGGAGATGCCGTCCGGATCCGCGACGTCGAAGAACTCCGTGTCCGTGCTGGACGGGGACACGCACAGCACGCGCGGCCCGGTCGCCCGGTGCTCCTCCCACAGCGCCTCCGTGAAGCTCAGCACGAACGCCTTGGCCGCCGCGTACACGGCCATGCGCGGGGCGGGCTGGTACGCCAGCACGCTCGCCACGTTCACCAGGAACCCGCCGGACGCGGCGGTCAGGTCCGGCAGGAAGGCGTGGCTGAGGTCGACGACGGCGGCCACGTCCAGAGCGATCATCGCCTGCAGCCGGTCCGGATGCTGCTCCGTGAACAGCCCGGACGCGCCGAACCCGGCGTTGTTCACGAGGCCCGTCACACGCAGACCGCGGGCGGCGAGGTCGGTGTGGAGGGCGCGGCCGGCGTCGGGGGCGGCGAGGTCCCGGGCCACGGGGGTGACGGCGACCCCGTGGGCGGCCCGCAGGTCCGCGGCCAGGGCCCCCAAGCGGTCGGCGCGGCGGGCCACGAGCACCAGGTCGGCACCGCGGGCGGCCAGGGCCCGGGCGAAGGCCGCGCCGATGCCGGAACTCGCGCCGGTCACCACCACGATGGCGGTGGATAGGTCGAGGGGGTCGCCGCCCCCACGGCGGAGCGGCGCGCGGCGCTTCATCGCAGGGCCTCCAGGGCGACGCGCAGGGCACGCCCTTCGTCGGTCGTCTCCACCTCGGTGCGCGGCCCGTCGCGGACCTCGTCCCACGGCACGTACTCCCGGCCGACGACCTCCGGCCAGGAGGGCACGGTCTGTCCGGGGAGGTCGGGGACGCGGGCCTGGACCCGCCGCCGGTGCTCGGGCTCGCCCGGGAGGACGCACTCCAGGACCGTCAGTGGCGCGCCCGTCTCCGCTGCGAGCGAGGACCAGAGACGACGGGTCTCCGGAAGGGGGTCCACGAGGTCCACCACGACGTCCGTGCCCAGTGGCAGGTTGCCCGCCGCGAGCGCGCGCACCGCGGCGTAGCCGAGCGGCCCGACGTCGACGCCCGCCGCCGTGAAGGGCGTCTCCACGGCGTCCACCCGCAGGTGGGCGCCGCCGCGCGCCCGCACGAGGGCCCGGGCGAGGGTCGTCTTCCCGGTGCCCGGCAGTCCGCACACGACGACGAGCCGTCCGGGCGTGGGCGGCTGTGCGCCCCGATCGACGAGATCCATGCCCCTACGGTAGACCGCAGCCGGACACGGGAGTGCTCGGCGGGTCAGTTCCCGTCGGCCCGGCCACCGGCGCGGTGCTGTTCCTCGGGCCAGCTGCTGACGCCGGTGACGCGCATCCGGGTGACCCGGCCGTCGTCGTCGACCTCGAACGGGATCCGCTCGCCGGAGGCGCCGAAGCCGTCCGTGTCCTCCACGCGCAGCGTGGTGGCGTCCAGGGCGCGCAGCTCCTGGGCCGCGTCCAGCGGTCCGGGGGTGACGGGGTCGAGCATGACCAGACGGCCGCCGCCGGCCACGATGTCCGTCTCGCCCCAGAGGTTGCCGTAGCGGCCGGTCAGGCGCCGCAGGTCCTCCTCGGTGACGCCGGCGGGCAGGGCCTGCCAGTCCGCGGCGGGCCGGGTGAGCAGGTCGATCAGCTGCACCAGGCCCACGGCGAGCGCGTCCGCGGGGCCGTCCACCGCGTTGGTGAGCACGCAGACGGTGAGGGCCGTGTCCGGGTCCACGAGGGTGCGGGTGATCTGCCCCGGGAAGCCCCCGGAGTGGCCCACGAGACGCCGCTCCCCCACCGTGATGCCGATCAGGCCGAGGCCGTACGTGCCCGTGCCGGTCCCGCGCCGGAAGCTCGACTCGGCCCGGTGCATGAGGCGCAGAGCGCGGTCGGTGAGCAGCCCGCCCTGCCCCAGGGCGAGGGAGGCGAAGAACCGGCTGAGCTCCTCCGCCGTGGAGACGAACCCGGTGGCCGCGGCCAGGGCGCCGGTGGTCGGGTTGCCGACGGTGACGCGGGCCCGGTCCCGGCCGTGCGGGCGCGAGTGGCCGGTGACGAGGCGCGGCGCGTCGGCGCCGTCGTCGTCCGGGGCGCTGTCCCGGGCGTCGGCGAGCTCCGGGCTGGTCCGCTCCAGGCCGAGCGGCTCGAGCACCGCGGTGCTCACGTGGGAGACGTCGTCGGCGCCCGTGAGGCGCTCGATGATCGCGCCCAGGACGCCGTAGCCGATGTTCGAGTACTTGAAGTGCTCCTGCGGGGCGTACGTGGCGCCGTGCTCGGCCACCACCTCCCGCAGGGCCTCGGTGTCCGGGAAGGGCCGGTCCAGCTGCCAGAAGTCGGCGTCCACGCCGTCACGGATCGCACCGGAGGTGTGGCTGAGCAGCTCACGGACGGTGGCCTCGGCCAGCGGGGTGTCCGCGTAGTCCTCGAGCAGGTCGCCGACGGTGTCGTCCAGGCGGAGACGGCCGGCCTCCACGAGCTGCAGCACGGCGACCGCTGTGAAGGTCTTGGAGTGGCTGGCCACCCGGAACAGGTGCTCGGTGGTGAGCGCCTCCCCGACGGCCTGGTCCGCCTCGCCGAACGCCTCGGAGAGCACCAGCTCGTCGCCGAGGCGCACGGCCACCTGCGCGCCGGGCACCTGGCGCACCTCCACCTGGGTGGCGAGCCAGCGGGACAGGGACGGGGCGAGGTCCCGCAGCTGCTCGAGGCTCGGACGGGTGGGGGCGCCGGAGGCGGATGTGGTCTGGGTCATGGCCGCCAGCCTAGGCCGCGGCGGGCACAATGGGGCCCATGGCCCTGCAGGAGATCACCGACCATCTGGACGCCACCGCCGCCGGCCTGGACCAGCACGGGGAGCGGATCGGCGACGCCGACGCCCCCGTCACGCTGACCTTCTGGGCCGACCTGCAGTGCCCCTCCTCGAAGGCCTTCGCCCTCACCGCACTCAAGGACCTGCTGGCCGAGGAGGTCCGCGCCGGGACCCTGGCGGTGCGGTTCCGGCCCCTGGCCACCACCACGGAGAACCCGGACGTGTTCGTGCTCCAGCACGCGGCCACTGCGGCCGCCGCTGCGCAGGATCGGCTCTGGGAGTTCGTCCAGGTGTTCCTCCTGACCCAGCGCGAGGAGAACTCCGGCTACGTGACCCCGCGGCACCTGGCCCTCGTGGCCCAGCAGGTGGACGGCCTGGACCTGCACCGCTGGGCCCAGGACATGGCCGGCGACCACCAGCCGGCCCTGATCTCCGCCACGGAGGACGCCCGCGCCGCCGGGGTGACCGGCACGCCCGGCCTGGCCCTCTCGTCCGGCGGGGTCACCGTGGGTCCGGTCATCCCCCACCTGGCCTCGATCCGCGCGGTGATCGCGGACCTGCTGGCGGGTGCGGACGGGGGAGGCGCGGGATGAGCGGGCGGCAGGACGGCCGGGATGGCTGACCTGGGCGATCTGCGTGTCCCGCCCGGGCCCGGCGCGCCGCGCGGCCTGACGGTCCCCGCCGCCGAGCTCGCCGAGCGGTTCTCCCACGCCTCCGGCCCCGGCGGCCAGGGCGTCAACACCGCCGATTCCCGGGTCCAGCTGAGCCTGGACCTCGGCACGACGACGGCGCTCACCGACACCCAGCGGGCCCGCGCCCTGGCCGTCCTCGCCCCGCGCCTGGCGGGAACCGTGCTGCAGGTGGACGCCGCCGAGCACCGCGCCCAGCGCCGCAACCGGGTGGCCGCCCGCGAGCGTCTGGCCGCGCTGCTGCGGGAGGCGCTCACGCCGGAGGTCCCCCGGCGGGCGACGAAGCCCACCCGCGGCTCCCAGCGGCGACGGCTGCAGGCCAAACGGCAGCGGTCCGAGGTCAAGCAGGCCCGACGTCGCCCGGGCAGGGACTGAGCGCTCCGATCAGGCCCGCTTCACCACGGAGGACTTGAGGTACATCTGCCCCTGGCCGGGGACCTTCGCGCTGATGTCGTGCCCGTCCACGGGCGACTCCAGCAGGCGGATGCCACGCACCTTGGTGCCGGACTTGATGGTGGCCCCACCCTTCACCTTGAGGTCCTTGGCGATCGTCACGTCACACCCGTCCTCGAGCGCGTTCCCGACGGCGTCGCGCACCTCGGCGACCGCGCCCGCCTCGTCGGCGGCGTCCCCGTCAGCGGATGGGGACCACTCGTGTCCGCACATCGGGCAGGTCAGCAGGGCGCCGGACTCGTACGTGAAGTCCTCACCGCACGCGGGGCAGAGCGGGAGGGCGTCGGCGGTGGGCTGGTCGGTCACGGCGGGAACTCCTGACGGGGTGGGGGCGGCGGCACCGGACGGCGGACGCGGGCCGGCGTCGTGGGGACGTGCGGGCGCCGCGGACCCGGCCAGCCTAGTGCCCGCCCCGCAAGGGGGCTGGCCCGACCCCCGGCCGGCGCGCGAGCATGGGGGCATGGACACCCGCGCTCTGCTGACCGACGCCGCCCGCCGTCCCCTGGACCTGGCCCGCCCCGTGCTGGACGGGCTCACCCCCGAGGCCGCCCACACCCTGCCCGGGGACCGCGCGAACTCGATCGCCTGGCTGCTGTGGCACGCGGCCCGGCAGATGGACGTGCAGACCTCCGCGCTCAGCGGCGAGCGGACCGTGTGGGCCGCCGGAGACTGGGCGGCGCGCCTCGGGGTGGACCGGGAGTCGAACGACTTCGGCTTCGGGGACGACGTCGACGCCGTCCGGGCGCTGCGCGTCACCGACGTCGCCGCGCTCGGCGCGCACCTCGAGGCGTGCGTCGCGGCCCTCGTAGCGTACGTGGCCACGCTCTCGGACGACGAGCTGGACGACGTCGTCGACCCGTCCTACACGCCCCCGGTGACCCGCGGGGTGCGGCTCGTGAGCATCATCGACGACGCCGCGATCCACCTCGGCCAGGCCGCCTACGCCCGCGGGCTGGTGGACGGCTGGTCCTACGGGGTGTGAGCCCGGTGCTGTTCAACGGCGCGGCCGACGCCGCGGCCGGCTGATCCACGCCAGGTAGGCGCTGCCGGTGGTGAGGGCGGCGCCGCCGGCGGCGACCACGGGCGCGGCGAACGGGCCGAGCCGGTCCTTGTAGGCCACGAGCACGTTGGTGCCGCCCGTGATCATGGCGGCCACCACCATGGCGGCCACCACGCGGTCGCCGGTGCGCTCGACGCGCGTGACGAGGGGCTCCAGCTCGCTGGTCCGCACGTTGATGTCCACCCCGCCGTCCTCGACGCGCTCCATGAGCGTGCGCAGGTAGCGGGGCAGGTCCAGGCCCAGCTCGGCGGCGGTGAGGGTGGCGCGGCCGAACCGGCCCGCGATCCTCCGGGGGTCCAGCTGCTCCCCCACCAGGCGCAGCACGAACGGGTCCAGCACCCGCGTGTAGTCGAAGCCCGGGTGCAGGCGGCGCCCGAGGCCGTCCACGATGATCAGCATGCGGAACAGCTGCACGAGCTCCGGCGGCATGGACAGCCGGTGCCGGCGGACGATCGCGAAGATCTCGGAGACCAGCTGCGGCACGCGGATGTCCTGCAGGTCGCGCCCGTCCAGGCGCATGACGATCCGGGCGACCTCGGAGCGGAGCACGCGGCGGTCCACGGCCCGGCGCGGCGGGGCGATCTCCAGCAGCGCCCGCACGAGTCCGTCCACGTCCTGCTGGGCCAGGGACATGGCCAGCCCGCCGAAGCGGTCCCGCACGGCCGGGGTGATGCGGCCCACGGAGCCGAAGTCGATGAACCCGATGGTCCCGTCCGGCTCGATGAACAGGTTGCCGGCGTGGGGGTCCGCGTGGAACACGCCCTGCTCGAACACCATGCGCAGCAGCACGTCGGCGGCGCGGTAGGCGAGGTCCTCGCGGTCGATCCCGGCGGCGTCCAGGGCGGGCAGGTCGTCCACGCGCATCCCGGCCAGCCGCTGCATGGTGAGCACGCGGGAGGTGGTCAGCTCCCAGTCGATCCACGGGAACCGCACGCCGGGGGTGTCGGTGAAGCCGGCGGCGATCTCCTCGCACGCCCGGGCCTCCACGACGAAGTCCAGCTCGGCGCGCAGCGACCGGTCGAACTCGTCCACCATGGCCGGCACGTCCATGTCGGCCAGGGTGTGCGAGGCGCGGGTCAGCCTGCCGGTGAGGGTGCGCAGGATCTCCAGGTCCGCGGTCACCTTCTCCACCACGCCGGGCTTGCGCACCTTGACGACGACGTCGCGGCCGTCCCGCAGCCGCGCCGCGTGCACCTGGCCCACGGAGGCGGTGGCCAGCGGGCGGCGGTCGAACTCGGTGAACAGCTCGTCGACGCCGGCGCCGAAGTCCTCCTCGATCGTGCGGGCCACAGCCTCGAACGGGACGGCGGCGGTGTTGTCCGTCAGGCGGGCGAACGCCGCGATGTAGGACTCCGGGAACAGGTCCGGCCGGGAGGAGATCAGCTGCCCGAGCTTGACGAAGGTGGTGCCGAGCTCCTCGAACGTGCGGACCACGAGCTCGGGGCGCGCCCCGGCGTCGATCCCGCGGTGCACCGCCCGCTCCTCGGGGGACAGCCAGCGGCCCAGCCCCGCCTGCACCGCCGTGGCCATGAGGCCGTTCCGTGCCATGACATGGGCGATCTCGCGGTACCGCTGCAGGTGGAGGGCCATGGGCCCCACGCTACCGACCGCGGGCCGGCACCACGCGCGCGGGCCCGCGGGGGGTGCGCAGGGAACGCTCAGTCCGTGACGGCCACGATCCCCCGGGCACCGCGCTCGGCGTTGACCATGGCGTGGTCCACCATCACGTAGTGCCCCGGCTCGGCGAACACGGTCTCGACGAAGCCGCCCTGCGCGACGGCGACGTCGAGCGCCTGTGCCCCGCCGTTCTCGGTGCCGAAGGCGTCCCGGCCCCGCCGGAGGCGGTAGGCACCCTCGGCGTAGACCGTGTCGAACTGCGCGCCCACGATGTGGAAGCTCGTGCCCTGGTTCGGGCCGGCCGCCACCACCCAGAAGCGCACGCGCTCGCCGGTGCGCGCGGTCAGCGGACGTTGCGCGTATTGGTCCGCGATCCCGTTCCACACCACCATGTCCGGGTCCCAGGTCTGGGCGCCGGCGGCGTCCACGGGCGCGGCGGCGTCGGCCGACTCTCCTGTGCCGGGCTGCACATAGACCTCGGACTGCACGAGCACGTACTCGCGGTCCACGGGCTCGAGGTCCGGCGGGTCGATGATCACCGCGCCGTGCATGCCGGCGGCGATGTGCGCGGTCATGGGCATGGTGCCGCAGTGGTACAGCCACGCCCCGGAGCGGTTCGCCGTGAACCGGTAGACGAGGCGCTCGCCCGGGGCGATGCTGCGCATGGCCTCGTCCGGGGCCACCTCTGAGGCATGGAAGTCGATCGAGTGGGCCATCGTGCCCTCGTTCACGAACGTCACCTCGAAGGTGTCGCCCACCTTGCCGCGGATCGTGGGGCCGAGGCTGCCGCCGGGGTCGGGGGCGCCGTCGGGACCGCCCTCGAACGGCCAGCGCGTCTGCCACACGCCCGGGGCGACCTCCACGTCCTCGTCGCGGGTGGTGATGGTGAATCGGTGGTCGACCTCCGCGGGGGTCTCCGGCGCGGTCGCGTCCACCGTGCGGGTGAGCGGGGTCTGCGGGTCGTAGGCGGTCCGCGCGGCGGCGGGGTCCGCGGCCGGGTCGTCCGCCGCGTGGTGGGCGCCGTGGCCGGCGTCGTCGCCCTCCGCGCCCGCGACGACGAGGTCGAGCACCATCCCCTGCTGCCGGTGGCCGACGATGCTGCACCACCCCTGCGTGGACGCGCCGACCACGCCGAGGTCGAGCACGGCGGACTGACCGGGGTCCAGGCGCGGGGTGGTCTGGCCCGCGATGGTGAGGTCGTGGACCATCTCCGGGTCCGCGTTCTCCACGGTCACGACCACGCGGTCCCCGGCGTCGGCGTGGATGGTGTCCGGGAGGAACCGCATGTCCTTCGCCTGGACGGTCACCTCCACGGTCTCGCCCGTCGCGGCGACGGCGGAGCTCGTCCCCGTCTCCGCGGCGCCGGACGCGCCCAGCGTCTGCGCGACGGCGAGGCCGAGCGCGGTCGCCACCGCCAGCACGGCGATGCCGGACGTGAGCCCCGCGCGGGTGAGGGCGCGGGGCCGCTCGAACGCGGCGGCCGGCTCCCCCGCCGCGGCCCGCCGGCGCTCGGCGACGGCGGCGCGGATGCCCCGGACCATGAGCAGGACGAACGCGAGGAACGCGAGCATCACCGTGGAGGAGAGGACCACGCGCGCCCAGCTGGGCAGCGGCAGCAGCCACAGCAGCAGGCCGCCGTTGATCACGGTGAGGCGCAGCGCGGCGAAGCGGTCGAACCAGCGGGCCGAGGCGCGGACGACGCGGGGCCCGCCGCCGATGGCCGCGGGCAGCAGGTAGCTCAGGGCGCCCGTGAGCAGCTGGAGGACGAATCCGCCCACCCAGAAGACGGCCAGGCCCGGGTAGTTCCGGGCGATCGAGCCGTCGTCGGAGGTCAGCACGAGCCAGCCCGTCAGGGCGGCGGCGACCACGAACCAGACCAGGGCCGCGCCGATCGAGGCGGGCGCGAACTCGCGCGGCGGCTTGGCGCGCAGCGGCGCGAGCAGGGTGCGGCCCCACCACAGCACCAGGACGAGGTAGACCGCCAGCGCGGTCACGGCCACGGCGGTCCAGCCCGCGAGCGCGGCGGCCGCGATCACGGCGACGGCCACGTTCAGCGGCACGAACACCCGGGCAGCGGCGCCCTCGGCGCGGTCGTCCATGCGGGCACGCAGGACCGTGGGCCAGAACGTCACGAGCGTGCCGACGACCGTCAGGCCCACCCAGCCCAGGAGCATGGTCAGCGTGTGCGCCACGAGGAGGCGGGCGTGCCACTGCTCCCCCAGCCCCCGGGCCAGCAGCACGCCGAAGGTCACGCCCACGGGCAGCCACGCCGCGGCGGCGAGGTAGTAGCGGATGGTCCCGCGGAACCGGCCGGGCAGGGCGCGGCGCAGCTGGGCCAGCAGGCTCGCGCCGTGCCAGAGCACCGCCGCCGCGACGACGGCCCCGCCCGCCACGACGAGCGGCCAGGTGGAGGTGGGGACGCCGACGAACACGGCGACGGAGCCGACCAGCAGCGTGAGCAGGCGGGCGTTCTGGCGGCGGTCGTCCCGCCCGTCGTGGCGGGTCTTCAGCAGGGCGCGGGAGAAGTGGCGGCTCCACACGAGCATCGAGTGCGTGAGCGCGCCGAGGACCACCAGGTGGACCATGAACCACGTGGACTCCGGCACCCAGCGGTGGACCAGGGAGACGACGGCGGCGGCCACGAACCACAGCACGACGGTGTAATCGCGCAGGGGGCTGCGGCGGGGACGGCCGGGCGGGCGGCCTCCCGGTGCGCCGCCGACGGGCGGGTGCGGGGCAGGGCTGGGGTCGGTCACGACAGGATCAGGCCGTGCGCGTGGACTCGAGGCGCCCGGCCTCGGAGACCTGCGCCACGGAGTGGCCGTACGCCGGGATGAGCGGGAGATCCATGTCCGTCATCATACTCGCATTTCTCATACCAGAATGGTTCGGGGGCGTCCGAACCCGGCGACCACGACGAGTCCCCCACCCGCACCACCCCCCCCTCGGACGAGCCGCCACTTTTCGTCGTCTCCGGCGTCGGGAAGGGACCGAAAGTGGCGGCTCGTTCACGGAGGCGAGCGGGGCACGTGGAGCGGGCGGGGCGGGCCGACCCGTCAGTCCGCGTACCGGAGCATGCCCGGCCGGGCGGGTATGCCACTCCTCGTTGCACGGCACATCGGCCCCGGTCGCGGCGTGCGCGGCGTGGAGCAGGTCGGACATGCCGCGCAGCTCGGCCTCCGGCAGGGCCCACGGGTCCGAGACGGCGCTGCGGGACCACACCTCCACGGTCGGGTAGCGGTGGCCGAAGCCGGCGAACATCACGGCATGGTCGTTGGCCGCGATCACCAGGCCCGCATCGAGCGCCGCGTTGACGGCGACGTCGTTGAACACGTTCGGCTCCGCCGCCAGCCGGGCGAGGGCGGCCTCGTTCTGGGCGCCGCGCTCGTCGATGGCCACGAGCTGCTTGTGCAGGTGGTCGAAGGACGCGCCGGCGGGCTTGAGCCAGTTCTGGAAGACGGAGACGTACGCGACGGCGGGGTGGGCGGCGTACAGCTCCCGCGCCGCGTCCGCGGTGAAGCGGAGGAACTGGTGGTGCTCCTCCGGCATCGCCTCCACCTCGGCGGCGCTCCGGCCGGCCGCGCGCAACTTCGTCCCGACGACGGCGAGCACGTGCGTCCGGCCCGCTGGCGAGGCGAGGTACGCGTCCCGGTGGGCCCGCGCGTCAGCCGGGAGCTCCACACCGTGGTTCAGGCGCCAGTAGTCCCAGCTGAGGATCTCGAAGAGGTTCGGGATCCGCCGGAACTCGGCCATGGTCGGCGGGGTCCAGTGGCTGCGGCTCGGGGCGGGCCCCGGAACGCCCCGGACCGCCGACGCGCGGCGCCGATCAGCCCGGGATGCCGGCCGTCACGGGGACCGGGGCCGTCACCGGATGCGCTGTCGGCCGCTCCTGCCGCACGCGCTCCCACGCCACGCGGGCGAGCATGAGCAGCCCGGCCGCGTCCCCCACCACGCCCAGGAGCAGCAGGGTGCGGTCCCCCGTGGCCAGGCCGAAGAGGCCGAAACAGGTCAGCTCGCCCATCACCAGCAGCCACGTGCCCACGGAGATGCCGGAGACGTCCCGTGAGCGCCACGCGGTGACCACGGAGGGCGCCACCTGGACGATCAGCGCCACGTTCATGGCCGCGCCGAGCCCGAGGCGTCCACCCAGCAGGCCCGCGAGCGCCATGACCACCACCCACGCGGCCACACCGGCCACGACTCGAGGGTCGACGCCCCCGCCCAGGCGGGTGAGGGCGTGCGTGAGCAGGCCCGCCACGAGCGCGCAGCTGAGCACGGCCACCAGCCCGGAGGGCACACCGGACCACACGAAGTAGACGGCCCACGCCAGGTTGTTCACGGCCGCGAGGGCAGCCCAGGACCAGGAGACGCCGGCCGCGGCGCCGAGGCGGCGCACCCGCAGCAGCTGGGGCAGGTACTGCGGGACGGCGAAGGCCCCCGCGAGCAGCGGGAGCAGGGGAACGAGCGCGGTGAGAGGCATGGGACTCCTTGTCGGTCCCGGCAACCCTCCCCCAGAGGGTGCGCAGGTCGCCGTCGTTCTCGTGGCCCGGACGGCCCCGTGACGCGTCTTCCATGCGGCATCCGGACAGAACGCGCAAGAATGGTGCGCATGGACGCCACCGACCGCCAGATCCTGACCCACCTGCAGCGGGAGGGACGCATCAGCATCAACGACCTCGCCGAGCGCGTGAACCTCACGAGCGCCCCCACGAGCCGGCGGGTGCGGGAGCTCGAGCGCTCCGGCGCCATCCGCGGCTACCGGGCGGACGTGGACCCGGCGGCGCTCGGCCTGGGATTCGAGGCGCTCGTGCACGTGACCATGAACCTCGAGGACACGGCCACCCTGGCGGAGTTCGAGCGGGCCCTGGCACAGATCCCCGAGATGCGCCACGCGGAGCGGCTGTTCGGCGACCCGGACTACCTGCTGCGCGTCGTCGCCCGGGACATCGAGGACTTCGCCGACCTGCGGGATCAGCGGATCGCGGCGCTGCCGGGCGTCGGGCAGGTCACCTCGACCATCGTCATGCGCACCATCGTGGACAACCAGCCGCTGCCCACTCCGCGCGAGCGTCGGCGTCGCTGACCGCGCCCCACGCCCTCAGTCGACGATCCCCGCGGCCCGTCCGATCTCGCGGTACTGCTCCCCCAGCGAGTCCACGGTGGCGTGCGCGTTGAGGCCGCTGGGGTTGTGCGCCACGAACAGCCGGGTGCCCGGCCATGGCGACTCCTGCTCGCCGACCTGCGCCCGGCGCTGGCCGGTGGCCAGCCGGTAGGGACCCACCCCCAGCACCGCGACGACGGCGGGCGCGTGCTCCGCCACGATCGCGTCCAGGCGCGCGGGGGCGGCCTTGAGCTCCTGACGGGTCAGCTCGTCCGCCCGGGCGGTGGCCCGCGGGACGAGGTTGGAGATCCCGATGCCGCGCTCGTGGAGTTCTGCGTGGTCCTGCGGCCGGTACCCCGCGGAGGCGTCCAGGAGGTGCCGGGTCAGGCCGGCGCGGTGCAGGGCCGGGTAGAAGCGGTTGCCGGGGCGGCCGAAGTGCGCCCCGGTGGCGGCGGACCACAGGCTCGGGTTGATGCCGATGAACAGCAGCCGCAGCGGGTCCGGCAGGAGGTCGGGGACGGTCGCGTCCCGGTACGCCTGGAGTTCCGCCTGCGTGTAACCCATGGGTGGAGGCTATATGGCTTCGGAGACACGAGATCGGGTCTACAGCCCCAGCCGTCCGGCCCATGCAGTGCCGGCGTGGGATGATCGGCCGATGAGCGAGCAGCACGCGGACCACGGCCGGCAGGACACGGACGTCGAAGAGCCCATCGAGAAGGCACACCACGAGGCCGTCCAGGAGGGTGAGGAGCGCCTGCACCGCTCCTGGCCCGTGCTCCTGGCCACCGGGTTCCTCGGCGGCGTGGAGATCACCATCGGCCTGCTGGCCTACCTGCTCACCCTCCACGAGACGGACAGCCACCTGCTGGCCGGCCTGGCCTTCTCCATCGGCTTCGTGGCGCTCTTCCTGGCGCACTCGGAGCTCTTCACCGAGGGCTTCTATTACCCCATCAAGGCCGTGACCACCGGCCGGGGCACGATGCTGGAGCTCGTGCGACTGTGGTCCATGACGCTGCTGACCAACCTGGTGGGCGGGTGGGTGACCATCGGGCTGGTCACGGTGGCCTTCCCCAAGCTCCACGAGACCATGGCGACGTCGGCGCGCCATTTCCTGGACATCGGGTTCAGCTGGCAGGGGGCGGCGCTGGCGGTCCTGGCGGGCACGGCCATCACGCTGATGACCCGCATGCAGGCCGGGACGGACAGCGACGGCGCCACGATCGCCGCCTCGGTGGCGGGCGCCGTCGTCCTGGCGGGCGGCTCGCTGTTCCACTCGGTGATGGACTCGATCCTCATCTTCGGCGCCATCCAGTCCGGCGCCGAGGGCATCACCTACCTGGACTGGCTGGGCTGGGTGTGGTGGGTCATCCCCCTGAACATGCTGGGCGGGCTGCTGCTGATCACGGCCCCGCGCGTCGTGCGCTCCATCGAGGCGGACGACGACGGCGGCGACGAGCCCCGCTGACCGCTCACCCGGCGTCGCGGCGTTCCGTCGTGAGGGTGAACCCGTGGGCGCGCAGGCGCTCGACCAGCGCCTGGTCCAGCCCCGTGGCGGGGGTGAGGACGCCGGCGCGGTCCGGCAGAGCGTCGTCCTCCATGGCGAGGGCGAGCGCCGACTCCCCCAGCATCACCGCGGTGCCCGTGTAGCCCGGGTCCTTGTCCGCGGCCACGCGGGTGACGTAGCGGGCGCCGGTGGTGGTGGTCGCCTCGACCTCCATGACGAACCGGCCACGGGCCATGGACTCCTCGGACGGGCCCTCGCCGGGCTTGGGCAGGCGGCGGTCCAGGAGGGCCCGGGTGGGCGCGAACCGCATGCCCCCGGCGACGCCCGCGAGCGCGGCGGTCAGCGCGGCGGCGGTGAGTGCACCGCGCGCGCCGGAGCCGGTGTCCGAGACCTCGCGGTACCGGAGGCCGCGGCCGTAGGACCAGTCGGTCAGGGCGTTGCTGCGGCGCACGATGCGCGTGTTGTACCCGGCCATGAAGAACGGGGCGTGCCAGGTGCCGGACGTGGCATCCCGGCGGACGGGCGAGGCGGACGCCAGGCGGCGCAGGCGGCCGAGCGGGCCCGCAGCGGCCTGCGCCGTGGGCGCGGCGGCGCCCGAGGCGGGTCGGCCGGCGTCGTGACGGTCCGGCTCGGCGTCCCGGTCCGGGGAGAGGCCGAAGGGGTCCGCCACGATGGCCGCCCGCTCCCTGTCCTGACCCATCTCGGCGAACTGGCGGCGCATCGAGTCCACGGTGCCGCCGCTCATCCCGCCCCGCATGGAGCGCACGTGCAGGACGGTCTCCTCGAGGGTGCCCTCGCCGTCCTCTGCGGCGCGCTGGGCGGTCAGGAACACGCCCAGGTCGGAGGGCACGGAGTCGAACCCGCAGGAGGTGACGATCCGCGCCCCGGTGTCCTGCGCCATCGCGTGGTGGCGGTCGATCATGTCCCGCACGAACAGGACCTCGCCCGTGAGATCGGCGTAGTGCGTGCCCGCGGCCGCGCACGCGCCCAGCAGGTGCCGGCCGTATTCGGCGTAGGGACCCACGGTGGTGACGACGGCGCGCGTGCGCCGCGCCAGGCGGCGCACCGCCACCTCATCCAGGGTGTCGACGACGACGAGCGGCCAGTCCGCGGCCGCGTCCGGCAGGGTTCGGCGGACGTCGGCGAGCCTGGACTCATTGCGGCCCGCGAGCGCGATGCGGAGTCCTGCCGGGGCGCTCCGGGCAAGATGGGCGGCCGTCAGCCGCCCGACGAAGCCGGTGGCGCCGACCAGGACGAGATCGAACTCGCGCTCCTCCCGGGGTGGATCGGTGGGCATGGGGTGCTGGGGGCGCGGACCGGTCATGGGTCCGACGGTAGCCGCTGGTCGACGCCCCGTGGGAGGGCCCGCGAGCGGACGGGAGGGAGCAGTCGTGGACGCCCTCGCGCAGCAGTGCCGCGTGGTCGCCCTCGAGCTCGAGGGCGTGAGCGGCACGACCGGCACCGTCCCGGACTCCGGCCACGGCGGGGTGTTCCAGCACCACGAGGCGTTCACCCGGGCCCTGCCGGTGCACCTGGCGGGCGGAGGACGCCGACCTCAGCGGCGCCCGCCCTGCTCCCGCTCAGGGATACCCGCGGCCCACAGGGCGGCCGCGATGAGGGCGGGCTGGCCGAACAGCCGCGCCAGCCGGCGGCCGTCCGTGTCCAGCCCGAAGCCGTCCTTGCGCTCGGCGTACTGCCCGATGTTCCCGGGGTAGATCGCCGTGTAGAAGGCCGCCAGGGCGGTGCCGGTCAGGCGGCGCTGCCCGGGGAGCGCCAGCAGAGCGGCCCCGAGGCCGATCTCGGCCACGCCGGATCCGAGCACCACGAGGTCCGCCGGGAGCGGGACCCACGAGGGCACCTGGGCGCGGAACTCACGGCGCGCCACGGTGAGGTGGGACATCCCCGCGGCAGTCATGAATCCGCCGAGGCCGAGGCGGGCGGCGGTCTGCGAGAGCGGGACGGGCTGCCGGCGCTTCGTCATCACGCCTCCCCGAGCTCGAGGACGACGTCGATGTTGCCCCGGGTGGCGTTCGAATAGGGGCACACCTGATGCGCCTGCTCCATGAGGGCGCGGGCCTGGTCCGCGGGGACGTGGGGCAGCACGACCTCGAGGGTGACCTCCAGGCCGAAGCCCTCACCCTGGCGGCCGATGCCCACGCGCGCGCCGACGGAGGAGTCGGTGATGTCGGTACGGGAGGCGCGGGCGACCATCTGCAGGGCCGAGTGGAAGCACGCGGCGTAGCCGGCGGCGAACAGCTGCTCGGGGTTGGTGCCCTGGCCGGAGCCGCCCATCTCGGTGGGCACGGCGAGGTCGAGGTCGACCCGCCCGTCGGTGGTGCGGACATGGCCGTCGCGGCCGGCGCCGGTGCTGAGTGCCTCGGCGGTGTAGATGGTCTCCATGGGAGGTCCTTTCATCCGCCCGCCCCGTGCGGGACGAGTCGGCTCCAGCCTGCCACCCGGTTAGGTCGCGCGCAACCAAGTCGCTCCCCAGCGACCACTAGAATCGCTTCCATGGATGCCGCGCCGACCCCCAGCCTCGCCCTCGAGGACCAGCTCTGCTTCGCCCTGCACCGGGCGACGCGCGCCGTCACGCGCGGCTACAGCCCCCTGCTCTCCCGCCTCGGCCTCACCTACCCGCAGTACCTCGTGATGCTCACCCTGTGGCAGGTGGAGAGTGACGCCTCGGCTGAGACGGAGGCGTCGACGTCGGACGCCGCCGGCGCACTGGGGGTCGGCGCGCTGCGGGACCGGCTCGGCATGGACAACGGGACGATCACACCCCTGGTGCGGCGCCTCGCCGGCATGGGGCTCGTCACGCGGGAGCGCGACCTCCATGACGAGCGGCGCGTGCTGGTGCGGCTGACGGACGAGGGACGGGCGCTGCGGGCGTCCGCCCGGACGGTCCCGGCGGACGCCCTCACCCGGATCCCCCTCGACGCCACCGAGCGCCAGGTCCTCATGGATCTGCTGAACCGGATCACCGAGGCCGTCGGGCCGCGCTGAGCCGGCGGGAGCGGCGCGCGCGCCGAGCGCGGGTCAGCGCACCCGGTCCAGGATCGCCCGGGCGACGGCGTCCGCCTCGCGCTCAGGCAGCCAGTGGTCCGCGTCGAGCGCCACGAACCGGTACTCCCCCGCCACCTGCCCCGCCGTGAGCTCGGCGGCCCGCGGCCCCAGGGCCGCATCCCGAGTGCCCCACACATACGTGGTGGGGACCGACACGGGCGCGTTGCGCGTGGTGGTCACCAGATCCGGGTTCGCCCGATACCAGTTCACCGGGCCGCGCAGGCTCTGCGGGGTGGAGAACCGGCGGGCGTAGTGCTCCGCCCCGGGGACCTGCCCCCGCTGCAGCAGGGAGCCCAGCCGTCGCGCGAGGATCCGTTCGGGGAGGGCCGGTGCCTGGAAGGCGGCGATGTACCAGCTGCGGCGCAGCTGGTCCGGGCCGCGCAGGGCGCGGGCCAGGGCGGCCGGGTGCGGCGTGGACAGGACCGTCAGGGACGCGACGCGCTCGGGGTGGGCGGTGGCCAGCGCCCAGGCGACGGCGCCGCCCCAGTCATGGCCGACGATGTGGACGCGCCGCGCCCCCGCCGCGTCCGCCAGTGCGACGGCGTCCCCCACGAGCGCCGGGAGGCGGTAGGCCGCCGTCGCCCGCGGAGCGGCCCCCGGGGAGTAGCCGCGCTGATCCGGGGCGAGGGTGCGCAGCCCCGCGGCGTGCAGCAGCGGCTCGACGTGCCTCCAGGACGTGGCGTCCTGCGGGAAGCCGTGCAGCAGCAGGACCACCTCCCCCTCGGCCGGCCCGCCGTCGCGGACGTCGAAGGTCAGGCCCTGATGCCGGAAGGTGTCCATGCCGCCCCCGAGTGCGCCGTCGCTCGTCACAGCCGGACGAGCATCTTCCCCGTGTTGGCGCCCTCGAGCAGGTCGATGAACGCCTGGGGTGCGTTCTCCAGACCCTCCCGAACGGTCTCATCCCACTGGATCGTCCCGGCGGCGACCCACGGGCCCACGCGCTCCAGGAACTCGGGGCGGACCTGCGACGCGTACTTCTGCAGGACGAAGCCGCGCAGGGTCAGTCGCTTGCCGATCGCCAGGGCGAGGTTGCGCGGGGCGGCCGGCGGCTCCGTCGAGTTGTACTGGGCGATCGCGCCGCACATCGCCACGCGGCCGTCGACCCGCATGGCGGCGATGGCGGCCTCGAGGTGGTCGCCGCCCACGTTGTCGAAGTAGACGTCGATGCCCTCCGGCGCCGCCTCGGCCAGCAGATCGGTGGGCGAGCCGTCGTGGTAGTCGAACGCGGCGTCGAAGCCCAGCTCCTTCACCCGCGCCACCTTCTCGGGCGTGCCCGCCGAGCCGATCACGCGCGAGGCGCCCAGCAGGCGGGCGATCTGGCCGGCGACCGAGCCGACGGCCCCCGCGGCGCCCGAGATGAACACGGCGTCGCCCTCCTGCATCTCGGCCACATGCACGAGGCCGGTGTAGGCGGTCAGACCCGTCATGCCCAGCACGCCCAGGTAGGTGCTGTCCGAGAACTGGGAGGTGTCCACGGCCTGGACGGCGCCGCCGTCGAGGACGGCGTGCTCGCGCCAGCCGAGGCCGTGGAGCACGGACGTGCCCTCCGGCACGTCCGCGTGGCGCGAGGCGATCACGGTGCCCACCGCGCCGCCGTCGAGGGGGGCGTCGAGCTGGAACGGGGGCACGTAGGACTCGACGTCGTTCATGCGGCCGCGCATGTACGGGTCCACGGACATCACGGTGTTGCGCACGAGGACCTGGCCCTCGGCGAGCTCGGGGAGCTCGACCTCCGTGAGACGGAAGTTCTCCGGCGTCGGGGCGCCGTGGGGGCGGGAGGCGAGGTGGATCTCGCGCGTGCGGGTGGGGGTGCTCATCGTGGTCTCCTCGGGGTCGGGACGGCGGGCTCGGCGGAGAGTCAGCGCGCGAGCAGGTCCAGGAGGCGGCGGGCAGTGTCGGCGGAGGAGGCCGGGTTCTGGCCGGTCACCAGGGTGCCGTCCGTGACCACGAAGCTCTCCCCGTCCGGGCCCTTGCGGTAGTCCGCGCCGGCGGCGATCAGCGAGTCCTCGACGAGGAACGGGACGACGTCCGTCAGCTGGGCGGCGTCCTCCTCGCCGTTGGTGAAGCCGGCGACCTGACGGCCGCGCACGAACGGGGTGCCGTCGGCGGCGGTGATCGGGTGCAGGATCCCGGGCGCGTGGCAGACGAGGCCGAGCGGGCGCCCGGCCGCGTCACTGTCGAGGATGATCCGCGTGGAGTCGGCGTCGGACACCAGGTCCCACAGCGGGCCGTGACCGCCCGGGTAGAAGACGGCGTCGAACCCGTCCACGTCCACCTGGGCCAGGGGCGTGGTATGGGCCAGGGCGGCCTTGGCCTCCTCGTCCTGGTCGAACCGGCGAGTGGCCTCGGTCTGCATCTCCGGCTTCGAGCTCGTCGGGTCGATGGGCGGCTGGCCGCCGCGGGGCGAGGCGAGGGTGACCTCATGGCCGGCGTCCGTGAAGACGTAGTAGGGCGAGGCGAACTCCTCGAGCCAGAACCCGGTCTTGCGGCCGGTGTCGCCCAGCTGGTCGTGCGAGGTGAGGATCATCAGGATGCGGGACATGTCTGGGGCCCTTTCGTTGGTGGGGACGGAACTCTCATGGTCGTACACAACCGAATCTCGGGCAAGGGTGACGGTGCCCACCAGCCTCACGCCGCGGCCGCCGTGCCCGGGACATCAGCGCTCCGTCACCCGCCCGTCCTGGACCTGCCAGCGGCGGTCGGTACGGACGGTGTCCAGCATGCGTCGATCGTGGGTGACCAGCAGCAGTGCGCCGTCGTAGGTCTCCAGGGCCTGCTCCAGCTGCTCGATGGCCTCCAGGTCCAGGTGGTTGGTGGGCTCGTCCAGGACGAGCACGTTCACGCCGCGGGCCTGCAGCAGGGCCAGCCCGGCGCGGGTGCGCTCGCCGGGCGAGAGCTCGTCCACGGGGCGGTTCACGTGGTCGGCCCTGAGGCCGAACTTGGCCAGCAGGGTGCGCACCTCCCCGGAGGCCATCTCGGGCACGAGCGCCTCGAAGACCGCGGCGAGCGGGACGGTCCCGACCAGCAGCGAGCGCGCCTGGTCGATCTCCCCGATCTGCACGCTGGACCTCAGGGCGGCCATGCCCTCGTCCGGGGCCTGGCGGCCGAGCAGCCCGCGCAGCAGGGTTGACTTGCCGGCCCCGTTGGGCCCGGTGATGCCGATCCGCTCCCCCGCGTTCACCTGGAGGGACACCGGGCCGAGCGTGAAGCCGCCCTGCCGGAACACGGCGTCGTTGAGGGTGGCGACCACGGAGCTGGAGCGCGGCGCCGCACCGATGGTGAACTCCAGCCTCCATTCCTTGCGCGGCTCCTCCACCTCCTCCAGGCGCGCGATGCGGCTCTCCATCTGCCGGACCTTCTGGGCCTGCTTCTCGCTCAACTCACTGTTGGCCTTGCGGCGCAGCTTGTCGTTGTCCGGGGACTTCTTCATCGCGTTGCGCACGCCCTGGCTGGACCACTCCCGCTGGGTGCGGGCGCGGGAGACGAGGTCCTGCTTCTGCTCGGCGAACTCTTCGTACTTCTCCCGGGCCTGGCGGCGCAGGGTGGCCCGCTCCTCGAGGTAGGCCTCGTAGCCGCCGCCGTAGACGCGGTTGGTGCGCTGGGCGAGGTCGAGCTCCAGGACGCGGGTGACGCAGCGGGCCAGGAACTCGCGGTCGTGGCTCACCAGCACGACGCCGCCGCGCAGCTCCTGCACGAAGGCCTCCAGGCGTTCGAGGCCGTCCAGGTCGAGGTCGTTGGTGGGCTCGTCCAGAAGCACGACGTCGAAGCGGGACAGCAGCAGCGCCGCGAGGCCGACGCGGGCCGCCTGCCCGCCGGACAGCGACGTCATGAGGGTGCGCTGGGCGGCGTCGCCGTCCATGTCCAGGCCGAGGTCGGCGAGGACCTGGGGGACGCGCTCGTCCAGGTCCGCGGCGCCGGAGGCGAGCCAGCGGGTGAGGGCGGCGTTGTAGCGGTCCGCGGCGGCGTCGGTGACGTCCGGATCCGCGAGGGCTTCGGCCGCCTCGTCCATCTCCGCCTGCGCGGCGGCGCAGCCGGTGCGGCGGGCGATGTACCCGGCCACCGTCTCCCCCGGCACGCGCTCGTGCTCCTGCGGCAGCCAGCCCACGAACGCGTCCGCCGGGGCCAGGCTGACCGTGCCGGCCTGCGGGGCGAGGCCGCCGCCCAGGATGCGCAGCAGGGTCGACTTGCCCACCCCGTTGGCCCCCACCACGCCGACGACGTCCCCCGGCGCGACCGTGAGGTCGAGGGAGTCGAAGAGCGTGCGGTGGCCATGGCCGCCGGCGAGTGCGGAGGCGACGAGGGTGGCGGTCATGGACGTCTCCTCTGTGGCGGTGCGTCCCCGGGCGGGGCTGAAGCCACCCTGCCACACAGGCGCTGACGCCTGGTGGTCAGCGGACGATCCCGGCCGCTTCCCCGATGGCCCGGTAGTCCTCGGCGAGCGAGTCCAGGGTCGCGTGCGCATTGAGCCCCTCGGATTCGGCGCCACGAAGAGCCGCGTGCCCGGCCATGGCGAATCCTGCTCCCCCAGCTTCGCCTTGGGCTGCGCGAACGCCTGGCGGTAGGCGGTCACGCCCAGCACGGCGACGACGGTCGGGGCGTGCGCGGCGACCAGCGCGTCCAGCCGGGCCGGGGCGGCGGCGAGCTCCTCCCGGGTGAGCTCGTCAGCGCGGGCGGTGGCCCGCGGGACGAGGTTGGAGACGCCGATGCCGCGCTCGTGGAGCTCGGCGAGGTCCTCGGGCTGGTAGCCGGCGGAGGCGTCGAAGACGTGGGAGATCAGCCCCGCCCGGTGCAGCGCCGGGTAGTACCGGTTGCCGGGCCGGGCGAAGTGGGCCCCGGTGGCGGTGGTCCACAGGCCCGGGTTGATGCCGATGAAGAGGAGACGCAACGGGTCCGGGAGCAGGTCCGGGACGGCGCGGTCGCGGAACTGCTGGAGCTCGGCCTGGGTGAAGCGCATGGGGTAAGGGTTCACTGGCCGCTGAGCTGTGCATCCAGCTGCTCGGCCATGGGTCGCAGCCGACGGGTCACCACCGACCACACGATGGCATGGTCCACGACGCCGTACTCGTGAGCGAGAATGTTCCTCATCCCTACGGCCTGGTCCACGCCGTCGATGCACTGGGCGAGGTCCGGCGCATCTCGCCGCAGTCGGTTCAGGGCCTCCCCCAGGATCTCCAGCTGACGCTCTACGGCAGAGCGGTGCAGTGCACTGGCGGCGAACTCTTCCTCGATCAGTGTGCCCATGAAAGTGACTGACGAGTAACAGGCTTCCCGCGCGTCCCACAGGTGGGCGTCACCCCTGCCGGACATAGACGTCCTCCGCGTGCTCCTCTGCGCTCGCCCGGAAGTAGGGGTTACGGATGGCGCGGCGCACCACGAGGTCCACCGGTCGACTCACGATCCGACTGAGCTCCTGCTGCAGTCCGGTGTAGTCGTCGAAGGCATCCGCCCGACCGGGCAGGAAGTCCACGAGGAAGTCGACGTCACTGCTTGGCCGCAACGCACCCGCGGCAGCAGAGCCGAAGACCTGCAGCCGAGCGACACCGTGCTGCCGTGCCGCGCGGGCGATGGCCGCACGGTCGAACATCAGCGTGATGGTCATGGGACAAGTATGGCAGGGGAGCCCCTTCGTTAGGCTGGAGTGATGGCGACGGTACTTCTCGTGCGGCACGGCCGCACCACGGCCAATGCGACCGGACTGCTGGCGGGCCGCACCCCCGGGGTCAGCCTGGACGACCACGGCCGGGACCAGGCGGCCCGCACCGCGGACCGGATCGCGGCCGTGCCCGTGGCCGCGGTGGTGGCCAGCCCCCTCGAGCGGTGCGCGCAGACCGCGCACGCGATCCTCGAGCGCCAGCCGGCGGCGCCGCCCTCGCTGGTCGACGCCGATCTCACCGAGTGCGACTACGGCCAGTGGCAGGGCCGGAAGCTCAGCGACCTGGCCACCGAGCCCCTATGGGCGACGGTGCAGAGCCAGCCGTCCGCCGTCGTCTTCCCGGGCGGCGAGTCCATGGCGGGGATGCAGGCCCGGGCGGTGGCGGCGATCCGCCGGCACGACGCCGCGGTCGAGGCCGAGCACGGGCCGGGCGCGGTGTGGGTGGCGGTGAGCCACGGGGACGTCATCAAGTCGATCCTGGCCGACGCGCTCGGCATGCACCTGGACCTGTTCCAGCGGCTCGAGGTGGGGCCCGCCTCCGTGTCCATCGTGAGCTACGGCCCCAGCCGGCCGCGCGTCCTGGCCATCAACACCGACGCCGGGGACCTGTCCTGGCTCGCGACGCTCGCCCCGGCCGACGACGCCGCGGTGGGCGGCGGGGCGGGCGCACCGACGACGACGGCGGGCACCCACGCCGGCGACCGGCAGGCGCCTAGGATCGACGCATGAGTGACGCGCCTGCCCATGTCCATGAGTTCGACTGGCCGGACCGAGTGGTCATCGGGACGATCGGCCGCCCCGGTGCCCGGACGTTCTACCTGCAGGTGCGAGCCGGGTCGCGGCTGATGAGCGTTGCCCTGGAGAAGGAGCAGTCCGCCATCATGGCGGAGAAGATCGACGAGATCCTCGACGAGCTCATGGCCCTGGACGGCAATCCCCACAGCGTCCCGGACAGTACGCCCGTCGAGCTCGTGGACAACGACCCGTTGGAGCCCGTGCAGGAGCGGTTCCGGGTCGGGGCCATCGGCCTCGGCTGGGACCCCAGCACGGCGCAGGTGGTCGTGGAGGTGCATCCTCTCGTCGAGGACGAGTTCGACCAGCTCCTCCAGCAGGAGTCCGAGGCGGTGCTGGTGCGGATGCCGGTGGGCGCCGCCCGCGCGTTCACCCGGCGCACCCGGGAGGTCGTGGACGCCGGGCGTCCGATGTGCTCGGACTGCGGCCACCCCATGGACCCGGACGGCCACGTCTGCGGCCTCCCCGAGGCCTGATGAGCGCCGACGACCTGGTGGGCGGGGAGCTGACGCTCACCGGCCGCATCACGACGGCGTCCAACGCCACGTTCCTGAGCAGCATCGGGGACACGGTGGTGGTCTACAAGCCGGTGGCGGGCGAGGCGCCGCTCTGGGACTTCCCCGCCGGCACCCTGGCCCGCCGCGAGGTGGCCGCGCACCTGGTGTCCGAGGCGCTGGGGTGGGACATCGTGCCGCGCACGTGGCTGCGTGACGGCCCGTTCGGCGAGGGCATGGTGCAGCTCTGGCAGGAGCAGGATCCGGACCAGGACGCCGTGGACCTGTTCCCGGCGGACCAGGTGCCCGCGGCCGGTTGGCGGACCGTGCTGGAGGGCGAGGACCAGGCGGGGCGGAGGCTCGTCCTGGCCCATGAGGACACCCCGGCACTGCGGCGCATGGCAGTGTTCGACCTGATCGTCAACAACGCCGACCGCAAGGGCGCCCACATCCTCACCATGCCCGGCGGGCACCGCCACGGCGTGGACCACGGGCTCACGTTCCATGTGGCGGACAAGCTGCGGACCGTGCTGTGGGGCTGGCTCGGCGAGGAGCTGAGCGAGGACGAGCGCGACGGCGTCGGCCGGGTCCTCGACGGGCTTGACGGTGAGCTGGGGCGGGGGCTGGCGGAGCTGCTCAGTGTCGAGGAAGTCGACGCCCTGGCCGAACGCTGTGCCCAGTTGCTCGACGACGGGATCTTCCCTGCCCCGAGCGGGCTGACGCCGGCGGTGCCCTGGCCGCTGTTCTGAGCACCGGCCGTTCGCCGGCTCTGTCCTGGACGGTGGCGTCGGAAGTCCCGGCGGGCGGATCCTCCGGGTCCGGCGGGGCCCGGGTGACCCGCTGTGACGGACCTGCCGCCGGTGCCCGTCATGCCGGCGGTGCCGATGCCGCCGCCCGATGGTGGGGGCGGGCACGTGACGTCACCCGACGGCGGGCTGGGACGAGCGCGGCGCGGACGCCTACGGTCAGCTCACCTGCACACGGAAGGACCGCCCATGACCATTCCCGTCCTCGACCGTCCCGCGCCGGCCTCGGCCACCGACGCCCCCGACACCGCAGAACTCCGAGCCCGCTTCGCCCCCGTCTTCGCCCGGATCGCCGAGAACGAGGCCAGGCGGCGGGACACGGCCGTCGCGCCCCATGCGGCCGTGCGCCTGCTCGCCGAGACCGGCTTCACCGCCCTCCGGCTGCCGCGGGAGCGCGGCGGCTCCGGCGCGACCCTCACGCAGCTCCTCGACCTGCTCGTGGACCTCGCCGCGGCCGACGCGAACCTCCCCCAGGCCCTCCACGGGCACTTCATGTTCACGGAGCAGGTCGCACGCGACGTCCACCCGCGTCTGACCGACTGGTGGTTGGATGAGGTGGCCGCCGGGAAGGTCTTCGCCAACGCACTCGTGGACCCGCCGGCCGCGACCGGCCTGCCGGGCGTCACGGCCCGCCGGGACCCGCGCGACCCGGCGGCGTTCTTGCTGACCGGCACGAAGCAGTACTCCACCGGCACTCTGCTGGCGGACTGGACCCTGGTCGCCGCCCACGACGACGCCGGGGCGCTGCAGCCCCTCGTCGTCGAGGTGACCGGGCCGGGCGTCGAGGCCCGCAACGACTGGGACGGCATCGGCCAGCGCGGCACGGCGTCCGGCACCACCGTCTACACCGACGCGCCCGCCCCCGCCTGGCGTCGCCTCGACCTGGAGCGCCCCGCCGCCGCCCCCGGCTACCCGTTCCTGTGGCTCATCCTCGCGGCCACCCAGGCGGGCATCGCCCAGCGCGCGCTCGACGAATTCGCCGAGATCCTCCGCCGCCGCTCCCGCTCCTACCAGCACGCCGCGAGCGCCAGCCCCGCCCACGACCCGGTCCTGCAGCACCAGCTCGGGGCCGCCGCCGCGCAGGTCCGCGCGCTGCGCTCCGTGGTCCTCGGCGCGGTCCCCGCCCTCGAGGCGGCGTACACCGCCGCGGCCGGCGCGGCGCCCGCGCTCGGCGCGGCCGAGGGCGAGTCCCCGGACGACGGCGCCGCGGAGGCCTTCGAGGCCGCCCACACGGAGGCCTGGGTCGCCGCGGCCTCGGCGTCCTCCGTGGCGGCCGACCTGACGCTGCGCCTGACCTCCGATCTGTTCGAGACCGCCGGGGCGTCGGCCGTCGTCGCGGGCCCGGGACTGGACCGCCACTGGCGCAACGCCCGGGTGCTGGCCAGTCACACGCCCCTGCCGCACCGCCGCCGCCAGATCGGGGAGTGCCTGCTGCACGGCACCCCCGCCCCGCACAGCGCGGACGCGGTCGAGACCGCATCGTCCGCCGGCGCCGATCCGTCCCGCGACAGTGCCTCCCCGTCCCCCTCGACCCCCGCCGCCCCGAAGGAGCAGTGAGATGACGACGACCACCGACCGCACCGACACGATCTCCCGTCCCGCAGACGTCGGCACCACCGACCCGGGGGTGCCGACCACCGCGCACCCGGCCGACCGGCCCCAGTTCCTCGCCGCCCGCGCACGGCTGGCTCCCGTGTTCGCCTGGCTCGCCGAGACCGCCGCCGAGCGGGACCGTGAACGCGTGACCGATCGCGAGGCCACGGACCGCCTCGCCGCCGCCGGCTTCCCGGGGCTGCGCGTGCCCGAGGACGCGGGCGGGGCCGGCCTGACGTTCCCGGAGGCCGCGCGCCTGTACGTGGAGCTCGCCGAGGCCGACTCGAACGTGCTGCAGGCCCTGCGGGTGCACGTGGTGAACGTGGAGACGGTGCTCGGTTCGCCGGCCGGGCCGCGCCGCGAGCGGTGGCTGCACCGCTTCGCCACGGGCGAGACGGTCGCGAACGCGACCACGGAGATCGGCAACCGCACCGGCCACTACGAGACCCGCCTGACGACGCGTCCGGACGGCTCGGCGGTGGTCAACGGTCGCAAGGCCTATTCCACCGGGACGCTGTACGCGGACTGGACGATCGTCGTCGTCGAGGACGAGGACGGCGCCGAGCGCGCGGCGACCGTGCGCTCGGACGCCCCCGGGGTGACCCTGCACGACGACTGGGACGGATTCGGTCAGCGGCTGTCCGCCTCGGGGACCACGGAGTTCACGGACGTGGTGGTGGATCCGGAGGAGCTCACGCCGGTGGGCCAGTCCTTGGACGACGGTTCGTCGATCTTCGCCTCGCAGGCGATCTTCCAGTTCGTCCACCTGGTGGGCCTGACGGGCATCGCCCGCGCCGTCGTGCGCGACGCGGCGGCCTATGTGGCCGGACGCACGCGCGGCTTCTCCCACGGGGCAGCCCGGCGGCCCGGTGACGATCCGCAGGTGCTGCAGGTGGTGGGCGAGCTGGAGGCCGCCGCGTTCGGGGCGCAGGCGGCGCTCGACGCCGTCGTCGGGCCCCTGGATCGGGCGCTGCGGGCCGAGGCGGCGGGCGCGCCCCTGGCCGAGGCCGAGGTGGACGCGGTGTACACCGCCGTCTACGCCGCCCAGCAGGTGATCGCACGGGCCGCCCTCGACGCGGCGACCCGCCTGTTCGAGGTGGGCGGGGCCTCCGCGACGCTGCGCACGCGTGGGCTGGACCGGCATTGGCGCAATGCGCGGGTGCTCGCCAGCCACAACCCGCTGATCTACCGCGCCCGACTGCTCGGCGACCGGGCCGTCAACGGCACCCCGCTCGAGCGTCACTACCGCCTGGGCGGCTGAGACGCAGGGCGGCGTGGCACCGGGTCACCGAGGCCCGGTGCCGCGCCGAGGCAGACAGTCGCCGAAGACACCGGACTGTATCGCGGCTTCCCCAGGCCCCTCTGTTGACCGAAATGTCATCCTCGACGAGTGGCCGAAGCTCGGCAAGAAGCTTGGGACTGACGCACGTACAGGTGACATACGATCTGTGGTGTTCCCACACCACAGGGAAGGATGTGCACCATGCCCGCCCCCTACCCCAAAGAGTTCCGCGATGATGTCGTCCGGGTCGCGCAGAACCGTGAGCCCGGCACCCATCTGAAAGACATCGCGAAGGACTTCGGCATCTCCGAGTCCTGCCTGACGAACTGGATTCGCCAGGCCGAGATCGAAGCAGGCAACATCCCAGGCACCACCAAGGCCGAGGCCGAAGAACTCCGCGCAGCCCGCCGCAGGATCCGGCTCCTCGAGCAGGAGAACGAAGTCCTACGCCGCGCCGCGGCCTACCTCTCCCAGGCGAAGTAAGCCGAAAAAATGATGTACCCGCTCGTGTCCGAGCTCGCCACCGACCAGATCCCGGTCGCGGTGTCCTTGCGGGTCCTCAAGCTCGCCCGCCAGCCCTACTACCGCTGGCGGGAGAAGCCCGTCGCCGTTTCTGAGGTGGAGCAGGCCCACCGGGCCAACGCCCTGCACGCCGCTCACCTGAACGATCCGGAGTTCGGGTACCGGCTGCTGCGGGACGATGCCGAGGCGGCCGGGGAGCGAATGGCCCCCCGTACTGCCTGGCGGCTCTGCCGCCAGAACGGGTGGCACTGCGCGTTCGGGGCCAAGCGTGGCAAGAACGGGACCCGCCCAGGCCCACCCGTGCACGACGACCACGTCCGCCGGGACTTCTCTGCCGAAGCTCCGAACCGGCTGTGGCTGACCGACATCACCGAGCACCCCACCAGTGAGGGCAAGCTCTACCTGAAGCGCGATCAAGGATCTCTACGCCGGACGGATCGTGGGGTACTCCATGGCCGGGCGTATGCAGGCCTCGTTGGCCGTGAACGCCCTCGAGCAGGCCGTGGCACGCCGCGGAGGCACCGATGCGGTGGCCGGGTGCATCGTGCACTCGGACCGCGGCTCGCAGGGTGGATTCAATCGGTCGTCGCAACACCCCCAGAATCACTGGAGGCATGGGCGATGGCAAGCAAGGACTGGGCGAGGAAGATCGGTGACGTGCCCGAGGGGACACGGCGTCAGTGGAGAGCGGATCGGGCCTTGCGGGCCCCCATGCGCTCTCCTGGCAGGCCGCAGCCCTCACGAGAGGTCCAACGCCAGTTCTGGCGGGTGATCGCCACCGGTGTCACCACGGTCGAGGCGTCCCTGAGTGTGGGCGTGTCCTGGCCCGTCGGGGCGCGCTGGTTCCGTCACGCTGGCGGCATGGCCCCACTGTCCCTGGCCGAGCCCACCGGCCGGTACCTGTCCTTCGCTGAGCGTGAAGAGATCGCGATCCTCCACGCCCAGGGCCACGGGGTCCGCCAGATCGGGCGTGCCCTGGGACGTGACCCGGGCACGATCAGTCGTGAACTGCGCCGTAACTGCGCCACACGTTCCGGGAGCAAGGAGTACCGGGCCACGGTGGCGCAGTGGAAGGCACAGGAGGCGGCCAGGCGGCCCAAGCCGGCGAAACTGGCCACGAACCAGCGGCTGCATGACTACGTCCAGGCACGCCTGAACGGGGTGGTCCTGGGCCCTGATGGTGTGGCCGTACCAGGACCAGTCGGGCCCGGTTTCAAGGGGCGGAAGATGAAACCGCGCCGGGCGGACCGGCGGTGGTCCACGGCGTGGAGCCCGGAGCAGATCAGCCACCGGCTGCGCCTGGAGTTCCCGGATGATGAGTCCATGCGGATCTCTCACGAGGCGATCTACCAGTCGCTGTTCATCGAAGGCCGGGGAGCTCTGAAACGTGAGCTCGTCGCGTGCCTGCGTACCGGGCGGGCTCTGCGCGAGCCGCGGGCACGCACCCGGAACAAGCCCCAGGGACATGTCACCGAGGATGTCGTGTTCAGCAAGCGCCCACCCGAGGCCGCTGATCGTGCTGTGCCCGGGCACTGGGAAGGGGACCTGATCATCGGGACCGGGCGTTCAGCGATCGGGACTCTGACCGAGCGCAAGAGCCGGGCCACGATCCTGGTCCATCTTCCCCGTCTTGCCGGCTGGGGCGAGCTGCCGCCGGTGAAGAACGGGCCCTCGCTGGGCGGGTACGGGGCCGAGGCGATGACCGCGGCCCTGATCAAGGCCATGGCGACGGTGCCGCAGCAGCTGCGGCGCAGCTTGACGTGGGACCGGGGCAAGGAGCTGGCCGGGCACGTCCAGTTCACGATGGACACGGGCACAAGAGTGTTCTTCGCTGACCCGCACTCACCATGGCAGCGGCCGACGAATGAGAACACGAACGGGGTGCTGCGGCAGTACTTCCCCAAGGGCACGGACCTGTCGAGATGGTCGGCCCAGGACCTCGCAGCAGTCGCGTACACGCTGAACAACAGGCCCCGGAAGGTCCTGGACTGGAAGACGCCAGCGGAGGTCTTCGCCGAGCAGCTAAGCTCGCTCACGACGAACGGTGTTGCAACGACCGGTTGAACCCGCCCAGTTCCGCTCGGCCCTATTCCAGGACGCCCTCACCACCCACGGGCTGATCGGGTCAATGGGTCAGGTCGGTGCTGCCGGGGACAACGCGGCTATGGAGTCCTTCTTCGCGTTGCTGCAGAAGAACGTGCTGGACCGACGCGACTGGGACACCCAGGACGAGCTGCGGGCCGGGATCATCACCTGGATCGAGCGGACCTACCACCGCCGCCGCCGGCAGGTGCGCCTGGGCCGATTGACGCCCGTCGAGTACGAGCTGATCATGGACCACACGCCCGCAGACCCGGCGTGAAGACAACTGTCACCTACACGTGCACCAGTCCCTTCGGCATCCATGACGCTGCGAGGTCGGCGTTGACGCGGGCCTCGAGTACCGGGTCCTTTGCCACTTTCCGGACCTGTGGGCGAGAGCGCTGGCGTTGCGCTTTCACGTCCGCGGTCACGGCTTGATAGCCGCGCGTCTTCGTCGAGTTCGGTCGAAGCTCTCTGGAGACCACCGAAGGGCATCTACCCAGGTGAGACGCGATCTTCCGGACTCCCCACCCGGCCTTCGATCCCGTCGAGATCTCCATCCGCTCCGTGAACGTGAGTCGCCGCCGCACCATCCCAGGCCTCCTCGCCTCGAGCCCCCACGGACCGGGAGTGTTGCTACGACGCTATGACACCACCAACCGACAGTCATCTCTTGCCGATTTACATTCAGCCGACGACCTGAATGAAGCCAGCAGCCGAATGCACTCGACGGTCTACGTCGAAGTCGTGGTCTGGTCCAGGTCTCGGCGTCCCTTGCGGAGCCCGATTTCGTAGGCTGTAAAGGAAATGAGCGTCAGTGCGATTAACGGCAGCACGAACCACGCCATGGCTACGGTGAATCCCTCCAGTGCATCGTGCGCTGTGGCAGCCAGCACAAGGTATCCGGTGTAGGCGGCGTACAAAACCACGAACAAGCCGCCCTCCCATCGCGCCACCGCGAAGCCCGTGAACGCGATCGGCAGTAGTGCCACTGCGGCCGCCAGCATTACTGGGATATCGAAGGCCACTGCGGCGCCGGATACGGGAATGCCCTCAAGAGAGATGAGCGCGGTTAGTCCTAGCACTACCCCTATGTTGAAGATATTGCTGCCGACCACGTTGCCCACCGCTAGGTCCCGTTCACCGCGACGCACGGCAATGATGGACGTCGCCAGCTCGGGCAGCGATGTCCCGACAGCCACAACGGTCAGTCCGACCACGAGGCTGCTTACGCCCAACGTGGTGGCTATGTTCACTGCTCCTTCCACGAGCAGCGTGGCACCGGCGACCAGCAACGCGACCCCCAGCAGCACAAAGAAGAGCGACCTGCTGACCGAGGCGCCTAGCGCAGCCCCTTCCTCGTCGGCTGGATCGATGGTTGCCGAATCTCCTGTCCCTTCCCGGGCATTCACCGCGGTCTTGGCGTCCCGCCGACTAACCACCACGGACATTATGGTGTGGACCACCACACCGAAAAATAGTATCAGCCCGTCCACCGCACTGATCCTCCCATCCAGGGACACAAGGAGCAGTAGAACTGACAAGACGACCATCAGGGGCAGGTCAAAGCGGATCAGCCTCCGCTTTACAGCGAGGGGAACGACCAGCGCGGACAGTCCCAGGATGAGCAGGACATTAATGATGTTGCTGCCAACCGCATTGCCCACGGCAAGCCCCGGTTCATCACGCAGTACAGCACCGACGCTCACTGCGAACTCGGGTGCCGACGTCGCCGCTGACACTACGGTGAGACCGATCACCAATGACGAAATCCCGAAACGTCCGGCCAGTGCTGACGCCCCACGCACCAAAAATTCCCCACCCAAGACCAGCAGCACCAGTCCGGCCACGATCCGTCCAATATCAAGCGCATCCATGAGTAGGAGTGTACGGACCACAGTTCAGGCCCTACCACGAGCACCCGCTGACCTCGAGATTTCACTGGGGTGTGGTCTCGACGGGTGGGCGTCATAGAGAAAGGTGCTCCTGGCCTGGGATGATACGGGGTGTCGAGTCTCGTAATCCGGCTCATCGCATTTGAGGGTGTAGGTGGGGTCTGAAGCCTCCTGCTTCGAGGAGGCTGCGGGCGATGTAGTGGGTGAGGTTGCGGAACCCGAGGGCGGAGCCGCGGAGGTGTTCGAGCCGGCCGTTGATCGCCTCTGTCGGACCGTTGCTGGTGCCCGTGTCGCGCGTCAGACTTAGTGGCAGGGCCGTTATGTAGGTCCTGAAGGAGAGTCAGACATGGGTAGACCACCTTCGATTCCGGCGGAGAAGAAGACCCGGATAGTGCTGAGCGTGCTGGCCGGCGAGATGTCCATCGCCGAAGCGGCACGCAAGGAGAAAGTCAGTGAGCAGTCCATCGGACGGTGGAAGGCCGAGTTCCTGGAAGCCGGCAAGACCGCCCTGGTGGCCGGCAGGTCCGGACCATCCTCCCGAGAGGAACAGCTGGAGGCCGAGGTCGCCGAGCTGACCCAGGCCTTGGGCGAGGCACACCTGGAAGCCAGGGTGTGGAAGAAGTCCGCGGAGGGCCGGCTGGGCCCTTCGAGGACCTCGAGGTGATCCGCGTGGAAGCGGGCATGTCGACCGCGAGGTTCTGCCAGCTCTTCGACATGCCCGAGCGGACCTGGCGCCGCTGGCAGGCCAAGGCCCGCACCGGGACGGCGGTGAAGGGACCGTGGCCGCAACCGGGACGGCAGGCCGCCAGGGAACTGGTGGTCAAGCACGCGCTGGCCCATCCGGCGTGGGGGCATCGGAAGATCTGGGCAATGGTCCGCCACGACGGGCATGTGGTTTCCGAGGCGACCGTGCTGCGGATCCTGCGCGACGAGGGGCTGATTCTGCCCGCGCAGTACCAACGGGAGCGACGGAAGCTGGCCGAGCGGCGCAAGGCCGCGTTCGCCACCAAGCCCTCAGGCCCGAACCAAGTCTGGCAGCTGGACTTCAGTGAGTTCGAGACCACCACCGGAGGGACCCGGCGGCTGGCCGGGTGCCGGGACTACTGGTCCAAGTACGAGCACCCCTTCCACGTTTCGCCCACCGGGAACCAGCACGACGCGATCGATGCGATCGAGTTGGCCCTGGCCGACTACGAGGCTATGTTCGGTCACCCGCTGGTCGAGGCCTGCCCGGTCGATCCCGAGACCGGTGAGCTGTTGCCCGTGGTGACCATCGTGACGGACAACGGCGGGCCGTTCCGGTCCTTCCGCTTCGAGTCCTTCATCGCCGCCCACCCCGAGCTACACCACGTGCGTACCCGAGTGAAGACCCCGGGGCAGAACGGGTCCCGTGAACGCGGCTTCGGCACGCTGAAGTACGAGCGGCTCTACCTGGACGAGATAGACGACGCGATCGTGCTCGCCGAGCGGGCCGAGGACTACCGGATCGAGTACAACGAGCTCCGGCCCCACGAGGCCGTCTCATGGAACCGGCCCAAGGAGGTGCACCTGGGCCTGGCCGACCCCACCACCCCGACATTCAAAACCAAGGAAAACCTGCCAACTACTTGACGCGGGACACCCGGTCGGTCGAAGAAGGCCAGCACGTTGGTTGCGCGTTTCGTCAGTGTTCGGCCGAGCTTGGCCAGCTCGGGCAAGGTGAATCGCCCCGGGTTTGTTAGAGGCTCGCAAGTGCCGCCCCGGCAGGCGCCGGCACGAGATTCTCATGATGGTAGACGTCCTCGAACTCGACCGGAGGGACCAGCCCGATCTCGCCGTGCACACGACGATGGTTGAACCAGTCGATGTACTCCGCGGCCGCGGTCTCTAAGTCCTCGATGGACTTGAATGGCCCCTTGTTCCGGATCAGCTCCGCCTTGAACAGCGAGTTGAACGCCTCAGCGAGGGCATTGTCATACGAGTCCCCCGTCGAGCCGACCGAGGCGACTGCACCGGCCTCGGCCAGCCGCTGGGTGTATCGCACGGCGACGTACTGGACTCCTTTATCGCTGTGATGCCGTAGCCCGGCCACGTCTTGGCCTGCGCGCTGACGCGTCCAGAACGCCATCTCCAACGCGTCCAGGGCCAGGTCCGTGCGCAGCGACTTCGACAGCTGCCAGCCCAGCACCCGTCGGGAGAACACGTCGATGATGAACGCGGCGTACACCCATCCGCTGAAAGTGCGGCAGTAGGTGATGTCAGCGACCCACAGCTGGTTCGGAGCCGCCGCGGTGAAGTCTCGCTGGACCAGGTCTTGACGCTCATCCGGGCCGGGGCCTGGGACCGTGGTCCTCGGTCCCTTCGCGCGGCTGATCCCGCGCAGGCCTGCGGCTCGCATGAGCCGCTCCACCGTGCACCTGGCCACCTGCAGGCCCTCCCTCCGCAGTTGCGCGTGGACCTTCCGGGCCCCGTAGACCCCGTAGTTGGCCTCATGCACCCGCCGGATTTCCACGAGCACCTGCTCATCGCGCAGGCTACGCACTGAAGGAGGGCGCGTCTTGGCCGCGTAGTACGTGCTCGGTGCGATCTGTGTGCCTGCCGCGGACAGCGTGGCGCAGATCGGCTCGACACCGAACTCGTGCTTGTGTTCGTCGATGTAGTCCACGATCAGCGCTGTGGGCGTCTCGAGCATCCGCCGCGAAGAAAGCCGACGCCGAGCGCAGGATCGCGTTCGCCCGCCGTAGTTCACGGTTCTCCTTCTCCAGCTCGGCCACCCGGGCGGCTTCGCTGGTCGTGATTCCGGGGCGGTGGCCGTGGTCGATCTCGGCTTGGCGGACCCAGTTGCGCAGCGTCTCGGGATTGATCCCGAGCTGCTCACCGACTCCGCGGAACGCTCCAGACCTCGTGGCGGGGTCTTGACGGGCTTCGATGGTCATCCGCGTGGCGCGTTCGCGGAGCTCGTCGGGGTACTTCCGTGGTGCGGGCATGCTCTGCATCCTTCCGTTGGATCAGAGCCTCCACCAGACCCGGAGCGATTCATCGTCCCCGTCAGCGCCTCCCGGCACTAACAATCAGTTGTCACCGATTCGCTCCTCACGCCCTGCCTCACAGGGTTACCGCACCCAGACAATGGTCACGCTCCTGATGGGACTCACCTCCATCGTGTTCATCTGGATCCTCGGCCTCGTCCTCATCTGATCCCGTCACCTGACCTAGGAGATCCACGCGTGCAGCGCATCATCGTCATCCCAGACTCATTCAAGGGGGCCCTGTCGTCGCGGGAGGCGGGCTCCGCGATCGCGACGGGTCTCGCGTCGGTCACCGATGCCGAGGTCCTCGTGGTGCCCATCGCCGACGGCGGGGAGGGCACCGTCGAGGCCTTCGTCGCTGCCGCAGGGGGCGTTTTGCGATCCGCAACCGTCTGCGGGGTGTTCTACGGCGAACGCGTGCCCGTCCACTACGGACTGATCGACCCGGACGTGGCGGTGGTGGAGACAGCCTCATGTGCCGGGCTCCCGCTCGCCTCCGGGCGCGAGGACACGGGACGGGCCACGACGTTCGGGGTCGGCGAGCAGATCCTCGACGCGGTGTCCGCTGGCGCGCGCAGAGTCATCGTCGGGGCCGGCGGGAGCGCCACGACGGACGGCGGCACGGGCGCCGCCGCGGCCCTCGGCGTCCGGTTCCTCGACGCCGTAGGTGAGGAGTTCGTCCCGACCGGCGACACCCTCACCCGGATTGCGCGGATCGACTCCACCCCGGCACGAGACCGGCTCCGCGACGTCGATGTGGAGGTGATGTGCGACATCAGCAACCCCCTCACGGGATCGCAGGGCGCAGCCCACGTGTTCGGCCCCCAGAAGGGGGCGGATCCTGCATCTGTAGCGAGCCTGGACACCGGACTGGTCCATCTCGCGGGCCTCGTCGAGCGAGACCTCGGGGTCGCGATCGATGCGCTCCCCGGTGCGGGAGCGGCGGGGGGTCTGGCCGGTGGCCTGCACGCCTTCATCGGGGCCACCTTGAAGCCGGGTATCGACGTCGTCCTCGAGACGGCGGGTTTCCACGACCTCGTGAAGACCGCTGACCTCGTCATCACCGGGGAGGGGCGCATCGACGGCCAGTCCTTGGCCGGGAAAGTGCCGATCGGGGTGGCCCAGGCCGTGCGCGCAGCCGGCCGTGCGATCCCGGTGATCGTCCTGGCCGGCTCCGTGGGGCAAGACGCGGACACCCTCTACGACGAGGGCATCACCGCGATCGTGCCCATTGGCCGCGGGCCCCAGGATTTGGCGACAGCGATCCGCCGTACGGCAGAGGACCTGACCGCGACCGCCCGCGACGTCGGACGGCTGGTGATGGCCTGCTTCCCCGCCGACCTCACACGTTGAGGAGGGTGAGGACGGGCGGACGCTCGTCCTGCCCCACGAGGACACGCCTGCGCTGCGCCGTATGGCGGAGTTCGACGTGCTCGTCAACAACGCCGACTGCAAGGGGGCCCACATCCTCGCCATGCCCAGCGGGCACCGCAATAGGGTGGACCACGGGCTGACTTTCCATATGGAAGACAAGCTGCGGACCGTGCTGTAGGGATGGATCGGTGAGGCGCTGAGCGAGGAGGAGCGCGACGGCGTCGGCCGGGTTCTCGGGGGACTCGCTGGAGAGCTGGGCGGCAGCTCACGGACCTGCTCCGTAGTGACGAGATCGACGCTCTCACGGAACGCGGCGAGCGGTTGTCCGCCCTCCGGCGGTTTCCGAGCCGGGGAGGCCGAACGCCGGCGGCGCCCTGGCCGCTGTTTTGAGGTGCGGAGCCCGGAAAGTCGATGTCGCGGACCTACTGGCCTCCAACCAGGGTGGAGCTCAGGGTTGACGTTTAGCGTGAAGCACAAGGCGCAGGATCGAGTATGGCCAGCTACTGCCGTCCACCACGTTGCGGTCAACCTCGAACCGAGCAACTCTCTGGTACATGGGAGATGATCACTACGATGGAGATCCATCTCACCTTCGAGTTCTAGGAGCCCCTATGAGCACTTCAGGAACCCGTACCTGCTCCTGGTGTGGAACCCCCGGTCATGACAAGCGAACTTGCCAAGTCCCGCCCAATGCTGGCAAGTGCGGCGCCTGTGGCGCACATGGCCACGACCGTCGAAACTGTCCTCACAAGTGAGGTGAATTCAGCGGTTTGATCCCATCCGCTGCGCTCATTTGCCGCTCCGCTCGCCATTCAAGAACTTAGATTCCTCCGGCTTGCTGACGAGCTCAGACCCCGCGGCAATATAGGCCGACATAAGCCTGCGCGCAGACTTCAAAATACCCCCTCTCCCACCTACACTCTAACGCTTGCAGCAACAGCGTAAAGGAGGAAAGGGAAAGTACACGTGAGGAAAATAGTTACCACGTAGCGGAACATCACTCCCCATCCATCACGCGCACCCTCCAGCCCGGCCCGGTGGGCCTTCGATTAGAGGTCGCTAGTTTCGCTCATTTCAACTCCAGGGTGTCGGTCAAGGAACCACCCTCAGGCGACGTCACTTCTAGAGAACCAGAACGAGATCATTGGTCACTCCCAAAGTAGCGCATCTGCGGTTTGAGAGAGCTAGGCCCCCAAGCCCACAAAAGACCCTTACACGTTGAACCGGAACTCCACCGAGTTCCGGCACATACCAACCTCTCAGAACCCGGCGACTCCCCCGAAGCGTCGTCCCTCTCCTGACCCTGCGAATACTAAGCCTGACGAGCGAGGAAGCAACCCAGGTTGACAACTCGTCACTTAGCAACATAGGTTGACGGCATGGAGTCTCCACGGATCGCAGCAGTAGCAGCCGATACCAGCGACCCGAAAGCAGGATTGCGGGCCGTAGCGTCGTTACGCGTGCTCGCGAACACCTTGGAACTTCGGCAGGTCGAGGCCGCGTTGCGTTCGGGCATGAGTTGGCAGGAGATCGCCGACGCGCTCGGAGTGACGCGACAAGCCGCCCACAAGAAGCACTCCAAAAGAATTGACCCCGCGATCTCGACACCCAGGAGGAACAGATGAACAGACTCGTCCGCGCCGCTCAGACCAGCCAAGCGCTTTCCCTGGCCGCCATGAAGGAAGCATCCCGGCTCGGGCTCCGCGAAGCCGACATCGACCACCTGTTCCTCGCATTGGTCATCAACGACCAATCCGCCGGCCGCGCACTGCGCGAGCTGGGTATCGACCTTGATAGCGCCCGTCTCGCCGTGGAGGAACAACGTGATGCACAGCTGACCTCACTCGGCATCGAGGCGTCGTTCCCCGAGGCCGGGCGCATCGTGTTCCATGAGACGGATGGGTACGAGTGGACTCGTCGCGCTCGGGACCTCATCGCGAAGTCCAGCAGCAAAGGCAAGCCAGGCGACGCTGCCGCCGTTCTCCGGGAACTCGTCGTAGAACCCAGCGGCCTTATCACCGGTATCCTCGGCCGCCTTGGCACGACATCCGATGCGCTCATCGAACGCCTCGATCGGGCTGACTCGCCCTCTATGAAGTCCATGCCCGTCTCAGCGAAAGTGAAGGGGCGGACCACGGGAACGACTGAGAGTTTCATATCCGCACCACTGGACGAAGTGTGGGCGTTCCTCACAGATCCCGCACGTATCCCCGAGTGGGAGCCGAGCATCGGCACTCTCGACCAGACCAGTCAAGAAGCGAAGCCGGGTACGGTCTGGGAGGGCACGGCACCCGCAACCTATCCAGACGGCAAGCCTGTGAAGATCAAACCTCAGTTTCGTCGACGCAGTGTTGAGCTCATCGCAATTCACCGACCGGACAGGATCGCATGGAGCTTCGGCTATCCCGACGTCGCGCAGAGCAATTCGGTTCTGACTGAATTCGCCTTGGCGAACGCGATCGGTGGCACACAGCTGCGGATCACTAGGTCTTGGTCGCGACGCCGAGGGTGGCGAGGACTTGTCGCATGGCCGCTGCGTCCCATCCAGAAGTTCCTGGTGTGGATCACCCTGTTCCAGACTGGCAGCGCGATCAGCCGAACATTTCGCTAGTCCCATGCTGCGGCGACTCGCCTGCTGGTCGCACGTAGATCAAGTGCCCGGATCTCCACAGGGAGATCCGGCCACTCGAATCAGATGTTGAGGCGGAACGCGACTACACGTTGAAGCGGAACTCCACCGCATTCCGGTACGGACCAACCTGGCCCTTCACAGATGAGCATGGGTAGCGGTGTGCGCGTGGGCGTCTCGAGGGGTGTGTTGTGAGGTCTGGGTGGAGGTCGAGGCCTCCAGGATGGGTAGCGACCAAGCAACCCGATCCATGAAGGCCTCGACGTGTCTCATGCTATCTGCGCGCCCGCGTGCGCGCTCTTCGACCTGCCCGACGTCCATGTCAGGGCCGTGGAACGCGGACCACGCTCGTTCACCGTGGTGGTGGAGACTTCTCCGACGCTGGTGGGGTGCCCGTCCTGCGGGGTGCTCGCCACCGGCCACGGCCGCCGGGAGGTCGTGCTCCACGATCTGCCCTGCGCTGGGGTGCCCGTGCGGGTGGTGTGGCGCAAGCGGATCTTCAGGTGCCGGGAGGACGCCTGCGAGGTCGTGACGTTCAGTGAGGTCCACGAGCTGGCCGCGCCGCGGGCCAAGCTCACCACCCGCGCGATTGCTTGGGCGGTGACGCAGCTGCGCTGCCATGACATCGCGGTCTCCGCCCTGGCCGAGATGCTCGGGGTCGCCTGGAACACCGTCTGGGACGCCATCACTCCAGTCATCGAGGCCCAGCTGGCCGCGGAGGATCGGCTGGCCGGGGTGGACGCCCTGGGCGTGGACGAGCACGTCTGGCGCCACGTGGGCCCACCCGGCACTGGGCTGGTCACCGGGATCGTGGACCACTCCCGCGGCGAGGACGGCCGGCCCCGGGCACGACTGCTGGACCTGGTCAAGGGGCGCACGGGGGCGGCCTACGGCGACTGGCTCACCGAGCAGGGGCCGGCGTTCACGAGCGGGATCCGCACGGCGACGCTGGATCCGTTCCACGGTTACGCCAACGCCATCCGCGACGAACTCCCGGAGGCGATCACCGTTCTCGACGCCTTCCATGTGGTCAAGCTCGGCGGGCAGGTCGTGGACGAGGTGCGTCGTCGGGTGCAGCAGGACACTCTGGGCCACCGGGGCCGGGCCGGGGACCCGCTCTACGGGATCCGCCGCACCCTGCAGATCGGCGCCGAGCACCTCACCGCCAAACAGATCACCCGGCTCAACACCAAGCTCGAGGCCGGGGACCCGCACCACGAGGTCACCCTTGCCTGGCATTGCTACCAGAAGCTGCGCGCGGTCTACCACGCCCGCCCCGAGACCGGCCGCCGGCTGGTCGCCGAGATCCTTGCCGCCTTCCCGTCCTGCCCGATCCCGGAGATCGCCCGGCTCGGGCGGACCTTACGCCGGTGGAAGGCCGCGATCCTGGCCTACTTCGACACCGCCGGGGCCTCGAACGGGCCCACCGAGGCCGTGAACGGGGTCATCGAGACGATGCGCCGGGTCGCCCGCGGCTTCCGGAACTTCGACAACTACCGCCTACGCGCCCTGCTCGCCGCCGGCGGACACCGGCCGTGGCGCAAGACCCCTACCCATGCTCATCTGTGAAGGGCCACCAACCTGTAGGTTGTACAGGTCTGCCAGGGGCGTCAGATCGAGGGTCATTGGGCTTCTGACCTGGGGCTTTAACCGGATGCTGGGGTGGTAGCAGCCGCCCATCGGGGCGGATGGGCTCCGGCTGCCTGGGGTAGCAGCCGGGTCGATTGAGAGGTTGGCGGGAGGTATCGCTGTACAGGTCGACACACGCCGCGATGCGCAGGATTTGCACCGATGTGACGGTGTGCGTTAGCGACCGGCCAAGCTGACCAAGTACGGGCATTCTCCGTCATGGTTCCCCCAGTCGCACCCGTGGGGACCTTCATGGTGGTGCCAGCCGTAGTATCGACCAGCCTCTTCGGACCAGTGCTTGCAGCGAATGACCCTCGGCGTGCGCTCCGTGTCATGAGTAGCCATGGGCCAATGATCCCACGCGGCGCAACCGGGACTGCTGTACCAGGCGTCGCGTGAGAGGCAGGTCGGTAGGATCAGGGTGCGCGGTGACCGCAGATGGAGTCGCCCAAAATGCGCCCGGTTCGTTGTCCCGCCCCTGGGCGACTTGCATAGGTACAGGAGTGTTCATGGCGAGACTCAACCTCAAGGCCGTAGAGGAGCGCGTCGCTCCGCTCGCAGGTCGGGAGTCCTACGACCGCGAGTTCATCTTCGACCTGTTGCTCGCCTATGGGAAGCCCCAGGGAAACGTCACCAGGCTTCGCAATGGATCGCTGAACATCGCCGTCGATTCCTCGACCGAGGTCGCGCAGAAGAACGTTGTCTACTTCAAGGAGACGACCGGAGACCCGCTTGAGGTCATCGACGGCCTTAAGTCGAGCCCTGCGGTGGTTCGGTTCAGTACGCGCTTCGTCATCGTCACCGACTACTTTGAGTTGGTCGCGCACGACATCAAGACAAGCGAGACGATCGGCTTCCCGATCCGCGAGATCGACCAGCACTTCACCTTCTTCCTGCCGTGGGCCGGCATGGAGAAGGCGCAGTACGTCGCCGAGTCGCATGCCGATGTCAAGGCCGCTGAGCGGATGGGCAAGCTCTTCGACGAGCTGCTGCACGCGAACCCGGGGATCTTCGATGATGCGCAGGGGCGTCACTCACTGAACATCTTCTTTACGCGACTGTTGTTCTGCTTCTTCGCCGAGGACACGGGGATCTTCGACGACAATCAGTTCACGAACGCGATCGGTTCTCACACTCAGTCCGACGGTTCGGACCTGGCTGAGTTCCTGGGCGACCTCTTCAGGGCGTTGGACACCGCCGACCCCGCAGATAAGCCGACGCACCTCGCCGAGTTCCCCTATGTGAACGGCCGACTGTTCACGGTCAAGGACGACCAGGTCGTGCCACGATTCACGAAGCAGGCGCGGGACGAGCTCATCGCCTCAGGAACGCTCATCTGGCGCGACATCAATCCCGACATCTTCGGCTCTATGTTCCAGGCGATCGTCACGCCCGGCAAGCGCAGCGACCTGGGGCAGCACTACACCTCAGTGCCAAACATCCTCAAGACGATCGAGCCCCTGTTCCTGGACGACCTAAAGGAGGAGATCAACGAGTCGCAGGACAGCGAGCGTCGACTACTCCGCCTGCTGGACCGGATCGCGGCGATCAAGGTGTTCGATCCCGCGTGTGGGTCGGGAAACTTCCTCGTCATCGCCTACAAGGAACTACGCAAGCTCGAGCACGCGATCCTCGAGCGGCTCGCCGAGCTTCGAGGCGGCGCACACCAGGGTCAGCTGCTTGGTTCCAGGATCAATGTTGAGAACTTCTTTGGTATCGAGATCGACGACTTCGCGGTAGAAGTGGCGATTCTCTCGCTGTGGATCGCGAAGCATCAGATGAACGTCGAGTTTCGTGAGAAGTTCGGTATCGACCTGCCGCTGATCCCGCTGAAAGAGACCGGCCAGATCAAGTCGGGTAATGCGACGCGGGTGGACTGGAACGCGGTCTGCCCGAATGATGGCTCGTCTGAGATCTATCTCATTGGGAACCCGCCGTACGTCGGCTCGAGCATGCAGACGGCTGAGCAAAAGAGTGAGTTCTCGTCGGTATTCGGGCGACGCCCGTTCTCGAAGAACCTTGACTACATTGCGCTGTGGTTCGTTAGGGGGTCGGACTACATCAAAGGCACCCGCGCGGAGCTGGCCTTCGTCACGACGAACTCGGTTGCGCAAGGCGAGCATGTGAGCCTCATGTTCCCGACCATCTTCAACATGGGGATCGAGATTGGCTTCGCTTACACGTCCTTCAAGTGGGAGAACAACGCCAAGCACAACGCAGGGGTGACCGTGGCGGTGATCGGTCTTCGCAACACCTCGGACCATGCGAAGTACATTTTCACCGACGGTCTGGAGATAGCGGCGAACAACATCAACGGCTACTTGGCCGATGCACCGAATATCATCGCCGGACGTCAGATGAAGCCGATCTCAGTAGGGCTTCCCCCAATGGCGTTCGGATCCAAGCCCACTGACGGGGGCTACCTGGTCCTTGAGCCCGTTGAACGGCGGGAACTCCTTGATGCGTATCCAGACGCAGCGCGGTTTGTCAAGAGATACGTGGGCGCGGCTGACTACATCAATGACATCGAGCGCTATTGCCTATGGATCACTGACCGCGAGGCAAGCGAAGCTCGCCAAATCGGCCCGATCGCGGCCCGGCTCGAGAAGCTCGCAGCATGGAGGCTCGAGAGCAAAGCGCAGAGCACGGTTGATTTTGCGGACCGTCCGTACCGCTTCAAGCAGCTTGCGTATAAGCCTACGGACTCGATCATCGTGCCGAGCGTTTCATCGGAGCGGCGCGATTACATACCGATCGGCTACCTCGGGCCTGACACCGTCATTTCAAACGCTGCGTTTGCCATCTACGACGCCGAACCCTGGCTATTCGCCTTGCTGACTTCACGCATGCACATGGCTTGGACCCGCGCAGTAGGCGGCCAATTGGAGACTCGGCTCCGCTACTCGAACACGATCGTCTACAACAACTTCCCGGTGCCTCCGCTCTCGGACAAGACGAAGGAGATGCTCACCGTCGCGGCGCTGCGCGTTCTTGACGTGCGCGAGTACCACTGCGAGCAGACGCTGGCCGAGCTCTATGACCCGGACAGGATGCCGCAGGACCTGCGCGATGCGCATGCGGAGATCGACGCTCTGGTCGACTCGATCTACTCGAAGAAGCCGTACGAGACCGATGAGCAGCGACTGTCGGACCTGTTCGCGCTGTACGAGCGCATGACTGCCGAGGAGACCGCGAAGGCCCCGGCGAAGAAGACCCGGAGGACTGCGAAGTGAACGCAACCAACAAGCCCGTCAACATAGTCGATGTCACGTACGCGCAGACGAAGGCCTCGGTGAACACCGATGCCCTGGGCATGCGTGAGATGCAGCAGCGCGTCTTTGAGCAGCGCGATGCCCAGCATCTGCTGGTGAAGGCCCCGCCGGCGTCGGGCAAGTCGCGTGCGCTGATGTTCGTGGCGCTGGATAAGCTCTACAACCAGGGGCGCAAGAAGGTCATCGTCGCCGTGCCGGAGCGCTCGATCGGTGCCTCGTTCGCGTCGACGGCGCTGACGAAGCACGGCTTCTGGGCGGACTGGGAGATCAAGGACGAGAACAACCTGTGCGACGCGGGCTCGTCGGCCGGCAAGGTCGACGCGTTCGTGAAGTTCCTGGAGGGGCCCGACGCGGTGCTCGTGTGCACGCACGCGACGCTGCGCTTCGCCTTCGAGAAGCTGGCCCCGGAGTCGTTCAACGGCACCGTGCTGGCCATCGACGAGTTCCACCACGTCTCAGCCGACACCGAGTCGTCGCGCCTGGGCGCGCTGCTGCGCGACGTGATGAACGGCTCGGACGTGCACATCGTCGCGATGACGGGGTCGTACTTCCGTGGGGATTCGGTGCCGGTGCTGTCGCCGGAGGACGAGGCGAAGTTCACGCCGGTGACGTTCAACTATTACGACCAGCTCAACGGGTACGAGCACCTGCGCTCTCTGGGGATCGGGCACCACTTCTACCAGGGCCGGTACACGGACGCTATCGACCAGGTGCTCGACCTCGACAAGAAGACGATCGTGCACATCCCGAGCGTGAACTCCGGCGAGTCCACGAAGGACAAGATCGAGGAGGTTGGCCGGATCATCGACGCAATCGGCCACGTCGAGTCGACCGACCCCGACACGGGCATCATCAGCGTGCGCCGTGAGGACAACGGCGAGATCGTGCGGGTCGCCGACCTCGTGGACGACACCGATCAGAAGAAGCGCGGGGACACGCTGCACTACCTGTCCCACACGGCGTCGAAGGAGCGCGACGGCGTCGACATCATCATTGCGCTGGGCATGGCGAAGGAGGGCTTCGACTGGCCCTTCGCCGAGCATGCGCTCACCGTCGGCTACCGGGCGTCGCTCACCGAGGTGATCCAGATCATCGGGCGCGTGACGCGCGACAGCCCGGGCAAGTCGCACGCGCAGTTCACGAACCTGATCGCCGAGCCGGATGCCTCGCAGGGCGAGGTGAAGGTGTCGGTGAACAACATGCTCAAGGCGATCACGGCCTCGCTGCTCATGGAGCAGGTGCTCGCACCAAACTTCAACTTCAAGACCAAGAAGTTCGACGACGAGCCGGCGAAGAAGGGCGAGCTCAAGATCAAGGGCTTCAAGGAGCCTTCCAGCGACCGCGTGAAGCAGATCGTGGCGACAGACCTGAACGACTTGAAGGCGACGATCCTGCAGGACGATACCTTCGCTCGGGCCGCCGCGGGCTCCGTCGACGCGGAGACGACCAACAAGGTGCTGATCCCGAAGATCATCCGGGAGAAGTACCCCGACCTGTCCGAGGAGCAGGTCGAGGAGGTGCGCCAGCAGGTGGTCGTCGACTCAGTGATCAAGACCGGCGAGGTCCGCGAGGTTGGCGACAAGCGGTTCATCAAGATGGCCGAGAAGTTCGTGAATATCGACGAGCTGAGCATTAACCTCATCGACTCGGTGAACCCATTCCAGCGGGCGTTCGAGGTGCTGTCGAAGTCGGTCACGCCGTCGGTGCTGCGGCTGATCCAGGACACGATCACGTCGACGAAGATCGAGTTCTCCGAGGAAGAAGCATTGGCGTTGTATCCGAAGATCAAGACCTGGGTACAGGTCAACGGCAAGCGGCCAGATTTGCGCTCGGATGATCCCGCGGAGAAGCGCATGGCTGCTGCGTTGCTCTTCCTGCAGAAGCTCGCAGCGCAGCGCAAGGCGGAGAAGTCCTCGAGTGAGACGGGGGAACTCTCATGACACCCATCGACTTCACTTCCAATGAGAATCTTGTCGTCACGCTCGACGAGATTCTCGACGACGAGCTTTTGAGCGCGCCGGAGAAGCCGAAGCAGCTCACCTCATCGGACCGCCTCGAGCGAGCGTTCCTGGAGATCGTCGAGTTCCGGAGGACCGAGGGTCGGCTGCCGAGCTCGCAGACGCGCGAGATCGCCGAACGCAAGCTCGGCGCGCGCCTCGACGGTTTCCAAGCCAATGAGGCAAAGGTCGAGGCGGTCAAGCACCTCGACGAGTTCGGACTGTTGGAAGCACCAGCAGCGCCAGCGTCCATCGATGACCTGCTGGAGGGCGATGACCTCGACGAACTGCTGAGCGACGACATGGGCATCCTGGACGTCTCCGATCTGCCTGTGATCAAGCGCCCCGAGTCGGCCGACTCCATCGCTCAACGTGTGAAGGCCAAGGACTTCGAGCAGTTCGAGCCACTGTTCAAGGCGAAGCACGCCGAGCTCCAGGACGGCACCTTCACACTCAAGCCGTTCACCGGCATGAACCTGATCCGCGAGGGCGTTTTCTTCGTGCTTAACGGCGTCATGTGCTTCGTTGCAGAGATCGGCGAGGAAGTGGACCTGGTCATCGGGGGAAAGCAGAAGCGAAAGCAACGCCTTCGCCTCGTGTTCGAGAACGGCACGGAGTCGGCGATGTACGACAAGAGCCTGCAGACACGTATGTACGAGTCTCAAGGACAGGTGCTGGCCCGTACAGGGCTCGACGCGAGAGACGTCCTTGACGCGGACGTCGAGAGCGGGCACATCTACGTCCTGCAGTCGCTCAGCACCGACCCGCTGATCGCAAACATCAAGAACCTGCACAAGATCGGCTTCTCGACCACCAGCGTCGAGCAGCGCGTGAAAGGCGCATCAACCTCTCCGACGTATCTGATGGCCCCGGTCAAGATCGTCGCAGACTACCGGGTGTATAACATCAAGGCATCGGCGATGGAGAACCTGCTGCACAGGGTATTCGCCGACGTGCGCCTCGACCTGTCGCAGATCGACGGACACGGCCAGGACTACGACCCCTCGGAGTGGTTCATCGTGCCGCGAGACGTGATCAATCAGGCGGTGGCGATGATCATGTCTGGCGAGATCACCGAGTACGTCTACGACCGGCAGCTGAATCGCCTAGTGAAACGAACCTAATTGGTCAATCTGTTTTCAGCTACGCCTTCGGAACACCCGCTTGGCCGTTAGCACTGGTCTCGGTGCGTTGTTGAGCGAGAGGCCATCGAGCGGGGAGCTACTCCCCGTCCAAGACATCAACGACGGACGATCAGTGAACGCGCTTCGACGCCGAGTTGCTCGGCGAGGGCGTCGACGGAGTCCAGAGTGAGGTTCCGCTCCCCCCGCTCGATGCCGGCAAGGTACCGAGTCGAGACGCCGAGCTCCTCGGCGAGACCCTCCTGCGACAGACGGCGCGCACGGCGCAGATCGCGCACCTGCGCTCCGAGCACCTTCTTCAGCGGTTCTGTCACATATCCAGCCTCAAGTCTGGTAGTCATGACTTCCAGGAAGTTATCGCTTCCGGTTGTGGTCGAGGCAGGGTCGCGCAGGACTCGCACTTCGCCGCATCAGACCTCGAAGGAGAGCGTGACGATGCCCGATTCGCAGCAGATCCCCGACGGGAGCTCGACAACTCTCCCCCGCGTCCTGCACACACCGCGTAGCCGCGCGTTGCTCTCGGAATCGTGGGCCCAAGCAGCGGAGGCAAAGCGGATGGAGCGGGCAGGCGACGACCTGCAGCTGACGTACGAAGCCTATGCAGCGGGCGAACCATGTCGCGCGTGTGGGCGTGCCCTTCTCGGTGAGCCAGCCCTGGGAACTGATGAAGAGAGCCTTGCGCTGATCGATGCCGACAACGCCGAGTTCCGAGCCGAGCACACGGCATGCAACATGGGGGTTTGGCGTCTCGAGAACAACAGGGTGGAGCACTGCCATCTGTGCTGCCCGTTCCCGCCACTTTCGCCGACTCAGCGCGATGAACTCCGACAGCTCCTATACCCACCCTTATTGCACATCGACCGCAGCGCCACTTGGCGCGTGGGACTGACCTGCCAGCACGTCGAGACCTTGGTCGGGCATTCCCCTCGCTACGTTGAGCCAACCGTCCAATGCACCGAATGCGCTGTCATCCGCGGCGTGGTCAAAGCCGTGCGAATCGATGACCAGGCGAAGGCTGGTGACGGCGGCAGCGACATCGAGGGCCTCCAGCCCGACTATCAACGACTCACAGATGAGCAATGGAGCTGGATCAAGCACATCGTCCACACAGAAGAGGGCACTCGCCGCGGGCGGCCACGCACTGACATACGCACGATCGTCGACGCGGCTCTCTACAAGACCCGCACCGGCATCTCGTGGCGCGAGCTCCCAGCTGAGTTCGGGTCATGGCAGACCGCCTTGCGCCGGCACAACCAACTGATCCCGAGCTCCCAGTGGGACGAAATCACTCGCACTCTGGAGGAACGTGACCTGCCCCAGTGAACCGGGGCGTCGTTGATACGACTGACTTTTGAGTCAGGCTGCTTATTGAGTCAGCGCACCTGCCGAGAGATCGCGCGTCGAACGACTCGAACCCTCCGCAGCATTGGCCAGCCGAGGCTGCGTCCCAGAGGCGCTCCCGCACCGCAGAGAGCAGGATCGGCCCCTGCGGAAGCTCCGCAGGGGCCGATCAAAGTCCCAGGTCAGCGGACCAAACGCTTAGCAACTGATGGTAGATCGGAACTCGTCCGCCAAGCCAAATCGGAAGCTGCGAAGGTAAAACCCCTGGTCAGATATGCTTTTTTAGACATTGAACCTGAATTCAACCACGTCCCCGTCCTTCATCACGTAGTCCTTGCCCTCCATGCGCACCTTGCCGGCGGCCTTGGCGTCGGCCATGGACCCGGCGGCAATCAGATCGTCGAAACTCACGATCTCCGCCTTGATGAAGCCGCGCTGGAAGTCGGTGTGAATCACGCCGGCAGCCTCGGGCGCCGTCGCACCGACGGGGATCGTCCAGGCGCGCGTCTCCTTCGGCCCGGCCGTCAGGTACGTCTGCAGGCCGAGGGTGGAGAAGCCCACGCGGGCTAGCTGGTCCAGCCCGGACTCGTCCTGGCCGGCCATCTCCAGCATCTCGGCGGCCTCCTCCTCGGAGAGCTCCACGAGGTCGGACTCGAGCTTGGCGTCCAGGAACACGGCGTCGGCGGGGGCCACCAGATCGCGCAGCTCCTGCTGCCTGGCTTCGTCCCCCAGCACACCCTCGTCCGAGTTGAACACGTAGATGAACGGCTTGGCGGTGAGCAGGCTCAGCTCCCGCAGCCGGTCCATGTCCAGCTTGTCCTTGTCCTTCGCCGCGAAGATCGTCTCGCCCCGCTCCAGCACCGCGAGCGCGGCCTTGAGCGCCTCGAGGTCGGCGAGCTCCTTCTTCTTGCCCTTGACCTCCTTCTCGACGCGCGGGATCGCCTTCTCCACGGTCTGCATGTCCGCGATGATCAGCTCGGTGTTGATGGTCTCCATGTCCGAGGCCGGGTCCACCGTGCCGTCCACGTGGACGACGTCGCCGTCGTCGAACGCGCGCACCACCTGGGCGATCGCGTGAGCCTCACGGATGTTCGCCAGGAACTGGTTGCCCAGGCCCTCCCCCTCGGAGGCGCCCTTCACGATGCCGGCGATGTCCACGAAGGACACCGTGGCCGGCAGGATGCGCTCGGAGCCGAAGATCTCGGCCAGCTGGGGCAGCCGCTCGTCCGGCAGGTTCACCACGCCCACGTTCGGCTCGATCGTCGCAAACGGGTAGTTCGCCGCGAGCACGGTCTGGCGCGTCAGCGCGTTGAAGAGGGTCGACTTGCCCACATTGGGCAGCCCCACGAATCCGATAGTCAAAGCCACAGTCGGCCACTCTACCGGGGCGGCCGGGCACGCGAACGGCGCCGCACCTCCGGGCGGAGGTGCGGCGCCGTCGTCGAGCGTCAGGCGCTCAGGCGGTCACTCGCCGGAGGGCTCCGCGGGAGCGACCTCCTGGCCCTGCACCTGCTGGCCGGGGACCTCCTGGCCCGCCACGGTGTCGGTGGCGGAGCCGCCCACGTTCACCTGGATCTTGCGGGGCTTGGCCTGCTCGGCCACCGGGATGGACAGCACCAGGACGCCGTCGCGGTAGTCGGCCGCGATCTTGTCCAGCGCCAGGCCCTGGCCGAGGGTCAGCTGGCGAGCGAAGGTGCCGGCGGCGCGCTCGCGGGTGAGCCACTGGCGGCCCTCCTTGGCGGTCTGCTCGCGGCGCTCGGCGCGGACGGTGAGGGTGCGCTCCTCCACGTCCACGTCGATCGAGGACGGGTCCACGCCCGGCAGCTCGATCTCGGCGGTGAAGACGTCGCCCTCGCGGTAGAGGTTCAGGGGCATGGAGGTGGTGCCGGCGGCGCGGGTGATGCCGTTCATCAGGCGCTCCATCTCACGGAACGGGTCGACGGGGGTACGGGCCATGGTGGTTCTCCTTCGGATCGGCGGCCGCCCACGTGCCGGACGGCCATCTGACTGGTGCAACGCGGCCGGTCCCTAGTGTATTCCAGGAACGTGAGTCAGTGCCGCTCAACTTCGGCGAGCGCGGCGCGGAACGCATTTTCGGCCCGCTCGCCGAAGGGCACGAAGATCGCTTCCTCGACGACGTCGCCCACCTCCTCCGCCATCGCGTGGCAGGTCTCGACGGCGATGCGCGCCGCGTCGTCCATCGGCCAGCCGTAGACGCCCGCGGAGATGGCCGGGAAGGCGACCGTGGCTGCGCCGAGCTCCCGGGCGACTCGCAGGGACTCGCGGTAGCAGGAGGCGAGGATGTCCGACTTGTCCTTGGTCTTGGCCCACACCGGGCCGACCGTGTGGATGACCCAGCGAGCGGGCAGGTCCCCGGCGGTGGTCGCGACGGCCTGGCCCTGCGGCAGCCCGTCCTTGTACTTGCCGGCACGGAGCTCCTTGCATTCGGCGAGGATGGTCTTGCCGCCGCGGCGGTGGATGGCGCCGTCCACTCCCCCGCCGCCGAGCAGCGTGGAGTTGGCGGCGTTGACGATCGCGTCCGCGCGCGTCTGCGTGATGTCCCCGGGAGCGATGGTGAGCTTCATGCCCGCCAGGCTAGGCCCGGGGAAGCCGGCTGTGACAGGGGCGGACAGCGCACCGGCCCGTTCCCCGCAGTGGCGGGGGCACAGCCTCTGCCATACTCGGCCGCATGAGCACCGCGCCCACGCCCCAGCCGATTGTCCCCGAGGACCGGGACGCCGTCCTCACGTTCATCGCCGCCCAGCAGGCGGACCCCGCCACGGCCTGCGCGTACGTGGGCATGCGAGAGGAGGGCCTCGAGACCGACCTCGACGAGCTCGACCAGCCGTGGACCCGCACCGTGCGCGTCCTCCGGGATGCGGGCGGCGCCGTCACGGGCGCCGCACTCGTGGAGTGGGAGGAGGAGATGGTCGGCCGGGCGTGGGTGTACGGCCCGTGGACCACGCCCGAGACGTGGGATCGGGACGCGCCCGCCCTGCTGGCCGCCGTCGTCGAGCAGGCGCCGGTGGGCCGCCACCAGGTGTTCGCCGCCCTGGAGAACACGCGCCTGGCCGCGCTCGCCGAGGCCGAGGGGTGGACGCCCGACTCCGTGACCATCCAGTTCGCCGCCGACCGCGCCGCGCTCGCCCGCCCCGACCCGGCCGTCCGCCCGGCCGCGCCCGATGACCTGCCCGCCCTCACCGCCCTGCACGAGGCCGCCTTCCCCGACACTTATGCCACCGCGCAGCAGCTGCTGGACCCGACCTCCGGGTACACCGTGCTCGTCCTCTTCGACGACGCCGGCGGCGGGCTGGCGGGGTACGTCGCCGGCCGGCCGGACGAGTCGGACGCCTATCTGGACTTCGTGGCCGTGGCCCCGGAGGGCCGGCGCACCGGCGCCGGGTCCCGGCTGGTGCGCGCGTTCGCCGACGCCCTGCCCGGGGACCGCGTGCGCCTGACCTGCGATTCGACCCAGACCGCCGCCGTCGCGCTGCACGAGCGGCTGGGCTTCGAGCGAGTCGGCCAGACCCGCGCATGGGACCGGCGGTCCTGACGCCCCCCGCCACTCGAGTGTTGGGCTGGACACCCTTCCGGCGTCGGACACCTGCGCACCCCAACACTCGAGTCCTCTGCGGCTCGCTCTGCCCCGCCTGGCGCGCGGTAGCGTCGGGCGGGTGAGCACCGATCAGACCCCCGCCGACATCACCCCGCCGACCCACGAGATCCTGCCACTCGTCACACTGGCCGTGGAGCACGTCTTCGACACCCTCACGCGCCAGCCCGTGTTCGAGCCGACCGTCCTCGCCGTCACGGACGAGGGCCGGCAGGGCATGTGGACCCTGCCCGATCTGGTCCCCGAGCGGGCCGCCGGCGCGGTCGGCGAGATCCAGCCGATGCCCGAGCGCGCCGTCGCCGTGTTCGACGGCGAGATCCAGACGCCTCAGGGCCCGCGCCCGGCCGTGGTGGTGGAGGCCTTCGACGCCGCCGCCGTGACCTCCACGCGCCTCGTGTTCCGCTACGTCCCGGGCATCCCCGGCACGGACATGACCGGCCGCATCGAGGGCGAGCCAATCCTCGTGGCCAACGGCCACAACCCCCTCTTCGGTCAGGTCCGGGACTGACCGCGGCCTCCCCGCAGCACGACGACGGCGCGGCGCACCCTTAACGCGTCCGCCTCCCTGCCACAGTGGTCGGCATGGATGCACTGACCCTCGTGATCGCCCTGGCCCTCGGCCTCGTGGTCGGCGCCCTGCTGGGCGCCTGGCTCATGTGGCGGCGTGGCGGCGGGGACGCGGCCGCGCGGGCCGAGCTGGACGCCCTGCGCGCCGAGCACGGGCAGGTCCGCGAGGAGCTGGCCGGTGCCCGCGCCGAGGCCCGTGCCCTGACCCAGCAGCGCGCCGAGGACGCCCGGCGGGCGGGCACGGAGTCCCGCGTGCTGGAGACCCTGGCTCCGCTGGGCCGGCAGCTCAGCACCCTGCAGGAGCAGGTGGGTGTGCTGGAGCGGGACCGGGCCGTGCAGTTCGGCCGCCTGGGCGAGCAGCTGCGCACCGCCGCGGAGAACGACCGCGACCTGCTCAACCAGACCGCCTCCCTCATGGCCACGCTCAAGTCCACGAGCGCGCGCGGCCACTGGGGCGAGGCGCAGCTGCGCCGCGTGGTAGAGGCCGCGGGCATGGTGCACCATGTGGACTTCACCGAGCAGGCCACCCTCGCGGGCGGGGAGGGCGAGCGTCTGCGCCCGGACCTGGTGGTGGCCCTGCCCGGCGGCAAGACCCTCGCGGTGGACGCGAAGGCCCCCATCGGGGACGCCCTGGCCGCGGAGGCCCTCGCGGACGAGCCCGGTGAGGAGGCCGCCCAGCGCCGCGCCGCCCTGGCCCGGCAGCACGCCGCCGCCGTGCGCCGCCACGTGGATGCGCTGTCGTCCAAGGCCTACTGGTCCGCGCTGGACCGCTCCCCCGAGCTGGTGCTGTGCTTCCTGCCCGCCGAGTCCCTCCTGGCCGCCGCCCTGGACGCGGACGGCGAGCTGCTGGACCACGCTTTCGCCAAGAACGTGGCCCTCGTGGCCCCCGTCTCCCTGCTCACAGCCCTGAAGTCCGTGGCCTACGCGTGGCGCCAGGAGCGGCTGGCCGAGAACGCCCAGTTCATCGTCACCAGCGCCCGCGAGCTGTACGAGCGGCTCGGCACCCTCGGGAGCCACCTGGACCGCATGGGCGGCTCGCTGCGCGCGGCCGTGGACGGCTACAACAAGCTGGTGGGCAACGTGGAGTCCCGTGTGCTGCCCGCCGCGCGCAAGCTCAAGGACGCCGACCCCGGCCTGCCGGCCCTGGCGGACATCCGCACCGTGGAGGCCGCCCCGCGGGCCCTGACCGCGGCGGAGCTCGTGGCGGAACCGGACGCCCCGCCTGTCGAGCCGTCCCCGCCGGCACCCGCGCCGGAGCGGGAGGCGGCGGCGGATCCGACGCCCGGGATCCCCGCCCAGCTGCCCGGCCAGACGGCCCTGGACTGGAACGAGGAGTGGACCGAGGACGCCGCCTGGGACACGGACCGCCGCTTCGCGTGAGCCCTTGTCCTCCGGCAGGGGTCACATGGGCTGCACCCGCCCCCATGTGACGCACAGCACCGTTAGCCTGGGAGAGTCCTGACAGTCCCGCGTCCTCCGGGCGCGGCCCCGCCGAGGAGAAGACGATGGCGTCCCACCCCGTTCCCCCACCCCAGGTGGCCGGCGAGCACCTGCACCAGTACGACCCCCGCACCGCCGCTGCCGAGTACGACGTGGAGACGTCGCCCGGCATGCGGGACGAGCCGCTGACCCGCGGCGAGCACACCAAGCGCATCATCGGGCTCGTCGTCGGCCCGCTCCTGGCGGTGGCGCTGTTCCTGCTGATGCCCGGAGACCTCGGCGTGTGGCCCCGCCTCACCGCCGCCACCGCCGTGCTGATGGCCGTGTGGTGGATGACGGAGGCGCTGCCCATCCCGGCCACCGCCCTGATCCCGCTCGTGGTCTTCCCCCTCGGCGTGCCGGCCGCCGAGGCCGGCGAGACGCCGGTCACGTTCAACTCGATCGGCGCCAGCTACGGCAACAACATCATCTTCCTGTTCATGGGCGGCTTCATGCTGGCCCTGGCCATGCAGCGGTGGAACCTGCACCGCCGCATCGCGCTCGGCGTGCTGCGCCTGATGGGCGCCAAGACGGTCAACCTCGTGCTCGGCTTCATGATCGCCACGGGGTTCCTGTCCATGTGGGTGTCGAACACCGCCACCGCCGTCATGATGCTGCCGATCGGCGTGTCCATCCTCGTGCTCGTCCAGCGCTACGGCTCGGACGGGGCCACCACGGGCACGCGTGACACCGCCGTGGCCGAGCCGCAGCCGGGCGCCCAGCCCACCCAGGCGCAGGTCCGGGCCCTCACCCGGTCGAACTTCGGCACCGCGCTCATGCTGGGCATCGCCTACGCCGCCTCCATCGGGTCGCTCGCCACCATCATCGGCACCCCGCCGAACACGCTCCTGGCCGGCCACATGGCCGCCGAGCACGGGGTCACCATCGGCTTCGGCCAGTGGATGCTCGTGGGCGTGCCGATCGCCGTCGTCCTCATGCTGGTCTGCTGGGTGGTCCTCACCCGCGTGATGTTCCGCCCCGAGATCGACGAGGTGCCCGGTGGCCGCGAGCTCATCCGCACCGAGCTGGACCGCCTCGGCCCCATGTCCCTGCCGGAGAAGAAGGTCGCCGTGATCTTCGTCCTGGCGGCACTGGCCTGGATCACCGTCCCGCTGATCTCCGAGTACCTGCTGGGCCTCGAGGACCCGATCCTCTCCGACGCCGCCATCGCCATGGTCGTCGGCCTCCTCCTCTTCCTGCTGCCCGCCGCCGGCGGCGCCGGCACCGGCGTGCGCCTGCTGGACTGGGAGGCCGCGGTCGAGCTGCCGTGGGGCGTTCTGCTGCTGTTCGGCGGCGGTCTGGCCCTGTCCGGTCAGTTCTCCCAGTCCGGCCTGTCCACGTGGCTCGGCGAACAGGTGCAGGGTCTGGGCTCCATCCCGGTGTGGGTGCTCGTGGTGGTCGCCGCCGTCGGCATCTTGCTGCTGACCGAGATGACCTCCAACACGGCCACCGCGGCCACCTTCCTGCCGGTCGCCTCCGGCGTGGCCCTGGGCACCGGCGTCGAGCCGCTCATACTCGCCGCGCCCGTGGCCCTCGCCGCGACCTGCGCGTTCATGCTGCCCGTGGCCACCCCGCCCAACGCCATCGCGTACGGCTCCGGCTACGTGACGGTGGGTCAGATGGTGAAGGGCGGTGTGCTGCTGAACATCATCGCGGCGATCCTCATCTCGCTGGCCTCCCTCACCCTCCTGGGCTGGGTCTTCGGCCTCTGAGCCGCCCTCTCCGGGACGACGCCGGCCCGGTCGCCTCGCTGAGGTGACCGGGCCGGCGTCGTGGTGACGGGGGCCGGGGCCTCAGCCCGCCGCGAGCGCGCGCAGGGCCCGGTCGACCAGGACGTCGAGGGACGCGTCGTTGACGAGCACCGTGCCGTCCTCGTCCGGCTGCAGCGGCTCGAGGGTGGCGAGCTGGCTGTCCAGCAGGGCCGGGGGCATGAAGTGCGTGCGCGCCGCCATCCGGCTCCGCACGAGGTCCTCCGGGGCCGTGAGGTGCAGGAACCGCACCCGCACGGGGGCCCCGGAGAGCAGGTCCCGGTAGGAGCGCTTGAGGGCGGAACACGTGAGGACGGCCCCCTCGGCGGGCGCATGCTCGGCGATCCAGTCCCGGAGGCGGGCCAGCCAGGGCCAGCGGTCCTCATCCGTGAGCGGGATCCCGGCGGCCATCCTGGCCACCGCCTCCGGGCTGTGGAGGTCGTCCGCCTCGGCGAACGGGACACCGAGCGCCTCCGCGAGCCGCAGGGCCAAGGCCGTCTTGCCGGACCCGGAGGTGCCCATGACCACCACGGCGGTCCCCGCCCTCGCGGGCGCGGAGCACGGGCGCATCACGGTGCGGGCGGCTCAGCCCTGCGGGCGGCGGCGCCCGCCGAGCGCGCGGCCCTCGTCCCCGACCCTCTTGAGCTGCGCGCGCAGCTCCTTGGGCAGGGAGAACATGATGTCCTCCTCCGCGGTGACCACCTCGTCCACCTGCGCATAGCCGTAATCGGCGAGCAGGGCGAGCACGTCCTGGACCAGCACCTCCGGCACCGACGCACCGGAGGACAGGCCGACGGTGGCGACGCCCTCGAACCAGGACTCGTCCACCTGGTTGGCGTAGTCCACGCGCTCGGCACGGGTGGCGCCGTACTCCTCGGCGACCTCCTTCAGGCGCACGGAGTTCGAGGAGTTCGCCGAGCCCACGACGATCACCAGGTCGCACTCCGGGGAGATGGTCTTGATGGCCGCCTGGCGGTTGGACGTGGCGTAGCAGATGTCGTCCGAGGGCGGGTCCTGCAGGTTCGGGAAGCGCTCGCGCAGCACGGAGACGATCTCGAGGGTCTCGTCCACGGACAGGGTGGTCTGGGACAGCCAGATGAGGTTGCCCGGGTCCTCGACCTGCACGGCGCGGGCCTCGGCGACGTCGTTGATCACCGTGGTGTGCTCCGGCGCCTCGCCGTACGTGCCCTCGACCTCCTCGTGGCCGGTGTGGCCGATCAGCAGGATCTGCTTCTCCTGCTTGGCGAAGCGCACGGCCTCGCGGTGCACCTTGGTGACCAGGGGGCAGGTGGCGTCGATGGTCTGCAGGTTGCGGTCCGCGGCCTCGGCGACCACCGCCGGGGACACCCCGTGCGCGGAGAACACGGTCAGCGCACCCTCGGGCACCTCGTCCAGCTCGTCCACGAACACCACACCGCGCTCGGTGAGGGTGTCCACCACGTGGCGGTTGTGGACGATCTCCTTGCGGACGTACACCGGGGCGGCGTGGTGCTCGAGCGCCTTCTCCACCGCGACGACGGCGCGGTCCACGCCGGCGCAGTAGCCGCGGGGGGCCGCGAGGAGGACGCGCTTGGCCCCGGCGACGGGCGCGGCGGCCTCGACCTCCTCGCGGGAGCGGCGGGTGCGGGGCACCTGCGGCATGCCGAGCCCGACGGGGCTCGGGGCGGACGCGGGGGCGGTGCTGGACTGGACGGACATGCCGACCATGCTATCGGCCGCGCTCGCCGTCCGCCGCGGGCGGAGCCGAGGCCCGTGTCCACGGCCCGGGCCGTCCGTCAGGCGAGGGCGGACCCCTCGGAGCGGTGGGATCCCTCGGTGCGGTGATGGGTACGGCGCCGGCGCAGATGACGCGCCAGCAGCTCGGCGGCGAGGACGAGCACCCCGAGCAGCAGGAGCACGCCGCCGCCCTGCAGCAGCCCCTCGAACCACGGGGCCAGGGCACCCTCCAGGGCGGGCACGACGGCGCGCTGGACCTCCCGGACCAGTGCGGCGACGCCGTCGGGCACCCCTTCCGGAGCGGAGACGGCGAAGGACTCCGGCGCCAGGGCACTGCGCAGACCCAGCGTCCCCAGCAGCACCGTGAGGCCGGCCATGGCCAGGGCCAGCCCGCGGCGGCCGGCCGGGGCCAGGACGACGGCGGCGAGCAGGAGCACGAGCGCCGCCACGGCCGCCCACTCCCAGTGCGCGGACGCGCCCACCCACGCGGCCACGGTGGACCGTTCCACGCCGCTCAGCGCCTCGACCTGCACCGTCATGGTCAGCTCGGAGCTGTCGCGGAGCTCGGCGGCGCGGTCGTACAGCGGGGCGATCAGCGTCTCCGCCGCCCAGTCCCCGACGTCCACCCCGAGGAGCGCCTCCACGAGCCCCTGGCCCGGCACCGCGACGCGGTCCTCGCGCAGGGAGGTCTCGACCTCGCCGAGCGCGGACACCAGACCGGTCTGGGCGACGGGTCCGAACGGGACGTCGAAGCGTCCGGCGGGCATCGGGGCCTCGGACTCGCGCGCGCGGTCCAGGTCGATCAGCCACGCCCGGCGGGCCTCGTCCGCGGTGTCCGACCAGCCCTGCACGACCTTCGGGTCCTCCGCCACGGACTCCGCGATGGGCCGGGTCAGGTCCTCCGCCCACTGCGTCAGCGGCTCCGGCACCTCCTCGGGGACGGCGTCCTCGACGACGTCGGTGACGGCCCGCGGGATGGCGGCGCGGACGGCGTCGTCGGAGGCGACCTGCTCCGCCAGGCCCCGCACGGTCTCCGGGCGGTGGGCGACCTCGTCCACGAGGGCGCCCGTGACGGCCACGAGGGCCAGCAGCCCCGCGAGCAGCGAGACGAGGACGGAGAGCACGGTGCGCATGGGCGACCTTCCTGACGATCCACAGCGGGCGGCGGCCCGGGCCGTCGCAGGCCCGGGGCGCGTTACGGTGTCCGAGCGTAGTGACAGACTCTGGGGAACGCCCGGGCGCGCGGCCCGCGCGGCCCGGACAGGGGACCGGGTCGGGTCCCGGTGAGCACGGCAGGAGGCCACGTGGAGGACACCACCCCGCAGGACGATGCGGTGCAGCACGCCGGCGGCGCGGCGGGCGAGCCCGCGGAGCCCGGCCCCGTGACGGCGTCCGAGACCTCCCCCGAGCGGCCGTGGCCGCTGCACCGCCTCTCGGAGAACCTGAAGCTGCACATCGAGCGGGCGCCGGCCACCTGGATCGAGGGCCAGCTGATCGAGTTCAAGAACAACCGCGGCAACGTCTACATGACCATGCGAGACCTCGACCAGGAGGTCTCCCTGCCGCTGGCCGCATGGCGGAACGTCGCGGCCGGCATCGACCCCACGGTCCAGCAGGGCTCCCGCGTGGTGGCCCGCGTGAAGCCGAACTTCTGGCTCAAGGCCGGTCGGCTCTCCATGAACGTCCTGGAGATGAAGCCGGTGGGTCTGGGGGACCTGCTCGCCCGGGTGGAGCTGCTGCGCCGCAGCCTGGCCGAGGAGGGTCTCACATCGCCCGCCCGCAAGCGCCCGCTGCCCGTGCTGCCCGGCGTGATCGGCCTGATCACCGGCCGGGACTCGGACGCCATGAAGGACGTCCTGCGCAACACCCACCTGCGCTGGCCCGCCGCCGTGTTCGAGGTGCGGGAGGTGGCCGTGCAGGGCACCGACGCGCCGCGGCAGGTGGCCGCCGCCCTCGCCGAGCTGGACGCGGACCCGACCGTGGAGGTGATCGTGATCGCCCGCGGCGGCGGCGCCCTCGAGGAGGTCGTGCTCCCCTTCTCGGACGAGGCCCTGGTGCGGGCCGTGGCGGCGGCGGGTACGCCCGTCGTCTCGGCGATCGGCCACGAGGCGGACCGGCCCGTGCTGGACGACGTCGCGGACCTGCGTGCCTCCACCCCCACGGACGCCGCCAAGCGCATCGTCCCGGACGCCGCCCAGGAGGCCCTCGGACTGGCCCACGCGCGCGAGCGCATGGCGGCCGCGGTGGAGCGCCGCGTGCGCGGGGAGGCCGAGGCGCTGGCCGCCCTGCGCTCCCGCCCCGTGCTCGCCCACCCCCACGTCATGGTGGACGCCCGCGCCGAGGACCTCGGCCGGTGGCGGGAGCGCGCCCGGGTGAGCCTGGGCCACCGTCTGGCCCGCGAGTCGGACGCCGTGGCCGCCCTGCGCGCCCGAGTCCGGGCCCTCTCCCCCCAGCAGACCCTGGACCGCGGCTACGCGGTGGTCCAGCACGCCGGACGCGTGGTCCGCCGCGCCGACGAGGTCTCCCCCGGCTCGCACCTGGACATCCTCGTGGCGGCCGGCCGCCTCGAGGCCGACGTCACCGACACCCACACCCCCACCGACCCGGAGGACGCATGAGCGAGCAGCAGGACCAGCAGGGCACGGCCGTGGGCGGATTCACCTCCGCCGACACCTCGGACGTCGCCCGCATGAGCTACGAGCAGGCCCGCGCCGAGCTCGTGGAGACCGTCGGCCGGCTCGAGGCCGGTGGCGCCGGACTCGAGGAGTCCCTCGCCCTGTGGGAGCGCGGCGAGGCGCTGGCGGACCGCTGCCAGGCCTGGCTCGACGGCGCCCGCACGCGCCTGGACGAGGTCCGGGCCCGGGCCGGCGCACCGGAGGACGCCGAGGACTGACCCCCCCCCCCCGAGCCTTTCCGTTCGGGAAACGGCAGGCCCCCGGACCCTTTCGTTCGGGAAACGGCGCCGCCCCGCCCCCGGAGAGACCGGGGTGCGGGGCGGCGTCATGATGGCGGGCGGCAATCCCGGGCGCGAGCCCGGAGGTGCCGCGGCCCTGAGTCAGGCGGTCTGGCCCTCGTGGCGGCCCTCGCCGAACTCCTCGATCAGCTTGGCGTTGAACGCCTGCAGGTCACCGGGGTTGCGGGAGGTCACGAGGCCCTCGTCCACCACGACCTCGGCGTCCTGCCACAGGGCGCCGGCGTTCTTCAGGTCCGCCTCGAGGGACTTGTAGGAGGTGAGCTCGCGGCCCTCCACCACACCGGCGTTGATCAGCGTCCAGGGCGCGTGGCAGATCGCCGCGACCGGCTTGTGCTGCTCGAAGAAGGACTTCACGAACGCCACCGCGTCCACGTCGACGCGCAGGGCGTCCCCGTTGAGGGTGCCGCCGGGCAGCACGAGCGCGTGGTAGTCCTTCGCCTCGGCGGCGAGCAGCTGCACGTCCACGTCGAACGAGTCGCCGTGGTTCCAGTCGTCGTTCATCGCGGTGATGCTGTCCGCCTGCGGGGACACCAGCACCGGGGAGCCACCGGCGGCCTCCACGGCCTCCCACGGGGAGGTCAGCTCGATCTGCTCGACGCCGTTGGTCGCCAGGAACGCGATGGTGCGGCCGGCCAGGGGCTTCTGGGAGTCAGCCATGAGGAGTCTCCTTCTCAGGTCCGCCGGAGGCCGTGCGCCTCCGGTCTGCAGGACTCGACCCTAGACCGGAGGCCCCACGTCGACACAAGGGGTGCCGGTCCGGGGTCAGGAGGCCGCCAGGCGGGCCTTCTGCTCCTCGACGTCGAAGTCCGCCTCCGGCCACTCCAGCTCGAGCCCCTCGAGGGTCTCGAGCAGCAGCTGCTGGACGGCCAGGCGGGCGTACCACTTGCGGTCGGCCGGGACCACGAACCACGGGGCGTCGGTGGCGTCCGTCCGCAGCAGGGCGATCCGGTAGGCCTCCTGGTACTCCTCCCACAGGGCCCGCTCGTCGATGTCCGCCGGGTTGAACTTCCAGTGCTTGTCCGGACGCTCCAGCCGCTCGGCCAGGCGCGCCTTCTGCTCGTCCGCGGAGATGTGCAGCATCACCTTCACCACGCGGGTGCCGGCCGCGGCCAGCTCCGCCTCGAAGTCCCGGATGACGCCGTACCGGCGCTCGATCTCCTCGGCCGGGGCGAACCCGCGCACCCGCTGGATGAGCACGTCCTCGTAGTGGGAGCGGTCGAACACGGCGATCCGCCCCGGGCCCGGCACATGGGGGCGGATCCGCCACAGGAAGTCGTGCTCGCGCTCCTCCGCCGTGGGCGCCTTGAACGCCTTCAGGTCCACGCCCTGCGGGTCCATCTGCCCGATCACGTGGCGCATGATCCCGCCCTTGCCGGCGGTGTCCATGGCCTGCACCACCAGCAGCACGGACGGGGCGGGCGAGCCGTCCGGCGCCTCGCGCGTGGAGCGGGCGTAGAGCAGCTCCTGCAGCGCGGCGAGGCGGTCCGCGCGGGCCGCGAGCGCCGCCTTCCCCTCCACCTTGTCCCCGGTGAACCCGGGGGTGGAGCGGGGGTCGACGTCGGCGGGGCCCACGGGCGCGCCGTCGGGCCGGCGGGCGCGCAGCAGCTGGCGCGCGGGGGCGTCGAACACGCTCTCCGCGCCCTCCGTGGTGGGCTCGTCCTTGTCCTTCGACGTCCTCGACATGCGGTCTCCTCTCAGGGGTGCGGCTCAGCCGCGGCGGTCCCGCCAGTCCTCGAGGAAGTCCTCGAGGCGGTCCAGGGCCATGTCCAGGTCCTTCACGCTCGGCAGGGTCACGAGGCGGAAGTGGTCGGTGTGCGGGTAGTTGAAGGCGCCGCCGTGGCTGACCAGGATCTTCTTGGCCCGGAGCAGCTCGATCACGAACTTCTCGTCGTCGTCGATCGGGTAGACCTCGGGGTCCAGGCGCGGGAACAGGTACAGGGCGCCCTGGGCCGGCTGCACGGACACGCCCTCGATCGCGTTGAGCCGGTCCTGGGCCAGGTTGCGCTGCTCGAGCAGGCGGCCGCCCGGCAGGATCAGGTCCTCGATGGACTGGTAGCCGCCGAGGGCCACCTGGATGGCGTGCTGCGCCGGCACGTTGGCGCACATGCGCATGTTGGCCAGCAGCGTCAGGCCCTCCAGGAAGTCGCGGGCGCGGTGCTTCGGCCCGGAGACGGCCACCCAGCCGGAGCGGAACCCGGCCACGCGGTACGCCTTGGACAGGCCGGAGAAGGTCAGGGTGAGCACGTCGTCGGACAGGCCGGCGGCGTTGATGTGGCGGGCGCCGTCGTAGGTGATCTTCTCGTAGATCTCGTCCGCGAGGAGCACCAGGTTGTGCCGGCGGGCCAGGTCGATCACGCCGTTCAGCACCTGCCGCGAGTAGACCGCGCCGGTGGGGTTGTTCGGGTTGATGAGCACCACGGCCTTGGTGCGCTCGGTGATGAGCGACTCCATGTGTTCGAGGTCGGGCTCCCAGCCCTCCTCCTCGACGCACCGGTAGTGCACGGCGGAGCCGCCGGAGAGCGTGGTGGCGCCGGTCCACAGGGGGTAGTCCGGGGACGGGATGAGGACCTCGTCGCCGTCGTCCACGAGGGCCTGCAGCACCATGGAGATCATCTCCGACACGCCGTTGCCCACGAAGACGTCGTCCACGGAGATGTCCCGGATGCCGCGGGACTCGTAGTACTGGGACACGGCGGTCCGGGCGGAGTAGATGCCCTTGGAGTCCGAGTAGCCCTGGGCGTGGGGGAGCTGCTGGTACATGGCCTGCAGGATCGAGTCCGGGGCCTCGAAGCCGAACGGGGCGGGGTTGCCGATGTTCAGCTTCATGATCCGGTGGCCGGCGGCCTCCATGCGCTGTGCCTCCTCCAGGATGGGGCCGCGCACGTCGTAGCGGACGTTGAGCAGCTTGGAGGACTGACGGATCTCGCGGGGGGCGCCGGTGGAAACCATGCGCCCCATCATGGCACCGCGCGGGCGTCCGTGACGCCCCGCGCGTCCGCGCGACTCAGAACCAGCCGTCCACGGGGACCACCCAGTCCTCCGGCGCCTCCTCGAGCCCCGCGCTGACCAGCCAATACTGGGCGGCCTCGTCCGGGGCGAGGGCGTCCGGGCCGGTGCTGACGCGCGCCAGGTCCCGCAGGCCGTCCTCGTCCAGGGCCGTCATCACCTCCTGCAGGGCCGCCTCGACCCCGTCGTCCAGGGCGCCCGGGGATCCGACGACGACGACGCGCCCGGCCGGCAGGACGCCGGTGGGATCCTCGAGGACCGCCAGCCCGTAGGGCGGGACGTCCGGGTCCACGGTGTGGTCGACCGCCAGTCCGATCTCGTCCCGCACGAGCGCGGGCCCGGCGGGGTCCGCCAGCACGGTCCACTCGGCGGGACGGCAGCCGGCCGAGGCGTCCAGGCGCGCGGTGAGCAGGGCGGTCGCCCGCTCCCCGCCCGGGCCCTCGGCGAGCGCGGCCGGCAGGGCCGCAGCCAGGTCCCCGCAGCGGCCGTTGAGGTCGTCGACGGACTCCAGCTCCAGGCGCGCCGCGGTGCCCGCGGAGAGGACCGGGGCCAGGCGCAGCTCGCCCGCGGAGGAGGAGAGCACGCGGGGCGCATCCGGCGGCGCGGACGCCGACGACGCCGGCCCCGAGGACGAGCTCCCGGAGGCGGTCGGCCCGCCGGAGGAGGACGGCGGGGCGGCCACGTCCCCGCCGGCCGCGGCGCGCGCGAGGGCGGCGTCCACGATCGCCCGCACCGCCTCGGTGTCCGCCGCCGGGCCGACGTCGGCCAGCGGGGTGGGCGCCGCGACGGTCGCGGACGCGTCGGCGGGCACCCGCGGCGGCGCGTCCGGGTCGAGCGGCTCCAGCGTGACGGGGCTCGGGGTGGGCACGGCGGAGGCGCGCGCGGCCTCGTCCTCCGGGTCCTCCTGCGGCAGCACGGCCTCGGGGTCGGCGGCCAGGGCCAGCGCCAGCGTGTCCACGATCGCCACCGTGTCCCCCCCGGCGGCGGACCACGCGGCGGCCTCGGGCTCGTCCGCGACCGTCACGGGGTGCCCGGCCCGGTCGAGGTGGCGGGCGACGACGGCGGCTGCGGCCGTCTCCGCCTGCCCCGGTCCGTGGACCACCCGCACGGGCTCCCCCGTCGGCGGGGCGGGCTCGGAGGGGTCCTCGGTGCCGCAGCCGGCGGTCCCGAGGGTCAGGGCGAGGGCCGCGCCGAGGCCGACGGCGCGTCGACCACGGCGCCGGCGGGCCGGGACGGGCGGCCGGGGCGTCATCGGGACGGCTCCGCGGGGGCGGGCAGCCCCGCCAGCTCCAGGGCGCGACGCACCCAGGAGGAGAGCGGGACGTCCTCGAGCGCGTCCAGGCGGAACCAGCGGGCGTCGACGGACGAGCCGTCGGTCTCCGGCCGCAGCGTCCCGCCGGTGAGCCGCGCGGTGTGCAGCACCTGCACGGTGAGCAGCGGCACGCCCTCGCCGCGCAGGCGGCGCTCGGCGGGGACGGTGCCGGTGGTCACCCCGAGCAGGCCGGTGAGCTCGCAGGTGTGGCCGGTCTCCTCCTCGACCTCCCGCAGGCACGCCTGCTCGGGGCTCTCCCCCAGCTCGATGCCGCCGCCGGGCAGCGTCCACACGATCCCCTGCGGCCCCTGCCACGCGGAGAGCAGCACGGCGCCGTCCGCCACGATCAGCGCATAGGAGCCCGCCCGGGTCTGGAAGACGCCGTCCGGGGCGGGCGGGGCGACGGCGGCGGCCGGCTCGCTCGGCGGGGCAGGGCTCACGGGGACTCCTGGGGTCGGGGCCGGGGCGGAGGAGGCGGCCGGGGGCGGCGGTGCGGGACCGGTCCAGTCTACGAGCCCGGCCCGCGCACGGTCCCGTGCCGGGCGCGACCCCGTCCCGCGCCCGGTCCCGTCCCCCCGCGGCGAACACGGCCGGCCCCGCGCCCGTCGCCGACGCGCCGCTGGCTACGCTGGGGCATCACCCGAGGACCGCCGCGGCCGTCCCGGGGACGGCCCGCCGCCAGGCACGGGCCCGCAGCGGGTCCGACGTCGGGCCCCGTGGACGAGACCCGAAGGAGACCGCCGTGCAGGACCCCGCCCCGCGCCCGGGCGAGACGCTCGCCGGGAGGGACCCCCTCGTCGTCGTGGAGCGACTGCTGCGGCAGGCCGAGGGGCCGCTCGTCGCCCCGGCCGACCCCCACGACGCCCTCGACGCGCCCGGCCGCCGCGAACGCGCCCTGGAGGCGCTGCTGCGTGAGGAGCCCGAGGACGCCGCCGCCCACGCCCGGGCGGGACTGGACGCCGCCGGCGGCGGGGACCCGGCCGTCCGGCTCGGCCTGCTGCGGCTGCTGGCCACGGCCGCCGCCCACGCGCGGGACGCCGCCGGACTCGAGCGGTGGACCGCCGAACGCGCCGACCTCCTCCGCTCCCTCGGGCGGCCCCGACAGGCGGAGCTGGAGGTCCAGCTCGGAGCGGCCCTGCTGCGCGAGCCGGACGACTTCGAGGCCACCGTGCTGGCCGGCGTCGTGGAGGACGAGCGAGCCCGCGCCGCCGCCGACCCCGCGGACACCGTCCTGCCCGACGCGCTCCTGGGCCTGTGCGCGCACCGCGTGCAGGCCGCCGACCTGGACGGCGCCCTGGCCGCGGCGGACGAGGCCCTGGCGGCCCTCGAACGCCAGCGCGCCGCAGGGGCCGCCCTGGGCGCCGGCGCCGAGGCGGACGTCCACCTGTTGCGCTCCCGACTGCACCTGTGGCGCGAGGAGACCCGGGCCGCGGAGGAGGCGGCCGTCCGGGCGCTGCGGCTGCCCGGCGCAGCCGTAGTGCGCGCCTCCGCCACGCTCGTGCGGGCGCTCGCGGCGCACGGCGAGGATCGGGACGACGCCGCCCTGGACTTCGCCCTGCGGGCCGCCGAGCAGATGGCCCGGGCCGGGCTGCGGCGCGGCGCGGCCTCCGCCGCGGCCCTCGTGGGGCGGGTGGCCGGACACGACCCGGACCGGCAGGACCTGTCCGTGGCCGCCTGGCGGCTGGCGTCGGTGCACGCGGAGAAGGCGGAGGCCCCCGAGGCGGCGAGCCTGAGCTACTGGTGGGGCCACCAGCTCGTGGCCGCCGGCCGGGCCGAGGAGGCCGAGCCCGTGCTGGAGGGCCTCGTGCGCCGCCAGGCCGCCGAGGGGAACGAGGCCGAGCGGGCCCGGGCCCTCGTGGACCTGGGGCACGCGCTGCACGAGCAGGACCGCCCCGCGGACGCCCTGCCGCACTGGCGGGAGGCCGCGGACCTGTTCACCGGGTGCGGCCAGCACGCCGACGCCGCGCACACGCTGCTGGCGGCCGGTGCCCTGACGCACCGGGACCGCGGGGACGTGGCCCGGGCCGGCGCCCTGGGCCTCTTCGAGAGGGCCGTGGAGCAGGCCCGGCTCGCGGCGGACGAGGACCCGGCCGTGCTCGCCTCCGCCCTGCACGCCCTGGGCTACCTGCGCTGCGAGACCGGGCGCGGGGACGGACTGGCCCTGCTGGACGAGGCGATCGCCCTGGCGGAGCGCACCGGCACCCCGTGGCAGCGCGCGGACTACCTGGACACCCGGGCCCGGTCCCTGTGGGCGCTGCACCAGGGGGACGAGGCCGTGTCCGCCGCGCTGACCTCGGCGGACATGTTCCACGACGCCGGCGACGCCCAGGGCGCCGCGCAGGCCGAGCTGTTCGCGGCGTACGTGGTGGCCGAGGACGGCCGTCCCGAGCAGGCCGCCACCCTGTTCCGCCTGGTCCACGAGTCCACCGGCTCGGACCTCGTGCGCCTGGGCGCCCTCACGGGCCTGCACCAGTGCCTGGCGGCGCTCGGCGAGCACGAGGAGGCCGCCCGGGTCCGCCGCGACGCCGACGAGGTCCGCCGCAGCCTGGGCGTGGCCGAGGACTGACCCGGACGCGTCAGGAGGCGCGACGTCGGGCCAGGACGTTGTCCAGGTCCAGGGCGGCGATGTCCTGCTCGGCGGTGGCGCTGAGGTGCTCCTCGCGCTCGACCACCGGCACCGGGTCCTTGAGGCGCGCGGTGGAGCGGGGCGCCTCCTCGGCGACGTACGGGGCCGGGACGGGCCGCTCCACCTCGGGGGCGTCCAGATAGGTGGGGCGGGGCACGGCCGGGATGACCACGCCGGCGGCGGGGACGACGGGCCGGACCGGGGCGGCCGGTCGCGCCGGGGCCGCAGGCGCCGGGGCGGGCGCGTCCTCGAGATGCGGGGCGTCGTCCTCGTCCTCGTCCTCGAACGAGCGGAGCGTCTTGAAGGTCCGGCGGTCCCGCTCGGGGTCCGCGACGACCGGCAGCTCCGCGGTCTCCTCCTCCGCCTCGACGGCGTCCGGGAGGGTCCGGGCCCACTCCTCCTCGAGCCGGCGCAGGTCCCGCACGGCCAGGACGCGCAGACCCACGACCGCGACGACGGTGATCAGGAGGGACCAGCCGGCCACCCCGGCCGTGGGCAGGCCCGCCAGGGCGCACAGCGCGGTGATGACCGCGACGGTGAGCGCCACCGCGCCCACGAGGAACAGAGAGGTGCGGTCCCAGTGCACCTGGAAGCGGGCCTCGGGCTCACGGGCGGCGGGCTCGCGGGGGGCGGGCGAGGCGGTCATGGTGTCCTCCTGGGAAGCTCTGGGACGGCGGGCGTGCGGGAGCGGGGCGGCGTGACCCCGGACGACGCCGGCGGAGGCCTCCAGCCTACCGGCCCGCACGGGCCTCCGTGACCGGCCTCACCGAGTGCCGGGACGCGTGTCGAGCCACCGGGTCAGGAGCCCCTCGGGGACCTCCTCCGCGGTGACGGCGAAGCTGCGGTGGTCCCGCCAGTCGCCGTCGACGTGCAGGTACGCCCGCCGCAGCCCCTCCTCCCGCAGGCCGAGCTTCTGCACCACCCGCAGGCTCGCCTCGTTCTCGGGGCGGATGTTCACCTCCACGCGATGCAGGCCCAGCCCGCGGAAGGCCCAGTCCGTCACCATCGCCACGGCGGTCGGCGTCAGCCCGCGCCCGGCCTCGCGGCGGTCCACCCAGTAGCCCACCGCCCCGGACAGGACCGAGCCCAGCTGCACCCCGCCCAGGCTCACGAGGCCCACGAGGCGGTCGCGTCCCGGCCCGTCCTCGTCCAGGGTCATGCCCCAGGTGTACGAGGTCCCCGCGCGCGCCTGCCGCCCGTGCCACCGGACCATCTGGCCGAAGCTCGCGGGGCCGGCCCCGGGCACCGGGCTCGTGGCGTCCCACGGGGTCAGCCAGGCGGCGTTCACGCGCCGCTGCTCCTCCCACGCTCGCCGGTCCGACCGCCGCAGCGGGCGCAGCGTGAGCGTGCCGTGGCGCAGGGCCACGGGCCAGACGGAGCCGGAGACGTTCATGGCCCCGATCCTACGAGGCGGCATGATGGCGGCATGGACCGCTCCCGCCCGGACCCCTGCCCCGCCGTCGACGACGACGCCCTCACCGCCGCCAAGGCGGAGCTCCGCTCCCGGCACCGCGCCGCGCGTCGCGCCCTGGACCCCGCCGAGCGCGCCCGCCAGGCCGAGGCGGCGGCCGAGCACCTGTGGCCGTGGCTCGCCCCCCGCCTCGCGGCCGCCCGCGGGGCCGGCCGCACGCCCGTCGTCGCCACCGTGCTCCCGATGGCCTCCGAGCCGGACACCGGCCCGCTGCGGACCCGCCTGATCGAGGCCGGCGCGCGCGTGCTGGTCCCGGTGATCGAGCCGGAGCGGCGCATGTCCTGGACGGACTGGACGCCGGGGGTCCCCGTGACCCGGGCCGGGAACGCCCCCGTGGACGAGCCGACGGGTCCCCGCCACGGCCCGGACGCGCTGACCGACGCGCTGCTGGTGCTGGCCCCGGCCCTGGCCGTGGACCGGTCCGGGATGCGCATGGGTCAGGGCGGCGGCTACTACGACCGCTTCCTCGCCGACCTCCCCGGGTCCGTCCCGGTGGTGGCGCACGTCTTCGCCCGCGAGCTGCTGCCCGCCGGGGAGGTCCCCTTCGAGCCGACCGACCGGCCCGTGGACGGCGTCCTGACCGCCGACGGGCTGACGTGGCTCACCGCCGCCGAGCGCCCCGCCGAGGCCGTGCACCTGCCGGACGCGCAGTAGCATCGGGGCACCCCGTCCCCACCGCGCGGGCGCCCCGCGCCCCGCCCGTCCGAGAGGTGCCCCATGCCCACGTACGCCTACCGCTGCAAGGACTGCGGCCACGCCTTCGACGCCGTCCAGTCCTTCTCCGACGACGCGCTCACCGAGTGCCCCGCATGCGGCGGCGTCCTGCGGAAGCAGTACGGCTCCGTGGGGGTGAGCTTCAAGGGCTCGGGCTTCTACCGCACCGACTCGCGCGGCGGCACGGCCGGCGTCGGCGCGACGGCCTCTTCGGGCGGCGCCGCGTCCGGCTCGGACTCGGGCTCCGCGACCCCCTCGACCTCCGGCAGCGGCTCCGCCGACTGACCCGCGAGCCCCGGGCCCGCCGCGCTCAGCCCCAGTGGGGCGGGCGCTGCTCGCGCAGCCAGCGGTCGTGCTCGACCTCGGCCGGGGCGGGCGAGGCGTCAGCGGACGCGGCGGTGCGCACGCCCCCGATCGCGGTGCCCGCCCCGGCCCGCGGCTCCAGCACCGGCTCGGGGCCGTCGGCGGACGCGGGCCCCGTGCCGGCGGCGTTCGCGCGACGCGGCCCCCGCCGCCGGGGCTCAGCGGTCATCGTCGTCGCCGTCGTCGTCCTCCGGGTCCTCGAGCGGCAGGCCCAGCCGGCCCGCCAGCCGGTCCGCCACCGACTCCGGGTCCGCGAAGACGTCGATCGCCCACAGGGTGTCCGTGTCCCAGCCGAGGGACTCGAGGCGCTCGGGCAGGCGACGGGAGCGCTCCCGCACCGACAGCTCGCGGTAGGCGTCGCCGCCGTCGCTGACCAGGGCCAGCGGCCGGGCCCGGCCGCGCGGGCCGAGGGCATCCGCCACGGCTAGGTCCATGACCCCGCCGTGGTGCGGGGACGTGTGCGCCCCGTGCTCCTCGAGGCGGCCGCGCAGGTCCGTCAGCAGCGGGTCGCTCAGGCGGCCCGGCCGCCCCTCGTCCGCCCCGGAGAGCAGCAGGCCGAGCAGGGCGTGGAACGCGCGCGCCCCGCCGTCGAGCCGGTCCTCCTCGAGGTCCTCCGCGCGCAGCGCCGAGACCAGGTGCATCCGGGTGCGGGCGCGGGTGAGCGCCACGGTGAGCATGCGCTCGCCGTCCGGGTCGGAGAGGGCGCCGAAGTGGTGGACCACGCGCCCGTGCGGAGTGCGCCCGTAGCCGGGGCTGAGGATGACGGCGTCGCGGGTGATCGTGGAGGCGCGGGTCACGGGCGCGATCACGAACGGCTCGCGCTCGTCCCCCTCCCCGCGGCCCCGGGCCAGGAACTCCGCGGCCCACGGCGCCTGCGCCGCCATGGCCTGCACGGCGGCGGCCACCCGGCGGGCGTGCTGCTCGGACACCGTGATCACCGCCAGGGACTCCTCCGGGCGGTCCCGGGCGTGCTCGAAGACGCGCTGCACGCAGCGGGCGATCTCCGCCTGCGTGGACTCCACGACGTCGCCGCCGGTCATGGGGATGCCGGTGCCCTCGGGCAGGTACTCCGCCGTGACGGTGCGGCCGCGGCCGGTGAGCTCCCCCGCGGTGGGCAGGCAGTCCACGGCGCCCTCGTACGCGAGGCGGGAGATCAGCCGCACCACCCCGCGGGGCATCGGCCGGTGCACCTGGCCGAGGGCCGAGGAGGGCAGGACCTCGGAGAGGGCGTGGTGCGCCGAGCGCAAGGGGCGCAGCGGGCCGGCCGTGGCCGTGGGGTCCACGGACACCTGGAAGGACTGGGGGCGGCCGATGGCCGGGTCGCCGAGGGCCACCGCCTGCGGGGCCCGGGTGAGGGCGCCGACCACCGTGGCCAGGGCGGTGGCGTCCGCCTCCAGCAGCACCACCACGTCCGCCTCCCACTCCGGCGGGAACTCGGTCAGCGCCATCGGAGAGGTCGTGACGATCGGCACCAGCGGGCGCAGCAGCTCCGGGGCGATCGTGGTCAGCGACTCCACGCCCGGCCGGCCCTGGCGCAGCAGCGAGCGCAGGACGGCCGCGTCCGCACGGTAGGTGCCGAGGGCCTCCTTCCACTGGCGGCCCAGCTCGGCGGTGAGGCGGTCCGCGCCGGACTCCAGCAGGGCCCGGTCCGCCGCGCGGTAGCCCCGCTCGACGGCGCCGAGGTCGTCCCCGCTCATCATCGCCAGGAAGTCGTCCCCGGAGATCATGGCCTCGAGGGCGGACTGCCACCACGCGAGCTCGAGCTCGGCGGCCAGGCGCTCGGCGGGGACCTCCCGCCGGTGCAGGTCCTCGAGCAGCTCGGTGAGGCCGTGGTCCCGCAGCTCGTCCAGCACGAGGGTGCGCTCGGGCAGGGTGGCCAGCGTGGGGCGGTCCGCCACGAGGCCGTCGACGGCGGCCGTCAGGTCGTCCGCGTCCGTCGCCGTCAGGGAGGCCTCCGCGGTGGCCTCGGGGGCGAGCACGCGCTCGAGGCGCTCGAGCGCGTCGGCGACGTCGGCCACCGCCCGGCGCCCGCGGGCGGCCTGGTCCGGGACCGTCGGCAGGGAGGACGGGTCCGCGGCCTGGGCGGCCCAGTCCGCCAGGACGGCCTCCACGTCCAGCAGCTCCTGGTGCAGGTCCGGGACCTGCACGCCCGGACGCACGGCGTCCTTCGCGGTGCGACGCAGGCGGGAGCGGGCCACCGAGGACATCTCCACCATGTTGTTCCGGCGCCACTGGCTCGAGGCGGTGGCGGCCACGAGCTGGGGGACGTCGAGCGAGAACACCTCGGGCTTGAGCGCGGTCAGGATGCGCTCCACCCGGGCGTACAGGTCCGACTGCTCGGCCCAGCCGTCCACCGTGCGGGGCCGGCGCAGGCCGGCCTGGGATGCGGCGGCGTCCACCGCGCGGCGGGTCGTGTAGAGGGTGGCGGCCAGGTGCTCCACGAGCTCCCCGGCGGCCTCGGTCTCCTGCACGTTGCGCACGCGCGCCCCGAACCAGCGGCTCTGCGTGGCGTCCCGGTCGAAGGCGCCGAGCTCGCCGGCGCGCACCAGCTGCTCCGCCACGGCGTGCCGGTCCACGGTGGAGTCCAGCACGGAGCGCTTGAGGCGGACGGTGGTGGCCGGCGGGGTCTCCAGGGAGGTCAGCGCCGCGAGGGCCTGCATGGCCTGGAACGGAGAGCACCCCCACCGGGGGCGCACGTGGTGCAGGGAGTCAACGTGCTCGCGGAGCCGGCGGCGCAGCTCCACGAGCTCGGCGTCCGCGGCGGCCCGGTCCGGGGCCTGGGCGCGCTCGGCGCGCAGCACGGCGGCCACGAGCTGGTGGCGCAGGTCCTCGGGGTCGGCGTTGGCCGGCACGTCCAGCACGGCGTCGCGCAGCCCGACCTCGCCGAGGCGGGCGTGCAGGTCCGTGAGGGCGGCGGAGCGCTCCGCCACGACAAGCACGCGGCGGCCCTCCCACGCCAGGCGCGCCGCGAGCGCGGCGGCCGTCTGCGTCTGCCCGGTGCCGGGTGCGGTGTCCACCACGAGGGAGCGGCCGGCCGCGGCATGCTCGACCACACGGCGCTGAGAGGCGTCCAGGTCCAGGACCAGGCGCTCGTCCGCCGGGGCCACGGCGTCCTCGTCCGGCCCCGGGTCCGGGTCCAGGGGCTCCGGACGCGGGACCATGCCGGTGCCGGCGTCGTAGAGGGCCTGGACCACGGGGAGGCGGTCGAGGGACTCGGGCAGCGAGGCGGTGTCCCCCAGGTCCGCGAACGTGGAGACGAGGAGTCGCTCGGAGACCTCGAGGTCCGTGAGGGAGGCCGCCTCCTCGCGGAGCAGGGCCAGGGCCGGGCCGGGCTCGATGCGCGCGGTGGCGTAGGCCGCCTGCCGGTAGGCCTCGGGGTCCAGCCGGATCCCGTGGTGCCGGCGCAGGTTCCGGACGAGCGCCGGGTTCAGCCGGGCGGGCTCGGTGATCTGCACCTCGACCTCGTCGCGGCCGCGGGCGCCGCTGCGGACGGTGAACGCCACGCGCGCCAGCAGCACGGGGGCGGTGCGCCGCTCCCGGCGGCCGTCCTCGTGGGCGCTCCATGTGGCCACGCCCAGGGCGAGGGCGCCGACGTCGATCCCCCGCTCCTCGCCGAGGCGGCGCACCGTGGCGCGCAGCGCCATGGCCACCTCCTGCGCGGCGTCCAGCTCGGGGCCCGCGGGCAGCAGGGTGGACAGGCGGGTGCGCCGGCCCAGCAGCAGCTGGGACAGCCCCGAGGTGTTCGCGCCCGTCAGGTCGACGGAGTTGGCCGCCGAGGGTGCGAAGCGGAGCATGGTGTCCGACTCCGCCCCCGAGCCGAGGGAGGCCACCCACGTGGCGGGGTCGGGCCGCTCCTGCTCCGCCGGTCGGGCGGCGGCGCGGGCGCGGGCCAGCCGCGGGAACTCCTGCTCGGTCACGTCCTGGGTGTCCTTCCTGATGCGGTCTCGGCGGTCGTGCAGGGCCTGGGGGGCGCCCCGCTCACTCCCACTCGATGGTGCCCGGGGGCTTGCTCGTGACGTCCAGCACGACCCGGTTGATCCCGTCCACCTCATTGGTGATGCGGTTGGAGATCCGGGAGAGCACCTCGGCGGGGATGCGCGCCCAGTCGGCGGTCATGGCGTCCTCGGAGGTGACGGGGCGCAGCACGATCGGGTGGCCGTAGGTGCGGCCGTCGCCCTGCACGCCCACGGAGCGCACGTCGGCCAGCAGCACCACCGGGCACTGCCAGATGTGCCGGTCCAGGCCGGCGGCGGTGAGCTCGGCGCGCACGATCGCGTCCGCCCGGCGCAGCAGGTCCAGGCGCTCCTGGGTGACCTCGCCGATGATGCGGATGCCCAGGCCCGGACCCGGGAAGGGCTGGCGGTGGACGATCCCGTCCGGCAGGCCCAGCTCGGCGCCCACGGCGCGGACCTCGTCCTTGAAGAGCTCGCGCAGCGGCTCGCACAGCTCGAACTCGATGTCGTCCGGGAGGCCGCCCACGTTGTGGTGGGACTTGATGTTCGCGGCGCCGTCGCCGCCGCCGGACTCGACCACGTCCGGGTACAGGGTGCCCTGGACGAGGAACTTCACGTCCGTCGCGTGGGGGTCCTCGGCGGACTCCAGGACGATGTCCGCCTGCGCCTTCTCGAAGGTGCGGATGAACCGCTCGCCGATGGTCTTGCGCTTGGTCTCCGGGTCGGTGACGCCGGCCAGCGCAGCCAGGAAGTCCTCACGCGCGTCCACCATCACGAGGCGGGCGCCGCCGTGGGCCTCACCGAAGGCCTTCTCGATCTCGGCGGACTCCCCCTCGCGCATGAGTCCGTGGTCCACGTAGACGCACGTGAGGCGGTCTCCGATGGCGCGCTGCACGAGCGCGGCGGCCACCGCGGAGTCCACGCCGCCGGACAGGCCGCAGATGGCCCGGGCGTCGCCGACCTGCTCGCGGATGCGGGCCACCTGCTCCTCGATCACGTTCGCCGCGGTCCAGTCCTGGGCCAGGCCCGCGCCGTCCACGAGGAAGTTGCGCAGCACCTCCTGGCCGCGCTCGGAGTGGCCCACCTCGGGGTGCCACTGCACGCCGAAGAGGCGCCGTTCGCGGTCCTCGAAGGCCGCCACGGGGGCGCCGGCGGTGGTCGCGGTCACCGTGAAGCCCTCCGGGGCCTGGGTGACGGCGTCGCCGTGGGACATCCACACGACCTGCTCAGCGTCCTGGCCGGAGAACAGCACGGAGTCCCCCTCCACGGTCTCCAGGCGGGTCGAGCCGTACTCGCGCGTGCCGGTCTCGGCCACCACGCCGCCGAGGGCGTGCGCGATGGACTGGAACCCGTAGCACAGGCCCAGGACGGGCACACCGGCCTCGAGCAGGGCCGGGTCCAGGCGCGGGGCGCCGTCCTCGTAGACCGAGGACGGGCCGCCGGAGAGGATCAGGGCAGCGGGCTCGCGCGCGAGGATCTCGGACGCCGGGGTGGACGCGGGCACGACCTCGGAGTACACGTTGGCCTCGCGCACGCGGCGCGCGATCAGCTGGGCGTACTGGGCGCCGAAGTCCAGGACGAGGACGGTGGGCAGGACGTCGTGCAGCGGGATGGGCTGGTCACGGTGGGGGTCGGTCTGGGTCACCCGTCAAGGATAGACGAGCCCCGCCGCGGGCCGTCGGGCCGTCAGTAGCGCCGCGCGGCCTCGGGGTGGCGGGCGATCTCCTCGCGCACGACGCGGGTGATCCGCTTCTCCACGATGAACGACAGGAACGGCACCACGCCGCCGCCGGCCATCGCGAGCAGGCGCATCGGGGACCACCGCATGAGGGACCACAGGCGGAAGCACGCGAGCAGATACAGCACGTACATCCAGCCGTGGGCGATCAGGATGAGCAGGGACAGGTTCACGCCGCCGGTGACGGAGTCCTCGGGGTGCAGCCCCAGGGTGTTGGGCACCCCGTCCACCGTGGTGCCCCCGGCGTACAGCTCCGTCCCGAGGCCGTACTTGAAGACCATCTCCGCCACCAGGAGCAGGAGCATGACGCCGGTGATCCACGAGCACACCACGTACAGGCGCGTGGCGGAGCGGATCTGCTGCTGCGTGCCGGCGAACCGGCGTCGTTCCCGGCCGGGCCGCGGCGGCGGCGCGGGCAGGTCGGCCTCGGTGATGTCCTCGGGGTCCGGCAGCGTGTCGGGGTCCACGGGGGTGCCCGCCTCGGGGCGGGGATGCGATCCGGTCATGGCCGGGACTCCTTCCTCGGGCCCTCGGGCCCGTCCTGCGTGCGGTGTGCCGCGGCGTAGGCGCGGCGCGCCTCCTCCTTGCGGAGGCGGGCCTCCTCCCGACGCCGGGCGAGCTCCTCGGCGCGCCAGCGCGCCGCCCACTCCTCGTCCAGCTCGGCCTCGCGCAGCTCCCGCTGGTGGTCGTCCCGGACGAAGCGCCACCAGAGGAACAGGGCGAAGCCGGCGAAGAGCACCCACTCGACACCGTAGAAGACGTTGAGCCAGATGACCTGGGTCTCCTCCGGCTGGGGAGCCACCCACACCGGCTCGAGTCCGCCCTCGGCCGCCCGGGCGCCCACCTCGGCACCCGCGGCGTCGGTGACCGCGAACGCGGCCACGAAGGCGGCGTACGACGGGACGTCCCACACGTTCACGAGCTGACCCGGGGAGAGCGTGGCGTACGCCGGGCGGCCGGCGGTGTCGCCGGCGTCGTCCGAGCGGGGCAGGGGGCCGTCCGGCGGCAGCAGGCGCCCGGCCACGGTGACCTCACCGGCCGGGGCCGGGTCCACGACGTCCGCGGCCGCGGACCAGCCGCGCACCACGGGGATCGTCTGCGCGCCGGGGGCGTCGGCCACCCGGAAGGCGGTGACGGTCCACCAGCCCTCCCGCCCCTCGGACAGGCGCGGGCCGACCAGCACGTCCGTCCCGGGGAGGAACTCGCCGCGGGCGGTGACCACCTGGTCCGCCGCCGCGGCCGTGAGCGGTTCGCCGGGGCGCAGGTGGGAGGTCAGGGGCACGGCGTTCTCCGTCTGGGACCGGGGCGGCGGGGCGTTGGTCTCCGCCGCCTGGAACTGCCACCGGGACAGCAGCACGAACACCGTGGCGGCCACCAGGGCCAACAGCAGGCTGAGGAGCCAGACGGGCTTGAGCGCGGTGCGGAGCACGGCTCAGGAGGCCCCGGCGGGGGTGACGAGCACCTCCACCTTCTGGAAGTCTTTGAGCTCGGTGTACCCGGACGTGGCCATGGCCCGCTTGAGGGCGCCCATCAGGTTGGAGGTGCCGTCGGTGTGGTGGCCCGGCCCCCACAGGACCTCCTCGAGCGGGCCGACCTGGCCGACACGCGTGCGGTGCCCGCGCGGCAGCTCGGGGTGGGCGGCCTCGAGGCCCCAGTGCCAGCCGCGGCCGGGGGCCTCCGTGGCGCGCGCCAGCGCCCCGCCGAGCACCACGGCGTCCGCCCCCATGGCCAGGGCCTTGACGATCTCGCCGGAGGTGCCCACGCCGCCGTCGGCGATCACGTGGACGTACCGCCCGCCGGACTCGTCCATGTAGTCGCGCCGCGCCTCGGCGGTGTCCGCCACGGCCGTGGCCATGGGCACGCGGATGCCCATGGTGCGACGGGTGGTGCTCGAGGCGCCGCCGCCGAAGCCCACCAGCACGCCCGCGGCGCCGGTGCGCATCAGGTGCAGCGCCGGGGTGTAGCCGGCCGCGCCGCCCACGATCACGGGGACGTCCAGCTCGTAGATGAACCGCTTGAGGTCCAGGGGCTCCTGGGTCTCCGCGACGTGCTCGGCGGACACGGTGGTGCCGCGGATGACGAACAGGTCCACGCCCGCCGCCAGCACGGTCTTGTAGAACTGCTGCGTGTGCTGCGGCGTGAGCGAGCCGGCCACCACGACGCCCGCCTCACGGATCTGCGCGAGGCGCTCCGTGATCAGCTCGGCGCGGATGGGCGCGGCGTAGATCTCCTGCAGGCGGCGGGTGATCTCCGGGCTGCCGGGCTGGGCGTCGAGCGCGGCGATCTCCTCCAGCAGCGGCTCCGGGTCCTCGTGCCGCGTCCAGAGGCCCTCGAGGTTGAGCACGCCGAGGCCTCCGAGGCGGCCGAGGGCGATGGCGGTGGCCGGGCTCATCACGGAGTCCATCGGCGCGCCGATCACGGGCATGTCGAACGTGTACGCGTCGATGCGCCAGGACAGGTTCACGTCTCTCGGGTCCCGCGTGCGCCGGGCGGGCACCACGGAGACGTCGTCGAAGGAATAGGCCCGGCGGCCGCGCTTGCCTCGTCCGATCTCGATCTGGTTCGTCACCCGGTCAGCCTATCCCAGGGCCCGGACACGTCACCGAGGACGACGCCGCCCCCGCGCCTCCCGAGGGAGGGCGCGGGGGCGGGGTCGCGGGGTCCCGGCGAGGGCGCTCAGCGCGAGCGGTAGTTCGGGGCCTCGACCGTCATCATGATGTCGTGCGGGTGGGACTCCTTGAGCCCGGCGGCGGTGATGCGCACGAAGCGCCCGTTCTCCTTGAGCTCGGCCACCGTGGAGGCGCCCGTGTAGAACATCGTCTGGCGGAGGCCGCCGACCAGCTGGTGCATCACGGAGGCCAGCGGGCCGCGGAACGGCACCTGGCCCTCGATGCCCTCGGGGATCAGCTTGTCCTCGTCCGGGACGTCCGCCTGGAAGTAGCGGTCCTTGGAGAAGGAGCGCTTGCCGTTGCGGGTCTGCATGGCTCCGAGCGAGCCCATGCCGCGGTAGGCCTTGAACTGCTTGCCCTGGTAGAACACCAGGTCGCCCGGGGACTCGGCGGTGCCGGCCAGCAGGGAGCCGAGCATCACGGAGTCGGCGCCGGCCACGAGGGCCTTGCCGATGTCCCCGGAGTGCTGCAGGCCGCCGTCGGCGATGAGCGGCACGCCCGCCGGGCGCGTGGCCTTCGCGACCTCGTAGATCGCGGTGATCTGCGGGACGCCGACGCCGGCCACCACGCGGGTGGTGCAGATGGAGCCCGGGCCCACGCCCACCTTCACCGCGTCCGCGCCGGCGTCCACGATCGCCTTGGCGGCGGCGTAGGTGGCCGCCTGGCCGCCGATCACGTCCACGTGGGCGGCGGCCTTCTCCTTCTTCAGGCGGGCGATCATGTCCAGCACGCCGTGGGTGTGGCCGTTGGCGGTGTCCACCACGAGGGCGTCCACCCCGGCGTCGACCAGCGCCATGGCGCGCTCCCAGCCGTCGCCGAAGAAGCCGACGGCGCCGCCCACGCGGAGGCGGCCCTCCTCGTCCTTCGCGGCGTCCGGGTACTTCTCCGCCTTGTCGAAGTCCTTGATCGTGATCAGGCCGGTGAGGCGGCCGGCGTCGTCCACCAGGGGAAGCTTCTCCACGCGGTTCTTCGAGAACAGGTCGATGACCTCGGCGCGCGAGATGCCGTCCTTCGCCGTGATCAGGGGCATCCTGGTCATGGCGGTGTCCACCGTGCGGGTCTCCCACTCCTCGTGGGGGATGACGCGGGTGTCCCGATTGGTGATGATGCCCAGCAGCGTCATGTCCTGGTCCACCACGGGGAGGCCGGAGACGCGGTACTGCGCGCACAGCTCGTCGAGGTCCGCAAGGGTGGCCTTCGGGCCGATCGTCACGGGGTCCGAGATCATGCCGGACTCCGAGCGCTTCACGGTGTCCACGTGGCGGGCCTGGTCCTCCACCGAGAGGTTGCGGTGGATGATGCCCATGCCGCCCTGGCGCGCCATCGCGATCGCCAGCGGAGCCTCCGTGACGGTGTCCATGGCGGCGGAGACGATCGGCGTGGTCAGCCGGATGTTGCGGGTGAGCTGCGAGGAGGTGTCCGCGTCCGCGGGGATCACGTCCGTGGCGCTCGGCAGGAGCAGGACGTCGTCGTACGTCAGGCCGAAGAACCCGAACGGGTCGGCGGCGGAGTGGACGGGATCCGGGGATGGACCGGTGCTGGTGCTCAAGAGAAGCCTTTCATCGAGGACGGCGACGCCCGTCCAGTTTAGGGCCGTGCGCCGGTGCGGCGCGCGTCACACCGACGTCATGGTTCGACATTGGATTCCGACACCTGTTACGGGTCCGCCTACCCTCGCGGGATGAGCTCCCATCCCTCCCCCTCCCCGGCCGCCGCGGTCGATGCCCCCGTCGGTGGGGTCCCCGCCCCGCGCCGGCGCCGCCTGCCGGGCTGGACCGGCAACTTCGGCTGGCAGATCGTCGCCGCCCTCGTCCTGGGCCTCGTCCTCGGCCTCGCCGCCCGCTCGATGGGCCACACCCCCGACACCCCGACCGCGCTCGGCGAGACCCTCGCGCTCATCGGCTCCGTCTACATCAGCCTCCTGAAGGCCGCGGTCATCCCGCTGGTCTTCTTCGCCGTCGTCGCGTCGATCGCCAACCTGGCGCAGGTGACGAACGCGGCCCGCCTGGCCGCGAAGACGCTGCTGTGGTTCGCGATCACCAGCCTGATCGCGGTGCTGATCGGCCTGGCCGTCGGCGTCGTGATGCAGCCCGGTGTGGGCACCGGGCAGTCCGCCCCGGCCTCGTACCAGGCCCGGGACGTCGGGTGGCTCGACTTCCTGACCTCCATGGTCCCCGCCAACTTCGCCGGCCTGACCGTGAAGACCACCGTGGACGACGCCGGCGCCGTGGCCGCCTCCCCCACCTTCAACGTCCTGCAGGTGCTCGTGATCGCGATCGCCGTGGGCGTCGCCGCGCTCAAGGTGGGCGCGAAGGCCGAGCCGTTCCTCGCCTTCTCCCGCTCCGTGCTGGCGGTCATCCAGAAGGTCCTCTGGTGGATCATCCGCCTCGCGCCGATCGGCACCGTCGGCCTGCTGGGCAACGCCGTGGCCTCCTACGGCTGGTCCACGATGGGCACGCTCGCGAAGTTCGTGGTGGCGATCTACGTGGGGCTGGCCCTCGTCATGCTCGTGGTGTACCCGGTGCTGGCCCGTCTGCACGGCCTGTCCGTGAGGCAGTTCTTCACCGGCGTGTGGCCCGCATTCCAGCTGGGCTTCGTGTCCCGCTCCTCGATCGGCACCCTGCCGGTCACCCAGCGGGTGGCCGAGCGGAACTTCGGCGTCCCCACCGGCTACGCGGCGTTCGCCGTCCCGCTGGGCTCCACCACCAAGATGGACGGCTGCGCCGCCATCTACCCGGCCATCGCGGCCGTGTTCGTGGCCCAGTTCTACGGGATCGAGATGAGCCTGGGCCAGTACGCCCTCGTGGTGCTCGTCTCCGTGCTCGGCTCCGCCGCGACCGCCGGCACCACCGGCGCCACCGTGATGCTCACCCTCACCCTCTCCACCGCCGGCCTGCCGCTCGAGGGCCTGGCGCTGCTGCTCGCCGTCGACCCGATCGTGGACATGGGCCGCACCGCCACCAACGTGGCCGGCCAGGCGCTCGTGCCCGCCCTCGTGGCCAAGCAGGAGGGCATCCTCGACCAGGCCCGCTACGACGCCGAGCGCGTCGACATCATGGGCGAGGACGAGGAGGAGATCGTCGAGGCCCGCGCCGCCCGCGTGACCGACTCCCGCGAGGAGCTCGTCGGCACCCCCGCGGTGGGCCCACGGGGCTGAGACGGCCCGACGCCCCACGGGACACGACGACGCCCGCACCTCCAGGCGGAGGTGCGGGCGTCGTCGTCTGCGGTGAGGGGTCAGCGGGGCCGGTCGTCCTCGTCCAGGTACTCACCCGTGCTGTAGTCGTACGCCACCGGGTTGCCGTCCTCGTCCGTGCGCCGATACCAGTCGGTGAGTTCGGCAGCGGCGGAGTCGAACTCCGCGCCCACGGCGTACTGGCTGCCGGTGGGCACCGGCTCGACCGCGAGCGTGAAGTCGTCGCCGTGGTCCTCGATGCCGTGGCGCACGGCCTTCTGCAGCGCCGCGTGCTCGTACTGCTCGCGGATGGCCTGCGGGTCGTGCCGCAGCTCGCGGAACAGGGCGACGGCCATCAGCACGATCACCACGGCGAACGGCAGGGCCGTCACCGTGATGAGGTTCTGCAGGCCGGCGAGAGCGGTGTCGCCGCCGGTGAGCAGCATGACGACGGCGATGCCCGCCATGCACACGGCCCAGAACGCGGTGATCATCCGACGGGGCTTCGGGTCGCCCTTCTGGGACAGCTGCGAGTTCACCAGCGAGGCCGAGTCGGCCGTGGTGATGAAGAAGATCGCGAGCATGACCATCACCACGGGGGCGATGGACTGGGCGGCCGGGAGCTGGTCCAGCACCGTCCAGAAGATCTCGGCCGGAGCGGGCATCGTGTCCACCGTCCCGTCCGGAGCGATCACGCCCCGCTCGCGCTGCAGCCAGATGGTGGTGCCGCCGATGATCGTGAACGCCGCGATGATGACCGACGCCGGGATGAAGAGCGCGCCGAGGACGAACTGGCGGATGGTGCGCCCGCGGGAGATCTTGGCGGTGAACACGCCCACGAACGGCGCCCAGCTCACCCACCAGGCCCAGTAGAAGACGGTCCAGCCGGACAGGAACGCCTGCATCTCCGGGCCCTCGGACATGTTGGCGCCCAGCATGTCCGGCGCCTGGCCCAGGTAGTCCATGAGGACGCCGGGGATGACGTTCAGCAGGAAGGCGGTGGGGCCGGCCACGAAGAAGAAGACGGCGAGCGCCAGGCCAGCATCATGTTGACGTTGGAGAGCCAGCGGATGCTGAGGGAGGCCGCGGTGCCGAACAGGGTCGCGCGATGATGGCCATGGAGTCGATCAGGCGCGCGATGATCGAGTCGGTGCGGTCGCCCTGCCCGAACAGCGGCCTGAGGATCGAGCTCATGAGCGGCACGCGGCCACGTCGATACGACACGTAGGCCACGGAGAGGCCGACGACGGCGTAGATGGCCCACGCGTGGACGCCCCAGTGCATGGCCGACTGGGCCAGGGCGCCCGTCACGGCCGCGTCGCTGGCCGGCTCGGCGGAGCCGGGGCGCGGGGCGAGGTAGAAGGACAGGGGCTCGTACGGGCCGAAGAAGATGATGCCGATGCCGATGCCGGCGGCGAACAGCATGGCCGCCCAGGAGGCCGTGGAGTACTCCGGCTTCTCGCCGTCCAGGCCCAGGGTGATGTGCCCGTAGCGAGAGAAGGCGACGACCAGCAGGAACACGACCAGGCCGATCGCGAGCAGGGAGAACACCCAGCCGAGGTTCGCCATGACCCAGGACAGGGCGGCGCTGGACACGGACAGGACGTCGTCGGGTCGGGTGACGCCCCACGCCACGAAACCGAGGATCAGGGCCCCGACGACGACGAGGATCACCTTGTCCACGCCGTACCGGACCCTCTGGTCCTCGATGGAGACGCCGGGCACGAGGGCCGGGTGGATGTCGTGCGGGTAGGTGATCTCGCGGACGAAGCGGCGCAGGCGGGTGCGCGACGGCGCCGCGTGCGGGGGGACGGCCGGACCGGAGCCCTCCGGTGCGCGGTCGGAGGTGGGGTGCGGTGGAGTGTCCATCCTCAGAGCGTCGCCAGCGCTCCCCATGCACCCTCCGCCATGACCTGCGGCGCACGAGGACGCCGCCACCCCCGAGCGGAGGTGCGGGCGACGTCGTCGGTGGTCGTCGGCGTGGGGTCAGAAGGTCCCGTGGTGTCCCGCGTCGGCGCCCCGTCCACCACCCGCGTTGGGCGGGAAGGTCGAGGAGATGTCGTTGCCCACGGAGCCCGAGCAGAGGGTGCCCCCAGGGTCCGGGCCAGGGATCCTCCCTGCAGGGTGTATGCCCTCCCATCGGTGTTCCAGGGTGCGGCTCCGGCCAGCTCGGGGCCGCTGAACGCGATCGCCGGGGTCACCGCCGTCTTGACGCCGTCGTAGTCGAGGCAGTCCTCGGTGACCTTCGCGCTCGGAGCGCGGATGGATGCGGAGGAGGGCTTCAGGCTGGGCACCGAGACCCGCCTGGCGCAGATCTCCACGCCAGGAGGTGAGGCGATCGGCGACCCGGGCACGGACGTGACCATGTCCGCTGTGTCGTCCTTGCCCGCACCCGCGCCGAGGAGCGGCCGGGCACCGCACCGGTGAGGCGGCGGCGAGCGGGGCCGACGCCACGGCTGCGACGGCGGGGACGGACCACGCCAGGCCCTGTGTCACCGCGCGGCGGGGGGTCGGACGGGCGGACGGTGGCCGGTGCGGGTGCGGCGCGAGCAGGGGGGGGTGGGCCCGCGATCCGATCACCACCCCAGCCCACCCATAGATGATGCTGTGAATGGCTCCAGGCCCCACCCCCTCGCCCTCCGCACCGACGACGACGCCCGCACCTCCCAGCGGAGGTGCGGGCGTCGTCGTCAGTGGGAACCCCCGGCCCAGGCGGGCCGGGACGGGGTCAGTGCTGGTGCTCGTCCTCGTCGGCGGGCTTGTCCGCCACGAGGGTCTCGGTGGTGAGCACGAGCGCCGCGATGGAGGCGGCGTTGGCCAGCGCGGAGCGGGTGACCTTCACGGGGTCGATCACGCCGTCGGCGATCAGGTCGCCGTACACGCCGGTCTTGGCGTTGAAGCCCTGGTTCGGCTCCATCTCGGCCACCTTGGAGACCACCACGTACCCGTCCTCGCCGGCGTTCTGGGCGATCCAGCGCAGCGGCTGCTTCAGGGCCTTGCGGACGATGTCCACGCCCACGGCGGCGTCACCGGTCAGGGCCTGGACGTCGGCGTCCTCGTCCAGGACGGCCAGCGCGTTGATGAGGGCGGTGCCGCCACCGGCGACGATGCCCTCCTCGAGCGCGGCACGCGTGGAGGACACGGCGTCCTCGATGCGGTGCTTGCGCTCCTTGAGCTCCACCTCGGTGGCGGCACCCACGCGGATCACGCCGATGCCGCCGGCGAGCTTGGCCAGACGTTCCTGGAGCTTCTCGCGGTCCCAGTCGGAGTCGGTGGCGGCCACCTCGGCCTTGATCTGGGAGACGCGGGCCTCGACGTCGGCCGCCTCGCCGGCGCCGTCGACGATGGTGGTGGCGTCCTTGGTCACGGTGATGCGACGGGCGGAGCCGAGCACGTCCAGGTCGGCCTGCTCCAGCTTCATGCCCAGGTCCGGGGAGACCACGGTGGCGCCGGTGAGGATCGCGATGTCCTGCATCATGGCCTTGCGACGGTCGCCGAAGCCCGGGGCCTTCACGGCCACGACGTTCAGGGTGCCGCGGATCTTGTTGACCACGAGGGTGGACAGGGCCTCGCCCTCGACGTCCTCGGCGATCACGAACAGCGGCTTGTTGGCCTGGAGGACCTTCTCCAGCAGGGGCAGCAGCTCCTGCACGTTGGAGATCTTGCCGGAGTTGATCAGGACGTAGGCGTCCTCGAGGACGGCCTCCTGGCGCTCGGCGTCGGTGACCATGTACGGGGACAGATAGCCCTTGTCGAACTGCATGCCCTCGGTGACGTCCAGCTCCGTGGACGTGGTGGAGGACTCCTCGATGGTGATGACGCCGTCGGTGCCGACGGTGTCGAACGCGCGGGCCAGCAGCTCGCCGACCTCGTCGTTCTGGGCCGAGATGGCGGCCACGTGGGCCACCTCCTTGCCCTCCACCGGACGGGCGTTCTCCTGGAGGCGGCGCTCGACGGCGGCCACGGCGGTCTCGATGCCGCGCTTGACCTCGCCGGGGGCGGCGCCGGCCGCGACCTGACGCATGCCCTCGTTCACGAGGGCCTGGGCCAGCACGGTGGCGGTGGTGGTGCCGTCGCCCGCGATGTCGTTGGTCTTGGTGGCGACCTCCTTGGCGAGCTGCGCGCCCATGTTCTCGTACGGGTCGTCGAGCTCGATCTCCCGGGCGATCGTGACGCCGTCGTTGGTGATGGTGGGGGCGCCCCACGCCTTGTCGAGGACGACGTTGCGGCCCTTGGGGCCGAGGGTCACCTTGACGGTGTCGGCGAGCTTGTCGATGCCGGCCTGGAGGGCGCGGCGCGCGTCATCGTCGAATGCCAGCTGCTTGGCCATGATGTGCGCTCCTTTCGGTGCTGCGGGTGGTCAGATCGGGGGGGCGGACGCGTCGGGCCCGGGCCGTGGACCGGTCCCGGGCCCGACGCCGCGGGTCACTTGGTGACGACGGCCAGCACGTCGCGGGCGGAGAGCACGAGGTACTCCTCGCCGCCGACCTTGACCTCGGTGCCGCCGTACTTGGAGTAGAGGACGACGTCGCCCTCGGCCACGTCCACCGGCACGCGGGTGCCGTTCTCGGCCACGCGGCCCGGGCCCACGGCCACGACCTGGCCCTCCTGCGGCTTCTCCTTGGCGGTGTCCGGGATGACCAGGCCGGAGGCGGTGGTCTGCTCGGCCTCGAGCGGGCGGACGACGATGCGGTCCTCGAGGGGCTTGATGGAGACGGACATGCTGCACACTCCTTGTGTTCGTCGGCGGACGCGGGCGGGGCCGGCGTCGCGCATGGTCGCGTTGTCGGGGGTGCCACGGTGCGGGGACCCTGCGTCGTCGCGGTGCCGCGGGGCCCGTCCTCGGGCTTGGCACCCGGTACCCCCGAGTGCCAGATCCGACTGTAGCGCGGCTCTGGCACTCGCACCAAGCGACTGCCAGAGGTGCGCCGTGGGCGGACGCGGGGGCGGCGTCGGCCCCTGCCCGGACTCCGGCCGTCCATGGCCCGGTTGAGGTCACGACACGCCGCAGTCCGTCCGAGCCTCACGGCGTGTCGTGACCACCACCGTGGAGGCCCCGGCAGGGTGCCGGCGGCAGCCCGACGGCGTCCCCTCCCTCCCGGCGACCACGGCCGCCTCGGGTGCCCCGCTCGGGCGTCCGCCGCACGACCGCTCCTGCACCGGTGGCCTCGCCCGGCCCGGAGCCGTCGCTCATCCACAGATGGGGCCGGGGCGCCCTCCAGACGGCCGTGGGCCGGGCCACGCTCGCGGCATGACACCGCCGCTCCTCGACCCCGACGAGTCCGCCCTCACCGACTCCCCCGCCGGCCCCCGCAGCCCCCGCGCCGCCGGACTGCCGCCCGTGTTCCGCCGGTCGGAGGCGATCCGTGCCGGACTGCCGGCGCAGCGCCTGCGACGAGCCGACATCCGCCGGGTGGGCCCCGCGATCTACCAGGACACGGGGCACCCGCTGCTCTGTTGGGCTGCGGTGGACCTCCCGGAGCCGCCCCACGGGATGCCCGGCGAGGTCCTTCACGCGCTGCTGCGACGGCGGGCGGACGCCGTTCTCTCCCACGCGACGGCGGCGCACCTGCACGGCCTGCCGACGCCGTCGGCGCCTCCGCAGGTCCTGGCGCCCATCGACCTGACCGTTCCGGCAGGGTCCTCGCGCGTCCGCCTGCCCGGCGTGGTCGCGCGCCGGCGCCCCCTGAAGGCCGGGGACATGACGATGGTCCAGGGCCTGCGCGTCACCTCACTGGAGCGCACCGTGCTGGACCTCGCGTCGCTGCCGCACCCCTGGACGATCCCCGACGTCGTCGGCGCCGCCGACCACGCGGTGCACGAGCCGTGGTCCCCGTCCGGGCGGCGCCCACCGGCGACGACACCGGAACGGCTCCACGCGGCTCTCCGGCTCGCCGGTCCCTTCCACGGCGCCCGGACCGCCCGCACGGTGCTCGCCAGGACGCGGGTGGGGGCCGACTCCGCCCGGGAGACGTTCCTGCGCCTCGCCCTGGAGGACGCCGGGCTTCCGGAGCCGGCGCTCCAGGCCCGGCCTCGCCCGGCCGAGTCCGAGTGCCCCGAAGTCGACCTCTACCTCGCCGGCCCGGACCTCGCCCTGCAGTACGACGGGCGCACGCACCTCACCCCCGCGCAGCAGGCCAGGGACGCCCGACGGGACGCGTGGCTGCTCGCCCGGGGCTGCCGGACCCTGCGGGTGAACGACGTGGACCACCGCGACGGATACCGCCGGATCGTCCGCCTCGTGCGCGGCATGCTGTGACCGCGTGGCAGGAGTGCCGGGTCGCCCCCGGCCTCTCGGGCCCGCCGGCGTTGTGGTCACGACACGCTGCGCGACCGGTCCGCCTCACAGCGTGCCGTGACCACAACGTGCTCTCAGATGCAGCGGGGGACCCCGGCAGCACCGGCTCAGTAGTAGACGGCCAGCGGACCCTGGGGGCCGTCGACGACGTCGAAGGGCGTCTTGAAGATGCGCTCCAGGACCTCCGGGCGCATGATCTCCGCCGGGGAGCCGGTCTCCACCACGCGGCCGTCCCCCATGGCCACGATGTGGTCGGCGTAGTGGGCGGCGAAGTTGATGTCGTGCATCACGATCACCACGGTGCGGCCCAGCTCGTCCGCGGCCCGGCGCAGCTGGCGCATCATCTGCACCGAGTGCTGCATGTCCAGGTTGTTCAACGGCTCGTCCAGCAGCACGTACTCGGTGTCCTGGGCCAGGACCATGGCCACGTACGCGCGCTGGCGCTGGCCGCCGGAGAGCTGGTCCAGGTAGCGGTTCTCGTACGGGCCGAGGTTGAGGAAGTCGATGGCCTCGGAGACGTGCCGCTCGTCCGCCAGCGTCAGCCGACCCCGGCTGTGCGGGTACCGGCCGAACGCCACGAGCTGGCGCACGGTCAGCCGGGTGATGAAGTGGTTCTCCTGGCGCAGGATGGACAGGGTCTTGGCGATCTCCCGGCTGGGCGTGCGGGTCACGTCCCGCCCGGCCACCTCGATCCGGCCCTCGTCCGCGTCCTGGAGCCGCCCGACCATCGTGAGCACGGTGGACTTGCCCGCCCCGTTCGGGCCCACGAGCGCGGTGATGCCGCCGGCCGGGATGGTCAGGTCCACGGGGCCGATGCAGACCTCGTCGGAGTGGCGCTTGGTGACGCCGCGCAGCTCGATCACAGCCGGCCCTTCCTCATCACGACGACCAGGAACACGATGCCGCCGACGAGCTCGATCACCACGGTGACCGCTCCCCCGGCGTAGAAGACGTGCCGCAGCACCAAGTAGGCCAGGGTGAGCACGGCGTAGCCGGCCAGCGCGGCCACCGGCAGCAGCCGGCGGTGGTCCGAGGTCTCCACCATGCTGTACGCCAGGGTGGCTACGAGGAACCCGAGGAACGTCATCGGCCCGACGAGCGCGGTGGTCATGGACATCAGCACGGACACCAGCAGCAGGGTGACCATCAGCTCCCGCCGATGGCCCAGCCCCGCGTTGACGGCCACGTCCCGCCCGAGGGCGATCACGTCCATCCGGCGCCCGCGCAGCCACAGCGTCAGGCAGACGGCCAGCACGATCGGGCCGGCCACCAGCAGGTACTCGGTGCGGGCGTTGGAGATGTTGCCGAACAGCCGGGCGGAGAGCACGTCGAAGGCGTTGGGGTCGAGCAGCCGTTGCAGGAAGCTGGACAGCGCACCGAGCCCGCCGCCGAGCACCACGCCCACCAGGAGCATCAGGTGGATGTTCCCGTACGGACGGGACAGCAGCCACGAGTACAGCGCGGTGGCCGCCACCACCATGAGCAGGGCCTGGCCCAGGAACGGGCCCACGCCCGTCACCGCGGAGACGCCCGCCGCCCCCAGCAGGAACACCACGGTGGTCTGCACGGCGATGTAGAGCGCCTCGAACCCCATGATCGAGGGCGTGATGATGCGGTTGCCGGTGGCCGTGTGGAAGCTGACGGTGGCGAACGCGTGGCACAGCGCCACGAGCGCGATCACCGCGAGCGAGCCGACGCGCATCTGAGCGATCAGCCAGAACGCCCGCGAGCCGGGCTCGGACTCGTTGCCCCACAGCAGGATGCCGGCGGTGGAGGCCAGGCCCACGGCCGCCAGGGCGGCCACCACGAGCCGGTAGCGGCGCCGGTCCCGCGCCGTGCGGAACGCCCCGGTGCGGCGCACGGCGGGGGCGCCGTCGTCGGGGAGGCGGACGACGACGGCCGGGGAGACAGTGCGCTCAGCCACGGCGGGCCTGCCCCAGCAGCAGGGTCAGGAACACCGCGGCGCCGACGAGGGCGAGGATCAGGGAGATCGGGATCTCGAACGGGGCGATCAGCGTGCGCCCGAGGACGTCGCAGACGATCACGGTCCAGACGCCCGCCATGACCACCCACGGGAGGTTGGTGCGCAGGTTGTCGCCGCGGATCATCGAGACCAGGTTGGGCACCACGAGGCCCAGGAAGGGCAGAGCGCCGATCACCACCGTGATCACTCCCGTGGCCACGGAGACCATGGCGACGCCGGTGAACACCACGGCCTCGTAGTTCAGGCCCACGTTCGTGGCGATGTCCTTGCCCAGGCCCGCCACGGTGAAGCGGTCGGCGATCAGGAACACGGCCACCGTCACGGCGAGCACGAGGAACAGCAGCTCGTAGCGGCCGCGCACCACGGAGGTGAACGAGCCGGCGAACCACGCGCCCAGCTGCTGGAGCATGTCCGTCTGCAGCGCCAGGAAGGTGGAGGCGGCGCCCACCACGGCGCCGAGCATGATGCCCACGATCGGCACGATCAGCGAGGAGCTGAGCCGCACCCGCCGCAGGAACAGGAAGAACACCATGGTGCCCACGAACGCGAAGAGCACCGCGCCCACCATGCGGGTGACGATCCCCGCGCCGGGGATGAGGATCATGGTGGTGAGCAGGCCCAGCCCGGCCCATTCGGTGGTGCCGGTGGTGCTGGGCTCCACGAACCGGTTCTGCGTCATCAGCTGCATGATCAGCCCGCACAGGGCCAGGGCGGCGCCGGCGAGCACGAGGGCCACGGTGCGGGGCACGCGCGTGATCCAGAACATCTCGGTCCCGCCCTCGGTGCCGAGGTCGAAGGCCCCGACGTTCAGGGACAGCACCACGAGGCCCACGGTGACGGCCAGGCCCACCAGGAGCGGCCAGGTCCGCTGCCAGCGGGTGCGCTGCGGGCGGAGGACGGCCGGGGGCACCCAGCACACGCGTTCGCCCGGACCCGGCTCGGTGAGCGGGGTCCGGGCGGCGGCACCGGGACGCAGGTCCGTCACCGGGCCCCTGCGAAGGCGTCGGCGAGGTCCTCCATCACGGTGGTGTAGTTCTGGATGTCCTCGGCCACGTAGAAGTCCTGCGGGAGGTAGACGATGTTGCCCTCCTTGACCGCGGGCACGTCCTGCAGGGCCTCGGACTGCTCGATGAGCTCCTTCGCGGTGGTGTCGCCCTCGCCGATGGCGGCGTCGCGGTCCATGACGATCAGCCAGTCGGGGTTCGACTGGGCGATCGCCTCCACCGAGATGTCGTCGCCCTGGTGGTTGGAGGAGCCGGCCTGCTCCAGGGCCGGGGTGAGGCCCAGGACGTCGAACATCGGGCCGATGGCGCGGCCGGTGCCGGGAGCCACGTAGGAGAGGTCGCCGCCGGTGGCGATCAGGCCCATCACGGTCTCCTCGGAGTCGTACGCCTCCTTCGCACGGGCGATCGCGGCGTCGAGGTCCTCGTTGAGGGCCTGCGCGTCCTCCTGGTGACCGGTGGACTCGCCCAGCAGCGTGGTGAGCTCCTTGAGACCCTCGTCCACGCGCGTCTCGGCGGGGATGTCGGTGTCCACGACGGCGGCCTCGCCGGTCAGCTCGTCGATCTCCGCCTTGCGATCGGCGAAGCGCTGGCCGTTGAAGACCACGTCCGGCTCGGCGGTCACGAAGACCTCCATGTCCGGCTCGCGGTGGCTGCCGATGTCCGCCACGGCGTCGTCGGTGCGATAGGAGGGGCCGCCCTCGCCGCGGAACATCAGCTGCTTGGGCGCGGCGGAGAGCTCGACGCCCCACTCGTCCAGGGTGCGGAAGGTCCGGTTGTCCGTGGTGATCACGGAGTCCACCTCGGAGGGGATCTCCACCTGCGCGCCGGACATGTCCGTCACGGTGGTCCCGCCCGCGATCCCGGCCTGCGATGCGGAGCCCGCGGCGGCGGAGGACGAGGAGCCGGCGGCCGAGGCGCCCGAGGCCGACGAGCCGGCGTCGGCACCCCCGGCGGAGCAGCCGACGAGGGCCAGGGCGGCCACGGAGGTCAGGGCGAGGGCGCGACGGCGCGGGGCACGGGGGGTGGTGCGCATGGGGGTCTCCTCCCGGACGCCCTCGGCGTCGCGGAGTCGGTGGCCGGTCGGGGCCGGGCCGCGTTCAGGTCAGGTGAGGCTTGCCTCAGAGGATTAGCGTACACGAGCCTCACCTAATCCCCGGACCGACCGCCGCCGCGCCGGCCGGTCCCGTCATGCGGCGTCATGCGCCGGCGTCGAGCGGCTCCACCTCCAGCGCGTGGCGGCGGTCCCCCACCCGGGCCAGGACGAGGGTGGCGTGCCGGCCCCCCGACCGGCGCCCGCCGCCGAGCACCCGACGGCGCAGCTCCTCCGGGGTGATGGACACCCCGCGCTTCTTCACGTCCAGCCGGCCGACGCCGGTCTCCCGCGCCCAGCGGCGCAGGGCCTTGACGTCCAGGTCGTGCACGGCGAGCACGCGGTGCCGCCGGCCCAGCGGATGGGCGGGAGCGTCCGGGGCCACGAGGTAGGCCAGGTGCGGATCCAGCAGGCGCACGTCCGGGCCGAGCGCCACGGCCAGGTCCGTCACCAGGTGGGCCCGGATGACGGCGCCGTCCGGCTCGATCAGCACCTGTCCCACGAGCCCGGCCATCCCCTCCTCCCCCACGGCGTCCACCGCCGGGGAGGCCTCCTCGCCGCCGGGGCTCGTCAGCTCGGCGGTGCGCGGGCCGTCCGGCGCGCGGGTGTCCACCGCGAGCGCGGCCCGGCGCACGTCGAGACGCCGGGCCGCCCCGAACCACAGGACGGCTTCGGTGACGTCCCCATCCACACTGGTCCACTGGGCCTCGGCGTCCGCCGGCAGGGCCTCGTGCGGGATGCCGGGCCCCAGCTTCACCCCGACGGTGTGCCCGAGGGCGGCCAGGGACGTGACGAAGGACAGCGGCGGGGAGAACGCCTCGGGGTCGAACACCCGGTCCGCGCCGGACCCGGACAGCCGCCGTCGCGCCGGGTCCAGCCACACGGCGGCGCCGAGGTCGTCCGCGGCGGCGAGGTGCTCGGCGGCCCACGCGAGCGCGTCCCCCTCGACGACGCGGGCCCCCGGATGCGCGGCGAGGTTGGCCGCGGCCGCCGCCGCGACCGTGGGGTCCCGCTCCACGGCCACCGTCTCGAGGCCGGCCCGCACGAAGGCGAGGGCGTCCAGCCCCAGGCCGCAGCCGAGGTCCACGACACGGCCCACGCCCGCCGCATGCAGGCGCGCGGCGTGCAGGTCGGCCACCACGGGCCGGGTGGCCTGCTCGAGGCCGTCACGGGTGAGGAGGAGGCGGTCGACGTCGTCGCCGAGCCGGGCGCGGCCCTTCGCGCGCAGTCCCGCCTGGGTCAGGACGGCGGCCACGCGCTCGGGCGGATGGCCCTCGGCCCGCAGACGGGAGGACAGGGCCAGCGGGTCCTGCCCGGAGACGTCCCCCAGGGCGTCGAGGAGGGCGCGCCCCTCCGGCTCCAGGACGGGGCCCAGGCACGTCGGGTCCGTGGCGGAGTCGGCCGCGCGCGGCCCGGGGGCCCGGCCGGCGCCGTCCGTCCGGGGGCGGCGCGGGCGGGAGGAGCGGGCGGGGCGCTGGGAACGGGCCATGGCTCCACCCTAGGATGACGCCATGACCCTTCCCTTCGCCGCCTCCTCGCAGTCCACGCTCGGCATCGAGTGGGAGCTCGCCCTCGTCGACGCGGCCACCGGCGACCTGCGCGCCGAGGCCCCCGACGTCATCGCCGAGGCGCTGCAGACCGCAGGGCTGGGGCCCGAGGAGGAGCATCCGCACGTCACCGCAGAGATGCTGCAGAACACCGTGGAGCTGGTCACGGGGGTGCACCGGACCGTGGGCTCGGCCGCCGAGGAGCTGCGGGGCATCGCCTCCGGGATCCTGGACGCCGCCGAGCGGCGCGGGATGCACCTGTACTGCCAGGGATCCCACCCGTTCGAGGATCCGAACCTGCAGCCCGTGACGGACAAGGACCGCTACAACCAGGTGGTGGAGATCGCCCAGTACTGGGGGCGGCAGATGCTGATCTTCGGCGTGCACGTGCATGTGGGCCTGGACGACGTCTCCAAGGCCATGCCGGTGGTGAACGGCCTGGTGAACCGCTTCCCGCACTTCCTGGCGCTGTCCGCCTCGTCCCCCTTCTGGGCCGGCGGGGACACCGGCTACCAGTCCCAGCGCACGCAGGTGTTCCAGCAGCTGCCCACGGCGGGGCTGCCCCACCAGTTCGAGGACTACCGGGACTTCGAGCGGTGCCTCGAGCAGATGGTGCAGGTGGGGATGGTGAACGATGCGACGGAGTGCCGCTGGGACGTGCGCGCCGTGCCCCGCCTGGGCACGGTGGAGATGCGCGCGTGCGACGGCATGGCCACGATCGAGGAGATCGCCGCCGTCACCGCCCTCACGCAGTGCCTCGTGCACGACCTCTCCGCCGGTCTCGAGCGCGGCCAGGAGCCGCCGGCGATCCTCCCTCCCTGGTACGTGGCGGAGAACAAGTGGCGGGCGGCGCGCTACGGCATGCAGGCCGAGGTCGTCATGGACGCCGCGGGCACCACGGTGCCGGTGGCCGAGCACCTTTCCGACGAACTGGACCGGCTGGCCCCGGTGGCCCGCGAGCTGGAGTGCGAGGCCGAGTTGGCCCACGTGCGCACGATGATGGCCGAGGGCACCGCCGCCGAGCGTCAGCGCAGGGTGGAGCGCGAGGCGGCCGCCGGGCCGCCCGCGGAGGGCCAGGACGCGTCGGACACTGTGAGCCCCCTGCGCGCCGTGGTGCGGGACGCGGCCGGACGCACCCTTCGCTCGCTGCGCGGCGACGCCCGGCCCTGAGCCCGCGGTCCGGTCACGCATCCCCGGCCTGACCAGTGCGGATGCGCCGCGCCCCGGGCCTTCACCCCGGCGGCCTGCACCGCCTAGCATGACGTCCATGCGAGCACTCACCTGGCAGGGAAAGCGAACCGTCTCCGTCGAGGACGTCCCGGACCCGACGATCCAGGAGCCCACCGACGCGATCATCCGGGTGACCTCCACGGGGATCTGCGGATCGGACCTGCACCTCTACGAGGTACTGGGCCCGTTCATGGACGCCGGGGACGTCATCGGCCACGAGCCCATGGGCATCGTGGAGGAGGTCGGCTCGGCCGTCACCCACATCCGGCCCGGGGACCGCGTGGTGATCCCCTTCAACATCGCCTGCGGCCACTGCTGGATGTGCGAGCGCGGGCTGCAGTCCCAGTGCGAGACCACCCAGGTCCGGGAGCAGGGCTCCGGCGCTGCGCTGCTGGGCTACTCCCGCCTCTACGGCTCCGTGCCGGGCGGCCAGGCCCAGTACCTCCGAGTCCCCCACGCCGACTACGGGCCCATCAAGGTCCCCCACACCGGCCCCGACGAGCAGTGGCTGTTCCTCTCCGATGTGGTCCCCACCGCGTGGCAGGGCGTGCAGTACGCGAACCTCTCCAAGGGCGACACCCTCGCCGTGCTCGGCCTCGGCCCGATCGGCCAGATGGCCGCGCGCATCGGCGTGCACCTCGGCTACCGCGTGATCGGCGTCGACCCCGTCGCCGAGCGTCGCCACATGGCCGCGCGTCATGGCGTCGAGGTCATGGACATGCAGGGCTGGGGCGGCCGCGAGGTCCCCGAGCTGCTGCGCGAGGCCACCGGCGGCCGCGGCCCGGACGGCGTGGTGGACGCCGTGGGCATGGAGGCCCACGGCTCCCCCGTGGCCAAGGCCGCGCACCAGGCCGTGGGGATCCTGCCCGGCCCTGTGGGCCGGGCGGCCATGAAGACCTCCGGTGTGGACCGCCTCAACGCGCTGCACACTGCGATCGACGCCGTCCGCCGCGGCGGCACGGTGTCCCTGAGCGGCGTCTACGGCGGCATGCAGGACCCGATGCCCATGTTGACCATGTTCGACAAGCAGATCACCCTGCGCGAGGGCCAGTGCAACGTGCGCCGGTGGATCGACGACCTGCTGCCGCTCGTGGACGACCCGTCCGACCCGCTCGGCGTGCTGGACCTCACCACCCACACCGCCCCGCTCGAGGACGCCCCGGCGATGTACGAGACGTTCCAGAAGAAGCAGGACGGGTGCATCAAGGTGGTGCTCAAGCCGTGAGGATCGTGGTCCTGGGTGCCACCGGCAACGTCGGCACGGCCCTGCTCCACCGGCTGCACGAGGCGCCCGAGGCCACGGAGATCGTCGGCGTGAGCCGCCGCGGCCCGGACCGGGACGGCGCCCCGTACGACGGCGTCGAGTGGCACCGCCTAGACATCGCCGCCCCCCTGGCGGAGGAGCGCCTCCGGGAGATCGTGACGGGCGCGGACGCCGTCGTGGACCTCGTCTGGGTGATCCGCCCCAACCGGGACCGGGAGCACCTGCGCCGCGTGAACGTGGAGGGCAACGAGCGCGTGTTCCGCGCCGTAGCCGAGGCGGGCGTGCCCCATCTGGTGTACGCCTCCTCCGTGGGCGCCTACGGCCCCGCGCGCAAGGACGTGCGCTCGGACGAGTCCCACCCCACCACCGGGGTGGCCACCTCGCACTACGCCGCCCAGAAGGCGGAGGTCGAGTCGGTGCTGGACCGCGTGCAGGCGGACCACCCGGAGCTGCTGGTCACCCGGCTGCGCCCGGGGCTGATCTTCCAGGCCGGCGCCGGACCGGAGATCAAGGACTACTTCCTGGGCGACCTCGTCCCAGCCCGCCTCGCGGCGCGGCTGCGCACCCCCGTCCTGCCGTTCCCGGCGGGCCTGCGCTTCCAGGCGCTCACCGCGCAGGACGTGGCCGAGGCCTACTGGCAGGTGGTCCGGCAGCGGGTGGGCGGCGCGTTCAACGTGGCCGCCGAGCCCGTGCTGGACGCCCAGACCATGGGCCAGCTGCTGGGCGCCCGCCGAATCCTGGAGGTGCCGATGGCGCCGGTGCGGGCCCTCGCGGCCGCCACGTACCGGCTGCGCGTGCAGCCCACGGACCCGGGCTGGCTCGACATGGCCGCCGCCGTGCCGGTGATGGACACGTCCGCGCTGCGCGAGGCCACCGGCTGGTCCGAGACCGTCTCCGCGCAGGACGCCGTCCGGGAGGTGCTGGACCACCTGGACGGGCCCGAGGGCCTGGGCAACGCGGGGCACCGCTCCACCTCGCCCGCGGAGTGAGCGGCCCCCGTCAGCCGCGCAGGAACTGCTCGGGCAGGACCGCGGAGGCGATCCGCCGGACCTCCTCCTGCTGGCGCTGGGCGGAGTCGTACAGCTCGTGCATCTCGGACTCGTCGATCCGGGGGTCGTGCGGGGCGAGCTCGGCGAGCACGTGCCACATGCCGGACTTGGCCTGGAGGGCGCCCTGGAGGAGGTCCAGCTCCACCTGGGTCCAGCCGCTGCGGCGCGAGCGCAGCGCGTTCACCGGGTTCAGCCGGCCGCCGACCCGGGCGGCGACGCCGACGGCCCGGGCCGTCACGGGCACGCGGCCGCCGACCTCGTGGATGAGGCGCTCCAGGCGCTCCTGCTCCTCGAGGATCTGCCCGGCGATGTCCTTCAGGGCACGCTCGTGCTCGGTCCCCTTCCACGTGCTGGCCGCGGCCCGGAACATGTTCACCCCGCTGCGGGAGCCCAGCAGGTGCTGGACGAGGTAGTCGGAGAGGGTGTCGTCGTCGATGCGGCGGGTCTGGGTCATGCCCTCCGGTCTACGCAGGCGACGCCGCCCGCGCTAGGTCTGGCGGCCGGGCTGCGGGACATCGCCGCTGGTCAGGGCAGGCTGACCAGGCCCACCGGCTGGCCTGGATCCGCGCCGAAGGCCAGGTCCGAGGGGGCGACGCCGTCGGCCACAAGTCGGGCGCCGAGCGCGGCCACCATGGCCCCGTTGTCCGTGCAGAGGCCCACGGGTGGCACCACGAGCTCGATCCCGGTGGAGCGGCAGCGGTCCGCGAGGAGGCTGCGCAGGCGCGAGTTCGCCGCGACGCCGCCGCCGAGCATGAGGTGGGTGAGCCCGTGCTCCCGGCAGGCGCGGACGGCCTTGGCGGTGATCACGTCCGCGACGGCCTCCTGGAAGGAGGCGGCGATGTCCGCGCGCGGGACTTCCAGGCCGCGGGCCTCGAACTGCTCCACGGCGCGGGAGACGGCGGTCTTCAGCCCGGAGAAGGACCAGTCGTGCCGGTGCGGGCCGGGCTCCTCGGCGCTGCCGACGAACTTGCCCGCGGTGAGACCGCGCGGGAAGCGGAAGGCCGTCGGGTCGCCCTGGGCGGCGAGCCGGTCGATCACGGGGCCCCCGGGGTAGCCCGCCCCGATGAGCCGGGCGACCTTGTCGTACGCCTCGCCCGCCGCGTCGTCGATGGTCGAGCCCAGCAGCTCGACCTCGGAGCTGATCCGGCCCACGCGCAGGATCTCGGTGTGCCCACCGGAGACGAGCAGCGCGCCCAGGTCCTCGGGCAGGTCGTCCCACTGCGCGGGCCGCACGCCGTCCAGCATGCCGACGCCCACGTGCGCCACGAGGTGGTTGATGCCGTAGAGGGGCGTGCCGAGGGCCGTGGCCAGCGCCTTGGCCCCCGCGACCCCCACGATGAGGGCGCCCGCCAGACCCGGGCCGGAGGTGACGGCGATCGCGTCGAGGTCCGCGAGGGTGACGTCGGCGGTGTCCAGGGCGCGGCGGATCGTGGGCACGAGGGCCTCGAGGTGCGCGCGGGCGGCGATCTCCGGGATCACGCCGCCGAAGCGCACGTGCTCCTCCACGGAGGAGGCGACCTCGTGGGCCAGCAGGGCGGTGCCGCGGACGACGCCGACGCCGGTCTCGTCGCACGAGGACTCGATGCCGAGCACGAGGGGGGCTGCGGTGGCGGTGGGCATGGGCTCCAGTCTAGTGAGCGGTCGGGAATCGGGTTGGATACGTACCGAGCGAGGATTTACCTTCTGGGAGATGCTACTCTGCCCGGTTCCCATGAATTTCAGATTCCGCCGAGTCTGACACTACATAGCCAGCGTCAAAATCTTTAACTCGATTTCGAGAAATGCTTGCCCTCGGCGATCCAATGACGACCATACCTACAGAGGCTCCCGGCCTTCCATTAGAACTCTTTTGACGCCTTGTCCGTCGCCGCAGCCAAAAATAGGTAATAGACATTACAGCTATGGCAAGCGCACCAGCGCGCAATTGCCAGATTACGTCAGGCAAGACGAGAAGAGCCACACTCAAAACCGTTGGAACTACAGCCAATATGAATGCAGCCAAGGATTCTTCTTGCCTGGAGCTCAACTCTTATTATCCTCGACTGAATCAGGGTCAATGAATCGTGAAGCGATATTGTTATCCGCCTCCACGTTAGATGAGTCCTTGATTAGGTACCCAGTCTCGAATCCGATTGCGCTATTGTTTCTCATCACAAGATTGTCTACACCCTCAATGTGGAATCCGACGCTCTTTGGAATATCTTTGCTCATTTCCTGGAACTCCCACTCTCCATCTTTCTTATCGCAACCAGTACCCATTGTAACGTCACTCACAGAGCCTTGCGCATGATCACGGCGTCGTCGCCGCCCGGGTAGTAGCGGCGACGCACGTGCAGCTCCTCGAATCCGTGGCGCGCGTAGAGTCGCCGGGCGACGGCGTTGGAGGCCCGGACCTCGAGCATGAGCGAGCTCGCGCCGCGCGCCGCGGCCTCCGCGGCCATCCAGCGCAGCTGGGCCGCCCCGATCCCCCGCCCCTGCGCCGCCGCGACCGTGCCCACGGTCTGCACGTCGGCGACGTCGCCGACCACCATGATCCCGCCGTAGCCGACGATCTCGCCGGGCGCGGGGCCGTCGTCGTCCGCGGAGCCGGGCGCGGCCACGTCGCGGACGACCACGCGGTAGTCCCGGGTGGGCGGGCGGCCGTGCGCGTCCCGCCCGCCGGCGGGGCCGGTCTGGGCGAGCTCCTCCTCGTAGAAGTGCGCGGGCCAGGCGTCGAGCGGGAAAAGCGTGGCCTCGTGGGCGAGCACCTCGGGGATGTCCCACACGGTCATGGGGCGCAGCAGGTACCCGGGCGGCAGCCCGTGCTCGTCCTCGGCGGGGCGCCCGTCGCCGGTCGGGGCCGGCTCGGCCGGGCTCATGCGCCCGCCCGCTTGCGGGGGCCGGGGACCTTGGCGTCGGACTCGCGCAGGTAGAGCGGCTCGGCGGGCACGAGGCCGCGGCCGCGCCGCAGGGCGAGCTCGGCCACCTGCCCCACCCCGACGGCGGACGGCGTGGCCGTCTCCCAGTCCGGCACCGCGCGCAGCGCCTCGGGGTAGAGCCCGGCCCCCGCGCCGTAGACGGGCAGCGGAGTGACCTCGTCCGCGGGCGAGACGAAGGGGCCGTGCAGCAGGGTCGGCTGCCCGCCGACCTGCGCGTAGTGGGCCCAGTAGACCTCGCGGCGGCGGGCGTCCGTGGCGACCACGAACTCCTCGATCCCGTGGCGGAAGGCGTCGACGCCGGCCTCGTGGGCGAGCGCGTCGAGGCTGCGGACCCCGTGCACGGGCACGTCCCACGCCAGGCCGAGGGCGGCCGCCGTCGCCAGGCCCGCGCGCAGTCCCGTGAAGGGCCCGGGGCCGACACCGACCGCGAGCGCGTCCAGCGCGGTGCCGATGACGCCGGCCTCGCCGAGCACGGCCTGCACCGCTGGGGCGAGCACCTCGGCGTGGGCGTGGGTGTCGTCCGTGGCCCAGCGCGCGAGCTCCTCACCGTCCCGCAGGACGGCCACGGACGCGGCGGCGGAGGAGTCGAGGGCGAGCAGCAGCATGGGAACCAGTCTAGGAGCGCTCAGCCGCGGGGCAGGGCGACGCCGGCCCAGCGCGGCCCGTGCGCCCGCACGACCGCGGTGCGCACCTCCTCGGCGGCCTCGCCCTCCTCGTCGGAGAAGTCGGTGACGATCACGGGGGCGGCACCGTCGTCGCGCGCCCCGTCCTGCGCCCCCGCCCGCCCGTCCGCGGCGCCGCCGAGGGCGCGGACGATCTCGACGTCCAGCCAGGAGGCCTCCGGGTCCTCGGGGAACCCGGCGAGGGACTCGGCCAGGCCGCGGCCCCACTCCACCACGGTGACGGAGCGGTCGGCCGTGGCCTCGAGGTCCAGGTCGGTCAGCTCGCCGCCCGAGCGCAGCCGGTAGGCGTCCACGTGCACCAGGTCCGGGCCGTCCGCGAGCGCGGGGTGGATGCGGGCGAGCACGAACGTCGGGGAGATGATCCCCTCGCGCACGCCGAGCCCCGCGCCCAGGCCCTGGGTGAAGGTGGTCTTGCCGGCCCCGAGCTGGCCGGTGAGGATCAGCACGTCCCCGGCCCGGAGGAGACCGGCGAGCCGCGCGCCGAACGTGCGGGTGCCCTCCGCGCCGTCGAGCTCGACCTCGGCGGTCCAGCGGGGGGCGGGGAGACGGTCGAGGGCGGTCATGCGCGGCCCTCCCCGGTGTCCCCCGGGGCCGCCGCATCCACGTGCACGCGCGGCACGCGCGGGGAGATGCGGGTGACGAGCTCGTAGTTGATGGTGCCGGCGGCCTCGGCCCACGCGTCGGCGGGGATGCCGGAGTCCGGGCCGAACAGCTCCACGGGGTCGCCGACCTCCTCCCGCGCGTCCGGGCCCAGGTCCACGAGGAACTGGTCCATGGCGATCCGCCCGACGGCGCGCACGTGCCGCCCGCCGACGGCGACGGGCGCGTGTTCGGCCACGCGCGGGACGCCGTCGGCGTAGCCCAGCGGGACCAGGCCGAGGACGGTGTCCCCGGTGGTGCGGAAGCGGAACCCGTAGGAGACGCCCTGGCCGGGGCCGACGCGCTTGACCTGGGCGAGCGTGGTCTGGAGGGACATCGCCGGGCGCAGGCCGAACTCCTCCGGGGACCGGCCCGCGAACGGGCTGAGCCCGTAGAGACCGAGGCCCACGCGCACCATGTCGTGGTGCAGGTCCGGGCGGGTGAGCGCGGCCGGGGTGTTGGCCAGGTGCCGCACGCGCGCCGGCACGCCGGCCGCCGCGAGGACGCCCGCCGCCGCCGCGAACGCACCGGCCTGCGCGTCCGTCTCCTGGGCCCGCTCGGGCTCGTCGGCCACGGCGAGGTGGGAGAACACGCCCTCGACGTCCACGAGGCCCTCGGCCTGCAGCGCGGCGGCCCGCGCGGCGAGGGCCGGAAGGGCCTCCGGGAGGCAGCCGTTGCGGCCCAGGCCGGTGTCCGTCTTGACGTGGACCACGGCCCGGCGTCCGACGGCGCGGGCGGCCGCGGCCACGGCCTCGAGCTCGGCCGCGCTGGAGACGCCGAGGGCCACGTCCGCCTCGAGCGCGGCGGCGAACGGGGTGTCCCGCGTGTGCAGCCAGGCCAGCACAGGGGCGGCGATCCCCGCCGCGCGCAGCTCGAGCGCCTCGGCCACGTGCGCCACACCGAGGCGGTCGGCCCCGGCCTCGAGCACCGCGCGCGCCACCGGGACCGCGCCGTGCCCGTAGGCGTCGGCCTTCACCACGGCCATGAGCCGCGGCGCGGTCCCGTCCGCACGGGTCAGGCGGGCGCGCAGGGCGCGGACGTTGTGCCGCACGGCGCCCAGGTCCACCCGGGCGCGGCGTTCGAGCGGCGGGACCGCGGGCGGGGCGGCCGGGCGGGACGGGACGGGGAGGGTCTCACTCACGCCCGTCATCCTCCCACCACAGCGCGGCCGTCACGGTTCCGACCGCGGCGGGCAGGGCGTCCGCCACGGCGCCACGCCCGGCGGCCGGACCGGTCCCGGCGCGGGCGTGCAGCCAGGCCGCGGCGGCCGCGAGCGCCGCCGTCGAGGGGCGCCCTGCGGCGGGGGACGGGCCGCCGGCCCGGACGGCCCGGGCACGGTCGGCGGCGAGGACCGCGCCGAGCACCCCCGCGAGCACGTCGCCGGTGCCGGCGGTGCCCAGGGCCGGTCCGCCGTCGCGCATCAGCCATGCCTCGCCGTCGGGGGCGGCCACGAGCGTCCGGGGCCCCTTGAGCAGGACGGTGACCCGGTGCGCGGCCGCCCACGCCCGCAGCCGCTCGAGCTCGCCCGCCCCGCCGGCGTCCGCGTCCTTCGCCCCCGCCACGGGCAGGCGGTCGCGCAGCCGGGCCCACTCCCCCGCGTGCGGGGTGAGCACCACGCGGGCGCCCGAGGCCGCGAGCGCCGTCAGCTGCTCCGCGGTCACGAGCTCGAGGGCGGACGCGTCCACGACCACGGCAGGGGCGCCGGCCGGCTCCCGCCCGGCCGCCGACACGGCGTCCAGCACGCGCTCCAGGCGGGCCCGGGCCTCGGCGTCCGCACCGAGGCCCGGCCCCACGACCCACGCGTCCGCCCGGTCCGGCTCCGGCCCGTCGGCGGAGGCCAGCGCGGCGGGATGGGCGGCCAGGACGAGGTCCTGCGCCGCCGCCGGGCCCGCCAGATGGGCCATCCCGGCCCCCGCGCCCAGCGCTCCGCCCACCGCGAGCACCGCGGCCCCGGGGTAGCGCTGCGACCCGGCGGCCAGTCCGACCACGCCGCGGGTGTACTTGTGCGCGTCCGGCGCGGGTGCCGGGTGCAGTCGCCGCACCGCGGCCCGGTCCACCCCGTGCAGTCCCGTCCGCGGCTCCGGGGGCAGATGTGGCCCCAGCCCGATGTCCACGAGGTGCACCCGCCCGGCCGCGGCGGCGCCGGCCCCCAGCAGCAGACCGGTCTTCACGGCCCCGAACGTCACGGTGTGCGCGGCGGCGAGGACCTCGCCGGCCACCCCTCCGGTGTCCGCGTCCGCCCCGGAGGGCACGTCGCACGCCACCACCACGGCCCCGGCGGGCAGGTCCCGGGCCGCGGCGGGCAGGGTCAGGGCGCCCCGGGCGCCCGTCCCGAGGATCCCGTCCACCACGACGGCGGCGCGCGCCGGCACGGCGTCCGCCACCCGGCCTTCGGCGGCCCGCAGCGCGGCCGCGCCCTCGGCATGCCAGCGGGGGGCGCCGTCGTCGTCCCGCACCACGGGCACGGCCACGGCCTCGACCCCGCGGCGGCGCAGGAACGCGAGCGCCCACAGTGCGTCGCCCCCGTTGTTGCCCGTGCCCACGAGGGCGGCCACGGTGGCGCCGGACACCCGGCCCCGTGCCCGCAGCACCGCCGCCACGTGCTCGGCCAGCCCCCACGCCGCGCGGCGCATCAGGGCGGGGCCCTGGCCCGCCGCCAGCAGGGGCCGCTCGGCCTCCCGCACCTGGGTGCCGGTGAATGCGCGCATGGACGCTCCTCTCGGTCCGGCTCGCGGCCGGGCTCAGTCGCGGCGCTCGGCCACCACGTAGGCGGTGGCCACGTCGCCGTCGTGGCTCAGGGACAGGTGCCAGTGGGTGATGCCCAGCGCCTCGGCCTGCGCCCGCACGGTGCCCGTCAGGTGCACCTCCGGGCGGCCGTCCCCATGGTCGGGGCGCGGGATCCAGCAGTGGTGCCACATCATGCCCGGCGGGGCGCCCATGGCCTTGGCGATCGCCTCCTTCGCGGCGAACCGGGCGGCCAGCGAGCGCAGCGGCAGGTCCCGCTCGTGCGCGGTGAACAGGCGCTCCCGCAGTGTCGGGGTGCGCTCGAGCTGGCCCCGGAACCGGGGCACGTCCACCACGTCCACGCCGATGCCGACGATCACGGCCGCACCTCCGGGTTCCACTGGTGGTCCGGCTCCGTGGACAGGCCCTGCAGGCGCTTGTACACGTCCAGGGGCCACTGCACCGGGCCCGGCAGCTCGTCTGCGCAGCCGGGGGTCAGCGCCACCTTGGCGAAGGCGAGGGTGCCGTAGACGTCCTGCCGCAGCTGCCACCGGCGCGAGGTGTCCCGGGGCGTGAACATCAGCATCGACACCGTGCCCTCGTCCGCCGGGACGCAGCGCTCGGCCAGGATGCGGGCCCGCTCCACGTGCTGCGGGAACGTCAGCACCCCCAAGTGCTCCAGGCCCAGCTGGCGCATGCGCTCGGCCGCGTGGACGACCTCGCCCTGCGTGGTCACGGGGTCCGGGGCGAAGCACTCCACCGTGGCCTTCGCCGCCCGGGGGTCGCGCACGCCCTCCGGTCCGCACAGCGTCTGGAAGCCGTCCGGCCCCAGGTGCGCCGAGACGAACACGCGCTCGGCGACCCCCCGGTCGATCAGCTCGAGGGCCGCGTCGTACACCTCCGGGCGGCTGTACAGCACCAGCAGGGCGTCCACCCGGTCCGGCTGCTCCGGCTCGGGATGGGTGGTCAACCAGGCCGCGCGGGCCGCGCCGACCCCCAGGAGCACCAGGACGACGGCGGCGCACGCCGCGAGCGCCCACCGCACCGCCCGCGAGCGCGCGGGCCCGGAGCGGGCCGGCTCCTCGCGGGCGCGGCGCTCACGCCGGGACGGCGGGCCGACCGGGGCCCGCGTCCACTCGCCCACGTCCGTCACCCCCGCGGCACCTGCCGCAGGATCATCGTGGAGCGGGCCGGCACCTCGAGGATCTCACCGGCGTGCACGTGCGGACGGGTGCCGTGCGGGGCCACGTGGGACGAGGTGTCCACCATGATCTCCCACTCCTCCGGGAAGAACGGGCCGGGCAGCGTGTACAGGACCGGCTCCCACCACGCGTTCATGAGGACGTAGAAGTCGAGGTACGGCTCCTCCTCCTCGTCGCGGCGCGGCAGGTCGTGGCCGTTGAGGTAGAACGCGATCGACCGGGCCTCGGCCCCCCAGTCGTCCTCGGTCTTGGCGGTGGCGTCCGGCTCGAGCCACACGATGTCCGGCAGGGGGGCGTCGACGTCGCGGGCGGCCGGACGGCCGTCGAAGTGCTGTCGACGGCGGAACACGGCGTGGTCGCGGCGCAGCGCCACCATGTCGCGGGTGAACTCGACCAGCGCGTCGTCCGCCGCGTCCCAGTCCATCCAGGCGAGCTCGTTGTCCTGGCAGTAGACGTTGTTGTTGCCGCGCTGGGTGCGCCCCAGCTCGTCGCCGTGGCTGATCATGGGCACGCCCTGGCTGACCAGGAGCGTGGCCAGGAAGTTCCGGGTCTGGCGGGCGCGCAGGGTGAGCACCTCGGGGTCGTCGGTCTCCCCCTCCGCGCCGTGGTTCCAGGACCGGTTGTGGGAGTCGCCGTCGTTGTTGTCCTCGCCGTTGGCGTGGTTCTGCTTCTCGTTGTAGGAGACCAGGTCGTGCAGCGTGAAGCCGTCGTGCGCCGTGACGAAGTTGACGGACGCGCCCGGGCTGCGCCCGTCGCCCTCGTAGAGGTCGGCGGAGCCGGTCAGCCGCGTGGCGAACTCGCCGAGGGTGCCGGGCTCCCCGCGCCAGAAGTCGCGCACGGTGTCCCGGTACATGCCGTTCCACTCGCTCCAGATCCCGGGGAAGTTGCCCACCTGATAGCCGCCCCAGCCCACGTCCCAGGGCTCGGCGATCAGCTTGACCGTGCGCATCACGGGATCCTGACGGACGACGTCGAAGAAGCTCGAGAGCATGTCCGGGCCCTGCTCGCCCTCCACGCGGGTGAGGGTGGTGGCCAGGTCGAAGCGGAAGCCGTCCACGTGCATCTCCGTGACCCAGTACCGCAGGGAGTCCATCACCAGCTGGAGCGCCTTGGGGCTGGAGAGGTCGACGGAGTTGCCGGTGCCCGTGTAGTCCATGTAGTGCCGCTCGTCGCCCTCCACCAGGTGGTAGTAGCCGGCGTTGTCCAGGCCGCGCATGCTGAGCATGGGGCCCTTGTCGTTGCCCTCGGCCGTGTGGTTGTAGACGACGTCGATGATCACCTCGAGACCCGCGGCGTGCAGGTCCTTGACCATCTGCTTGAACTCCCGGACCTGGCCGCCGACCTCGTCCGTGGACGCGTACGCCGCATGCGGGGCCAGGTAGCCGAGGGTGTTGTAGCCCCAGTAGTTGGACAGGCCCTTCTCCTGGAGGGTCGCGTCGTGGACGAACTGGTGCACGGGCATCAGCTCGACGGCGGTCACGCCCAGGTCCGTCAGGTGGCGCACCACGGACGGGTGGGCCAGGCCCGCGTAGGTGCCGCGCAGCTCCGCGGGCACGTCCGGGTGGGTGGCCGTCATGCCCTTGACATGCGTCTCGTAGATGATCGTGTCCGTCATCGCGGTGGCCGGGGAGGCGTCGTCACCCCAGTCGAAGGCGTCGTCCACCACGACGCCCAGCATCGAGGTCGCCAGGCTGTCCCGGGTGTCCATGGCCTCCGGATCGTCGAAGCGGTACGAGTGGTGCTCCTGGCCCCACGCGTACTCTCCGGTGAAGGCGCGCGCGTAGGGGTCGGCGAGGATCTTGTGGGGGTTGTGCCACAGCCCGCGGGCCGGCTCCCATGGGCCGTGCACGCGGTAGCCGTACCGCTGGCCGGGGCCGACCTCGGCGACGTGGACGTGCCAGGTGGTGTCGTGCCGCTCCGTCACGGGGATGCGGGTCTCCTCCCCCGCGGCGTCCACGAGGCACAGCTCCACGGCCTCCACCTCGCGTCCGACGGCGATCGCGAAGTTGGTGCCGTGCTCGTCCACCGTGGCCCCCAAGGGGTACGGCTGGCCGATGTCCACTGTGTGCATGAGGGTGTCTCCGTGGGGTCTCGGGGGGCGCGCCGCGTTCGGGCGCGCAGTCCCCCCGAGTCTAGTGGGCGGACACCGCCCGCCCCCGGCTCACCCGAGGCGGCCCGCCCCTCCTCCGCCGCGTCCCAGGCCCCCGGCCGGGCCGCGTCCCGATCCGACGCCGCCCGGCAGCGCCACCGCCGCGCGGAACACGGCCAGCTGGCGCTCCCAGACCTCCGCGGCCCCGGCCTCCCAGTACGGGCGACCCACGAACGTGAAGGCCATCGCGCGCTCGCCGTCACGGCTGGCCAGGGCGAGGGAGGCGGAGCCGAAGCCGCCGCCGTCGTGCCCGTAGAGGAGGCCTCCGGGCCGCGCCGGATCGGGAACGAGGAAGATCCCGTACCCGTAGCCGGCGGGGACCGCCGCGCCGACCGGGGTGATCATCCGGTCCACCGACGCCGGGGACACCAGTCGGCCCTGCATGAGCGCACGGTAGAAGCGCACCACGTCCCCGGCGGTGGCGATCACGGCGGCCGCTCCCGCGAACACGGATTGGTCCAGGGTGGTGAAGCGGGCGGTCTCCCCCGGCCGGACCGCGGCGTCCTCCATCTCCGCGCCGCGCACCAGCGTCCCCTCCTCGAGGCGGGACCGGTGCATGCCGGCCGGCCGGAAGACGCGCTCGCGGATGAGCCTCGCCAGCGGTCGGCCGGTGACGGCCTCCACCATCAGCTGGGCCACCACGTAGCCCGTGTTGGAGTAGCCCCACGCCGTGCCCGGCTCGAACCACCACGCGTCCTGCCGGGCGATCTCCACGAGCTCGCGCAGCCCGTAGTGCCGGGCCACCATCTCCTGGACGTCCTCGAGGGGCAGGTCCCACAGGGCCCGATGCCGCAGCAGCACCCAGATCGCGTCCGGCATGCCGGAGGTGTGGTTCAGCAGCTGGCCCAGGGTCACGTCCTCGCGTCCAGGCCACAGGCCGGGCAGGACCTCGCCGATGGTCGAGTCGAGCCGCAGGGTCCCCCGCTCGATCTCCTGGAAGGCGACGGTGGCGGTCATCGCCTTGGTCACGCTGGCCACCCGGGCCACGGACGAGGGGCGGGCCGGGGCGGAGAAGGCGGCCGAGCGCCGGCCGGCGGCCAGCTCCACCACCCGCCCGTCCGCGACGAACGCCCCGACCGCCCCGACGACGGGCCACGCCACCAGGGCGTCGAGGGCGGCCTGCACCCGGGCGGTGCGGGGGTCGGCCGTCACGGCGCGCGGGGCAGCGAGGGCCGTGGGGGCCCCGATGGCGGGCAGGGCGAGTCCGGCGAGGGACGCGGCGAGGCCGCGCGTGACGGTCCGGCGGGAGGGGTGCATGGGGGTGTCCTTGCTCGAGGAGTGCGGTGTAATGGGCATCACCCTAGCGTCGTCCCGCGGGGCCCCATGCCCCGGACGCGACGACGCCCCCCGCCGGCAACGGCGGGGGGCGTCGGGCGCGGCGCATCGGCGCGGAGTCACTCCACGGTGACGGACTTGGCCAGGTTGCGCGGCTGGTCGACGTCGTAGCCCTTCGCGGAGGCGAGCTCCAGCGCGAAGATCTGCAGCGGGACCGTGGTGAGCAGCGGCATGAGCACCGGCTGGGTCTCGGGCACCTCGAAGACCACCTCGGCGTGCCGGCGGACCGCCTGGTCGCCGCGCTCGGCCACGACGAAGGTGCGGGCGCCGCGGGCCCGGACCTCCTGGATGTTGGAGACCACCTTGGCGTGCAGCGAGTGGCGGTCCATCGGTGACGGCATCACGACGAAGACGGGCTGGCCGTCGTCGATCAGGGCGATGGGACCGTGCTTGAGCTCGCCCGCCGCGAAGCCCTCGGCGTGGATGTAGGCGAGCTCCTTGAGCTTGAGCGCGCCCTCCATGGCCACCGGGAACCCGAGGTTGCGGCCCAGGAACAGCACGGAGGTGGCGTCGGCCATGGAGCGGGCGAGCTCCTTGACGTCCTCGGCCCCGTCGAGGATCTCGCGGATCTTCCCGGGGATCTCACCGAGGTCGGCCAGGATGTCCTTGATCTGGCCGCTGAACAGCTTCTTGTTCAGCTGCGCCAGGTACAGGCCCAGGAGATAGGCGGCGGTGATCTGGGCCAGGAACGCCTTCGTCGAGGCCACGGCGATCTCCGGGCCGGCGTGCGTGTAGAGCACGGCATCCGACTCGCGCGGGATGGTGGACCCGTTGGTGTTGCAGATGGACAGGGTGCGGGCGCCCTGCTCCTTGGCGTAGCGCACGGCCATGAGCGTGTCCATGGTCTCGCCCGACTGGGAGATGGACACCACGAGCGTGCCCTCGTCGATGATCGGGTCGCGGTAGCGGAACTCGTGGGAGAGCTCGACCTCCACGGGGATGCGGCACCAGTGCTCGATCGCGTACTTGGCGACCGTGCCGGCGTAGGCGGAGGTGCCGCACGCGAGCACGATGATCTTGGTGACCTGCGTGAGCTCCTCCGGGTCGATCCGGAGCTCGTCCAGCACGAGGGCGCCGGAGGCGTCCGTGCGGCCCAGCAGGGTGTCCTGCACGGCCTGCGGCTGGTCGTGGATCTCCTTCTCCATGAAGGTCTCGAAGCCGCCCTTCTCGGCGGCGGAGGCGTCCCAGTCCACGGTGAAGGCCTTGCCCTCGGCCGCCTCGCCCTGGAAGTCGGTGATCTCGATCGAGTCCGCCGTGATGGTCACCACCTGGTCCTGCTCGAGCTCGATCGCCTCCTTGGTGAAGTCGATGAAGCCGGAGACGTCGGAGCCGAGGAAGTTCTCACCGTCGCCCACGCCCACCACGAGCGGGGAGTTGCGGCGGGAGGCCACCACGCGGTCGGGGTGGTCCACGTGCACCGCGAGGATGGTGAAGGCGCCCTCGAGGCGGCGCGAGGCCAGCTGCAGGGAGCGCGTCAGGTCCTGCTCGCCGTCGGTGCGGTAGACGTCCGCCAGCAGGTGGGCGGCCACCTCGGTGTCCGTCTCCGAGCGGAACTCGACGCCCTTGGCCAGCAGCTCCTCGCGCAGCTCGGCGTAGTTCTCGATGATCCCGTTGTGGATGATCGCCAGCCGACCCTCGTCCGCCGTGTGCGGGTGGGCGTTCAGGTCCGTGGGGCCGCCGTGGGTGGCCCAGCGGGTGTGGCCGATGCCCACCTGCGCGGAGGGCACGGGGCGCTCCTCGAGCTCGGCCGCCAGGTTGGCCAGCTTGCCCGCCTTCTTCCGGTGGTGCAGCTCGCCGTCCGCGACGACAGCGACGCCCGCGGAGTCGTACCCGCGGTATTCCAGGCGGCGCAGGCCCTCCATGAGCACCTCGAGAGCATCGTGCTCACGGCTCGCGGACGGGTGGCCGATGTATCCGACGATTCCACACATGGGAGCGAGGATACCGGGTCACCGGGGACCTCGACCGACGGCGCGGCTCCCGGGGATCCGCCGCTCGTCCTCGACGCGCGGTCAGCGGTAGCCGGCGGGGTTGGCCGCCTGCCAGGCCCACAGGTCCCGGACCATGTCTGTCACGTCCCGCCGGGCCCGCCAGCCGACGTCCCGGCCGATCGCGGCGACGTCCGCGCAGGACTCGGCGATGTCCCCGGGACGGCGCCCCACCACGCGGTGGGGCACCCGCCGGCCGGTGACCTGCTCGAAGGCCCGGACCATCTCGAACACGGTCACGCCCTCGCCGCGGCCGATGTTCCACACGCGCAGGCCCGCCTCCCCGGCCGGCCGCGCGGCCATCCACTCGAGCACGGCCACGTGCGCCTCCGCCAGGTCCATCACGTGGATGAAGTCCCGCACGGCGCTGCCGTCCCGCGTGGGGAAGTCCGCGCCGAAGACCTGCAGCTGCTCGTACTGCCCCGACGCCACGCGGGAGACGAACGGCATGAGGTTCGCCGGGGTCCCCAGCGGATCCTCGCCGAGCAGCCCGGAGGGGTGCGCGCCGACCGGGTTGAAGTACCGCAGCACGGCCACGGTCTGCGCCGGCGCGGCCGCATGGGCGTCGGCGAGGACCTGCTCGGCCATCGCCTTGGACCGGCCGTAGGGGCTCACGGGCGCCAGCGGGGCGTCCTCGTCCACGGGCACGGGCGCGTCGTCCCCGTACACCGTGGCGGAGGAGGAGAACAGCAGGACCCGAACGCCGGCGTCGGCCGTGACCCGGGCGAGCTCCGCGGTGCCGCCCACGTTGACCGCGTAGTACTCCCCCGGGTCGGCGAGCGACTCCGTGGGGGACTTCAGCCCCGCGAAGTGCACGACGGCGTCCGGGCGCCACGCGAGCACCCGCTCCCGGTACTCGGCGGGACGGCGGACGTCGGCGCGCACGAGGTCGAGCCGGTCCCCGCCGAGCTCCGCCCCGCACACCCGCGCGGCCCGTCGCAGCGGCTCCTCGGAGGAGGAGACGAGGCTGTCCAGCACCAGGACGGAGTGCCCGGCGTCCAGCAGGGTGGTCACGGTGTGGGACCCGAGGTAGCCGGCACCGCCGGTGACGAGGACACGCATGACCGCGATCCTACGAGGACGCGTCACGCACCGCCCCCGCGACGACGATGCGCCGCGCTCGGGCCGATGCTGACATGATGAAACCGTGATGGACACCGCACTCCCAGGCGCCGCCGCCCCCGCCGTCCGCGTCGGCGAGTCCCACCCCTCGCCCTTCGTGGAGCTGGACCGCGCCACGTGGGCCCGGCTGGCGGACCAGCTGGACCAGCCGTTCGACCAGGCGGACGTGGAGCGGCTGCGGGGACTCGGCGAGACCCTGTCCCTGCGCGAGGTGGCCGAGGTGTACCTGCCCCTGTCCCGGCTCCTGGGGATCCACGTGGAGGCCTCGGGCGCCCTGCGCCGGGCCACGAACGACTTCCTCGGCGAGCGCACCGGGCGCACCCCCTATGTGATCGGCGTGGCCGGCTCCGTGGCGGTGGGCAAGTCCACCACCGCCCGCGTGCTCCAGGAGATGCTGCGGCGCTGGCCGTCCACCCCCCGCGTGGAGCTGATCACCACCGACGGGTTCCTGCATCCCAACGCGGAGCTGCGCGCCCGCGGGATCATGGACCGCAAGGGGTTCCCCGAGTCGTACGACCGGCGCGCCCTGCTGCGCTTCATGGCGGACGTGAAGTCCGGCGTCCCCGAGGTCAGCGCCCCCGTCTACTCCCATGTCACCTACGACATCGTGGCGGGCGAGCGGCAGACCGTGCACCGGCCCGACGTGCTGATCGTGGAGGGCCTGAACGTCCTCGCCCCGCCGCGGGTGCGGGCCGACGGGACGGCGGGGCTGTCCGTCTCCGACTTCTTCGACTTCTCCGTGTACGTGGACGCCCGCGCCGACTGGATCCGGCAGTGGTACGTGGAGCGGTTCATGGGGCTGCGCTCGGGCGCGTTCCAGGACCCCGGGGCCTACTTCCACCGGTACGCCGGCCTCTCCGACGCGGAGGCGCATGCCACCGCCGAGTCCATCTGGGACGCCATCAACGGACCGAACCTGGTCCAGAACGTCCAGCCGACGCGCAGCCGCGCGCGCCTCGTGCTGACGAAGAACCAGCAGCACGAGGTCACGCGCGTGCTGCTGCGCAAGGTGTGACCGGAGCTCCGGACCGACAGGGGGGGCGTGGCGGACATCACACGTCGGAGACGCCTCTTCCTGCCCGCGTCAACCTCTGCCGGACCTGGACTGGTCCGATACTTCAGGGATTCAAGGACTTCATCATGAAGGGCAACGTCGTCGACCTGGCCGTGGCCGTGGTCATCGGCGCCGCCTTCGGCAAGATCGTCACCGCGCTCGTCGAGGCCGTGATCATGCCGCTCATCTCCGCTCTGTTCCAGTCCCCGAACGTCGATTCGTTCGGTCTGGTCACCCTCAACGGCAACGACATCAGGTTCGGCGTCGTCCTCACCGCGCTGGTGAACTTCCTCCTGGTCGCCGCAGCGATCTACTTCCTCATCGTGGCGCCGATGAACACGATGATCGAGCGCCGCAACCGCCGCCTCGGCATCGACCCCACGGCGGAGGAGACCCCCGAGGACGTCGCGCTCCTGACCGAGATCCGCGACCTGCTCTCCGCCCAGCGCGGCGGCGGCGCCCCGCTCCCGGGCACCGACCCCCGCGTCTGATCCCTCTCCCGCACACCCCCGGGCCCCGGCCCGCCTGCTCACGAGGCGGACCGGGGCCCGTCGTCCGTCCGGGCGCTCAGCCCGAGCGCGGACCGCCCTCCTCCTGGGCCAGGCAGGGCAGCCAGTCCACGACCGACCCGTCCCGCTCGCACGTGGGTGCCTGGACCGCGAGCAGGGCGAGGATCCAGAGCGCCGCCATCGCGGCCGCGAGCGCGGCCAGCAGCGGCCAGCGGCGCGGCCGCGGAGGCGGAGGCGGGGAGGAGGTCACGGCGGGCTCGACCGGCGGGCTCAGTCGTGCAGGCGCAGCTCGCGCTGGACCACCTCGGCCAGGGACTCCGCCTCGCGACGGGCCGTCTCCTCGTCCGGGGCCTCGACCATTACGCGCACCACGGGCTCGGTGCCGGAGGGACGCAGCAGCACCCGCCCGGTCTCCCCGAGCCGCTGCTCGGCCAGGAGCACGGCGGCCTGCACCTGGGCGTCCTCCCCCGCGCGGGACTTGTCCACGCCGCGCACGTTGACCAGCACCTGGGGCAGGCGCTCCATGACGCCCGCGAGCCCCGACAGGGGCGTCCCGGTCTGCGCCACCCGGGCGGCCAGCTGCAGGCCGGTCAGGACGCCGTCGCCGGTGGTGGCGTGGTCCGCGAAGATCACATGGCCGGACTGCTCGCCGCCGAGCGAGTAGTCGCCGAGCTTCATGCCGGCCAGGACGTAGCGGTCGCCCACCTGCGTCTCCATCAGCCGGACGCCCTCCCGCTGCATCGCGAGCTTCAGGCCGAGGTTGGACATGACGGTCACCACGAGGGTGTCGTCGCGCAGCTCGCCGCGGTCCTTGAGCGCCAGGGCCATGATCCCCATGATCTGGTCCCCGTCCACGACGTCGCCGTTCTCGTCCACCGCGAGGCAGCGGTCGGCGTCGCCGTCGTGGGCGATCCCGAGGTCCGCCCCGTGCGCACGCACGGCCTCCTGGAGGCGCTCCAGGTGCGTGGAGCCGCAGCCCTCGTTGATGTTCAGCCCGTCCGGCTCCGCGCCGATGACCACCACGGAGGCCCCGGCGTCGCGGAACGCGTCCGGGGAGCAGCCGGAGGCCGCGCCGTGCGCGCAGTCCAGCACCACGGTGAGCCCGTCCAGGCGGTGCGGCAGCGTCTGCAGCAGGTGCACCACGTAGCGGTCCTCCGCGTCGGAGAAGACGCGCACACGGCCCACGTCGGCGCCGGTGGGGCGCAACGGGTGCTCCACCTCCAGGTGCTGGATGATCTCGTCCTCCTGCTCGTCGGTGAGCTTCTGCCCGCCGCGGGCGAGGAACTTGATGCCGTTGTCCGGCGCCGGGTTGTGGGAGGCCGAGATCATGACGCCGAAGTCCGCGCCGAGGTCGCCCACCAGGAAGGCCGCGGCCGGGGTGGGGAGCACGCCGGCGTCCCAGACGTCCACGCCCGAGGACGCGAGCCCTGCCAGCACGGCCGCGCTGATGAACTGGCCGCTGATGCGGGGGTCGCGCGCCACCACGGCCACGGGCCGGCGGCCGGCGGCGAACGCGTCCGCCCCCAGCACCGGCGCGGCCGCCTGGGCCAGCTGGACGGACAACTCCACTGTGAGGGTCTCGTTGGCCAGGCCACGGACGCCATCGGTTCCGAACAATCTCGACATGGTGCCCGAGTCTACGATCCGCACCCCGCTCCGGTACCGGCGCCACGGCCGGAGGGCCGCCCCCGGAGGTCACGATCCCGTATCGGGACCGGTAGGATCACCCCGGTGACGACCGTCCGCCGGTCCCGTCACCACCTCGCGGGCCGCGCCCGCGGCTCCGATCTGAAGGACCCCCTGCATGCCCGATCATCCGATCCCCTCCTCGCGGTGGCCCCGCCGCGCCGTGCTCGGCGGCGCCGGCCTCGCCATCGCCGGCGTCGTGTCCGGCTGCGCCGACGGCGACGGGTCCGCGGCCCCGGCCACCGGCCAGGAGGACGGGGCCACCGCGGCGGCCCCCCGCCTGGAGGCGCCCGAGATCCTCTCCACGATCGACTGGGGTGCGCGCATCCCCGAGGGCCACCAGCAGACGCTGTACGAGCGTCCCTCGTACCTGGTCATCCACCACACGGCCACCCCGAACGTCACGGACGGCTCCCGTCAGGCCGCGGTGGACATCGCCCAGCGCGTCCAGAGCCAGCACATCAACCAGGGATGGGGCGACTCCGGCCAGCACTTCACGATGTCGCGGGGCGGCTATCCGCTGGAGGGCCGCCACGGCTCCCTGTTCACGCTGAACGGCGGCCAGGACTTCATGCTCGGCGTGCACGCCCTGGGCTTCAACGCGTACGCCCTGGGGATCGAGTGCGAGGGCTTCTACATGCTCAACCCGCCCCCGCAGAGCCTCTACGCCGGGCTCGTGAAGCTGGCCTCCTACATCTGCCAGCAGTACGAGCTGCCGCCGTCGCGCATCATCGGCCACCGCGACATCGTGAAGACGAGCTGCTGCGGCGACGCCTTCTACTCGAAGCTGCCCGTGCTGCGCGAGGACGTCCGCCTCTCCCTCGAGTCCGGCGAGTACCACGTGACCGAGGGCTTCGGCGCGGACAACCTCTTCGACGACTCGGAGATCGACACCGAGAACTACAAGGAGTACCGCAGCCGCACCGGCGGCTGAGCGCGGCCCGCCCGGCAGGACGACGACGGCGCCCCTCCCCGCGCGGGGAGGGGCGCCGTCGTCGGGTGGGCCGGCGGTCGGCCCCCGCGGCTCAGCGCACGCGCGGGAAGGAGCCGCCGGCGGACTCGTCCACCTCGGAGAGCACGTCGGCCGGGGCGCAGATCCGCGGGTCCGGGGCGTGCACGATCCGCTCGTCCCTGTTCGGGTACGGCAGGGTGTGCAGGACGTGGCGCATCGCCTCGAGGCGGGCCCGCTTCTTGTCGTTCGACTTGACCACGGTCCACGGCGCGTCGGCCGTGTGGGTGTAGAAGAACATGGCCTCCTTGGCGTTCGTGTAGTCGTCCCACTTGTCCAGGGAGGCCAGGTCCGTGGGCGAGAGCTTCCAGCGGCGCACCGGGTCGGTCTCGCGCGCGGCGAAGCGGTTCAGCTGCTCGTTCCTGGAGACGGAGAACCAGAACTTGATGATGTGGGTGCCGGAGTTCACGAGCATCCGCTCCAGCTCCGGGGTCTCCCGCATGAACTCGAGGTACTGCTGGGGCGTGCAGTAGCCCATGACGCGCTCGACGCCGGCGCGGTTGTACCAGGAGCGGTCGAACATCACGATCTCGCCGCCGGAGGGCAGGTGCTGGATGTACCGCTGGAAGTACCACTGGGACGCCTCGGCGTCCGTCGGCTTCTCAAGGGCGACGGTCCGGGCACCGCGGGGGTTGAGGTGCTCGTTGAAGCGCTTGATGGCCCCGCCCTTGCCGGCGGCGTCACGGCCCTCGAAGATGATCAGCACCTTCTGGCCGGTCTCCTTGACCCACAGCTGCATCTTCAGCAGCTCGATCTGCAGCTCGCGCTTGCGGCGCTCGTAGCTCTTGCGGCTGAGCTTCGTCTTGTACGGGTACCCCTCACGCCAGGCCTGCGGGTCGGGGGTCGGCAGCGCCCTGTCCCCGCCCAGCGTCCGCCCGAGCTCGCGGATCTCGTCCACCTCGGCGGCGTAGTCATGGGTGACCGCGAAGGGATGGTCCTCGCCGGGGGCCTCCAGCTCGTGCTCGGGCAGGGGGGCGTCGGGGGTCTTCTCCGCCATCGGGGCTCCTCGTCGTCTGCGTCCCGGACCACGTCGTCCGGACGCCTCCGATCCTACCGCCGGACACGGCCGTGGCCGGCCGCCCCGGAGAGGGGCGACCGGCCACGGGGGCGACGACGGACGGGCGCCGCCCAGGAGGCGGTCCGACCGGCGTCGGAGCGGATCAGCGCTTCGAGAACTGCGAGGCCTTGCGGGCCTTCTTGAGGCCGGCCTTCTTGCGCTCGATGACGCGGGCGTCGCGGGTGAGGAAGCCGGCCTTCTTGAGGGCGGGACGGTTGTGCTCGCGATCGATCTCGTTGAGCGCGCGGGAGATGCCCAGGCGCAGCGCGCCGGCCTGGCCGGAGGGGCCACCGCCGTGGATGCGGGCGATCACGTCGTACGCGCCGTTGAGCTCCAGCAGGGTGAAGGGGTCGTTGACCTCCTGCTGGTGCAGCTTGTTGGGGAAGTAGTTCTCCAGGGTGCGGCCGTTGAGGGTCCACTGGCCGGAGCCGGGGACGAGGCGCACGCGGGCCACGGCCTCCTTGCGGCGACCCACGGCGGAGCCGGGGACGGTCAGGGCCGGGCGCTCGGAGACGGCGGGGGCGTCGGCGGCGGCGGAGGAGGACTCGGAGGTGTAGCTCGTCAGCTCCACGTCGTCGTTCTGGTTGATGCTCATGATTCTCCTTGGAAGAGGTCTGCTCAGGCGACCGCGAGGGTCACTGGGCGACCTGGCCGATCTCGAAGGTGGCGGGCTGCTGGGCGGCGTGCGGGTGCTCGGCACCGCGGTACACCTTCAGCTTGGTCATCTGCTGGGCAGCCAGCGAGTTCTTCGGGAGCATGCCCTTGACGGCCTTCTCCACGGCGCGGACCGGGTTCTTCTCGAGGAGCTCCGCGTAGGACTCGGACTTCAGGCCGCCCGGGTACCCCGAGTGGCGGTAGGCGCGCTTCTTCTCGAGCTTGGAGCCGGTGAGGGCCACCTTCTCGGCGTTCACGATGATGACGTAGTCGCCCATGTCCATGTGGGGGGCGAACGTCGGCTTGTGCTTGCCGCGCAGGAGCGTGGCGGTGTGGGTGGCGAGGCGGCCGAGGACGATGTCCGTGGCATCGATGATGTGCCACTGGCGGTCGGCGTCACCAGGCTTGGGAGTGTACGTACGCACGTTGTCTGCCTTCAGGGTCGGTTCGGTCACAGCCGCCGACGCCGGGGCGTGAGTCCGACGGGGGCGTGCTGTTCAGTTCTCCGTGCGCGCCGGTCCCCCAGGTGAGGGCTGGAAGGCGTCCGGGCCCGAGAGCCCCGGGGGTGCGGCGCGAGATGACGGCCATGCAACTGAGCCACTCGCGGCACGACGCATCCGGGTGCGGGCATGCGCAACGTCCGCCCATGCTACCGGCTCCGCCCATGTCGGTCCAAAACGGACGGGGGGGGTCTCAGGAGCCGGCGTCGAGGGCGGGACGCCGGGCACGGGTCCCCTCGGCCCGGGCCGCCAGGTCCCGGGGGTCCTCCGGGTACGCGACCTCCACGAGCGTGAGGCCGCGGGCCGGCGCGAGGCGCACCTCCGAGTCGCGCGCGGGGACCGCCAGCCGCCCCGCCGTCCACCCCGGCGGCCGTCGCCCCTCCCCCACCTGCAGGAGCGCGCCCACGATCGACCGGACCATGGAGTGGCAGAACGCGTCCGCCCGCAGCCGCACCGTCACGAGCCCCTCCGGTCCGCGCTCGACCCGCGCGTCGAGGACCTCCCGCACCGTGGTCGCGCCCTCGCGAGGGCGGCAGAAGGACAGGAAGTCGTGCAGGCCCAGGAGGACGTCGGCCTCGGCCTGCATGAGGACCACGTCGACCGGGGACCCGTGCCAGTGGACGCCGTGCCGGGTGAGCGGGTCACGGGTCTGCGGACGGTCGCTGATCCGGTACTCGTAGGCCCGCCAGAGGGCGCCGAACCGGGCGTCGAACCCGTCCGGGGCCCGCCGCACCCCGTGCACGACGACGGCGCCGTCCCACGGCCCCAGCACGCCGCCCAGCCGGCGCAGCAGGGCCTCGGCCGGGTCGACGCCGGCCCGCCCGCGGGCGAGCGCCTCCCACTCCCCCGCCGTGAGGTCCGCGTGCACCACCTGCCCGCGCGCGTGGACGCCGGCGTCGGTGCGCCCCGCCACGACCGTGCGCACCGGGCGCCGCACGATCCGCTCGAGTGCCTCCTCGAGCGCGCCCTGGACCGTCGGCAGACCGGGCTGCGCGGCCCAGCCGCGGAACCCGGCGCCGTCGTAGGCGAGGTCGAGGCGGATGCGGACGTCGGCGGCGGAATCGGGCATGTCCCCCATCGTAGGAGCCGCCCGGCCAGGTGCCCGTCGCGCCCGCACGCACGCGAGCGGGCCGCCACCCCGTGGGATGACGGCCCGCTCGCGTCGGCCCGGCCGCCGTGGCGGCCGGGCGTCGGATCACTCGGCGATCCTCTGGGCGGCCTCGCCGCCGGCGGGCTCGAAGCCCGCGGCCTTGGCCTCCTCGACGGTGGAGAACCAAACCTCGGCGGTCGTCTGGTCGTACCAGCGCGAGCCGGGCACGTGGTACTTCTTCGAGCTGGTGTTGCCCTTGATGGACGCGCCCTCGGGGGCGGAGCCGTCCTCGTTGGTGGGCTGCGCGGCCGGGATCTCGGCGGCGGCCTCGCGGGACTCCTCCACCGTGACGTCCTCGGTGGCGGCCGGGTCCACGGCCTCGACCGGGGTCGACTCCTGGACCGGGGCGGTCTCCTGCGCCGGGGCGGACGCGGCGGCGCGCTCGGCCTCGGCCACGACGGCCTGACGGCCGGAGACGGGCTCCATCACGAGCTCGATGACGGCCATGGGGGCGTTGTCGCCCTGGCGGTTGCCGATCTTGGTGATGCGGGTGTAGCCGCCGTTGCGATGGGCCATGGCCGGGGCGATCACGGTGAACAGCTCGTGCACGATCGACTTGTTCGTGCGCGACTTCGCCGCGATGATGCCCTGCACCTTGCGGCGGGCGGGCAGGTCGCCCTTCTTGGCGATGGTGATCAGGCGCTCGGCGTGCGGGCGCAGGCGCTTGGCGCGGGTGAGCGTCGTGGTGATCGACTTGTGCTCGAACAGCTGGGCGGACATGTTCGCCAGCATGATGCGCTCGTGGGCCGGGCTGCCGCCCAGGCGCGGACCCTTGGTGGGGGTGGGCATGGTGTTACTCCTCGGGTGGGACCCGGCGCCGCTCCGGGCGCGGGGTCGAAGATGTCAGGGGTGCGGTGCGGCTCAGAAGTCCGAGAACGGGTCGTCGTCCTGGTGAGCGTGCGCCTGGGGGTCGAAGCCGGCCGGCGAGTCCTTGAGGGACAGGCCGAGCTCGTACAGCTTCTCCTTGACCTCGTCGATGGACTTCGCACCGAAGTTGCGGATGTCCATCAGGTCGGCCTCCGAGCGGGCCACGAGCTCACCCACGGTGTGGATGCCCTCGCGCTTGAGGCAGTTGTACGAGCGCACGGTCAGCTCGAGGTCCTCGATCGGCTGGGCGAGGTCGGCCGACGACTCCGCCTGCGCGGGCTCGTCGCCCAAATCGATGCCCTCGGCGTCCTCGTTCAGCGCACGCGCCAGGCCGAACAGCTCGACGAGCGTCGAGCCGGCGGAGGCCACCGCGTCACGCGGGACCATGGACTCCTTGGTCTCGACGTCCAGGATCAGGCGGTCGAAGTCGGTGCGCTGCTCCACGCGGGTCGCCTCGACCTTGAAGGTCACCTTCAGCACCGGCGAGTAGATGGAGTCGACCGGGATGCGGCCGATCTCCTGGTCCGCGGACTTGTTCTGCGCGGCGGTCACGTAGCCGCGGCCGCGCTCGACGGTCAGCTCCATGTCGAACTTGCCCTTCGCGTTCAGCGTCGCGATGTGCAGGTCCGGGTTGTGGATCTCGACGCCGGCCGGCGCGGTGATGTCCGCGGCCGTGACGACGCCGGCGCCCTGCTTGCGCAGGTACGCGACCACGGGCTCGTCGTTCTCCGAGGAGACGGAGAGCTGCTTGATGTTGAGGATGATCTCGGTGACATCCTCCTTCACGCCGTTGACGGTGCTGAACTCGTGGAGCACGCCGTCCACGCGGATGCTGGTCACGGAGGCCCCGGGGATCGAGGACAGCAGGGTGCGGCGCAGGGAGTTGCCGAGGGTGTAGCCGAAGCCGGGCTCGAGGGGTTCGATGACGAACCGGGAGCGACGGTCGGAGACGACCTCTTCGGTCAGCGTGGGGCGCTGTGCAATGAGCACGGACATTTCCTTTCGGCGAGCGTCCGCCATATGACGCACGCGGTGGGGGGAAACGAGGACGGGGGTGGGGTCAGGTCGACGACCTGTCCGCACCCGCCCCGCGCGGGGCGGATGCGGACACAGCGCTCAGATCAGACGCGGCGGCGCTTCGCGGGGCGAGCGCCGTTGTGGGCCTGGGGGGTGACGTCCTGGATGGACCCCACCTCGAGGCCGGCGGCCTGGAGGGAGCGGATGGCGGTCTCGCGGCCCGAGCCCGGGCCCTTCACGAAGACGTCCACCTTCTTCATGCCGTGCTCCTGCGCACGCTTGGCGGCCTGCTCGGCGGCCATCTGCGCGGCGTACGGGGTCGACTTGCGCGAGCCCTTGAAGCCCACCTCGCCGGACGAGGCCCAGGAGATGACGGCGCCCGTCGTGTCCGTGATCGACACGATGGTGTTGTTGAACGTGCTCTTGATGTGGGCCTGGCCCACGGTGATGTTCTTCTTGTCCTTGCGACGCGGCTTGCGGACCGCAGAACGGGTCTTGGGGGGCATGGGGTTCTCCTTGCGGGAAAGCTGCTGGTGAGAGTGCTGGCGTCGCGGGTCCCACGGCCGGGGCCGGGGTCACCGCGGACGGCAGATCACTTCTTCTTGCCGGCGACCGTCTTCTTCGGGCCCTTGCGGGTGCGGGCGTTGGTCTTCGTGCGCTGGCCGCGCACCGGAAGGCCGCGACGGTGGCGCAGGCCCTCGTAGGAGCCGATCTCCACCTTGCGGCGGATGTCGGCGGCCACCTCGCGGCGGAGGTCGCCCTCCACCTTGTAGCTGCCCTCGATGTGGTCGCGCAGCTGCACCAGCTGCTCGTCGGAGAGGTCCTTCACGCGGATGTCCCGGTCGATCCCGGTGGCCGCGAGGGTCTCCTCAGCGCGGGTCCTGCCCACACCGTAGATGTACGTGAGTGCGATGATCACGCGCTTCTCGCGCGGAATGTCAACGCCTGCAAGACGAGCCATGGGCCGTCCTCCTGATTCCTTCTGCAGCAGGGGTCTGCACCAGCGACGTCCCGGCGACGCGGCCGGCGGGCGGCCCGGCGAGCCCCGCGCGGCACCGGCGAAGTGTCCGGTGGTGCTCCGCGGCGTCGGCGTCGCCGTCGTCGGTCCCCGGCCCCTGCGGCCGGAGGTCTCGCACCCGTCAGGGTGCGCTGTCTCTGATGTCCGACCCTCGTGGGCCGGTTCTGTGATGTGGTCAACGCGTGACGTCGGGCCCCCGGATCCCCGGGGACGCGATCAGCCCTGGCGCTGCTTGTGGCGCGGGTTCGAGCAGATCACCAGCACGCGGCCCTGACGGCGCACGATCTGGCACTTGTCGCAAATCCGCTTCACGCTCGGCTGAACCTTCACGGCTCCTCCTCCTGCGTTCGCTTGGACGGGGATTCTTACTTGTAGCGGTAGACGATGCGACCCCGGTTGAGGTCGTAGGGGCTAAGCTCCACCACCACGCGGTCCTCGGGGAGGATGCGGATGTAGTGCTGACGCATCTTTCCGGAGATCGTGGCGAGCACGACGTGCTCGTTCTGCAGACGGACTCGGAACATCGCATTCGGCAACGCCTCCGAGACCGTGCCCTCGACCTCGATGACACCTTCCTTCTTAGCCATGTCCTCCACAATCGTCATGCCGTGCGGCGCACACGGGGCGGCCGCACGACGGGAACGGGGTCGACCGCACCGGGACGCCCGACGGGCAGCGGGCACGGTCAACGTTCGATGGTACCTCATCCGGGCGGGCCGGGCCACCTCGTCATCGGGGCGGCGGCCGCTCGGCGGCGGCGTCACTCCCCCGGAGGGACGGGGACGACGCCGTGCCGGGCGAGCTCGGCGGCACCGCCGTCGGGCGCGGACAGCACCCACACGCCTCCGGCGTGCCGGCACACCGTGTGCTCCCACTGGCTGGCGCGGGCGCCGTCCGTGGTCACCACGGTCCACCCGTCCTCCAGGGTGCGGGTCCCGATGCCCCCGCGCACGAGCATCGGCTCGATCGCCAGGGCGAGGCCGGGCCGGACCTTGGGGCCCTGATGGCCGGTGCGGTAGTTGAAGACGTCGGGCGGCAGGTGCATCGCGGAGCCGATCCCGTGGCCCACGTAGTCCTCGAGGATGCCCAGCGGGGCCCCCGCCTGCCCGGTGACGAAGTCGTCGATCGCGTCGCCGATCTCGCCGACGTGCCTCGCCGACGCGAAGGCGGCGATGCCGACCCATAGGGCGGCCCGGGTGATGTCGGAGAGGCGCTCGTCCTCCGGGTCCGCCGTGCCGGCCTCGGACGAGCCGAGGATGACCGTGCGCGCCGAGTCGGAGTGCCAGCCGTCGACGATCGCGCCGCCGTCGATCTTGAGGACGTCGCCCTGCTGCAGGACCCGGTCCCCCGGGATCCCGTGGACGACCTCCTCGTTCACCGACGCGCAGATGGACGCGGGGAAGCCGTGGTAGCCGAGGAAGTTCGAGGTGGCACCGTGCTCGGCGAGGACGTGGGCGAAGACCGCGTCCACCTCCGCGGTGGTGACGCCGGGCGCTGCGGCGGCGACCGCGGCGTCCAGTGCCGAGGACAGGACCACCCCCGCACGCTGCATGCTCTGCAGCTGGGGGGTGGTCTTCAGCTCCAGGGAGCGGCGGCCGACCACGCGGTCAGGCCTGCTGGTCCGGGGTGACGACCGGCATGGTCCCGGTGGCCACGCGCACCGAGTACACGGCCTGCAGGACGCGCTCGGTCACGTCGTCGATCTGACCCGTGCCGTCCACGCGCGCCACGATGCCGCGGTCGGCGTACGACTCGATGACCGACTCGGTCTCCCGGTGGTAGAGGTCGAGGCGGTGCTGGATGACCTCCTCCGTGTCGTCGGCGCGACCCTCGATCTCGGCGCGCTTGAGGAGGCGCTGCACCAGCTCGGCGTCCTGCACCTCGAGCTCCACGACGGCGGACAGCGCCAGGCCCGCCTCGCGCAGCATGGCGTCGAGGGCCTCGACCTGGCCCGCGGTGCGCGGATAGCCGTCCAGGAGGAAGCCGCTCGCGGCGTCCGCCTGGGCGATGCGGTCGGCGACCATGCGGTTGGTCACCTCGTCCGGCACGAAGTCGCCGGCGTCCATGTAGCGCTTGGCCTCCTGGCCCAGCTCCGTCATGTTCTTGACGTTGTGGCGGAAGATGTCACCGGTGGAGATCGCGACGATCCCCAGCTTGTCGGCGATCCGGGTGGCCTGGGTGCCCTTGCCGGAGCCGGGGGGCCCCATCAGCAGCATGCGGGTCATCGTGTGGTCCTCACTGTCGGGGTGGACGGGCTGGGACGGCGCTCAGCGCAGCAGGCCCTCGTAGTGGCGCTGCTCCATCTGGGCGCTGATCTGCTTCACCGTCTGCAGGCCCACCCCGACCATGATGAGGATCGAGGTGCCTCCGAACGGGAAGTTCTGGTTCGCGCCGATCAGCACGAAGGCGATCAGCGGGATCATGGCCACGATACCCAGGTAGAGCGCACCCGGGAGCGTGATGCGGCTGATGACGTACTGCAGGTAGCGCTCGGTGGGCCGTCCGGCGCGGACCCCGGGGATGAAGCCGCCGTAGCGCTTCATGTTGTCCGAGATCTCCTGCGGGTTGAACGTGATGGACACGTAGAAGTACGTGAAGCCGATGATCATCAGCAGGTACAGGGCCATGTAGACGGGGTGGTCCCCGCCCTGGAAGTAGGTGCTCAGGAAGCTCACCCAGGCCGGCGGCGCCGAGCCGTCCTGGGGGGTGTTGAACTGGATCAGGATGCCCGGGAGCATGAGCACCGAGGACGCGAAGATCACCGGGATCACGTTGGCCATGTTGACCTTGATCGGGATGAACGTGCTGGACCCGCCGACCGTCCGCGTCCCGATCTGGCGCTTGGCATACTGCACGGGGATGCGGCGCTGCGACTCCTCCACGAAGACGATCGCGAGCATCGTCAGCAGGCCCACGAGCATGACGATCGCGAACACCCGCCAGCCCTGCGTCTGGAACACCTGGGCGATGCCCGAGGGGAAGGACGCGGCGATCGAGGCGAAGATCAGCAGCGAGATGCCGTTGCCCACGCCGTGCTCTGTGATCCGCTCGCCCAGCCACATCACGATCACGCAGCCGGTGACGAGCACCAGGACGACCATGAGCACCGAGGCGATCGAGTCGTCCCGGAGCAGCGGCAGCTGGCAGTTCAGCAGGGCGCCCGTGCGGGCGAGGGAGGCCATCGTGGTCCCCTGCAGGACCGCGAGGGCGATCGTGAGGTAGCGGGTGTACTGCGTGAGCGTGGCCTGGCCCTGCGGGCCCTCCTGGTGGAGCTGCTCGAACCGGGGGATCACCACGCGCAGGAGCTGCACGATGATCGACGCGGTGATGTACGGCATGATGCCCAGCGCGAAGACCGACACCTGGAGGAGCGCGCCGCCGGAGAACATGTTCACGAACGAGTAGAGGCCGCCCGAGGTGGACCCGGCGGCGAGGCACGTCTGCACCGCGGCGTAGTCGACTCCCGGGGACGGGACGAACGCGCCGAGGCGGTACACCGCGATCAGGGAGAGCGTGAACAGGATCTTCCGGCGCAGGTCCGGCGTCCGGGCGATCCGGGCGATGGCCTTGAACACGTGTCCTCCTGCAGGGGGGGGTCGGGTCGAGGGCGCACTCCCCCCGTGAGGAGGGCGCCGGGGAGCGGTCCGGGCGGACCGGCCCGCCGTGCGAGTCTACACACGGCCAGGGCCCCCGGCCGGGCGGAAGCCCGGGCCGGGGGCCCTGGTGAGTGCGGTCCAGGCGGTCAGACGGTCTCGGTCGAGCCGCCCGCGGCCTGGATCTTCTCGACGGCGGAGGCGGAGAAGGCGTGCGCCTTCACCTGCACCGCGGAGGTGATCTCGCCGGCGCCGAGGACCTTCACGGGCTGGCCCTTGCGGACCAGGCCCTTGGCCACGAGCGCGTCCACGGACACCTCGCCGCCCTCGGGGAACTGCGCCGAGAGCTTGTCCAGGTTGACCACCTGGTACTCGGTGCGGAACGGGTTCTTGAAGCCCCGCAGCTTGGGCAGGCGCATGTGCAGGGGCAGCTGGCCGCCCTCGAAGCCCGCGCGGACCTGGTAGCGGGCGCTGGTGCCCTTGGTGCCGCGACCGGCGGTCTTGCCCTTGGAGGCCTCGCCGCGACCCACGCGGGTCTTGGCGGTCTTGGCACCCGGGGCCGGACGCAGGTCGTGGACCTTGATGGCGTCGTTGTCAGCCATTGTTGACCTCCTCCACGGACACCAGGTGCGGCACGGTGTTGACCATGCCCACGGTCACCGCGTCGGCCGTGCGGGTGACCGAGTGGCCGATCCGCTTGAGGCCGAGCGAGCGCAGGGTGTCGCGATGGTTCTGCTTGGAGCCCGTGACGCCGCGGGTCTGGGTGATCACCAGGGTGGCGTCGGAGGGCTGGATGTTCTTGCGGGTGGGCTCAGCCATGATCAGGCACCTGCCTTCTGCGCGCTCTTCTGGGCACGATCGTTCTCCATGGTGCGCAGCATCGCATGGGGGGCGATCTCGTCGAGGGCCTTGCCGCGGCGGGCGGCCACGGCCTGGGGCTCCTCGAGACGCTTGAGGGCGTCCACGGTGCCGCGCACGATGTTGATCGCGTTCACGGAGCCCATGGACTTCGACAGCACGTCGTGGATGCCCGCGCACTCGAGGACGGCGCGGACCGGGCCGCCGGCGATCACGCCGGTGCCCGGGGACGCCGGGCGCAGGAGGACGACGCCGGCGGCGTCCTCACCCTGCACGAGGTGCGGGATGGTGGAGCCGACGCGCGGCACGCGGAAGAAGGACTTCTTGGCCTCCTCCACGGCCTTCTGGATCGCGGCGGGCACCTCCTTGGCCTTGCCGTAGCCGACGCCGACGGTGCCGTCGCCGTCACCCACCACCACGAGGGCGGTGAAGGAGAACCGACGGCCGCCCTTGACGACCTTGGACACGCGGTTGATCGCCACGACGCGCTCGAGGAACTGGTCCTTCTCGTCGTCCTGGGCGCCGCGCCGGTTGCGGTCGTCGCGGCGACCGCCGCGACGGTCGCCGTCACGGCCACCGCGGCCGCCGTCACGGCCGCCGCGGCCGCCCGCGTTGCGCTCGGTGGACTGACCGGCCGAGCCCGCGGAGGTCTCGGACACGGTGGTCTCGGTGGTCTCGCTCACCTGGGTGTCCTTCTCGTTGTTGGTCTCGGTCACAGCTTCAGCCCTCCCTCTCGGGCGCCGTCGGCCACCGCGGCCACACGGCCGTGGTACTTGTTGCCGCCGCGGTCGAACACGACGGCCTCGATGCCGGCGGCCTTCGCGCGCTCGGCGACGAGCTCGCCGACCCGCTTGGCCTTGGCGGTCTTGTCGCCCTCCAGGCCGCGCACGTCCGCCTCCATCGTGGAGGCGTACGCCAGGGTGCGGCCCTGGGTGTCGTCCACGACCTGCACGAACATGTGGCGCGCGGAGCGGTTGACGACGAGACGGGGACGGACGGTGGTGCCGGAGATCCGCTTGCGCACCCGGAGGTGGCGGCGGGTGCGGGCGTTGAACTTGCCCTTGCCCTTCACCTTCAGAGTAGACATCACTTACCTGCCTTTCCGGCCTTGCGGCGGATCTGCTCGCCCGCGTAGCGCACGCCCTTGCCCTTGTACGGGTCGGGCTTGCGCAGCTTGCGGATGTTGGCGGCGGTCTCGCCGACCTTCTGCTTGTCGATCCCGGAGACGGTCACCTTGTTGCCCTCGACGGCGAAGGTGATGCCCTCCGGGCACGTGACGGGGACCGGGTGGGAGTAGCCCAGGGCGAACTCGAGGTCCTGGCCCTTGGCCTGCACGCGGTAGCCGGTGCCGACGACCTCGAGGGCCTTGGAGAAGCCCTCGGTGACGCCCAGCACCATGTTGTTGATCAGGGACCGGGAGAGACCGTGCAGGGAGCGGGACTCACGCTCGTCGTCGGGGCGGGCCACGATGACCTGCCCCTCCTCGAGGGTGGCCGTGATGGGCGCGGCCAGCGTGTGCTCCAGCTGGCCCTTGGGGCCCTTCACGGAGATGCGGGCGCCGTCGATGGTCACATCGACGCCGCTGGGAACGGTGATCGGGAGACGTCCGATTCGCGACATGTCAGTTCAGCCTTTCTTCTGTCTCGTCCGTCACCAGACGTAGGCGAGGACTTCTCCGCCCACGCCCTTCTGGGACGCCTGACGGTCCGTGAGCAGACCGGAGGAGGTGGACAGGATGGCGATGCCGAGGCCGCCCAGCACGTGGGGCAGGTTCGTGGACTTCGCGTACACGCGCAGACCCGGCTTGGAGATGCGGCGCAGGCCGGCGATCGCACGCTCACGCTGCGGGCCGAACTTGAGGTCGATGGTCAGCGTCTTGCCGACCTCGGCGGCCTCCTCACGCCAGTCCTGGATGTAGCCCTCGGTCTTCAGGATCTCCGCGAGGCGGACCTTCAGCTTGGAGGACGGCATGGACACGGTGTCGTGGTAGGCCGAATTGGCGTTGCGCAGACGGGTCAGCATGTCTGCGACGGGATCGGTCATGGTCATGTGGGCTTCCGCCCTTTCTCGCCGTGGTTTCCCGCACCGGTTCACCGGTGGGGGACCTGTGGCGTGGAGGTCTTACTTGTCGGTCTTGAACGGGAAGCCCAGCGCCTTCAGCAGCGCGCGGCCCTCGTCGTCGTTCGTGGCGGTGGTCACCACGGTGATGTCCATGCCGCGCACGCGATCGATCTTGTCCTGGTCGATCTCGTGGAACACGGTCTGCTCGGACAGGCCGAAGGTGTAGTTGCCGTTGCCGTCGAACTGGCGGTCGGACAGGCCGCGGAAGTCACGGATGCGCGGCAGCGCGAGCGTGACCAGGCGGTCCAGGAACTCCCACATGCGGTCGCCACGGAGGGTGGCGTGGGTGCCGATCGGCATGCCCTCGCGCAGCTTGAACTGCGCGATGGACTTGCGGGCCTTGGTGACCATCGGCTTCTGGCCGGTGATCGCGGTCAGGTCGGCCACGGCGCCGTCGATGATCTTCGAGTCCTTGGCGGCCTCGCCGACACCCATGTTGACGACGACCTTCACGAGACCCGGGACCTGCATGACGTTGCCGTACTGGAACTGCTCCTGCAGGGACGCGCGGATCTCCTCGCGGTACTTGTCCTTCAGACGGGGCGTGACCTTCTCGGTCTGCTGCACCTCGGTCATCACAGCTCCTTCCCCGAGGCCTTGGCGAAGCGCACCTTGACGGTGGTCTGCTCGCCGTTCTTCTCGACGGTCTCGAAGCGGTAGCCCACACGGGTCGGCTTCTTGGTCTCGGGGTCCACCACGGCCACGTTCGAGATGTGGATCGGGGCCTCGGCGACCTGCAGGCCGCCCTCGGTGGAGCCGTTGTTGTTCTGGCCGGCACGCAGGTGACGGGTCACGCGGTTCACGCCCTCGACGAGCACGCGCTCGTCGGCCGGGAACACGCGCAGGACCTTGCCCTGCTTGCCCTTGTCCTTGCCCGAGATGACCTGCACCAGGTCATCCTTCTTGATCTTGGCCATGGGTCAGATCACCTCCGGAGCGAGCGACACGATCTTCATGAACCGCTTGTCGCGCAGCTCACGGCCGACGGGGCCGAAGATGCGCGTGCCGCGGGGCTCGCCCTCGTTCTTGAGGATGACGGCCGCGTTCTCGTCGAAGCGGATGTACGAGCCGTCGGGGCGGCGGGACTGCTTGCGGGTGCGGACCACCACGGCCTTGACGACGTCGCCCTTCTTGACGTTGCCGCCGGGGATGGCGTCCTTGACGGTGGCGACGATGGTGTCGCCGATGCCTGCGTAACGGCGTCCGGAACCACCGAGAACACGGATGGTCAGGATCTCCTTCGCACCGGTGTTGTCGGCGACCTTGAGCCGCGACTCCTGCTGGATCACTTGTATCTCCTTGCGTCGCGCCGGTTCTCACCCCTGATGGGCGAGCCTTGCGGAACGGTTGAAACGGTCATCCCGGGGACGCTTACCCCTCCCCCATCGTGCGCTCCCCCGCTCGGGCTCGCCGTGCCCCGCGTGTTCAGACAGCGGGAGGCTCGCGCGGCGGACGCGCGCACAGGGCAGGGCCGAGGCGGATCCGGGACGGTCGTGCGTCTCCCCTCGGCACGCAGGATGGATGGTCCTGCCAACAAAGGGCGCACGAATACACGATGATAGCCGAAAAGGCCGCCCCATGCCAGTGCACGGGGCGGCCTCCGGGGGACCCGGGTCAGGCCCGGGGCCGGGTCACTTGGCGCGCTCGACGATCTCGACGAGGCGGAAGTGCTTGTCCGCGGACAGCGGACGGGTCTCGGCGATGCGGACGCGGTCGCCCACGCCGGCGGTGTTCTCCTCGTCGTGCGCCTTGACGCGCTTGGAGGTCTTCATCACCTTGCCGTAGAGCGAGTGCTTCTTGCGGTCCTCGACCTCGACGACGATGGTCTTGTCCATCTTGTCGGAGACGACGACGCCACGCAGCGCCTTGCGGTAGTTGCGCTCCTCGACGGGAGCGGCGGTCTGCTCGGTCACTTGGCAGCCTCCTCGTTCTTCTCGGCGCCGGCCGCCTCGACATCCCCACGGATGCCGAGCTCGCGCTCGCGCAGGATCGTGTAGATGCGCGCGATGTCGCGCTTGACGGCCTTCAGCCGGCTGGAGTCCTCCAGCTGGCCGGTGGCGGCCTGGAAGCGCAGGTTGAACAGCTCCTCCTTGGAGGACTTCAGGGCCTCCAGCAGGCGCGCGTTGTCCATCCCGTCCAGGGACTCGACGTTCAGATCCTTGGTACCGATGGCCATGGGATCACTCACCACCCTCTCGACGGATGACTCGGGCCTTGAGCGGCAGCTTGTGGATGGCCAGACGCAGCGCCTCGCGGGCGACCTCGTCGGACACGCCGGAGAGCTCGAAGAGCACGCGGCCCGGCTTGACGTTGGCGACCCACCACTCGGTCGAGCCCTTGCCGGAGCCCATGCGGGTCTCGGCGGGCTTCTTGGTGAGCGGGCGGTCCGGGTAGATGTTGATCCAGACCTTGCCGCCACGCTTGATGTAGCGGGTCATGGCGATACGCGCGGCCTCGATCTGACGGTTCGTCACATAGGCCGGCGTGAGCGCCTGGATGCCCCACTCGCCGAAGGTGACGGTGGTGCCGCCCTTGGCCATGCCGGAGCGCTTCGGGTGGTGCTGCTTGCGGTGCTTGACGCGACGGGGGATCAGCATCAGGCGTTGCCTCCTTCGACGGGAGCGGCGGCCGGGGTCTCGGCGCCGGCGCCGGCGTTCTCCTGGCGGGGAGCGCGCTCGGCACGGTCATTGCGACGACGGCGCTCGCCGCCGGCGCCCGGGCCGCGACGCTCGCCGCCGCGGCCGCGGCCGGAGGGCTGCGCGGCCTCCTTGGCCGCGAGCTCCTTGGCGGTGAGGTCGCCCTTGTAGATCCAGACCTTCACGCCGATGCGGCCGTAGGTGGTCTTCGCCTCGAACTTGCCGAAGTCGATGTTCGCGCGGAGGGTGTGCAGCGGCACGCGGCCCTCGCGGTAGAACTCCGACCGGCTCATCTCGGCGCCGCCCAGACGGCCGGCGCACTGGATGCGGATGCCCTGGGCGCCGGCCCGCATGGCGGACTGGATGGCCTTCTTCATGGCACGGCGGAACGCGACGCGGGAGGCGAGCTGCTCGGCCACGCCCTGCGCCACCAGCTGGGCGTCGGTCTCGGGGTTCTTGACCTCGAGGATGTTCAGCTGGATCTGCTTGCCGGTGAGCTTCTCGAGCTCGCCGCGGATGCGGTCGGCCTCCGCGCCGCGGCGGCCGATCACGATGCCGGGGCGGGCGGTGTGGATGTCCACCCGCACGCGGTCACGGGTGCGCTCGATCTCGACCTTGGAGATGCCGGCGCGCTCCATGCCGTCGGTCATCAGCTCGCGGATCTTGACGTCCTCCTTGAGGAAGTCGGCGTAGCGCTGACCCTCCTTGTGGGAGTCGGCGAACCAGTGCGAGACGTGATCGGTCGTGATGCCGAGGCGGAACCCGTTGGGGTTGATCTTCTGACCCATTGTCAGTTCCCACCCTTCTCGTCCTTGGACGCGACGACCACGGTGACGTGGCTCGTGCGCTTGTTGATGCGGTACGCGCGGCCCTGAGCACGGGGCTGGAACCGCTTCATGGTCGGGCCCTCGTCGACGAAGGCCTCGGTGATGTACAGGGCGTCCTCGTGGAAGGCCCGGCCCTCACGGTCGGCCTTGACGCGGGCGTTCGCCACCGCGGAGGCCACCAGCTTGTAGACCGGCTCCGAAGCGCCCTGCTGGGCGAACTTCAGGATGGCCAGAGCTTCGGTGGCCTGCTTGCCACGGACCAGGTCGACGACGCGCCGGGCCTTCATCGGCGTCACGCGCAGGTGGCGCGCAATTGCCTTGGCTTCCATTGCTTCTCTCTTTCGATTCTCTCGAAGGTCAAGCGTGCTGTGCCGTCAGGCTCAGCGACGCTTGCCCTTCTTGTCGTCCTTCACGTGGCCGCGGAACGTCCGGGTGGGGGCGAACTCGCCGAGCTTGTGGCCCACCATGGACTCCGTGACGAAGACCGGGACGTGCTTGCGCCCGTCGTGCACGGCGATGGTGTGACCCAGCATGTCCGGGATGATCATCGACCGGCGGGACCAGGTCTTGATGACGTTCTTGCTGCCCTTCTCGTTCTCGGCCACCACCTTGAGGTAAAGGTGCTGGTCGACGAAGGGGCCCTTCTTCAGGCTGCGAGGCATGTCTTCTCAGCTCCCTTATCGCTTGTTCTTGCCGGAGCGGCGGCGACGCACGATGAGCTTGTCGCTTTCCTTGTTCGGGCGGCGGGTGCGGCCCTCGGGCTTGCCGTTGGGGTTGACCGGGTGACGGCCGCCGGAGGTCTTGCCCTCACCGCCGCCGTGCGGGTGGTCGACCGGGTTCATCACGACGCCGCGGACGGTCGGGCGGACGCCCTTCCAGCGCATGCGGCCGGCCTTGCCCCAGTTGATGTTCGACTGCTCGGCGTTGCCGACCTCGCCGATCGTGGCGCGGCAGCGCACGTCGACGTTGCGGATCTCGCCGGAGGGCAGGCGCAGCTGGGCGTACTTGCCCTCACGGGCGACCAGCTGGATGGAGGCGCCGGCCGAGCGGGCCATCTTGGCGCCACCGCCCGGGCGCAGCTCCACCGCGTGGATCGTGGTGCCCACGGGGATGTTGCGCAGCGGCAGGTTGTTGCCGGGCTTGATGTCCGCGTTGGGACCGGCCTCGACCACGTCGCCCTGGCTCAGCCGGGCCGGGGCCAGGATGTAGCGCTTGGCGCCGTCCGCGTAGTGCAGCAGCGCGATGCGGGCGGTGCGGTTGGGGTCGTACTCGATGTGCGCGACCGTGGCGGGCACGCCGTCCTTGTCGTGACGACGGAAGTCGATCAGACGGTACTGGCGCTTGTGGCCGCCGCCCTTGTGGCGGGTGGTGATGCGGCCGGTGTTGTTGCGGCCGCCGGTCTTGTGCAGCGGACGGAGAAGCGACTTCTCCGGCGTGGACCGGGTGATCTCTGCGAAGTCGGCCACGGACGAGCCGCGCAGGCCCGGGGTGGTCGGCTTGTACTTACGGATAGCCATGGGTGTCTTCCTCGATTAAGTGGTCTCCGCCGCGCCTCAGGAGGCGAGCGGACCTCCGAAGATGTCGATGGTCGCGCCGTCCTTCAGCGAGACGATCGCACGCTTGGTGGCCTTGCGGGAGCCCCACCCGAAGCGGGTGCGGCGGCGCTTGCCGGGACGGTTGAGCGTGTTCACCGAGGCGACCGACACGTCGAAGATGCGCTCGACGGCCTGCTTGATCTCGGTCTTGTTGGAGCGCGGGTCGACGAGGAAGGTGTACTTGCCCTCGTCGATCAGTCCGTAGCTCTTCTCCGACACGACGGGAGCGATGATCACGTCGCGGGGGTCCTTGTTGATGGAGCCGCTCACTGGGCATCCTCCTTCTTGGCACCGGAGGCCTGCGCCACGTACGCGTCGTAGGCGACCTTGGTGAACACGACGTCGTCGGAGACGAGCACGTCGTAGGTGTTCAGCTGGTCGGCGTACAGCGTGTGGACCGCCGGAAGGTTGCGGGCGGACAGGGCGGTGAGATCGTCGGCGCGGTCGATCACCAGCAGCACGTTGCGGCGGCCGGTGCTCAGCGACTCGAGACCCGCCTTGGCGGCCTTCGTGGACGGCGTGGGGCCGGACACGAGCGCCTCGACGACGTGGACACGGCCGTTGCGGGCGCGGTCCGAGAGGGCGCCGCGGAGGGCGGCGGCCTTCATCTTCTTGGGGGTGCGCTGCGCGTAGTCACGCGGCGTCGGGCCGTGGACGATGCCGCCACCGGTCATGTGCGGAGCGCGGATCGAGCCCTGACGGGCGCGACCGGTGCCCTTCTGCTTGAACGGCTTGCGGCCGGCGCCGGAGACCTCGCCACGGCGCTTGGTCTTGTGCGTGCCCTGGCGGGCGGCGGCCAGCTGGGCCACCACGACCTGGTGCATGAGCGGCACGTTGGCCTGCACGTCGAAGATCTCGGCGGGCAGCTCGACCTGGACGGTCTTCACGGAGTTCTCAGCCATGGTCTCAGGCTCCCTTCACGGCGCTGCGGACGAGCACGACCTGGCCCTTGGAGCCGGGCACCGCGCCCTTGATCAGCAGGAGGTTGTTCTCCACGTCGACACCGTGGAGGGTCAGGTTCATGGTGGTCTGACGGACCGCACCCATGCGGCCCGGCATGCGCTGGCCCTTGAACACGCGGCCCGGGGTGGACGCGCCACCCACGGAGCCCGGCTTGCGGTGGTTCTTGTGCGCGCCGTGCGAGGCGCCCACGCCCGAGAAGCCGTGACGCTTCATGGCACCGGCGAAGCCCTTGCCCTTGGTGGTGCCGACGACGTCGACCTTCTGGCCGGCCTCGAAGAGCTCGACGGTCAGGTCCTGGCCGAGCGAGTACTCGGCGGCGTCGGCGGTGCGCAGCTCGACGAGGTGACGGCGGGGGGTCACGCCGGCCTTCTCGAAGTGACCCGCCAGCGGCTTGGTCACGCGGCGGGGGTCGATCTGGCCGTAGGCGATCTGGACGGCGGTGTAGCCGTCGGTCTCCTCGGAGCGCAGCTGGGTGACGACGTTGGCGTCGGCCTGGACCACGGTGACGGGGATGAGCTTGTTGTCCTCATCCCACACCTGGGTCATGCCGAGCTTCGTGCCCAGCAGGCCCTTCACGTTCAGGTTGTTGGTCATAGTCTCTCAGCACCTCCCTCTCAGAGCTTGATCTCGATGTTGACATCCGCGGGCAGGTCGAGACGCATGAGCGAGTCGACGGCCTTGGGCGTCGGGTCGATGATGTCGATGAGCCGCTTGTGGGTGCGCATCTCGAAATGCTCGCGGCTGTCCTTGTACTTGTGGGGAGAACGGATCACGCAGTACACGTTCTTCTCCGTCGGCAGCGGCACGGGGCCCACCACCGTTGCGCCTGCACGCGTGACCGTGTCAACGATCTTGCGGGCCGAGACGTCGATGACCTCGTGGTCGTACGACTTCAGCCGGATGCGGATCTTCTGTCCCGCCATGGCGTCACGCCTCTCTCGTCGGGTGTGCTGTTCTACGTCCCTGTTCGGCCACCCCCTCGGGGGCGGCCCTGTTGTTCCTGTCCGCACGGGGCGAATCCGGCCGAGCCGGGTTCCTCGCCACCGTCGGCCTCCGGTCCACGCGGTCGGGCGTGTCGCCCTGCTGGAGGGCGTCCACGCGAGGGCGGAGCGGAGGGGACTGTCACATCTGGGCCACGCAGCCGCCTCGAGACTGGAGGGCGACGGCGCATCGGCGCTTGAGCAACCGAATCAGTATGACAGACATCGAGCCCCGCTGCCAACCAGGGGCCGTGGGGTCGGACACAGCCCCTCCCCCACGGCACCTGCCGCGGTCAGAACCACTGGGTGGGCGGGCCGGCCTGGAGCAGCAGCACGAAGACGACGGACACGAGCGCCAGGACCACGAGCGCGGAGGGGACGGGGCGATGCAGCACGGTCCTCAGGACTCCGTCCGCGGGACCCCGTGCGCTCTCCGGGCTCTCCCGGAGGCGCCACCGACCCGGCAGGAAGCCGGCGCGATCATAGGAGCGCTCCACCGGGACGGTGGCGTACGGGACCACGGCGGCGCCCAGCGCGAGCAACCCGCGCCCGACCGACCACCGGGCGTCGATCCACACGGCGAGGGACACGGCCGCGTAGCAGAGGAAGACGAACCCGTGCACGCCCCCGGCGAGCGGCATGAGGGCCTCCGTGACCCCCGTGTACTTCAACGCCATGGCCACGAGGAGCAGGGTCCAGGTGACCGCCTCGGCGAGGGCGGTCACGCGGAACAGCGGGCGCGGGGCGGGCGGGGTCACCGCTCCAGACCGCCGCGGTTCGCGCGGCGGATCCGCCGGGCCCGGTCGATCTCGGGGCGGAAGGTGCGGTACGCCCAGCCGCCCACGACGACGACGGCGACCACGACGAGCAGCACGATGAGCCAATCCATGCGGCCCACCCTACCGGGGCGCGGGACCGGGGCATGCCGAAGGGCCCCCGCCGTACGGCGGGGGCCCTTCGGGTGGTCCGACCGGAGCCGGACCGGGTCAGCCGGTGATCAGCGGATCACTTGGTGATCTTGGTGACGCGGCCGGAGCCCACGGTGCGGCCACCCTCGCGGATGGCGAAGCCGAGGCCCTCCTCCATGGCGATCGGCTGGATGAGCTCGACCGACATCTCGGTGGTGTCGCCGGGCATGACCATCTCGGTGCCCTCGGGCAGCGTGATGACGCCGGTGACGTCGGTGGTGCGGAAGTAGAACTGCGGACGGTAGTTCGAGTAGAACGGGTTGTGACGGCCACCCTCGTCCTTGGACAGGATGTAGACATTCGCCTCGAAGCCGGTGTGCGGGGTGATCGAGCCCGGGGCCACGACGACCTGGCCGCGCTCGACGTCGTCACGCTTCAGACCGCGCAGCAGGAGGCCGCAGTTCTCGCCGGCCCACGCCTCGTCGAGCTGCTTGTGGAACATCTCGATGCCGGTCACGGTGGTCTTCTGCAGGTCGCGGATGCCCACGATCTCGACCTCCGAGTTGATGGCCAGGGTGCCGCGCTCGGCGCGGCCGGTCACCACGGTGCCGCGGCCGGTGATGGTGAAGACGTCCTCGATGGGCATGAGGAACGGCTTGTCCTTGTCGCGCACCGGATCCGGGATGTACTCGTCCACGGCGTCCATCAGGTCCTCGACGGACTTGACCCACTCGGCGTCGCCCTCGAGGGCCTTCAGGCCGGAGGTGCGGACGACCGGAGCCTCGTCACCGTCGAACTCCTGGGAGGACAGCAGCTCGCGGACCTCCATCTCGACGAGCTCGAGGAGCTCCTCGTCCTCGACCATGTCGGCCTTGTTGAGGGCCACCAGCAGGGCGGGCACGCCGACCTGGCGGGCGAGCAGCACGTGCTCGCGGGTCTGGGCCATGGGGCCGTCGGTGGCGGCGACCACGAGGATGGCGCCGTCCATCTGGGCCGCACCGGTGATCATGTTCTTGATGTAGTCGGCGTGACCGGGGGCGTCCACGTGGGCGTAGTGACGCTTCTCGGTCTGGTACTCCACGTGGGAGATGTTGATGGTGATGCCGCGCTGGCGCTCCTCCGGGGCGGAGTCGATCGACGCGAAGTCACGCTTCTCGTTGAGGTCCGGGTACTTGTCGTACAGGACCTTCGAGATGGCGGCGGTGAGGGTGGTCTTGCCGTGGTCAACGTGGCCGATGGTGCCGATGTTGACGTGCGGCTTCGTCCGCTCGAACTTTGCCTTTGCCACAGTTCCTCCTAAAGAACTTGTTTCCTCGTCAAGAAGACTGCTCAGCCACGGGTGACGAGCTGACAACTCGGTGAGTCTACTGGGATGGTGCGGGGTTGGGGAAATCCGGCGAGTCGAGGATCGGTCCGGCTCCAGGCCGGCGGGGCCGCCGGAGCGGACCGGACCTGACGCGTCCCGTGCTCGGTCCGGCGCGCCGGGCGCCGGACGAGCGCCCCGCGGAGCGGCCGCGCGCGGCGGCCGCTCCCGCGGAGCAGGTGTGATCCCTCAGGACCGGTGAGCGTCAGCTCACTCGCCCTGGGACTTCTGGATGATCTCGTCGGCCACGTTCTTCGGGACCTCGGAGTAGGAGTGGAAGGTCATCGAGTAGACCGCGCGGCCCTGGGTGCGGGAGCGCAGGTCGCCGATGTAGCCGAACATCTCCGACAGCGGCACGAGGGCGTTGACCACCTTCACGCCGGTGGCGTCCTCCATGGACTGGATCTGACCGCGGCGGGAGTTCAGGTCGCCGACGACGTCGCCCATGAACTCCTCGGGGGTGCGGACCTCCACGGCCATCAGCGGCTCGAGGATGACCGGGGACGCCTTCTTCACGCCCTCCTTGAACGCCTGCGAGCCGGCGATCTTGAACGCCATCTCGGAGGAGTCCACGTCGTGGTACGCGCCGTCGAGCAGCGTGGCCTTGACGCCCACCATGGGGTAGCCGGCGAGCACGCCGAACTGCATGGCATCCTGGATTCCGGCGTCCACCGAGGGGATGTACTCGCGCGGCACGCGACCGCCGGTGACGGCGTTCTCGAACTCGTAGATCTCCCCGTCCGCGGTGTCCAGGGGCTCGAAGGAGAGCTGGACCTTCGCGAACTGGCCGGAGCCGCCCGTCTGCTTCTTGTGCGTGTAGTCGACCTTGTCGACCTTGCGCTTGATGGTCTCGCGGTAGGCGACCTGGGGCTTGCCCACGTTGGCCTCGACGCGGAACTCGCGGCGCATGCGGTCGACGAACACGTCGAGGTGCAGCTCGCCCATGCCGCCGATCTCGGTCTGGCCGGTCTCCTCGTTGAGGTTGACGCGGAACGTCGGGTCCTCGGCCACGAGCTTCTGGATGGCGGTGGAGAGCTTCTCCTGGTCGCCCTTGGACTTCGGCTCGATGGCCACGGAGATCACGGGCTCCGGGAAGGTCATCGACTCGAGGATGATCGGCTCGTTCGGGTTGCACAGCGTGTCGCCCGTGGTGGTGTCCTTGAGGCCGATCACGGCGTAGATGTGGCCCGCCACGACCTCCTCGACCGGGTTCTCCTTGTTGGCGTGCATCTGGAACAGCTTGCCGATGCGCTCCTTCTTGCCCTTGGTGGCGTTGAGGATCTGCGCGCCGGACTCGAGGCGGCCGGAGTACACGCGGATGAAGGTCAGCGTGCCGAAGAACGGGTGCGAGGCGATCTTGAAGGCCAGCGCCGAGAACGGGGCCTCCTTCGAGGGCTCGCGCTCCAGCTCCTTCTCCTCATCGCCCACCGCGTGGCCCTTCACGGCGCCGGCGTCGAGCGGGTTCGGGAGGTAGGCGACGACGGCGTCGAGCATCGGCTGCACACCGCGGTTCTTGAAGGCGGAGCCGCAGAAGACCGGGTAGGCCTCGGCGTTCACGGTCAGGTGGCGCACGCCGGCCACGATCTCCTCCTCGGAGATCTCCTCGCCCTCGAGGTACTTCTCCATGAGCTCCTCGGAGGTGTCCGCGACGGCCTCGATGAGCTCAGTGCGGTACTGCTCGGCCTTCTCGACGAGATCCGCCGGGATGTCCTGGATCTCGTACTCGGCGCCCATGGTCACGTCGCCCTTGGCGTCGCCCGGCCACACGAAGGCCTTCATGGTCAGCAGGTCGACGACGCCCACGAAGTCGTTCTCCACGCCGATCGGCAGCTGCATCACGAGCGGCTTCGCACCGAGGCGCTTCACGATCGTGTCCACGGTGAAGTAGAAGTCCGCGCCGAGCTTGTCCATCTTGTTGACGAAGCAGATGCGGGGGACGTCGTACTTGTCCGCCTGGCGCCACACGGTCTCCGACTGGGGCTCCACGCCCTCCTTGCCGTCGAACACGGCCACGGCGCCGTCGAGCACGCGCAGGGACCGCTCCACCTCGACGGTGAAGTCCACGTGGCCGGGGGTGTCGATGATGTTGATCTGGTTGTTCTTCCAGAAGCAGGTCACCGCGGCGGAGGTGATGGTGATGCCGCGCTCCTTCTCCTGCTCCATCCAGTCGGTGGTGGAGGCGCCGTCGTGCGTCTCACCCAGCTTGTGGTTGACACCCGTGTAGAACAGGATGCGCTCGGTGGTGGTGGTCTTGCCGGCATCAATGTGGGCCATGATGCCGATGTTGCGGACCTTGTTCAGGTCGGTCAGCACGTCCTGTGCCACGGTGTCTCCCTTGGTCGGAGTGGTCGTGTGGGGGTCTCGAGGGACGGAGGCGGACGGCGCGCGCCCCGGGGGTGCAGGCGCCTGCGGCCCGGACCGCGCTCACGCGGTCCGGGCCGACGGGATCACCAGCGGTAGTGGGCGAAGGCCTTGTTGGCCTCGGCCATCTTGTGGGTGTCCTCGCGGCGCTTCACGGCGCCGCCCAGGCCGTTCGAGGCGTCCAGGATCTCGTTCATCAGACGCTCGGTCATGGTCTTCTCGCGGCGGGCCTTGGAGAAGCCGACCAGCCAGCGCAGGGCGAGGGCCGTGGCACGACCCGGCTTGACCTCGACGGGCACCTGGTAGGTGGCGCCGCCGACGCGGCGGGACTTGACCTCGAGGGCCGGCTTGATGTTGTCCATGGCCTTCTTCAGCGTGGCCACGGGATCGGCGCCGTTCTTGGCGCGGGCGCCCTCGAGCGCGCCGTACACGATGCGCTCGGCGGTGGACTTCTTGCCGTCGATCAGCACCTTGTTGATCAGCTGCGTGACCAGGGGCGAGCCGTACACGGGGTCGACGACGAGGGGGCGCTTCGGGGCGGGACCCTTACGAGGCATTACTTCTTCTCCTTCTTGGCGCCGTAGCGGGAGCGGGCCTGGCCGCGGTTCTTCACGCCCTGGGTGTCCAGCGCGCCGCGCACGATCTTGTAGCGCACGCCGGGCAGGTCCCTCACACGGCCGCCGCGGACGAGCACGATCGAGTGCTCCTGCAGGTTGTGGCCCTCGCCCGGGATGTACGCGGTGACCTCGACGCCGCCGTTGAGGCGGACGCGGGCGACCTTGCGCAGGGCGGAGTTCGGCTTCTTCGGGGTCGTGGTGTACACGCGGGTGCACACGCCACGACGCATGGGGTTGCCCTGCAGCGCAGGGGCCTTGGTCTTGACGACCTTGGGTGAGCGGCCCTTGCGGACCAGCTGCTGAATCGTAGGCACTCTCCAGCCTTCCTTGTCGTGATCGCTGACGGGGTGCGCCGACCCGGGGGCCGGCGCTGCTCGTTCCTCGACTCTGCGTCGGCCCGCGGGCCCCTCCGGGAGGAGCGACAGGCCGCAGGCGTGCAAAAGTGTGGCATCTGTCGCGCAACAACCCCGCGACCGGACCGGGTCCACTCTGCCACTTGGAAAAACAATCTCAGCGAGCATAACACACGGCCCCGGGCCGCCTGGGACCACGGCGTAGAGTGGGCGCCGTGACTGACACCTCCCCCGACGCCACCACCCTGCCCTCCCCCTCCCCCGCCGCGGGCGGGGACGGTGCCGCCGACCGCCCCGCCGGGAGCGACTCCCCCGTGACGGTCCGTCCGATCACCGAGGCCGAGCACGTCGAGGTCCTGCGCCGCCACCCGGGGGCCTCGTTCCTCCAGAACCCGGCCTGGCAGCGGGTGAAGACCGACTGGTCCGGCCAGTCCCTCGGCTTCGAGCAGGACGGCCGCCTCGTCGGCGCCGCCCTCGTGCTCGGCCGACGCCTGCCCGTGCCGGCCCGCACCCCCGTCCTCGGCCGCGCCTTCCTCGCCTACGTCGCCGAGGGACCCGTCCTCGACGAGGGGGTCGACGTCCTCGCCGCCCTGACCGCCCTGGTGGCCGAGCTCCACGCCCAGGGCGCGTTCCTGGTGCGCGTCGCGCCGCCCGGCGTGGTCCGCCGCTGGGACGCGGACACCGTGCGCAAGTCCCTCACCGACCCGCAGCACCGCATGCTCACCGACCTGCCCGCGGCGGAGGAGGACCCGGCGGCGGTCGCGCTCGAGGAGCGCCTGCGGGAGGCCGGCTGGATCGCCCCCGAGGTCCTCCCCGGGTTCTCCGCGGGCCAGCCGATGTTCCAGGCGCGCATCCCCCTCGAGGGGCTCGACGAGGAGGCCGTCCTCGCCCGCATGTCCGGCTCGAGCCGCAAGCGCACGCGCCGCTCGATGCGCAGCGACCTCGACGTGGTCACCGCCGGGCCGGAGCGCCTGGACGAGTGGGACGAGCTGCAGCACGAGACCGCCGCGCGCGACCGGTTCACCGGCCGTCCGAAGGAGTACTTCGAGCGCGTCCTCGCCGAGCTCGGCGGGTCGGAGCTGGCCGACGTGACCTACTACCTCGCCGAGTTCGAGGGCGATCCCGTGGCCGCGGCGTTCCACTTCCGTCAGGGCCACGTGTGCTGGCGCCCCTACTCGGCGTCCTCGCAGAAGGAGCGCAAGCGTGACGCCCCGCGCCTGCTCGAGTTCGAGCAGATCCGCGCCGGCCTCGCCGACGGCTGCCACTGGCTGGACCTCGGCGGGGTGCCCGGGTCGGTGGACGGCGAGGACCGCATCACCGGCCTCACCGAGTTCAAGACCACGCAGGGCGCGGACATCGTCCAGACGCACGGCGAGTGGGACTTCCCCCTGCACAAGGTCCTGACCCACGCCTTCACCCTGTACATGTCGCGCCGCTGAGCGGCCCCGACGCGCACACGCCGCGGCCCCCGCCGGAGTCATCCGACGGGGGCCGCGGCGTGTGCGGGACCGGACGGGTCAGGCCCGGAAGTCCCCGCCCCGGCCGTAGTCGTCCAGGGAGACCGCGTGGAACTCCGCGTCCCCGAGCGGCTGGTCCAGGCCCGGGTAGTCGAAGTCGGCGAAGCCCACCGGGGAGGCGAACAGCGAGGCCTTGGCCTCCTCCGTCGGCTCCACGGCCGTCTGGGTGTAGCGGTCCAGGCCGGTGCCGGCCGGGATCAGCTTGCCGATGATGACGTTCTCCTTCAGGCCCAGCAGCGGGTCCGACTTGCCCTCCATGGCCGCCTGCGTCAGGACGCGGGTGGTCTCCTGGAAGGACGCCGCGGACAGCCACGAGTCGGTGGCGAGCGAGGCCTTCGTGATGCCCATGAGCTCGTCACGACCGGAGGCCGGCTGCTTGCCCTCGGCGACGGCGGCACGGTTGGCCGCCACGAAGCGGGCGCGGTCCGTGAGCTCGCCGGGCAGCAGGTCGGTCTCGCCGGACTCGATCACGGTGATCCGGCGCAGCATCTGCCGGACGATGACCTCCACGTGCTTGTCGTGGATGCCCACGCCCTGCGACTGGTACACGTCCTGCACCTCCTCGACGAGGAAGCGCTGGGCGGCCCGCGGGCCGAGCACGCGCAGGACCTGCTTGGGGTCCACGGCGCCGGCCACCAGCTGCGTGCCCACGGCCACGTGCTCCCCGTCCTGCACGAGCAGACGGGCGCGGCGCAGCACCGGGTACGCGATCTCCTCGGAGCCGTCGTCCGGCGTGAGGATCAGGCGGATCGAGGCGTCGGTGTCCTCGATGGTGACGCGGCCGGCGACCTCGGAGATCGGGGCCACGCCCTTCGGGGTGCGGGCCTCGAAGAGCTCCTGGATGCGGGGCAGACCCTGGGTGATGTCGTCCGCCGAGGCCACACCGCCGGTGTGGAAGGTGCGCATGGTGAGCTGGGTGCCCGGCTCGCCGATGGACTGCGCGGCGATGATGCCCACGGCCTCGCCGATGTCCACCAGCTGACCGGTGGCCATCGAGCGGCCGTAGCACTTGGCGCACGTGCCGACGGCGGAGTCGCAGGTCAGCACGGAGCGGACCTTGATCTCGGCGACGCCCGCGGCCACCAGCTCGCCGATGAGCACATCGCCCACGTCCGCGCCGGCCGAGGCCAGCACGGTGCCGTCCTCGCCCGTGACGTCCTGGGCCAGCGTGCGGGCGAAGGCCGAGTTCTCGACCTGCTCGTGCGCCTGCAGCTCGCCGTCCGCGTTCGGCTCGGCGATGGTCACGGCCAGGCCGCGTCCGGTGCCGCAGTCCTCCTCGCGGACGATCACGTCCTGGGACACGTCCACGAGACGACGGGTCAGGTAGCCCGAGTTCGCCGTCTTCAGGGCGGTGTCGGCGAGGCCCTTGCGGGCGCCGTGGGTGGCGGAGAAGTACTCGAGCACCGACAGGCCCTCGCGGTACGAGGACTTGATGGGGCGCGGGATGATCTCGCCCTTCGGGTTGGCCACCAGGCCGCGGATGCCCGCGATCTGGCGGACCTGCAGCCAGTTGCCTCGGGCGCCGGAGGACACCATGCGGTTGATGGTGTTGAGCTCCGAGAGCCCGTCCTTCATGGCCGCGGCGACCTCGTCAGTGGCCTTGTTCCAGATGTCGATCAGCTCGGAGCGGCGCTCGTCGTCGGCGATCAGGCCCTTGTCGTACTGGGCCTGGACGCGCTGCGCCTGCTCCTCGTACCCCTGCATGATCGAGGCCTTGTCGAAGTCGGACGTAATGTCCGAGATCGCCACGGTCACACCGGACCAGGTGCCCCAGTGGAAGCCCGCGTCCTTGAGGTTGTCGAGCGTCTGCGCGGTGACCACCATCGGGTAGCGCTCGGCGAGGTCGTTGACCAGCTGGCCGAGGGTGCCCTTGGTCGCCTGGCTGTCCAGCCACGGGTAGTCCGCCGGCAGCAGCTCGTTGAAGAGCACCTTGCCCAGAGTGGTCTCGATCGGGGCCAGCAGGCCCTCGGTCCAGCCCTCCGGGGCCGGCACCGCCTCCGAGGGCACGAAGCCCTCGACGCCGATCGTCACCGGGGCGTTCAGGTGCAGCTCGCCGGCGTCGAAGGCCATGATCGCCTCGGCCACGGTGGCGTACGCGTTGCCCGCGCCCGCCTCGTCCTGACGCACCGTGGTGAGGTGGTTCAGGCCGATGATCATGTCCTGGGCCGGGACGGCCACGGCGCGGCCGTCCGAGGGCTTCAGGATGTTGTGGCTCGACAGCATGAGCAGCCGGGCCTCGGCCTGCGCCTCCGGGGAGAGCGGCAGGTGCACGGCCATCTGGTCGCCGTCGAAGTCCGCGTTGAACGCCGAGCACACGAGCGGATGCAGCTGCAGGGCCTTGCCCTCCACCAGCTGCGGCTCGAACGCCTGGATGCCGAGGCGGTGCAGGGTGGGGGCGCGGTTCAACAGCACGGGGTGCTCGGAGATGACCTCCTCGAGCACGTCCCACACCTGCGGACGGAAACGCTCCACCATGCGCTTGGCGGACTTCACGTTCTGGGCGTGGTTGAGGTCCACCAGGCGCTTCATGACGAAGGGCTTGAACAGCTCGAGCGCCATCTGCTTGGGCAGGCCGCACTGGTGCAGCTTGAGCTGCGGGCCCACCACGATCACGGAGCGGCCCGAGTAGTCGACGCGCTTGCCCAGCAGGTTCTGACGGAAGCGGCCCTGCTTGCCCTTGAGCATGTCGGACAGGGACTTCAGCGGACGGTTGCCCGGGCCGGTCACCGGCCGGCCGCGGCGGCCGTTGTCGAACAGCGAGTCCACGGCCTCCTGCAGCATGCGCTTCTCGTTGTTCACGATGATCTCGGGCGCGCCGAGGTCCAGCAGCCGCTTCAGACGGTTGTTGCGGTTGATCACGCGGCGGTACAGGTCGTTCAGGTCGGAGGTCGCGAAGCGGCCGCCGTCCAGCTGGACCATCGGGCGCAGCTCCGGCGGGATCACCGGGACGGCGTCCAGCACCATGCCCTCGGGCGAGTTCACCGTGGTCAGGAACGCGTTGACGACCTTCAGCCGCTTCAGGGCGCGGGTCTTGCGCTGGCCCTTGCCGGTCTTGATGGTCTCGCGGAGCAGCTCGGACTCGGCCTCGAGGTCGAAGGTCTGGAGGCGACGCTGGATCGCCTCCGCGCCCATGGAGCCCTCGAAGTAGGCGCCGAACTTGTCCCGCATGGCGCGGTACAGGCCCTCGTCGCCCTCGAGGTCGGCGACCTTGAGGTTCTTGAAGCGGTCCCAGACCTGCTCCTTGCGATCCAGCTCCGCGTCGGCCCGCTTGCGGATCTGCGCCATGGTCTTGTCCGCGGCGTCGCGGGCCTTCTTCTTCTCCGCGGCCTTGGCGCCCTCGGCCTCGAGCTTGGCGAGGTCCTTCTCGAGGTCGGCGGCCACGGCGGCGATGTCGGCGTCGCGCTGGTCGGCCAGGACACGGGTCTCCTGGTCGTGCTCGGCCTGCAGGTTCGGCAGGTCGCGATGGCGCGCCTCGTCGTCGACGGAGGTGATCATGTACGCCGCGAAGTAGATGACCTTCTCGAGGTCCTTCGGGGCCAGGTCCAGCAGGTACCCCAGGCGCGAGGGCACGCCCTTGAAGTACCAGATGTGGGTGACGGGGGCGGCGAGCTCGATGTGGCCCATGCGGTCACGGCGCACCTTCGAGCGGGTCACCTCGACGCCGCAGCGCTCGCAGATGATCCCCTTGAAGCGCACGCGCTTGTACTTGCCGCACGCGCACTCCCAGTCCCGGGTGGGGCCGAAGATCTTCTCGCAGAAGAGCCCGTCCTTCTCCGGCTTCAGGGTGCGGTAGTTGATGGTCTCGGGCTTCTTGACCTCGCCGTACGACCAGCGGCGGATGTCGTCCGCCGTGGCCAGGCCGATGCGCATCAGGCCGAAAGAGTTGTCAGTGGTCATGCTCCGGTGAACTCCTTGGTTCCGTGGTTCTCAGAGGACGTCTGGGGAGGGAGGAGGATCAGACCTCTTCGACCGAGCTGGGCTCGGCGTGGGACAGGTCGATGCCGAGCTCCTCGGCTGCGCGGTACGACTCGTCCTCGGCGTCGCGCATCTCGATGGTCTGGCCGTCGGCGGAGAGGACCTCCACGTTCAGGCACAGGGACTGCATCTCCTTGATGAGCACCTTGAAGGACTCCGGCACGCCCGGCTCGGGGATGTTCTCGCCCTTGACGATGGCCTCGTAGACCTTCACGCGGCCGTGGATGTCGTCCGACTTGATGGTCAGCAGCTCCTGGAGGGTGAACGCGGCGCCGTACGCCTCGAGCGCCCACACCTCCATCTCGCCGAAGCGCTGGCCGCCGAACTGGGCCTTTCCGCCCAGCGGCTGCTGCGTGATCATCGAGTAGGGGCCCGTGGACCGCGCGTGGATCTTGTCGTCCACCAGGTGGTGCAGCTTGAGCATGTACATGTAGCCCACGGACACCGGGTCCGGGAACGGCTCGCCGGAGCGGCCGTCGAACAGCTGCGCCTTGCCGGTGGTGCCCATGAGGCGGTCGCCGTCGCGGGTCACGTTGACGTGGCCCAGCAGGCCGGTGATCTCGTGCGCCTCGGCGCCGTCGAACACCGGGGTGGCCACGTTGACCGGACCGGACTGCCGGGGGAAGTCCGGCAGGTCCTTGATCCACTCCGGCTCGCCCTCGATGTCCCAGCCGCGGGAGGCGGCCCAGCCGAGGTGGATCTCCATGACCTGGCCGAGGTTCATGCGGCCGGGCACGCCGAGCGGGTTGAGCACGACGTCGACCGGGGTGCCGTCCGCCAGGAACGGCATGTCCTCGAGCGGCAGGATCTTGGAGATGACGCCCTTGTTGCCGTGGCGGCCGGCCATCTTGTCGCCGTCGGTGATCTTGCGCTTCTGGGCCACGTACACGCGCACGAGCTGGTTGACGCCCGGGGGCAGGTCGTCGTCCTCGTCGCGGTCGAAGATCCGCACGCCGATCACGGTGCCGGACTCGCCGTGGGGCACCTTCAGGGAGGTGTCGCGCACCTCGCGGGACTTCTCACCGAAGATGGCGCGCAGCAGGCGCTCCTCCGGGGTCAGCTCCGTCTCGCCCTTCGGGGTCACGCGGCCGACCAGGATGTCGCCGGCCTCCACCTCGGCGCCGATGTGGATGATGCCGCGCTCGTCGAGCTGGGACAGCACCTCCTCGGACACGTTCGGGATGTCCCGGGTGATCTCCTCGGCGCCCAGCTTCGTGTCGCGGGCGTCGACCTCGTGCTCCTCGATGTGGATCGAGGTCAGCACGTCCTCCGAGACCATGCGCTGGGACAGGATGATGGCGTCCTCGTAGTTCAGGCCCTCCCAGGGCATGAACGCGACGAGCAGGTTCTTGCCGAGCGCGAGCTCGCCGTCGTCCGTGGCCGGGCCGTCCGCGATCACCGACAGCCGCTCCAGGCGGTCGCCCTCGGACACGCGCACGCGCTGGTTGTACGCGTTGCCCTGGTTGGAGCGGGCGAACTTCATGATCGGGTAGTGGGTGGTGGTGCCGTCGTCGTTCATGACGGTCACCAGGTCCGCGGCCACCTCGGTCACGACGCCGGGCTCGGTGGCGGTGACGGAGTCGCCCGCGTCCACGGCCACGTACTTCTCCATGCCCGTGCCCACGTAGGGGGCCTGGGACTGCAGCAGCGGCACGGCCTGACGCTGCATGTTCGCGCCCATGAGCGCGCGGTTGGCGTCGTCGTGCTCGAGGAACGGGATCAGGGCCGTCGCGGCCGACACCATCTGGCGCGGGGAGACGTCCATGTAGTCGATGTCCTCGACGGCGGACAGCACGGGCTCGCCGCCGCCGCCGCGCTGGCGGCAGAGCACGAGTTCCTCGACGAAGCGGCCGTCCTCGTCCACCGGGGCATTGGCCTGGGCGATCTGGAAGCCCAGCTCGTCGTCGGCGGTCAGGTAGTCGACGTCGTCGGTCACCCGGCCGTCCACCACGCGGCGGTACGGGGTCTCGATGAAGCCGAACGGGTTGATCCGCCCGAAGGTCGCCAGCGAGCCGATGAGGCCGATGTTCGGGCCTTCCGGCGTCTCGATGGGGCACATGCGGCCGTAGTGCGAGGGGTGGACGTCGCGGACCTCCATGCCGGCGCGGTCGCGGGACAGGCCGCCCGGGCCGAGCGCGGACAGGCGGCGCTTGTGCGTCAGCCCGGCCAGCGGGTTGTTCTGGTCCATGAACTGGGACAGCTGCGAGGTGCCGAAGAACTCCTTGATCGCCGCCACCACCGGGCGGATGTTGATCAGGGTCTGCGGGGTGATCGCCTCGACGTCCTGGGTGGTCATGCGCTCGCGCACGACGCGCTCCATGCGGGACAGGCCCGTGCGGATCTGGTTCTCGATCAGCTCGCCCACGGCGCGGATGCGGCGGTTGCCGAAGTGGTCGATGTCGTCGACCTCGACGCGCACGTCGACCTTCTCGCCGTCGCGGGTGCCCTGGATGGTGGACTCGCCGGCGTGCAGCGCGGCGATGAAGTGCACCATCTGGACGATGTCGTCCTCGGTGAGCACGGAGGCGTTCGGATCGCCCAGGTGCACGTCCACGCCGAGCTTGCGGTTGAGCTTGTAGCGGCCCACCTTGGCGAGGTCGTAGCGCTTGGGCGTGAAGTACAGGTTGTTCAGCAGGTTCTGGGCGGCGTCGACGGCGGCGGGCTCGCCCGGGCGCAGCTTGCGGTAGATGTCCAGCAGCGCCTCGTTCTGGTCGGCGGTGCCGTCCTTCTCGAGGGTGGCGCGGATGGAGTCGTAGTGGCCGAACTCCTCGAGGATGCGGGACTCGGTCCAGCCCATGGCCTTGAGCAGCACGGTCACCGGCTGCTTGCGCTTGCGGTCGAGGCGCACGCCGACCTGATCGCGCTTGTCCACCTCGAGCTCGAACCACGCGCCGCGGGAGGGGATGATCTTCGCGGAGAAGATCTCCTTGTCCGAGGTCTTGTCCGGGGTCCGCTCGAAGTAGGCGCCCGGGGAGCGCACCAGCTGCGAGACGACCACGCGCTCGGTGCCGTTGATGATGAACGTGCCGTTGCGCGTCATGAGCGGGAAGTCGCCCATGAACACCGTCTGCTGCTTGATCTCGCCGGTCGTGTTGTTCATGAACTCGGCCTTGACGTACAGCGGGGCGGAGTAGGTCGCGTCGCGGTCCTTGCACTCCTCCTCCGTCATCTTCGCGTCGGCGAACTCCGGATCGGAGAAGGACAGGGACATGGTGCCCTGGAAGTCCTCGATCGGGGAGATCTCCTCGAAGATGTCCGTGAGGCCGGAGGTGACCGAGACCGAGTGGTCGTCGGCCGCGACGGCGGCGTCCACGCGGGCCATCCAGCGCTCGTTGCCGATCAGGCGGTCGAAGGACTCCGTCTGCAGCGCCAGCAGATCCGGCACGTCGAGCGGCTCGTGGATCTTGGCGAAGGAGATGCGCCCGGCGGAGGCGGCGGAGCGGGGGGAGACGGCAGCGGTTTCGTTGGAGGTGCTCGAGGCGACCACGTAGGATCCTTCCACAGGACTGCAGGGTTCCGGTCAGCCTCCCCCGCTGCGTCGGGCGACGGGACCGGGCCCACCGCTATATGAAGGCCGCGCAGTCCCTCCCACGGCACCCGTTTCCGGGCACGCTGGGACGGGGGAGGTGCAAAGAACCATCCTAACCCGACTCGTTCCCGGTGTCCACCGGCCCCGTCAGGCGGGCCGGACCGTGGAGTCAGGCCCTCCGGGCCGCGCCGGGTCCGCCCCGAGGCCGGGGACCCGTGCGAACAGGCGCGTGGCCCCGTCCCGCAGTCGCGGCCCCAGCGGCCTCTCCACCCACCGGTGCACCACCCAGGACCACACCAGGAGGAGGGCGAGGACGGCCGCCAGCGTGGGCCGCGGACCCAGGTGGGGCATGAGGCGCCCGATCAGCCACCAGCCCCACAGCTGGTGGTGGAGGTACAGCGGATAGGTCAGCGCCCCGGCCGTGGCCGCCCCGGGCACGTGCCAGCGGGCCGGCGGGCCCACGGTCGCCAGCGCCACCCAGACCACCATCGCGGCCACGACGCCGGCCACGACCCAGGACGGCACGGCCAGTCCGGTGGTGGCCAGCGTCTCCCGCGTCTGGATGCGCGTGCTCCACCCGATCGCCAGGACGGCGGTCACCGTGACGGCCGCCCACCGGGCCGGACTGTGGCCGTGCCGGTGGACGAGGAACAGCGCGATGCCCACCCCGAACAGCGCGGAGTACTCGGGGAAGAGCCAGTCCGAGACGGCGGACGACGCCTGCACGTGCTCACGGACGGCCCACCACAGGGCCGACCCGACGGCCGGCCACAGGACCGCGAAGGCCAGCAGGCGGCCCGGCGTGGTCCACCGCAGCAGGAGGAGGACGAGCACGGTCGCGTAGAACTTCAGCTCGATCCAGAGGGTCCAGTAGACGCCGTCCAGGTGCGGCTGGCCGTCGCCGATCGCACCCTGGAGCATCGTGAGGTTCGTGAGCACCTCGACGGGGTGGTGCCCCTCCCCCGCCTCCGGCCACACCACGAAGAGGAGGAACCCCGCCATCAGCACCGCCACCCAGTACGCCGGGTAGAGACGGCCCACACGCGAGCCCAGGTAGCGCGCCGGGCTCCGCCCCAGGGCCGACAGCAGGATCACGAAGCCGGAGACCATGAAGAACAGCTGCACGCCGAGCGAGCCCAGGCTGAACAGCCGGCCGAGCACGGGCCAGACCTCCAGCGCCACGGTGTCCCCGCCGTCCCACTCGCCGTGGTGCCAGGCCGTCCAGTGGTAGAGGACCACGGCCAGGGCGGCCGCCAGGCGCGTGGCGTCGAGGGCCTGCAGTCGGGACCCGGGGCGTCGCGGCGTCGCGGGAGCAGTCGGGGCGGAGGTCATCACGGGCCTTCCGTGGCTCGGCGGGGCGGGTGGACGCGCCGCGACCCCCGTGCCGCCGGAGCGGGACGGGGGTCGCGGACGAGGGGTGCGGCTCAGGCCGCGCGCATCACTTCAGGGTGACGGTCGCGCCGGCGCCCTCGAGCTGCTCCTTGGCCTTCTCGGCGGTCTCCTTGTTGACGCCCTCGAGGACCGGCTTGGGGGCGCCGTCGACGAGGTCCTTGGCCTCCTTCAGACCGAGGGAGGTCAGGGCGCGCACCTCCTTGATGACGCCGATCTTCTTGTCGCCGGCGGACTCGAGGACGACGTCGAACTCGTCCTTCTCCTCGGCGGCCTCGGCGGCACCGCCGGCGGGGGCGCCGGCAGCGGCCATCGCCACGGGGGCGGCGGCGGTGACGTCGAACTTCTCCTCGAACGCCTCGATGAACTCGGACAGCTCGATGAGGGTCAGCTCCTCGAACGCGGCGAGCAGCTCTTCGGTGGTCAGCTTGGCCATGATGGCTCCTTTACGTGTACGACGTGGGTACGTGTGGAAGTGGGTGGGCCGTGCAGCCCGGGTGGGGCTGCGTCAGGCAGCCTGGTCCTGCTGGGCCCGGAGGGCCTCGACCGTGCGGGCGGTCTTGGACAGCGGGGCCTGGAACAGGGCGGCGGCCTTGGACATGCTGCCCTTCATCGCGCCGGCGAACTTGGCCAGCAGCACCTCGCGGGACTCGAGGTCCGCGAGCTGCCTGATGCCGGCCTCGTCCAGGGGCTGGCCGTCCATGTAGCCGCCCTTGAGCACGAGCTTCTCGTGGTCCTTGGCGAAGTCACGCAGCGCCTTCGCGACGCTGACCGGGTCACCGGTCACGAACGCGATCGCGGTGGGACCGGCGAGGTGGGCCTCGAGGCCCTCCACGCCGGCGTCCTTCGCGGCGATCTCGGCGAGCGTGTTCTTCGCCACGGCGTAGGTCGCATCCTGACGGAGGGAGTCACGGAGCTCCTTGAGCTCGGACACCGTCAGGCCACGGTATTCCGTCAGGACAGCGGCGCTCGAGCTGCGGAACAGGTCCGCCAGCTCGGCCACCGCCGACTCCTTCGCGGACGTCGCCATGGCACTCCTCTCGGTGGTTCGGGGGGGACCGCCCGACCCCCGGGAAACAGAAACGCCCCGTGCAGGTGCACGGGGCGCGGCATGACGGCTCCATCCTGACGGACGGGCGCATGGGGCTCAGCATCACCTGCGCGGGCCGCCTCCGTCGGGAGGGCCTTCGACGGTGCTCCCGCCCGAGGGCAGGGATCACCGTGACCGGCGGTCTTCGGTCCGATCAGCATACCCTCACCGGCCCCGGCCTGCAAACGCGACGACGGCCGGCCTCCTCCCGTGCGGGAGGGGACCGGCCGTCGTCGGCGGTCGGGTGACCGCGGTGGCGCCCAGGCGGGGATCAGGCCTCGTCGCCCTTGGGGGCCACGGCGTTGGGGTCCATCGGGACGCCCGGGCCGAAGGTGGTGGCCACGGTGGCCTTGGAGATGTACCGGCCCTTGGAGGAGGCGGGCTTCAGACGGAGCACCTCCTCGAGCGCGGCGGCGTAGTTCTCGACCAGCTGCTTGGCCTCGAAGGAGGTCTTGCCGATGATGAAGTGCAGGTTCGAGTGCTTGTCGACGCGGAAGTCGATCTTGCCGCCCTTGATGTCGGCCACGGCCTTCGCCACGTCCGGGGTCACGGTGCCGGTCTTGGGGTTCGGCATCAGGTTGCGGGGGCCGAGCACCTTGCCCAGGCGGCCGACCTTGCCCATGAGCTCCGGGGAGGCCACGGCGGCGTCGAAGTCCACCCAGCCCTCGGAGATCTTGGCGATCAGGTCGTCGTCGCCCACCACGTCGGCGCCGGCGGCGCGGGCGGCCTCGGCGCGCTCACCGGTGGCGAACACGACCACGCGGGCGGTCTTGCCGGTGCCGTGGGGCAGGCTGACGGAGCCGCGCACCATCTGGTCGGCCTTGCGAGGGTCGACCGACAGACGGAGGGCGACCTCCACGGTGGCGTCGGTCTTCGAGGGGTTGGTCTCCTTGGCGAGGGCGATCGCCTCGGACGGGGAGTACAGCGTGTCCCCGATCGCGGCCTTGGCCGCCTTGTATGCCTTGCTGCGCTGTGCCATCTGCTCTGTTCTCCTTGTGCAGTCGTGGTCTCTCGGGCCGCGCTCGGCCCTGCCACTGGAAGGGGGTGGGGGTGGGCGTCAGCCCTCGACGGTGATGCCCATGGAACGGGCGGTGCCGGCGATGATCTTGGCGGCGGCCTGCACGTCGTTGGCGTTCAGGTCCTCCATCTTGGACTGGGCGATCTCCTCGCACTGGGCCTGGGTCAGCGTGCCGACCTTGGCGGTGTGCGGGGTGGCGGAGCCCTTCTGGACGCCCGCGGCCTTCTTGATGAGCTCGACGGCCGGCGGGGTCTTGGTGATGAACGTGAACGAGCGGTCCTCGTACACGGTGATCTCGACCGGGATGACGTTGCCGCGCTGGGCCTCGGTGGCCGCGTTGTAGGCCTTGCAGAACTCCATGATGTTCACGCCGTGCTGGCCGAGGGCCGGGCCGATGGGCGGGGCCGGGTTGGCCGCGCCGGCCTGGATCTGAAGCTTGATCAGACCGGCGACCTTCTTCTTGGGAGCCATGAGTGGATCCTTCTCTCACTGGGGGACCCGCGGCGCAGGAGCGCACCGTGGGCGGTGGCCGCCGTGGCGCGGCGGCCGGGACCGCTCCCCCGTCGGCAGGCGGCCGGCGGGAGGCGGAAGACTGGGCGTCCTCAGATGACCTTGGTCACCTGGTTGAAGGACAGGGTCACGGGGGTCTCGCGCTCGAAGATCGAGACGAGCACCACCAGCTGCTGGGCCTCCGGCTTGATCTCGGAGATCGTGGCCGGGAGCGTCTCGAACGGGCCGTCGTTGACCGTGACGGACTCGCCGACCTCGAAGTCGACGTGGATCGCGGGCGCGGACGGGGCACCGGACTCGGCGGTGGCCTGCGGGGCGAGGCCCGCCTTCTCCGCCTCGCGGGCGGCCTGCTGGATCACGGACGGGGCGAGCATGTCGTACACCTCGTCGAGCGTGAGCGGCTGCGGGTGGTGGGCGTCGTTGCCCACGAAGCCGGTGACGCCGGAGGTGTGGCGCACGACGCCCCACGAGGCGTCGTCGAGGTCCATGCGCACGAGGACGTAGCCGGGGATGCGGACGCGGCTGACGATCTTGCGCGTGGTGTTCTTGATCTCCACGACCTCCTCCATGGGGACCTCGATCTCGTAGATCGCGTCCTCCATGTCCTGGGTCTGGACACGGGCCTCGAGGTTCGTCTTCACGCGCTTCTCGTAGCCGGCGTAGGTGTGGACGACGTACCAGTCGCCCGGCTGGCGGCGCAGGCGGGTGCGCAGCTCCTCGCCGGCGTCGACGGCGGCGGCCTCCTCGGCGACCGGGGCGTCCTCGTCCTGCACGGCCTCGGCGAGGGCCTCCTCGAGCTGCTCCTCGGCGTCCTCGGCGGTCATGGCCTCGGTCTGACCCTCGGCGATCGCGAGGTCGGCCTCCTGCACGGTGGTGGTGTCAGCCGACTCCTCGACGTCCTGACGATCCAGTTCCTGCTCGGACACGACTTCCTGCTTTCTGCTGACGGGGTGCGGACTGCCCGGGGCGGGCCGATGCGGACGTGCGCCGCCGCTCCCGCCGGCCGGGCCGCTCAGGCGGGACCCGCGCCGAACAGCAGACCGGCGAGGGTGCCGAACACCCAGTCCAGACCCATGACCAGGAGGATCATGACGGCCACGAAGGCGAGCACGACGCCGGTCATGCGGATCAGCTCCTCGCTGGTGGGCGTGACCACCTTGCGGAGCTCGTCGACCACCTGGCGCAGGAACAGCACGATCCGACCGAACGGTCCACGCCGCTGGGACTCGGGCTCGGGAGTCGAGCTCCCGTGGGTCGCCGCCATCTCAGTCACGTGGCCTCACTCGATCGGATCGCCGGAACGCTCTGCACGTCCAGTGCCGGACCGACAGGTCCGGCACCGAGCAGGGCAGACAGGACTCGAACCTGCAACCTGCGGTTTTGGAGACCGCTGCGCTACCAATTGCGCCACTACCCTAGGTGCCCGCCGATCCACCCCGGGCACGCCCGGGACCGATCTCGCGGTACCGAGGATCCAGGATACGCCATCCCCGCGGGACATGTCGAACACGGCCCCGCTCAGTAGGCTGGGGCGCGCGGGCGTGCGCCGCCCGCGCGCCAGTCCGCCCCAGACGAAGAAGGTCCCCATGGCTGCCCCCGCCCACCGCGTGTCCGCCCGGCTCTCCGCCATCGCCCCCTCGGCGACCCTCGCCGTCGACGCGAAGGCCAAGGCCCTCAAGGCGGCCGGCCGGCCCGTGATCGGCTTCGGCGCCGGCGAGCCCGACTTCCCCACCCCGGACTACATCGTCGAGACCGCCGTCGAGGCCGCCCGCGACCCGCGCAACCACCGCTACTCCCCCGCCGCCGGCCTGCCCGAGCTGCGGGAGGCCGTGGCCGCCAAGACCCTCCGCGACTCCGGCGTGGCGCTGGAGCCCGCCCAGGTCCTCGTGACCAACGGCGGCAAGCAGGCCGTCTACAACACCTTCGCCGCGCTCCTCGACCCGCAGGACGAGGTGCTCGTCCCCTCCCCGTTCTGGACCACGTACCCCGAGGCGATCCGGCTCGCCGGCGGCGTGCCCGTGGACGTGTTCGCCGGCCCCGACACGGGCTACAAGGTGAGCGTGGAGCAGCTCGAGGCCGCCCGCACGGAGCGCACCAAGGTGCTCCTCTTCGTGTCCCCGTCCAACCCCACCGGCGCCGTGTACTCCCCCGAGGAGACCCGGGCGATCGGCGAGTGGGCCCTCGAGCGCGGCCTCTGGGTGGTCACGGACGAGATCTACGAGCACCTCACCTACGACGGCATGCCCTTCACCTCGATCGTGGCGGCCGTACCCGGGCTCGCGGACCAGGCCGTCATCCTGAACGGCGTCGCGAAGACCTACGCCATGACGGGCTGGCGCGTGGGCTGGATGGCCGGGCCCGTCGACGTGATCAAGGCCGCCACCAATCTGCAGTCCCACGCCACCTCGAACGTCGCCAACGTCTCCCAGCGGGCGGCGCTGGCCGCCGTCGCCGGCCCCCTGGACGCCGTGGACGAGATGAAGACCGCGTTCGATCGGCGGCGCCGCGCCATGGTGGCGGCCATGGACGCGGTCCCGGGCTTCTCCTGCCCGACGCCGGAGGGCGCCTTCTACGCGTACGTGGACGTGCGCGAGGCGCTCGGCCGCACCTACCGCGGAGGCGTGACCCCCACGACCTCCGCCGAGCTCGCCGCGTTCATCCTCGAGCAGGCCGAGGTGGCCGTGGTGCCCGGCGAGGCCTTCGGGCCGTCCGGCTACCTCCGCCTGTCCTACGCCCTCGGCGACGACGACCTCGCCGAGGGCGTGGAACGCATCCGGGCCCTGCTCTCCGAGTGACCCGAGGCCCCGGCACGGGCCGGGTGCGCGAGGCCTGACGGTCCCGCGCCCGGCCTGGCTAGGGTGGGCGTGGGCGCCCCTCGGCCCCCGACCCCGCACCCCGAACCAGGAGGAACACCCATGCGCGTCGGACTGCTCACCTCGGGCGGCGACTGCCCCGGACTGAACGCCGTGATCCGAGCCGCCGTGCTGCACGGCATCAAGACCCACGACATGGAGATGGTGGGCATCAGGGACGGGTGGGCGGGCCTGATCGACAAGAACGTCGAAGAGCTCCCCCGCACCCGCGTCCGCGGGCTCGCCAAGCAGGGCGGCACCATCATCGGCACCTCCCGCACCCACCCCTATGACGCCGACGGCGGCGGCTCGGAGAACATGCTGCGCAACCTGCGCGAGCTGGGCCTCGACGCGGTGATCGCCATCGGCGGCGAGGGCACCCTGGCCGGCGCCGACCGCCTGGCCCAGGACGGCCTGCCGGTGGTCGGTGTGCCGAAGACGATCGACAACGACCTGCAGGGCACCGACTACACGTTCGGCTTCGACACCGCGGTGCAGATCGCCACCGACGCGATGGACCGGCTGCGCACCACGGGTGAGTCCCACCACCGATGCATGGTGGCCGAGGTGATGGGCCGACACGTGGGCTGGATCGCCCTGCACTCCGGCATGGCGGCCGGCGCCCACGCGATCCTCATCCCCGAGGTCCGCACCCCCATGGAGCAGGTGGCCGAGTGGGTCTCCCAGGTGCACGAGAAGGGCCGTTCGCCGCTCGTGGTGGTGGCGGAGGGCTTCATCCCCGAGGGCCACGACGACCCGCTGTCCGAGGCCGGCGTGGAGGCCTCGGGCCGCCCGCGGCTCGGCGGGATCGGCGAGTGGGTGACCCGCGAGATCGAGCAGATGACTGGCATCGAGACGCGCAACACCGTGCTCGGCCACATCCAGCGCGGCGGCGCCCCCACCGCCACCGACCGCGTGCTCTCCACCCGCTTCGGCATGGGGGCCGTGGACCTCGTCGCGGAGCGGCGGTGGGGCCAGATGGTCGCGGCCAACGGCACGGAGATCATCTCCATCCCCATGCGCGCCGCCCTCAGGGGCCTCAAGTCCGTTCCGCAGGCGCGCTACGACGAGGCGAAGGTCCTCTTCGGCCGCTGAGCCGCGGCCTCATGGCGCCCGGGCCGTGCGGGCGGCCGCCGGCGGGCCCTCCCGGTCCGCCGGCGACGCTCAGCCGCGGCGGCCGACCCCCCGCGGCCGGCCGACGACCTGGCCCGCGTCCGGGGAGACGAGCAGATCCTGGGTCGCGGCGATCCACGCCGGCTCGCCGTCCTGGGCGGCGTCCTCACGCACCAGCAGCACGGCGTCGGCCGGGACCGCGCGCTTGAGCATCGCCAGGGCGACGGCGCCGGCCTCGTGGTGCTGCGCGGCGCTGGTGACCGTGCCGACGGGCCGTGCGGCGGCCCGCGCGTCGTCCGTGTCCGGCTCGGGACGGACGATCACGGACGCACCCTGGGCCGGGAGCGCGTGGGAGGAGCCGTCCAGCAGCAGCTGCGTCAGGCGACGAGGCGGCCGTCCCAGGTTGTGGACCCGTGCCACGGTCTCCTGGCCGCGGTAGCACCCCTTCTCGAGGTGCACCGCGGTGCGGATCAGGTCCAGCTCGTGGGGGATGGTGCGCTCGTCGCCGTCGACGGCCGGGCGGGGACGGCCCGCCGCGATCCGCAGCGCCTCGGCGGCCAGAGCGCCGGCGAGGCCCCACCCGGCCAGCTCCCCCGTGCCGAGGCGGCCGACGGTCGCCACCAGGTCGGCGTGCGTGACCAGGTACTCCCGCCAGGACCAGTCGGCGCCGGGGTGGGCGGCGGGGTCGGGATCCGCCGTGTACGCCCAGCCGCCGGCGTCGACGTGCGGCCAGGGGTCCACCCAGACGGTGCGGTCCTCCCAGCCCGGCACGGGGGCCGTGGCGCCGACGACGGCGACCGCGCCGGAGTGGTCCCGCAGCGTCACCCGGTGGGAGAAGACCATCGACCGCAGCCACGACGCCAGCGTGGCGGCGTGGGCGGCGTCGGCGATCAGCCACGTGGCGGCGCCGTCCTCGAGCAGGTGCACCGCGGCCTCGATGCGACCGTTCGCGTCCAGGAAGAGGGTCTCGGTGCTGGAGCCGGGCGGGCGCCCCTCGAGGTGCTGGCTGCCGAGGGTGTGCAGCCAGGTCAGCCGGTCCGGGCCGGACACCGAGAGGACCGCCCGGGTGGACAGGTCCACGAGGGCGCGGCCGCGGGCGAGGGACCGCTGCTCCGGGAGCGGTCGGCCGTAGTGCGCGGCCACGCCCGCGTCATGTCCCTCCGCCTCGACGGCGCCGTGGGCGGGTCCCCCCTCCGCGGCGGCCGGGCCGTCCAGCAGCGGGCTGCGCCGTGCGCCGCTCACGCCGACTGCTCCGGGCTCTGCCCGCGCTCCCCCCGCGGACGGGGCGCACCCGGGGCGAGCCGACCCTCGGACGGGTCCGGCATGCGGTCGAGGATCGCGGAGGCGTGCGCCTCCAGGGGGCCGGTCTCGGCGGGCGAGGAGTCCCAGCGCCAGAAGAGCTGGCCGTTCACGAGTCCCGCCATGCGGGTGGCGCGGGCGTACTCGCCGGCGGCGGAGCCGCGCAGGAGGGAGTCGGCGACGACCTGCACCTGCGGGCCCTTGATCCGTCCGTAGTACAGCTCGGCGAGGGACCCGGGGTGGACGATCGTGGCCGTGATGCGGAAGGCGTCGTCCTCGCCGCGCAGCCCCTCGACGTCCTCGGCGGAGCGGTAGGGGGGCACGATGCCGGCCGGAACCATGCCCGGGCCGACGTCGCCGTCCTGCCGGGGCCGGTCCACCTGCCAGAAGCCGGACTCCACCGTGAGCGGGCGGACCAGGGTGCCGTCGGCCTCGCAGAGCCACGACTCGGCGCGGTACTCGAGGAAGGGCAGCCCGTGCTCGACGAAGTCGACGCGCTGGTAGAAGATCTCGGTCCCCTCCGTGCCGTCGCCGAGACGGCCCTGCCCCTCCCAGCTGCCGATCAGCCAGGACAGCGGGGCGAGCTCGGGGGTGAGGTCGTACGGGAGTTCAGTGGCCATGGGAGATCACGGCGCGGCCCCGCGGGGCCGCGCTGCTCAGCGCTGGCCCTTGAAGAGGCCGCCGATGACGACGGCCGCGACCGCCGCCATGCCGATGCCGGCGAGGACGACGAGGACGAGGAAGAAGATCTCGAGAGCAACAAGGGAGTCCATGGCCCGCATCCTACCCGCCGGGCGGAGCCTGGTCAGGCCAGGAAGCCGAGCATGACGTGGCCCACCACCCCCGCCGCGCCGACCGGCGCCATGGCGAGGGCGTAGCCCGCGCGTCGGGGCCGCAGCGTGGTGCCCACGGGCCGGTCCTCCGGCCGGGGCCGGCTGGTGGGCGCGGTGGCGGCGGTCAGCGCCACGAGGGTGGCGGCTCCCAGCGCCGCCACCACGTGGACGACGGCCACCCCGCTGGACGCGCCGACGAGCACGGAGACCAGCCACGCGACGAGCCCGCTGGACGGGATCATGACGAGCGCCAGCACGCGGGGACGGCCCTGCATCCACGGGGTCAGACCGACGAGCGCCGTGCCGGCGACCGCGAGCGCGAGCGTCAGCGTCAGGCCGGCGACGCGCGGCACCTCCGCGTAGCGGGCCAACGGCACCCAGCACGCGGCGCACAGGCACAGCAGCACGCCGCCCATCGTGGCCACGGTGGACTCGATGCGCAGCGGACGGCCCGTGCCGCGCACGAGCTGGACCACGAAGGCGGCCATGGTGCCCCACGCCATCAGGACGGCCAGCGGCTCGAACAGCTCCCAGGACTGCCGCAGGCCGTCGTCGCCGCGGGGCCAGGCGAGCATGACCGCGACGCCCAGCACGCCCGCCGTGAACAGGGTGACGCTCAGGGACACGCGGGCCGGCGCGCCCATCTGCCGGGGCCATCCCCAGGCGATGACGGCGATCACCACCACGACGGCGACGGCGGCGGGAACGGGGCCCAGCAGCGCCGCACCGCCGAGCACGAGGGCGGCGAGGGCGGCGCTCAGGGCCATGGTCAGACGCATCACGACCCCCATCCTGCCAGGGCACCGAACGAGGCTATGCTCGGCGACGACGCCCACGCGCGTCGTGGAGCCGTGGACCGGGGAGAGGAGCGGGATGACCCGTCTGCTCATGCTCACCCGGGCGGCCCGCGCCGTCGAGGTGCTGCCCGCCCTCGACCTGCTCACCCACGAGGTGCGCGTGGCGCAGCCCCGCGCCGCCCTGGTCCCCGCCCATCCCGATGTCGAGGCGGTCCTTCTCGACGCCACCGCGGCCCTGGCGGACGCGCGGACGGTGGCCCGGGACGTGTCCACGCTGTGCCCGCAGGTGCCCGTCCTGGCCGTCCTGACCGAGGGGGCCCTGACGGCGGTCGGACCGGAGTGGTCCCTGGCCGACGTCGTGCTGGCCTCCGCCGGACCCGCCGAGGTGGATGCCCGCATCCGACTCCTGCGCGTCCCCGGCGCGGGCCCGGGCCCGGCCCCGGACGACCGGCCCTTGACGGCGGGCGGGCTCGAGGTGGACGCGGCAGGCTATCGGGCCCGCGTGGACGGGCGCTCCCTGAACCTGACCTTCCGGGAGTTCGAGCTGCTCAAGCACCTCGTGCAGAGTCCCGGCCGGGTGTTCACGCGGGAGCAGCTGCTCCAGGAGGTGTGGGGCTACGACTACTTCGGGGGCACCCGCACCGTGGACGTGCATGTGCGACGTCTGCGCGCCAAGCTCGGCGCAGATCACGAGCAGCTGATCGTGACGGTCCGCAACGTGGGCTACCGGTTCGCCCCGCGGGGCGATGCCGGCGAGACCGCGGCCGGCTCCCCCACCTAGGCTGTCGGCATGCCTGAGACCTCCGCCTCCCCCGCCGTGCACGTCCCCCGCCCCGAGGAGGTCCCGGCCGTCCTGGCCCTCGCCGACCGGGTCCAGGCCGCGGACGGGCACCCGCCGCTGAACGACCAGACCCGTGCCGTGCTGGCCCGGGGCGGCCAGCGCTGGTGGGGGGTCACCCGCGACGCCGACGGGACGCTGACGGGGGCGGCCGCCCTGGTGCCCGAGGCGGCGGAGGACGGGCCCGGCGTCGTGGAGCTGGCCGTGGACCCCGCGCACCGGCGCGCGGGGCTGGGGGGCGCGCTCGCCGCGGCCGCCGCCCGCGCCGTCCGGGATCGCGACGAGGGCGCGGAGACCAGCGCGTGGGCGCACGGGGACCTCCCCGGCTCCGCCGCGCTGGCCCGGCGGCACGGCCTGGAGGCGGCGCGGGAGCTGCGACGGATGCGGATCGACGCCGCGGGCCTCGCGGACCTGCCGCCGGCCGTGCTGCCGGCGGGCGTACGGATCCGCCCGTTCGCGCCGGGGCGGGACGAGGACACGTGGCTGGGGCTCAACGCCGACGCCTTCGCCGACCACCCGGAGCAGGGCTCGCTGACCCGCGCGGACCTCGAGGCCCGCATGGCCCAGGAGTGGTTCTCCGCGGAGGGGCTGCTGCTGGCCGAGGACGAGGACGGCACGGCCGTGGGCTACCACTGGACCAAGGTCACCGACGACGCCGGCGGGGAGCCGGAGGGCGAGGTGTACGCCGTCGGGGTGTCCCCGGCCGCGCAGGGTCGCGGGCTGGGTCGGACGCTCACCCTGGCCGGCCTGCACCACATGGCGGAGCGGTCGGTGGCCGGCGTCGACCTGTATGTGGACGCGGGCAACGTCCCGGCCGTGCGGCTGTACGACTCCCTGGGCTTCGTGCTCGCCGCGGCGGACGTCCAGTACCGGCCCGCGGCGGGGTGACCGGCCGATAGGCGGGAGCGGGATCGCCGACCGTCCCCTATATCCTTGTCCCGCCCCTCCCCGGCATCGGCCGGGACCCGCGCTGGAGGAACCGCTCGCTGATGTCCACCGACTCCCCTGACCGCACGGCCGCCTGGTCCACGCAGGACCGGGCCGTGACCGGTCCCGCCGCCGAGGTCCTGGCTGCCGGCATGCTCCCCTGGCGGCAGGGCGCCGACGGGCTCGAGGTCATGGTGATCCACCGCCCGCGCTACGACGACTGGTCCTGGCCGAAGGGCAAGCTGGACCCGGGTGAGACCCTGCCCGAGTGCGCGGTGCGCGAGCTCGCAGAGGAGGTGCGCCTCGACCTGCGGCCCGGAGTCCCCCTGGCGGTCACCCGCTACACCCTGCCCGCCCGCAAGGGCAAGGGCGAGGTGTCGAAGGAGGTCTGGTACTGGGCCGCCGAGGTGGCGGGCCAACGGGCCGTGCCGGACGGGGACGAGGTGGACGAGGTCCGCTGGATGTCCCCGGACGCGGCGCGCGGGATCCTGACGAACGAGACGGACGCGGAGCCCCTCGATGCGCTCCTGGAGCTGCACCGCCGAGGCCGCCTGCGGACCACGCCCCTGCTGGTGCTGCGTCATGCCAAGGCCAAACCCCGCTCCTCGTGGTCGCGGGCCGAGCAGGAGCGTCCGCTGGCCGCCACGGGGCGGCGCCAGGCGCTGGCGGTGCGGGACCTGGTGGGCGTGTGGGCACCAGAGCGACTGGTGTCCTCGCCCTGGCGGCGCTGTGTGGAGACCCTCGCCCCGGTGGTGAAGCACACCCGCCTGCCCCTGAAGACGAAGTCCGCGTTCACCGAGACGACGGCGCGGGAGAAGCCCAAGCGGACGCGCCGCGCGATGCGCGACCTGCTCGGACGCCGGCAGCCGCTCGTGGTGTGCGTGCACCGTCCCGTGATCGCCGCGCTCCTGGCGGAGATCGACGGGTGGGCGGCCCGGCCGGCGGGCGATGTGCTGCGGGCGCTGCCCCGCGAGGACCCGCACCTGCGTCCCGGCGGCGTCCTGGTCCTCCACCAGGGCCTCGACGCGGACGGCGCGGTCGTGGCCGTGGAGGTCTACGACCCCTGGGACGACTGAGTCCCGCCCCGGTCCGGATGTGCGGCGTTGAGCACGCGCATCCTCGGGCCTAGGCTCGGGTCATGGACACCGCATCGACGCAGCAGCCCGAGAAGATCGTCCACGAGCGCCTCGCCGTGACCCGCGACCCCGACCGCGGTCGGTTCGAGATGCGCCAGGACGGCCGGTTCATCGGCTTCCTCGGCTACACCCAGGACGAGGTCCCCGCGGCCGATGGCGGCGAGGACGAGACCGTGGTCCGCCTGCAGCACACGATCATCGACGAGGCCCACAGCCGCCAGGGCTACGCCCGCGCGCTGGTGACGATCGTCCTGGACCGGTTGCGCGCCGAGGGCGAGAAGGTCTCCCCCGAGTGCTCGTACGTGGAGGACTACCTGCGCCGCTACCCCGAGTACCGGGACATGGTGCGCGAGGTCTGAGCCGCTCCACGGGCGCGGCTGTGATCTCCCTCTTTTCTTTGTATTGATCGGGCGGTACATTCGGCGCATCGGATGCCGTCGGTGTCCCCGTTCCCGGAGGCGCACGCATGTCCACGGTCAGTCCCCTCGCAGCCCTCGCCCTGCTCGCGCCCGCCGGCCTCGGGCTCGCCGTCCTCTACGCGCTGCTGCGCTGGTTCGCCTGGACCCCGCGCGGCGCCAGTCCGGTGGGCTCGGCGCGCGTCCACGGCCTGATGGTGGCGCTCATCGCCTTCCTGGTGAGCTGCTCCCCGCGGCAGGAGCCCGCCGACGGCGTCCTCGACGCCGGCGCCGACAGGCCGGCGCCCGACAGCCCGGGGGCGGTGGTGCTGGACCCGTTGGTCACCCGGGTGACCGGGGTCGAGGCCCTGCCGTTCCCCGAGCCGGCGCTCTGGCCCCTCCTGACGGCCCTGGCGCCGGCCGCGCTGTTCCTGCTGGTCTGGTGGATCGGCCAGCACACCTGGCCGCGGTCCACGGGTCCCGTCCGGCAGGGACGCCTCACCGCACTCGAGCTCCGGGACGTCCTGCCCCGCGCACTGACGTGGACCTGCGCCGCGGCGACCCTCGCGTCCGCCGGCGCCGTCGCGGCGCTGGCGGCCTCCGGCCTGGCGGCGGTCCCCGCGCGGCGCATCACCATGGAGGTGGACGTCGCCCAGGCCGGGAACGCGCTCCCTGCGGGGCCGGCCGAGTGGCAGACCCAGGTGGTCGCCGTCGACGGCGCCCAGTCCGGCGCGGCGATCGCCGGAATCCTCCTCCTGGTGCTGGCCGGATGGGTGGCCACGACGGTGCTGGCCGTCCGGGCCGTGCTGCGCCGCCCCGTCCTCGCGGGACTGCACCCCGCCACGGACCTGGCCGTGCGGCGCGTGGCGGTCAACCGGATCCTGCGGACCGCCCTCGTGGCGGTCGTGGGCATCGGCCTCAGCGTCGTGTGGACGTGGGACCGCCTGGAGCGCACCGCCCGCGGCCACGCCCTCGACCCCACCGGGGAGCGATGGCCGGAGGCGTCCCAGGCGGTCGCCGGCGTCTCGACGTCGGTCTCCTCCCTCGCGCTCCCCGCCGTGGGACTGATGATCGTGACGCTGATCGCGGCCGCACTGTGGCGCTCCCCCGCGCTGGCCGTCCTCGCCGAGGCCCCCGGCGCGGCAGGCCTGGACGGGCGGCCCTGGACGCCTGCCCCGTCCGCAGCCCCGGGCACGGCGCGGGCCGTCCGGGCGCTGCGGGATCGCTCGGGCATGACAGCTCTTTCCCTCACGCTCCTGAGCACCCTGCTCCTGTCGACGGGCGGGTTCCTGCTGGTTGCCGGTGACGGCGCGGCGGCCCGGACCTCGGCGTCGGCACTGGTCACGACGGGACCATTCCTACTGGGCATGCTCGTGCTGGCGGCCGCCGAGGTGCGGGTGCGGCGCCACCACACCACTCCCGCGCCGGCCGGGCCCGGACTGGGGGCCGCGTCCCGGTGGCGCCGGGTCCTGCTGGCGCTGGCCGCCGTCGTGGCCGTGCCGGCGGCGGCATGGACGGCCCACCACCAGCTGCCCCTGGTCATCGGCCACGTCCAGGCGCGCGGGGTGGACGCGGCGGCCGCCGCCGGCATGCTCCTGCCCGTGGCGGTGGTGACACTGCTCGCCCTCGCGGCCGCGCACGGGGCGGGTCGACGCGGTCCGCTGACCCGGGCCGACGCCGTCGAGGACGCGGTGCTGCGCCGCTCGGCCGTGAACCGGTTCCTGGCCCTGGGCACCGGCGCCGTGGTGGCGTTCGCCGGTCAGGCCTGGCCGCTGCTGCATCAGGCACGTGTGGTGGCCGCCGGCTCCCCGGGGTGGGCGACCGGCGAGACGTGGCAGCAGCCCTGGCTCCTGCTCGGACTGGGCCTGCTCCTCGCCTTCCTGCCCGGGATGTCCGTGGACCCGCGCACCGGCCGGACCGCGGGCGAGGAGCCGTCCCGGGCGGAGGTCGAAGCCCACCGGACCATGGAGCCCTCGGCGACGGGGCCGGCCGCGTGACCGCCGCCGCGGGGGCCGCCCTCGAGGTGGACCTGCGCTCCCCCGTCCCGCCGTTCGAGCAGCTGCGCGCCCAGATCGCCGACCGCGTCGCCCAGGGCGTCCTGACGCCCGGCACGCGCCTGCCTCCGGTCCGGTCGCTGGCCGCGGACCTGGGCCTGGCCGCCGGCACGGTGGCCCGGGCCTACAAGGAGCTGGAGGGCGACGGCGTCGTGGTGACCGCCGGGCGACGCGGGACCGTGGTGGCGCCGGCGCCGCCGACCGCGAGCGCGGACGCGGTGGACGCCGCGGTGGCGCGTGCGGTGGCCCTCGCGCGCGGGGCCGGCTGGGACCGCAGTCGCGTGCTCGAGGCCATGAAGCGGGCATGGGAGGGCTGAGGGGACCCCTGGCAGGTGTATCTGCGTGTTGATACAGTGACACGCGTCGGGACCGCCCGACCCCGTCCTCCCGGAGGCCCGCATGACCGGATTCGCCCTCATCGTCCCGCTGTTCACCGCCCTCGTCCTGACGGTGGTGTACGCCGTCCTGCGCACCTCGGGGCGGCTGCACGCCGACGCCCTGCGCGGCGTGCGGATCCACGGGCTCGTCACTGCGGTGGCCGCCCTCTTCTTCACGGTGTTCGCCGGCGGCCTCGACCAGCTGATCTTCAGCACCCTGCACGCGGACCCGAACGGGCAGGTGACCGAGCACGCCGGCGGGTGGATGACCGTGGACGTGACCCTGTGGGCCGCGTGGGGTCCGTGGCTGCTTTCGCTCGCCGGGCCGCTCATGGTGGCGGCCGTCCACGTGGTAGGACAGCTGACGTTCCCGGAGCCGCGGGGCGTGGTGCGGCGGGCCTCGCTGGCTCCCCGGTCCGCCGGGCGGCTGGTGCCGCGGGACCCAGCCCTCGCAGCGGCGGTGCTGACGGCGGCACTGGTGGCGGTGCTCGCCGTGCTGGCCGCCGAGCCGAGCACGCCGATGCTCATCGAGCCGGTGGAGCGGCGGGGCACCCCCGACCCGGACGTGCTCGCCCACCACGCCACCGCCGCAGGCCGCGAGCTGCTGCCCTGGTTCGCGCTGGCCTGGGCGGCCACCCTGGCGGCCGTCCTCGCCGGGGTGAGCGCAGCCGCCCGGCGGCGGGCCGTCGAGGGGCTCACCCCGGCGCAGGACCGGGCCGCCCGCGAGGTCGCCGCGCACCGGATGCTGCGCACGGGCCTGTGGATGCTGTGGCTGCTGATCGTCGCCGCCGCCAACGCGGTCATCGCCTCCCGCGACGCCCGAGACGTCCTCGCCCGGTTCGTTCCGGACCACCCGTCCGCCCTGCCACTGGGTGGGGCGGCCCGCGTGATCGAGGCCCTCGGCACCGCGGGCCCGTGGCTCACCCTCACCGTCATGGTGGTCCTGGTGCTCTGGCGGCCCCGGGCGCTGCGGGTGCTGCGGACGGACCGGCCGTGAGCGGCCCGGGCCCCACGCCGGCGCGCGAACCGGCACTGGAGGTGGACCTGCGCTCGGCCGTGCCGCCGTTCGAGCAGATCCGGGCCGGCGTCACGGCCCTCGTGCAGACCGGGCACCTGGCGCCGGGCGCCCCCCTGCCGTCGGTGCGCGCCCTGGCCCAGGACCTCGGGATCGCGCCGGGCACCGTGGCGCGCGCGTACCGGCAGTTGGAGGCGGCCGGCGTCGTGCGGACCCTCCGCGGCCGCGGCACCCGCGTGGCGGACTCCCCGCCCGCCCCCGCCGCGGACGAGGTGCGGGCGGCGCTGGCCCAGGCCGTGCGCGCCGCCGTCGCCGCGGGCTGGGACACCGACCGGATCCACAGCGCGGTGCGGGACGAGCTGGACGCCCGCCGTCCTGACTAGAGTGGCGCGGGTGAGCATCCCCACCCCCTACGAGGACCTGCTGGCCGACGTCCTGGAGAACGGCGCCGTCACGACCGACCGCACCGGCACGGGCACGCGCAGCGTGTTCGGGCGGCAGCTGCGCTTCGACCTCGCCGAGTCGTTCCCGCTGATCACCACCAAGCGGGTGCACTTCCGGTCCGTGGCCCTCGAGCTGCTGTGGTTCCTGCGCGGCGAGTCCAACGTGCGCTGGCTCCAGGAGCGCGGGGTCACCATCTGGGACGAGTGGGCGGACGAGGACGGCGAGCTCGGCCCCGTCTACGGCGTGCAGTGGCGGTCCTGGCCCACCCCCGACGGCGGGCACATCGACCAGATCGCGAGGGTCGTCGAGCAGATCCGCGCGAACCCGCACTCGCGCCGACACATCGTGACGGCGTGGAACCCGGCCGAGGTGGACGAGATGGCCCTGCCGCCCTGCCACGCGCTCTTCCAGTTCCACGTCACCCCGGACCCCGACGGCGGCCCCGGCCGCCTGTCCTGCCAGCTGTACCAGCGCTCGGCGGACCTCTTCCTCGGGGTGCCGTTCAACATCGCCTCGTATGCCCTGCTCACCGTGATGGTCGCCGAGCAGACGGGCCTGACCCCCGGCGAGCTGATCTGGACCGGCGGGGACTGCCACATCTACGCCAACCACGAGGACCAGGTGCGCGAGCAGCTCTCCCGGGAGCCGTACCCGTACCCGCGGCTGCGGCTGCGCCGGACCCCGGCGTCGATCTTCGACTACGAGTACGAGGACATCGAGGTCCTCGACTACCGCCACCACCCCGCCATCTCCGCCCCGGTAGCCGTCTGATGGGCCCCCGCGACGCCGCGCCCCGCCAGACCGTCGGCATGATCTGGGCGCAGACCCCCGAGCGGGTGATCGGCCGGGACGGGACCATGCCCTGGCACCTGCCTGAGGACCTCGCCCACTTCAAGGCGCGCACCCTCGGCCACCCCGTGATCATGGGCCGACGCACGTGGGAGTCCTTCCCCGCGCGCTTCCGCCCCCTGCCCGGGCGCACCAACATCGTGGTCTCCCGCACCCTCGCCGCACTGGCGGAGGACGGGCCCGACGCGCGGACGGCGGGCGCCGTCGTCGTCCCCGACTTCGGCGCGGCCCTGGCCGCCGCCGACGAGGCCGACGGCCTGGACCTGGTGTGGGTGATCGGCGGGGCGACCCTCTATGAGCAGGCCCTGGACGTGGCCACGCTCGCCGAGGTCACCGTGATCGACACGGACGCCGACGGCGACACCCACGCTCCCGCCCTGGACGCGCGCTGGCACCTGGTCGGGGCGGACCCCGCCCCGGACGACTGGCACACCGCCTCCAACGGCCTGCGGCATCGCTTCGAACGCTGGGAGAGGGACGCATGAACGACGACGGTCCCGGCCTGCTCACCCCGCAGGCCCTGACGTTCCTGGCGCTCGTGGCGTTCCCGGTGCTCGCGTTCGCGTGCGCCGTGCTGGGCCTGATCCTCGTGCTGCAGGGGAAGACGGTGGGCGGTCTGGTGTTCCTGCTGGTCCTCACGCAGCTGTCCGCGGTGGGCGGTCTCATCACCTGGAACCGGCGGAAGAGGTCCCGCGGCCGCTGACGGGCGACCGGTAGCCTGGACGGCATGACTGACACCGCCTCCGCCGCCGTGACCGCCGCCGACCCGGCCGCCGTGCCCACCGTGGGCATCGTGGGCTGGCGCGGCATGGTGGGCTCCGTCCTGATGCAGCGCATGGCCGAGGAGGGCGACTTCGCCCGGATCCGGCCCGTCTTCTTCTCCACCTCCGCCGCGGGCGGGCCCGCGCCGACCTTCGACGGCATGGCCGGGGACCCCGGCGCCCTGCAGGACGCCTTCGACGTGGACGTGCTGAAGGCCCTGCCGATCATCGTGACCGCCCAGGGCGGCGACTACACGAAGGACGTGTACCCGCGGCTGCGCGCCGCCGGCTGGGACGGGATCTGGATCGACGCCGCCTCCACCCTGCGCATGGAGGACTCCTCCGTGATCGTGCTGGACCCGGTGAACCGCCCCGTGATCGACGCGGCCCTGGCCGGCGGCGTGAAGGAGTTCATCGGCGGCAACTGCACCGTGTCCTGCATGCTCATGGGCCTGGGCGGGCTGTTCCGCGAGGGGCTCGTGGAGTGGGGCACCGCCATGACCTACCAGGCGGCCTCCGGCGGCGGCGCCCAGCACATGCGGGAGCTGCTGACCCAGTACGCCGCCCTGGGCGGCGTCGTGGCGGAGGAGCTGGCGGACCCGTCGTCGGCGATCCTCGAGATCGACCGCAAGGTCACCGAGCTGCAGCGCGGCGGACTGGACGCCAGCCGCTTCGGGGTGCCCCTGGGGGGCTCACTCATCCCGTGGATCGACGCGGACCTCGGGAACGGCGTGTCCCGCGAGGAGCAGAAGGCCTACGACGAGACCAACAAGGTGCTCGGCCTGCGCGGGGAGGAGCGCATCCCGTTCGACTCGCTGTGCGTGCGCGTGGGCGCCATGCGCTCCCACTCCCAGGCGCTGACCCTCAAGCTCACCCGGGACGTGCCGATCGACGAGATCACCGAGATCGTGGCGAACGGCACCGCGTGGGCGCAGGTGGTGCCGAACGAGAAGGAGGCGTCGATGCGCGACCTCACCCCGGTGGCCGCCTCCGGCACCCTGCAGATCCCCGTGGGGCGGCTGCGGAAGATGAAGATGGGCCCGGAGTACCTCTCGGCGTTCACGGTGGGCGACCAGCTGCTGTGGGGCGCCGCGGAGCCGCTGCGCCGCATGCTCATGATCGCGACCGGCAACCTCTGACCCCCCGGCGCTTTCGTTCGGGAAACGGCGGCGCAATGCACGTTTTCGTTCGCGAAACGGTGCCATTGGCCGGCCGGACGTGCTGTTTCCCGAACGAAAACGCCCCGGGGTGCGCCGTTTCCCGAACGAAAACGGGGGGGTGGGGTCAGAGGGCGGTGCCGATGATCATCGGCTCGTGGTGCAGGTCCACGCCGTAGCGGGCCTTCACCCCGTCCCGCACCGCGCGTGCGATGGTGAGCACGTCCTCCGTGGACGCGTCCCCCCGGTTGGTCACGGCGAGCGTGTGCTTGGTGGACAGCGACGCGCGGCCCCCGGCCAGGCCGGCGCCGTCCGGGCCGCGGCCGTCCACGTCCCCCTCGCGGGGTTCCGCGTCCGGCAGGCCGAAGCCCTTGCCGAAGCCGGCGTGGTCGATCAGCCACGCGGCCGACAGCTTCACGAGTTCCGTGCCGTCCTCGGCGGTGCCGGCGGCGAACGCCGGGGCGCCCTCCGGCAGGGACGCGCGCACCGCGGCGGGGACGATGGGATTGGTGAAGTAGGAGCCGGTGGACCACGTGTCCCGGTCCGCCTCGTCCCACACCATGCCCTTGGACGCACGCAGCGCCAGCACCTGCTCCCGGACGGTCCGCAGGGTGGCGTGCGAGCCCTCCTCCACGCCGAGGGCCCGGGCCAGCTGGGCGTAGCGCACGGGGGCCGTGGGCTCGGCGCCGGCGGCGGCGCGGCGCAGACGCAGGTCGATCGAGAGGACGATCCACCGCGGACTCGGGGCGCCGCCCTCCACCATCGAGCGCTTGATGATCGAGTCGCGGTACCCGAAGCGCAGCTCGTCCGCGCCCAGCTCCACCACGGCCCCTCCCCCGGGGGCCTGCCGGTCCCACGCGCGCAGGGACACGAGCACCTGGGACACGTCCGCCCCGTACGCCCCGACGTTCTGGACGGGGGTGGCGCCCGCGGATCCGGGGATCCCGGAGAGCGCCTCGACCCCGCCGAGGCCCTGCTCCACGGTCCAGGCCACGGCCTCGTCCCAGGCGTGGCCGGCGGCCACGCGGACGAGGACGTCCCCGCCGTCCTCGCGGAGCACCTCGATCCCGTCGAAGGCCAGACGCACGACGGTGCCGTCGAAGCCGGCGTCCGCCATCAGGGTGTTGGAGCCGCCCCCGAGGACGAACAGGGGGTCGCCGGCGGCGTCCGCGGCGCGCACGGCCTCGAGGGCCTCGGCCTCGGTGCGGGCGGTCACCCACGCGCGGGCGGGCCCGCCGACGCGGGTGGTGGTGTGGTCGGCCAGGCGCTCGCTCACGCGTGCTCCTCCTCGGTCTCCTCGGGCTCCGCCAGGCGCACCACGGCCTGCGCCTTCGTCAGAACGCGGGGCTTGTCCTGTGCGGGGTCGTTCACGGTGAGGTCGATCCGCACCGTCCCGGCCGCGGCGTCCACCGCGCCCACGACGCCCGAGACCTCCAGGACGGACCCGGGCACGGGCGCGCCGTCGTCGCCGATGCGGCCCGTGGTGTCCTCGACCGGGACCATGGCGGTGAAGCGGGTCTGGTAGTCCACGACGGCGCCCGGGTCCCCCGCCCAGTCGGTGACCAGCTGCACGGCAGCGCCCATGGTGAGCATGCCGTGGGCGATCACACCCGGCAGGCCGACCGACTCGGCGAAGGTCTGGTTCCAGTGGATGGGGTTGTGGTCTCCCGAGGCGGCGGCGTAGGCGATCAGGTCCGCACGGGTCAGCGGGACCCGGCGGGAGCCGATGGCCTGCCCCTTCTCCAGCTCGGCCAGGACGGGACGGGCGGCGGTGGACTCGCTCATCAGGACTCCTCTCCCCGGACCAGCAGGGTGGACGTGACGTCGGCGACGGGGGCGCCGCCGGCGTCGGTGATCTCCGTGACGGTGGTGACCATCCGGTTGCCGCCGAGCTCCTTGACCGCGTGGATGCGGACGGTGCCGGTCAGCTCGTCCCCCGCGACGATCGGCCGGTGGTGGACGAAGCGCTCGTCCGCGTGCACCACGCGGGAGAAGTCGATCCCCGCCTCGGGGTCCGCCACCACGGCCGCCTCGGCGCGCTGGGCCACGACCACGGCGAACGTGGGGGGCGCGACGACGTCGGCGTGCCCGAGAGCGCGGGCGGCCTCGACGTCGTGGTGGGCGGGATGCCGGGCCTGCACGGCGTCCGCGAACGCGCGCACGGCCTCACGGCCGACCTGGTACGGGGGCGCCGGCGGATAGGTGCGCCCGGCGAGGGTCTGGGGGTCGCTCACGCGTGCTCCTGGGTCTCGAGGGGTCCGCCGACCCGTGCGGCGGGCGGGGCCCCAGCCTATCGGTCGGGCCGGTTGCGTCAGCGGGACCGGCCGCGCTCCCCCTCGGCCTGCCGACGGCCGGCCTCCCGCAGGCGCACCGTCTGCGCGGTCAGATGCACCAGGACCCCGACGGCGAGGATCGCCAGCGCCGCCCAGGACAGCGGCAGCCGCTCGGTCAGAGCGCCGACCACGGACAGGACGATCCCCAGGAGGAACAGCCCCGAGCCCGCCAGCACCATCCGGCGGTACACGGGCGAGCCGTTCTCCCACGGGGAGACGAAGCCGGGGCGGGCGTCGGAGGAGGCCGGGGGGCGGGAGGGACGGGACATGGGGCCAGTCTAGGGAGCCCCGCGGGACGCCCGGGCCCGGGGGACGACGAAGGCCCGGACCGACTGGTCCGGGCCTCCGCCTGGTGGTAGCGGCGGAGGGACTCGATCCCTCGACCTCACGATTATGAGTCGTGCGCTCTAACCAGCTGAGCTACGCCGCCACGACATGAGAACGCCCGCGCTCGCGGCGCAAGCCGAGAGAACGGGCTCTCACGTCAGAGCCCCGACCGGGAATCGATCCCGGGACCTCCATCTTACCAAGATGGCGCTCTACCACTGAGCTATCGGGGCAACGAGGTAAGACTGTACACCACGTTCCACCCGGATGCAAAATCGGGGCCGTGGCGACTTGCGGCACACGCCGACGGACCGCCACGGCCCCGATCTCCCGGGCAGCGGGTCAGCGGCGCGGGCCGCGATCCCGGCGGTCCTCGGCGCCCCAGCGCGGCTTGCGCCCGGCGCCGCGGCCGGCCCGGTCGGAGCGGAATCCGCCGCGCTCCTCGCGCTCCTTGCGGAAGCCGCCGCGGTCCTCCCGGTTCTTCCGGAAGCCGCCACGGTCCTCCCGGTCCTTCCGGAACCCGTCGCGCTCCTTGCGGAACCCGCCGCGCTCGCCGTCGTGGCCGCCGTCGCGCTCCTGGCGGGTGGGGCGGCCGGTGTCCTTGCGCAGCCCCAGGCGGCGACCGCCGATCTCGGTGTTCGCGGCGGCCTCCAGCTGGGCGGGGGTCAGGTCGGCGGGCAGCTCGACGAGCGAGTGGTTGCCGCGCAGGTCGATCGCGCCGATCGCGGAGGCCGGCAGGCCCACCTCGTTGGCGAGGGCGCCCACGATGTTGCCGGGGCGCACGCGGTCCTGGTGGCCCACGGCGATCCAGTAGGTCGCGTTGCCGGCGGCCGGCTCGCGGCGCGGACCGCGCGAGCCGCGACCGTCGCCGTCGCGCTCGGGGCGCTCCGCCCGGTCGCCGCGGCCGCCGCGCTCGGGACGGTCGTCGCGGTCGCGGCGACCACGGCCGCCGCCCTGGGGGATCTCCTGGTCCGGGGTGAGCAGCGGACGGCCGCCCTGGGCCATCAGGGCCAGGGCCGCGGCGGCGCGGGCGGCGCTGACGCCGTGCTCGTCCACGTACTCCGTGACGAGCGCCTCGAAGGTGTCGAGATCGCCGCGGTCGGCCTCCTCGAGGGTGCGGGAGATCGAGGCGACCACGGCCTTCTGGCGGGCCTGGTTGACCTGCGCCACGGTGGGCACCTGCATCTCCTCGACCGACTGGCGGGTGGTGCGCTCGATCTGCTTGAGCAGGAAGCGCTCGCGCGGGGTCATGAACAGCACCGCGTCGCCGGTGCGGCCGGCGCGGCCGGTGCGGCCGATGCGGTGCACGTAGGACTCGGCGTCCTGGGGGATGTCGTAGTTCACCACGTGGGAGATGCGCTCCACGTCCAGGCCGCGGGCGGCGACGTCGGTGGCCACCAGGATGTCCACGCGCCCGGACTTGAGGTCCTCCACGGTCTTCTCGCGCTGCTTCTGCGCGACGTCGCCGGAGATGGCGACCGCGGAGAAGCCCGCCTGGTTCAGGCGCTGGGCGAGCTCGTCCGTGCCGGCGCGGGTGCGCACGAAGGCGATGACGCCCTCGTGGTCCTCGGTCTCGAGGATGCGCGTCATGGCCTCGAACTTCCACTGGTGCGCGACCTGCACGTACCGCTGCCGGATGTTGGTGCCGGTGGTGGACTGGCGGGCCGTCGCCACCTCCTCCGGGTCGTTCAGGTACTGCGCGGAGATGCGGCGGATGGCCGGGGGCATGGTGGCGGAGAACAGCGCGGTCTGCTTGCCCTTCGGGGTCTCCGCGAGGATCTTGTCCACCTCCTCCGCGAAGCCCATGCGCAGCATCTCGTCCGCCTCGTCCAGGACGAGGGTCTGCAGCTGGGACAGGTCGAGGGAGCCGCGCTCGATGTGGTCGATCACGCGGCCGGGGGTGCCGACGATGACCTGGGCGCCGCGGCGCAGGGCCGACAGCTGCGGGCCGTACGGCGAGCCGCCGTAGACGGCCAGCACGGACACGTCGTCGAGGTGCTTGGCGTAGGTGTCGAAGGCCTCGGCCACCTGGATGGCGAGCTCGCGGGTGGGGGCCAACGCCAGGATCTGCGGGGCGCCGGAGCGGCCGTTGACGTCCTGGATCTCGGCGAGCCGGGACAGCGCCGGCAGCGCGAACGCGCCGGTCTTGCCCGTGCCGGTCTGCGCCAGGCCGACGACGTCGCGGCCCTCGAGCAGCAGCGGGATCGTGGCCTCCTGGATGGGCGAGGGGCGCTCGTAGCCGAGGTCCTCGACGGCGGCCAGCACGCGGGCGTCCAGGCCGAGGGAGAGGAAGGTGGGGCCGGCGGGCTCGGGGGTCTCGACGTCGGCATCGACCTCGGCCTCGGTCTCCACGAGCTCGGGGTCCTCCACGGGGGCGGGGGTGGTGGTCTCGTTCTGGGTCGTCATGACGTCCTCCTGGGGATGCGCAGGCGCGCGCCAGGACGACGGTCGCGGGTCGTCGTCGTGGGGCGCGGGGGCTGCTGGGAATGGTGCACCGTCCAGCCGGAGAACCCCCGCGGGCCGCGACGTTCGCGACCCCTCACACACATCTGCACGACATCTGCATCCAACGGCATGGCTCACGCGTCCACGCTCTTCAACACAGGGGGAAATGACCGGATCCGGTCCGCCCAGTCTACGCGACGTCCCGCCTCCCCCGGCCCTCGCCGGGTGTGCGCTCGCCCACCCCGCCGCGCGGACCGCCCCGGGCCCCGGGGGCGGCGTGCCCGTTAGGCTCGGGCCGTGCCAGAGAACAGCAGCGACCGCATCGCCCGCGCCGCCGGCCGCGCCGCCCGGGCCTTCCGTGAGAACCAGACCGCCGAACGTGACGAGCGAGCTCGGCGCACCCCCTCCGCGGACCGGCCCGGCCTCAAGGACCGCGCCGCGCAGGCCGCCGAGCGGGTCGGGCCCGTGCGCGAGCGCGTGGGCCACGCCGCCGGGGAGGCAGGACGCGCCTTCCGCGAGGGGCAGGCGAGGGACGCCGAGCGCCTCGCCGAGGTGAGCACCCGCGTCCGGGAGGAGGACGAGGCCCAGCGGGCGCAGCGGCGGGAGAGCCGGGCGCGCGAGCTCGAGGAACGGGACGCGGCCGAGGCCGGGCGCGTCCACCCGCTGCTGCGCCTGACCCGCGTGTGGTGGCTGGCCGTGGGCCTGCTGCTGGCCGCCCTGGGCGGGACGTTCATCGCCAACGGGCTCCGGGCGGAGGCCCGCGGCGGCAGGGTCATCGACCCGCTCACCGGCCTGGAGTCCGTCGGCCCGCTCGGCGGTGCCACGGGCCAGTACACCCTCGGCGGCGTGCTGATCGCCCTCGCGCTCGTCACCCTGTGGGGCTGGATCGGGCTCCTGCGCCGCCGCCGCTCGGCGATCTCCACCCTCACCACCGTCGCGGTGCTGCTGGCCATCCCCGCGGCGACCCGGCCCAACGCGCTGTTCCTCGTGCTGGGCCTGGTCATGGCGCTCGGCGCGGTGCTCCTGTGGCTGCCGCCCGTGCGCTCCCGCGTGCGCCGCTGAGCGCTCAGTCCTCCACAGGGCGGGCCGGGGCGACCACGGGCCGGTGGGCGTCGACGTCGTACTCCATGACCTGCCGCCCGCCGATCCACACGCGCAGGGCGCGCTGCATGACGTCCAGCGGGTCTCCGGTCCACAGGACGAGGTCCGCGTCCTTGCCGGTCTCGAGGGACCCGAGGCGGCCGTCGAGGCCGAGCACCGTCGCGGGGTTGATCGTGATGGCGCGCAGGGCGATGTCCCGGTCCAGGCCCTCCTTCACCGCGAGCGCGGCCTGGTAGACGAGGAAGTCGATCGGGATCACCGGGTGGTCGGTGATGATGCTGATCTCCACGCCGGCGCGGGCCAGGCGGCCGGGGTTGCGCAGCGAGCGCCCGCGCAGCTCCGGCTTGGACTTCGTGGTGAACAGGGGGCCGATCAGCACGGGCACGCCCCGCTCGGCGAGCACGTCCGCGATCGGGTGCGCCTCGGTGCCGTGGTCCAGGACCAGGTCGTAGCCGAACTCGTCGGCCAGGCGCAGCGCGGTGGCCACGTCGTCCGTGCGGTGGCAGTGCTGGCGCCACGGGATCTTCTTCTCGAGCACCAGGGCGAGGGCCTCCATGTGGGGGTCCCGGGTGAAGGGCTTGCCCTCGGCCTCGGCCTCGGCGCGGCGCGCCATGTACCCCTGCGCCTTCTGGAACGCCTGGCGGATCACGAGCGCGGTGCCCAGGCGGGTGGAGGGGGTCCGGCCCTTCTCCTTGTAGACGTTCTTGGGGTTCTCGCCGAGGGCCGACTTCAGTCCGGAGGGGCTGCGCAGGACCATCTCGTCCACCGTGCGGCCGTGGGTGTGCAAGGCCACGGCCTGCCCGCCGATCGGGTTGCCGGAGCCGGGGTTGACGTTGACGGTGGTGACGCCGCCGGCGAGGGCGTCCCGCCAGCCGGGCTCGTTCGGATCGATCGCGTCGATCGCGCGGACGCCGGCCATGACCGGGTCCGTCATCTCGTTGACGTCGGCGGTGGCGCCGACCTCGCCCTCGGCGTGCATGCCCAGGTGAACGTGCGCGTCCACGAAGCCGGGCAGCAGCCACCGGCCCTCACAGTCGATCGTCTCGGCCCCGGCGGGGGCCTCGACGTCCGGGCCGAGGGCGGTGATCCTCCCGTCCTCCACGATCAGGGTGCCGTCGAAGGGCTCGGCGGTCACGGGGACGACATGGGCGTTGATATAGGCGGTGATGCTCATCACTTCACCGTACGCCACCGAGGAGGGGTCAGAGCGAGCCGATGGCCCGGTCCAGGTCCGCGATCAGATCCGTGGCGTCCTCGATGCCCACGGACAGGCGCACGAGGTCGTTCGGGACGGCCAGCTCGGTGCCGGCCACGGAAGCATGGGTCATCTCCGCGGGGTAGTTCATCAGGGACTCGATGCCGCCGAGGGACTCGGCGAGCTGGAACAGGCGGGTGGCCTCGGCGACCCGCTTGGCCGCCGCGGCGCCGCCGGTGAACCGGACGGACACCATGCCGCCGAAGCCGCGCATCTGGGTCTTCGCCAGCTCGTGCCCGGGGTGGTCCGGCAGGCCCGGGTACAGCACCTGCGCGACGCCGGCCCGGCCGGTGAGCCACTCGGCGATCGCCTGGGCGTTGGCCTGGTGGCGGTCCATGCGCACGCCCAGGGTCTTGAGCCCCCGCGTGGTGAGGTACGCGTCGAACGGGCCGTTGACGGCGCCGGCCGCGAACTGCTGGAACTTCACCTTCTCGGCGAGCTCCGCGTCCGGGATCACGAGCGCACCGCCGATCACGTCCGAGTGCCCGCCGATGTACTTGGTGGTGGAGTGCACCACCACGTCCGCGCCGAGGGCGATCGGGTTCTGCAGGTACGGGGTGGCGAAGGTGTTGTCCACGACCAGCAGGGCGCCGTGGGCGTGAGCCACGTCCGCCACCGCGGCGATGTCGGAGACCTTCATCATGGGGTTGGAGGGGGTCTCCAGCCACACCATCACGGGCCCCTCCCCCGCGGCCTGCTCGACGGCGGCGGCCACCCGGTCCGCGTCCGCCATGTCCACCACGGCGTGCCGCACGCCCCACGGGGCGAGGACCTTCGAGATCAGCCGGTAGGAGCCGCCGTAGACGTCGTTGCCCATCACGATGGTCATGCCGGGCGCGCCGGCGCCCATGATGAGCGCGGTCTCGGCCGCCAGGCCGGAGGCGAACGTCAGGCCGGTGGCCCTCGGCGTGCCGTCCTCGTCCACTCCGGCCTCGAGGGCCGCGAGCTGCTCCTGGAGCGCGTCACGGGTGGGATTCGTGCCGCGGCCGTAGTCGTAGCCGCGGCGCAGCTCGCCGATGGCCGTGGGCGCGTAGGTGCTGGAGATGTGCAGCGGGGGCACCACAGCCCCGTACACCTCGTCCAGGTGCTGCCCGGCGTGGACGGCGCGGGTGGCGAAGCCCTGCTGGGGCCCGGAGGCGGCGTCGCCCGCCGCGGCGGCGGGGGCGGTGGGATGGGGCTGCTCGTTCACGTTCTGCTCGGTCACGAGGGGACCTCCTCGGGGTTCGGGGGCGGGGTGCGGGTCAGGCGGTCACGTAGGCCAGGACGTCGTGCAGCGTCACGACGCCCTGCACCACGCCGGCGTCCATGACCAGCAGGGTGCGCTCGTCCTGGAGGCGGCGGGCGGCGGCGCGCAGACCGGTGCGGGCGCCGACGCCGGGCAGCGCCGGCTCCATGGCCTCGCCCACCGGGGTCTCGCCGGTGATGCGCCCGGCCGCGAGCCCGGCGGCGAGCGCGGCGGCGGACACGGTGCCGCGCACCTCGCCCACGCGCAGGTCGTGGCGCGGCTCGGCGATCACCGGCAGGCCGTCCACGCCGTACCGGTTCAGGGTGGCGACGGCGTCCGCCACCGTCGTCTGCGGGGACGCGGTGACGAGGGTGGGCACGGAGCCGGGGAACAGGTCCTCCTTGTCCGCGAGCACGTCCGCGAGGGAGGCGTCCCAGCGGGAGCCGGCCGGCGTCGTCCTGGGGGCGGAAGCGTCCGCCACGGTGTGCTGCGTCTCCTCCCGCGCCTGCTCGAGCGCCTCGACGGGCGTGCCGGCACCGCCGACGGCGCCCTCGCGGCCGTCCCCGCCGTCCTGGGCGGCGGGCACGGCGGAGCGGGTGCGGCCGCGCGCCCAGCCGGGCAGCACGGTGGGCTGCTCGGCGTGGTGGAAGCCGCGCTCGTCCATCCACTCGTCGTTGAAGATCTTGGCCAGGTAGCCGCGGCCGGAGTCCGGGAGCACGATCACCATCACGTCGTCCGGGCCCAGGTCCTTCGCGACACGCAGGCCGGCCACCACGGCCAGGCCGGAGGAGCCGCCCACCAGCAGGCCCTCCTCCGCGGCGAGGCGGCGGGTCATGGCGAACGCCTCGTCGTCGGAGACGGCGATCACCTCGTCCGGCACGGACGGGTCGTAGTTGCCCACCCAGATGTCCTCGCCGACGCCCTCCACGAAGTACGGGCGGCCGGTGCCGCCGGAGTAGACGGAGCCCTCCGGGTCCGCGCCGATCACGCGCACGGGTCCGGAGGGACGGTCCGCCGAGACCTCCTTCAGGTACCGGCCGACTCCCGTGATGGTGCCGCCGGTGCCGGCGCCGATCACCACGTGGGTCACGCGCCCGGCGGTGTCCTGCCAGATCTCCGGGCCCGTGGTCTCGTAGTGCGAGTCCGGGGCGGCCGGGTTGAAGAACTGGTTGGGCTGGTAGGCGCCGGGGATCTCCTGCTCCAGGCGGTTCGCCACGCCGTAGTAGGACTCCTCCGAGGCCGGATCCACGGCGGTGGGGGTCACCACGATCTCCGCGCCGTACGCCGTGAGGACGTCGCGCTTCTCCTGGCCCACCTTGTCCGGGGTGACGAACACGGCCCGGTAGCCCTTCTGCTGGGCCACGAGCGCCAGGCCCACGCCGGTGTTGCCGGAGGTGGGCTCCACCACGGTGCCGCCGGGGGCCAGCTTCCCGTCCCGCTCCGCGGCCTCGACCATGCGCAGTGCGATGCGGTCCTTCACGGAGCCGCCGGGGTTCAGGTACTCCACCTTGACGAGCACGGTGGCCTGCACCCCCTCGGTCACACGGTTGAGCTTCACGAGCGGGGTGTGCCCGATCAGGTCGAGGACGGTCTGGGCGCAGCGCAGGTCGCCGGGGGCGGAGGAGGTCGTGTCAGTCACGGTGACCACGCTACGCGAGGGGGCGGACGCCGTGCCGGGCTCGGGACACCGGGGGCCATGTGGCGCCGGCCCGCGGTGCGGCGTCCGGGGCGCCGTGTACGGTGCGCCCCATGACCGACCCCGACGCCGCGCGCCTGCTGGAGCCCCCCGGGCCCGTGGACGTGGCGCTCACCCTGCGCCCCCTGCAGCGCGGCGCGGCGGACCCCACGGTACGGGCGGCCCCGGAGGGCGTGTGGCTGACCCGCCGGGAGCCGGACGGGCGTGGCCGGACCCTGCCCGCCACGCTGCTGGTCTCCCCGCAGGCCGGCGGGCGGGTCCTGGCGCGCGCGTGGGGCCCGGGCGCGGCGCTCGCGGCGGCCCGAGCAGACCTCCTGCTGGGCCTGCACGACGACGGCTGGGCCGCCTTCGACACGCTGCTCGCCCCCGACTCGGGCCGGCCCGTCCTCCCCTGGCACGTGCGGGAGGCCCGGCGACGCCGGCCGGGCCTGCGCCTGCCGGCCGGCGGCCAGCTGGCCCGCCAGCTCATGACGGTGGTGCTCGAGCAGAAGGTCACCCACGACCAGGCGCGGCACGGCTGGCGCACCCTCGTGCGCCTGTCCCACCGGATCGACGACGCCACGCCGCCCGGCCCCGCCCCGGCGGGCATGCTCCTGCCGCCGACCCCGGACGCGGTGCTGCGCGTGCCGTCCTGGGACTGGCATGCGCGCGCCTGGGTGCAGCCCGCCCAGTCGAGGGCGGTGCTGGAGGTGGCCCGCCGCGCGTCGACCCTGGACCGCCTCGGCGAGGCGACGCCGCCGGGGGACGCGGCCGCGGCCGCCCGGCTGGCCCGGATGCTGCTGCGGGTGCCCGGGATCGGGCCGTGGACGGCGGCCGAGGCCCTGCAGCGCAGCCACGGCGCCGCGGACATCGTGTCCGTGGGCGACTACCACCTGGCGCAGTTCGTGGGGCAGGTGCTCACGGGTCGGCGCACGGACGACGCCGGCATGCTGCGGCTGCTGGCGCCCTGGGCAGGGCACCGTCAGCGGGTGGTGCGGCTGATCGGGCTCTCGGGTGAGCGGAAGCAGGCGTTCGGACCGAAGCTGACCCCGGCCGACCACCGGCGGATCTGACGCCGGGCCACGGGGCTGCCAGGCCGGCGTCGCAAGACCGACGGCTCCTGCACAGGCGACGGCCGGGTCCCGGCCGTCCCCCGGCAACGATCCGCCACCTGCGGACCGGTGCCCACTCCGGGAACGTGGACCACGGCCGTCCCGACCGGGGCGGCCGCCACCCCGCCCGCCGGACCCGACGGGTCCGGCGTCGAGTCTTACGGAGGACAGCCATGACCGCACAGCACCACCCCGCCCCCACCGCCGACGCCGCCGAGCCCCACGGGCCGGGGACGCCCGCCACGCTGCGCCCGGGCGAGCGCGGCTCCGTGCTCGTGCTCTCGCCGCCCGGCTCCGCCGAGGAGGGCATGGCCCACGCGGTCGCGTGGATCACCGCGTTCGAGCAGGACTGCGGCCTGGTGTTGGACCCGGACGCCACGAGCCTGTACGCCGTGGCGGAGATGTCCGGGCTCGTCCTCGAGGAGCCGGACGAGACGGACGAGGGGATCGCCGCGCACCTGGACTTCGTGTGGGCGGACGGGGTGTGGCACCACCGGGGCACCTGTCCGGCGGCACCGGAGGGCTCGTCCGCGAACACGTGGGCCTGGCACGTGCACCGCCTGCAGCGGGCGGCCGCGCCGGGCAGCCTGGGGACGGTGTGGGACGTGTACCCGCTGCCGGCCGCGTGCTGAGCCCCTCTGCCGGGTCGCGCCGGAGGATCAGCCGGCGCCGCCCCCGCCGGACCGCCCGGCGAGCTCGGCGGCGGCCTCCTCCCGCAGCCCCACCTTGCGGACCTTGCCGGAGACGGTCATGGGGAACGCGCTGAGGAGCTTCACGTGGCGGGGGACCTTGTAGTGGGCGATCCGCCCGTCGGCGAACTCCTTCAGGTCCTCCGCCGTGAGGGCGGCGGCGCCCGGCTTCAGGATGATGCAGGCCATCAGCTCCTCGCCGTACCGCTCGTCCGGGACGCCGATCACCTGGACGTCCTGGATGTCGGGGTGGCGGTAGAGGAACTCCTCCACCTCGCGCGGGGAGATGTTCTCCCCACCGCGGATGATCAGGTCCTTGATGCGCCCCTCGATGCGCACGTAGCCGTCCTCGTCCATCGAGGCGAGGTCTCCGGAGTGCATCCAGCCGTCCTCGTCGATCACGGCCGCGGTGCGCTCGGGCTCCTCCCAGTACCCGGACATCACGGAGTAGCCGCGGGTGCAGAGCTCACCGGTGGCGCCGCGGCGCACGGGCTCACCCGTGGCCGGGTCGACGATCTTCGTCTCCACGTGCGGCATGGACCGTCCGACGGTCTGCGTGCGCCGTTCGAGCGAGTCGTCCGCCCGGGTCATGGTGGACACCGGCGCGGTCTCGGTCATGCCGTAGCAGATGGCCACCTCGGCCATGTGGAGGCGTTCGATGACCTGCTCCATCACCTCCACGGGGCACGTGGAGCCGGCCATCACGCCGGTGCGCAGCGTGGAGAGGTCGAGGTCGGCCACCTCCGGCCGGGCCAGCATGGCGATGAACATGGTGGGCACGCCGTAGAGGCTCGTCGCGCCGGTCTCCGTGACCGCCCGCAGGGCCGCGGCGGGGTCGAAGGAGCGCGAGGGGAGGATCGAGGCCGTGCCGTGGGAGACGGCGGCGATCAGGCCGATCACCATGCCGAAGCAGTGGAAGAACGGCACGGGGATCACCACCCCGTCCTCGTCCGTGTAGCGCAGCAGCTCGCCGATGTGGAAGCCGTTGTTGAGCACGTTGCGGTGGGTCAGGGTCACCCCCTTGGGGAAGCCGGTGGTGCCGGACGTGTACTGCAGGTTGACCGGGTCGTCCGGACCGCCCTCCGCCTCGCGCGCGGCCAGCTCGGCGTCGCTGATCTCGGCGCCGGCGGCCAGGAAGGCCGCCCAGCCGATCTCGGCCACCGGCTCGCCCGCGCGGCCGGCGACGACGGCGTCCCCGCCCGCCGCCGCCCCCTCGGGCGCGACCGGGGCCGGCCCGCCGACCGGCACGGCATCCGCGTCCGCGTCCGCGTCCGCGGGCAGGAGGATCAGCTGCCGCAGCGCGGGGGCGCCCTCCCGGGCCACCTGCCGGGCGATCTGCGGCGGGTCCGTGCGCGCATCCGGGCAGGCGACGACGAGGCCGCGCATGGTGCACTGCTCCACCACGTAGGTGAGCTCGTGCGCCCGGTAGGCGGGGTTGAGGTTGACCAGGATGACCCCGGCCCGCGCGGCGCCGTAGAGCAGGGTGGCCCACTCGGCCACGTTGGGGCTCCACATGCCCAGTCGGTCGCCGCGCTCGTAGCCGGCGGCGATCAGCGCCTTGGCCACGCGTCGTGACTCGTCCGCGAGCTGGGCGTACGTCCACCGCCTGCCGGTGACGCGCTCGTCGAGGGCCACGGCGCCCGGGAACCGCTCGGCGGTGGCGTCCAGGTTCTGGGCGAGCGTCTGGTCCAGCAGGTCGATGTCCTGCGGACCGGCGGTGTAGGACTCGGCAGCGGACACGTCGGTGGTGGACGCGTCGGGGGTGGGGCTCACGGTGATCTCCTGGTCGTCCGGTGGCAGGCGGCCGGACCCCCTCCGTGTGGCGCGGATCACAGCCGGTGACTGTCCGAGAACTTACCCGAGACGACCCTCCGCGCCCAGCCCCTCCCCGGGATCAGACGCCCCGGGCATGCGGAAGGCCCCGGGACCGTGTCCGGTCCCGGGGCCTTCGCTCCCGTGGCAGATGAGGGATTCGAACCCCCGTAGGCAATGCCAGCTGATTTACAGTCAGCCCCCTTTGGCCGCTCGGGTAATCTGCCGGGCCGCCGCGTCGGCGATGCATGTGGGATCACACGGTCAACCGATCAGGCGAGAGTCGACTGTACAGCACTCCCGCGCCCGGCCGCCACTCGCGGCGGCGGTGACCGTCGCGGAGCCCTCCGCCCGGGCCCGTCGTGCCGGATAGGCTGGCCGGAGCATTCCGAGCCCCGAGACCCAGGAGGACCCATGGCCAGCGATTCCACGTTCGACGTCGTCAGCAAGGTGGACAAGCAGGAGGTGTCCAACGCCCTGAACCAGGCGCAGAAGGAGATCGCCCAGCGCTACGACTTCAAGGGCGTCGGCGCCGAGATCGACTTCTCCGGGGAGAAGATCCTCATGAAGGCCTCCTCCGAGGAGCGCGTGAAGGCTGTGCTGGACGTGTTCGAGTCCAAGCTGGTCAAGCGCGGCATCTCCCTGAAGTCCCTCGACGCGGGCGAGCCCTACGCCTCCGGCAAGGAGACCCGTCTGGAGGCCTCCATCAAGGAGGGCATCGACCAGCCCACCGCCAAGAAGATCACCAAGCTGATCCGGGACGAGGGCCCCAAGTCCGTCAAGGCCCAGATCCAGGGCGACGAGCTGCGCGTGTCCTCGAAGTCCCGCGACGATCTGCAGGAGGTCATCGCGATGCTCAAGAAGTTCGAGGACGCCGACCTGCAGTTCATCAACTTCCGCTGATCCGCCCCCCGCGTCCGCCCGGCGGGCGCAGCCGACCGAGGAGTCCGCATGCTCTATCTGATCGACCCGCGCGGCGCCGTGTGGCAGTCCGACTACACGCTCGCCCGGGCCGTGGCCCGGCAGCGCGTGGACGGCCGACCCGTGGACGACGTGCCCCTGACCACGGCCCGCCTCGAGATCGACCCCGCCGACGCCCTGGACCTGGCCCTGCGCCACGGCCTGGCCGCCCCGCGCGGGATCCTGCTGGACGGCAGCTGGGTCAGCCAGGTGCTCAAGCCCGCCACGCTCAAGGCCCAGCGCTCGAACCAGGACGCCACCGCGGCGCAGCTCGAGCCCGTCGAGCGGTACACCGAGGACGAGCCGGTCAAGCGCCACCACCGCGACGTGGTCCGCGAGGGCGCCCCGCGCGCCCTGGACAAGCGGATCGAGCAGGCCGAGAAGGACGCCCGCGAGGCCCTCCAGGCCGCTCCGCGCCGCGAGCTGCTCGCCCACTGGCGCGGCCTGGGCGGCACGCTGCCGGAGACGATCGACGCCGAGTGACCCGCCGCTGACGGCCGCGCCGTCCGCCGAGGAGCCCCGCCCCCCGCTCAGGGGGTGGGGCTCCTCGCGTCATAGCGGAGGAAGTCGGGGTGCCGGGACATCAGCAGGACGACGCCGACCACGCACAGCGCTCCACCGACCACCAGGGTGAGGCCCTCCCCCAGGACCAGCGAGGCCGAGCCGGTCACCATCTCGCCCACGCGGGGGCCGCCGGCCACCACCACGATGAACACCCCCTGCAGCCGCCCGCGCAGCCGGTCCGGGGTCGCGGACTGCAGGATCGTGCTGCGGAAGACCCCGGAGACGGAGTCCGCCGCGCCGCCCACCATGAGGCAGCCGATGCCGACGGCGAGCGCCAGGGCCAGGCGCGGGTCGCCGTCGGGCAGCGTGGACGCCCACCACACGACGCCGCCGAAGGCCGCCACGGAGGCGCCCCACACGCCGATCGCCACGGCCACGCCCCAGCCGTGCGCGTGCAGCCGGGTGAAGGACCCGGAGAACAGCCCGGCCAGGAACGACCCGGCGGCCATCCCCGCCAGGAGCAGCCCGACGGCGGACTCGCCCCCGTCGAGGATCGGCCCGCCGACGGCCGGCAGCAGCGCCCGCGGGAATGCGGTGGCCATGGCCACGATGTCCGCGACGAACGTCATGCGCAGGTTCGGTCGGGTGGCCAGGAAGCGCAGCCCCTCCACCACGGAGGCCAGCCCCACCCGGCCCGTCGGCGCGGGCGCGCCGTCCCCGGCACCCGGGGGCAGGGCGGGCAGCCGCCACAGGGCGTACAGCGCGGCCAGGAACGTGACCACGTCGATCGAGTACGTCCACGCATACCCCACGGAGGCCACGAGCACCCCGCCCAGCACGGGGCCGACCATCATGGCCACCGAGAACGTGAGCATGGCGAGGGCGTTGGCCGCCGGCAGCAGGGCCGGGCCCACGAGCGCGGGGATGATGGCGCCGCGGGTGGGCTGGTTGATGCCGGACGCCGCCGAGTGCAGTGCCGTCAGGGCGTACAGGAGCGCCACGGACTCGATCCCCGCCCACGCGTGCGCGGCGATGCCGCCGACGGTCAGCCACATCACGGTGGAGGAGGCCAGGGCCACCCGACGGCGGTCGTACCGGTCCGCCACCGCCCCGCCGTACAGTCCGGCCACCACCAGCGGCACCAGCGCCGCCAGGCCCAGCAGGCCCACCGCGAAGGACGATCCGGTGAGGGCGAACACCTCGAGGCTGACGGCCACCAGGGTCAGCTGCGTCCCCACCGAGGCCAGCACGTTCCCCAGCCACAGCCGTCGGAACTCCGGCGACCGTCGCAGTGGGGTGAGGTCGATCAGCAGGCGGGCCACCGGAGCACTCTATGCGGCCCGCCGGACGGATCAGGCCAGGCCGGCGCCCGCACGGGAGATGCGGGTCATCTCCTCGCGGTCCACGACCTTCACACGCTCGCGCTCCACCGGGCCGGCCTGCGTGGCGGCGGCGCCGAGGGACCTCTCGTGCGCGTCCAGGGCCTGCCAGCCCTCCCACGTGGTGTACTCCACGCCGCGCTCGGTCAGCAGATCCAGGATCGCGTCCTCGGACGGGTCCTGGGCAGTGTAGAGGCCGGGCTCGTCCTCGATCAGGTGCTTGATCGTCTCGAGCGAGTCGCCCTTCGTGGAGCCGATCAGGCCCACGGGGCCGCGCTTGATCCAGCCCGAGGTGTAGAGGCCCGGCACGGGCTGCCCCTGCGCGTTGAGCACGCGGCCCTCGGCGTTGGGGATGACGCCGCGGACGTCGTCAAACTCCACGCCCTCGACGGGCGAGCCGAAGTAGCCCACCGCGCGGTAGACGGCCTGCACGTCGTAGTCCACGGTGTCGTCCGTGGCGGTGATGCCGCCCTGGCCGTCCAGCTCCATGCGGCGCATGCGGAGCTTGTCCAGGCGGCCGTCGCCGTCCTCGTCCAGGAACGCCTCGGGCGCCTGGAGGAAGTGCAGGTGCAGGCGGCGGGAGGCCTGCTCGGTGCGGTCCTCCTGCTCCATGAGCCAGTTGGTCAGCGTGCCGACCATGGTCCGGACCTGGTTGTTCTCCTCGATGGCCTGCTCGGAGGCGGCGTCGAAGTCGAAGTCCTCCTCGTAGAGCACGATGTCCACGTCGCGGGAGTGGGCCAGCTCGCGCAGCTCGAGCGGGGTGAACTTGATCTGGGCGGGGCCGCGGCGGCCGAACACGTGCACGTCCGTCACGGGCGAGGCCTTCAGCGCCTGGTACACGTTGTCCGGGATCTCGGTGACCAGCAGGTCGTCCGCGTGCTTGGAGAGGATGCGGGCGACGTCCAGGGCCACGTTGCCGTTGCCGATCACGGCCACGGACTGCGCATCCAGCGTCCACTCGCGCGGCACGTCGGGGTGGCCGTCGTACCAGGAGGCGAAGTCGGCGCCGCCGAAGGAGCCCTCCAGCTCGACGCCGGGCACGTCCAGCTCCGCGTCCTTGACGGCGCCGGTGGTGAAGACGACGACGTCGTAGAGCCGCCGCAGGTCCTCGAGGGACACCGTGGTGCCCACGTCCACGTTGCCGAGGAAGCGGATGTCCCCGCGGTCCATGACCTTGTGCAGGGCGTTCACGATGCCCTTGATGCGCGGGTGGTCCGGGGCCACGCCGTAGCGGATCAGGCCGAACGGGGCCGGGTAGCGGTCGAACAGGTCGATGCTGACCCGGAAGTCCCGCTCCTCCTTGGTGAGGATGTCCGCGGTGTAGACGCCGGCGGGGCCGGCGCCGACGACGGCGATGCGCAGCGGGCGGTCAGGGCGTTCGGTCACGGCGGGGGGTCCTTCCAACGGCGGTCGGGGAGGCAGGACGCGGCGGGCGCGCGACGCCGGGGCGCGGGGCCGCGCGGGGGCCCGTCCGTTCCTGGGATTCAGCCCCCGAGTCTACCCGCGCGCCCGCGCGGGCCGCCGTGAGTCCGCTCACCGCGGAGGGGCGGGCCCCCGGGCGTGGACGTCCCGGGGCCTACCCTGATCGGGTGACCCGCCGCGCCTCCGCCCCCACACCCTCCTCCCCGGACACCGGGGCCCTGCCCACCGTCCGCGCCGCGGCGGAGTCCTCCTCCCCCCGCGGCCTGGCCCACGGCTTCGGCGCCTACCTGATCTGGGGTCTGCTGCCGCTCTACATGGCGGCCCTGGACCCGGCCTCCGCGGTGGAGATCGTGGTGGTGCGGATCGGGTTCTCGCTGCTGTTCTGCCTGGTCCTGCTGCTGCTCATGCGCCGCCTGCCCGAGCTCGTCACCGCGCTGCGGACGCCGGTCCGCTGGGGCACCACGGCACTGGCCGCCGCCCTGATCGCGGCGAACTGGCTGCTCTACGCCCTCTCGGTCACCAGCGGGAACGTCCTCCAGGCCTCGCTGGGCTACTTCATGAACCCGCTCGTGAACGTGCTGCTCGGCGTGGTGTTCCTCGGCGAGCGCCTGCGCCGCGGCCAGTGGGCCGCGGTGGGGATCGCGGTGGTCGCCGTCGTCGTGATGTCCGCGGCGCTGGGGCAGGTGCCGTGGATCTCGCTGGGGCTCGCGTCCTCGTTCGGGCTGTACGGATTCGTGAAGAAGCGCTTCCCCGTGCCGGTGCACCCGGTGACCACCATGACGGCGGAGACCGCGGTGCTCACCCCCGTGTTCGTCGTCGGCACGGTGCTGCTGGCGCGCGCCGGCGCGCTGACCACGGTGACGGAGGGCCCCGGCCACTTCTGGCTCATGGCCGCCTCCGGCATCCTGACGGCGCTGCCCCTGATCCTGTTCTCCGCGGCCGCCAAGGAGCTCACGCTCACCACGCTCGGCATGCTGCAGTACGTGGCCCCGATGCTGCAGTTCCTCGTGGCCGTCCTGGTGCTCGGCGAGCACATGCCCGCCGCCCGGTGGATCGGCTTCGGGCTGATCTGGACCTCCCTGGCCGTGTTCACGCTGGACCAGCTCCGGGAGGGCCGGGTGCGCCGTCGGGCGGACCGGGCCGGGCGGCGGGCCGCCGCCTAGACTGACGCCATGCCCCCCAAGCCCCCCGCCCCCGTGTACCTGCCCGCGTTCCAGAAGCTCGTGCCGGACCTGCTGGGCGAGCCCTGGCAGGAGGACGACGGCCTGACCGACGCCGAGATCGACGCGCGCCTGGCCGCCGCCCCCGCCGCCGGCCAGCTGGGCGGGGAGCTCGTGCTCCCCACCGCGCTGCGGGAGTTCTACCGGGCCCTGGGCAACTGCGGCGACCTGCTGGAGACGGACCACTACGTGTGGGACCCGGACGACCTCGAGGTCAGGGACGGGTTCCTGATGTTCCTCGAGGACGCCGGGGAGACCGTGGTGTGGGGCCTGCCGGTGGAGAACCTGTCCCTGCCGGACCCGCTGGTGCACCGCCGCTCCACGGGCGCCGAGGCCGAGGAGGGCACGTGGGAGGACGAGGGCGGCACGTTCAGCGAGTTCGTCACGGACCTGCTGGTGTGGACCTTCGAGGCGGACGACGACGGGGCCGCGGACCGATGACCGCTCCGGCCGGCCCCTCTGCACGGATCTCCCACGCCCCCGAGGGCTACGTGTGCCCGTTCTGCGGGCTCGTGGCCGGGGACACCGCCGACCCGGGCAACCGCTGCGAGCCCGCGGACACGGTGTACCAGGACGAGGACGTGATCGTGCTGATCGCCGTGGACGGCTTCGGGGACCACGAGGGCCATGCCATGGTGTGCCCGGCCGAGCACTACGAGAACCTCTACGACCTGCCCTCCCGGGTGCTGCAGCGCATCGCCCTGACCGCCAAGCAGGTGGCCCTGGCCATGAAGGAGGCGTGGGCGCCGGACGGGGTCTCCACCCGCCAGCACAACGAGCCCGCCGGCAACCAGCACGTGTGGCACTACCACCTGCACGTCTTCCCCCGCTACGAGGACGACCTGCTCTACCGGCAGCTGCGCCACGCCGTGGCGCCCGAGGTCCGAGCCGCGAAGGCGCGCGAGCTCGCCGCCGTCCTGGACATGGGGCCCACCCGGATCTGAGGCCGGGCGGGGCGCAGGGGGCTCAGCGCCGCCGCGTGACGCCGGCCGCGTCCAGCGAGGCCTGCAGGACGCCCGCGAGGTCGTAGTCGTGATGGCCGAGCCCCGGGAGGACGTCGAGCCGGGCCCGCGTGAAGCCCCGGTCGGCGTAGAACCGGTGACCCGCCGTCGCCGCACCCAGCGCCGACCACGTCTGCGGGTAGGTCTCGCCCGCGGTGTCCTCCGAGCCCACCACCCAGGTGGCCCGCAGGGCGCGGAAGGCGGGGGTCAGGCGGGTCTCGCTGTACGTGGCCGGGACGCCGCCGCCAGCCAGGATCACGGCGCCGCCGCCGGCGAACCCCCACGCGTCCTGCTCCTGCGCCATGAGGCTGATGGTGATGATCTCCGCGCCGCCGGAGTAGCCGTAGAGCCACTGCCGGTCCGCGGCCAGCCGGTACGTGCGCGTCATGTGCGCCGCGAACGCGCGGAAGTACGCGGAGGTCCGGGCCTTGTCCTTCCACCACGTGTACCCGAGGCCGGTGCGGTAGACGTCCGGGGTGTCGACAGCGATGCACACCAGGTTGCGGCGGTTCGCCTCGGCCGCGATGTCCGCGAGGGGGGCGGCGGTGGGGTTGTGCATCCGGGACGTCGACCGGGTGAAGTAGTCGCCGTCGAGGTAGAACAGCACTCCGACCGGCGTCGACCAGTCGATGCCGTCCGCCCACACGTGGTAGACGGAGGACTGGTCGCCGGACGTGAAGGTCCGGTGCAGCACGGTGGAGGCCGTCAGGCGCGTGTCCGCCGCCGCCGTCGTCGCCAGGGGCCGGAGGTAGTCGTCCGCGATCCAGCCGGTCCGCCCCTGCCACTGGACCTCGACCCAGGCACCGGAGACCCGGCCCGTGCGTGCCACGGACTCCCCCGCAGGGACCACGACGATCCGGGCGGCGGACCAGGACGGGGTGGCCCGCAGCCACACGTGCAGGGTGGTCTCGTCCGTGGGCGTGGCCGCGCCCGCGGCCGGGACGAGGTAGATGCTCGCCACCCAGCCGGTGCGCCCGAGGTGCACGACCTCGTTCCAGCCGCCGCTCGTGCGGCCCGTCAGGGACACGAGGGCCCCCTGCGGGATCACGTGCAGTCGGACCGCGCCCCATGTCGGGGTGGCCCGGAGGTACACGGCGAGGGTGACCTCCGCCGACATGGCGGCGGAGGCGGCGGCGGGCAGGGCGGCGGCGCAAGCGACGGCGGCGGCCCCGGTGATGAGCGAACGGCGGGAGGGGAGGGTCATCGTCGGGGCCCTTTCGGCGCGGGGAGGGTCAGGCGGCGCGGGGAGGGTCAGGCGGCGCGGGAGACGACGTAGTCGGCGAACGCCGCGAGCGCGTCCTTGACCACGGACTCGGGCAGGGGCTCCAGGGCGGTCTTCGCGTCCTCGGCCCAGCGCCGGGTCACCGCCCCGGCCTCGGTGAAGGCAGGATGGGCGGTCAGGGCGGCGACGGCCGTGGCCAGCTGCTCGTCCGTGTCCAGAGGGCCGTCGATGAGCGCGAGGACGCGGCGCGCCTCGTCGGCGTCCGGCCCGTCCCCTGCGGCGGCGCGACCCACCAGGATGGTGCTGAGGGTGGGCACCCGCTCGCGCAGATCCGTCCCCGGGGTCTTGCCGAGCTCGGCGGCGGTGCTCGTCAGGTCGATCAGGTCGTCGGCCAGCTGGAACGCCAGGCCCACCCTCTCGCCGTAGTCCGCCATCACCTGCACGGCGGCCTCGTCCGCGCCGCCGAGGAACGCGCCGAGGACGCCGGCCGCGGAGATCAAGGAGCCGGTCTTGCCGCCGAGGACCCGGTAGTAGTGCTCCAGGAGGTCCTGCCCCGCCGCGGGACCGCGGGTCTCCCACAGCTGCCCCTGCACGAGGCGCTCGAAGGTCTCCGCCTGGATGCGCACGGCGCGCGTGCCGAGCTCGGACATGAGCTGGGAGGCCCGGGCGAAGACGAGGTCGCCGGCCAGGATGGCCTGGGCGTTGCCCCACAGCCGGTGCGCGGCCGGCGCTCCCCGGCGCACGGGCGCCTCGTCCATGACGTCGTCGTGGTACAGGGTGGCCAGGTGGGTCAGCTCCATGACGACGGCGGCCTGCCGCACCTCGGGGCCGACCTCGCCGACCTCGCCCGCGGCGAGGCCGGGGTCCCCCAGCAGGGATGCGAGGACGGTCAGCACGGGCCGCATGCGCTTGCCGCCGGCCGCGGCCAGGTGACGGGTGGCCGTCTGCGAGAACTCGTCGTCGAAGGCCAGGGACTCGGTCAGCTGCTCCTCGACCCGTCCCAGCGCCGTCAGGACCGGTTCGACCACCGGGCCGTGCTCGGCCAGGAGGTCGAATCCGGAGGGCAGGGCGAAGCCGGGCTCAGACGTGGTCACCGGTCAAGCCTACCCGGCCGGGGCTCGTCGGCGGTGGTGAGCGACGGCGTCACGGACTCCAGGATGCGCACCGCGCGGTCCACGACGTCGCCGCCGGAGCGGTCCACCACGTTGCCCATCACGCGGGCCACGGTGCGCAACAGCGGCGGCGCGGCCATCCCGGTGGCGAGGGCCGCGCGCATCACGCGCGGCTGGCCGATCAGCTGCGCGAAGCGGGCGCCGAGCTGGAAATGCGCGCCCCACAGGTGCTGGGTGATCACCGGGTAGCGGGAGAGGACGGCGTCCGCCGCGGCGGGCGAGCCGGCGGCGAGCGCATCGACGGACAGCTCCGCCGCGATCCGCGCGGCCTCCATCGCGAACCCGATCCCCTCGCCGTTGAACGGGGAGACCATGCCCGCGGCGTCGCCCACCAGCAGCATCCCCGGGAGATGCTGCGGGGTGCGGTTGAACGCCATGGGCAGGGCCGCGCCCAGGATCTTCGAGGTGCGGGTGTCCTCGGAGATCCCCCAGTCCTCGGTCAGGGCGCCGGACCACTGCCGCAGCAGGGCGCGGTAGTCGAGCCTGCCGAACAGCGGGGAGGTGTCCAGGATGCCCAGGCCCACGTTGACGGTGCCGTCCGCGAGCGGGAACAGCCAGCCGTAGCCGGGCAGCGGGTTCCCGTCCTCGTCCGGCAGGCGCAGCCAGGACTCCATCCACTCGCCGCGGTCCCCGGGCGGACGCGGGACGGTGCCGTCCGCGCCCACCGGGCCGGCGGTGTAGTACGCCCGCACGGCCACGCCCATCGGGCGGTCCGTCCGTCGGTGCACGTCCAGGGAGACGGCGGCGCGGGCGGAGACCCCGTCGCACGCCAGCACGATCGGCGCGTGCCATGTGACGCTCTCCCCCGTCTTGCGACCGGTCGGGGCGATCAGCTCGGCCGTGAGCCCGTCCACGCGTCCGGCCTCGTCCCGGGTGACGCCCGTGACGGCGTGTCGCTCCAGCACCGTGGCCCCGCGCTCGCGGGCCGTGTCCGCGAGGAGCGCGTCGAAGTCCTTCCGGGTGCGGGTGAGGGCGTAGTCGGGCCAGCTCGCCGTCGCCGGCCAGGGCACGTCCACGGACCGCTCCCCGGCGCGCAGGCGCAGGCCGCGGACCACCTGCCAGCCGCCGTCGTCGCCGGGCCCGCCGCGGTGCTCGATCCCCAGGTTCCGGATCTCCTGCACCGCCTGCGGCGTGAGTCCGTCCCCGCAGACCTTCTCCCGCGGGAACGCGGCCTTCTCCAGGACGACGACGTCCAGGCCCGCCGCCGCCAGGTGCGCCGCCGCGGTGGCGCCGGCCGGACCGGCCCCGGAGATCAGGACGTCCGCGCGGCGGGCGCGGTGGGGCGCGGACGGGGCCGCCGTGGGGTCGGGGTGCTCGGTCATGACTCCTCCTCGGTCAGGGCCAGATCGTCCGGGTGGCACTCCGGCGCCGCCTCGAACGTGGCCGCGACGGCCTCGGCGATCGCGGCGGTGACCCCGGGTCGGTCCGCGCGGTCGCACCGGACCTCCACGAGGCGCCGGCCGCGGACCGGGTCGGAGAGCGTGTGCACGAGGCCCACCCGCGTGTCCACGGGCACGTGCGCGAGGCCGTGGGCGGCGGCCAGCGCGGCGAAGTCCACCGTGTGCGGGGTGCCGAAGAACCGCTCCACGGTGTCGGCCATGCCCTCGGCGCGGGCCACCTGGCCGTGCTCGAGCCCGGCGAAGATGGCACCGCCGGCGTCGTTGACCACCACCACGTCCAGGTCCGGCTCCGGCTCCCCCGGCCCCTGCAGCAGGCCGCCGGAGTCGTGCAGGGCGGTGAGGTCCCCCACGAGGGCCACGGTGCGCCGGCCCGTGCCCAGGGCCACGCCGGCCGCGGTGGCGATCGTCCCGTCGATCCCGGCGAGCCCGCGATTGGCGAACACCTGCACGTCCGGGGCCGCCGGCGGGCGCCAGGTCAGGTCCACGTCCCGGATGAGGGAGGACGAGCCGAGCACCAGCGGCCCGCGGGTCACCGCCGGCACCACGTGCGCCACGGACTGCGGGCTCAGGCCGTGGTCCCGGTCCCGGCGGGCGAGCACGTCCTCGAGGGCGGCCTGCGCGCGCATGGACGCCCGCTGCCACGCGACCAGCCAACCGGGCCGGCCCTGGCCGGCGAACGCGGCCAGCTCGGCGGGGTCCGCGATCATGCGCTCGGCGCGCCGGCCGGGCTCGAACCACGGCGCCGGCTCGGGGGCGAACAGCGCGGTCTCCACGTCCGGGCGGCGCAGCAGGGCGGTGACGGGCCGGGTGAGGGTCGGCCGGCCGAACAGCACCACCCGCTCGATGCGCGCCGCGAGCGGGTGGGCCCGCGGGCTCGTGCCCCCGCCCGGGCCGAGCAGCAGCGGGTAGGCGGCGATCGCGTTGACGCTGAACCGGGCGTCGGAGCTGGGCTCGGCCAGCAGCGGCAGCCCCAGCGACACCGCGAACGCGGCCGCCACCGGGCCGGCCCCGTGGCACGCCAGCACCACGGTGCAGCGGGCGTCCCGGCGGGAGACGTCCAGCTCGGGCCCGCCCGAGAGGTCCATCCCCGGGGCACGCCACGGCAGGCGCGGATCGTCCGGGCCGGCGTCCTCCGCGGGCACGACGGCGGCCATCTCCGCGAGCTGGTCCGCGTCCGGGACGAGCGGGTCGCGGAAGCGCAGGTTCAGGTGCACGGGTCCGGCGGGGGCCTCGGCCACGGCGACGGCGACCGCGGCGTCCGCGGCCGCGAACCCGTCCGCGCGCAGCAGCGCCCCCCGCACGGCCGAGGAGACGGCGCGCAGGTGCTCGTCGGCGTGCACTCCCGGAGCGGGGTCCCCGTCCACGGAGGCCGCGGCCCGCGTGTGCCGGGCGAACAGGCCCTCCTGCACGGTGGTCTGGTTGGCCCCGGTCCCGTGCAGCTCGGCGGGGCGGTCGGCGGTGAGCGCCACGAGGCGCGTGCCCGCGTGGAAGGCCTCCATCACGGCCGGCAGCAGGTTCCCGACGGCGGTGCCCGAGGTGGTCAGCACCCCCACCGGGCGCCCGGTGGACAGGGACAGGCCGTGGGCCAGGAAGCCGGCGGAGCGCTCGTCGATCCTCACGTGCAGCCGCAGGCGCCCGGCGCGCTCGTGCTCCGCGAGCGCGTAGACGAGCGGGGCGGAGCGGGAGCCGGGGCAGATCACGGCCTCCCGCATGCCGCCCTCGATCAGGGCGGCGGCCACGGTGCGGGCCAGGGTGGTCGAATCGACGGAAGACATGGTGGTCGCCAGTCTAGGCGGGCCCCGGGCACGGCGACGCCGCCGCGGCGTGCGGCCGCGGCGGCGTCGAGGGGGTCCCGTGGGGAGGACCCAGCCTGCGCGACATCACCGCCGGGCAGAACGGCGGCGATGTCGCGAGCGGTCGGTCATCCGCACCGGATCAGCGCTTCGGGCCCTTGCCCTGGGCGTGGCCGAAGGCGGAGTTGCCCTCGCCGTTGCCGCCCTTGCCCTTGCCGTGGCCCTGGGCGCCCTTCTGCGTGCCGGAGCCCTGGCCCACGCCGTTGTTGCCGGTCACGTTGAAGACCTGGACGACCGACGGACGCGGGGCCGCGACCTCGTCGCCGACCTGCACCGGGCCGGCCGGGTTCAGGAAGTCCGGGAAGTAGGAGGTGTGGGCGCCCCAGGTGCCGTCCTCGCCCGGGTGCTGGACGTTGACGAACACCGAGTTGTCGCGGTCGTGGATGACCGGGCCGCAGGTCTCGGCGTCGCGCGGGACGGCGAGGAACTGCTGCACGCGGCCGCGCTCCGGGCCGTCCAGGGTGACCTTGTGAAGGGCGTCGGCGTAGCCGATGGTGCCCGGCTGGCCGTCGGTGGAGATCCAGAGGTTGCCCTCCGAGTCGAAGGCCACGTTGTCCGGGCAGGAGATCGGGGAGACGAGCTCCTTCGGGTAGCCCGAGAAGTAGGCCGAGGAGGACACCGCCGGGTCGCCGGCGAGCAGCAGGATGACCCAGTCGAAGCGGGTGGCGGTGTGGTCGCCGTGCTTCTCGGTGAGCTCGATGACGTGGCCGTCGCGGTTGCCCACGATCGGGTTGGCCTCGTCCACCGCGGTGCGCTTGGTGTTGTTGGTCAGCGCCATGTAGACCTTGCCGTTGACCGGGTTGGTCTCCACGTCCTCCGGACGGTCCATGGCGGTGGCGCCCATCTTGTCCGCGGCGAGGCGGGTGAAGACGAGGACCTCCTCGAGGGACATGCCGGGCACCAGGGACTTCTTGTCCGTGGCGAGGGCGATCCACTCGCCCCGGCCGTCGAAGGCGCCGTCGGAGGGGAGGGTGCCGACGCCGTCGATCTCGCGCGCCGGGGAGTCGCCGTGGAACGTGGCGACGTACAGCGTGCCGGAGTCCAGCAGGGTCATGTTGTGCTTCTTGTCGCCCTTGCGGAACGTCTTGGCGGAGACGAACTTGTAGAGGTAGTCGTGGCGTTCGTCGTCGCCGGAGTAGACCACGGCGCGGCCGGACTCGGAGAGGATCGCGGTGCCGGCCTCGTGTTTGAAGCGGCCCAGGAGGGTGTGCTTGACCGGGGTGGAGGTCGGGTCCTCCGGGTCGACCTCGACGATCCAGCCGAAGCGGTGGGCCTCGTTCTCGTAGCCCTCGTTGGTGAGGTCGAAGCGGTCGTAGTGGCGCTCCTAGCCGCGGGAGGTCGGCTTGGTGCCGATGCCGTAGCGCGCCTCCTCGGGGGTGCCGCGGCCCACGAAGTACTGGTTGAAGTTCTCCTCGCCGGAGAGCACGGTGCCCCACGGGGTGGTGCCGCCGGCGCAGTTGTTCAGGGTGCCCAGCACGCGGGTGCCCGTGGGGTCCTCCACGGTCTTCAGCAGGTCGCTGCCGGCGGCGGGGCCGGTGACGCGGAACGGCGTGGTGCCCGTGATGCGGCGGTTGCGGCGGCCGCCGCGCACGTAGTCCCACTTGCCGCCCTTCTCGGCGCGCTCCAGGTCCACGATGGACAGGCCGTGGGACTGGATGCCGGCGTCGACGACGTCCTGGGGGTTCGAGGCGATGTACTCCGGGGAGAACATGATGTACTCGTTCGTGTACTCGTGGTGGGACACGAGGTAGCCGCGGCGGTCGTTGCCGCCGTCCGAGATGATGTTCAGGTAGTCGTTGTTGTAGCCGAACTGGGCCGCGGCCGACGCGCCGGTCTGGTGGCGGATGTCGAACTCGGGCGAGTCGGCGAACAGCGGGTCGCCCCAGCGGATGATCGTGCCCCAGTCGTAGCCGGCGGGGACGGTGACGTCGTCCACGGTGCGCATCACGGGCGCGATGGGCTCGAAGTCGAGCTTGCCGCCGCCGCGGGGCGGGCGGCCGTTGTCCGCGAGCGCCTCGGGGGCCTGGGCCACCTGGCCGCCGATCACGACCGCCGCGGCCAGGCCGGTGCCGCCGGCGAGGGCGGAGCGACGGGAGATGGCGCGCTCGGCGACGGGCCGGGGGCCTCGTCTCGTCGCCCACCGTGGCGCACCCGAGGAAGCGTCCGACGGCGCGGAGGTGAATCGGAGCCGAACTCCTCTCGTCCAGGGCATTGAGTCCCGGGGCCGTGCCCTATTGGACGCCGTCGGCCCCCGCACCTCGGGTCCCGTCGGGCGCCGTGCCCGCGAGCACGGCGTGGGCCGCGCGGACGCGCTCGGCCCACCACCGCTGCCCGTCCGCGTCGTCCCGCACGCGCCGGAGCAGGTCCGGGTCCGGCGCGGGCGCGACCCCGCCCGGGGCGGGCAGGGCACCGCCGCGCGGGCGCCAGGGCGGGGAGACGACGTCGGCGGCGAACAGCGCCGCGGTGCCCAGGCCGCACGCGTGCGGCAGGCGGGGCAGGTGCGCGGCCAGCGCCGCTCCCCCGGCGATGCCCACGGAGGTGTCCAGGGCCGAGGAGACGACGGCGTCCAGCCCCGCCGCCTCGACGATCGCCGCGGCGCGGCGCACCCCACCGAGGGGCTGGACCTTCACGACGATCAGGTCGGCCGCGTCCGCCTGGGCGACGGCGAGCGGGTCCGTCTCCTTCCGCACGGCCTCGTCCGCGGCGATCGGGGTGGCGACCCCGCGCTCGCGCAGCATCCGCCGCACCCGGGCCAGCATCCGGATGCCCGGCACCGGCTGCTCGGCGTACTCGAGGCCCACGTCCTGCAGCTCGGTGAGCATGGCCACGGCCTGGGCCACCGTCCACCCGCAGTTGGCGTCCACGCGCACCGCCGCGTCCGGCAGCAGCTCCCGCACCCGGCGCACCCGGGCCAGGTCCGCGCTGTGGGACCCGGGCACCAGGCCGCCGCCGGGGCGGTGCTCTGCCACCTTCACCTTCACCGCGGCGATCCCCTCGCCGTACCGGGCCAGGACGCCCTCGACGTCGTCCGCGGCCACCGCCGGGACGGTCGCGTTGACGGGCACCGCCTCCCGCACGGGCGCCGGCCAGCCCTGCCAGCCGGCCTCGACGGCGGCCGCCAGCCACCGGGAGGCCTCGACCGGGCCGTACTCGGGGAACGGGGAGAACTCGGCCCAGCCGGCCGGGCCGCGCAGCAGCAGGGCGCGGCGCACGTCCGTGCCCCGGAACCGCACGGACATCGGCAGGGATACGGCCACGGCGTGCTCGAGCAGCTCCTCCACGTCCGGGAGGGCGGGGCCGCCCGGCGAGCCGGGCAGCGGGGGCAGGGCGGCGGCGGGATCCATGCGGGACAGTCTAGGAACGGGCCCCGCCACGGGGCCCGAAGGGCCGGTCAGCCCGCGGCCGGGTACCCGAGGGAGCGGGCGAGCGGGACGGCCCGCTCGGCGGTGCCCAGCACCCCCGTCAAGCCCGCGACGACGGCGTCCGTCACCTCGGGGCGCACGTGCCAGTCCGGGGTGAACGGCTCGTCCGCCCCGGCCCAGGCGGCGCCCACCGCGCACAGGGCCAGGGTCATCTCCACGACGTCCGTGAACACGGGGACGGGCTCGTCGAGGCGGTCCTCCCAACCGTCCTCGCCGAGGGCCATGAGGACGCGGTCCGTGGAGGCCTGGTGGATGAACGGATCGGCCCCCTGGGTGGCCACCACCGTCCAGTCCTCGTCCCAGTCGGCCAGCAGCGCACCGGTGCGTCGGCTCCAGCGGTACCCGGCCTGCTCGTCCCACAGCCGCTCGAGCGGGAACAGGAGGAAGGGCAGCCCCAGGGTGTCGATCTCGACCCACTCCGGGCCCACGTGTCGGTAGAAGTCGGCGAGGTCCGGGGCGAGCGGCTCCTCGGCCGCCCACTCGATGGGCTCCTGGCGCTGGACGGGCCCGAAGACCGCGAGCGCCGCGCGGGCCGTGGCGAGCCCGTGCGGGTCGAGGACGATACGGGCTCGTGCGTCGGCCGCGCCGGGGGCGGGGTGATGACGGTCCATGCGGCCAGGCTAGGGGCGGCCCGGCACCCGGGGGCCACGGGGGCGGGACGGTCCGGTGACCACCCGGTGGAGCCTGCATGACCGCGCCGACTCGGCCAGAATGGGGGCATGGACCCCCACGACGCACGCGACCCCCACGGGACGGCCCCGGCCGCACCCGCGCGTCGTCCCGCCCGCCGCGCGGACCCCGTGTGGGCGCTGGCCGCGGCGTCCTGCGCGGCCGCGGTGGCCCTGCTGTACACCCTGCTGGTGACCACCAGCACCGGCCAGCTGCTCGAGTACCAGCTGTTCGCCGCGGTCGAGGACCGCTGGGGCGTCCCGGCCGTCGGTCTCGCCCCGCGCCTCGTCCGGCTGCTGCCGCCCGCGCTGGCCGTGGGCGCGGGACTCGCCGCGCTGGCCTGCCTGCCCTCCCGGCGGACACGGGGACGCGGCGTGCTCGCGCTCGTGGCCCTGGTGGGGGCCAACGCCACCACCCAGGTCCTCAAGCACGTCCTGCCGCGCCCCGCCCTGGAGAACGGGGTGCCGTGGGCCGGCGGCAACTCCCTGCCCTCCGGCCACACCACCCTCGTGGCCGCCGCCGCGGCCACGGTCCTGCTGCTGGTGCCGTCCCGGTGGCGGCCCGCCGCGGCCGTGGCCGGCGCCGCGGCCACGGCGTTCACCGGCGCCGCCGCCTACCTCGAGGCGTGGCACCGGCCCTCGGACATGGCGGCGGCCGTCGCCGTGGCCGGACTGTGGGCCGTCCTCGTGGCCCCGTGGCGGCGCGGCCTCCGGGCCGGTCGACGCCGGGCCTCGGCCCTCGAGCGGACCGTCGAGGCGCTGCTGTGGGCGGCGGGCCTGGGCGGCCTCGCGGCGGGCGGGGTGCTGCTCGCGCTGACCCTGTCGGCGCCCGCCGTGGCCGGGGCCGCCCACCCCCTGGCCGCGGTCGGCGGGGTGCTGCTCAGCGCCTCCCCCGCGGCCGTGCTGGTCGGGCTGCTGCTGAGCCTGCTGCGCCGCATGGACGCCCGCCGCATCCGCTGAGGCTCCGGACGCGCCGCCCCCGGACGCACCGCGGCCCCGCCGGCGGCGGGGGCCGGCGGGGCCGTCGTGCAGGGGCTGGCTGCCCGCGGGGACCGGGCGGACCCGGACCCGGTCAGATCCGGGCGAGGGCCGCCGTCGGGTCGTTCAGGCAGTCCGCCACGAACGTGAGGAATGCGCTCGCGGTGGCGCCGTCGGTGACGCGGTGGTCGAAGGAGACGGTCATCTCGGCGACCTTGCGGACCACGATCTGGCCGTCCACGACCCACGGGCGGTCCATGATCCGGCCGATGCCGAGCATGCCCACCTCGGGGTGGTTGAGGATCGGCGTGGCGCCGTCCGTGCCCAGCGGCCCGTAGTTGTTCAGCGTGAAGGTGCCGCGGGTCAGCTCGGCCGGAGCGGACTTGCCCTCGCGCGCCCGGGCGATGGTCTCGCCGATCGCACGGGTGAGCTCCTCGGCGGAGAGGCGCTCGGCGTGCTCCACGGACGGGACCATCAGGCCCCGGTCCGTCTGCACGGCCAGGCCGAGGTGGACGCCGTCGAACTCCACGACCTCCTCACGCCCGTCCTCAGCGTGCTCGATGCGGGCGGCCATCACGGGGTACCGCTGCAGGCCCGCGAGCGTGAAGCGGGCGATCAGGGCCAGCAGGGACGGCACATTCTCCGGGCCCTTCGCCTTGAGCGCCGAGCGCAGCTCGAGCAGCCCGGTGACGTCCACGTCCAGCCACGCGGTGACGTCCGGGACCACGGTCCGCGAGCGCACCATCTGGTCGGCGATCACGCGGCGCACGCCCGTCAGCGGGGTGCGCGAGGCCACGGTCAGCCCGGAACGGGTGTCCGTCCCGCCGACCCCGGCGGTGGCCGCCGGGGCGGCCGATGTCGCGGAGGCGGCCGCGGGGGACGGGGCCGCGGCTGCGTCCTGCGCCGCCGACGCCGCGGGCGACGCCGGTGCGCCCACCCCGCCCTCGGCCGCGGCCAGCACGTCCGCTCGGGTGATCAGGCCGTCCGGGCCGGTGCCGGTGAGGGCGGCCACGTCCACGCCGCGCTCGCGCGCCAGCTTGCGGACGATCGGCGAGCTCACGCGCGGGGCGCGGGCGGCGCCGTCGGCCGGGGCGGCCGGCGTCGTCGCGGCCGCCGCGGGGGCCCCGCCGCGCACGCGCTTGGACGGGCGCGTTCGGCCCTTGGCGCCATGGCCGGAGGTGCCGTAGCCGATCAGGACGCTGCCGGAGGCCTCCGCGTCGGAGCCGGCCACGTCGCCGTCGCCGCCGCGGGCCTTGTCCGGGGCGGGCTGGGCGGTGCCGGGCTCCATGACCCCGGCGCGCTCCTCCTCGCGGTAGGACAGGGCGCCGGGCTTCTCCGCCGTGGGCGCGGCGGGCGTCTCGGCCGGGCCGGCGGCGTCGACCTCGTCCGCGGAGCCGACCGTGATGAGGGGCTCGCCCACGATCATGGTCTCGCCCTCGGCGCCGTGCAGGGTCAGCACCGTGCCGGCGTAGGGGCAGGGCACCTCCACGAGGGCCTTGGCGGTCTCCACCTCGACGATCGGCTGGTCCACGGCCACCTCGTCGCCCTCGGCGACGAGCCAGCGGACGAGGTCGGCCTCAGTGAGGCCCTCCCCCAGGTCCGGAAGGGTGAACGTGCTGCTCATGCGCGGGCCTCCTCGGCGGCGGGGGCCTCGGCGTCGAGGTCCCAGTTCAGGTCTTCGATCGCGTCCAGGATCCGGTCCACGGACGGCAGGTGGTGCTCCTCGAGCTTGGGCGCCGGGTAGGGGATGTCCCAGCCGGTCACCCGGCCCACGGGGGCGGCCAGGGAGTGGAAGCAGCGCTGCTGGATGCGGGCCACCAGCTCCGAGGCGACGGAGGCGAAGCCCTGCGGCTCGGCGACCACCACGGCGCGGCCGGTCTTGGCCACGGACGCGGCCATCGTGTCCTCGTCCAGCGGGTTCACGGTGCGCAGGTCCACGACCTCCACCGAGTACCCCTCCTCGGCGGCCGCGTCGGCGGCGGCCAGGCACGTGGGCACGGAGGGGCCGTAGGAGACCAGGGTGACGTCCGTGCCCGGGCGGACGACGGCGGCGCGCGCCCAGGCCTCGCCGTGCTCGGCCTCCGACTCCACACGGGCCCACTGCGCGTCGAACTCGGCGCGCAGCTCGTCCAGGTCGAGGTCCGCCTTGGTCCAGTACATCTTCTTGGGCTCCATGAAGATCACCGGGTCGTCCAGGCGGATCGCCGAGCGGAGCATGAGGTAGGCGTCCTTGACCGAGGCCGGGGTGTACACCTTCAGGCCCGGCGTGTGGGCGTAGTAGGACTCGGACGAGTCGCAGTGGTGCTCCACGCCGCCGATGCCGCCGCCGTACGGGATGCGGATGGTCAGCGGCATGGGCGCGGCGCCCTTAGTGCGGTTGCGCATCTTCGCCGCGTGGGAGGCGATCTGCTCGAACGCCGGGTAGGCGAACGCGTCGAACTGCATCTCCATCACGGGGCGGGCGCCGCCGAGGGCCATGCCCACGCCGAGGCCCGCGATGCCGGACTCCGCGAGCGGGGTGTCGAAGCAGCGCTCCTCGCCGAAGCGCTTCGTGAGGCCATCGGTGATGCGGAAGACGCCGCCGAGGGTGCCGACGTCCTCGCCGAACACCACCACCATGGGATCGGCCGCCATCTCGTCGGCCAGGGCCGCGTTGAGCGCGGCCGCGAAGGTCAGTGCCGCCATCTCAGGCCTCCTGGTTCTCGGAACGGGACAGCTCCTCGGCCAGCTGCGCGCGCTGGGCGGCGAGCTGCGGGGTCTGCACGGTGTACACGTGGTCGAAGAGCTCGAGCGGGTCCAGCTCGGCCTCCGCGTTCATGGCGTCGCGCAGGGAGGCGGCGACGTCGTCGGCGTCCTGGCGGTACCGCTCCGCGAGCTCCTCGGTGAGGGCGCCCGTGGAGGTGAGGTACGCGGTCATGCGGCGCAGCGGGTCGCGGGCCTCCCACTCCGCCACCTCGGCGGCCTCGCGGTAGCGCGTGGCGTCGTCGGCGTTGGTGTGGGACTGCATGCGGTAGGTGTCCGCCTCCACCAGGAACGGGCCCTTGCCCTCGCGGCACAGGTCCACGGCGCGGCCGAGCACGGCCAGGAGGGCCGCGAGGTCGTTGCCGTCCACGCGCTCGCCGGCCAGGCCGTAGCCCACGGCCTTATGCGCCAGCGACGGCGCCGCGGACTGCTTCGCGAACGGCACCGAGATGGCGTACTTGTTGTTCTGCACGAAGAAGACCACCGGCAGCTTGAACACCGCGGCGAAGTTCAGGGCCTCGTGGAAGTCGCCCTCGGAGGTGCCGCCGTCGCCCACCATGGCGAGGGTGACGACGTCCTCGCCGCGCAGCTTCGCGGCCTTGGCCATGCCCACCGCGTGCAGCATCTGCGTGGTCAGGGGCGTGGACTGCACCGAGACGCGGTGCTCCTTGGGGTCGTACCCCTGATGCCACGTGCCCTGGTAGGCGACCATGACCTGCAGCGGGTCCACGCCGCGGGCCAGGACGGCCACGGTGTCCCGGTAGGTGGGGAACAGCCAGTCGTCCTCGCCCAGGCACACGGCGGCGGCGACCTCGGAGGCCTCCTGGCCGTGCGAGGACGGGTAGACCGCCATGCGGCCCTGGCGCACGAGCGCGTAGGCCTGGTCGTTGACGCGGCGGCCGATCACGAGGTGGCGGTAGGCCGCCAGGAGCTCCTCGTCCGAGGGCAGGGGGTACTCGTGGCCCGGGGAGGTGCCCTGCTGGTCCACCGGAAGGACGTTGCCGTCCTCGGAGATCAGCTGGATGCGGCGGGACGCCGGGAGCAGGTACTCCTCGAGCGAGATGCCGAACGCGGCGGCGGCGGCCGCCCGCGTGCCGGCGTCGGGCGCGGGGGCGCCGTCGCCCGCGGGCGCGGCGGGGCTGGTGCTGGTCATGGGTGTCCTCTCGATCTGTGGGCACCAGTGTGCAGCGGAGACAACACTTCGTCACCGCATGTGGGATAATCACCGGACAGGATGCTCTTTCCGGGCATCCTGGAGAGACATCCTGTCGAGGTGACCCGGGTCACGAGGACGGTGCGTCGGGTCCTGACGGCACGCGCCCCGCCCCGCCGGGCCCGCGCAGGTCCGACCCGGAGGTGACCGCCATGGCCCCGTCCCCCCTCGACCGCGTGGACCGCGCGATCGTCCGCGAGCTCTCCCAGGACGGCCGCCTGTCCGTGGCGGCGCTCGCCGAGCGCGTGCACGTCTCCCGCGCCCACTGCTACTCCCGCCTGAACCGCCTGCAGGACACCGGCGTGATCACCGGCTTCTCCGCCCGGGTGGACCCCGTCAAGACCGGCTTCACGGCATCCGCGCACGTGATGCTCAAGCTGCGCCAGCACGACTGGCGCGAGCTGCGCGCCACCCTGCTGGCGATCCCGGAGGTGTGGCACGTGTCCCTGGTGGGCGGGAACATGGACGTCATCCTGCTGGTCCGCGCCCGGGACACCGCGGACCTGCGCCACGTGATCTTCGAACGGCTCCAGCCGCTGCCGGCCGTGGTGGACACGCAGACGTACATGATCTTCGACGACCACGCCTCCGGCCAGACCCTGCCGCCGGAGCCCTCGGACGACCCGACGCAGGGCGCCGCGGCGGGCTGAGCCGGATCAGCGCCGCCCCAGGGGCGCCGGGTCGTCCACCGGGCCGGGGCCGTGCGGCAGGACCCGGGCGAACACCGCGGCCCCGCCGGCGCACACCACCGCCATGACCCCGACGCCGACGCCCAGGCCCGCCGCGGCGGTCACCGCGGAGACCAGCAGCGGGCCGGTGAGCATGCCCGCATCCGACATGGAGCGCCACAGCCCCAGGAACTCCGGGCGGGCGTCCGGCGGGGAGAAGTCCGCGCCCAGGGTCATCACGATCCCGGCGCCGAACCCGTTGCCTACGCCCAGCAGCAGCGCGGCGGCGGCGAACCCCACCGGCTCCGACGTCAGGGACACCGCGAGGAACCCGGCGCCGAGCAGCGTCAGGCACGGCACGGCCACCGCGCGGCGGCCGCGCCGGTCCATGAGGCGGCCCGCGGGGTAGAACAGTAGCAGGTCCGCGGCCCCGGCGATCCCGAACACGAGCGAGGCCGCCGCCGGGGTCATCCCCAGGTGCGCCGCCCACAGCGGGATGACCGCGTTGCGGGCGGCCCGCGCCCCGGCCACGGCCACCACGCCGAACCCCGCGGTCGCCAGCACGCCACGCCGGGCCCGGGCCACGTCCGCCAGGCGGGGTCGTCGGCGGGCGGAGCCGGCGGCGGAGGGGGCTCCCCCCGAGGCGGAGGGGGCGCCGTCGTCGTCGGGCGCGGACAGCTCACGGATCCGCACGCACAGGACGGCACCGGCGGCCATCATGGCCGTGGCCGCGGCGAACGCCCCGCTCAGGCCGAGCAGCGCCTGGAGCGCGGCGCCCAGGAACGGGCCCAGGAACACGCCGATCCGGATGGTGCCCCCGAGCGTGGACATCGCGCGGGCCCGGTGCGTGGCCGGGACCGCCACGGCCAGGTAGGACTGCCGCGCCAGGTTGAAGCCGGCGCCGGCGGCGCCCACCGTGAGCACGCCGAGCAGCAGCACGGCGAGGCGGGCCGGGTCGTCGAGGCCCCCCGCGCGCACGCCGCCGGCGGTCAGCGGGGCGGTGGCCGCCCACGCCAGCCCCGCACCCAGGGTGCCGAGCGCTGCGGAGAGCACCATAGTCCGCCGCTCCCCCGCGCGCGCCGCCAGCAGGGACACCGGCGTGTTGGCCAGCAGCGAGCCCAGCCCCACCAGCACGACGACGGCGGCCGCCTGCGCCGCCCCGAGGCCGAGCGCGAGAGCGGCCGAGGCGATGGCCGGGGTCATCGCACCCAGGCCCACCGCGTACACGGTGGAGGGGGCGTAGATCTGGACGGCGGCGGCGAGGGCCGCGGGCAGGCGAGGACGGTTCATCCCGGACGAGTCTGCCCCACGCCGACCCGGACCGTGCAGAAGGACGGGCGGGGGCCGGGGGATCACTAGGCTGTGCGGCATGTCCTCCCGCACCGCCGGGGTCCCCGCGCCGGGGCCCTCGATTCATGCCGCCCACCCGCCCGCCGCCCGCTCCGGGCTCGACCGGTACTTCGCCATCTCCGAGCGCGGCTCGACCCCCGGCCAGGAGGTGCGCGGCGGCGTCGCCACGTTCCTGGCGATGAGCTACATCATCGTGCTCAACCCGCTGATCCTCTCCGCGCCGGACTCCACGGGTGCCACCCTGGGGATCCCGCGCGTCGCCGCCGCCACGGCGCTCGTGGCCGCCCTGGCCACGCTGCTGATGGGCCTGTGGGCCCGGCACCCCTTCGGGCTGGCCACGGGGCTGGGCGTCAACGCCTTCGTGGCCATCACCGTGGCGACGACGCCCGGCCTGACCTGGCCGGACGTGATGGGCCTCGTGGTCCTCGCGGGCCTCGTGATGATCCTGCTGGTGGCCACCGGCTTCCGCACGGCCGTGTTCAACGCCGTCCCGGAGACGCTGAAGACGGCGATCGTGGTGGGCATCGGCCTGTTCATCGCCCTGATCGGCCTGGTCAACGCCGGGTTCGTGCGGCGTGTGCCGGACGCGGCGGGCACCACCGTGCCGGTGGGCCTGGGCGCCGGCGGCGAGCTGGCCGGCTGGCCCGTGCTGGTGTTCATCGTGGGCCTGCTGGTGACGTCGATCCTGGTGGTCCGCGGCGTGCGCGGGGCCATCCTGATCGGGATCGTGGTGGCCACCGTGCTGGCCAACATCCTCGAGGCGGTGTTCCACATCGGCCCGTCCGTGGCGGCGGACGGCACCGTGAACCCGCACGGCTGGTCCCTCGTGGCCCCGTCCCTGCCCGAGTGGACTGCCCCGGACCTGTCCCTGCTCGGACAGGTGTCCCTGACGGGCGCCGTCGAGAAGCTCGGCTGGCTCATGGCGGCCCTGCTGGTGTTCGCGATCCTGCTGTCCGTGTTCTTCGACGCGATGGGCTCCATGGTGGGCCTGGCGCGGGAGGCCGGCACCATGCGCGAGGACGGCACCATCCCCCACCAGGACCGCGTCCTGATGACCGACGCCCTGGCCGTCACCGCCGGCGGCGGCGCGTCCGTGTCGGCCGGGCAGATCTACGTGGAGTCCGGCACCGGCATCGGCGAGGGCGCCCGCACGGGCCTGGCCTCCGTGGTGACCGGCCTGCTGTTCCTGGTGGCCGTGTTCCTCACCCCGCTGATCCACCTCGTGCCGTTCGAGGCCGTGGCCCCCGCGCTCGTGGTGGTGGGCTTCATGATGGCCTCCCAGGTGGTGCGCATCGACTGGACCGACGCGGGTGCCGCCCTGCCCGCGTTCCTCACGTTCATCCTCATGCCGTTCACGTACTCGATCGCCAACGGGATCGGTGCCGGCATGATCGCCTACGCCGTGATCAGGACCGGCCAGGGCCGCGCGAAGGAGGTCCACCCGCTGCTGTGGGTGGTGGCGGCCGCGTTCGTGCTGTTCTTCGGGATGGGCGTGTTCCGCGGGCTGCTCGGCCTCGACTGAGCCCGATCCGCAGCGCCCCGGCGACATTCCCGCGGTCCTGCCGCGCTGGAATGTCGCCGGGGCGCTGTTCCTCCGGGGTCGGCCGGGGGCCCGGGTCGCTGGCGTGTCCGGGTGCTGTGATGGGATGGGGCGCATGACCGAGACCACCGCGCACGACGACGCCGCCACCGCCCCCGCCACGCCGGGCACCTCTCCCACGTCGCCGGGGGCCGCGCCCGTACCCCCGACGGCGGCCGAGGTCCCCACCGCCCGGACGTTCCACGGGGAGACGTTCACGGACGACTTCGAGTGGCTGCGCGCCAAGGAGGACCAGCAGGTGCTGGACCACCTGCACGCGGAGAACGCGTACGCGGAGGCCGTCACCGCGGACCAGGCCGGTCTGCGGGCGGCGATCTACGGGGAGATCAAGGCCCACACGGTGGAGACGGACCAGTCCGTGCCCGTCCGCCGGGACGACTGGTGGTACTTCGTGCGCACCCGGGAGGGCGCCGACTACGGCATCCACTGCCGCGTCCCGGCCCAGGAGACGGGGGACGCGGAGGCGGACTGGACACCGCCCGTCGTGCCTGCGGGCGAGGGCCTGCCCGGCGAGCAGGTCATCCTGGACGGCAACGCGGAGGCGGAGGGCCACCCGTTCTTCTCCCTCGGCGGGATGCACCTCAGCCCGGACGCCGCGCTGGCCGCCTACGCCGTGGACACCACCGGCGACGAGCGGTACACCCTGCGGATCCGGGACATCGCCACGGGCGAGGACCTGCCGGACACCGTGCCGGGCATCGCCCCGGGCGTGCGCTTCGACCGCTCGGGAACCCGGGTGTTCTACACCGTGTGGGACGAGACCTGGCGGCCCTACCAGGTGCGCGTCCACGTGCTGGGCACGGACGCCGCGCAGGACGAGGTCCTGTTCCAGGAGGACGACCCCGGCATGTGGACCGGGTTCGAGGGGACCGCGGACCGCACGCAGCTGCTGATCGGCGTCGGCAACTCCGAGGTCTCCGAGACCTGGGCCCTCGACCTGCCGGAGTCCGCGGACGCCCCCCTGCCCGCCCCGCGCCTGCTGATCGGGCGGGACGCCCGCATGCTGGCCGATGTCGAGCCCCTCGACCTGGACGGCGAGCGCGTCCTGCTGATCGTCCACGACCGCCTCGCCGACGGCACGAAGGCCCCGAACTCCCTGCTGTCCGTGGTGCGGGAGGCGGACGTGTCCGACCGCGCCGCGTGGCGCACCGTGGTGCCGCACTCGGAGACCGTGCGCGTGGACGGCGTCATGGTCACCCGCACGCACGTGGCGCTCGCGGTGCGCCGGGAGACCACGCCGCGCGTGCTCGTCGCGCCGCTGGACGGGCTGCGGACCGTCCTCGCGGCGCCGGCCCCCACGTCGTCCGCGGACGACGACGGCGGCGCCGCCTCCGCCGATGCCCTCGCCTGGTCCGAGCCGGAGTTCGACGAGGAGCTCTACACGTGCCGCCTGGCGCCCGTGAGCCAGGACTCCCCCTTCCTGCGCCTGACGTACGTCTCCTGGACCACGCCGGCGCGGGTGCTGGACGTCGTCGCGGCCACGGGCGAGGTGCGCCTGCGCCGAGAGGTGGAGGTGCCCGGCTTCGACCGGGACCTCTACGTGGCCGAGCGGTGGTGGGCCCCGGCCTCGGAGCCGAGCTCGATCACGGGTGAGGCCGTGCGGATCCCGCTGACCGTGATCCGGCGGCGGGACGTGGCGCAGGACGGCACCGCGCCGGCCGTGGTGTACGGCTACGGCTCGTACGAGATGTCCATGGACCCGGTGTTCGGGGTCGCGCGGCTGTCCCTGCTGGACCGCGGCGTCGTGTACGTGGTGGCGCACGTGCGCGGCGGCGGCGAGCTGGGCCGGGCCTGGTACGAGGACGGCAAGAAGGCCGCCAAGCACCACTCGTTCACGGACTTCGTGGACGCCACGCGGTTCGTCGCGGACTCCGGCTGGGTGGACCCGGCGCGGATCGCGGCCACGGGCGGCTCGGCCGGCGGCCTGCTCATGGGCGCCGTCCTCAATCGGGCGCCGGAGCTGTACCGGGCGTGCCTGGCCGTGGTGCCGTTCGTGGACGCGCTGACCTCCATCCTCGACCCGGACCTGCCGCTGTCCGCGCTGGAGTGGGAGGAGTGGGGCAACCCCATCGAGGACCCGGCCGTCTACGCCGCCATGAAGGCGTACACCCCGTACGAGAACATCCGCGCGGTGGACTACCCGGCGATCGCCGCGGTGACCAGCCTGCACGACACCCGCGTGCTCTACGTGGAGCCGGCCAAGTGGGTGGCGCAGCTGCGCCGCACGGTCACCTCGGACCAGGCCACGCCCCTGGCCGAGGGCGGCGCCCCGATCCTGCTGCGCACCGAGATGGACGGCGGCCACGGCGGCGCGTCCGGCCGGTACCAGGGCTGGGAGGACACCGCGTGGGAGTACGCCTTCCTGCTCACGGCGCTGGGGGCGACGGAGCGGGTGGACGGCTGATCAGCCCTCGCCCCGCACGTCCTCGAGCGCGTCCGCGGCGCGGATCAGGCCCAGGTGGCTGAAGGCCTGCGGGACGTTACCGAGCATGCGGCCGGCCTCGTCGTCGTACTCCTCGGCGAGCAGGTGCAAGTCGGAGGAGCACTCGTCCAGGCGTTCCATGAGCCGCTCGGCGTCCTCCGTGCGGCCTGAGCGCGCGTACTGCTCCACGAGCCAGTACGAGCACAGGACGAACGGGGCCTCCTCGCCCGGCAGGCCGTCCGTGCCCGTCATCCGGTAGCGGTGGACGAGGCCCGTCGGGGAGAGCAGGTCCTCCTCGATCCGGGCGACGGTGGCCAGCATGTGCGGGTCGTCGAACGGGACGAAGCCGGTGTGGGCGATCTGCAGCAGGGACGAGTCCGTCTCGGTGGATCCGTAGGTCTGCGTGAAGGCGCCGGTCCCGTCGACGCCGCGCTCCAGCACCTCCGCACGCAGGGCCTCGCGCCGCTCACGCCAGTGGTCCACCTCCTCCGCGGGCGCGTCCTGGCCGTGGCGCTCGACGGCGTGCACCGCCCGGTCCAGGGCGGCCCACATCATGACGCGGCCGTGCGTGAAGAACGCGGGCTCCCCGCGCATCTCCCACAGGCCGTGCTCCGGGGTGTCCCAGTGGGCCAGCACCTGGTCCACCAGGCGCCGCTGGAGAGCCCACGAGCCGCGGGTCTCCTCGACGCCGGCCTCGCGCAGGGTCTCGAGGGCGATCATCACCTCCCCGACGACGTCCGCCTGCCACTGCCCGGCCGCACCGTTGCCCACGCGCACCGGCCGCGAGCCCTCGTACCCGGGCAGGTGCGGCAGCTCGAACTCGGGCATGTGCCGCTCTCCCGCGAGCGTGTACATGATCTTCAGCTCCTCCGGGTCGCCAGCGACGGCGCGCAGCAGCCAGTCCCGCCACAGGGTCGCCTCCTCCACGTGCTCGTGGGCGATCAGCGCCTCCAGCGTCAGGGCCGTGTCCCGCAGCCACACGTACCGGTAGTCCCAGTTGCGGACCCCGCCGATCTCCTCCGGCAGGGAGGTGCTGGCCGCCGCCACGATGCCGCCGGTCTCCCGGTGCGTGAGACCGCGCAGCGTCAGCAGGGACCGCTCCACGCGCTCGGCCCGCGGCCCCCGCGCCACGGGGCCGCCGAGCCACTGCAGCCAGTCCGCCTCCGTGCGCTCGCGGGCCTGCTCCGCGTCCGGGGCGGCCGGCGGCGTCTCCCACGAGGGGAACCAGGCCAGAGAGGCGGCCTCCGCCTGCCCGGCCGCCAGCTCCTGGACGGACCGGTGCGCCGCGCCGTCCGCCGCGAATCCGCCGCCGTGGAACACGACGCCGTCCCCGCCGGCCACGGCGATCAGCGCCGGCTCCCCGTGGGCGTCCGCCCCCCGGTGGACCCACGGCACCACCTCGCCGTAGTCGTTCCGCAGACGGAGCTCCTGCTCCAGGCGGACCGTGCCCGCGGTGCACCGGACGATCCGCACCAGGTCGGCCCGGACGTCGTCGTCGGCCTCCTCGCCGAGCGGCATGAGGTCGAGGACCTCGGCCTCCCCCTCCGGGCCCCGCCAGTGCGTGCGCAGGACGAGCGTGCCGGGCACGTACGCGCGCTCCACCACCTCGCCGCCCGCGATGCGCAGGGACCACTGGCCGTGCTCGGGCTCCCCGAGCAGGGACGTGAACACCGCGGGCGAGTCGTACCGGGGCAGGCAGAGCCAGACGACGGTCCCGTCCCGGGTCACCAGGGCTCCGGCGTGCTGGTCGGAGAGGTAGGCGAGGTCGTCGATCAGGGGTGAGGTCGTCATGTCCCCAGCCCACCACGTTCCGCCGGACGGGCGCCAGGCGACGTCCCCGCCTGGCCCGGCGGGAGCGCAGACGGGAGACTGGGGCATGACGACGCCGGCCCGGCCCCCGGGCCGGCGCACCACGGACCGCCGCGCGAAGGGACCTCCCCGATGACCCAGCAGACGACCCGACCCCAGGACCGTCCCTCCGGAGCGGCACGCGGCGCCCAACCCGCGGACGGGCGACCCGTGGCGCTGATCATCCTCGGCGCGAGCGGCGACCTCACGTCCCGCCTGCTCCTGCCCGGGCTGGCGACCGCGTTCGCGGCCGGACAGCTGCCGGAGCTGACGCTCGTGGGCTCGTCGATCACGGAGATGGGCAACGAGCGGTGGCGGGAGCTCGTGGCGGAGGCTCTCGACGGCGCCGACGTGCCCGACGACATCCGGGCCGGGATCGTGGGGCGGGCCGTCTGGCGCACGGCCGACGCCACCGACGCCGACGGTCTCCGTGCTCTGTTCGACGTGGCCCGCGAGCGCGCGGGCGAGGGGGCGGTGTCGGTGCTGTACTTCGCCCTCGCGCCGGCCGTGACCGTGCGGTCAGTGGACGCGCTGCGGAGCATGGCGGATCTGCCGGACGGGCTGCGGCTCGCCCTGGAGAAGCCGTTCGGGACCGGGCTGGAGAGCGCCCGGGACCTGAACGCCGCCGTGGCGGAGGTGGCCGGCAAGGAGCGGGTGTTCCGCGTGGACCACTTCCTGGGGTTGGCCATGGTGACGGCCCTGCTGGGCATCCGCACCCTCAACCGGGCCATCGGCGGGGTGTGGAGCGCCGAGGACGTGGAGGCCGTGGAGATCCGGGCGGACGAGACGCTCGCCCTGGAGGGCCGCGCCGGGTTCTACGACGCCACCGGGGCGATGCTGGACATGCACCAGTCCCACCTGCTGGCCGTGCTCGCCATGACCGTGCTCGAGACCCCCGCCGAGATCCGCTCCGTGGACCTGCACGACGCCGTCGCCGCCGCCCTGCGCGCGACCCACGTGTGGGAGGACGACGTCGCCGCCCACACGCGCCGCGCCCGGTACACGGCCGGCGCCGTGCGGGGGCGGCAGGTGCCCTCCTACGCGGACGAGGACGGCGTGGACCCGGACCGCGGAACCGAGACGCTCGCGGAGCTCGTGCTGGCGGTGGACACCGAGCGGTGGGCCGGGGTGCCGTTCACGCTGCGCTCGGGGAAGGCCCTCGGCGAGCACCGGTGGGAGGTCGTGCTGACGCTCCGCCCGCCGCGGTTCGTGCCGGAGGGCATGGACGCCACCGCGGGCCGGGACCGCGTGCGCGTCGGTCTGGATCCGGCCCGCCTGGCCCTCGAGCTGTCCGTGGACGGCACCGGGGAGCCGTTCGACGCCGACCGGGCCGCGCTGGACGCCGACCTGCCGCCGGCCTCCCGCGACGCCTACGGAGAGGTGCTGCGGGGGATCATCCTGGGCGACCCGCTGCTCTCCGTGCGCGGGGACGTGGCCGAGGAGTGCTGGCGGATCGTGGAGCCGGTGCGGCGGGCGTGGGACGCCGGCCTAGTCCCGCTCGAGGCATACGAGGCTGGCTCGCCCGGGCCGGAGGGCTGGGCGTCCTCCCGCTGAGAGGTGACCCAGCCGACCGGATGATCCCGGGCCAAGTCGGCATCGGGCATCATCACGACGACGCCTGCGCACCCGACACACTGCGTGAGCGTCGTTGCTGCTATGGGCGCACCCGCGCTCACTGCTCCATGAACCAGTCTCCCTGTTCCCATGGCTTGAGCAGGTCCTGGTGCCACATCGATGTGACTGCGTTTCGTTGCTCCTCAGTCAGCTGGGAAAGGCGATTCCGGTGCAGGCCGAACATGACAACCTCCCCCGACGTCGCCTCTGCGATCATCCGCAGCACCGCCGCGGGGTCCTGAGGCCACGAGGTGAAGAGAGTCCGTACCGGACTGGGGGCATCGACATAAAGACCCAACTTGTCCTCGGCCACCAGGTGGGCGTAGTAAAGGGGCCCTTCACAGATGAGCATGGGTAGCGGTGTGCGCGTGGGCGTCTCGAGGGGTGTGTTGTGAGGTCTGGGTGGAGGTCGAGGCCTCCAGGATGGGTAGCGACCAAGCAACCCGATCCATGAAGGCCTCGACGTGTCTCATGCTATCTGCGCGCCCGCGTGCGCGCTCTTCGACCTGCCCGACGTCCATGTCAGGGCCGTGGAACGCGGACCACGCTCGTTCACCGTGGTGGTGGAGACTTCTCCGACGCTGGTGGGGTGCCCGTCCTGCGGGGTGCTCGCCACCGGCCACGGCCGCCGGGAGGTCGTGCTCCACGATCTGCCCTGCGCTGGGGTGCCCGTGCGGGTGGTGTGGCGCAAGCGGATCTTCAGGTGCCGGGAGGACGCCTGCGAGGTCGTGACGTTCAGTGAGGTCCACGAGCTGGCCGCGCCGCGGGCCAAGCTCACCACCCGCGCGATTGCTTGGGCGGTGACGCAGCTGCGCTGCCATGACATCGCGGTCTCCGCCCTGGCCGAGATGCTCGGGGTCGCCTGGAACACCGTCTGGGACGCCATCACTCCAGTCATCGAGGCCCAGCTGGCCGCGGAGGATCGGCTGGCCGGGGTGGACGCCCTGGGCGTGGACGAGCACGTCTGGCGCCACGTGGGCCCACCCGGCACTGGGCTGGTCACCGGGATCGTGGACCACTCCCGCGGCGAGGACGGCCGGCCCCGGGCACGACTGCTGGACCTGGTCAAGGGGCGCACGGGGGCGGCCTACGGCGACTGGCTCACCGAGCAGGGGCCGGCGTTCACGAGCGGGATCCGCACGGCGACGCTGGATCCGTTCCACGGTTACGCCAACGCCATCCGCGACGAACTCCCGGAGGCGATCACCGTTCTCGACGCCTTCCATGTGGTCAAGCTCGGCGGGCAGGTCGTGGACGAGGTGCGTCGTCGGGTGCAGCAGGACACTCTGGGCCACCGGGGCCGGGCCGGGGACCCGCTCTACGGGATCCGCCGCACCCTGCAGATCGGCGCCGAGCACCTCACCGCCAAACAGATCACCCGGCTCAACACCAAGCTCGAGGCCGGGGACCCGCACCACGAGGTCACCCTTGCCTGGCATTGCTACCAGAAGCTGCGCGCGGTCTACCACGCCCGCCCCGAGACCGGCCGCCGGCTGGTCGCCGAGATCCTTGCCGCCTTCCCGTCCTGCCCGATCCCGGAGATCGCCCGGCTCGGGCGGACCTTACGCCGGTGGAAGGCCGCGATCCTGGCCTACTTCGACACCGCCGGGGCCTCGAACGGGCCCACCGAGGCCGTGAACGGGGTCATCGAGACGATGCGCCGGGTCGCCCGCGGCTTCCGGAACTTCGACAACTACCGCCTACGCGCCCTGCTCGCCGCCGGCGGACACCGGCCGTGGCGCAAGACCCCTACCCATGCTCATCTGTGAAGGGCCAGTAAAGGAAGAACTCGGTCCCCCACTTCGTCTTACCCATGGCCGACTTCAAGGGTATTCCGTACTTCGACTCAAGCCCGTCAATAGTGCGACGTACTTCTTCGCTGATGAAGAGGTATGGCGTCGTGGTGGGCATCATCCGCCGCGCGTTCTCGTCCGTGAGGACGTCGAAAGCATCTAGGGATGCCCTTACATACTTATCCCAGTACGGCGAGGTGTCAGACCATACGGTCTTCGGGCGTCCCGTCTCGTAGAAGTCCGCTACCCCGGCTGGACGCACGAAATGATTTTTGCCGTCTAGCATAAGGTAAGTATCGGTGCGGACGAGATCGGCCAGGCCCAGTTTGAGTGCTTGCTGTCCATGCCATCCCTGGCCATCGCCTCCGCGCGGGACGTCCGCCGGGACCAGGAACCGGATACGATCCCACAGCTCGGCACTGACAGCACCGTAGAGCAGCCCGGCGAGAGTAACCCGCAGGTCGCTGTTGTCCCGGCCATTGAGGACGATCAGATACTCCTCCAGCTCATCGAGTTCGAAGAGACGGTCGACCGAGAGGGCCTGCAGGGCGGTGAGCCGATGGTCTCCCTCAAAGGTGATGGAAGCCACGGTGGTACGGCTGGGTTGGGTCATTGATGCATGCTAACCACCCCGTAGGACGGACGTGGACGAGTCACGTGCCAAATCGGCCCGTTCGTTGCTCCTCTGCGCCGACGCCGAGCGCGGGCATCGCGTGGTGACAGCCCCACCCCCCCCTCTCCGTCCGCGGCCCTCACTAGACTCGGCCCCATGACCGAGCCGACCGCCGCCCGCCCCGACCGCGACCGCCTGCCCGAGCAGGTCTCCGACATCTTCGACCCCACGCGCTGGCGCGTGGTCGAGGGCTTCGACTTCGAGGACCTGACCTACCACCGCCAGGTGGAGCGCGACGCCGACGGCCGCTGGGTGCGCGACCTGCCCACGGTGCGCATCGCCTTCGACCGCCCCGAGGTCCGCAACGCGTTCCGCCCCGGCACCGTGGACGAGCTCTACCGCGCTCTCGACCACGCCCGCATGACCCCGGACGTGGGCACGGTGCTGCTCACCGGCAACGGCCCCTCCCCCAAGGACGGCGGCCACGCGTTCTGCTCCGGCGGGGACCAGCGCATCCGCGGCCGCGACGGCTACCGCTACGCCGAGGGGGAGACGGCCGAGACCATCGACCCGGCCCGCGCCGGACGCCTCCACATCCTCGAGGTCCAGCGCCTGATGCGCACCTCCCCCAAGGCGATCATCGCCGTCGTGAACGGATGGGCGGCCGGCGGCGGCCACTCGCTCCACGTGGTCGCGGACCTCACCCTCGCCTCCCGCGAGCACGGGAGGTTCAAGCAGACGGACGCCACCGTGGGCTCCTTCGACGCCGGCTACGGCTCGGCCCTGCTCGCCCGGCAGGTGGGCCAGAAGCGCGCCCGCGAGATCTTCTTCACGGCGCGCGAGTACTCGGCCGAGCAGATGGCGGAGTTCGGGGCCGTCAACCAGGCCGTGGACCACGAGCGCCTCGAGGAGGTGGCCCTCGAGTACGCCGCGGACATCAACCGTCAGTCCCCGCAGGCCCTGCGCATGCTCAAGTTCGCGTTCAACCTTCCCGACGACGGCATGGCCGGCCAGCAGGTCTTCGCCGGCGAGGCCACGCGCATGGCCTACATGACGGACGAGGCCGTGGAGGGCCGGGACGCGTTCCTGCAGAAGCGCGACCCGGACTGGACGCCGTTCCCCTACTACTTCTGAGCCCGGCGCCCCACGCGGAACTCGAGGCCCTTCCTCACTGCGGGCCACTCCGCGGCGACGACGGAGTAGACCACTGTGTCCCGCACATAGCCGTTGCGCTGTGCCTGCTGGCGCAGCACCCCGTCCCGCTTGGCACCGAGCCGCTCGATCGCCGCGCGGGACTGCATGTTCATCCAGTCCGTGCGGAACTCGACGGCCGCGACGCCCCAGACCTCGAAGGCGTGGCCGAGCAGGAGCAGCTTGGCATCGGCGTTCGTCCCCGTGCCGGAGGCGGAGGCCGCGTTCCAGGTGCTGCCGACCTCCACGCGGGGCACGGAACGGTCGATGTTCATGAACGTCGTCATGCCGATGACCCGCCCGTCGGAGAGCCGACGGGTGGCGAAGGGGACCATGGACCCGGCCTCCTGCAGGGCCAGGCGACGGTCGATCTCCGCGGCCATGCCCTCGGCGGTGGGCACGGCGGTGTACCAGAGCTCCCACTGCCGGCCGTCCTGCACCGCCTCGACGAGCTCGTCGTGGTGGTCGTGGCTCAGCGGCTCCAGCCGGACGAGGCGGCCGGTGAGCGTGACGGGGCCGATCTCGGCGGCGGGCGTGGCGGCGGTGTCCGGGGCGGTCATGCGTGAAGCCTAGAGCGTACCCGCCCACGATTACCGTGGTCTCATGCCGCTGACCCCCGACGCCCTGGCCACTGCCCGCTCCGCCCTCGCCACGGCGTTCGACGGCGGCGCGCCCGTCGAGTTCACGGCGGACGGCACCGTGGCCCTGCGCCCCGAGGCCCGCGACCCGCGCCGCTGCGGCGACACGGACGCCGTCGCCGTGGTGCGCACCTCGGGGTCCACGGGCACGCCGAAGCAGATCGTCCTGACCGGCACGGCCCTGCGCGCCTCGGCCGCGGCCACGGCCCGGCGGCTCGGGGGCGAGGGGGCGTGGCTGCTGGCCCTCGGCGTGCACTACGTGGCCGGGCTCGCCGTGCTCTCCCGCTCGATCGCGGCCGGGACCGCACCCGTGGCCCTGCCGCCGGGCCCGTTCACGCCCGCGGCGTTCGCCACCGGGGCGGCCGCCCTGCCCGACGACGCCGGCCCCCGGCTCGTCTCGCTCGTCCCCACCCAACTCGCCCGCCTCCTCGCGGCCGACGCCGACCCGGCCGGGCGGGCGGCCCTGCGCTCCTTCGACCGCGTGCTCGTGGGCGGCGCCCGGCTCGATCCCGCGCTGCGGGACGCGGCCGAGGCGGCGGGGGTGCGCCTCACCGCCACCTACGGCATGGCCGAGACGTGCGGCGGCTGCGTCTACGACGGCGTGCCGCTGCCCGGCGTCGCCGTCGCGGTGGCCCCGGACGACCCCGACGCCCCGCCGCGCGTGCGCCTGGCCGGGCCCATGGTGGCGGCCGGCTACCTCGACGACCCCGCCCGCACCGCCGAGCACTTCGTCCCCGCCGCGGACGGCGCCCGCGCCTTCCTGACCGAGGACACGGGCGTGCTCTCCCCCACCGACGACGGCGTGCGGCTGACCGTGACCGGCCGCCTGGACGACGTCGTCATCACGGGCGGGGTGAAGGTGTCCGCGGCGGCGGTGACCGCGGTGCTCGAGGCGCACCCGGGCGTCGCGGCGGCCCACGTGGCCGGCGTGCCGGATCCCGAGTGGGGCGCCCGGCTGTGCGCCGCCGTCGTGCCCGCCCACCCGGCCGCGGCCCCCGACGAGGCTGTCCTGCGCGCCCACGTGCGCGAGGCGCTGGGTGCGGCCGCGGTGCCCAAGACGTGGCTCGTCCTCGACGCCCTGCCCCTGCTCTCCACCGGCAAGACCGACCGGCAGGCCCTGACCGCCCGGTTCACCGCCGGCTGAGCGCCGCCCCGCCCGCGTGGGAGGATGACCCGGGACCGGCCGACGTCGGGCCCCGGCCGCGCGCCGCCGTCGACCCGGCCCGCCGCACGCCGCTGCCCACCCCGCTCCCCAGGAGGAACCCCCGCCCATGGCCGCCACGCTCTCCCAGTGGATCGCCGCCGCGCGCCCGCGCACCCTGCCGATGGCGGTCGCGCCCGTGGTGGTCGGCTCCGCCGCCGCCCACGTGCTCGGCGGGTTCCACCTCGGGCGGGCGCTGCTGGCGCTCGTGGTGTCCCTCGCGCTGCAGGTGGGCGTGAACTACGCCAACGACTACTCGGACGGCATCCGCGGCACCGACGACGACCGCGTCGGCCCCTTCCGCCTCACCGCCTCCCGGCTGGTGCCGGCGAAGGCCGTCAAGCACGCCGCGTTCGCGTGCTTCGGGGTGGCGGCCGTCGCGGGGCTGGCGCTGATCGCGCTCTCCGGCGCCTGGTGGGCGGTGCTCGTGGGCGTCGCGGCGATCCTCGCGGCCTGGTACTACACGGGCGGGACGAAGCCCTACGGCTACCTGGGCCTGGGCGAGGTGTTCGTGTTCGTGTTCTTCGGGCTCGTGGCGGTACTCGGCACCACGTACACGCAGGCCGGGACGGTCGATGCCCTCGCGTGGGCCGGGGCGGTGAGCTGCGGGCTCATCTCCACGGCGCTGCTGATGGCCAACAACATCCGGGACATCCCCACCGACCGCCAGGTGGGCAAGATGACCCTCGCCGCCCGGATCGGGGACGGCCCGGCGCGGGCGTCCTTCGTGGCGATGCTCGCCGTCGCCGTGGTCCTCCCCCTGCTGTTCACCGGCGCGCACCCGTGGCTGTGGCTCGTGCTGCTGGCGGGCGTCGTGGCCGTGCCGGCCTGCCGCACCGTGCTGCGTGCGACCGAGCGGGCGCAGCTCATCCCGGTGCTCAAGGCCACCGGGATCGTGGGCGTGGTCTACGCGGTGACGTTCGCCCTGGGCGTCGTCCTCTGACACCCGGCGGGCTCAGCGCCCGAAGCGTCCGTCCGTGTAGGCGTCCTCGGCGTCGGCGTCCGCCACCTCGGTGCGGCCCCGGCGGCCCTGACGGCCCTCCCACGCGTCCTGCAGGTCCTGCGAGGCGCCCAGGCGCAGCCGCGTGAGGAACAGGTAGGACACCGCGAAGGTGAGGATCGTGGCCACCACAAGGGCCACGATCATCCCGAGGTTCGTGAGGTAGTAGACGGCCGCCCAGAACACGAGGAACAGGACCACGCGGACCAGGCCGTAGAGGAAGAGGCGCATGGACCCAGTCTAGGAGCGGGCTCGGGTCCCTCCCGCCGGCGCCCGTGCCCGGCCCGCGTCCCTCCTAGACTGGGGTGATGGGTCGGTTCATCATCCCGGCGGCGATCGTGCTCGTCGGCCTCACGCTCTACGCGCTCTTCGAGGCGCTGCTCACCCCGGCGCACCAGATGCGCTCGATGCCCAAGTGGGCGTGGGTCCTCACAGTGCTCCTGCTCCCGTTGGTCGGCCCGCTGCTGTGGCTGATCCTCGGCAGGCGGCGCGCCCCCCGCGCCGCCGGAGGGCCCGCCCCGGCGCGCCCCTCCTCCCCCGACGACGACGAGGAGTTTCTCCGGTCCCTGCGCGTCCAGCGGCGGCAGGCCGAGCGGGAGAAGGAGCTCGAGGCGCGCGAGCGCGAGCTGCGGGCGCGCGAGGAGGAGCTGCGCCGTCGTCGTGAGCGGGGCGAGGAGCCCGAGCCCGAGGACGGCGGGGACGGCACCGACCGCTGACCTGACCTGCCAGGGGGACGTAGGAGGGCCCCGCCGGAGACACTCCGGCGGGGCCCTCGTGCGGGCTCAGGCCCGGCGGGTCAGCTCGGCAGGCCGGCGTAGGAGTGCAGGCCGGGGAAGTACGTGTTGACGATCGTGTAGTTGAACACGATGCACAGGAAGCCCACGATGCTCAGCCACGCGGCGCGGCGGCCGGTCCAGCCGCGGGTGGCGCGGGCGTGCAGGTACGCCGCGTAGACCACCCAGATCACGAAGGACCAGACCTCCTTGGTGTCCCAGTTCCAGTACCGGCCCCACGCGGCCTCGGCCCAGATGGCGCCCGCGATCACCGTGAACGTCCACATCACGAAGGCCACCGCGTTGATGCGGTAGGACCAGTTCTCCAGGGCACGGGCCGAGGGGACGAGACGCAGGAAGGACCACGTCCGCTCCCCCGCGGCGGCCTTCAGCTCGGCGCGGTCCTGCAGCAGCTGCAGGGCGGACATCGCGGCGGTGAGGGTGAACAGCGCGGTGGCGAGCACGGCGATCGACACGTGGATCACGAGCCACGGAGACTGCAGCGGCGGCTGCAGGTGGCCCACCGGCGTCGGGAAGCCCATGGTGGCCGCGCACATCATGGCCACCACGAGGCCGGTGACGAACGTGCCGACGAAGCGCAGATCCTTGCGGATCAGGAACGCCAGGTAGACGGTCGTGATCAGCACGGCCCCGGTGGTCATGAACTCGTAGAGGTTGCCCCACGGCACCCGGTGCGCGGCCAGGCCGCGGGCGACGACGGCGAACGCGTGCAGGGCCCAGCCCAGGGTCAGCACGGCCACGGCCACGTTGGCGACAGGCCGACGCCCGTTGCCGGTGTAGTCCATGTCCTCGTCCACGAGGTCCACGGTGCCGACGGACGCGCCCGCGGATCCCGCGGCGCCGCGGACGGGCGTGCCGGTCCCGGACACGCCGACGGCGGTCGCGCCCCCTGCGCCCACCGCGGCGAGCTCCCGCTCCCGCGCCGGGGCGTGGACGGCGGCCTCGGCGTGGCCCTCCCGGGCCAGCTCGTCCTCGAGGCGGCGGATGGTGGCCGAGGACGTGGCCATGTCGATCGCGAACAGGATGAACGAGACCGCGTACACGAGGGCGGCGATCAGCATGAACAGGTCGCTGTAGTACGCGAGCTGCTCGTTCACAGGAGCCATGGGGTTGAACACTGTCAGTCTCCAGATCGGGGGGTCGCGGGGGTCGTCTCACCAGTGTCCGCCTGGGCGGCGGCCACCGGCCACATCTTCTCCATGGTCTCGCGCAGGGCCACGTGCTCCTCGCGCAGGCCGAACTCCTCACCGCGGGCCAGGAGTGCGTACTCCACCCGGGTGCGGCCGTCCGGATCGGTCCGCCCGCGCACCCACACGCGGCGGCGGCGGGTGAACAGGCTGATCGCGAGCCCGGCCAGGGCGGTGAGGGCGAAGAACCCGACGCCCCACTTCCCCGGGTCGTGGTGGATGTCCAGGCCGACGTAGCGGCGCACGCCGTCGAAGCTGATGGAGCCCTTGCCCTCGGGGAGCTCGTACGTCTCCCCCAGGCCCAGCCGGATGCCGCCGTTGGCGTTCGTGCGGCTGTTCAGCTCGGTGAGCGTGGACGTGTCCAGGACGTACACGTTCTGGGGCACGCCCGCATCCAGGCCGAGGTCGCCGTGGTAGGAGTTCAGGATCAGCGCGGGGTTCAGCAGCTCGGGGTCCACGGAGATCTCGACGCCGGAGCCGGTGGGGTCGTCCGCCGCGGGCATGAACTGACCGACGAAGCCGAGCTGGTCCGGCCGCGCGTCGGGCACCTTGAGGACGGCCAGGGAGTTGAAGTTCTGGTCGGTGACGCGCGTGACCACGGGCCCCTGGAAGGCCACCTCGCCGTCACCGTCCCGGACGGTGACCACGGGCGCGTAGCCGTTGCCCACGAGGTACACCTTGGCGCCGTCCACCTCGATCGGGTGGTTCACCTTGAGGATGCGCTCCTCGGGCTCGGCCCCGGCGCCCGCGCGGACCTGCATGACGGCCGTGTAGTCCAGGGGCTGGCCGTAGTGGGTGAGGGACTGACGCTCGAACTCGGCCTCGAAGGACTCCAGGGTCAGGGAGAACGGCTGCAGGTCCTCGGCGTCGAAGTACATGCCGGGGGTGAAGGAGTCGTAGGAGACGAGGTTGTTGGCGAAGCCCTCCCCCTCCACGATGATCTTCTGTCCCGTGTACTTGGTCATGGAGCCGTAGGCCATGAACACCAGCACCCCGATCAGGGAGAGGTGGAACAGGATGTTCCCGATCTCCCGCAGGTAGCCGCGCTCGGCCCCGACGGAGGCGCCGCCCTCCTCGGGGCGGAACTGGACGCGGTAGCGCTTCTTCCTCAGCCACCCCTGGGCCTGACGGACGGCCTCCTCGGGCGCGGGTCCGCCGTCCTCCAGGACGACGACGCCGGACTCCGGCAGGCGACCCAGGTTCCGCGGGGTCCGTGCCGGGGGCTGCCGCAGGGCGCGGGCGTGCTTCACGGCGCGCGGGAGCACGCAGCCCACGAGCGAGATGAACAGCAGCAGGTAGATGGCCGAGAACCAGGCGGACGAGTAGACGTCGAAGAACTGGGCCCTGTCCAGGACCGGACCCCAGACGGGGTTGTCCTCGATCCACCGGTCCACGGCCTCGGGGCCGGCGCGGCGCTGGGGCACGAGCGAGCCGGGCACGGCGGCCACGGCCAGCAGCAGCAGGAGCAGCAGCGCGGTGCGCATGCTGGTCAGCTGCGTCCAGGCCCAGCGCAGCATGCCGCGCGCGCCGAGCGCGGGCAGGGCGACGTCGTCGCGCGCGCGGGCGCGGGTGGAGCCGGTGGGGGCGGGCTTCGTGCTCACAGGGGCATCACCCATTCGTTCTGGAACCAGGACTGCAGGCGGACCATCCACTCGGTCCACAGGCCGGTGACCATGGCCAGGCCGAGCAGGATCAGGACCGCACCACCGCCCACCATGACGGCGCGGCGGTGCCGCCTGAAGAACCCGAGGACGCGCATGCCGCGCTCGATCCCGAAGGAGATGAGCACGAACGGCAGCCCCAGGCCCAGGCAGTACAGCCCGGCCAGCAGGGCGGCGCGGGCCACGGCGGAGGAGTCCTGCGTGTAGGACAGGGCGAACACGGCCGCGAGCGTGGGACCGATGCACGGGGCCCAGCCGAGGCCGAACGTCATCCCGAGCAGGGGCGCCCCGGCCAGGCCGGCGGCGGGCCGCACGTGCAGCTTGCGCTCGGTCTGCAGCCCGCGCAGCCCGCCCATGAACACCACGCCCATGACGATCACGAGGACGCCGAGCAGCCGGGTCACCCAGGACAGATCCCGCAGGATCCGGAACGCGAGCTCGGCGAAGAGGATGTTCATCACCATGAACACCGCGGTGAACCCGAGCACGAACAGGACGGCGCCGAGGACCACGCGGCCGCGCCGCGGCGTGTCGAGGGCGGCGCCGCCGAGGCCGGACACGTAGCCCAGATAGCCGGGCACGAGCGGCAGCACGCACGGGGAGAGGAAGGAGATCAGGCCGGCGAGCAGGGCGAGGGGCGCGGCGGCCAGCAGCGAGCCGTCGAGCGCGATCTCCGCGAAGGGGTTGTCCTGCATCCGGGCGGGCCTCAGGACTCCGCGACCACGGTGTCCAGCAGGGCGGCGAGGGTGCCCTCCTGGACGGCGCCGAGGACGCGGGCGGCCACCCGGCCCTGCCGGTCGAGCACGAGGGTCGAGGGCACCGCCTGCGGGGGGACGTGGTCGGTCATGGCCAGCAGGACGTCCCCCGAGGCGTCCTCCACCGAGGGGTACGGGATGTCGAAGGTGCGCTCGAACGCCTGGGCCGTGGTGGCGGTGTCCCGGACGTTCACACCCAGGAAGCGCACGCCCTGCGGGGCGAACCGCTCGTGCAGCGACACCAGGTGGGGGGCCTCCACGCGGCACGGGGCGCACGCGGCGTACCAGAAGTTCAACAGGGCGGGCTCGCCGCGCAGGTCCGCGCCGCTGACGGGGGTGCCGTCGAACAGCTCCGCGGTGAACCCCACCGGCGTGCCGCGCTCGGCCGGGGCGAACTCCGCCACGGAGCCGTCCCCGGCGATGTAGTTCTTCCCGCCGGCGTTGCCGGCCTGGCGCGCGAGGGAGTCGTCGCCGCCCGAGCAGGCGGCCAGCAGGGGGGCCAGGGAGGCCGCGGACAGTCCGGTGAGGACGACGCGGCGGGAGGGACGGGACGGAAGGGACATGACGCGGGCGCTCCGGGGACGGGGACGGCGGGGTGAGCAGGGTGGACGGGGTCTTCGCGAGTCTACGCGGCGGGACTCCGCCTGATGGAACCCTGGGTGCCGCCGGAGACTCCCCCTCGGCACCGGAGGCCCCTCCCCCGTCGGAGGGGCGGACGCTCAGGCCCCGGGCAGGGAGGAGGCGTCCTTGAGCAGCGCGCGGTTGGGCTCGTGGTACTCGACGCGCGGCAGGGCCCGGCCCTCCTCGTAGACCAACGAGGTCACGGAGGTCAGCGAGCACTCCCGCGAGCGCGGGTCGTGGGCCAGCGGACGCCCCTCCACGGCCAGGCGGGTGACCCAGATGGGCAGCTGGTGGGACACCAGGACGGCCTCCGCACCGGGCCCGCCGGCCTCGAGCGCCTCGTCCTTGACCCGGTCCGCGGTCGCGAGCATGCGGGCGGCCTGCTGCCGGTAGGGCTCGCCCCACGAGGGGGTCAGGGGGTTGCGCAGCAGCGGCCACAGCCGCGGGGAGCGCTTGAGCGTGGCGGCGACGTCGGACATCCCCTCGAAGGCGTTCTCCGCCTCGATCACGTCCGCCTCGGTGCGCAGCGGCCGGTCCAGGGCCTCGGCGATCGGGGCGGCGGTCTGCTGGGCGCGCAGCAGCGGGGAGGCGGCCACGATCTCCGGCCGACGGCCCTGCTCGTCCGCCCGGCGCGCGAACCACGCGGCCACGTCCACGGCCATGCGCCGGCCCAGCTCGGACAGGCCGAAGCCGTCCAGGCGGCCGTAGAGCACGCGCTCCGGGTTGTGGACTTCTCCGTGACGGACGAGGTGCACCGTGGCGAGGGTCTGCATGGGCCCAGTCTTCCAGACCGCCCCGCCCGGTACCGTGGGCGCCAGAGCACCGACCGAGGAGGACCATGTCCGGCACGCCCCAGCACGACCCCCGCGACCGCAGCCCCTACGGCGCCGACCCGCACGCCGGGTCCGCGCCCCGCTGGCCGGACGCGGACGCCCAGAGCCCCTACGGCCGTCCCCCGGTCGACGCCGGCGCGCCCGGCGCCCAGGCCCCGCAGTGGACCGGGGTGCCCGGGCAGCAGCCGGGTCAGGAGGCCCTCCCGCAGTGGTCCGGGCACCCGGCGCCCGCGACGCCGCGCCGCCCGGGCTCCATCACGGCCGCCTTCTGGCTCATCCTCTCGGCCGGTTCCCTGTTCCTGCTCACCACGCTGCTGGCCGGGCTGTCCCTGCTCACCGAGCCCGGCCGCCAGGCGCTCACCCAGGCGATGGAGCAGTCCTATCGGGACGTGGGCCTGACCGACGCCCAGATCCAGCAGTACCGGGAGCTCGTCCCCACCCTCCTGCCGGTGATGACGGGGGTGACCATCGCCCTGGGCGTGCTGGCCTTCCTCGTCTACCTCTGGATCGCCCTCAAGATCCGCGGTGGCTCGCGCGCGGCCCGCACGGTCGGCACCGTGCTCGCGGTGCTCTCCGTGCTGATGCTGGCCGTCAACCTCGTCCTCGGGTCGTTCAACCCGCTCGAGCTGCTGTGGGTGGCCCTCGGCGCGGTCGGCGTCGGGATGGCCTACCGCAAGGACGCCACCGAGTACCTGCGGCTCAAGGCCTGGGAGCGCGCCGCCCGCCGCTGACGGGCGCGACCGCCGGCCTCGCGGGCCGGCCTCAGGGCCGCGGCGCGTCGAGCAGGCGCGCCAGCCGGGCGGGGTCCACGCGCCAGAAGTCGCGCTGGACCCCGTCCACGAACAGCACCGGCACCTCCTCCGCGTAGGCCTCCAGCAGATCCGGGTGCGCGGCGCCGTCGACCCTCTCCCACGCCTGCCCCCGCGGGGCGCACACCCCCTCGACGGCGGACTCGGCGTCCGCGCAGAGGTGGCATCCGGGCTTGACCAGGAGCTGGACGCGGGCGTCGGAGGCGGGAGGCGCGGGGAGCATGCCGCCATCCTAGGCGCGCTCCCCCGCCCGACGGCGGCGCCCCTCGCCCGCCGGACAGACGACGAGGCCGTCCGCCCCGGCGGGGGGCGGACGGCCTCGTCAGTCGCTCTCAGGGAGCGGGCGTCACTTCTTGTTGCGACGCTGGTGGCGGGTCTTGCGAAGCAGCTTGCGGTGCTTCTTCTTCGCCATGCGCTTGCGGCGCTTCTTGATGACAGATCCCATGGGGACTCCTTCGTCGGGGTGAGGGTCGGCGGGGCGTGGGGACCGCGGGTGTCCGGGTCCTCCGGTCACGCCGACCCGCATTCCACCGGGTGTGGAACGCATGAAAACGTTCCCGGCCACACTACCGGTCGCCGCGGGCCCGCGTCGAACCGCGGCGCCGAGGGGCCTCGGGGGCCCTCAGCCGAACCAGGGGTCGAGACCGTGCAGGGGGAAGACCTCGCGGCGGGTGGCCATGATGGTCTGGTCGACGGGGTCGGCGGGGTCGTAGCCCACCTCCCACGAGCGCCACCACACGTCGGCGTCCTCGCCCATGACGGCGGGGATGCGCGCCTCGTCGTCGCCCTCGAACAGGGACATGTCCCCCGTGAGGTCCTCCTTGCCCAGGCGCCGCACGTGCTCCCGCCAGGCCTCGGGGATCGGCGTGGACAGCGGCACCGGCTGGCCGGTGACGACGCCGACCAGGTGCGTCCACGCACGCGGCACCACGCGCAGCGGGTTGTAGCCGCCGCCGCCGGTGGCCAGCCACCGGCCGTGGGCGAACCGGTCGGCCCAGTCGCCGAGGTCGAAGGCCAGCTGGCGCTGGCCGTCCACGGACAGGCGCAGGTCCGCCAGGGGGTCCGCCGCGTGGGAGTCGCAGCCGTGCTGGGTGATGAGCACGTCCGGGGCGAATTCCTCGAGCAGCTGGGGGATCACGGCGTGCGCGGCCCGCAGGAAGCCGGCGTCTCCGGTGCGCGGGGGCAGGGCCACGTTCACCGCGGTGCCCACCGCGTCCGGGCCGCCGGTCTCGTTGGCGAACCCCGTGCCGGGGAACAGGCTGATGCCCGTCTCGTGCAGGGAGATCGTCATGACGCGGGGGTCGTCGTAGAAGATCGCCTGCGTGCCGTCCCCGTGGTGGGCGTCCACGTCCACGTAGGCCACGCGCTCGGCGCCCAGGTCCAGCAGGCGCCGGATCGCCAGCGCGCAGTCGTTGTAGATGCAGAACCCCGAGGCCCTGTCCCGCGCGGCGTGGTGCATGCCGCCGGAGAAGTTCACGGCGCGCGTCACCTCCCCGGACCAGACGGCCTCGGCGGCGGCGCGGGTGCCGCCGGCGATCCGCGCCGCGGACTCGTGCAGGTCGGGGAACGTGGGGCAGTCCTCGGTGCCCAGACCGTGCGCCTCGTCCACGGCGGCGTCCTCGCACGAGGCCGACCGCACGGCCGCGATGAACTCCGGGGAGTGCACCGTGGCCAGCTCCTCGTCCGTGGCCACGGGGGGCTGGAGGATCCGCACGTGCTCCGCGTCCAGCAGGCCGAGGGCGTCCGTGAGCCGGTGCGTCAGGTCCAGGCGCAGCGGCGCCATCGGGTGATGCGCGCTGAAGCGGTACTTCAGCAGGCTCGGATCCCACACCACCGCGGTGGGTGCGGGCTGGGCGGCGTCGGACGTGGCGGAGGTCACGCCTCAGGGTAGATCCGTCCACCACCGTCGGGGCAACCCGGCTCCGGATCGTGTCCCCTCCGTGACGCGCAGCGGCACGACGCCGACCCGGTTCCCCGAGGGGGATACTGGACCCGGCCCGCCGGGCCGAGACGGGGCCCCGCCCCGGCGACCACCCACCAGGAGGATCCCCATGGCCCCCGCCCCCGCGTCCGCGCTCCGGCGCGCGAGCGGCGCGGTGACCGCCGTCGTCGCCGGCTCCCCCGCCCGCGCGGCCCTGTCCGCCTTCGCCCTCGGAGCCCTGCTGTTCACGGCGCTCCTGACACTGCCGATCGCCGCGGCGGACGGGCGTCCCACCGCGCTGCACGACGCCATGTTCACGGCCGTCTCCGCCTTCTCCGTGACGGGGCTGACCACCGTGGACACCTCCACCCACTGGTCGTTCTGGGGACACCTGATCCTGCTGGCCGCGATGCAGATCGGCGGCCTGGGCATCCTGTCCATGGCCTCCCTGCTGACCCTCGCCGTGTCCCGTCACCTCGGCCTGCGCACCAAGCTCGCCACCCAGGAGGCCGGCATGACCACCGGCAACATGGGCGAGGTGGGCCGGCTGCTGCGGGTCGTGGTGGTCACCGTGCTCACGTGCGAGGCCGCGCTGGCGGTGATCCTCGTGCCGCAGTTCGCGGGGCTCTCCGGGTCCTGGGCCACGGGCCTGTGGCAGGGCGTCTTCTACTCGGTGAGCGCGTTCAACAACGCCGGCTTCGCCCTGCACGCCGGCGGCGGCATCGCGGAGCTCGCGGGGCAGCCGGTGATCGTCACCGTGATCGCGGTCGGCGTGTTCGCCGGCGCCCTGGGCTTCCCCGTGGTGATGGTGCTGCTGGACAAGGGGTGGCGGTTCCGCTCCTGGAACCTGCACACCAAGCTCACCGTGGAGGTGACCGTCCTCCTGCTGCTGCTCGGCGCCGTCGGCCTGTTCTTCTTCGAGGCGGACAACCCGGCCACGCACGGGGGCATGGGGGTGGGTCAGCGCATCGCACACGCGCTGTTCGGCTCGGTGATGACGCGCTCGGGCGGGTTCGCGATCGACGACACCAACAGCCACAGCCCCGAGTCCCTGCTGCTGATGGACGCCCTCATGTTCGTGGGCGGCGGGTCGGCCTCCACCGCCGGCGGCATCAAGGTGACGACGCTGGCCGTGATGTTCCTGGCCATCGTGGCCGAGGCGCGCGGTGACAAGGAGGTCACGGTGCACGGCCGCACGATCGCGCAGGAGACCCTCCGGGTGGCCATCTCCGTGCTGGCACTGGGGTCGACGCTCGTGCTGCTGGCCACGATCGTGCTCGTCTCCATCACCGGCGAGTCCCTGCAGCGGCCCCTGTTCGAGGTGATCTCGGCGTTCGGCACGTGCGGGCTGTCCGTGGGGGTGTCCGCCGAGGCGCCGCCCGCCGGCAAGTACCTCCTGACCGCCCTGATGTTCGCCGGGCGCGTTGGTACGATCACGTTCGCCGCCGCCCTGGCCCTGCGCCAGCGCCGCGTGCTCTACCGCTACCCCGTCGAGAGGCCGATCCTTGGCTGACCAGCAGCGCACCGACCCCAACGCGCCCGTCCTCGTGATCGGCCTGGGGCGCTTCGGCGCCGCCACGGCCCAGGAGCTCGTGGCCCAGGGGCGCGAGGTCCTGGCCATCGAGCGGGACCCGGGACTCGTGCAGCGCTTCGCCCCCGTCCTCACGCACATCGTGGAGGCGGACGCCACGGACCCGGAGGCGCTGCGCCAGCTGGGCGCCCAGGACTTCGCCATGGCCGTGGTGGGCGTGGGCACCTCGATCGAGGCGTCCGTCCTGATCACCGCGAACCTCGTGGACCTGGAGATCCCCCACATCTGGGTCAAGGCCATCTCCGACGCACACGGCACGATCCTCCAGCGGATCGGGGCGCAGCACATCATCTTCCCGGAGAAGGACGCCGGCGTCCGCGCCGCGCACCTGGTGAACGGGCGCATGCTGGACTTCATCGAGTTCGACGACGACTTCGCGATCGTGAAGATGTTCCCGCCGTCCGAGACGGTGGGCTTCACCCTGGCCGAGTCCAACGTGCGCCAGAAGTACGGCGTGACGATCGTGGGCGTGAAGACCCCCGGCGAGGACTTCACCTACGCCCAGCCGTTCACCCGCGTGGGCCCGCGCGACACGCTGATCGTCTCCGGCCACACGGACCTCATCGACCGGTTCGCCGCGCGGCCCTGAGCAAGGGCGCGGCGCGCCGCTGGACCTCAGCCGGCGAACTCCTCGCCCATCTCCCGGTCCCGGGCCGCGGCGGCGTCCATGGCCTCGGCCACGAGCCGCTCGAACCCGCCCTCCTGCAGCACCGCCACGGCGCGCTCCGTGGTGCCGTTCGGGCTCATCACGGCCTTCCGGAGCTGCTCGGCGGTCTGGTCCCCGGACTGCACGCCGCGCTGCAGCATGAGCCCGGCGCCCTTGACGGTGGCCGCGGCCATGGCCTCGGCGTCGGCCCGGTCCAGGCCCAGCTGCACCGCGTGCTTCGCGATCGCTTCGGCCAGCAGGAACACGTAGGCGGGAGCCGAGCCCGCCGCCGCCACGACGGCGGACAGCTGCTCCTCCGTCACCGGCACCACCAGGCCAGAGCCGGAGAACAGGGACTCCACGAGCGCGCGCTGCTCCTCGGTGACACCCGCGGCGGGGGCCACGCCCACCACGCCGGAGCCGACGGTCAGCGGGGTGTTCGGCATGGTCCGCACGAGCGGCTGGCCCGCCGGCAGGGCTGCGGCGATGGTCTCGGCGCGCACGCCGGCGGCCACCGACACCACGACGGTCTCCGGACGCAGCGCGGGGGCGATCTCCCGGGCGGTGGCCACGATGTCCTTGGGCTTGACGCCGAGCAGCACCACGTCCGCCTCCCGCACCGCGGTGAGGTTGGCGTCGGGGTCCTCCTCGGACGAGTGCACGGTCACGCCGTGCTTCGCCGCCCGCTCCTGCGCCGAGGCGGCGCTGCGGGTCGTGGCGGAGATGCGGTCCGGCGTCGTGACGGAGGCGGCGAGCAGGCCGGTGAGGATGGCGCCGGTCATGGAGCCGAGGCCGAGGATCGCGAGGCGGGGCTGGGAGGTCATGGTCGGTCCTTTCCGTGGGGGTCCGTGGGAGGGGCGACGGCGGCCGCCCGGGTCAGTCGTCGCGCCCGCCGAGGTGCTCGCGCGCGAAGGCGAGCGAGGCGGCCAGCTTCTCCTCGCGCTCGCCGGCGTAGGAGACGCCGCGGGTGCCCACCTCCACGCACACCGAGCCCGCGATGCCCGCACGTCCCAGGAACCGCAGGGACTCGGCCACGTTCTGCGTGCCCTCCCCGGGGACCAGGTGGGCGTCCTTGGTGCCGTCCACGCCGTCGGTGAGGTGGACGTGGCGCAGCCGCCGGCCGAGCCCGCGGATGTTGGCCAGCGAGTCCTCGCGGGCGATCGCGGCGTGGGAGAAGTCCCACGTGACGTGCTCGTAGGGCTCGGGCACGGGGTCCCAGTGCGGCAGGTACATGGTCAGCTCCCGGCCGCGGGCGCGCCACGGGTACATGTTCTCCACCGCGATCACCACACCGGTCTCGGACATGATCTCGGCGATGCGCCGGGCGAACTGCGAGGCGTAGGTGCCCTGCCAGCGGAACGGCGGGTGCGCCACCACGGTCCGGGCGCCCACCGCCTGCGCGAGCTCCACCGACCGCTCGATCTTGGACCAGGCCGTGCCCCACACCTGCTGGGCGAACAGCAGGGTCGGGGCATGGATGGAGTCGATCCGCATGCCGGTGCGCTTGGACAGCGTGGTGAGTCGGTCGGCGTCCTGGCTGTACCCGTTGTGGGTGACCATCACCTCGACGCCGTCGTAGCCCAGGTCCTGGGCCAGGGCGAACACGTCCTGCGTGCCCAGCGGGAAGACCGAGGAGGAGGACAGGGTCACGGGGATGTCCGCGCCGTGGCGGAGCTCCGGGATCAGGTGCTCGGTGGACACCAGCGGCGGGGCGAGCTGCGGCTCCCCGGGTAGACGCGCGTGGGAGCCGGTGCCCGACACCCGGTGGGGGTACGGGGTGCGGGCGGGGTCCGGTGTCGGCTCGGTCATCTCAGCGCACCCCCAGGCGCAGGCCCGGCAGCAGTGAGTCCGTGTTGAGGTTGATGTGACCGACCCCGCGGCCGCCGTCCCGCGTGAGGTGGCCCTCCAGCATGAGGGCGTCGAGCCGGTTGAGGATGAGGCCCTCGCGCAGCGCCCACGGGCAGATCTCCAGCTGGGCCACGCCGAAGGCGCGCATCGCGGCGAGTGCGACGACGGCGCCCGCCAGCACCTGGGGCGCGCGCACCTCGGAGACGCCGGGCAGCTCCGCGCGCTCGTCCCACGTCATGGCGGCCAGGCGGTTGACCCAGAGCTGCAGGTCGTCCGCGCGCAGGTGCCGCTTGACGTGCGGACCCGCCGCGGACGGCGCCGCGCCGGTGAGGCGGGCGAGGGCCCGGAACGTCTTGGACGTGGCGGTGACCGCGAGCGGGGCCTCCGTCGGAGGGAACCGGGCGAAGGCCTCCTCCATGCGCGCCTCGACGTGCTTGCGCAGCCGCTTCACGCCCTTGGGGCTGGGCGGATCGTCCGGGAGCCACTCGCGGGTGAGCCGGCCGGCGCCCAGGGGCAGGGAGACCGCGTGGCTGGGCAGCTCGTCCTGGCCGTAGGCGATCTCGAAGGAGCCGCCGCCGATGTCGAAGTTCAGGATGGACCCGGCGTCCCAGCCCTGCCAGCGACGCACCGCGAAGTACGTCATGGCGGCCTCCTGCTCGCCGGAGAGCTCCATGAGGTGCACCCCGGTCTCCGCCTCCACGCGGGCCAGCACCGCGGGGCCGTTGGCGGCCTCGCGGATGGCGGAGGTGCAGAAGGAGATCATGTCCTCCGCCTCGTGCTCCTCGGCGAAGGCCACGGCCTCGCCGATGAACCCGACCAGCTCGTCCTGGCCCTCGGTGCTGATCGCGCCCTCGTCGTCGAGGAAGCGGATCAGCGGCAGGGACCGCTTGTGCTCCGCGTACGGGGCCGGACGCGCCCCGGCGTGCGCCTCCACGAGCAGCAGGTGGACGGTGTTGGACCCGATGTCCAGGACGCCGAGGCGCACGCTCAGCCCTTCTTCCGGGGGGCGGGCTTCGTCGCGGGGGCCTTCTTCGCCGCGGGCCTCTTCGCGGCCGGCTTCCGGGCCGGCGCCTTCTTGGTGGCGGGGCCCTTGGCGCGCTTGTCCGCGAGGAGCTGGTAGGCCTCCTCCGCGGTGAGCTGCTCCGGGTCCTTCCCGCGCGGCACGGTGATGTTGGTCTGGCCGTCCGTCACGTACGGGCCGAACCGGCCCTCCTTGACCGTGACCTTCTTGCCGGACACCGGGTCCTCGCCGAACTCGGCCAGCGGCGGCTTGGCCGCGCCCCGGCCGCGCTGCTTGGGCTGGGCGTAGATCTCGAGGGCCTGCTCCTGGGTGATCGTGAAGATCTGGTCCTCGGACTCGAGCGACCGGGAGTCCGTGCCCTTCTTCAGGTACGGGCCGAACCGGCCGTTCTGGGCGGTGATGACCTCGCCCTCGGCGTCCGCGCCCACGATCCGCGGCAGGGACATCAGCTGCAGCGCCTGCTCCAGCGTGACCGTGTCCAGGGACATGGACTTGAAGAGGGAGCCGGTGCGGGGCTTCTCCTTGGCCGGCTTCTTCTTGGGCTTGGGCCTGCCGTTCTTGTAGTACTCGGTGGGCTGCGCGTCCAGCCAGGCCTGCAGCTGCTCCTCCGTCATCTCCGGGATCACCTCGGTGACGTACGGCCCGTAGCGCCCGTCCTTGGCGACGACGACGCGCCCCGTCTCCGGATCCGTGCCCAGCTCGCGCTCGCCCGTGCCGCCGCTGGCGGCCAGGAGCTCCTCGGCCTTGGCCGGCGTCAGCTCGTCCGGAGCGAGGTCCTCGGGCACGTTGGCGCGGTCCGGCGTCGTGCCCTCCGGGGCGCCCTCGGGCAGGCGGCGCTCGAGGTACGGGCCGTACTGGCCCACGCGCAGGGTGATCTCGTCTGTGACGGGCAGGGAGTTCACGGCGCGGGCGTCGATCTCCCCGAGGTTCTCCACCACGTGCTTGAGCCCCTCCACGCCCCGCTGGGTCTGCTCCGCGGGGGCGCCGAAGTAGAAGGTCTGGAGCCAGGCCTCGCGGGCCAGCTCGCCGGCGGCGATCCGGTCGAGGTCGTCCTCCATGCGGGCCGTGAAGTCGTAGTCGACGTACGTGGCGAAGTGGTCTTCGAGCAGGCCGATCACGGCGAACGCGGTCCAGGACGGCACCAGGGCGTTGCCGCGCTTGGTCACGTAGCCGCGGTCCATGATCGTGGAGATCGTGGGCGCGTAGGTGGACGGGCGGCCGATCTCGCGGCGCTCCAGCTCGGCGACGATCGAGGCCTCCGTGTAGCGCGCCGGCGGGGAGGTCTCGTGCCCGGTCGGCTCGATCGGGGCGCCCGTGAGGGTCTCCCCCTCCCCGACCTGCGGCAGGCGGCGGCCCACGGAGTCCTTGTCCTCCGCGTCCTCCTTCTCCACGTCCCGGCCCTCCTCGTAGGCGTCGAGGAAGCCCTTGAACGTGATCACGGTGCCGGAGGCGGCGAACTGGGCCGTCCGGCCGTCCTCGGCCGTGGCGGAGAAGCGCAGCGTGGCGGTGTAGCCCTTGGCGTCGGCCATCTGCGACGCCACGGTGCGCTTCCAGATCAGCTCGTAGAGCCGGAACTCGTCAGGCCGCAGCTCGGCCTTGACCTGCGCGGGCGTGCGGAAGGCGTCGCCCGCCGGGCGGATGGCCTCGTGCGCCTCCTGCGCGTTCTCGGAGCGCTTGGCGTAGACGCGGGGCTTGTCCGGCACGGACGCCGCGCCGTAGAGCTCGGTGGCCTGCGTGCGGGCGGCGCCGATCGCCTCCTGGGAGAGGTTCACCGAGTCCGTGCGCATGTAGGTGATGTAGCCGTTCTCGTACAGGCGCTGGGCCACCTGCATGGACACCCGCGAGCTCATGCGCAGCTTGCGGGAGGCCTCCTGCTGGAGCGTGGAGGTGGTGAACGGGGCCGCCGGCCGCCGGGTGTACGGCTTGTCCTCCACGGCGTCCACCGTGAAGTCCCTGCCGGCCAGGCCCGCGGCCAGCGACGACGCCGCCGCCTCGTCCAGGTGCGTCACCTTGCCGGCGGCGGAGTCCTTGAGCGCGCCGGCGTCCGTGAAGTCGCGGCCGGTGGCCACGCGGGAGCCGTCCACCGTGGACAGGCGCGCGGTGAAGGAGGAGCCGGCGGCGCCGTCGGCCTTCGCGTCCGGGCCCACCGTGAAGGTGCCCTCCACGCCCCAGTACTGCGCGGCCACGAACGCCATGCGCTCGCGCTCGCGCTCCACCACCAGACGGGTGGCCACGGACTGCACGCGGCCGGCGGACAGGCCACGGGAGACCTTGCGCCACAGCACGGGCGAGAGCTCGTAGCCGAACAGGCGGTCCAGGATGCGGCGGGTCTCCTGGGCGTCCACGAGGTGGGTGTCCAGCTCGCGGATGTTCTCGAGGCCGCGGCGCACGCCCTCCTTGGTGATCTCGCCGAAGGTCATCCGGTACACGGGGACCTTGGGCTTGAGGGTGTCCAGCAGGTGCCATGCGATGGCCTCGCCCTCGCGGTCCGCATCCGTGGCGAGGTAGAGGGCGTCCGCGTCCTTGAGCTCGCGTTTGAGCTCGGTGACCTTCTTCTTCTTGTCCGGGTGCACCACGTAGTACGGCGTGAAGCCGTGGTCCGTGTCCACCGCGAACTTGCCGTAGGGGCCCTTCTTCATGTCCGCCGGCAGGTCCGAGGGCTTGGGGAGGTCCCGGATGTGGCCCACGGACGAGTCCACCACCCAGCCGGAGCCCACCGCGTTCAGGTACTTCGCGATGGACTTGCTCTTGGCCGGGGACTCCACGATGACCAGCTTCTTGCCCTCGGGCGTGGAGCCGGTCCTGGACGCGGATGCAGGGGACAAGGGGGGTTCCTCCTCGGACGGGGATGGGCGGGACCGCCGACGACGGCGCCGCTCCGGCGCCCGTCATCCTACGGGCCGATCCCTCCACACTATCCACAACAGCGGACACGACGACGCCCGGACCGGGACGGGACCCTGGGCGAGACCTTGGCGCCTCCGGGCGCTCAGTCTATTCTCAGGCCATACTTCCCCGCCGGTCCCGTACCCGTACCCCATCCCGCACCGTCCAGGGCACCGACCGGCATCGGCGGCCCTGGGGCGCGACAGCCTGTCTACTCGTGGGTTCCCTCGTCGTGGCCGGATGCGCATCCACGGCAGACGGGGACGGCGAGCTGACCGTGGGCGTCATCGACGGGTTTGTCCAGCCTGCGGGCTCCGTGAACTGCGTCGAGTTCCACCAGCATGCCGCGACCCTCGGGCGGGAGGAGTCCCCTCATGCCCGGCGCACACTAGAGACGATGCGGCCAGGGCTCGAGGCGGTGTGCTCAGCCCGTGACGGCGCGGTGACCGTCCATCACCACGGGATCGCCATCAGCGACACCCTCGAGGCGGAGGCCTTCGACGCGGCCTTGCGTGTGCTGGAATCCCGTGGGACGGACCTCCTGATCCTGCCGCTTACCTTCGACGTCCCCACAGACTCGGCCGCAGACACCATCGCTCGCATGCACCGTTCGGGCACAGTGGTCCTCGCAGCAGCAGGCAACCGTCCGGGCCTGTCATCCGGCTTCCCCGCGTCCATGCCGGAAACGATCTCCGTCGGCGCCGCCGACCAGCACGGCGACCCACGGTGGTACAGCCCGGTGACCGGGGTGGACGTCCTCGTTGATGTCCCCGACGGAGAGCCTGGCGAAGGCGGCACGTCCTCGGCTACGGCACAGGCGGCCCGCATCCTCCTAGAGCGCGTGAGCCGGGGTAGCGACACAACTGGCGCCGCACACCAACTGCAGACCTCTCACCCCTACGAAAGGACCCCCTGATGAAGACCAGATTGATAGCCGTCGCGTCGGCGCTCGCCGTCGCCGTCGCCACCACCGGCATGAGCGTAGACCCCGTCGATCCGGTTGCCGCCGGCACTACGAAGACCACCGACGCCGTGGCCGAGGACCTTGAGCTGCAGGCCCTGGACTTGACGGCCGACACAGTGGAGCTGGACGTCACCGCCCAGCTCCACGCCGACGACGAGATCGCCTACGACCTGACCCTCGACGCGGCCACGTCTGAGGGCATGGTCCATCTCACCAGCGACGTCGCGGAACTAGACGGCCAGACCCTCGCCCTGGACGTCCACGAACTGACCGCCGACCGAGTCCTCTTCACTGCGACGGACGTGGAGACCGGCCAGAGCGCGGTCTACGACTCCTCGCAGGGGACGCTGTCCGCGATCCCGTTCCTGCTGGCGTTGCCGGCCCTTGGGGCCATCATGAAGGCATTCCTAGTGGCGACGGGGGCGACCGTCGTCATCCTCGGCGTCACCTACGTCGTCGCAGACCGGGCCATCCCCGCCATCCGCGAGCAGATCCGCAAGAACTCCGCGACTAAGCGCCACTACGCCGTAGTGCTGCGAAACGGAAAGGTCTACTTCGGTGCCGGTCTGAGCCTCTCTCAGGCCGTCACGCACTTCCGCGGTGGAGGCAACACCTGGTCCGCCTCAAAGGACGGAGCACGTCAAGTCGCGCAGTCTGCGCGCTCCGGTCTCAGGCCGGTCGGTCCGGAGCAAGACAAGTCGGGCTCAGGCAAGTACTGCCACTACCACGGCAACAACCGCAAACCTGCGGGCGTCCACGCCTTCTACGGCGTGGCCGGGCAGGGGACGTGTTGACTGCCCGGGATACCTCGGTGCCGACGGCGGAGCTCGTCCGCCGCTGGGAGTCCGCGGCCCGACCCGCGCCCACCGTGGCAGAGGTGGGCTCCATGCTGGCGGAGCGCTACCGCGCCAGGCCCCTGGCCCCGGAGATCCTCTCGGGAGGACACCTCCAGAATGACGAGGAGCTGCGGGACGGGACGCAGAAGGTCCTGTGGACGATCACGGACCCCGTCACCCTCCTGCACTGCGCCCGGCACGCCTTCGCCTCCCTCGACGCGTACCTGAGGCACCTCGAGTCGGGGCGACAGGAGGAGGACGAGGCCATCCAGGCAGAGGACGGCATCGAGCGAGCCGACGTCGCCTACTGGACAGGGCTCGAGAGCCCGATCCCCGAGGAGGACCATCCCTACGGACTGGTCCTCACCCAGCACGCCCTGGGGCAACGCGTCACCGTGATCCTCGAGGTCGAGGACGGGGCGGTGACCGGGTTCAAGGTGGAGGGCGTGCTCGGGCGGATGGTGGACGAGCACCTCGAGGGGCTCGTGGGCTTCCCCGAGCCGGACCCCACCTTCCACGAAGCCGTGCCGGTGATGAGGCGCGGGGACCCCGGCGACGAGATGTTCGTGCGGCATCTGCGTCAGGCCGCCCGGTTCGGCTTGATCTGACGCCGGGGCCGCGCCCAGGCCCTGGCACTCAGGCCTCGGCGAGGAACCCGTCCTCGTAGAGCTCACGAACGGCCACGAGCAGCGCGGTCTGGGCGGGGGCGTCCAGCTCGAGCAGGGCGGCGAGCGCCCCGACGATCTGCCCGACCGTCAGCTCGCCGTCACTCGCCGCGAGCAGGCCGGCGGTGGCGGTGTCCAGACGGGCGGTGCGCCGGAACCCGGAGCCCTGGCGGGCCAGGATCACCTCCGGGTGCTCGGCGCCGAAGCGCTGGTGCCGTTCCTCGGTGACGTCCTCGGCCACCCGCAGGTGCAGTCCGCGCAGTACGGCCAGGGTGGGGTCGCCGTCGGACGCTGCGCCGCCCGTGCCCGCCGCGAGCCGGTCCCGGCGGGCGATCGCGGCCGCCCACGCGGCGCCCAGGGCGTCGTCGGCCGGGCCGGTCAGCTCCTCCGCCACCGTCCAGGCCCGGCCCTGCGAGCCGTCCGCCGCCGGGCGGCGCAGCCACACGTGGCCGAAGCCGACGCCGGCCACGCCCCGGGCCGTGAAGTCCTCCAGGTACTGGGCATACCGGCGCTGATACGCCTCCGGGTCGAGCTCTAGCGAGGAGTCCTGCAGCCAGGTCTCGGCGTAGCCGGCCGCGTCCTGCACGTCCCGCTGCACGAACCAGGCCTGGATGCCCTCGGCCACCCAGGAGCGCGGGCGCGCGTCCCAGGCGGGGGCGGGGGCGCCGTCGTCGTCGGGGGCCGCGGGGATCTCCCAGTTGGCGAGCAGCTGCGCGGTGCCGCCCTCGGCGAGCACGTCCGACAGGCCCGCGAGCAGCTCGGCGACGAGCCGGTCCCCCTCGCGGCCGCCGTCGCGGTAGGTGAGCACGGGGGCGTCCGGGTCCGTGCGCGGGGTGATCACGAACGGCGGGTTGGAGACCACCATGTCGAACCGGCGCCCGGCCACCGGCTCGAGCATGTCCCCGGCGAGCAGCTCGACGCGCTCCTCGAGGCGCTCGCGGTCCAGGCCGAGCACGTCCGCGTTGAGCAGCAGGTTGAAGCGGGTGAACTCCAGGCAGCGCGGGGCCAGGTCCGTGGCGGTCACGTGCTGCGCATGGGCGAGCAGGTGCAGGGTCTGGATGCCGCATCCGGTGCCGAGGTCCAGCGCCGCGTCCACCGGCCGGCGCTGCACGGCCCCGGCCAGGGTGAGCGAGGCACGCCCGATGCCCAGCACGTGGTCCTCCGGCAGGGGGCCGCGCCGCTGCAGCGCGGTCTGGTCCGAGGCCACCCACAGGCGGCCCGGCTCGTCCGTCTCGTAGGGCGAGAGGTCGCACGTGGCACGTGCCGTGCCGTCCGGGGCGTCGACGATGAGCCCGGCCTCCCGCAGCCCGTCCAGTCCGAGCGTCGGGACGGCGGCGGCCAGGGCGGCGGCGGGCACGGGATCCCCCAGCAGGAAGGCGCCGACGACGGCGGCGAGCGGACGGGTGCCCGAGGCGTCGGGGGCGGCGCCGTCCGAGGCGGGGTCCAGGACGCGCGCCACGGCCATCCTGGCGGCCTCGGCGTGCTCGCGGTCGAGGGCGGCGGTGGCGACGGGCCCGAGCAGGCCCTCCACGGCGTCCGTGGTGTACGGCAGCGCGGTGAGGTCGGCGGCCAGGGCGGCGGCCGACGTCGGGGTCAGGGACGGGACGGGCAGGCTCATGCGGGAGTCCTCTCGGGGGCGCGGCGGTCCGCGCAGACGGGGCAGCGGTGGTAGGTGTGGGCGGCCACGCAGTCCGGGCAGCGGACCTCGAGCGTGGTGCAGGCCGGGTCCGCGCAGTTGGCCAGGCGCGAGGTCGCCGCCCCGCACGTGACGCAGCGGCCGATCGTCTCGGCGTCGTCGGAGAAGCGCACGGACAGGCGGCGGTCGAACACGGCGAGCTCGCCGTGCCACAGGCCGGCGTCCCCGAAGGCCTCCCCGTAGCGGACGATGCCGCCGTCGATCTGGTAGACCTCCGCGAACCCGCGGTCCTTGAGCAGCGCGGAGAGGACCTCGCAGCGCACCCCGCCCGTGCAGTAGGAGACCACCGGCGAGTCCCTGAGGTGGTCGAGGGCGCCGGAGTCGACGGCCGCGAGCAGGTCCCGCGTGGTGCGCGCCTCCGGGACCACGGCCCCCTCGAACCGGCCGATCTGCGCCTCCACCGTGTTCCGGCCGTCCAGGAACACGACCGGGCGATCGGTGCCCGCACGCTCGGCCACGAGGGCGTGGACGCCCTGCGGGGACAGGTGCTCGCCGGTGCCCACCACGCCGTGCTCGTCCACGCGGACGCGGCCCGGGGCGCCGAATGCCACGAGCTCCGGCCGCACCTTGACCGACAGACGCGGGAAGTCCTCGGCCGACCCGTCCGACCACTTCACGTCCAGGTCGGCGAACGCGGGGTGCTCGCGGGTGCCCTGCACGTAGGCCTTGACGGCGTCCACGGGCCCGCCGACCGTGCCGTTGATCCCCTGCGGGGACACGATGATCCGCCCGGTCAGACCGAGGGAGGCCGCGAGGGTGCGCTGCCAGAGCCGCACCGCCTCCGGGTCGGCGAGCGGGACGAAGCGGTAGTAGAGGACGATGCGGGAGACGGTGGTCATCGGCGTCGAGCCTAGTCGGCCGCGCACGGCTCCGAATGTGACGCGGCCCACGGGCAGACCGTGACCGGCGACCCCGCGGGGAAGTACGCTCGACGGCATGACGCAGAGCATCGACGACACCCTGGTGGGCACGTGGTTCGCCGCGTGGTCCCGCTCCCGCGGCTACGAGACCCGCACCGAGGACGGCCTGCGCTCGGCGCTGCGCCAGAAGCGGCCGGCCCGGCGCATCCCGGGCGGCTCCGGCCGGGCGACGCTCGACATCCCGATGACGTGGGAGCACATCCTGGTCGAGCCCGACGCCGCCGCCCTCGCCCCGGCCCTGCGCTCCCTGGAGGAGCAGCCGGACCGCCTGATCACGGTGTTCGGCGAGACCTCCGAGGACCTGACCGCGGCGGGCCTTCACAACGCCGCCGAACCGGAGCGGTTCATGACCGTGGCCCTGGACCCCGAGGTCCAGGACGTCGAGCTGCCGCTCCTGCCGGAGGGCTACGAGGCCCGCGTGGACGAGCCGGTGGAGGGCGCGCGGCGCCTGCGGCTCTACGCGACCGGGGACGCGTCCGCCGCCCCCGACGGCGAGGAGCAGCTCGCCGGCCTCGGCTGGGTCACCTTCGAGGGCGACACCGCCGTCTACGACCGCATCTGGACCTCTCCGCACTACCGCCGCCGCGGCCTCGGCAGCCTCCTCATGCGGTACCTGACCAGCGAGGCCCTCAGCGCCGACGCGGACCTCGAGCACGGCCTCCTCGTGGCCTCCCCGGACGGGCAGAAGCTCTACGGCCATCTCGGCTGGACCGACCTGGGCCCCGTCAGCATCTGGACCCGCGCCGAGGACGACGAGGCCGCGGAGGCGGAGCACACCGGCACGATGGGGCGGTGACCCCCTCCCCCGACGACGGCGTCCCCTGGCCCGACGGCGACCCGTGGGGCGAAGGGCCGGAGGTCGCCCCCGCGGGGGACACGCCCTGGCACGACGCCGGCCCCTGGGCGCCGCCCGCACACCTCGCCGCGGCCTCCCCGGAGGCGCGCGGGGCGCTCGCGGCGGCGCTGGGCCGCCGGTCGTTGCCGGAGCAGGTCCGGCATGTCACCACGCTGCCCGCCCGGCAGGCGCGCACCGCGGCCTGGCCGGAGGGGACGCCCGAGGGGCTCGTGTGCGCCTTCGCGGCGCGCGGCGTCGAGGCGCCGTGGGAGCACCAGGTAGCGGGGGCGGCGTCGGCGCTGGCCGGGCGGCACACGGTGCTCGCCACGGGCACCGCCTCCGGGAAGTCGCTGGGCTACCAGCTGGCCGTGGGGACCACCCTGGCGGACGACCCCCGCGCCACCGCCCTGTACCTGGCGCCCACCAAGGCCCTCGCCGCGGACCAGCTGGCCTCGTGGCGCGCCCTCGAGCGGGACGGCGCCCCCTGGCTGCGGGCCGCCCCGTACGACGGCGACACGGCCCCCCAGGACCGCATCTGGGCCCGGGAGCACGCGAACGTCCTGATGACGAACCCGGACATGCTGCACGTCGGGATCCTGCCCCACCACGAGCGCTGGGCGACGTTCCTGCGCCACCTGGCCTACGTGGTGGTCGACGAGTCCCACACCTACCGCGGCGTGTTCGGGTCCCAGGTGGGCATCCTGCTGCGGCGCCTGCGCCGGGTGGCCGCCCACTACCGGGGCGAGCGCCCCGCGGCGGTGTTCCTCGGGGCCTCGGCCACCTCGGCCGCGCCGGCGGAGCACTTCGCCACGCTGATCGGAGCGCCGGCCGTGGCCGTCACCGACGACGCCTCCCCGCACGGGGCCGTCCACGTGGCGTTCTGGGAGCCGGAGCTGACCGACCGGCGCGGGGAGAACGGCGCGCCCGTGCGGCGCTCCGCCACGGCCGCCGCCGCCGACCTGGTGACCGACCTCGCCCTGCAGCAGGTGCGCACGCTCGCGTTCATCACGTCCCGTCGCGGCGCCGAGGTGATCGCGAGCACCGCCAAGCGCCAGCTCGAGGAGGTGGAGGCCGGCCTCGGAACGCGGATCGCCGCCTACCGCTCCGGGTACCTGCCGGAGGAGCGGCGCGCCCTCGAGGAGGCGCTGCGCTCGGGACGGCTGCTGGGGATGGCCTCGACGCCGGCGCTCGAGATGGGGATCGACATCGCCGGGCTCGACGCCGTGGTGGTGGCGGGCTGGCCGGGGACCCGCGCGTCGTTCTTCCAGCAGATCGGACGCGCCGGGCGCGGCGGACAGGACGCCCTGGCGTTCTTCGTGGCCTCGGACGACCCGCTGGACACGTTCGTGGTGGACCACCCGGAGGCCGTGTTCGACCTCGGCGTGGAGGACACCGTGCTGGATCCGGCCAACCCGCACCTGCTGGGCCCGCAGCTGTGCGCGGCCGCCGCGGAGCTGCCGCTGACCCCGGATGCGCTCGCGTGGTTCGGGGATCCGGCGCGGGTGCGCGCGCTGCTGGACGTGCTCGTGGAGCAGGGGCTGCTGCGCCGCCGTCCGGCCGGGTGGTTCTGGACGCACGCCGAGCATGCCGCCGCCCTGGTGTCCCTGCGGGACGACGGTGGCGGGCCCATGGACATCGTGGACGTGGAGTCCGGCGCTCTGCTGGGCACCATGGACTCCCCGCAGACGCATTACCAGGCCCACCCGGGGGCCGTGTACGTCCACCAGGACCGCACGTTCCTGGTGGAGGAGCTGGACGAGGACGGGCACGCGGTGCTGGTGCGCCGGGCCTGGCCGGACTTCACCACGCAGGCCCGGGACGTCACGGAGGTGGAGATCGTGGCCGTGCACCGCCGGCTCGACGCGGCCGGATCCTCGCTGCGCTGGTGTCTCGGGGACCTGCAGGTGCGCACCCAGGTGATCTCCTTCCAGCGCAAGGCGCTGCTGTCCGGGGAGGTGCTGGGCGAGGAGCCCCTCGACCTGCCGGCCCGGGACCTGTTCACCTCCGGCGTGTGGTTCCAGGCCTCCTCGGACGAGCTGGTGGCCGCGGGGCTGACCATGGACCGGCTGCCCGGCGCCCTGCACGCTGCCGAGCACGCCATGATCGGCATGATGCCGCTCGTGGCCTCCAACGACCGCTGGGACATCGGCGGGGTGTCCATGGTCCTGCACCCGGACACCGGCTCCCCCGCGGTGTTCGTGTACGACGGCCGCCCCGGCGGGGCCGGGTTCGCCGAGCGCGGCTTCGCGCAGGCCCGCCGCTGGGTGGAGGCCACCGCCGGGGCGATCGCCGCGTGCGAGTGCGAGGACGGCTGCCCCTCCTGCGTGCAGTCGCCCAAGTGCGGCAACCGCAACAGCCCGCTGGACAAGGCCGGGGCCCTCACTGTGCTGCACTTCCTGACCGAGCGGTTCGACAGCCTCGCCGAGGTCCCAGTCGGCGTCCCGGACGTGACCGGGGCCGACAGGGCGGGCCACCGCTGATCACCCCGGCCCAGTGCCCGGGTGCGGGGCGCCGGCGACGGCGACCGCCTCCCCCGGCGGCAGCGGCACCGGGCCCTGACGCACCTCCACGGCCACGCGCATCGACCCGTCCTGACGGGCCGTGCACTCGGTGACGACGGCCCCGTTGCGCTCGGCCGTGTCCTCGGCGATCCCGCAGGGGTCGTGGTCGGACAGCCCACGGCGGGCGTCCGAGGCCGCGAGCGCGGCCAGGTCCGCGGCGCCGGAGGCCCGGGCGGAGACGACGGCGGCCTCCCCCACCGCCAGGACGGCGGCGAGCAGGCCCGCGGCCAGGAGCACCGTGCCCAGCACCGTGACGGATCCGGAGCCGGTGTCGTCCCGCCACGGCGGCCGGGGCCCGGTGGTGGCGACCTCGCCGGGGGCACTCATGAGCGCACCGGGAAGGGCGGCGGCTGCAGCGGGGCGGAGGCCTCGGCGCTCAGCAGCGCCCCGGCCAGGAACCCCGGGCCGGCGTGGGTGACGGTCACCGTGGCCCAGCCGTCGCCCATCGCCAGGTGCACGTCCGCGCCGTCCCCGGCCATGCGGGCGGCGGCGGACCGGGCGGCGGCCTCCCCGTCCCCCCGGGCGAGCACCCGCGCGGCGGAGGCGGCGGCGTCCTGGTTGCGGACCTGCTGCACGGCGCCGGCGCCGGCCAGCAGCACCGCCACGAGCATCAGGACGGCCGCCGGCAGGAGCACGGCGTACTCGGCCGTGAGCGCGCCGCGGTCGCCGGCGAGGAGCCGCCGCCCGCCCGGTCGGCCCTCGCACCGGGTCCGGGAGCCGGGACGGCCGCCGCCGGTCCGTCCGCCACGGGGGCGGACGGACCGGCGGAGGGTGGAGCGGTCCTCAGTCACGGGTCAGCGCCTGGGAGACGAGGTCCACCAGCAGGCCCTGCACCTCGGAGCTGGTGAGGACCACGGCGAGCACGCCGGCGAAGCCGACCGCGGCGAGCGTGAGGATGCCGTACTCGGCGGTCTGCGCGCCGGTCTCGTCCGCGGCGGCCCCGGTCAGGGCGGCGGCGCGCTCGGCGCCGAGGGTGGTGGTGAGGGTCTGCTGCAGGGCGGTGGAGATCGGGGTCATGGGATTCCTCCTGGGTGTGGGGCCGGCTCGGTGGCCGTGCCTCGGTGTGATGGCTGCGTCCCGGGTGGGCCGCTGATCCCAGACTGGGCGGCCGGAGCGCCCGGCGGGTGAGCGGGGTGTGCGGCCGTGGACGACGCCCCGGGTTCCGGCACCCTGTGCAGGAGCGGACCGCCCCCGCCCCCTCGGTCGGTAGCCGGTGAGGTCAGCCGCCGCCGAGCAGCGCGAGGGCCATGGGTGCCACGCCCCAGCACACGAAGGCCGGGAGCTGGCACAGCCCGAGCGGCACCACGAGCCGCACCGCCAGCTCCTCCGCGGCGCGCTCGTCCGCGCGTCGCCCCGCCTGCCGCAGACCTGCTGCGGCGGCCGCGAGCGTCCCCTGCCCGGCCATGCCGGTGCGGTGCAGGGGGCGCAGCCGCTCGCCCAGGGTGCGCCAGGAGGGCCGGTCCGCGACCGGCTCCCACGCCTCGTCCCAGTCCGCGCCCCAGCGCAGCAGCGTGGTGACCACGCGCAGGCCCTGCGCGCCGGGCAGGCACACGGCGACGTCGTCGAGCGCCGCCGGCAGGGAGCGCCCCGCCCCCAGCAGGGCCGCCGCCACGTCCAGCACGACGGCGGGGTCCGCCTCGGACTCGTCTCCGGCGGCGCGGCGCACGGCCAGTCGCGTCCAGGCGCGGCCGGCCGCCGTGAGCGCGCCGCCGAGCGCCAGGAGCATCCACCCGAGCGGGGTGGCCAGCAGCTCCACGGGACCCATGCCCAGCAGCCAGGCCAGGCCGAGGCCGCCCACGGGCAGCCAGGAGAGCAGCCGGGCGGTGGCCCGGGGTCCGGCCGCGGCGGACCGGCGCGCCCGCGCAGCGTCCAGCCCGGCCTCGAGCGCGTCGGCCAGGCGCACGGCCACCGCGGACGGGGCGGCCCCGGCCCGCCGCGCGGCGGCCAGGGCGGCGTCGGCGAGGGCCCAGGGGTCGGCGTCGTCGCCGTCACCCCGCTCGGTGATGGCAGCGCCCTCCGGGTCGGGCGGCAGCGCCCACCGGGCGTGGACGGCGCGGCGTCGCGCCTCGTGATGCGGGCAGCACCGCTTGGCGGGATCCTCACACGGCGGGGCGCCCCGGGCGACCTCCTCCCAGGCCGCGTCCGCGGCCAGCCCGGCCCGCAGCAGCGCCGCCCACCGGCGCAGGGCCTCGGCGGCCTCCTCGAGCCGGGCTTCGGCGCGGGCCTCGCGTCCGGCGCGGCCCCGCAGCGCCGTGAGCAGCCGCCGTGCCCGACTCATCCGCCCGCCCCGGGCGGTGTCGCCGGTCCACGGCCGGCCAGCCGGGCCCGGAGCAGGGCCAGGCCGGGTCCGTCCCGCGTGCCCTCCTCAGCGGTCCAGGTCAGGGCGGGGAGCATGCGCAGCGGGGCGGCCGGGTCGTCGGGCCGGTCCGGGACCGCGAGCGCCGCAGGGTGCCTCCCTCGGCCGTCCCGCACGACATGCAGCACGGCGTCCACCCCGGCCCGGGTCTGGGCGGCCACGGCCGCGGGCGACCACCCCGCCAGAGCGCCCATCGCGGTCAGGCGGGCGGGGACGTCGTCGGCGGCGTTGGCGTGCAGCGTGCCCCACGCGCCCTGGTGGCCGGTGTTGAGGGCGGTGAGCAGGTCCGCCACCTCCGCGCCGCGGCACTCGCCCACCACCAGGCGGTCAGGCCGCATGCGCAGGGCCTGCCGGATGAGCTCCGCGAGGGTCACCTCGCCGGCCCCGTCCGGGTTGGGGGCGCGGGTCTGCAGCGGGATGACGTGCGGGTGCGCGGGCGTGGCCTCCCGGGTGTCCTCTACGAGCACGATCCGCTCGTCCGGGGCCGCGGCCGACAGCGCTGCGGACAGCAGCGTGGTCTTGCCTGAGCCCGTGGTCCCGCTGACCAGCACGGTGGCGTGGCCGCCCACGAGCTCGTCCAGCACCGCACCCCACCGGGGGCCGTCGGGCCAGCCGCGGGCCAGCCGCTCCAGCGACGGCGGCGCGGGTGCGGGCACGCGCAGGCTTAGGACGGCGCCCCCGCTGCTGACCGGGGGCAGCGCGGCGTGGACGCGCACCCCGTACAGGCGGGCGTCGGCCAGGGGGACGGCCGGATCGAGGCGGCGTCCGGCCTGGGTGATGAGGCGGACGGCGAGGGCCTCCGCGTCCCCCGGCCGCAGCGTGAGAGACCGGCGCACCAACCCCTCCGTGCCGTCCGTCCACACGTGGCCGTCCGCGTCCACGAGCACGTCGGTGACCCCCTCCCTGCGCACCCACGGCGCGAGGGGGCCGAAGCCGGTCAGCTCCTCCGTGACCGCCGCGGCGCGCCGGGCCACGACGCCGGCCCCTCCGGCCGTCAGGGGCTCCGCCGCGGCCTCGGGCGCGACGCCGGGGTCGGGGAGGGCGAGGACCCCGCGCACCGCGTCCAGGACGGAGGGCTCCGCCCCGAGCGGGGCACGGGCGAGCCGTTCGGCGGCGGCCCGCCGCACACGGGCCAGGCGCTCCTCCGGGTCGAGGTCCACCGGTCCACCCGGATCGGGTGCGGGCCGGCGGAGGAGGCGACGCAGGGCGCCGGGCGGGCCCTGGCGGGGATGCGGGGCCTCCGCGCCGGGGACCGACGGCGGTTGCGCGGCGGCCCCGGACGGCACCGGCGCGGCGGCGGGTCCACGGGGCGGCCCCGCCGGTCGTGGCCGGCGTCGGGGCCGGGCGGGGGGCAGGGACGGGTCGGCGGGCACCCAGGCGCGCACGGGGCCTCCTCGGCGGGATCGGGGTCGGGCCCCGCCAGTCCACCCCGCCCCGGTCGGTGCCGCACCACCGGGGTCCCGCGCCGGGGACCGGGCCCGCCCCGGCGGCGGCTGTGCAGGAGTCGTGGCCGAGAGAGAGGCGGCTCAGGCCGCGGGCCCGGGCCCTCCCGCCCCGCCGCGCCGCAGGGGCAGGCGGGTCGCGGCGTCCACCACCCGGGCCTCGTCCCAGGGCTCGTCCCAGCCGAGCAGGTGCAGCACGCGGTCCAGCAGGGCGGCCGTGAACCCCCACACCAGACGGTCTTCCACCAGGAACCCCGGGGTGATGCCGCGCCGGCCCCCGGGCCGGGCCACCCGCACCCGGTTCACGGGAGCGACGAGGTCCGCCACGGGCATGCGGAAGACGGCGGCCGCCTCCCCGTGGTCCACCACGCCCACCTCGCTGGCCCGCCGCCACCAGCCGACCACCGGATGCACCACGTGCCCGGACACGCTCACCGGCACGGGCGGCAGCACGCCCAGCACGTCGACGCCGGCCGGGTCCAGTCCCGTCTCCTCGCGCGCCTCGCGCAGGGCCGTGGCCACCACGTCCCCGTCCTCCGGGTCCACGCGGCCGCCGGGGAACGCCACCTGCCCGGCGTGCTGGCGCAGGGTGGCCGCCCGCTGGGTCAGAAGCACGTCCACGGCCGGGTGGACCCCCCGGCAGGAGCGGGCCGCGGGGACGTCGTCGAGGGCGCCGAACAGGATCAGCACCGCGGAGGGGCGGGCCTCGGCCGGGACCGGCCAGTCCAGCCCCCACATGGCGGCGGAGGCCTCGGTGATCCGCGTCAGGGACCCCGCGGCGGCGGGGCCGGGGGCCGCCGTCGCGGGCACGCCGTGCTCGGCCAGGAGCGCCTCGAGCCCGGCGCGGGCGGACGCGGTGGACGGGACGGCGGGCCGGGGGGCGGAGAGGGAGGCCATGGGCCCACCGTAGCGGGGCCGCCTGGACGCCGACGCCGACGCCCGCGGCCGCCCGCGGGCCCGGATCAGCCCAGGATCAGCGTGAGGGCGAGCGCCACCATGACGACCCCGATCACCAGGTCCAGCACCCGCCACGCCTTCGGGTCCCCGAGCGGCCCGGAGAGCAGCCGCGCGCCGTAGCCGATCGCGGAGAACCAGAGGACGGAGCCCAGGGCGGCGCCGGCTGCGAACACCCACCGGCGGTCCGGGCCGTGCTGGTTGGCCAGTCCGCCGAGGAACACCACGGTGTCCAGGTACACGTGGGGGTTCAGCCAGGTCAGGGCGAGCGTGGTGCCGAGCACCGACCCGGCCGAGCGCGGTGCCTGCTCCAGGGTGAGCGCGGTGGGCTGCAGCGCGGAGCGGAACGAGGTGACCGCGAACCAGAGCAGGTACAGCGCCCCACCCCAGCGGAGCACCTCCAGCAGCCAGGGGGCGGCGCCCACCACCGCGCCGACACCCGCGGTGCCGCCGAAGATCAACACCGCGTCGGAGAGCATGCACACCGCGACGACGAGCCCCACGTGCTCACGCCGCACGCCCTGGCGCAGCACGAACGCGTTCTGGGCGCCGATCGCCACGATGAGGGCGAGGCCCGTGATCAGCCCGGCCAGGGCGAGGGTCCACATGGGCCCGACGGTAGCGTGTGCCGAGCGGCGGACGTCGCCTCAAGCCCCAAGGGACCACTCAGTGCGCTTGCACCGCTGCCACTCGCAGTGACGGGCGAGTAGCTCGCGCCCCTCACCCGTAAGGCGATAAATCCCTTGAGGGATTGTGCGACGTGTCACACTCTGCTGGATGACGGCGCCAGTGAGCGTCGTAGCAAAACCTAGCGATCACGAAGAAATCAGTTGACGCCGTAGGTAAAACTTACCCTCGCTATATGTATCTCATAGACTCTGTGATTGTCCATGTCATCCACAGAAACGGAACACGATGACCTCCCCCCTGACTCGCATCGCACGTTCAGGCGCCGCCATTTCCCTTGCAGGCACCCTGCTCGCAACCTCCCTTGGCACATCAGCGTGGGCTGTCGAACCCGCGCGCGTCGGCGCACCGAATGTCTCGCACACCAGCATCAGCACGTCCGCCTCCACCCCCTCCACCCCGTCCGCAGACGAGGAAGAGTTCACCTCCACGGTGATCGAGAAGGACAAGGGATATTCCGACGTCGCTCACACCGACGCACTGCCCTGGGTGGTCGCCCGCTGCCTCATGGGGCTCGGACTGAACGGCCCACAGATGACCCAGATCATGACGAAGGGAACCCTGGAGGCGTTCTGGGCAGCCGGCGGACGGGCCACCCTCGCCTGCCTGCGTGGAAAGTGACCACCCATGTTCCATGCCACCTCTGCACGGCCCCGACTCGAGGCCAAACTCCGGAGCCTTGACGCTCGTATTGCCGAACATCCTTTGGGATCGACTGCCGTGAAGGATGCCCACGCCGTCATCACGGCGAACGCCGGAGCCGGAAAGGAAGCCATCGCACGCGAACTTGCAGAGCGCGGCCTTCCTTCACTCCAGGAGCTCGGATCTCTCCAGGTCCGGCATTCACTTACCTGGTGGTGGCTCAATAGGAGCAAGATTGCCGCCGAGTCGAAGCTCGCTCGGCTGCCCTGAACCCCGGCTTTCATCCTTCGGAGCCCCCGCAGGACGGGCGGTTAGCCAGCTCGCTACCCGCCCGTCCTGCGAACAGGGATCCACGTGCCGTCGCCTTACGCCTCGCCCCTCACGCCTCCAGCGACCACCCCTCGGCCCGCAGTTGCCGCCGGGTCTTCCCGGCCCGCATCGCGGCGAGCAGCTCCTCGCGGCCCGGCTTCAGCTCGTAGGAGAGGAGGGCCCGCGCCGCCTCCGGCTCGGTCTCGCCCTCGCCGTAGGAGGGGCACCAGCGGGCGATCGGGCACGCCCCACACGCGGGCCGGCGCGCATGGCACACGCGGCGGCCGTGGAAGATCAGGTGATGCGAGAGCATGGTCCAGTCCTTCGGCGGGAACAGCGCGGCGACGGCGTGCTCCACCTTCACGGGGTCCGTCTCCTCCGTCCACCCGAGGCGCCGGGCGAGGCGACCGACGTGCGTGTCCACGGTGATCCCCGGGCGGCCGAAGGCGTTGCCGAGCACCACGAACGCCGTCTTGCGCCCCACGCCCGGCAGGGAGACGAGGTCCTCGAGGCGGCCGGGGACCTCCCCGCCGAAGCGGGCCACGAGCTCCTGAGAGAGCCGCAGCACCGCCGACGCCTTGTTCTTGTAGAACCCGGTGGGCCGCACGAGCTCCTGCAGCTCCACCTCGGAGGCCGAGGCCATGGCGTGCGCGTCCGGGAAGCGGGCGAACAGGGCCGGGGTCACGGCGTTCACCCGGACGTCCGTGGTCTGCGCCGAGAGCACCGTGGCCACGAGCAGCTCGAACGGGGTCTCGAAGTCCAGCTCCGCCACGGCGTACGGGTAGGCCTCGGCCAGGACCCGGTCGATCCGCCGCGCCCTCCGGGTCAGGGCCAGCGTGGTCTCCCCCGTGGGGGTCGCCGCCGCCGCGGTCGTCGTGCCGTCCTCGGCCATGGGGCCGCCTCCCGTCCTCGGTGCCGCTCCATCCTAGGGAGCCGGGGGCCGTGATGAGTCACACAGTCTCGCAGAGATGCGGCTCCGGCCCCCGTGTCCCCTAGGGTGTGGCAGGACATCCGTGTGCCGTGCATCACACCGCGCGGCGCGCCCCCGCCGTCGAGATCCAGAGGAGACCCCCGTGGAGGAGACCACCCGCACGTACCCGCCGTCCGAGGAGTTCGCCGCCCAGGCCGTGGCCGGCGCCGGGCTCTATGAGGAGGCCGCCGAGGACCGCCTCGCGTACTGGGCCCGCCGTGCCCGCCAGCACCTGCACTGGGAGCAAGACTTCACCGAGGTCCTGGACTGGTCGGACGCCCCGTTCGCGAAGTGGTTCCCGGACGGCACCACGAACGCTGCCTACAACGCCCTGGACCGGCACGTCGAGGCCGGGAACGGGGACCGCGTGGCCCTGCACTTCGAGGGCGAGCCCGGCGACACCCGCACGTGGACCTACGCCGAGCTGGCCGCCGAGGTCCGGCGCGCCGCCAACGCCTTCGAGTCCCTCGGCGTGACCAAGGGCGACCGCGTGGCGGTCTACCTGCCGATGATCCCGGAGGCCGTCATCACCATGCTGGCCTGCGCGCGCATCGGCGCGGTGCACTCCGTGGTCTTCGGCGGCTTCTCCGCGGACGCGCTGCGCTCCCGCGTGGACGACGCCGAGGCGACGCTCGTGGTCACGGCGGACGGCTCCTTCCGCCGCGGCAAGCCCTCCCTGCTCAAGCCCGCCGTGGACCAGGCCCTGGCCGCCGAGGGCCACACCGTCCAGCACGTGCTGGTGGTCAAGCGCAACGAGGCCGACGTCGAGTGGACCGAGGGCCGCGACCTCTGGTGGCACGAGACGGTCCCCGCCCAGTCCGACGAGCACGAGCTGGTCTGGCACGAGGCCGAGCACCCGCTGTTCATCCTCTACACCTCCGGCACCACCGGGAAGCCCAAGGGCATCCTGCACACCACGGGCGGCTACCTGGTGCAGACCGCCGCCACGCACCACGACACCTTCGACCTCCATCCGGACACGGACGTGTACTGGTGCACCGCCGACGTCGGCTGGGTCACCGGCCACTCCTACGTCGCCTACGCGCCTCTGGTCAACGGCGCCACCCAGGTGATCTACGAGGGCACCCCGGACTCCCCGCACCAGGGCCGCTGGTGGGAGATCGTGCAGAAGTACGGCGTGACGATCCTCTACACCGCCCCCACCGCCATCCGCACGTTCATGAAGTGGGGTCGGCAGATCCCGGACGGCTACGACCTCTCCAGCCTGCGCGTGCTGGGCACCGTGGGCGAGGCCATCAACCCGGAGGCCTGGCGCTGGTTCCACGAGGTCATCGGCGGCTCCCGCTGCCCGATCGTGGACACCTGGTGGCAGACCGAGACCGGCGGCCACATGCTCACCCCGCTGCCCGGCGTCACCGAGCTCAAGCCCGGCTCGGCCCAGCGGCCGGTGCCCGGCGTCTCCCTCGAGGTGGTGGACGAGCTCGGCGAGCCGATGACCGGCAGCACCGCGCCCGGCTTCCTCGTGGCCCGCGAGCCGTGGCCGTCGATGCTGCGCGGCATCTGGGGCAACCCGGAGCGGTTCAAGGAGACCTACTGGAACCGGTTCCCCGGCATGTACTTCGCCGGCGACGGCGCCCGGTACGACGAGGACGGGGACATCTGGCTGCTCGGCCGCGTGGACGACGTCATGAACGTCTCCGGCCACCGCCTGTCCACCACGGAGATCGAGTCCTCGCTCGTGGCGCACCCGAAGGTCGCGGAGTCGGCCGTGGTCGGCGCTGCGGACGAGACCACGGGCGAGGCCGTCGTCGCGTTCGTGCTGCTGACGGAGGAGGCCGCCGCGGCGGGCGAGGACGTCGAGGCCGTGCAGGAGGAGCTGCGCCAGCACGTGGGCAAGGACATCGGCCCGATCGCCAAGCCGAAGCGCGTGCTCGTGGTCCCGGAGCTGCCCAAGACCCGCTCCGGCAAGATCATGCGCCGCCTGCTCAAGGACGTGGCCGAGGGCCGCGACCCGGGCGACGCCACCACGCTGGCGGACCCCACGGTGATGCAGCGCATCACCGAGACCCTGGGCTCCTGACCCGGTACCACGACGCCCCCGCCCCCTCCCGACGGAGGGGGCGGGGGCGTCGTCGCGTCCGGGGAGGAGTCCCGGCCCGGAGGTCAGGCGCGCCGGGCCGCCTCGGAGCGGACGAGGTCGAGGGCCTCGTCCGGGGTGAGCCGCAGGCGGTCGAGCACCTCGTCGGCGAAGGTCCGGGCGGCGGCCCGGGCGCGGTCGGCGCGCTCGTCCGCGGCGGCCGCCACGAACGTGCCGGCCCGGCCCCGGCCCTGGAGCAGGCCGTCCGCCTCGAGGTCCTTGTAGGCCTTGGCCACCGTGTTGGGCGCCAGGCCCAGCTCCCCGGCCAGGGTCCGCACGGGCGGCAGCCGATCCCCACGGGCGAGGTGCCCGGCGGCGACGGCGGCCAGGACCGCGTCCACGATCTGCCGGTAGGGCGGGGCCGGCAGGCTCCCGTCCACCGCCACGACCGGCAGGGAGGCGGAGACCACGCCCGCGGCCCCGTCGGCGACCGAGGCCGCGGACGGGGCCGCTGGGGACGGACCGGGGGCCCTCATCGACTCACCGGTGCCGTGCGTCGAGACGGTCATCCTCGCGCTCCCACACGGCGGGGGCCAGTTCATCCTCGATGGCGAGATCGCCCGAGGAGTCGTCCGGGTGGCGGAGCAGGTGGACGGCGGAGACCGCGAGGCCGCCCCACACCAGGAGGATGGCCAGGGACATCATGACGATCGCTGCGGTGCTCATCGGTCAGAGCTCCTTCCGGGTGGCGGCCGCGGGCACCACCGGCAGGGCGCCGGTGGGGACGGTGCCCTCGGGCACGGCGTTGTGCGGGATGAGGTCGCCGTGGATCTCGCTGTCCAGGTCCTCGGCGTAGAGGTTGGACTTGCGGGACCACGGGATGAGGGAGAGCAGGACAGCCAGGGCGACGGAGCCGAGCGCGATGCCCCAGCCGAAGACGCCGAGGAAGTCGCCCGGGTAGCCCTCATAGCCCTCCGCAATCACCTTCATGATCCAGGAGAGCCAGATGTAGGCGAGCACGATCGGCATGAGCACGCCGATCAGCAGCACGTACCCGCGGCCGACCTTGAAGGAGGAGACGGCGTTGAGGTGCGCCGTGATGCGACGGGCCGAGCCCAGCGCGCCGGTGACCAGGAGCACCGAGAGGAGCGCCGCGCCCACGATGCCGAAGTTGTTCGTGAACGCGTCCATGGTGTCCAGCATCTGCAGGCCCGTGGTGGTGGAGAACAGGGTGAGGGAGACCACCCCGGACAGGCCGATCACGACGATCGTGGCCGTCCAGCGGCCCCAGCCGAGCTTGTCCTTCACGGCGGAGATGACGACCTCGAGGATCGAGATCAGCGAGGTGAAGCCGGCGACCACGAGCGAGCCGAAGAACAGCACGCCGATCAGGGCGCCGAGCGGGGCCTGCGAGATCAGGGTGGGGAAGGCGATGAACGCCAGGCCGATGCCGCTGCCCGCCACCTCGGCCACGGACACGCCGGAGGCCTGCGCCATGAAGCCCAGGGCGGAGAACACGCCGATGCCGGCCAGGATCTCGAAGCCCGAGTTGGAGAAGCCGACCACCAGGCCGGAGCCGGTGAGGTTCGTGCGGCGGTTGAGGTAGGAGGCGTAGGTGATCATGATGCCGAAGCCGACGGACAGCGAGAAGAAGATCTGACCGTAGGCGGCGATCCAGACGCCCGGGTCCGCGAGCGCGGCCCAGTTCGGCGTGAACAGGGCGTCCAGGCCCTGGGCGGCGCCCGGCAGGGTGAGGGCGATGCCGACGAGGACCAGGAACATCACGATGAGCAGCGGGATGCCGACCATCGAGGCCAGGGCCACGCCCCGGCGCACGCCGAAGCCCATGATGAGCAGCGTGATCACCCAGACGGCGAGCATGGGCCAGAAGACGCCCGAGACGAAGTCGAAGGACGGGGACGGGTCCTCGGCGACCTGCAGGTAGTCGTCCATGAGGAAGGTCTCCGGGTCGTCACCCCACCGCTGGTCCACGGAGAACCAGGTGTACATGATCGCCCAGCCGATGATCGCGGCGTAGTAGATCCCGATGACGACGCAGATGAGCACCTGCCACCAGCCGACGGTCTCGGTCCACCGGGACAGGCGCCGGAACGCCAGCGGCGCGGAGCCGCGGAAGCGGTGGCCGATCGCGTAGTCGAAGAACAGTAGCGGGATGCCCGCGGTGAGCAGCGCGATCAGGTAGGGGATGACGAAGGCGCCGCCGCCGTTCTCATAGGCGACGTACGGGAAGCGCCAGATGTTGCCGAGGCCGACGGCGGAGCCGATGGCGGCGAGGATGAACGCCCACCGGCCGGTGAACTCCTCGCGGGTGCGCGTCGGCGCGGGCGCCGTCGCGGATGCGGACGTGGACATGGGGGATGACCTCCGGGTGGTTCCGCGACGCGGACCGGGCCGATCCTCGGCTCCGTCGCGGCGGTGCTGCGGGTGTGAGTGAGCACACGGTACTGCAGCGTCCGGAAGCCGGACACCGCTCTCCCGGCGTGTCCGCATCATGGACATCCCTCGGCCGATGTCGGCAGCGCTCAGGCCCGCACGACGTCCTGCCGGTCCGGGGGCGCCGGGACACGCAGCGGCGGCAGCCCGGAGAGCACCTCGCCGACGGCGGCCTGGAGGCCGTCCGCGGCCCGGTCCACGGGCCCGGGCACGGTCCGCTCGGCCACGGCCAGCACCCGGGAGCGGCCCGTCTCCGCCACGAGCCCGGAGGGCAGGACGGGGGCCAGCCGCGGAGCGAGGACGCCGAGGAGCACGAGGCAGACCGCGGCCGCCAGCGCGGCCCCGGCCACGCCGTCCAGCCGGCGGGCCGTCCCGCCTCCCAGCCCGCGGCGCAGGGCGGAGCCCACCCGCAGACCCAGGCCCTCACCGAGGACGAGCAGCAGCAGACCGGCCACCACGGTGGCCACGGGCGACCACACCGGGTCCGCCACCAGGCCGGGCACGTGCGGCAGCGCCCACGCGCAGGCCGTCAGGCCGAGGGCCGCGCCCAGCAGGGCACCGGCCACCCCGCTGGCCCCCCGTCCGGCGCCCGAGGCCGCGGATGCCAGGAGGACGAGCGAGAGGACCGCGTCGACCCACGGCAGGGGCGATTCCAAGGCCGTCCTCCGATCTGTCCCGCTGCTCCTGTGCCGCCCGGGATGAGCGGGGCACCAGGGTATCGGCACCCCAGGGGACGATGGGGCAGAATGGCTGGCAACAGTCCGGGCGTCTTCGCCGCGGAACGCCGTACGACCGTCGGAAGGGACGCGCATTCATGGATCTCGAGGTTCTGCGGAAGGCTCCGCTCTTCACCAACCTGGACGACGAGGTGTTCGCCATCCTCACCTCCGAGCTGACCGAGGTGGACCTCTCCCGTGGGGCCTCCGCCTTCCACGAGGGCGATCAGGGCGATCAGCTGTACGTGATCATGTCCGGCAAGATCAAGCTGGGCCGCACCGCCTCCGACGGCCGCGAGAACCTCGTCGCCGTACTCGGCCCCGGTGAGATCTTCGGTGAGATGGCCCTGTTCAACCCGGCCCCGCGCTCGGCCACGGCCACCGCGGTGTCCGCCACCCGCCTGGCCGGCCTGCGTCACGAGAACCTGCGCCGCGCCATCGCCTCGTCCCCGGACGTGTCCCTGCAGCTGTTGCAGGCCCTCGCCCAGCGCCTGTCCAAGACCAACGAGTCCCTCGCGGACCTCGTGTTCTCCGACGTCCCCGGGCGCGTGGCCAAGGCCCTGCTGGACCTGGCCGACCGCTTCGGCCGCCCGGCCGCCGACGGCCTCCTCGTGGCCCACGACCTCACCCAGGAGGAGCTGGCCCAGCTGGTGGGCGCCTCGCGCGAGACCGTCAACAAGGCCCTGGCCGAGTTCGTGCAGCGCGGCTGGATCCGCCTGGAGAACCGCGCCGTGGTCGTCCTGGACCTGCAGCGCCTGCGTCAGCGCTCCCGCTGACCCCGCACAGACGAGGGGCCCGCACCGTCCGGTGCGGGCCCCTCCCGCGTCCGGGGGTCGCTCACTCCGGCCTGACCGGCTCGGCCACGGTGTGCAGGGCGCCCGTGGCGACGTCGTCCCGCTCGGCCTCGGTGCGCAGGCGCACGTGGGGGACGGGGTCCCGGCCGTGGCCCAGGGACAGGAGGAAGCCGGCCGCCGTGCGGTGCCGGGCCACGTCGCGCAGCACCAGCTGGGTCAGGGGTGTGGACACCTCCGCCAGGGCGATGCGGCCCACCTCGCCGAGCCAGCCGTCCGGACCCGGCAGGGGCATCGGCTCGGCCACCGCCCGGGCCGCGGGGACCCAGCCCTGCAGGTCGGGACCCTCCGGCCGCGGCACGGGCTCCTGCTGCGGGGGCAGGGCCGCCGTGAAGACCACGGTGTCGAAGCGGCGCGGACTGTGCGGGGCGGACTGCCACCGCCCGAGGGCCCGCAGCAAGTCCGTGCGCAGGCCGAGGCCGCGCTCCTCCAGCAGCTGGGGGAGGCCGGCGTCGCCGTGCTCGAGCGAGGAGCGGCGGGCGCCCCAGGTCTCGCCACGGGCGTCCTGCACGACCTCCATGTCCGAGGCGCCGGCCAGGAGCACGCCGCACTCCTCGAACAGCTCGCGCACGGCCGCCACCACGTGCTGGCGCACCCGACGGCGGTCCGCCAGGCCGAGGGTGTGCGCCCACTCCCCCGGGCTCGGCCCGAACCAGGGGCAGGCGTGCGCGTCCGCCTCGACGAGCGAGCCCCCGGGGAACCCGATCCGGCCCAGCGGGGTCCGGCCGGCCCGGTGCCGCAGCAGCACCTCGACACCGTCCTCGCCGTCACGCACCAGCACGACGGCGGAGGCCGGACGCGCGGGGCGCACCTGCCGGTGACGCTGCGCGAGCCACTGCCGGGTCAGCTCCTCCTCGTGGGAGGGGACCCGGACGCGGTCCGCCGCGTCAGCGGACACGGACGGTGATCTCCACCTCGACGGGGGCGTCCAGGGGCAGGACGGCCACGCCGACGGCGGAGCGGGCGTGGCGCCCGGCCTCGCCGAAGATCTCGGCGAGCACGTCCGAGGCGCCGTTCACGACGGCCGGCTGCGCGGTGAACGCGGGGTCCGAGGCGACGAACCCGACCACCTTCACCACCTGGAGCACGGCGTCGAGGTCCCCCACGAGCTCGTGCACGGCGGCCACCGCGTTCACGGCGGCCGTGCGGGCCAGGTCCTGCGCCTGCTCGAGCGTCACCTCGGCGCCGACCTTGCCGGTCAGCGGCAGGGCGCCCTCGACGAAGGGCAGCTGGCCGGAGGTGAGGACGAGGTCGCCGTCGCGCACCGCGGGGACGTAGGAGCCCATCGGGGCCGCCACGGCGGGGCGGGCGAGGCCCAGCTCCGCCAGGCGGGCAGCCGCGGCGCCCTCACCCCACGTGGGGGCGGACGCCTGATCGGCCACGCTCACGCCGCCTTGGGGCGCTTGAGATAGGCCACGGGGTTGGGGCCCTCCGGGCCGGGCACGACGGCGACGAGCTCCCACCCGTCCTCGCCCCACTGGTCGAGGATCTGCTTGGTGGCGTGGATGAGCAGGGGGACGGTGGCGTACTCCCACCGGGTCTGAGTAGTCATGGGACCAGCGTAGCGAGGCCGCCCGGAGCCCGATCCACATCCAGGGCGGGCCGCTACACTTCCCGCATGTCCTCCCGCGCCGCACGCTCCTCCCGCGCCGCCCATCCGGCCGCCCGCTCCTCGGTCCTGGGCCGACTGCTGACCTTCCTCGGGCTGGCCGCGCTGGCCGGACTGCTGGTGGCGGGACTGACGCTGCCGGCCATGGGCGCCGGGCGCGCGGTGTTCGCCTCCGGCAAGGACATGCTGGACCAGCTGCCGGACCAGCTGCCGGCGGAGCCCGTCTCGATGCCCTCGAAGATCTACTCGGCGGACGGGGAGCTGATCGCCACGTTCTACGAGGAGAACCGCAAGCCGGTCACCCTGGACCAGATCTCGGACCACATGGAGCACGCGATCGTGGCCATCGAGGACGAGCGGTTCTTCGAGCACGAGGGCGTGGACGCCAAGGGCCTGATCCGTGCGGCGGTCAACAACCTCACCTCGCCCTCCACGCAGGGCGCCTCCACCCTGACCCAGCAGTTCGTCAACAACATGCTCATCAACTCGCAGCAGGTGCGCGGCGACTCCCGCCTGACCCTCTCCGGCACCAAGGAGGCGTCGGACAAGGTCAAGGAGATCAAGCTCGCCGTCGCGGTGGAGAACCAGATGTCCAAGGAGGAGATCCTCCAGGGCTACCTGAACCTGGTGCTCTTCCAGGGCCGCGCCTACGGCGTGGAGGCCGCCTCCCAGTACGTCTTCGGCAAGCCCGCCGCGGACCTGGAGAGCTGGGAGGCCGCCACCCTGGCCGGCATGGTGCAGTCCCCCACGCGCTTCAACCCGGCCCGCAACCCGGAGGGCACCACCAAGCGGCGCAACCTCGTGCTCAACGCGATGGAGAAGAACGGCTACCTCACCGCGGAGGAGGCCGAGCACGCGAAGGCCCAACCGCTCGAGGCGGTCATGAAGGGCGAGCCCACCGGCTGCCTCAACGCCGCCTTCGGCGCCTACTTCTGCGACTACGTCGAGCGCCAGATCCTGGCCGACCCCACCTTCGGCCCCGACGTCGCCGCCCGTCAGGCCCTCCTGGACCGCGGCGGCCTCACCATCCGCACCACGCTGGACTCCGCTCTGCAGAAGAAGGCGGAGGAGCTCACCCGCCGCATCATCCCCAACGACGAGTCCCTCGGCGCCGGCCACTCCCTGCTGTCCCTGCGGCCGGGCACGGGCGACATCGTGACCATGGCGCAGAACACCGAGTACTCCCTCGCGGACGACGTGGGCAAGACCTCGCTGAACCTCAACGTCGACGCCGAATGGGGCGGCGGCGAGGGCTTCTCGGCCGGCTCCACGCTGAAGCCCTTCGTGGCGCTGACCTGGCTGCGGTACGGCAACAGCCTGATCGACTCCGTGGACGGCTCCAAGGACGTCTACCCCTCCACGTCGCGCTTCGCGGCCTCCTGCCTGCCTGGCGGCTTCACCACCGCCGGCGGCGGCTCGAAGGGCTGGGAGATCAACAACGTGGTGGACGGCATGAAGAAGCGGGACCGCGTGGACGAGGGCCTCTACTGGTCCGTCAACACCCCCACCGTGGCGCTCGGCTACCAGATGGACCTGTGCGACGTCGCGAACACCATGACCCAGCTGGGCATCGTGAACGGCCGGGACGGCACCCCGCTGAGCCCCGCCGAGCCCTCGTTCCTGCTGGGCAAGGACAGCCTGGCCCCCACGTCCTTGGCCGGCGCCTACGCCGCCCTCGCCGCGAACGGCCTCTACTGCGAGCCCCGCGCCCTCACCGAGGTGACGGACAGCGCGGGCAACCAGTACGAGATCGGCGGCCCCGAGTGCCGCCAGGTCCTGGACCCCGAGCACGTGGCCGAGCTGACCCCGGTGCTGCGCCACATCGCCACCTGGAACATCGCCCCGGACGGCACCGGCTACGAGTTCGCCGGGAAGACGGGCACCAACAACAACATGTCCTCCACCTGGTTCGTCGGCTACACCACGGAGCTCGCCACCGCCGTATGGGCCGGCCGCTACACCAGCCAGAAGACGATGCGCGGCGAGACCATCAACGGCGAGGTGCAGGAGGACTTCTACGGCGTCACCGTGAACGGCGGCACCTGGCTGGAGTTCAACGACCTGGCCAAGCGCACGTACGTGCCCGGCCGCCTGCCCACCTACGACGGCCCGAAGTCCCTGGACCCGGGCGAGGAGGGCGACCACCCGGACGGCACGTTCTTCCGTCCCGAGGACATCGACCGCGGTGCGGACGGCCCGACCTCGACGCTGGGCGAGGACGCCGGCGAGACCCCGTTCTCCAGCGCCGAGAAGCGCGCCGAGTACGAGGCCTCCCAGGGCATCCGGTGACGGCCCTCCCCCGTCCGTCCGCTCGGCGGCTCGCGCGCTCCGGCGCCCGGGCCGCCGTCGGCATGGCGGGACTCGGCGCCCTCGGTCTGGCGTGGGGTCTGACGGAGGCCGAGGCGCGCACGGTGCGCACGCACACCCTGCGCGTGCTGGCCCCCGGCACCCGGACCGTGCGCGTGCTGCACCTCTCGGACATCCACCTGCTCCCCCGGCACCGCCGGCGGCTGGACTGGCTGCGCGGGCTCGCCCACCTCGAGCCGGACCTGGTGGTGGACACCGGGGACAACATCTCCCACGCCGCCTCCATCCCCCTCCTGCTCGACGCCCTGGCCCCGCTGCTGGAGCGGCCGGGCGTGTTCGTGCCCGGGTCGAACGACTACTACACCCCCAAGCCGGCCAACCCGCTGCGGTACCTGCGCGGGCCCTCGGAGCTGGAGGCCTCGCGCTCCCGCCTGCCCACCGAGGAGCTGTTCTCTGCCTTCCGTGCGGCGGGCTGGGCGGACCTGACGGACCGGTCCGCCGACGTCGTGCTCGGCGCGGGACCGGACGCGGTGCGCGTGCGCGCCGCGGGCACGGACGACCCACACCTGGGCCTGGACCGCTGGTCCGGGTTCGGCCCGGACGACGACGGCGTCCCCGCCCTGCGCCTCGGCGTCACCCACGCCCCCTACCGACGTGTGCTGGACGCGATGACCGCCGACGGGGCGGACCTGCTGCTGGCCGGCCACACCCACGGCGGCCAGGTGTGCCTGCCGTTCGTGGGCGCCCTCGTGACCAACTGCGACCTCCCCCGATCCCAGGCCTCGGGGGTGTCCCCGTGGACGGCGGCGGGGCCGACGGTCCCGCTCGAGGTGTCCGCGGGGATCGGGACGGCGCCCTCGGCCCCCGTGCGCACCTTCTGCCGCCCCGAGGCCGTGGTCCTGGACCTGCTCCCCCGCGCCTGAGGCGACCCGTGCGGGCTGAGGTGCCTCACCCGGTAGAGTCCCCCCGTGCCCCGCCCCTCCTCCACCGCCCTGCCCCTGCGCGCCGCCCTGCGCGGGATCGCCCCGTACCTGGACGGCGTCGGCCTCCGGTGGGCCGCGGGCCTGCTCAGCGCCATGCTCGCCGGCCTGGTGGCCCTGGCGATCCCCCAGGTGATCCAGGTGCTCGTGAACTCGGTGTTCGCGGACGTGGTGCACAACGTCCCGCCCACGGACGCCGCCCGCGCGGACGTGTGGTGGGCCGCCGCCCTGCTCGCCGGCCTGGGCCTGGCCGAGGCGCTCTTCGTGTACCTGCGCCGCTTCTTCATCCTCCCGCCCGCCGCGGACGTGGAGAACCGGGCCCGGATCACCCTCTACCGTCGGCTGCAGCGCATGCCCGCGGCCTTCCACGACGCATGGCCCTCCGGGCAGCTGCTCTCGCGGGCCCAGGCGGACCTGTCCCTGCTGCGGCGGTGGATCGCCTTCGGCTCCGTGATGCTGGTGGTCAACGCCGTGACGATCCTGGTGGGCATGGTCCTGCTGTTCGGACTGTCCTGGCAGCTGGCCCTGCTGTACCTCGCGGCGGCGGTGCCGATCATGTGGCTCTCGTTCGGGTTCCGCAACGACTTCCGCTCCGCCTCCCGCCTCTCCCAGGACCAGGCCGGAGACCTCGCCACCACGGTGGAGGAGTCCGTGCACGGCATCCGCGTGCTCAAGGCTTTCGGCCGCGGTGCACACGCGCTCGAGGGCTTCCGCGGGCGCGCGGAGACCCTGCGCGGCACCGAGGTCCGCAAGGCGTCCGTGCTCTCCAGGTTCATCGCGCTGATCGTGGCCCTGCCGGAGGCGGTGCTCGGGCTGGGTCTGGCGCTGGGCGTGTGGCTCGTGGCCCAGGGCGAGCTGACCGTGGGCGCGCTGGCCGCGTACTTCGCCACGGCCGCCGTGCTCTCCGGTCCCGTGGAGTCGATCGGCCAGCTCATGGGCATGACCCTCGCCGCCAAGACCGCCATCGACCGGCACCTGGACGTCCTCTCCGCCCCCGCCACCGTCACCTCGCCCGCCGGGGCGGACCGGGACGAGGAGGAGGCCCTCGACGCCGGCCGCGCCGCCGCCGCGGCCCGCGCCGGGCGGGCGGAGGCGTCGGGTCGCCCCGCGCGCCCCGCCCGGTCCCGGTCAGCCGAGGCCGGTGCGCGGACCGGGGACGGGGAGCGGCCCGGCGTCGTGCTGCCGCCCTCGCACGGGGCCCTGGAGTTCCGGGACGTGCGCTTCCGGTTCCCGGACGCGGGCGACGGTGAGGCGGACGAGCTGCTCCGCGGCGTGGACCTCACGCTGGTCCCGGGCGAGACGCTCGCCCTCGTGGGCGTCACCGGCGCGGGCAAGTCCACGCTGGTCCAGCTCGTCCCCCGCCTCTACGACGTCACGGGCGGCGCGGTGCTCGTGGACGGCGTGGACGTGCGGGACTACCCGCTGCAGGAGCTGCGGCGGCGCGTCTCCATCGCGTTCGAGGACGCCACCCTGTTCTCCGACACGGTGCGGGCCAACGTCCTGCTCGGCGCCCCGGCCGAGACCGTCGCGGACGGGCTCGACTCCCCCGCCGCCCGCGCGCTGCTGGACCTCGCCCTGGACACCGCGCAGGCCGGCTTCATGGCGGACCTGCCCGACGGCGTCGACGCGGAGATCGGCGAGGAGGGGCTGAGCCTGTCCGGCGGGCAGCGCCAGCGCGTGGCCCTGGCCCGCGCGATCGCGGCCCGCCCCGACATCCTCGTGCTCGACGACCCGCTCTCCGCCCTCGACGTGCGCACCGAGGAGGCCGTCACCGCGCGGCTGCGCGAGGTGCTCGCCGGGACCACCACCCTGATCGTGGCCCACCGGCCCTCCACCGTGGCCCTCGCCGACCGTGTGGCGGTCCTCGAGGACGGGCGCGTGGCCGACGTCGGCACGCACGCCGAGCTGCTGCGCCGCAGCGCCGCCTACCGCGACATCATCTCCAGCCGACCCGAGGAGCAGTCATGAGCACCGCGGAGGCCACCCGCGTCACCGGCGTCGGCGCGGAGGAGGCCGACGACTACACGCCCGCCGAGCGCCGCCACGTCCGTCGCCGCTCCTGGCGGCTGCTGGCCGAGCTCGGCCGTCCCGTGCGCGGGACGCTGACGCTGACGGCGGTGCTCGTCGTCGTGTCCAACGCGGCCCGTGCCGCCGCCCCGCTGCTCATCGCGTGGGCGATCGACTGGGGCCTGCCCCAGGTGGTGGCGGGCGTGCGCGGCGGCGAGCCCGTCACCGGCGTGCTGGCCCTGGTGGGCGGGGCGTACGTGCTCACCGCGCTGGCCTCCGGGCTCCTGCTGGGCGTCTACACGTGGCTCACCGCCAAGGCCAGCCAGGCGATGCTCCTGGACCTGCGGCTGCGCGTGTTCCGGCACACCCAGCGCCTCAGCCTGAGCTTCCACGAGCGGTACACCTCGGGGCGGGTGATCTCCCGGCAGACCTCGGACCTCGAGGCCCTGCGCGAGCTGCTGGACCAGGGCGTCTCCGCGCTGGTCTCCGGCCTGATGTTCATGACGTTCACAGCCGTGTCCATCCTGATCCTGGACCCGCCGTCCTTCCTGGTGCTGCTGGGGGCCGCCGTGCCCGTGGTCGCGGTGGTGCACTGGTACCGGGTGCGCTCCGAGGAGGTGTACCGGCGGTCGCGGGTGTCCTCGGCCCGGTCGATCGTGCACTTCGTGGAGACCATGACCGGCATCCGCGCCGTGCAGGCGTTCCGCCGCGAGCGCGACGGCGACCGCCGCTACCGCGAGCTGGCCACCCGCTACCGGGACGACATGGTGGAGTCCCTGAACCTGTTCGGCGTGCTGCAGCCGACGCTGATCGCGGTGGGGAACCTGACGGTGGCCGCCCTGCTGGTGACCGGCGGCCTGCGGGTGCTGTCCGGGGACCTGGAGGTGGGCGTGCTCGTGGCGCTGCTGCTCGCGGGCCGGCGCGTGTTCCAGCCGATGGAGATGGTGGCGATGTTCTACTCCTCGCTGCAGTCCGCGACGGCCGCCCTCGAGAAGGTCTCGGGCCTGCTGGAGGAGGAGCCCGGCGTCGTCGAGGCCGCGCACCCCACGCCCCTGCCCCGCCCGGACGGCAGCGGGCCGGCGCCCGTCGGGGAGGGCGAGGCGAGCGGGCGGATCGAGTTCCGCGACGCCGTGTTCGGGTACGGCCCCGGCAAGGTCGTGCTGCCGGAGTTCGACCTGACCGTGCCCGCGGGGCAGACCGTGGCGGTGGTGGGCCAGACCGGCGCGGGCAAGTCCACGCTGGTGAAGCTGATCGCGCGGTTCTACGACCTCACCTCCGGCTCTCTCACCCTGGACGGGGTGGAGCTGCGCGAGCTGTCCCAGCAGGACCTGCGCAGGAATGTGGTGATGGTGACCCAGGAGGCGTTCCTGTTCTCCGGGTCCGTGGCGGACAACATCGCGCTCGGACGCCCCGGCGCGAGTCTCGAGGAGATCGAGGCCGCCGCGCAGGCCGTGGGCGCGGACGCGTTCATCCGGGAGCTGCCCGAGGGGTACGAGACGGACGTGAACCAGCGCGGCGGGCGCCTGTCCGCGGGGCAGCGGCAGCTGATCAGCTTCGCGCGGGCGTTCCTGGCGGATCCGGCGGTGCTGATCCTGGACGAGGCGACGAGCTCCCTGGACCTGCCGAGCGAACGGCTCGTGCAGGCCGGGCTCGAGCGGCTGCTCGGGGACCGCACGGCGCTGATCATCGCGCACCGGCTCAGCACCGTGGAGATCGCGGACCGCGTGCTCGTGGTGCACGACGGGCGGATCGTGGAGGACGGGGCGCCGGCAGAGCTGGTGGCCGCGGGCGGCCGGTTCGCGGCGCTGCACCGGGCGTGGGAGGACTCCCTGGTCACGGGCGAGGCCTGAGCCGGACCTCTCCCCCCTGCCCTCTCCCCGCCCCCCTGGCGTTTTCGAACGTGGAATCGGCCCTATTCCACGTTCGACAGCGCCCATTCGGCCGATTCCACGTTCGAAAACGGGGGGGCTGGCGTCCGGAGGGCCTCAGACGACGCCGGCGCGCACCTGCGCCCAGCGGCGCAGCACCGCGCGGACGACGCCGCGGTAGCCGTCACGCCGATCCAGCACCGACACGGAGAGGGAGAGTCGTCCCGCCTCCTGCCAGAGCCGGTCTCGCCGGGCGTCGCGGGCCTGTTGGTCGGGAGTGCGGTGGTGGCCGCCGTCGTAGTGGAGCACCACGCGAGCCTCGTCGATCGCGAGGTCTGCGTCCGTCTGCTCACCCGTGCTCGTGACCAGCTGCACCTGCAGCCGCGGCTCCGGCAGACCGGCGTCGAGCAGGGCGAGTCGCAGCTCCGTCTCCGGCGGGGAGTCCGCCCCGACCCGCACCAGCTCGAGTGCCGCCCGCGCCGTGCGGACGCCCTTGAAGCGCCCGGCACGATCGAGGGCCTCGCGCAGCCGTCGCGGCGTGGTCACCGGAGCCGTGCGGACGCCGTCCACCCAGGGATGGCGCACCAGCGCGTCCCCGGCCACCACAGCGGGCTCGATCTGCCCCGGTCGCAGGAGCGAGCACAGATCCGCCCAGGCGCGTTCCGGTGTCGTCACCCGGATCCCGCGCACCTCGGTGACATCGGCCGCGGGCACGTCCCGGAGATGGGTGACGACGCCGGCCCGACCGCTGCGGCCCCTCCCGTGAGGGCGACTCACGTGGAGCCGCCGATCCTCCGCGAGCCATGCGGGGAGGACCATCCCGTGCAGGCGCAGCGCCGTGACGTGGCTGGCCACCCCGCGCGTCAAGGCGACGACGACCGCGGCCTCCTCGGGCGGCAGCTCGGCGACCGGCTCGCGCAGGCCCAGATCGGCCCATGTCCCGGGACGGTCGGCGACCGCGCGGTGGGCACCCTGGGTGACCCGGCGGACCGCCGTCGACCGCAGCCGGTCAGGCCCGACACCGGCGGATTCCGCCTCGGCGCAGGTGAAGACGGATCCGGCGAGGGCGGCGGGCAGGGGCGAGGCGGTGCGGGGCATGGGCCCAGCGTGCAGGCGCGAGCTGCGGTCAGCGGGTCGCGGGGCCGCGAGCGGGGACGACACGCCGGGGTCCATCAGGCTGTGCAGGACCGGTCCGACCCACCACACCCCACCCCCCCCGGGGTTTTCGAACGTGGAATCGGGCGAATGGCCTCTTTCGAACGCGGAATAGGCCCTCTTCCACGTTCGAAAGCGCTCGGGGGCGTGAGATCAGGCCCCCGGGGCCACGAAGGTCCGGCCGGTCAGGCGCTCATACGCCTCCACGTACCGGGCGCGCGTCTTCTCCACGACGTCGGCCGGCAGCGACGGCGGCGCCTCGCCCGACGCCTTGTCCCACCCGGAGGCCGGACTCGTCAGCCAGTCGCGGACGAACTGCTTGTCGAAGCTGGCCTGGGCGCGGCCGGGCTCGTAGTCCTCGGCGTCCCAGAAGCGGGAGGAGTCGGGGGTGAGCACCTCGTCCCCGAGCACCAGCTCCCCCGTCGGGTCGACACCGAACTCCACCTTCGTGTCGGCCAGGATGATCCCGGCCTCGCGGGCGATTGCCTCGGCGCGCGTGTACACGGCCAGGGTCGCGTCCCGCAGCGCCGCGGCCACGTCCTCGCCCACCCGCTCGACGGTCTGCTCGTACGTGATGTTCTCGTCGTGCTCGCCGACCTCCGCCTTGGCCGAGGGGGTGAAGACCGCCGGCTCGAGCCGGGACCCGTCCACGAGACCCTCCGGCAGCGGGATGCCGGTCACCGTCCCGTGCTCGCGGTACTCGGCCAGCCCGGAGCCGGTCACGTAGCCGCGCGCGATGCACTCGATGGGGTGCATGGCCAGCCGCTTCACCACCATCGCGCGCCCGGCCACGGCCTCCGGCACGTCGGTGGACACCACATGGTGGGCGACGGCGTCCTCGCCCTCGGCGAGCCTCTCGAACCACCACAGGCTCAGCTGGGTCAGCACGGCGCCCTTGTCCGGGATCGGCGGCTCGAGCACGTGGTCGTAGGCGCTGATCCGGTCCGAGGCCACCACCAGCAGGGTCTCCGACTCCCCCGGTGCGGCGTCGGCCGGCTCATAGAGGTCGCGGACCTTGCCGGAGTAGACGTGCCGCCAGCCGGGCAGGTCGAGCGCCTGCGCGCCGGCGAACCCGCCCCTCGCGACGCCCTGGCCCGTCCCACCGGTCCCGCCCGCACGCGCGGGCACGGCGATCTCTCCGCGCTCGGCCTTGAGCGCGATGTCCGTGCGGTGCTGGGCGCCGTCGAACCGGATGCACTCGGCGCCGGCATAGGCCCGGGCCCGCGCCTGCGCCAGGTCCTCCCCCCGCCCGACGACGGCGAGCACCCGTCCGCCGGCCGTCACCAGATTTCCATCCTCGGTCCGGGCGATGCCGGCGTGGAGCACGTCCACGCCCTCGAGGGCCAGCGCGTCCTCGACGCCGGTGATCACGTCGCCGGACGAGGACGTCGCGGGGTACCCGGCGGAGGCCAGCACCACGTCCACGGCGACGTCGTCGCTCCAGTCCAGGGCGCGGTCCGCGCCGAGGCGGCCTGCGGCGGCGTCGGCCAGCAGCCCGCCGAGCGGGGTCTCCAGGCGGGCGAGGACGGCCTGCGTCTCGGGGTCGCCGAAGCGCACGTTGAACTCGATGACCTCGGGGCCCTTCGCGGTGACGGCCAGGCCGATGAACAGCACGCCCGTGAACGGCGTCCCCCGGCGGGCCATCTCGGCGAGCACGGGCCGGGCCACGCGGTCCATGACCTCGTCCACGAAGCCCGCCGGCAGCCACTCCAGCGGGGTGTAGGCGCCCATGCCGCCCGTGTTGGGGCCGGCGTCGCCGTCGTGGATGCGCTTGAAGTCCTGAGCGGGGGTCAGCGGGACGGCGTCCGTGCCGTCACAGAGCACGAAGAGGGAGACCTCGGGGCCGTCGAGGAAGTCCTCCACCACCACGGCGCCGCCGGCGGCGAAGCACGCCGCGGCGTGCGCCAGCGCCTCGGCCCGATCCGAGGTGACCACCACGCCCTTGCCGGCGGCCAGGCCGTCGTCCTTGACCACGTGCGGGGCACCGAACTCGGCGAAGGCGGCCTCCGCCTCGGCCTGCGTGGTGCACACGCGCGCACCCGCGGTCGGCACACCGGCGGCCGTCATGACCTCCTTGGCGAACGCCTTCGACGCCTCCAGCTGGGCCGCGGCGCGCGACGGACCGAACACCGCGATCCCGGCCTCGCGCAGCGCGTCGGCCACGCCGGCGGCCAGGGGGTCCTCCGGGCCGACGACCACGAGGTCCACCGCCAGGCGGCCGGCCAGGGCGACGACGGCGTCGGCGTCCGTGGCGACCACCGGGTGGAGGGTCGCCGCGTCCGCCATGCCGGCGTTGCCGGGGGCCGCGTGGAGCTCGCGGACCTGGGGATCACGGGAGAGGGCGCGCAGCAGCGCGTGTTCGCGGCCGCCGTTGCCGAGCACGAGGATCTTCACGCCCCCAGCCTACGGCGCGCCCGGACGCCCTAGGGTGGAGGTCATGACCCTGCCTCCCCTCCACCACGGACGCGACGACGCCGGCCGCCGCGGTGCCGGCGGTCCCGGACACGGGCTCCGCTCGGTCTACACGTTCGTCGGCGTGACGTTCGTGTGCGCGCTGATCGGTTTCTGGACCCTGCGGCTGTTCGGCGTCGGCAGGGGCGACCTCGCCCTGGGATGGGCCCTGGCCATCGTGGCGGGCGCCGCGGTCGCGGCCGCCGTGATCATCCGGGCGGTCCGCCGGCGCTGACCCGCCCCGGGCGCACGCCCGGCGCGCCCGGGTCCGACACCGACCACCTCAGCGGATGATCCGGCGCTCCCGCGCTGCGTGCACCGCCTCGGTGCGGGTGCCCACGCCGAGCTTCTGGAAGATGTGCACCAGGTGCGTCTTCACGGTGGCCTCGGAGAGGAACAGGGCGCGCGCGGCCTCCCGGTTGGTGTCCCCGCGGGCGATCAGCTCGAGCAGCTCGATCTCCCGCCCGCTCAGGGCCTGGGCCGCGCCGACCCCGGTGCTGCGCCCGATCAGCCGCTCGGCCACCTCGGGCGCGAGCGCCGGTCGCCCGGCCACCGCGCGGTGCACCGCCGCTGCGATCTCCTCCGCGGGGGCGTCCTTGAGCAGATAGCCGGCAGCGCCGGCGTCGAGGGCGGCGAGGATGTCCGCCTCGGTGTCGAACGTGGTGAGGATCAGCACGGGCACGTGCGGGTGGGCCGCGCGCATCCGACGCGTGGCGGTCACCCCGTCCATCCCCTCGCCCATCTGCAGGTCCATCAGCACGGCGTCCACCCCGGCCGGATCCGCGGCCAGGGCGGCGGCGCCGTCCCCGGCCTCGGCCACCACGGTCAGCTCCGGGTCCGCCTCGAGCACGGCGCGCACGCCCGCCCGCACCACCGGGTGGTCGTCCACCAGCATCACGCGCACGCTCATGGGCGGCTCCTCTCCACGTCCGATCCGCTCTGCGCGTTCCCCCCGCCGGCGCGGCCCAGCGGCACGCGCACGGCCACCACGGTCCCCTCGCCGGGGGCGCTCTCCACGCTCACCTCGCCGCCGACGCCGGCCACGCGCTCGCGCAGCCCCGCCAGCCCGACGCCGGTCCCACCCGCCGTACTGGTGCACCCCACGGCGCCCGCGCCGCTCGGGACCGCGGCCGCCGCCGGGTCGACGCCCACGCCGTCGTCGGCCACGTCGAGGGCGACCTCCCCGTCCAGCCACGTCAGGGTGACCCGGCAGCGACGTGCGCGGGCGTGCTGGGCCACGTTGGCCAGGGAGGACTGGGCGGCGCGCACGAGTGCGGTCTCGACGGCCTCCCCGACGGGCACGGGCTCGCCCACCACGGTGAGCTCGGCGTCCACGGGCTCCCCCACCGCCTGCTGGCGGGCGCGGAAGCCCCGCACCGCCGACGCCAGCGCCGTGGCCAGCGGGTGCTCGGCGACGGCCGGATCGCCCCCGTCGGGTCCCGGGGCCGGCCCCGCCGCGCGGAGCCCGCGCACGAAGGCGCGTGACTCGGCCAGGTTCTCGGCCGCCGTCGCCCGCACGGTCTCCAGGCGCTCGTCCGCGAGGGCGACGTCCCCGGCGCGGACGGCGTCCTGGGCGGCGCGGGAGATCAGCACGATCGAGGCCAGGCCCTGCGTCAGGGTGTCGTGGATCTCGCGGGAGAGCCGTTCCCGCTCGGCGAGGACGCCGGCGTGCCGCTCGGACTCGGCGAGCTCGGCGCGGGTGGCCCGCAGGTCCTCGGCCACGGCCCGCTGGTGGGCGGCGTCGGCCAGGAGGACCCGGTAGGCCAGGTTCATCACCACGGCGACCCCCGCGCCGATCACCGGCCCGAGCACCGCGCCGGGGGACGGCGCCCCCGTCCGCAGGAGCCCGGCGCCCACGACGACGCCGGTCACCGCCGCGACGAGCGCCACCGCGAGCGCGGGGCGGCGGAGCAGGACCCCGACCACGTGCAGACACACGAAGAAGAGGGGGAACGCGAGCCAGGTGAAGTCCGCATGGTGGAGCACCAGCAGGGCCCAGAGCGCCAGGACGGCGGCGAGCCAGCCGAGGGCCGCACCGGCGCCCGGGGCGCGGCCGGCGGACCAGAGCCGGCGCTCGCGCACGGTCCCGGCCAGGTACACGGCGGCCAGCACCACGGTGAGGCCCCCGAGCAGGGGCGCGGAGCCCGGGGCGGGCGGGGCGCCGTCGCCGCCTGTCAGCGCGCGGGCGAGGCCCAGGGTCAGGAGCCCGGCGAAGGAGACGTGCAGCACCACCCGGAGCGCGGCGAGCAGGGCGGGCGTGTCCAGGCGGGCGCTGCGGGGCGGGGGGGCGGCATGCATGACGCCAGCGTAGGCGGCGCGCAGCTCCACCGAGACCCTCGTTTTCGTGGACGGAATCGGGCGAATGGGTGCTTTCGAGCGCGAAACAGGGCCTATTCCGCGCCCGAAAACGCGGGGGGCGGGCCGCAGGGACGGCAGGGCCGGATCAACCGATCGGTTGACCGGGGACCCTCCACGGCGGGCGATCCGCGTGCGACACCCCGGCGGGAGGCTGGAGGTATCACGCACACCCCCTCCGAGAAGAACGGATCCCACCCCATGTTCCTCGCCCTGCGCGACCTGCGGTTCGCCACCGGTCGCTTCAGCCTCATGGGCGCCGTCGTCGCGCTCATCACCGTCCTGCTCGTGATGCTCTCCGGCCTCACCGCGGGCCTGGGCCACGAGAACACCGCCGCCCTGGACGAGCTCGGGGCGCGCGGCACGGACCGCATCGTGTTCGGCGGAGCCGCCGGCCAGGACCCGACCGCCTCCTTCACCCAGGCCGAGCTCACCGCCGCCCAGCGCGAGGCGTGGGCCGGCACGGACGGCGTCGAGCGGGTCGAGCCGCTCGGGGTGTCCCAGGGGCGGCTGACCGGCCGGGACGGGGAGGAGGTCGCCGGCGTCGCCTCCGCCGCCTTCCTCGGCCTGGACCCGGGCGCCCCGCAGGCCCCGGCCGGCCTGCGCGACGGCGAGCTCGTGCTCTCCCGCACCCTGGCCGACCAGGCGGGGGTCGGCTCCGGTGGCCGGGTCGAGTCCGGTGGCCGCATGTACACGGTGGCCGGCGTCGTCGACGACTCCTGGTACTCCCACACGCCCGTCGCCTGGTCGACGGCGACCGACTGGCGCGCGCTGTCCCACACCGCCGACCCGGACGTGCTGGGCACCGCGGCCCTCGTGACCCTGGCCCCCGGCGCGGACGCGGACGCCGTCACCGCCGCGGGCGACGCCGCCGCCCGCACCGTGGCCGCGGACGTGAAGGGCGCGTATGCCGCCCTGCCCGCGTACTCCTCGGAGCACGGCTCGCTGACGATGATGCAGGGGTTCCTATACGGGATCTCGGCGCTCGTGGTGGTGGCGTTCCTGTCCATCTGGACCATCCAGCGCACCCGTGAGATCGCGGTGCTCAAGGCGCTCGGCGGCTCCACCGGCTGGGTGCTGCGCGACGCGCTCCTCCAGGGCGGGATCGTCCTCGCGCTCGGCGTGGCGCTCGGCACCGGTGTGGCGATGGCCGCCGGGGCGTTCGCCGCCCGCGCCGTGCCATTCGTCCTCGACGCCACCACCACCGTCCTGCCCGCCCTCGGCGTGCTCACCCTCGGCCTCGCCGGCTCGGCGCTGGCCGTGGCCCGCGTGACCCGCATCGACCCCCTGATCGCCCTCGGAGGCAACTGACATGACCGTGACCGTCCACACCCCTGACCTCTCCGCCTACCGCCGCCCGCACGGTGCCGCCCGGCCCGACGCCCCCGCCCTGTCCGTCCGGGACCTGGTGCTGGAGTACCCCGACGGCGAGGGGCGCACCCTGCGCGCCCTCGACGAGGTCTCGCTGGACCTCGCCGCCGGCACGTTCACCGCGCTGATCGGCCCGTCCGGCTCCGGCAAGTCCTCCCTGCTGGCCGTGGCCGCCGGGCTGGTCTCCCCCACCTCCGGCACCGTCCACGTGGCCGGCACCGAGCTCACGGCCCTGTCCCGCGCGGCCCGCACCCGGCTGCGCGGCGAGCGGATCGGCGTCGTCTTCCAGCAGCCCAACCTGCTGCCCTCCCTCACGGCCCGTGAGCAGCTGGAGCTGACGGTCCGTCTGGACCCGCGCGCCACCCGCGCGGACCGCCGCGCCGCCCGGGACCGCGCGCAGGAGATGCTCGAGCGCGTGGACCTCGGCCGGCAGGCGGACCAGCGCCCGCATCAGCTCTCGGGCGGTCAGCGCCAGCGCGTGAACATCGTGCGCGCCCTCATGGGCTCCCCCGCCCTGCTGCTGGTGGACGAGCCCACCTCCGCGCTGGACCGCGAGCGCTCGGCCGCCGTCGTCCACCTGCTAGGACGGCTGACCCGCGAGGAGGGCGCGGCGACGCTCATGGTGACCCACGACGTCGAGTTCCTCGACGCCGTGGACCGGACGCTGACCATGGTGGACGGTCGCCTGAGCTGATCGGCGAGGTCAGCCCCGGAACGAGGTGACGTCGCTGGGCGCCTCGCCCGCGGCCACCGCGGCCCACGTGCGGCGCAGGTAGGCGCGGTCCTTCGCGAGGTCCCCGCGGCGCGCCATGTCGTCGCGCCGGTGCGGGGTGCGCAGGTGGTAGGCGCCCACGGAGAGGTCGACGACGGCGACCAGCCGCCCCGAGGCGCGGTGGAAGAAGTCCCGGTGGTCCATCATCCGCACGCCCTCGTCCCAGCCGATCCGGCGCAGGGGCGCGGTGCGGGCCACGTAGTTCTGGGCCACCATGAGCCGCACCGGCAGGCCGTCGATCACCTCGCCGTGCTCCCGCAGGGGCTCGAGGGAGCCCTCGGTCATGCGCCGCGTCCCGACGTCCGCGACGCGCCGCTCCGGCAGGTTCATCAGCCCCATCCCCACGATGTCCACCTCGGGGTTGCGCCGCAGGTCGTCGAGCACGGGGCCCAGGCGGGTGACGCGGGAGAACACGTGGTCGTCGTCGGTGATCAGGGTGAACTCGGTGTCCACCGCGGCCAGGCCGCGGTTGCGGCCCACGGCCACGCCCGAGTCGTAGGGCAGGGCGATCACGTCCACGCGCCCGTCCGGGGGCGTCAGGGGTTCCGGGGAGTCGTCCACGACGACGATCCGCCCGTCGAACACGGTCCGCGCCGAGCGCAGGAACCGCCGGCACACGTCCGGGCGCAGGAACGTCTTGACCACGATCGTGAGGTGCTCGGCGACGTCGGCGCGCTCGGCGGGCGTGGGGGCGGGGACGAACACGCGGTCCCGCGCGGTGAGGACGGCGAGCTCGGTGTGCGCGAGGAGCGTGTGCCCGGCGCGGAGCGGGGCCCCGGCGGGGTGGGCCATGGCCCGTGTGAGGGTCCGCTTCAGCCGGGGTCGCAGGCTCATGGGGCCGACGCCAACAGGGTCCGGCCCCTCCCTAGGATGGTCGGCATGACCTCCCCCGCCGCCCCCGCCGGCCAGACCTTCGCCCTCGCCGACGCCGTCGAGCTCGTCCACGTGGTCCGCAACGGGTTCGTGGAGTCCCGCACGGCGGGCGCCGCCGTCGTCACGGGCCCGGACGGCGCCGTGCTGGCCGCGCTCGGGCCCGTGGACGCGCCGGTCTACCCGCGCTCCACGCTCAAGCCGTTCCAGGCGATCGCCGCACTGCGGCACGGCGCGCGGCTGGAGGGCGAGGCGCTGGCCATCGCGTGCGGCTCCCACCGCGGCACGGTGCGCCACCAGGAGCTCGCCGCGCGCATGCTCGCCGACGCCGGCCTGGACGCCTCCGCCCTGCAGTGCCCCCCGGACTGGCCGGCCGACGCGGACGAGCTCGTCCGGTACGCGGCCGAGGCGGGCTCGGAGGCCCGCCGGACCCCGCTGGCCTACAACTGCTCGGGCAAGCACGCCGGCTTCCTCGCCGCGTGCGCGGCCGCGGGGCACGACGTCGGCACCTACCTGGACCCGCAGCACCCGGTCCAGCGTGAGGTGGAGGCCGTGATCGCCGAGTACTGCGGTGAGCCCGTGGCCCACACCGGCGTGGACGGCTGCGGCGCGCCGGCGGCGGTCGTGTCCCTGACCGGTCTGGCCCGCGGCATCGGCCGCGTCTCCGGCGCCCCCTCCCGCCCGGACGCGGAGCCGCACGCGGCCGCCGTCGCCGAGGCGATGCTCGCCCACCCGTGGGCCGTGCACGGCGAGACGAACTCGAACACCGTGGTGATGCGGGAACTGGGCCTGCTGGCCAAGCTGGGCGCGGACGGCGTCACGGTGATGGGCGCCCCGGACGGCACCGCCGTGGCCGTCAAGGCCCTCGACGGCGGCACACGCGCCGGCGACCTCGTGGCCCTCGCGCTGATGGGCCGGTTCGCCCCGGACCACGTGGACGCCGAGCGGCTCGCGGCCGTCGTGGGGCAGGTGCGCCCGAAGATCCTCGGCCGCGGCGATCCGGTGGGCTCCGTGGAGCTGTCCGCGGCCGTGCGCGCGGTGGTGGAGGCGTGACCACCGGCTCCGTCCCGAAGAGGCGCGTGCCGGTCACGGAGGGCCATGCGGCCCTGCTGACGTGGGCGCGCACGCACGCCGAGGACCCGGACGCCGCCGCGGCCCTGCCCCGCTCGACGCGCGCCACCGCGGTGCGCTTCGCCCTCGAGGAGCTGGCCACCCGCGCCCCCGGGAACTCGGTGGAGGTGCGGGTGCCGCCCTTCGGCGTCGCGCAGTGCATCCCGGGGCCGCGGCACACGCGCGGCACCCCGCCGAACGTGGTGGAGACGGACGCGGCCACGTGGCTGGCGCTCGCCACCGGGCTGCTCGCGTGGACGGATGCGCGAGCGGCCGGGCGGGTGTCCGCCTCCGGCACGCGTGCGGACGTCTCCGCGCACCTGCCGCTGGTGCGGCCGTGACCGGCGCGCCCGCCCGGCTCGATAGACTGGCCCCCATGACCTCCGGCCCCGAGCGCAGCCCCGTCCCGGCCCCCGACGAGCAGGAGTACACGCTCCGCCGTGCTCCCCGGCTCTCCGCCGCCGTACTGGTCTCGGTCCTGGCGGGCCTCCTCCTCGCCCTGATCGGCACCACCCTCGTCCATGCGGCCCCCAGGCCGCCGGTGGACCCGTACTCCGGGGCGCCCCTGAGCTTCGGATCCACGTTCGGCTACATGCTGGTGGCCGCCATGGCCGCGTGCATGCTGGTGGGGCTGCTCGTGTGGCTCCTGCTGGACCGCCGATCCCGCCGCACCGCGCGCACCGTGACCCTGCGTCGCACCGACGACCCCGCCCAGGCGGACGTCACCCTGCACCGCGCCGAGGCGGAGGCCCTGCGCCCCCGGCGCGACACGGACCCCTCCGATGGAAGGACCACCGAGCCGTGATCTCCGCTCGCACCCGCCGCGGCGACGGCCGCCTCACCGCCGCGCTCGACCCCCAGGACGCCGGCCCGCAGGACGAGTGCGGCGTCTTCGGGGTGTGGGCGCCGGGCGAGGACGTCGCCAAGCTGACCTACTACGGCCTCTACGCGCTGCAGCACCGCGGTCAGGAGTCCGCGGGCATCGCCGCCTCGGACGGCAAGCGGATCGCCGTGTACAAGGACATGGGCCTGGTCTCGCAGGTCTTCGACGAGCCCACCCTGTCCGCCCTGACCGGCCACATGGCCGTGGGCCACTGCCGCTACTCCACCACCGGCGTGAACAAGTGGGCCAACGCCCAGCCCACGCTCGGCGCCACCGCCGACGACGGCACGGTCGCCCTGGCGCACAACGGCAACCTCGTGAACTCCGCCGAGCTGCTGCGCATGGTGGAGTCCACGGACGGCGCCCACACCCGCGGCGAGATCAAGCAGGGCAACACCACGGACACCGCGCTCGTCACGGCCCTGCTGCACGGCGAGCCGGGCATCTCCGTGGAGGCGACCGCCCTGGAGCTGCTCCCGAAGGTCCGGGGAGCGTACTGCTTCGTGTTCATGACCGAGCACACCCTGTACGCGGCGCGGGACCCGCACGGCGTGCGCCCGCTGGTGCTGGGCCGCCTCGAGCGCGGCTGGGTGGTGGCCTCCGAGCAGGCCGCCCTGGCCACCGTGGGAGCCTCCTTCATCCGCGAGGTCGAGCCCGGCGAGATGATCGCGATCGACGAGGACGGGATCCGCTCGACCCGCTTCGCCGAGGAGCAGCCGGCCGGCTGCGTGTTCGAGTACGTCTACCTCGCCCGCCCGGACGCCGCGATCAACGGCCGCTCCGTGTACGAGTCCCGCGTGGAGATGGGCCGCCGGCTGGCGCAGGAGCACCCGGTGGAGGCCGACGTCGTGATCCCGGTCCCCGAGTCCGGCACACCCGCCGCCGTGGGCTACGCGGAGGCCTCGGGGCTGCCGTTCCGGCAGGGCTTCGTGAAGAACGCCTACGTGGGCCGCACCTTCATCCAGCCGTCGCAGACCCTGCGCCAGCTCGGCATCCGCCTCAAGCTCAACGTGCAGCCCAGCGTGGTGGCGGGCAGGCGCGTCGTCGTCGTGGACGACTCGATCGTGCGCGGCAACACGCAGCGGGCCATCGTGCGGATGCTCAAGGAGGCCGGCGCCGCCGAGGTGCACGTCAAGATTTCCTCCCCGCCCGTGAAGTGGCCCTGCTTCTACGGCATCGACTTCGCCACGCGCGCCGAGCTGATCGCCAACGGCGCCGGAGTGGCGGAGATCGCCTCCTCGATCGGCGCGGACTCGCTGGCGTACATCAGCGAGGAGGGCATGATCGCGGCCACCGAGCAGCCGCGCGAGCGCCTGTGCACGGCCTGCTTCACGGGCCGCTACCCCATCGAGCTCGTCGACGAGAAGGAGCGCGGCAAGGCCGTGCTCGAGACCGGCGCCCCCACCACCGCCGCCACCCCCGTGGTGGGCGAGGACGGGATCGTGACCACCGTGACGTCCACCGGCTGCGAGCCCGGCCCGGACGCCGAGGACGAGAAGCTGCTCACCGAGACGGACAGGACCCCGCTGTGACCGATGCCCAGAACACCGCCCAGCCCGCCGAGGCCGCCCCGGGCGGCGCCCCCATCACCTACGCCGCCGCCGGCGTGGACGTGGAGGCGGGCGACCGCGCCGTCGAGCTCATGAAGGACGCCGTGAAGGCGACGCACACCGCCGAGGTGCTGGGCGGCGTCGGGGGCTTCGCCGGCATGTGGGACGCCTCCGCGCTCACCGGGTGCCGGAAGCCGCTGCTGGCCACCTCCACGGACGGCGTGGGGACCAAGGTCGCGATCGCGCAGGCCATGGACAAGCACGACACCATCGGCCAGGACCTGGTCGGCATGGTCGTGGACGACATCGTGGTGGTCGGCGCGAAGCCCCTCTTCATGACCGACTACATCGCGTGCGGCAAGGTGGTCCCCGAGCGGATCGCGGACATCGTGCGAGGCGTGGCCGAGGGCTGCCGGCTCGCCGGGACCGCGCTGGTGGGCGGCGAGACCGCCGAGCACCCGGGCCTGCTGGGCGTGGACGAGTACGACGTCGCCGGCGCCGCCACCGGCGTGGTGGAGGCGGACCGTGTGCTCGGCGCCGAGCGGGTGCGCGCCGGGGACGTGGTGATCGGCATGGCCTCCTCCGGCATCCACTCCAACGGCTACTCGCTGGTGCGCCGCGTGGTCAACGCCGCCGGCTGGAGCTTCGACCGCGAGGTGGACGAGCTCGGCCGCACCCTCGGCGAGGAGCTCCTGGAGCCCACCCGCATCTACACGCGGGCCTGCCTGGACCTGATGGACGCCCTCAACGGGACGGACGGCGGCGATGACCTGCCGTTGCGCGGGTTCTCCCACGTGACCGGCGGCGGTCTCGCCGCGAACCTCGCGCGCGTGCTGCCGCAGGGCCTGATGGCCACCGTGGACCGCGGCACGTGGGCGCTGCCGCCCGTGTTCCAGCTCGTGGGGCAGCTCGGCCGGGTCCCGCAGGCCGACCTCGAGCGGACGCTCAACCTCGGCGTGGGCATGGTGGCGGTGGTGTCGGCGGACGCCGCGGACCGGGCCGTCGCCGCGATCGAGGCCGCCGGCATCCCGGCGTGGACCATGGGCTCGATCGGCGAGGTCACCGCGGGCGCCCAGGGCGCCGGCGAGGACTACGTGCAGGGCGCCAAGGGCGTCGACGGCGGCGCCGTCCTCATGCAGGGCGCCTACGCCTCCTGACGCCGGACGCTTTCGTTCGGGAAACGGCACCTCTCGGGGCGCTTTCGTTCGGGAAACAGCTCACCCCCGCGGTGCTTTCGTTCGGGAAACGGCCCCATCAGCAGGTCCCGAAGACCCGCCCACCCAGCCGAGCCCGGTGCGCCTGCACGTCGGCGACGACCCGCCGGAAGTCGTCCCGTGCGTCGTCCACGGTGGCCACGATCTGCGCCCACCCGGCACGGTCCCAGCCGTCGTTGCGCCACTGGTCCACGCGGCGTTGTCCCGGGTCGAGGTGCGAGTCGCCGTCGTAGTGGATCACCAGCCGCCAGGCCCGCCAGCCGAGGTCGGCATCGGGCGAGCGGTCCCGGTCCGGATGGAGCACCAGCTGGAGCTGCGGCTCCGGCAGCCCGGCATGGAGCAGCGCGAGTCGCAGCGCCGTCTCCTGCGGTGAGTCCGCTCCGACCCGCACCAGGTCGAGCGCGGCGCGGGCCGTCCGGACCCCTTTGAAGCGGCCGGCGCGGTCGAGGGCGGACCGAAGGGCCGTCGTCGTGGTCCGCGGTGCTGTCCGTCCGCCCTCCGTCCACGGGTGACGCACGACGGCGTCGCCCGCCGCGACCACGGGGTCGATCAGCCGCGGGGGCACGAGGGAGGCCAGGTCGGCCCACGTGCGCTCGAGACCGGTCACCCGGATGCCGTGCAGCGTGGTGACGTCGACGGCCGGCACCGTGCGGGCGTGGGAGGTGACCTCGGCCCGGACGCTCGCGCCCCGCGGATGCGGCCGGGAGATGTGGACGGTCCCGTCCTCGCAGACCCAGGGCGGCAGCGGCACCCCGTGCAGCAGCAGCGCGGTGGCATGGGAGGCCACTCCCCCGGAGGCCTCGACCACCACGGCGGTGTCCTCCGGAGAGAACGGTGCCGGTGGAGCGGGGTATCCGAGGTCGACCCACCGGCCCGACACGTGCGCGGCCGAACGATGGACGCCATGGGTGACCCGCCTGATGCCGCGGGAGCGCACACGCCCCTCGGGCAGGCCGGCGGCCCGCAGCCCCGCCCGGGTGAGGAGGTCGTCCGCACCTCCGGGATGAGGGGGCACGGGAGGGACTGGCGGGGAGGCGGCGTTGGTCATGGGGCCAGCGTGGCTCGACGCGATCACGGCTCGTCGCCGGTCCCCCGCGCCGTGTGGAGGAACGGCGTGAGCGGGAGGCCTGTGCAGGAGCGGCGGCGCCGTTCTGTGCACAGAAGCGGCGGCAGACGTGCCGTTTCTCGAACGGAAGGGGGGCGGGGGCGCGCGGGGTCAGCTCCGCGACGTCAGCTGAGCGACGCCGTTCCGTCCGGCGGCAGCAGGGCACGCGTCGCGGCGACCAGCAGGACCACCATGGTCAGGATCAGGACCCCGTCTGCGGCGATGTAGAAGTAGTGCCAGGTGGAGCCGCCGTCGTCGATCCCCGCGAGCACCGCGTCCGTGCGCCGGTTGAGGAAGGGCCTGATGGCCAGGACCTTCACGGCGAGCGTCGCCGTCGCCACGATCCCGGCGAGCCACAATCGCCCGCCCGGAGTCCGGCTGAGCGCGCGCGGGCGACCGGACGAGCGCGTCAGCGCCACCAGCAGGACGACGGCGAGCACCACCTCCACGCCGTTCATCGCCGCGAACACGCGGCGGCCGATCCCGAGGCCGAGGGGAATGGTGATCCCCGGCGCCGTGAACTTCAGCGGCGCCTCGATCAATGAGATGCCGATGAGCAGCCCCAGCCAGACCGCGGGCACGACGAACAGCAGCCCCCGTGCCCACCGCGGACCGGTCATCACGTCGGCGGATTCGTGCGTGCGGCGTTGATCGTCTGACTTCGGGGGGCGGTCCATGCCGGCCATGATACTCGTATCCATTATGCCGGTTATCGGAGGGGCGACCCCAGCGCAGAGAGGGACAGGCGTGCCGGTTCTCGCCCGAGAACGCTCGGTGACCCGCCGTTTCCCGAACGAAAACGCCTGGCCTGGCGCCGTTTCCCGAACGACAACGTTCCGGGGAGGTCAGAGGCGGGCGTCGAGCCAGGCCAGCGCCTCGGCCACGGGGGCACGCCAGCGCCACTGCGCCTTGGGGTCGGCCCGCGTGGGGCCCAGGTTCACGAGCGCCACCGGCTTGCCGGCGCGCTCGGCGTCGAGCACGAACCGGAACCCGCTCATCACGGCCAGGGAGGTGCCCACGGCCACGATGCCATCGGCCGCGGAGGCCAGCGCGCGGGCCGCGTCCCGCCGCTCGGCCGGCACGTTCTCACCGAAGTACACGACGTCCGGCTTGAGCTCGACGGACCCGCAGGCGAGACACCCGACCATGCGGAACTCCTGCACCCATCGGGGGCTGAGCGTGACGTCGCCGTCCGGGTTCACGGCGTCCGGGTCGATCTCCACCCGCTCCAGGTAGCCCGGGTTGGCCGCCTCGAGCCGCGCGTCCAGGGCGCGGCGACCCTCCCGGTGGCCGCACCGCAGGCACGCCACGCGCGCGAGGTCGCCGTGCAGCTCGATCAGCCGGTCCGGGTCCATGCCGGCGTCCCGCCCGGCCTCGGCGTGGAGACCGTCCACGTTCTGGGTGAGGATCCCGGCCACCGTGCCCTCGGCGGCCCACCTCGCCAGGATGCGGTGCGCGGCGTTGGGGCGGGCCCGGTCCATGCGACGCCAGCCCACGAAGGACCGCGCCCAGTACCGGTGGCGTGCCGCGGGATCGTCGCGGAACTCCTGGTACGTCATGGGCCGGTGCCGGTGCAGCGAGCCGTTCGGCCCGCGGTAGTCGGGGATCCCGGAGTCGGTGGACACGCCGGCGCCCGTGATCACCAGGGGCCGGCCCTCGCCCAGCACCCGCAGAAGACCCCGAGACGCGGTCTCGGGGTCCTGCAGCGGTGCGCTCTCCCCCACCACCCGGGCGATGGACCGCAGCGCGGCCCGGTGCCCGTCCAGTGCGGGATGCGTGGCAGGCGTCATCGGCCCGGCACGTCGTCCTCGTCCTCGTCCGAGTAGAGGTCCGCGTAGGGGTCCTCGTACTCGGACTCCTGCTCGACCTCCGGCTCCGGGGCCGGGACGCGGGTGCGCCCGCCCGTGAGCTCGCGCTCCAGTGCCGAGAGGTCCGTTCCGAGAGACATGTACTTGATCTCCCGTGCCTGCTTCGTGGCCTTCGCCTTCTGACGGCCGCGCCCCATGAGCGTGACCCCCTTCGCATCTCTCGTCTCCCGGGATCCGGGCGCACAGAGGCCCGCCGGGTGTCACTGGTCAATATGGTTCGTGCGCACCAGGGTACATGAACGCGCGGTGACCAGGCGCTCGGAGGCGCCCCTCCCCGCTCCGCCCGCGCCGAGGTCGTCCTCCGTGGCGACGACGGCGCCGCGTCCTCCGCCGGTGCCCGGCGACTCCGGCGTGACCCCGACATGACGGCGCACTGGGCACCGGCGGCACCCTCCGCTATGTTGCCTGCATCACATCCATCCCGGACGGCCCGTCCCACCGGACGCCCGCCGCGTCCGGACACACCCCCACCCCGCACCCCAGGAGGAACCATGCGTCGCACGTCCGCCCTCCTCGCCGCCGGAGCACTGGCCGCCACCCTGGCGGCCCCGCCAGCCGCCCTCGCCGGTCCGCCCGCCCACGCCGGGAACGCCGGCCTGGGCCCCGGTCTCAGCCGTGCGGGCGGCAACCCGAACTCCCCGGAGAAGTTCGTGCGCTCCATCAGCGAGCAGAGTCTGCGCGCGGACATCGAGGCGTTCCAGGCGATCGCGGACGAGCACGGCAATCGGGCCGCGGGCACCGCGGGCTACCGCGCCTCCGTCGACTACGCGGTGGACGAGCTCGAAGAGGCCGGCTACGACGTCGAGCTCCAGGAGTTCGAGATCACCTACACCGAGACCCTCCGCGACTCCCTCGCGCAGACCAGCCCGGTCTCCCGCGAGCTGGGACACACGGTGTTCACATACTCGCCCTCGGCGCTCGTCACCGACGCCCCGCTCACCGCCCCGACCGGCGCGGCCACCGGCTGCTCCCCCGCGGCCTGGACCGGCGTCGACCTGACGGGCCAGGTCGCCCTGGTCTCCCGCGGCGAGTGCACGTTCGCGCAGAAGTCCCTGACGGCAGCCGCGGCCGGCGCGGAAGCCGTGATCATCTACAACAACGCCGACGGCGACCTCAGCGGCACCCTCGGCGCCCCCTCCGAGGACTACGTGGGCACGGTGGGCGTGACCCGCGAGCTGGGCCAGGAGCTGCTGGCGCAGACCCGCGCCGGCGGCGCCACCGTCACCCTCGACCTCGAGCAGCTCGTGGAGCAGCGTCCCACCTGGAACGTGCTCGCGGAGACCCGCACGGGCAGCGAGGACGACGTCGTCATGCTGGGCGCCCATCTGGACGGCGTGCCCGCCGGCCCCGGCATCCACGACAACGCCTCCGGCTCCGCCGTCGTCCTGGAGGTCGCCCGCCAGGCGGCCAAGGCCAACAAGGCCGAGTCCCAGGTCCGCTTCGCCCTGTGGGGCGCGGAGGAGATCGGCCTGCTCGGCTCCGAGCACTACGTGCAGACCCTCCCGGCCGAGGCGCGCGAGGACATCTCCCTGTACATCAACCTGGACATGGTGGCCCCGCTGGACCACCAGGACACGCTCGGGGTGCTGACCGGCGACTGGTCGGGCGGCGGCGAGACCCTGCTGTCCTCCCAGCTCGAGCGGGACGGCCACGAGTGGGTGGCCGCCGGCAGCAACGGCCGCTCCGACTACGCCTCGTTCGTGGCCGAGGGCATCCCCTCCACGGGCCTGCTCTCCCTGTACGACGACAACTACCACACGCCCCAGGACGACATCGACAACGTCTCCTTCACCACGCTGACCCACTCGGCCCGCGCGGTGGCCCACGCGATCGGCACCCTGCAGCAGGACACGGACGCCCTCGGCGCCCGCTGACCCGGATCGTCGGCCGCACCTGCCCGGCGTCCCCACGACGACGGCGCCCGCCCCCTTCCCGGGACGGGCGCCGTCGCACCTGCACCACGGCCGATCGCCAGGTCAGATCCAGCCGGCCTCCCACGCCCGCTGGGCCGCCTCCGGGGTGCGCGGCGCCGGTTCGGGGCGTGAGGCGTGGCGGGCCTGAGCCTGCTGGGCCCGTGGTTCTTCATCCCGGGGCACGTGGCCGCCCCCACGATGGCCTCCTTCGGCGCCTCCCCGCAGCGGGTCATGGCGTGGCAGGTCGTGGCGATCGTCCTCTCCACGGGGTTCACCGCCGCCGTGGCCCACGGTCTGGGGGCCGCGGTCCTGACCACGGCCCCCTGATCCGCGTCAGGCCCGGCGCGTGGCGACGGTCAGGCCGTCGACGTCTTCGCCCTGGGCGCGGTCCACCACCACGGTGTCCCCGTCCTGGACGTCACCGGCCAGGAGGGACCGGGCCAGCCGGTCGCCGATCTCGCGCTGCACCAGCCGGCGCAGCGGGCGGGCGCCGTAGGCCGGGTCGTAGCCGGTGAGGGCCAGCCACTCCCGCGCGGCCTCGGTGACCTCGAGGGTCAGCCGGCGGCCGGTCAGGCGCGCGGCCATCGCATCCACCTGCAGGTCCACGATCCGGGCGAGCTCGGCCACGCCGAGCGCGTCGAACATGACCACCTCGTCCAGGCGGTTGAGGAACTCGGGCTTGAACGCCCCGCGCACCACGTCCATCACCCGGTCCCGGCGCACCTGCTCCTCGAGGGACTGGTCCACCAGGAACTGGCTGCCCAGGTTCGAGGTCAGGATGAGGATGACGTTGCGGAAGTCCACGGTGCGGCCCTGGCCGTCGGTGAGGCGGCCGTCGTCGAGCACCTGCAGGAGGATGTCGAAGACCTCCGGGTGGGCCTTCTCCACCTCGTCCAGCAGCACCACCGAGTACGGGCGGCGCCGCACGGCCTCGGTGAGCTGGCCGCCCTCGTCGTAGCCGACATACCCGGGAGGGGCGCCCACCAGGCGGGAGACGGCGTGCTTCTCGGAGTACTCGGACATGTCGATCCGGACCATGGCGCGGTCGTCGTCGAAGAGGAACTCCGCGAGCGCCTTCGCCAGCTCGGTCTTGCCCACGCCCGTGGGGCCCAGGAAGAGGAACGAGCCGGTGGGCCGGTCCGGGTCCGCGATGCCGGCCCGGGAGCGACGCACCGCGTCCGAGACGGCGGTGACGGCGTCCCTCTGGCCGATCAGCCGCTCGCCCAGGTGGTCCTCCATGGTCAGCAGCTTCTCCGACTCGGAGGCGAGCATGCGGCCGGCGGGGATGCCGGTCCACGCGGAGACCACCTCGGCGATGTCGTCCGCGGTGACGTCCTCGGAGACCATCGTCTCGACGTCGTCCCCCGCGTGCTCCTGGGCGCGGCGGTCCGCGTCCTCGAGCTGCTTCTCCAACGCGGGGATCTCGCCGTACAGCAGGCGGGAGGCCTCGGCGAGGTCGCCGTCGCGCTGGGCCTTCTCGGCGGCTGAGCGCAGCTCGTCCACCTTCACGCGCAGGTCGCCGGCCTCGTTGAGGGAGGCCTTCTCCGACTCCCAGCGGGCGGTGAGGGCGCGCAGCTCCTCCTCGCGGTCCGCCTTCTCGGCGCGCAGGGCCTCGAGCCGCTCGACGGACGCGGGGTCCGTCTCGCCCTCGAGGGCGAGCTCCTCCATGGTCAGGCGGTCCACCTGGCGGCGCAGGACGTCGATCTCCTCCGGGGCGGAGTCGATCTCCATGCGCAGGCGGGAGGCGGCCTCGTCCACGAGGTCGATGGCCTTGTCCGGCAGCTGGCGGCCGGTGATGTACCGGTCGGACAGCGCGGCCGCGGCCACGAGCGCGGAGTCGGCGATGGCCACCTTGTGGTGGGCCTCGTAGCGCTCCTTGAGCCCGCGCAGGATGGCGATCGAGTCGTCCACGCTGGGCTCGCCCACGTAGACCTGCTGGAAGCGGCGCTCCAGGGCGGGGTCCTTCTCGATGTTCTCGCGGTACTCGTCCAGGGTGGTCGCGCCGATCAGGCGCAGCTCGCCGCGGGCCAGCATGGGCTTGAGCATGTTGCCTGCGTCCATGGCGCCCTCGGACGCGCCCGCGCCCACGACGGTGTGGATCTCGTCGATGAACGTGACGACCTGACCCTCGGCGGCCTTGATCTCCTCGAGGACGGCCTTCAGGCGCTCCTCGAACTCGCCGCGATACTTGGCACCGGCGATCATAGCGCCCAGGTCCAGGCTGATCAGCGTCTTGCCGCGCAGGGACTCGGGGACGTCCCCGGCCACCATCCGCTGGGCCAGGCCCTCGACGACGGCGGTCTTGCCGACGCCGGGCTCGCCGATGAGCACGGGGTTGTTCTTGGTGCGGCGGGACAGGACCTGGACGACACGGCGGATCTCGGCGTCGCGGCCGATCACCGGGTCCAGCTTGCCGGAGCGGGCGACCTCGGTGAGGTCCGTGCCGTACTTCTCCAGGGACTGGAAGGTGGCCTCGGGGTCCGGGGTGGTCACCTTGCCGTCCCCGCGCACCTGGGTGAAGGCGGCCTGGAGGGCCTCGAGGGAGGCGCCGGCGTCCCGGAGGGCGCGGCCGGCGTCGCCGGCGTCCGCGGCCAGGCCCAGCAGCAGGTGCTCCGTGGAGACGTAGGCGTCCCCGTGGGAGTCCGCCTGGCGCTGGGCGGCCTTGACCGCGGCGGCCGCGGCCGGGGCCAGCCGCGCCTCGGACACGGTGGATCCGGAGGCCTTGGGCAGCCCGTGGATGGCGGTGGAGGCGGCCGTGGACACCACGTCCGGGTCCACGCCGGCCGCCTTGAGCACGGCCACGGCCACCGAGTCCCGCTGGTCCATGAGGGCCTTGAGCAGGTGGGCGGGCTCGATGCTCGGGTTGGAGGCGGTGGTGGCGTTCATGGCCGCGGCCGAGAGCGCCTCCTGGCTCTTGGTGGTGAACTGCGGGGTGGCGTTCATGGGTGGGTGCTCCTTCGGGGTCGGTCTTGAGTCTGTTCAGCTCAACTTCGCCGGGTGGGCGGTTATTCCATCGGGATCGGGTCCTCCGCCGCCCCTCAGGCCTCCGCGAGCGCCTCGGCCAGGGCCGCCTCGAGGGCCTGCTCGCCCGCCGCCACGGCGGGGCCCTGCAGGGCGGTCTGCCACCCGATCAGGTACCCGTACGTGTACGTGGGCTCCCCCGCGGCCTCGGCCGCCCGGCGCAGACCGCGCAGCGCCTCGAGCGCCACGTCGATGTCCTGCACCTGGCCCAGACCCTCGGTGACCTGCTCCCACAGCCCGGCCTGGCGGGCAGCCCCCTCACCGAAGGCCGGCGCGAGCAGCTCGTGGGCGTAGCGCACGGCCTTCGCGCGCTTGCGGGTCTCGTGCAGCAGGTGCATCCGCTCGTCACCCGCGGCGGCGCGGGCCGCGGCGTGCTCCCGCTGCGCCCGCCGTGCGGCGCGGTCCACCAGCCGGGGCAGCACGTCCACGGCGCGGCGGCCCGCCCTCCCGCGCAGCGGCGGGGCGGCGAGGAACTCGGCGAGCCGGTCCAGGAGGGCGGCGTAGCGGATCGAGTCCAGGGCCTCCACCAGCGCGGCGTGGGCCTCGGCGTGCACGCGGTCCAGCTCGGCGGTGGCGCTGCGCTTGACGGGACCTTCGTCGTCCCGGCGCGGCACGGCATCGATCTGCTCGAGCACACGCGCGCGGACCACCTCGGCGTCCCGGGGGCCGCCCAGGACGCCGGCGTACCACCGCAGCTCGTCGCGCAGGGGATCGGTCACGTCCCGGTCGAACAGGTCGCGGAAGGTGCGCAGCGCGCTGCGCAGCCGCCGGGTGGCCACGCGGGCCTTGTGGACCGCCCCGGGCTCGTCCGTGCGCAGGTCCTCCTCGCGCCCGTGCAGCACGGCCACCTGCTCCGCGGCATAGGCCAGGACGACGCGCGCCGCCGGCCCCGTGCGGCGCGGCCCCTTGCCCCGCTCGATCCGGGAGACGTCGTCCTCGAGGGCGCGGGCGAGCTTCGAGGGGCTCTCGGCCACCGCCACACCCTGTCGCGCCAGGTGCTCCACCACCCGCTCCAGCAGGGCGCCGTCCACCCCGGGACGCAGCTCCACCTCGAGCTCGCGCCAGCGCCGGTCCGCGGGCAGGGCGTGCACGACGTCGTCGCAGAGCACCGCCACGACCTCGCCGTCCGCGTCGGCCAGGTCGGTCTCGGCCCGGCGGGTGGTGAGCACCGCGGCGGGGACGAGGCCGGCGTCCGCCCCCGTGCGCCCGGTCCACGCCTCCCCCAGGTGCCGGTCAAGCGCCTCCCGCAGCGGTGCCGGCACCCGCCAGCGGCCGTCACCCTCGGTGAGCCCGGCGTGCACCTCGAGCCGATCGGTGCCGGTGGGGAGCTTGAGGTGCCAGCCGGCGTCGTCCCCGCCCTCCCGGCGGCGCAGGGTCACCCTGGTGCGCAGCAGGAACAGGTCCGGGGTGTCCAGATAGACGGCCCGCAGCCGGTGCTCGCGCGTCTCCCCGGGGGTGAGCAGACCGGTGAGGTCGGGCGTCTCCGCGCCCTCGGCGAGCTCGAACTTGACCTCCGCCTCGATCGCCGCGTCCGCGCCCGCGGGGGCCTGCGGCCCTCGGGTCCGGTCCGGCTGCTCCTGGGACGGGCTGTTCTTCGCGGGCTCGGACACGGGTCCTCCTGGGCTCTCGACATCGGGCGCCCCGGCGGCCGGCGGCGTCGGACGACGACGCCCGTCCGCGGGCTCCGGGCCGCTCCCTGGCCTCCCAGCCTAGGCACCGCCGCGCCCCGCGGGCACGGCCCGGGCCGCGGCCCGGTCCGGATCCGCGGGGCCGAGGGCGCTACCGTGGCCGCATGTCCACCGCCGCTCCCCCGCCGCCCGGCCGACGCGGCCCCCTGCGCACGTGGGAGCGCCCGCGCCCCTCCCTCCTCTACGTCCTGGGCCGGACGTGGAACCGCCTGCTGGACATCCAGGTGTGGGACGTGGCCGCCGCCATGACCTTCTTCGGCGCCCTCTCCCTGCTGCCCACCCTGATCGCGCTGGTCTCCCTGGTCTCCCTCCTGGGCCTGCGCCAGACCACCGTGGACGCGGCGGCGGGCCTGGCCTCCGAGGTGTGGCCGGCCCTGTCCTCCGACGCCGTCCGGGACTGGATCCTGGGCCTCGGGGCCTCCGCCACGGGGCCGCTCGCACTCACCCTGGGCGCGCTGGGGGCCGTGTTCTCCGCCTCCGGCGCCGTGGGCGCCTTCCACCGGGCGATGCACCGCATCTACGACACGCGCGAGGGGCGCACGCTCCTGCGGTTCCGGCTGGTGCTGTTCGTCGAGACGCTCGCGCTGATGCTGGGGCTCGTCCTGGTGATCGTGCTGGTGGTGCTCGGCGGGGACCTCTCCGCCCGGCTGGGCGAGGCCGTGGGCCTGGCGGAGCAGACCGTGCGCACGTGGAACCTCGTCAAATGGCCCGTCATCCTCGTGCTGATCATGCTCGCGGTGACCCTGGCCTACCGACGCGGCCCGAACGTGCGGCCGCCGCGCTACCGCCCCCTGTCCCTCGGGGCGGTCAGCGTGGTGGTGATGCTGTTCGCGGCCACCCTGGTGCTCGGCTGGATCACGGACCGGTTCGGCGAGCTGGAGATCGTGGGCCGGATCAACTCGGCCATCGGCATCCTGGCGCTCGGGTGGCTCGCCTGCATCGTCATGATGGCCGGGGCGGCCCTGGACGCGGAGGTGCTGCGCGCCCGGCAGCTGGCCGTCGGCGCGGACGCGGCGGACGAGCTGCAGCTGGCCACGCGGCACACAGGGATGCTCGAGGAGCTGGACCGGACCCAGCGTCGCTACCGGCGGCTGGGCCACCTGGTCACGGAGGCCGCGCGCTCGGGTGAGCCCCTCACGGCCCGCCGCACCCCGCTGCTGGCGGAGGAGGGCACGCTGTTCTCCGTCGACGCCCCCCGCCGCTCCCCCGCGGACCTCACCTCGGGCACACCCTTCCACGCGGCTCCCGAGCACGAGGAGGCCCGCCTCGGGCGCACGCGGGTGGACCCCGACGCCGCCCCCGACGGGCCCCGCCCCGACACCGAGCACGAGATCGGTCGCTGACGCGCACACCGGGCCCGGTCGGCGCCCGACGTGCGCGGACGGGCTCACGGATTCGATACCCTCTGGGACAGGGCCGCCCGCTGATCCGGCCGCCCCGCCGGTGAAAGGAATGCCATGGCCCAGGACACCGCCGACTGGCGCCGCACCGCCGTGCTCCTCTCCGGCGCGTGGCGTGAGGCCATGCGGGTCTCGGCCCCTCGGGTCGACCCGGAGCACCTGTTCCTCGGCGTCCTGACCTCCGGCGGCCCGGCCGCCCTCGTCGCCTCCCGGCACGGACTGTCCCTCGAGGCCGCCCGCCGCGGCGCCGCCGTGCGCGCGGGCCGTCAGCTGCGCGCCGTCGGGACGGACGTGGCCCGGGAGGGCCGCATCCCGCGTGCCCCGCTGGCCGTGCTCGACCGGGGCGGGGCGTCCACGGTCCCGCTGTCCTCCTCCTCCGAGGGGATGCTGCCCGGCCGCGGGCAGCCGCTCTCCGAGACCGGCTGGGCGCTGGACCTCCTGCAGGAGCCCGCCGGCACCGTCTCCGCGCTCGTGGCCGTCGCCGGCGTGGACGTGGACGCCCTGCGGCGATCCCTGCGGGCCGCCGGGGACGCCTCGGACGTCCGCCTGCCGGACGCGGAGCTGGCCGTCACCCCCGCGGGCTGCCGGACGCCCGCGGACGCCCTCACCCCGCCGGACGGCATCCGCACCTCCGGCGCCATGGCAGGCCGCGCGGGCCGCCTGAGCGCACTCGGCGCCGAGTGGTTCGTCTCCGCCCCCCGGGAGCACGTCATACGCCTGCTGCGCGACGCGCAGCAGATCCGCGCGGTCACCGCCCAGCCCGCCGAGGCCGAGGTCGACGACGCCTTCGGCGTGGTCACCTCCGTGCGGGAGAAGGCGGGCCGCGGCGGGTCGCACCGCTCCATCCGGCAGCTCTTCCCCTCGGAGTCCGCCGGCCCGGACGGCGCCCACCGCATCCGGTGGGTCGAGGTCCTGGACGAGCACCGCACGGGCCCGCTGGGCGAGGACGGCACCCGCGCGCCGGATGCGCGCGACTACTCCGGAGCCCTGGCCGGCGCCTACGTCTTCGTCCTCACCCCGGACGCGGGCCCCGCCCCGGAGCACCCCGTGGACTACCCGGGGCACGAGGTCCTCAGCGGCGAGGGCACCCGCGTGCGCCTGATCCGCGTGCGCCGCACCGTGCGCCGTCGGGACGCCCTGGCGGACCGGGCCACCCGCTGGCCGCAGGCCTGGGCCGTGGCCCAGCACCTGCAGTCCCTCGCCTCGCTCGCCGCCGAGCGCGGCTGACACATTCGGACCTCGGCTGTCTCACCACGCCTCGCCTGTGGCGGCGGACACTAGGATGGCGCCCTGTCCCTCACAGGCCCGCCCCTGCGGGCCCCTGACCCCGGTCGGCCCCGGCCGCCTCGGAAGGCACCCATGTCTCGTCTCACCTCACGCGCCCTCGGCGCCCTGGCCCTCGGCGCGAGCGCCGCGGCGCTCAGCGGCTGCGCCGTCATCGGCGGCGACTCGGCCACGGCCGGGATCACGGCCGAGGGCGACCTCTCGGAGACCTATGGTCTCGTCAGCCCCGGCACCCTCACGGTCTGCTCGGACGTCCCCTATCCGCCGTTCGAGTTCGAACAGGACGGGGAGCTCACCGGCTACGACATCGAGCTGGTCCGCGCGCTCGCCGAGGACCTCGGCCTCGGCCTGGAGATCGTGGACACCTCGTTCGAGGCCGTCGAGTCCGGCGCCTCCCTGACCGGCTGCGACCTGAACGCCTCGTCCATCTCCATCACCGAGCCCCGCCAGCGCGTCATGGCGTTCACGCTCCCCTACCTCGACGACGACCTGGTCCTGGTGGCGAACAAGGAGTCGGGCATCACCGACGTGGAGTCCGCCCGGGGCGCCCGCGTGGGCGTGCAGGCGGCCACGACGGGCGAGGAGTACGCCCAGCAGGCCGGCCTGGACACCGTGCAGTTCGAGGACGGCGGCATGCAGGTCCAGGCGCTGCAGGCCGGCACCGTCGACGCCGTGCTGGGCAACCAGTCGGTCATCCTCTACACCCTGAAGGACGACCCGCGCTTCGAGGTCGTCGAGGCCCTGCCCACCGGCGAGCAGCTCGGCATGGCCGTGGCCCCGGAGAAGGCGCAGCTCGGCTCCGCGATCAACCGCTCCCTCCAGAACCTCCGCAACGACGGCACCCTCACGGAGCTGCAGCAGAAGTGGTTCGGGACCGTGCAGGAGGACTACCAGTGAGCACCCAGGCCCCCGCTCCGACCGCCGCCGCGCCCCGCCCCGGCCGCGCGCGCCGCCGTCGCACCGTGTCGATCGCCGTCCAGGCGGCGATCCTCGTCCTCGCCCTCGTGATCCTGGCCTTCCTGATCGACTGGTCCACCCTCGCCGAGAACGTGTTCAACTTCGCGGCCGTGGCCCCGATGTTCCCGAACATCCTCCTCGTGGGGCTCGGCAACACGCTGTTCTACACGGCCACCTCGTTCGTGGTGGGCCTGCTGGGCGGCATCCTGCTCGCCCTCATGCGGATGAGCTCGTTCGCGCCCTACCGGTGGCTGGCGACGGCGTACGTCGAGTTCTTCCGCGGCGTCCCCGCCCTGCTGGTGTTCCTGGCGTTCGGCTACGGCGTGCCCTTCGCGTTCGGCGTCACCTGGCCGATCCCCGTCGTCGTGATGGCGGCCCTGGGCATGGTGTCCGCCGCGTACATCGCGGAGACGCTGCGCGCGGGCCTGCAGGCCGTGCCGAAGGGCCAGATGGAGGCGGCCCGCTCCCTCGGCATGCCGCACTGGCGCGCGATGGTGACCATCGTGATCCCCCAGGCGTTCCGCATCGTCCTGCCGCCGCTGACCAACGAGGTCATCCTGCTCACCAAGGACTCCTCGCTGGTCTACGTCCTGGGCCTGGCCGCCCACGAGTACGAGCTCACCAAGTTCGGCCGCGACGGCATCTCCGCCCTCGACGCGGGCATGACGCCGATCCTGGTGGCCGGCCTGTGCTACCTCGTGATCACCGTCCCCCTGTCCCTCCTGGCGCGCCGCTTCGAGGCCCGCTCCTCCCGGAAGGTCTCGTGATGACGACCCAGCAGACCCCCGCCGCCCCGGTGTCCGCCGTCGACGCCGCCGGCGTCACGATCGCCGGGCTCAACAAGTCCTACGGCGCCAACCACGTCCTGCGGGGCATCGACCTCGAGATCGCGCCCGGCGAGGTGGTGTGCCTGATCGGGCCCTCGGGCTCCGGCAAGTCCACGCTGCTGCGCTGCGTCAACCTGCTCGAGACCCCGGAGTCGGGGACCGTACAGGTGGGCGAGTTCACCGTGACGGACGAGGACGTGGACCTGGACGCCCTGCGCCAGCACGTGGGCATGGTGTTCCAGCAGTTCAACCTCTTCCCGCACCTGACGGTGATGGGGAACTGCACGGTGGCGCAGACCAAGGTCCTCAAGCGCTCCGCCGCCGAGGCCCGCGAGGTCGCCGCGCGCCAGCTCGCGCGCGTGGGCCTCGGCGAGCTCGCCGAGCGCTACCCGGACCAGCTCTCCGGCGGCCAGCAGCAGCGCGTGGCGATCGCCCGCGCCCTCGCCATGGACCCGCAGCTGATGCTGTTCGACGAGCCGACCTCGGCGCTGGACCCGGAGACCGTGGGCGAGGTGCTCTCGATCATGCGCCACCTGGCCGAGGAGGGCATGACCATGCTGGTGGTCACCCACGAGATGGGCTTCGCCCGCGAGGTGGCGGACCGCGTGGTGTTCATGGACGGGGGCGTGGTGATGGAGTCCGGCCCGGCCTCCGCCGTCATCGCCGACCCCCAGGAGCCCCGCACGCAGGACTTCCTGCGTCGCGTCCTCCACCCCACCGAGGTGGACCTCTGACAGAGGCCCCCCGCATGCGAAGGGGCCCCGCACCGGCACGCCGGTGCGGGGCCCCTTCGCATGCGGGGAGGGACTCAGGCCTTCTTGCGCAGCTTGGCCAGCTCCTCGCGGGCTTCGCGCAGCGCCTTCGTCTGCTGGTCGCGGGCGGCGAAGATGGCGGCGACCTTCTCGTCCTTGGCCTCGCGGATGGCCTGCACCTTGGCCTCGCGGGCGTCGGCGATGAGGTTCGCGCGCTTCTTGGCGGCCTTGCGGCGCTTGCCCGGGCGGTTGACCACGGAGTCGGCGGCGATGGCCAGGCCGGAGCCGAGCATGAAGACGTCCTTGGCCACGGCGGTGCCGTCCTGGGACGGGCGGACGCCGTCGGCCTCGGTCATCTCCGGGGTGTTCAGGTACATGGACATGAGGCCGCCGGAGAAGGCGGTCAGGGCCGAGCCGGCCAGCCAGCCCGGCACGAAGGGGGCCAGCAGGGCGGCGCCGGTGCCCACCTCGGCGGCCACCAGGAAGTTCTTGAACTGCGAGGGGGTCAGCTTGGAGAGGGCCGGGACGCCCTTGACGGCCATGCCCTGCAGGTACGCGGCCTGCTCCTCGCCCAGCGTGCGCTTGCCGAGGCCGGAGTTGAGGATGAACGCGCCGGAGGTCAGGCGCAGCGGAATCTGGATGATGCTCATGGAGTCTTCCTTCCAGTGGAGCCCGCGGCGCGTCACGGGGTGAGTGCGGCGCGAACGATCGGTTGAGCGGTCAGCCCTCCCACCCTATCAACCGGTGCGCACCGCGGGCCCTCGTCCCTCCCCGCCCCGACCACGGGACGGCCCGATGGTGGAACAATGGACGCCATGACCGCCAGCCCCACCCTCTGGGCCCTGTCCACCGCCGCCGCGCAGCCCGCCGACTACGGCTGGTTGGGCAACGCCGTCGTGTCGATCATGGAGGCCGTCGGCCCCGTGGGCGTGGGCCTGGCCGTCCTCGCGGAGAACATCTTCCCGCCCATCCCCTCGGAGGTGATCCTGCCGCTGGCCGGGTTCACCGCCGCCAACGGCGCGTTCAGCCCCCACGCCGCCCTGCTCTGGGCCACCTTGGGCGCCGTCGTCGGCGCCCTGGCGCTCTACGGGATCGGTGCGGCCCTGGGCCGACGGCGGATGTACCGGATCGCGGACCGCATGCCGCTCGTGGACGTCGAGGACGTCGAGCGCACGGAGAAGTGGTTCGCCCGGTACGGCTACTGGACCGTGTTCTTCGGACGCATGGTGCCCGTATTCCGCTCCCTGATCTCCATCCCCGCGGGCATCGAGCGGATGAACCTGGCGAAGTTCACCCTCTTCACCACGCTCGGCTCCCTGATCTGGAACGCGATCTTCGTATACGGCGGGTACGCCCTGGGCGAGAACTTCCACCTCATCTCCGACTACGCGGACATGTTCTCGAACCTCGTCATGGTCCTGATCCTGGGATCCCTGGCCGTGTGGGTCGTGCTGCGCCTGCGCCGCGACCGCGCGCGCGCCCACGACGCCGCCCGCGAGCACGAGTCCCCGGACGCCGCCGCCGCCCGCGTCGAGGCGGAGATTTTGTCCCTCCACCGCCGGAAGTGAACATCATGTCCTCCCTCAGCCCCCTCCTGACCGCCCGTGCCCGTGCCGGCGCCGGCCTCCTCATGGCCGGGCTGCTGGCCCTGACGGCCTGCGGCCGCGACGACGCCGAGCCGGTGCCCGCGCCGTCGATGGCCACCGCGACCGAGGCCTTGCCCTCGATGGACATGACGCCCTTCACCCTGGACGTGCCCTCCCTGGGCCTCGAGAAGGTCCCCGGCGCCTCGCTCGCCGTGCTCGAGGGCGAGGATCCCGAGTACCACGCGGCCTGGCTGAGCGTGCCCGGGGCCCCCGCCTGGACCGGGGCGATGGACCGCGCCGTGCGGGACCAGGTGGCCGCCTACGAGCGGGACACGGACCGCGCCGCGGACCCCGTCCTGGACATCCAGCCGCGCCTGGCGGTGGCGGGCACCGACGCGGCCGCCACCCGCCTCCTGGCCACCGAGCGCCGCGGGGACCGCTCCGTCTCCGCCGTGCAGACCGTCTGGTACTCGGCCCGCGAGGACCGGGTGGCCTCCACCCGGGACCTGTTCACCGACCGCGGCTGGGACGACTTCCGCAACGAGGTGCGGGAGCGCATGACCACGGACCCGGCGATCGTGCAGGACCGTCTCACCTCCGCCGTGGAGCAGCCCGACCGGGTGGAGAACGCCCGGGTGTGGGACGCCCTCGCGTTGCTGCCGGACGGCAGCGCGCTGCTCGAGGTGGACCAGGCCGCCATGGCACCGGCGGACGCCGGCATCCTCACCGCCCGCATCCCGGCGGACATCGTGCGCCCGTGGCTCTCCGAGGTCGGCCTCGCGGCGCAGGACGCCGCGCGCACGCCCGGCACCGTGCGCCTGCCCGAGCGGGCGCCGTCCTCCTCCACCCCCGCCACCGCGCCGGGCAGCCCCACGGGCGTCCCCGGTGGCGCAGCCCCCGCACCCGGGACGACCAGCAGCACCCCCGGCGGGCCGATCGGGTCCGGGGCGCCGGGGTCGGCGACGGATCCGGGGTCCGCCCCGGCTCCGGGGTCCTCCTCGGGCTCCGACGCCGGCACGGACGTCGGGGCCTCCACCCCGGCACCGTCCACCCCGGCTCCGTCCACCTCCAGCCGGTCCGCCTCCTCCGCGCCCCCCGCCCCGCCGGCACCGTCCTCGTCCGGCGGCACCTCGGGCGCCCCGGGCGGACCCACCACGTCGGCCCCGGCCCCGACGCCGACCGACGTCACGCCGGCACCGGTGCCGGTGCCCGTGCCGACCAGCCCCTCGGCCCCGGCGGAGGACCCGACGCCGACCGCCCCGGGCGAGACCCCGTCCCCCGCTCCGACGTCGTCCGCGACGGCGCCCACTCCGGCACCCCCCTCGTCCTCGCAGCCCGACCCGACGACGGCGCCCGCCCCCGAGCCTGTGCCCGTGCCCGTGCCCGTGCCCGTGGATCCGTCGACGCCCGCCCCGCCGCCGTCCGACACCGCTCCCACGGCCACGCCCGACCCGTCCGCCACAGCCACGACCGACCCGTCCGCCACAGCCACGACCGCGGCGGCCCGATCGGAGACCCGCTCCGGCACCCGGGGACGGCCCACGGACCAGCCGGTGGGCGGCCCCGCCTCCGAGCGTCGTGCGAGCCCGAAGGCCGAGGAGCCCACGCCCGCGTCGGAGTCGGGGGCCTCCTCCGCCTCTGCCGTCGTGGAGGCCACGGCCTCGCCCACGGCCACGCTGGAGCCGAACGAGATCGGGTGACCCCGCCCCCGGGGGAGGGGGCCGCGGGCAGTGCCGGTGATCGTGCCCGCATCGTGACCTCCCCTGGCCGATCCGAGGGTGCCGGAATGGAAGGACGGGGGCGCGGCACGCAGGTGCGGCGCCCCCTCCCCGTTCGGCCCCACCCAGGAGCATGCCCGTATGACCCCCTCCTCCCGTCTCCGCGTGCCGCTCGGCCTCGTGGCCCTGGCGCTCGTCCTCACCGCCTGCGGCGGAGCGGACCCGGAGGAGTCCCCGACGACGCCGCCCGCCCCCGCGACCACAGCGGCGGCGTCCGCCGCTGCCACGCCGGCGAGTTCTGCCGGGACCGCGGCCTCGGCTCCCGCGGCCCCGGAGAGCGACGCGGCCTCCGCCCCCTCCGTCTCCGCCGCCCCGGCCGAGGCCGCCGAGGCCGGTGAGACCCCCGCCGGCGGCTCGCCCACGGCTGACACCCCGGCCACGGCCGCAGCCGCGGCCGCAGGGGAGGCCGACACCTCCGGCCCCGCGGCCTCGACCCGTGCCGCCGCGCCGTCACGCCCGACCCGGCCGGCGCCCGTCGCGGCGAAGGCCCCCGCCTCCGCGGACCTCGGCGGCCCGAAGGCGGGGGTGGCCCCGGCCGACACCCCCGTGGTGGTCGCCTCGGCGGCCCCGCCGGTGGTCGAGAAGGTGTCCGCCGCGGACGTGGCACCGAAGGCGCCCGCCGCCCCGAAGCCGGCCCCGTCCGCCTCCGCCACGGAGGCCTCGGCCCGCCCGTCGTCCTCCGCGGCGGCCTCCTCCCCCGCGCCTGCTCCCGCGTCCCCCACGGCCCCGGCGACGCACGCCGACCCCGTGGCGGAGCCCGATGTGGACTGCCGCGTGACGCGGTGCATCGCCCTGACGTTCGACGACGGCCCCGGCCGCCACACCGGCCGCCTGCTGGACCTGCTCTCCGCGGAGGAGGTGCCGGCCACGTTCTATGTGATCGGGCGGAGCGCCGAGCTGAACCCGGCGCTGATCGCGCGCATGGCCGCCGAGGGCCACCAGGTGGGCGGGCACACCTGGTCGCACCCCAACCTCACCACGCTCACCCCAGAGGCGGTGGCGGAGGAGCTGCGCTCCACCGCCGCCGCGATCCGTGCGGGCGTCGCGGAGCCGAGCACCGTCCGTGCCCCCTACGGCGCCCTGAACGAGGCCGTGCTGGCGGCGTTCGGCACCGTGCCCGGCTCCGGGTCCGTCACGTGGACCGTGGACACCCGGGACTGGGAGCACCGCGACCCCGCGAGCACGCTCACGGCGGTCCGGGCGGAGGCCGCCCCGGGCGGGATCGTCCTGATGCACGACATCCACTCGACCTCGGTGGACGCCGTGCCGGCCGTGATCGACCACCTGCGCGCGCAGGGCTACACCTTGGTGACGGTGGACACCCTCACCGGCGGCGTCCCCTCCGGCTCCACCGTGCGCGGCGGCCTGCATCCGTGATCCCGGCCCGGCCGGGCGTGGGAGGATCGCCGGGATGAACCAGCATCCTGCCCCCGCCCACCCGCACGACCACAACCGGGACAAGGACCCGGAGCTGCACCGCCGCGAGCCCGTCTCCTTCGTCCGCCGCGGCGCCCGCCTCAACGCGGGCCGGCAGGCGGTGTGGGACCGGCTCGCGGACACCGTGCTGGTGGACGTGCCCCGGCACCGCGCCGCCACCTCGGTGGCCCCGGACGCGGAGCTGGACTGGGCGGCCGTCTTCGGGCGGGACGCTCCCCTGCTGGTGGACGTGGGCTCCGGCCTGGGCGAGTCCACGGCCCAGGGCGCGGCCGACCGGCCGGACTGGAACGTGCTCTCCGTGGAGGTCTACATCCCCGGCCTGGCCGCGCTGATGGCGCAGGTGGAGGACCGGGGCCTGTCGAACGTGCGCGCGGTGGAGGCGAACGCCCCGGAGCTGATGGACCACCTCCTCGCCCCGGGCTCCGTCCAGGAGGTCTGGGTCTTCTTCCCGGACCCGTGGCACAAGAAGCGCCACCACAAGCGGCGCCTGGTGAACGCGGCCTTCGCGGACCGGGTGGCCCGCGTCCTGGCCCCGGGCGGCGTCCTCCGCCTGGCCACGGACTGGTCCGGCTACGCCGTGCAGATGCGCGAGGTCATGGCGGCGCACGCCGAGTTCGAGAACCTGCACCCCGGCCGCGCCGCGGGCGAGGAGTCCCCGCTGACACGCGTGCGCCGCGAGGGCCGTGAGCTCGAGGTCGGCGCACAGCCCCTGCCCCGCGGCTTCGACGAGACCGACCCGGCCTCGTCCCTGCCGGACCGGGCCGGGCTCGGGGAGGCCGTGGCGGCCTCCCTCGCCGAGGACCCCGTGGACCACGACGGCGGCTGGGCCCCCCGCTTCGAGGGCCGCCCCCTCACGCAGTTCGAGGGCAAGGCCCTGCGCGCGGGTCGCCTGGTGTTCGACCTGGCCTATCGTCGTCGCTGACCGCGACGACCCCACGAACGGAGACCGACGTGTCGCATGCCACCCCGCACCCTGCGGCGGACCCCGCCGGCGGGCCCGAGCCCGCCTACCCCCACGGCACCCACCCGGGTCTCGTGCCGGGCATCGGCGTGGACGAGAACCGGCACCGCTTCGGGGTGGACCCCGTGGTGTTCGGGGTGACCGCCGTCCTGGTCCTCGCCTTCGTGGTGTGGGGCATCAGCTCGCCGGCCTCCGTGGGCGCGGCGTCCTCCGCCGCGTTCTCGTGGGCCATGACCACCACCGGGTGGCTTCTGAACGCGGTCGCCGGGCTGTCCGTCGTCGCGATGCTGGTGATCGGACTGTCCCGGTTCGGCCGGATCCGCCTGGGCAGGGACGACGAGGCGCCGGAGTTCTCCCGCTTCTCCTGGGTGGCCATGATGTTCGGCGCGGGGATCGGCGTGGGCGTCTTCTTCTACGGGCCGTCCGAGCCGCTGTCCCACTACCTCTCCCCGCCGCCGCACACCGTGCCGGCCGGCACGCCCGAGGCGCTCCACCAGGCGATGGCCCAGTCCCACTTCCACTGGGGCCTGAGCGCGTGGGCCATGTACGCGCTGGTGGGCGGCGCGATCGCGTACAGCTCCTACCGGCGCGGCCGGGTCACGCTGATCTCCTCGGTGTTCCGGTCCCTGTTCGGGGCGCGCCACACCGACGGCCTGGCCGGGCGGATCGTGGACATGTTCGCGATCGTGGCCACGGTCTTCGGCACGGCCGCCACCCTGGGCCTGGCGGCGATCCAGATCGGCCAGGGCATCCAGATCGTGACCGATGCGGGCGAGGTCACCAACGCCCTGCTGATCGGGATCATCGCCGTGCTGACGGCGGCGTTCGTGGTCTCGGCGGTCTCCGGGGTGTCCCGTGGCATCCGGTACCTCTCGAACACCAACATCGTGCTGACCCTGGGCATGGTCCTCTTCGTGTTCGTGGCGGGCCCCACGCTGTTCCTGCTCAACCTCATCCCCTCGGGCGTCCTCGCGTACGCGGACGGCTTCCTGGACATGATGGGCCGCTCGCTCTCCTGGGGCGCGTCCACCGTGGAGTTCCAGTCCTGGTGGACCGCCTTCTACTGGGCGTGGTGGATCGCCTGGACCCCGTTCGTGGGCGTGTTCCTGGCCCGGATCTCCCGCGGCCGGACCCTGCGTGAGTTCGTGTTCGTGGTGATGGCCGTGCCCACCGCCATCCTCGTGCTCGCCTTCACCGTGCTCGGCGGCACCTCCATCTGGCTCAGCCGTCAGGACACGCCGGGATTCGACGGCACGCTCTCCCCGCAGGCGCAGCTGTTCGCCCTGTTCGACCTGATGCCGCTCTCCGGGATCACCCCGGTGATCGTCATGGTGATCCTGGCGATCTTCTTCGTGACGTCCGCGGACTCGGCCGCGGTGGTCATGGGCACCCTGTCCTCCCGGGGCGACCCGTCCCCGCGGCGCGCAGTGATCGCCTTCTGGGGCGTGATGATGATGGGCATCGCGGTGGTCATGCTGCTGGCCGGCGGCGAGGACACCCTCTCGGCGCTGCAGAACCTCACCATCCTCATCGCCCTGCCGTTCTCGGTGGTCCTGCTGCTGATGATCGCCGCGTTCTTCCAGGACCTCGCCACGGACCCGGCCTCCATCCGCGGGGACTACGCGGCCACCTCGCTGTCCAACGCGGCCCGGCGCGGCATCGAGCAGTACGGCGACGACTTCGAGATCGCCGTTCGGCGCGCCCCCGCGGGCCGGGGTGCCGGGGCCGAGTTCGACTCGACCGCCCCGCGGGTCACCGACTGGTACCGCCGCACGGACGAGGACGGCCAGGACGTCGACTACGACTATGAGACCGGCACGTGGGCGGACGGCTGGACCCCGCCGGACGACGGCGCTCCCGCCACGGACGGCACCGCCCGCGGGTGACCCGTCCGCCCGCTCCGCTCAGGGCCGGGGGTCGAGGCCCCGTCCGGCGGTGACCCGCCCCAGGGCGGTGAGGGTGACGGTGCCCGGATCGCGATACCCCCGCGGCGCGGTCCCGCCGGCCTCGGGACGCCAGCGGGCGCTGTTGTGCCCGCGGATGCCTGTCAGCCCGGCGGTCTCGTCGGCACGGACCGGCAGCACCGCGGCCCCCTCCCACGGGGATCGGCCGGCCAGCACCCGTCCGACCCATGCGAGCCGGTCCCCGGGCGCGCGGGCCTCGAAGACCGTCCCCACGGCCCGGTCCGGCCCCGCCAGCGTCCGTGCCAGCCGCCGCGGCAGGCCCACCGCGCCGGAGAGGGCCAGCACGTCCACCCGCGGCCGGGGGGCCGCGCCGGCCGCCTCCCCCGCGAGCGCGTGGGCCGCCACGAGGGTCCCGTACGAGTGCGCCTCCATCGCGGTGTGGACGGCGGGGCCGACGGCCGCGTGCGGAGGCCGGGGACGGCGGGCCCATGTCTGCAGCTGGGCGTGCAGCCGTACGGCGCCGCGCCGGGCGGGGCCCTCTCCCAGCACACGCCACCACGGCGGGGCCGGGTATCCCAACCAGGCGACGACGCACGGCCGGGGGGCGCCGGCGCGGCGCTGGGCGAGCAGCAGGTCCCCCGCCTCCCGGGCGCTGCCCCACGCGGCCGTGTGGGCGGTGATGCCCATGCCGGACACCTGCCAGGTCATGTGGGTCGGGGCGTCGAGCTCGCCGACGGCGATCGCGGCCACGGGGCCGTCCGGCGCGTCGAGGTCGTAGTCCACGAGCGTGCGCGGCGGGATGTCCGCGTGCATCGAGTCGGGGCGCAGGGCGTGCAGGACCCCGTCCAGGGCGCGGGCCTGGCGCCGGGAGAGCGCGGAACGGCGGGCGACGTCGGTGCGGAGCCGCTCCTGCAGCTCCGCGCGGGGATCGGGTCCCCAGGACGCCGGGCCGCCCACAGCGTCAGCCCCGCGTGAGGGCCCGCCAGGCGGAGGCGTGGCCGTGGCGTGCCGGAGCCGGAGGCAACGCGCGCAGCACCCGCCGCGCGGGGTCGGCGGGGCGGCGGACGGCGGAGCCTGCGCCTCCGGTGCGATCCGAGGAGTCGGCCCCCGCCGCGCGGTCGTCGCCCGGGTCGCGGGCACCGGCCGGGGAGTCGTACCGAGCGGAGACCTCCCCGGCCACGCCCACGGAGAACACGCGGGCCAGCCGGGAGGTGTGGTGCAGCCGGTCCACCTGGGAGGCGAGCTCCACGACCGTCTCCTGGAGGCGTTCGACCTCCTGCTGCAGGGCCGCGATCCGCCGGATGCCCTCGAGCGAGACGCCCTCCCGGCTCAGCGCCTGCACGGTGCCGAGCAGCTCGACGTCGGCGCGGGAGTAGCGCCGGTGTCGGCCCCCCTGACGCTGGGGCACCACGAGGCCGAGCCGGTCGTACTGGCGCAAAGTCTGCGGGTGCATGCCGGACATCTCCGCCGCCACGGAGATCACGAACACCGGGTCGTGGCGTCCCGTGCCGCCCGGGCGGGGGGCGCGGGGCGCCCCCTGCTCCTCGCGCGGGGTCGCCGGGCTCACCACTGCGCCCTCCGGGCCAGGTCCTTCCGCACGTCGAGGTCGGCGGTGGCGGCCGCGTAGGCCTCGACGGCGGCACGCGCCTCGTCCGAGAGCTCGGCGGGCACGGCCACCTGCAGCTCCACCAGCAGGTCGCCGGTGTGCTTGGCGGAGGCCACGCCCCGGCCTTTGAGGCGCAGGACGCGCCCGGGCTGCGACCCGGCCGGGACCTTGACCTTGACCGGGCCCGCGAGGGTGGGGACCTCCACGGTGGCGCCCAGCGCCGCCTCGTCGAAGGTGACCGGCACCTGCACCCGCAGGTCGTCGCCGTCGCGCTGGAAGAACGGGTGCTCGCGCACCTGCACGGTGACCATCAGGTCGCCCCGCCCGGCGGTGCCGGGCGAGCCCTTGCCGCGGGCCCGCACCTTCTGGCCGTCGCGGATGCCCTTCGGGATGCGCACCTCCACGGTCTCCCCGTCCGCTGCGCGCAGGGACACCGTGGTGCCCTCCACCGCGCCGCGGAAGGAGATGGTGGTGGTGGCGGTGCGGTCGGCGCCCTTCGTCGGCCGGGGCTGGCCGTAGCCGCCCCCGAAGCCCTGCGGGCCGCCGAAGCCCTGCGCACCGCCGAACCCGCCGCCGGCGAAGGCGCCGAACAGGTCGGACAGGTCCGGGCCGCCGGCGCCGGAGGACGTCCGGAAGGACCCGGGGCCGGCGCCGCCGCCGAACATGTCACCGAACACGTCCTCGAAGCCGCCCGCGCCCGAGCCGCCCGGGGCGGTGAAGCGGGCGCCTCCGCCGCCCATCGCGCGCAGCGCGTCGTACTCCTGGCGGTCCTTGGGGTCGCTCAGGACGTCGTACGCCTCCGAGATCTCCTTGAACCGCTGCTCGGCGGCCGCGTCCCCCGGGTTCTGGTCCGGGTGGTGGGTGCGCGCGAGCTTGCGGTACGCCTTCTTGATGTCGGCTTCGGAGGCGTCCTTGGACACCCCCAGGACCGCGTAGAAGTCCTTGTCGAGCCAGTCCTGCGAGGCCATGGTGCCTCCTCTCTGTCGATCTCGGGTGGGGTCGCGGGTCCGCGGTGGGCGGACCGGGGTCAGTCCTGGCCGGCGGAGACCATGACCTGGGCGGCGCGCAGCACGCGACCGTCCCGGACGTAGCCGTTGCGGAAGACCTGGACCACGTGGTCCGCGGGCACCTCCGCGTGCGGCTGGCGCATCACGGCCTCGTGCACGGCCGGGTCGAACTCGACGCCGGCCAGCGTCTCCTGGTCCTGGCGCTCCAGGCCCAGGCCCGCGAGGGCGGTGTCGAGCTTCGCGGCGATCGCCGCGAACGGCCCGTCGGCGAGGTCGCCCGCGGCCCGGGCCGCGTCGACGTCGTCCAGGACGGGCATCAGGGCGGAGACCGCCTTGAGGATGCCGGCATCCTGGGCCTGCGCGCGGTCGCGGTCCACGCGGCGCTTGTAGTTCACGTACTCGGCCTGCAGCCGGCGCAGGTCCTCGAGCAGCTCCGCCTCGCGGTCGGAGGCGGCCGGGGCGTCCTGGCCCTCCGCCGGCGCCTCGCCCTCGGCGGAGGCCTGGGCGCCGGCCTCGTCGAGGATCTGCTCGGCCTGGGAGAGGGCGTCGCCGTCGGCGCCCCCGGCCGCGGTGCGGGCCTGACCGGTCTCGGGGTCGATCCGGCGGTTGTCGCGGATCACCGGCTCCTCGGGGCCGGGTCCGTCCTCACCGGGGACGGGGTGCTGGTCGTTGCGGTCCGTGCTCATGGGGTGGTCCTTTCGTCTCGCACCGCGCGGAACGCGGCGCCGGAAGTGCTCGGGGACGGCCGACGGGCCGGTCCCGACGGGCTCACGCCGTCGAGACCGACCCGCCGGTGCCGCCGGAGGCCCGGGGCCTGCGCCCCGGGCCATGGGGCGGGTCAGTTCTTCTTGTCGTCCTCGTCCTCGACGACCTCGGCGTCGACGATGTCCTCGTCGCCCGTGCCGGTGCCGGCCTCGGCGCCCTCGGGGGTGCCCTCGGCGGGGGCCTGCTGGCTGTAGAGCGCCTCGCCGATCTTCACCTGGGAGGCCTGCAGCTTCTCGAAGGCGGCCTTGACCTCGTCGTCGTTGTCCTGCTTCTCGAGGGCAGCCTTGAGGGCGTCGACGTCCGCCTGCACCTCGGTCTTCACGTCCTCGGGCAGCTTGTCCGCGTTGTCCGCGAGCAGCTTGTCCACGGAGTACGCGGCCTGCTCGGCCTGGTTGCGCCGCTCGGCGGCCTCGCGGCGCTGCTTGTCCTCGTCCGCGTGGGCCTCGGCGTCCTTGACCATCCGGTCGATGTCCTCCTTGGACAGCGAGGAGCCGCCCGTGATGGTCATCGACTGCTCGGTGCCGGTGCCCTTGTCCTTCGCGGAGACGTGCACGATGCCGTTGGCGTCGATGTCGAAGGTGACCTCGATCTGCGGCATGCCGCGCGGGGCCGGCGCGATGCCGGTCAGCTCGAAGGTGCCCAGGGCCTTGTTGTCCCGGGTGAACTCGCGCTCGCCCTGGAAGACCTGGATGGACACGGAGGGCTGGTTGTCCTCGGCCGTGGTGAAGGTCTCGGAGCGCTTGGTGGGGATGGCCGTGTTGCGCTCGATGAGCTTGGCCATCACGCCGCCCTTGGTCTCGATGCCCAGCGACAGCGGGGTCACGTCGATCAGGAGCACGTCCTTGCGCTCGCCGGCCAGCACGCCGGCCTGCACGGCGGCGCCGATCGCCACGACCTCGTCCGGGTTCACGGACTTGTTCGGCTCCTTGCCGCCGGTGAGCTCCTTCACGAGGTCGGAGACGGCCGGCATGCGGGTGGAGCCGCCCACGAGCACCACGTGGTCGATGTCGGAGACCTTCACGCCGGCCTCCTTGATGACGTCCTGGAACGGCTTGCGGGTCCGCTCGAGCAGGTCCTTGGTGAGGTCCTGGAACTTGGCGCGGGACAGGTGCTCGTCCAGGTGCACCGGGCCGTCCGCGGTCACGGAGAGGTACTGCAGGGAGATGTTGGTGGAGGTGGCCGAGGAGAGCTCCTTCTTGGCCTGCTCCGCGGCCTCCTTCAGGCGCTGCAGGGCGATCTTGTCCTTGGACAGGTCGGCGCCCTTGGACTTCGCCTGCTGGAGCAGCCAGTCCACGATCCGCTGGTCCCAGTCGTCGCCGCCCAGGCGGTTGTCGCCCGAGGTGGCGCGCACCTGGATGGTGGAGAAGGCGTCCTCGTCCTTGGCCACCTCGAGGAGGGACACGTCGAAGGTGCCGCCGCCGAGGTCGAAGACCAGGATGAGCTCGTCCTCCTTGCCCTTCTCCAGGCCGTAGGCCAGCGCCGCGGCGGTGGGCTCGTTGATGATGCGCTTGACGTTCAGGCCCGCGATCTCGCCGGCCTCCTTGGTGGCCTGGCGCTCGGCGTCGTTGAAGTAGGCCGGCACGGTGATCACGGCGTCCGTGACCTTCTCGCCGAGGTACTCCTCGGCGTCGTGCTTGAGCTTCATCAGCGTGCGCGCGGAGATCTCCTGCGGGGTGTACTTCTTGCCGTCCACCTCGGTGGTCCAGTCCGTGCCCATGTGGCGCTTGACGGAGGCGTAGGTGCGGTCCGGGTTGTTCACGGCCTGGCGCTTGGCGACCTCGCCCACGAGGACCTCGCCGCCCTTGGAGAAGGCGACGACGGACGGGGTGGTGCGGGCGCCCTCCGCGTTGGCGATGACGACGGGGTCGCCGCCCTCCAGCACGGAGACGACGGAGTTGGTGGTGCCGAGGTCGATGCCGACTGCACGAGACATGGGGTGTCCTTTCCTGTCTGACGGGGATCGGGCTCCGTGCCGCGGGGTGCCGCGGCCCGATGTGAGCCATCCGGACTCAGGTTGCCACCCGGGGCGGTGGCTGTCAAAGAACCTGAGCGATCCTCGCTCAATTTCATCTGTCACGGGGCACAACCGCGGCCCCGGCCGATCCATTCCCGCGGCACCGAGGGCCGATGGTCCGCCACCGGCGAACGCCGCCGCAGGCCCGTGCTCCTTGCCCGCGTCCCGCCCACGTGCTGGGGTGGGCCCATCACACCCAGGACGGTGGTCCCCTCGGCCGACCGTCCCCCGGAGCACCGAAGGAGACCTCCCATGGCCGCGAAGAAGATGACCACGAACGCCGCGTACACCGTCCCCGGCCTCGCACTCGAGGAGGGCCACCGTGTGGCCGAGCTGCTGCAGGGCCGCCTGCACGCGCTCAACGACCTGCAGCTCACCCTCAAGCATGCCCACTGGAACGTGGTGGGCCCCGGCTTCATCGGCGTCCACGAGATGCTCGACCCGCAGATCGAGAAGGTCCGCGCCATGGTGGACGAGGTGGCCGAGCGCATGGCCACCCTGGGCGTCTCCCCGCAGGGCACGCCCGGCGCGATCGTGGCGGACCGCACGTGGGACGACTACTCCCTGGACCGCGCGGGCGTGCGCGAGCACCTGGCCGCCCTGGATGTGGTGTACGACGGCGTCATCACGGACCACCGCTCCGCCATCGAGACGGTCGGGGACCTGGACCCGGTCACCGAGGACCTGCTGATCGGCGAGGTGAACGAGCTCGAGCTCTTCCAGTGGTTCATGCGCTCGTTCCTGACCAACGCCGCCGGCGAGCTCGAGCACGGCGACGCCGAGGCGCTGCACGAGGCCGCCGACCGGGTGCGGGACCGTGAGGACCTGAAGCCCGCCGCGGAGACCCCCGCGAAGAAGGCCCGCGTCAAGAAGTCGGAGGCCAGGAAGGCCGCCGCGAAGAAGCCGGGCGCCAAGAAGGCCGACGCGAGGAAGTGACCCCGGTGCCGGCCGGTCCGACGCCGGCCCACCGACGACGGCGCCCCCTCCGATCCGGAGGGGGCGCCGTCGTCGTCGGAGCGCTGCTCAGGCGGCGCGGGAGGGCCACCACACCCGCGGGCCGATGTCCCGGACGAGGGCCGGGATCAGCAGCGAGCGGACGATCAGGGTGTCCAGCAGGACGCCGAACGCCACGATGAACGCCAGCTGCACCATGAACACCAGCGGGATGACGGCCAGCGCCGCGAACGTGGCGGCCAGCACCACACCGGCCGAGGTGATCACCCCGCCCGTCACGGTGAGGGCCCGCAGCACGCCGGCGCGGGTGCCGAGCCTCGGCGTCTCCTCCCGCGTGCGCGTCATCAGGAAGATCGTGTAGTCGATGCCGAGGGCCACGAGGAACACGAACCCGTAGAGCGGGACGGTGGGGTCCGCGCCGGGGAGGTCCAGCACGTGGTCGAACACCAGGGCCGAGACGCCCATCGCGGTGCCGAAGCTGAGGACCGTGGCGGCCACCAGGAGCACCGGGGCCAGCACCGAGCGCAGCAGCACCATGAGGATCAGCAGCACCACGAGCAGCACGAGCGGGATGACCACCACGAGGTCCCGCTGCGAGGTGACGTTGGTGTCCAGCGCCTGGGCGGCCGTGCCGCCCACGAGCACCTCGCCCGCGGTGTCCAGCGCATCCAGGGCGGCACGCAGGCCCTCCACGGTCTGCTGGGCCTCGAGGGACTCGCCGGGGTCGGTGAGGGTCGCGCTGATCAGCACCTGCCCGTCCCGCACGAGCGGCTCGGGCTCGGGTCCGGCGGCCGGGGGGCCGCCCTCGGCGTCGGCACCGGGCGCGACGCCGGCGGCGGGCGGTCCGGCCGGTGCCCCCGTCTCGAACGAGGCCTCGGCGACGCCCGGGTGGGCGGCCACGGCGTCGAGGACGCGGTCCGCGTCCTGCTCGGGGGCGACGATCTGCGCCGGGGAGCCGACGCCGGCGGCGAAGTGGGCCGCGAGGACCTCCTCGCCGTCCCGCGCGTCGGACTCGCCCAGGAGCACGTCCGTCTGCGCGATGCCGGAGGCCTGCAGCTGGGTGACGCCGGCGGCGAAGGCGGCCAGGAGGAGCGCGGTGACGATCCACACCGGGCGGGAGCGGCGCGCCACGAAGGCGGCCACGCGCGTCCAGACGCCGTGGTCCTCCTCGAGTCCGGCGATCGGCCGGCCCTGGGCGTCCTCGGGCTGGCGGTGGGCCCGGCCCTTCGCCGCGCGGTGCTCGGCCCGGCGCCGGGCGTTCGCGGGCGAGGGGACGGTGGGCCAGAACGCGGCGCGGCCCAGCAGCTGCAGCATCGCCGGCAGCAGGGTGAGCGCCGCCAGCCACGCGAAGACGATGCCCGAGGCCGCAATCGGGCCCAGCGAGCTGTTCGAGTTGAGGTCGGACACCAGCAGGATCAGCAGGGCCGCGGCCACGGTGGCGGCGGAGGCGGAGACGGCGCCGAAGGAGCCGCGGACGGAGGCGGTCAGGGCCTCGGTGACGCTCCCCCGGCGCTCGAGCTCCTCGCGGTGGCGCGCCACCAGCAGGAGGCAGTAGTCCGTGGTCGCGCCGATCACCAGGATGGAGAGGATGCCCTGCGCCTGGCCGTTGAGCTGGATCCAGTCCGCCCGGGCCATCCAGAACACGGCCAGGATGGCCGCGCACAGGGCGGCCACGGAGGTCAGCAGGACCAGCACGGGCAGCAGCACCGAGCGGTACACGGACACCAGGATCACGAAGACGACCACGAGGGCCACGAGCAGCAGGAGGCCGTCGATGCCCGCGAAGGCGCCGCCGAGGTCCGCGGCCAGGCCCGCCGGGCCGGCCACGTGCCACTCGGCGTCCGCCGCGACCGTCCCGGCCAGCCCGGACTCCGCCGCCGCAGGATCGTCCAGGACGGCGCGCAGGTCCGCCACGACGTCGGCGACCTCCCGCTCCGCGTCTTCGCCGGCGGGCAGGAAGGCCAGGTACTGGACCGCCTCGCCGTCCTCGCTGGGCACGGGGCCCACCACGCGCTCCACGCCGTCGACCTCCCCGAGGCGCTCGCCCAGGGCGGCGAGCGCCGGGAATGCGGCGGCCGGATCGGCCGTGGAGGCCTCTCCCACGATCACGGCGGGCACGGCCTCCCCGTCGCGGAACGCGGCGACCCGCTCGCCGGCCAGGGTGGACTCGGCCGTCGCGGGGAGGAAGGTGGACTGGTCGTTCGAGGAGACCTCCGAGATCTTGCCGAAGGTGGGCCCGCCCAGGCCCATCACGGCCAGCCACACGAGGAACAGCGCGGCGGCGACGCCGGCCCGCAGCCAGCGGGTGCGCCGACGGGCGGAGGGGGTCTCCACGCCGTCGTCGTGGTGCGTTCCGGCGGGGTGGGAGGCCGCGTCGGGAAGGGGGACGGAGGGGCGGACGGCGGCGCGCGCCGCGGTGGTGCGGTACGGCGTGAGGTCGGGGCTCTGGGACATGGTGGAGAGGCTACCAAAAGGTTCGACGGTCGAACGATCTGCGTCACAGGACTAGACTGCGGACCCATGAGCGCGAGCGGCGGACCCCTCCCGCCTCGGCATCAGGCCGTGGTGGGTGCCCTCCGCGCGTTCAGCGAGCGCTCCGATCAGGCCGCGGACGACGCCGGCCGCGGCCTCGGCCTGGGCCGCACCGACCTGCGGGCCCTCGCGGTGCTCATGCGCCGCGCCGCCGCCGGGGAGGAGACCACCGTCACCGACCTGGGCCGTGGCCTGCACCTGTCCAAGCCCGCGGCCACGGCCGCGGTGGACCGCCTGGTGGCCTCCGGCCACGCGGTCCGCCGGCGCTCGGAGGCGGACCGGCGGCGGGTGATCGTGGACCACACGGACTCCGCCGTCGCCGACGGCCGCGCCGCGTTCCTCCCACTGGCCGCCCGCATCAGCGGCGCGCTGGACGACTTCTCGGACGAGGACCTCGACGCCGCACTCCGGGTGATCGTCGCCGCCACGGTCGCCCTCGGCGGCGACCGCCCGTCGTCCCCCGCGGAGGGGCCGGCCGCGACGCTCCCCGCTCCGGCCGCCCACGGCGGGTCCCGGCCGTGAACGGAGCGCCTCACCCCGTGCTCGTGGGGATCGACGGCCGCTCGGGCGCCGGGAAGTCCACGCTGGCCTCGGCCCTGGCCGCCCGCCTCGCTCCGGCCGCGCGCGTGGCGATCCTGCCCCTCGAGGACCTGTACCCCGGATGGGACGGCCTCGCCGCGGCCCTCGCCCCCGAGGGCCCCTACCCCCGGGCCGTGGCCGCCCTCGCCGCCGGCCGCGCCGCCCGCTGGCGGTCCTGGGACTGGTACCGGTCCGGCCCGGGGCCGGAGCGCGTCCTGGATCCGACCGGCGTCGACCTGGTGGTCTGCGAGGGCGTCGGCGCCCTGTGCGGGGCGGCCCGGCACCGGCTCGACCTGCGCGTCTGGGCCGACCTGGACCCGGCGACGCGGCGCGCCCGGGCCCTCGCCCGCGACGGCGAGGCGTACCGCCCCCACTGGGAGCGGTGGGCCGGGCAGGAGGCCCGCTACCTCGCGGCGGAGGACCCCGAGCGGGCCGCGGACGTGCACGTCCGCGGGTGAGCGGCCGGCGCCGGAGACGACGAGGCCCCGCCGGCCCGGTGAGGGGCGGACGGGGCGACGGGCCGGGGTCGGCGCGCCGGAGCGCCGCCGGTCAGCGGAAGCTCGCGGAGTGGCGGTTCACGGCCGAGCGCAGCAGCGCCAGGTTGGTGGCGGCGCGGTCGGCGGCGACGTACAGGAAGGTGCGCTCGTCGAGCATCTTCACCAGGTGCAGCTGGTCGCCCAGGGTGAGCAGCATGTCCTCGAGGCTGGTGCCGATGGTGAGGACCTGGATGGTCTTGAGCTTGGCCTTGACCATCTCCGCGTTGTAGGCGGAGGCGACCTCGAGGTCGAAGTCGGAGCGGGTGGAGCGGGACGCCAGTGGCATGCCGGTCTCCATGTCCACGATCGCGGCGCCGATGAAGCCGTTCACGTCCGAGTTGATGTTGTCGATGATGCGCGTCAGCTCGTCCTGGCTGGCCATGGGGTCTCCTCTGGGAGATGGGGACGGCGGGCGTGGGCAAGACGACCGCGGTCACCGCCCTGTCCGACGTGCCCGTGGTGGGCACGGACGTGCGCCAGTCCACCCCGTCCTGCACGGAGGCCCCGCAGGACGGCAAGACCACCACCACCGTGGGCATCGACGACGGCGAGTGGCCGGACCCCGCGGGCCGACGGGTGGCCCTGCTCGGCACGCCGGGGCAGGTGCGCTTCTCCTCGGCCCGCGAGTCGGTCACGGCCCACCGGGCCCGGATCGTCCTGTGGGTGTTCGGTCAGCGCCCGGACGCCGCCTTCCAGATCGGGCGGTGGCTCGAGCTGCTCGGCGACGAGTCCGTGTGGGCCCGCACCGTCGGCGCCCTGACCCGCCTGCAGGGTGCGCACCCCGAGCGCGCGGTGGACGTCGCCCGCCGCGCCCTCGACCCCCGCTTCCAGCATGTGCCGCTGCTCGCCGCGGACCCCGAGATCCGCAGCGCCATGCTCTGCACGGCCGACGGCATGAACCTGTCCTCCCTCGGGGTGCCGCAGGCCGACGTGGGCCGGCTCGCGGCGCTGAACTCGTCCATGTACGCGATCGCCTCCTCCCAGGCGGAGATCGTGGCGGAGGGCGCCGCCTCGCCGCAGCAGACCATGGTGAGCCTGTCCACCGGGCGGGGCCACGTGGTGCTGGCCAGCTTCGTGCAGCCCCCGCTGGGCCAGCTGCTGCTGTCCGTGTCCGCGGACGCGGCGCAGCTGGGCTTCCTGGTGGGGCGGGCGCGCGAGGCCGCCGTCGGCATCCAGGAGTGGCTGACCAAGGAGCAGGCCAAGGGCGGCACGCCCGCCTGAGGCCGCGTCGCGGCACGCCCGCCGGAGTCCGGGCCGACCCCGTGGGGGACGTCACGCCTCGCCTCCGGACAAAAACGGAGCGTAGTGCTCCGGTTGTTGTTAGGCTGGACCCACGCCGGTCCGCTCGGACCGTGGCGTCTCCCCCACCCTCGGAAGTGCTCCCATGGCAAGACTGCTGTACCGGCTCGGGCTCGGCTCGGCCCGCCGCCCCCTCGTGGCCATCCTCGCCTGGCTCCTCGCGCTCGCCCTCGCGGTGGGCGCGTTCCTCGCGTTCGGCGGCACGCTGACGTCCGCCGTGACCATCCCCGGCACGCCCACCGCGCAGGTCACGGACCGGCTCAAGGAGCAGTTCCCGGACGCCGCACGCGGCACGGGTCAGGTCCTCTTCGTCACCGAGGACGGCGCCCCGTTCACGCAGGAGCAGAAGGACGGCGTGGCCGCCGCCCTCGGGCAGGTCGCCGGGCAGGAGCCCGTGGCGGACGTCCTCGACCCCTTCGAGGTGGCCGACCAGCAGGAGGACGCGGAGCGTGAGCTCGCGGAGGGCCGGCAGGAGATCGCCGACGGCGAGCAGGAGCTCGCGGACGGGCGCACGCGGATCGACGACGGACGCGCCCAGCTCGAGGAGGCGCGGCAGAAGGCCGACGAGGGCGAGCAGGAGCTCGCGGACGCGAAGGCCCGGCTGGACGAGGGTCAGGAGCAGCTCGACGCGGCCCGCGCCCGGTTCGAGGAGGAGGGCCTCGCCGCCCTGCCCGCTGAGGCCACCGCACCCCTGACCGAGGCCGCGCAGCGCCTCGAGGACGGCCGGGCCGAGCTCGAGGCCGGCCGGGCCGAGCTCGAGGAGCGCCGTGCGGAGCTGGAGGCGGGGCAGGCCCGTCTGGCCGAGGAGCGCGAGACGCTCGAGGCCGGTCAGGCCGAGATCGACGCCGGACGCGCCGACCTCGAGGAGGCCCAGGCCCGGCTCGACGCCGGACGTGAGCAGGCCGTGGCGCAGGCCGTGGCCGCCGGCGCCTCCCCCGAGCAGGCGCAGGCCCAGGCGGAGGCCGCCACAGCGGAGGAGCAGGCGCGGATCGACGCCGGCCGCACCGAACTGGAGGCGGCCCAGGCCCGGGCCGACGCCGGGGCCGAGCAGCTCGCCGAGGCCCAGGCCCAGGCGGACGAGGGTGCCGAGCAGCTCGCGGCGGGCGAGGCCCGTCTCGACGCCGCCGAGCAGGAGCTCGCGGACGGGCGGGCCCAGCTCGAGGCCGGCCGCGAACAGGCCCGCGAGGCGGCCGAGGCCGAATTCGCCGCCCAGCAGGAGAAGATCGACGAGGGCCGTGCCCAGTACGAGCAGGGCGTGGCCGACCTCGAGGCCGGCCGACAGGAGATCGAGGCCAACGCCGCCAAGCTCGACCAGGCCGAGGAGGACCTCGTCACCGGCCGCGAGGAGCTGGAGGACGGGCGTGTGCAGGCCGCGCAGGGCGCCCGCATGCTCGAGCTCGCGGGCGACTACCGCACGGTCTCCGAGGACGGCTCCGCCGCCCTCGGCACGGTCAGCTTCGCTAAGCCCAGCCTCGACCTCACCACCGAGGACAAGGAGGCCGTGACCGGGACCCTGGAGGAGGCGGACATCCCCGGCGTGCGGGTGATCCCCACGCAGCAGCTCAACGCCACGGTGCCCCAGCTGATCGGCCCCGGCGAGATCGTGGGCCTGGTCGTGGCCGCGATCGTCCTCATGCTGATGCTCGGCACCCTGATCGGCGCCGGCCTGCCGCTGGTGAACGCGATGATCGGCGTCGGCGTGGGCGCCGCGGGCGCGCTGGCCTTCTCCGGCGCCGTCGAGATGATGTCCGTGACCCCCGTGCTCGGGGTCATGCTGGGCCTGGCCGTGGGCATCGACTACGCCCTGTTCATCGTCAACCGCCATCGGCAGGAGCTCCAGCGCGGGGTCCCCGTGCGGGAGTCCATCGGGCTGGCCAACGGCACCTCGGGCAACGCCGTGGTGTTCGCGGGCGTCACCGTGGTGATCGCCCTGGTGGCCCTCAACGTCACCGGCATCCCCTTCCTGGGCCTGATGGGCACGGTGGGCGCGGTGTGCGTGGCGGTCGCCGTGCTCGTGGCCGTGACCCTCACCCCGGCCCTGCTCTCCCTGGCGGGGATGCGGATCCTCTCGCGCCGCGAGCGGGCCGCCCTCACCGCGGACGCGGCGGCCGACCACGGCGCCGGCAGCCACGCCGCCCGGGCCGTGCGCGCCGCGCACCGCCGCCCCACGATGTCCACCCCGGTGGCCCTCGGGACGGTGCTGGCCACCGTGGCCGCGCTCGTGCTCGTGGCGCTGCCCTTCGCCCAGATGCGTCTGGGGCTGCCCGACGGCGGCTCCGAGCCGGTGGGCTCGGACTCGCAGGTCTCGTACGAGCTCACCGCGGAGAAGTTCGGCGAGGGCTACAACGGCCCCCTCGTGGTGACGGCGGACCTGCCCGCGGACCTGACCGAGGACGAGGCCGTCGAGGCCCAGCTGGCCGTGGGCGAGCAGCTGGCCGGCGTCGAGCACGCCCGGACGGTGGTGCCCGCCGCGTTCAACGAGGACCGCACCATGGCGATGTACCAGGTGATCCCGGAGGAGGGCCCGAACGCGGTCTCCACCGAGGAGCTCGTGCACTCCCTCCGGGAGCTCGACCCGGCGGGCGCGGCCACCGGCCTCGGCGTGGCGGGCGTGACCTCCGGGTTCATCGACGTCTCGCAGAAGCTCTCCGACGCACTGCCCCTCTACCTGGGCGTCGTCGTGGGCCTGTCCCTGCTGATCATGATCCTGGTGTTCCGCTCGATCCTGGTGCCCCTGATCGCCACCGGCGGGTTCGTCCTGTCCGTGTTCGCCGCCATGGGCGGTGTGGTCGCCATCTACCAGTGGGGCTGGCTCGGCTCGGTGTTCGGGGTGCACAACCCCGGCCCGGTGCTCAGCTTCCTGCCGACCATCATGATCGGCGTGCTGTTCGGCCTGGCCATGGACTACCAGCTGTTCATCGCCTCGGGCATGCGCGAGGCGTACGCCCACGGCCAGCCGGCCCGGCACGCCGTGATGAGCGGCCTGCGCGGCGGGCGCGCCGTGGTCACCGCCGCGGCGATCATCATGATCTCCGTGTTCGGCGGCTTCGTGTTCTCGCACGACGCGATGATCCGGCCGATCGGCTTCGGCCTGGCCTCCGGCGTGCTGCTCGACGCCTTCGTGGTGCGCCTGCTGCTGATGCCGGCGCTCATGCACCTGCTCGGCGACGCCGCGTGGTGGCTGCCGCGCTGGCTGGACCGGATCCTGCCGGACGTGGACGTGGAGGGCGCCCAGCTGGAGCGTCGCACCGCGCACGCGGACGCCCCCGCCCCGGCGGAGGGGGAGACGGACGCGCCGCGCGTATCCTGACGCCATGCCGTCCACCGACCACTCCCCCGCCCCCGGCGAGCCCGTCCTCGTCCTGCTGACCGCCGGCCCCGGCGGCGCGCCGACCCCGCGCCTGGCCGACCCCGCCGCCCCGCACCTGACCGTCACGGACCAGGGCGCGACCCGCGGCGACGGGCTGTTCGAGACCGCCCTCGCCGTGGCGGACGCCTCGGGCGTCTTCGCGATGCGCAAGCCGGGCGCCCACCTGGGCCGCCTGGCCGCCTCGGCCGCGGCGCTCCTGCTGCCCGTGCCGGAGGCGCCGGTGTGGGAGGAGGCGATCGCCGCGGGCCTGGCGGCCTACGCGGACGCCAACGAGGTCGCCGAGGGGGACCGCCTGGCCGTGAGGCTCACCGTCACGCGCGGGCCCGAGGTGGGCCCCGGCGAGCCGCCCCGGCCCAGCGCCTGGGTCCTGCTCTCGCCCGCGGCGCGGCCGGATCCCGCCGAGCGCCGCGCGGGCGTGCGGGTGCTGCTGCTGGACCGCGGCCTGGACTCCACCGTGGCCGAGCGGGCCCCGTGGCTGCTCACCGGCGCCAAGACCCTCTCCTATGCGGTCAACATGGCCGCCCTGCGGCACGCGCGCGCGCACGGCGCCGACGACGTCGTGTTCACGAGCGCGGACGGCTACCTCCTCGAGGGGCCGACCTCCACCCTGTTGATCTCCCGCCGCGGGGCCGACAGCGCCCGGCGCCTGGTCACGCCGCTGCGCCAGAAGGGCATCCTGGCCGGCACCTCCCAGTCCGTGATCTTCGCGGCGGCGCAGGCCGAGGGGTGGGCTCTGGGCTACGGCCCGCTCGTGCCGGCGGACCTCGAGGGCGCGGACGGGCTGTGGCTGGTCTCCTCGGTCCGGGGGGTGCTGCCCATCCGCGCGGTGGACGGCCGGGAGGTCCCCGTGGACCAGGAGCTCACCGAGCTCCTGCAGGGCTGGCTCGACGCGGACGTCGACCCCGGGGACCACCTGACCGGGGACCCGGTCCGGGACGAGCACTGACCCGGACGACTACGCTGGGGCGCAGGCCGCGCGGGCTCCGCGCGGCGATCCCGTGACGCCGCTCCCCGGACGGGTGCGGCGCCCCCGACCGGAAGGAACGCCCGCATGGAGAAGGTCGTCCAGAAGCTCCTCGCCACCGGCATCACCCTCGGCGGCAGCATCGTGGCCTCGCGCCTCGTCGCCGGCGCCTGGAAGGTGGCCACCGGCCACGACGCGCCCTCGGACGCCACGGACGAGAGCGTGCCGCTCGTGGAGGCCCTCGCCTTCACCTTCGCCTCGGCGGGCATCGCCGCGGTGCTGAAGGTCGTCGGCCAGCGCAGCGCCGCCTCCGGCGTACGCAAGATCGCGGACAAGACCGGTAAGCGCGTCGACAACGAGGTCTGAGCGCAGGGCTCGTCCGAGGTCGACGACGACGGCCGCCGCACCGGAGGAGATCCGGTGCGGCGGCCGTCGTCGTCCCGGGCGCGCGGGGGCCGGCGCACGGCAGGGAGGAGTCAGCGCTCCTCCTGGTCCCCCAGCGGTCCGTGGCCCTCGACGTCCGGCATGGTGGCGGGCAGCGGCTCGCGGGGCACGCGGCGGGCCTGCGCCGCGAGGTCGTCCCGGTGCAGCAGGTCCCGGCGCATGTGCTTGGTCCGGTAGCCGGTGCGGCTGATCAGGTGGGACGCCACCGGCGCGGCGATCATCTGCATCACCCACGCCGCGAGCAGCACGGGCACCCACGCCCAGGAGCCCCACACGAGGGCCAGGCCGGTCAGCATGAGCAGGAGGCCGAGCACCTGCGGCTTCGCGGAGGCGTGCATGCGGGAGAGCAGGTCCGGGAGCACCACGAGCCCCACCCCGGCCACGAAGGAGAAGAAGGCGCCCGCGATCAGCAACGCCGCGGCCAGCCAGTCGATCCAGGTCCCGTCCATCTCAGGCCTCCTCTCGGGTGGGGACGTCCGAGGTGCCCGGCACCAGGGCGTTCTCCTCCTGGGGGTGGTCCGGTCGGCGGTCCTCCACGAACCGGGCGACCGTGACGGAGCCCAGGAAGCCGACCGCGGCGGCCAGCAGCACGAGGATCACGGTGTCCGTGTGCTCCCGCACGGCCATGTCCAGGACGAGCGCCGAGGACAGCACCACCAGGAGCACGTCCGTGGCGACCACCCGGTCCAGCAGCGAGGGTCCCTTCACGATCCGGTAGACGGATGCGACCGCGCCGATCAGGAGCAGTGCTCCGCCGGCCCAGGCGGCCACCAGCAGGGGCGGGGTCATCGGGGTCCTCCTCGCTCGGCGTCGGTGGGGCCGGCCGGGCCCGGCGTGTCCGGGAGCAGCTCGGTGCGGTAGGCGGGGTGGCGACGCCGGTCCGTCATCCCCTCGGACGAGGGGGCGGAGTGCGGATGCGCGCGCAGCAGGGCCATATCCGCCCGCGAGCCGACCGCGCGGATGATGCCCGCCTCCACGTCCAGCGCGGTGGCGCGGTACGCGTCCATGTCCGCGTCCGTGTGTACGTCCAGCACGTGCAGGTACAGGACGGCGCCGGCCCGGTCCACGTCCAGGACGATCGAGCCCGGGATGAGGGCCAGCGCGTGGCTGACGAGCGTCAGCACGATGTCGTTGTGGCTGCGCAGGGGCACCCGCACCACGGAGCTGCGCACGCGGCGACCCTGCGTGAGGATCACCCCGGTCACGGACACGGACGAGCGCACCACGTCCCACAGGAACCGGCCCGTGAACACGAGCGCGTGCCCGGGGTGGAAGCGGTCCGCGAAGGGCACCGGGGGCATGGGGAACAGCACCTGCACCAGCAGGGAGAACACGACGCCGGTGAGCATCACGTGCGGGGAGAAGTCCTGCCACACGGCGCACCACAGCAGCACCATGCCCAGCAGCAGCGGCCACTGCCGCAGGAGGGACCCGCGGCCCTCGGTGGGGGCCGGACGCTCGGCGGCGACGGCGGTGGGGTCAGTTGCGGGCATCGTGCACCTCCGTCGGGTCGTGGCGAAGGCTCACGGCGGCGCGCTCGGCGGACTCGGGCCCCAGCACCGCGCTGATGTACGGCGAGCGGTCCAGCATGTCCGTCGCAGCCCGGTCGGCGAGGTCGTACAGGGGTCCGGCGAAGACGGTGAACGCCAGGGTCATGGCCACGAGCCCGGCCGTCGGCAGGACGAGGCCCATCGCGAGGGGCTTGAGCCGCTTGCCGCGCGCCGTGACGCGTTCGTAGGCAGCCACGAGCTGCGGCGTCGGGTGCTCCACGTCCTCCACCTTGCGCCAGAACGCGCGCGTGTAGGCGCGGACGAGGACGAGCAGCGTGAGCAGAGAGGCGAGCACGGAGACGCCCACGAGCGTGTACGCCAGCGGGCCGCCGTCCTGGACACCGCCGCGCAGCAGGCCCACCTTGCCGAAGAATCCGGAGAGCGGCGGGATGCCGCCCAGGTTGAGGGCCGGCAGCAGGAACAGGACACCGATCACGGGCGAGACCTTGGCCAGCGAGCCGAGACGGTCGATGTTGGCGGTGCCCGCCCGCTGCTCGATCAGGCCCGTCACCAGGAACAGGGCGGTCTGGACGGTGATGTGGTGGCCCACGTAGTAGACCGTGGCCGTCAGGCCCACCTGGGTGGCCAGGGCGAGGCCGAAGATCATGTACCCGATGTGCGAGACCAGGATGAAGGACAGGATGCGCTTGAGGTCCGTCTGGGCCAGCGCGCCGAGGATGCCCACCATCATGGTCAGCGCGGCCGAGACCATCAGCAGGTCGTTCACGTGCTCCCCCGGGAACAGCAGGGTCTCCGTGCGGATCATCGCGTAGACGCCCACCTTGGTGAGCAGGCCCGCGAAGACGGCGGTGACCGGCGCGGGCGCCGTCGGGTAGGAGTCCGGCAGCCAGAAGGACAGCGGGAACACGGCGGCCTTGATGCCGAAGCCCACCAGCAGGAGGGTGTGCAGGACCATCTGCACGTCGGTGGGCAGCTCGCCGAGCTTCACGGCCAGGTCCGCCATGTTCACGGTGCCGGTGGCCGCGTAGATCATGGCGATCGCGATCAGGAAGATGACCGAGGAGACCACGGAGACCACCACGTAGGTGATGCCCGCCCGGATCCGCTGCTCGGTGCCGCCGAGGGTCAGGAGCACGTACGAGGAGGTCAGCAGGATCTCGAAGCCCACGAAGAGGTTGAAGAGGTCCCCGGCCAGGAACGCGGTGGACACGCCGGCCACCAGCACCAGGAAGGTGGGGTGGAAGATGCTCACGGGGCCGCCCTGGTCATGGCTGATCACGCCCTGCGCCGAGGCGTACAGGAGCACCGCCAGCGTGATCAGCGAGGAGACCACCAGCAGGAGGGCGGAGAGGCGGTCCACCACCAGGGAGATCCCCACCGGGGCGGCCCACCCGCCGATCTCGACGGCGGCCACCCCCGAGGTCCAGACGTCGGCCAGCAGGAGGCAGTTCAGCACCAGGGTCAGCGTCAGGGCGGTCACCGTGACGGCGACCTGGGCGCGGGCGCGGCCCACGAGCGCGAACGTGACCGCCGCCCCGAGCACGGGGAGCATCACGGAGAGGGGCGCGAGGTCCGTCAGAGGCGTCGTTCCGATCATCACGGACGATCGCCCCCCTCGGAGGAGCCGGAGCGCACCACGGGACGGCCGTGGCGCGGCCGGGACCGCGCGGCCGCGTCCACCGCACGGGGGGCGGACGCCGTGGCCCGCTCGTACTCGGCGTTGGGGTCCGCGGCGTCGTCCATGAACTCGGACGTCTCCTCCGTGAGCACCGAGTCGTCCTCGGCGTCCCAGGACGACTGCGAGGCGACCTTGAGGTCCTCGACGTCCGCGGCGACGTCGTCCAGGCGCAGCAGCTGCCACCCGCGGTAGATCATGGCCACGAGGAACGCGGTGGTGGCGAAGCCGATCACGATCGCGGTGAGGATCAGGGCCTGGGGCAGCGTGTCGCTGTAGGCGCGCGGGTCCGTGCCGGCCTCGTACAGGGGCGAGCGGCCCACGCCGCCGGAGGCGAGGAACAGCAGCACCACCGCGGCGTTGTTGACCAGCATGATCCCCAGCAGGATCCGGGTGAGGCTGCGCTCGAGCAGCAGGTAGATGCCGCACGCGAACATGACGCCCATGACCAGCAGGAGGGCGAGGTCCACAGTCATCACGGGGTGGCCTCCTCGGGGCGGACGGGATCGGTCTGGGGCTCGGCGGCGCGGGGCGCCGGCTCGGGCGAGGGGCGCGGCCCCGGGCGCAGGGGCCGCGGCCGGGTGCGGCGGCGGGCGGCCCGCTGCCGGGCGCCCTGCCACTTCTCGCCGCGGCGGTCGATCTCCGCGCCCAGGGAGCGCAGGACGTCGATCACGAGACCGATCACCACGAGGTACACGCCGATGTCGAACGCGGTGGCGGTGACGAGCTTGACCGAGTCCCCGAACAGCGGCAGGTCGTGGAACTCGACCTTGTAGGACTGCAGCACCTGGCCGCCGAACAGCAGCGGGGCCATGCCGGTGACGGTGGCGACGCCCAGGCCCAGGCCCAGCAGGGCCCCCGCGGGGATGCGGGAGGCCTCCTGCAGCTCGTAGCGCCCGCCCGCGAGGTAGCGCAGGGTCAGCGCCAGGCCGGCGAGCAGACCGCCGGCGAAGCCGCCGCCCGGGGTGTTGTGACCGGCGAGCAGGAGGTACACGGAGAGCAGCATGAGTGCGGGGAACAGGAACCGGGTGACCACCTCGAGGATGATCGAGCGGCGCTCCGGAGCCATCGTGTGGCCCGCGGTGAGCCACTGGTCGTTGCGGTCGTCCACGGCGAAGCTGCGCACCACGGACAGCTCGCGGCTGCCGAGGGCGGAGTCGGTGCCGTAGTTGCCCACGCTGCCGGGGACCACGGTGGCCAGGTCCCGGCGGCGCTTGTCCCGGTGCTCCAGGAACACCAGGGAGGCCACACCCGTGGCCGCGGCGGCCAGCACGGTGATCTCGCCCCACGTGTCCCACGCGCGCAGGTCCACGAGGGTCACGTTGACGGCGTTCGCGCCGTAGCCGAACTCGTAGGCCAGCTCGGGCATGGGCAGGGAGACCCGCTCGGCGGTGCGGGCGCCGAGCGCCGTGGCGGCCACCCACATCATCACGAGGGCGAAGCCGACGCCGAGCACGAGGCGGGGCAGCCGGCGTCGACCGGTGGTCCTGGAGTGCCAGTCGGGCGGGAGGACACGCAGGCCGAGGATGGCGGTGATCAGGATGATCGTCTCCACCAGCACCTGGGTGATGGCGAGGTCGGGGGCGCCGCGCAGCGCGAAGAGGGCGGCGGCGGCGTAGCCGGTCACGGAGACCAGCATGAGGGCCATGAAGCGACGGCGGGCCCGGACGGCCAGGACGGCGGCGCAGCACGCGATCAGCACGATCCCCAGCTGGACGGGGGTCTCGAACGCCCGCAGGTCCGCCTCGAGGAAGGCCAGGGCCAGCACCCGGCCCTCCTCCCCCGCGGGGAAGACCATGGCGAGGGCGGGCAGGCCCGCGGCGGTGGTCAGGATGATGAACAGGTAGCGACGCAGCGAGCCGGTCTGCGTGCGGCCGGTGACCCGCACGGCGGCCGTGTCCACGCCGGCCATGATCCGCTGGTAGGCCCCGGCGGCCTCGACCGGGAACGCGGTCCGGGCCTGGAGACGGGCGAACGGGCGGCGGGCGAGCGCCAGGAGCGCGCCGGCCAGCCAGATGCCGGCGGAGATCGCGAGCACCGGGGTCAGGCCGTGCCACAGGGCGAGGTAGGCGGGCGTGCTCCCGGGCTCGAGCGCGGGCAGCGCGTGCGTGTGGGCCCGGATGAGGCCCTCGGCGGCGCCGGGGGCCATGCCCAGCGCCACGCACGCCAGGGCCAGCACCGCCATGGGCGCGAGGTCCTCGGGGGTCAGGGCCGAGTGGAAGCGGGTGACCGGGACGGGCTCCCCGGCCTCCGAGTCCCGCGGGCCCTTGGTGGCGAACGCGCCCCACAGGAACCGCCACGTGTAGGCGAACGTCAGCACCGAGCCCAGGGCCAGGCCCACGAGCGGCGCCCAGCCCCACGCCGTGCCGGTGTGCTCGGCGTGGTGCAGCAGGGACTCCAGGACGGACTCCTTGGCCACGAAGCCGAACAGGGGCGGCAGCCCGGCCATGGAGGCGCCCGCCACCACGCCCACGGCGGCCAGCCAGGGGTGGCGCCGCCCGATGCCGGAGAGCTGGCGGAGGTCACGCGTGCCGGCCTCGTGGTCGATCACCCCGACCACCATGAACAGCGGCGCCTTGAACAGCGCGTGCGCCAGGAGCATGGCCAGGCCGGCCATGGCCGCGTCCCGCGTGCCCAGGCCGTTGGCCACCATCAGGAAGCCGAGCTGGGACACGGTGCCGTACGCGATCACGAGCTTGATGTCGGTCTGGCGCAGGGCGCGCCAGCCGCCCAGCAGGAGGGTCCACAGGCCGACGCCGAGCACGAGCACCTGCCACGAGCCCAGCTCGGCGAAGCCCGGGGCCAGCCGCGCCACCAGGAACACGCCGGCCTTCACCATGGCGGCCGCGTGCAGGTACGCGGACACCGGGGTCGGCGCGGCCATGGCGGCGGGCAGCCAGAAGTGGAACGGCACCTGCGCGGACTTGGACAGGGCGCCGACCAGCACGAGCGCGACGGCGGCCTCCAGCAGCCCGCGCGGCATCCCGTCGTCGACGAGGCCCGGGGCGGCGGTGAGGATGCCGGAGATCCGCCACGAGCCGGCGTGCACCGCGAGCATGATCAGGCCCACGAGCATCGCCAGACCGCCGAAGGTGGTCACGATCAGCGCCTGGATCGCGGAGCGGCGCGCGAAGATGCGGTGCCCCGAGTAGCCGATCAGCAGGAAGGAGAGCACCGAGGTGATCTCCCAGAAGGTGTAGAGCACCATGACGTCGTCCGTGGTGACCAGCCCGAACATGGCGCCGGCGAACGCCAGCAGCTGGGCGCCGAAGACCGCGTTGCGCGGCTCGTGCGCGCGGAAGTAGCGGGCGCAGTACGCGAGCACCAGCGCGCCGACGCCCAGGACGATCAGGGACATGAACGCGGCCAGGGCGTCCATCCGGAACGTCAGCTCGATGTCCAGGTAGGGCACCCAGGGGACCACCCGCTCGAGGTGGGCGGAGCCGGCGGGCACCGGCGCGCCGCGGTCCAGGGCGTCCTGGAGGGCGGTGACGCGCGGCAGCTGGGTGAGCACCCAGACGAACCCGGCGGCCGGCACCAGCGCCAGCACGTGGAAGCCCCGCCGCCCCGTCCGCCGGAAGATCACCGGGGCCAGGAGCGCGACGGCGAAGAGGGCGGTCAGCAGGACGAGCATGGAGTCCCTTCGACGGCGGCGGGGGCGAGGGTCCCCTTGACCTTAGCCGACCCGACCAGGCATGACCCCCCGCTCCGCTCCCGGTCCGCCCTTCCGGGGCAGCTCCGGGACGCGGAGCAGGAGCAGCCCGCCGACCGTGAGGACCAGCGCGATCACGGGGATCACCACGCGGTTGTCCGGGACCGCCGCGAGCGCGAGCGCCACGAGCCCCGGGGTGATGAACCCCACCGCCCGTCCGGTGGTGGCGTAGAGGCCGAACGCCTCGCCGGCGGTCTCCGGGCGGGTGAGGCGGCCGAGGAACGCCCGGGAGGCCGACTGCACGGGGCCCACGAACAGGCACAGGAGGAGGCCGCCGACCCAGAAGGCCCGCGGGCCGGAGGCCAGGGCGAGCCCGGCGGCGGCCGCCACCATCGCGGCGAGGGAGACGAGGATGACCCGCCGGGGGCCGAGTGCGTCGTCCAGGCGGCCGCCGACGAACGCGCCGAGGGCCGCCACCACGTTGGCCGCGATCGCGAAGAGGATGACGTCCCCCGCGTCGATCCCGTAGAGCGTGGTCCCGAGGATGGCCCCGTAGACGAACACGGCCCCCACCCCGTCCCGGAACACGGCGGAGGCGATGAGGAAGCGCAGGGTGACGCGGTCCTCGCGCCACAGGCGGGCCAGGGTCCGGCCGAGCCCGCGGTAGGACTCCAGGAACGACTCGCGGCGTGCGGCGCCGTCCGCCCGGCGGGCGGGGGGCTGCTCGGGGACGGCCACGAGCACCGGGATCGCGAAGACCAGGAACCACGCCGCCGCCACGAGCGCCACCACGCGGATGTTCCAGGCCTCGGCCTCCGGCACGCCGAACCAGTGGGCGTCGCCGGAGACGAACCCGACGTAGACCATCAGCAGCAGGACGATCCCGCCCAGGTATCCGGCGCCCCAGCCGATGCCGGAGACGCGGCCGATCGTGGCCGGCGTCGAGATCTGCACGAGGATCGCGTTGATGTGCACCTCCCCGAACTCGAACGCCACGGTGCCCAGGGCGATCAGGCTCACCCCCAGCCACAGCAGTCCGGGCTCGGGCGCCACGAGGACGCACGCCGCCGTCGCCGCGATCACCACGGCGGTGGTCAGCCCCAGCCACAGTCGGCGCCGCCCCGCCCCGTCCGCGCGGCGCCCCATGGCGGGCGCGGTGAGGGCCACCACGACGCCGGCGGCCGCGTTGGCCGCGGACAGCCACGCGGTGCCCCGGTCGTCGGGCCCGAAGGCGTCCGAGGCCAGGTAGGTGCCGAACACGAAGGTCACCATGACCGCGTTGAACGCCGCGGACCCCCAGTCCCACAGGGCCCAGGCCGCCACCTGCCGGCGGTGGCCCAGCCGGGCGGCCGCCACGGTCAGCGCTCGATCCGGGTGATGTGGAAGTCCCGGTGCGAGCGGGAGGCGGTGGGGCCGCGCTGGCCCTGGTACCGGTTCTTGTTGCCCCCGGCCCCGTACGGGGTCTCGGCGGGCGAGGAGAGCCGGAAGAAGCACAGCTGGCCGATCTTCATGCCGGGCCACAGCGTGATCGGCAGCGTGGCCACGTTGGACAGCTCGAGGGTGACGTGACCGGTGAAGCCCGGGTCCACGAAGCCGGCGGTCGAGTGGGTCAGTAGGCCCAGCCGGCCGAGCGAGGACTTGCCCTCGAGGCGCGCGGCGACGTCGTCGGGCAGGGTGACCTGCTCGTAGGTGGAGCCGAGGACGAACTCGCCGGGGTGCAGGATGAACGGCTCGGCGGGGTCGACCTCCACGAGGCGGGTGAGCTCGTCCTGCTCCTGCGCGGGGTCGATGTGCGCGTACCGGTGGTTGTCGAACAGCCGGAAGAACCGGTCCAGTCGGACGTCCACGGACGCGGGCTGGACCATCGAGGTCTCGAGCGGGTCGAGGCCGATGCGGCCGGAGGCCAGCTCGGCGCGGATGTCGCGGTCGGAGAGCAGCACGGGATCACGGTAGCGCAGGGGCGGGCGGAGCGGACCGGCGCAGCGGCGCGTCTACGATGTGCCGCATGAGCCTGAACGAGACCCCGCTGCCGGGGATCGGCGTGCGCCGCGAACTCGACATCGCCGCCGGGCGCCGGATCGGCGTGGTCACCCACCGCGACGGGCAGACCGACCTGATCCTCTCCGACCGCGACGACCCGGACGCGTGCGCCGCGTCCATCCCGCTCACCCTGGACGAGGCCGCCAGCCTGGGAGCCCTGCTGGCCGGGCCGCGCCTGGTGGCCCAGCTCGAGGACGAGCACGCCGAGCTGCCCGGCATCACCACGCGGCAGCTGATCCTGCCGCACGAGTCCCCCTACGCGGGCGAGGAGCTCGGCTCCACCCGCATGCGCACCCGCACGGGGGTCTCGATCGTGGCCGTGGTGCGGGCCGGCGTCACCCACCCCTCCCCCGGGCCGGACTTCCTGCTCGAGGGCGGGGACCTCGTGATCGTGGTGGGCACCGGCGAGGGCGTGCGGCAGGCGGAGAAGCTGCTGGCCGTGTGAGTCGCGGTGCCGGGGCGGTCCCGCCCGGCCGCCCGGAGGAGGAAGGAGACGGGGATGCACGGCACCACGCTCGCGCTGATCGAGCTCGGCGCGGTCCTGCTCCTGCTCGGGATCCTCGGGCGCGTGGCCGCCCGGATCGGCATGTCCCCCGTGCCCCTGTACCTGCTCGGCGGCCTGATGATCGGCGTCGGCGGGCTCGTGGTCTCCGGCGTGGACGCCTCCGGGGACCTGCACAGCCCCGTGGGGGCGATCGACGAGTTCAGCACGCTGGCCGCGGAGATCGGCGTGGTCCTGCTGCTGCTCACGCTCGGGCTGGAGTACTCGGCCCGCGAGCTGATGACCGGGCTGCGGGGGTCGTGGCGCGCTGGCCTGCTGGACGTGGCCCTGAACTTCACCCCGGGCGCCGTGGCGGGCTGGCTGCTGGGCTGGGGCGCGGTGGGCGCCGTCGTCCTGGGCGGCATCACCTACATCTCCTCCTCCGGCATCATCGCCAAGGTGCTCAACGACCTGGGCCGCGTGGGCAACCGCGAGACCCCGGTGATGCTCTCCGTGCTCGTGTTCGAGGACCTCGCCATGGCCGTGTACCTGCCGCTGATGACGGCCCTGGTGGCCGGCAGCGCGTTCCTGGCGGGTCTGCAGGCGGTGGGGATCGCGCTCGTGGTGGTGACGGCGGTGCTGTTCACCGCCCTGCGGTTCGGCCCCCAGATCTCCCGCCTGGTGCACTCCCCGGACCAGGAGACGTTCCTGCTCAAGGTCCTCGGCCTCGCGCTGCTGGTGGCCGGCGTGGCGGGCGCGCTGCAGGTGTCCGCCGGCGTCGGCGCGTTCCTGGTCGGGATCGCCGTCTCGGGTGCGGCGGCCAAGCAGGCCCGGTCCGTCCTGGAGCCGCTGCGGGACATGTTCGCGGCGCTGTTCTTCGTGCTCTTCGGGATGAACGTGGACCCGCGCACCCTGCCGCCCGTGCTGCTCGGCGCCCTGGCGCTGGCCGTGGTCACCGCCGCCACCAAGCTGCTCACCGGGTACCTCGCGGCGCGGGCCGCGGGGATCGGGATCGCCGGCCGCTGGCGCGCCGGGGCGGCGCTGACCATCCGCGGCGAGTTCTCCATCGTGATCGCGGGCCTGGCCGTGGCCTCCGGGAGCATGCCGCCCGAGGTCTCCGCCTTCGCCACCGCGTACGTGCTGATCCTGGCCGTGGCCGGACCCGTGCTCACCCGCTCGGCGGACGGGTTCGGCCGGCGACGGGCCGCCGCGGCCCGGGAGCGGGCGGAGCGCCGGACGCGCGAGGCGCCTCTGGTGTAGGGTAGGGCGAGCGCCGGACGCACTGCGGACCGGTTGCGCGGGCGTAGCTCAATGGTAGAGCGCTTGCTTCCCAAGCAAGATACGCGGGTTCGATTCCCGTCGCCCGCTCCACCGCACGACGCCGGGGCCGGACCTCCCAGAGGTCCGGCCCCGTTCGCGTCCGGGGGACGTCCGCCCCTCACTCCCCCGCGCGGACGGTCCTGCGGAACCGGTGGTCGTGGTCCGCGGGGAGGTCCTCCGTGAACCGCGGGTCCCGGTCCGGCGGCTCCTCCGGCACGCGGTACACGCCGGCCTCGCGCTCCAGGAGCCCGTAGTCCACGAGCTCGCGCCGCAGCGAGGCGACGTCGTCGTGCGCGCGGCGCAGGATCTCGTTGACCTCGCGCTCCGGATAGTCCCGGCCCGCGCGGAAGCCGCGCAGCAGCTCGAAGAGCACGCTGACGCGGGCCTTGCGGCGGGCGGGGATAGAGCGCAGGCGGGGGCCGTCGAAGAAGGTGTGCACGGTCTTCGCATGGAAGCGCTCGGCCTCCTCCCACTCGGCGCGTAGGGCGGCGGAGGCGGCGGTGTAGGTCTCCCCCGTGCGCTGCATGCGGGCGCGGGCGAGGTCCTTGCGGTCGGCGTGGGCGGTCATCTCGGGATCCTTCCGGGCGCCCTCCCCAGCCGCCGGGCGCCGCGGGGACCGTGCCGGACCGGAGGGGCGACGTCGTCGTGCCCCCGGACGTGTGCGGACGTGTGCAGGTGCCACCGGCCGCGCGCGGCGGCCGGGCCCGAGGATCCACTCCCCTTCGCGACGGTCCGCGGGGCTGGGCCGCGGGGTCGCTCGGCGGTGGGCACGCCGTGGGCGTCACGGTACCGCAGGCGTGCGTATGCTCGCAGGGACCCGACCCCCCACCCGTTCGAGGAGGCACCGCCATGTCCGAGGTCCTCGCCGGCTTCGCGATCGTGTGGGTGATCATCGCGGTGGGCTTCGGCCTCGGGAGGTCGGAGGTGCTGGGCGCGGAGGCGCGCGTGGTGCTCTCCCGGACGGCGTTCTTCGTGGGCAGCCCCGCGCTGCTGTTCGTCACCCTCTCGCGCGCGGACGTGCTCACGGTGCTCGGTCCGCAGCTGTGGGTGGCCACGCTGTCCGCGCTGCTCGCGGCCGGACTGTTCCTCGCGGTGTCGATCCCGCTGCTGCGCCCGCGCCCGGTGTCCGAGCGGGTGATGTCCGGGCTGAGCGCATCGCTGGTGAACTCCGCCAACCTCGGCATCCCGATCGCCACCTACGTCCTCGGGGACCCCGCCCTGGCCGCGCCGGCCCTGATGTTCCAGCTGGGCATCTACACCCCGCTCTACGTGGCCGTCCTCGACTGGTCCACGGCGCGCGAAGCGCGGGATGACGACGACGACGGACGCCCCCGGCGGGTGCCCCGCCCCCGCCCCGTGCTCGCCCAGCTGCGCCAGACCGCACTGAACCCGATGATCCTGGGCGCGCTCGCCGGCCTGCTCTTCTCCGTCACGGGGTGGGCGCTGCCCGGCCCGCTGAACGAGGCGGTCGAGCTGATCGCGGGGCTGTCCATCCCGGCCATGCTCCTGGCGTTCGGCATGTCCCTGGTGGGGTCCGTTCCCCTGTCCCGGGCCGGCGGACGCCGCGCGGACACCCTCCTGGCCTCCGCGGTGAAGCTGCTGGTGCACCCGCTGATCGCGTGGCTCCTGGCGCAGTTCGTGTTCGGCCTGGACGCGCGCGGCGTGTTCGTGGCCGTGGTGCTCGCGTCGCTGCCCACCGCGCAGAACACGTATGTCACGGCCGTGCGCTACCAGTCCGGCGAGCGCGTCACGAAGGACACCGTCCTGGTGACCACGATCGTGGCGATCCCGGCGATGATCGCCGTCGCGCTGCTGCTGGCCTAGCCGGCACGCAGATCGGCCGCGAGGTGGTGCGCAGCGTCTTCGGCACCCGACGCCGCTCCGGCGGAGGACTGCTCGGCGGCCTCTTCCGCTGACCCCCCGCACCCGACGACGGGCGCCCACCTGGTGCGGTGGGCGCCCGTCGTCGTCGGCGCCGTGTCCCGAACGGAAGCGGGGTGGGAGGGACCGTTTCCCGAACGAAAGCGAGGGGCAGGTCAGGAGACGCCGTGGCCGCCCAGGCCCTTGGCCCAGTGCTCGATGGCGTTCCAGTCGCGGAAGTCGCCGTACTGGCCCTTGACCAGCGTGATCTTGAGCTTCTCCAGCCCGCTGAGGCGCTCCTCCACGAGCGCGCCGCGGACGTAGCGGACCTCGCGGGCGCCGTAGGTGGCCAGCTGCTCGGCCAGGCGGCGGTCCGGCAGCGGGGCGGCGCCCGAGTACAGGATGACGAGCGACTTCCGGGCCAGCTCGGCGCGACGCGAGTCGAGGAAGGCCTTCGCCGACTTCTCCAGCTTCCCGCCGTACACCGGGGCGGCGACGATCACGGCGTCGGCGGTGTCGAGCCACGCGGCGGAGCCGGCCACGTCCTCCACCACGGTCTCGACCTGCTGCGTGGTGCGCAGCACCTCGGCCACGCGTTCGGCGATCTCCCGGGTGGAGCCGTGGTGGGAGGCGGTCACGATCAGGGTGGTCATGTGTCGGGCGTCCTTCGGATCGGCGTCGCGGGGAGGTCGGGCTCAGTGTAGCCCGCGCAGGTCCAGGTCCAGGCGGGTCTCCGCGCCCTCGGGAGCGGCCTCGCGGGCGTGCACGCGGACCGGGATGCCCCAGTCCTGCTGGTACAGGTGGCACGCGGCGTTGTCCGGGATCGGCCGGCCGTGCTCGCCGTCGCAGGCCGCGGCGCGCGCGGTGATGTGCAGGACGCCCTCGGTCGCCTCGGGGTCCAGCCGCAGCGTGCGGGTCAGGCCCACGGACGTGCCCGCCCCGTCCAGCAGCAGCGACTCGGGCGAGGAGGACACCTTCAGCTGCGTGGGGTCGCCCCAGCGCTCGTCCAGCTTCTGACCGCTGGGCGCGGCGAAGCCCACGGTGAGCTCCAGCTCGCCGGCCACCACGTCCGTGCGCGGGCGGGCGGTCTGGCGCGCGCCCTCGTCCACGGTGAGGTACTCCCCGGGCACGGCGATCCGCACGAGCCGGTGCGCGTTGGTCTCCACCACCACGATGTCCTGCGGGGCGCCGTCCTCCCCGTGCTCCACGAGCACGTCGGCCGGCTCGGCCAGGCCACGGGTCACCGTGGACACCGACGCCGGCACGGCGCGCCCGGCGGCGTCGGTCGACTCGGGCGCGTACCGGCGGATCGCACCGTTGTAGGTGTCCGCCACGAGGACGGAGCCGTCCGGCAGGGCCGTGACGCCCAGGGGGTGCTGCAGGCGCGCCTGCGCCGGGTCCCCGTCCACGTGGCCGAAGTCGAACAGGCCCGTGCCGACGGCGGTGTCCACAGTGCGGGCGCCGTCGTCCCCGGTGCGCACGCGGCGCACGGCCGAGGTCTCGGAGTCGGCGACCCACAGCGTGCCCTCGGCGTCGACGGACAGGCCGGAGCTCTGGGCGAACCACGCCTCGTCGGCGGGACCGTCGGTGAGGCCCTCGAGGCCGATGCCGGCCCACACGGAGAGCACGCGGGCCACGGGGTCGAAGGAGAACAGCTGGTGGGTGCCGGCCATGGCCACGATCACGCGGCCGGCAGCGGCGTCCCAGGCCACGTCCCACGGGGAGGAGAGGGAGACGGCGAGCGGGTCGGCGTCGATGTCCGCGAGGTCCACGGCCACGCCCTCCTCATCCCGGGCCGCCTCGCGGACGCGCTCGGAGTCGATCAGCTTCTGGACGCCGTTGCCGGCCAGCGTGGTCACCTCGCCCGTGGCCAGGGACAGCCCGCGCAGGCGGTGGTTCACGGTGTCCGCCACGACGACGTCGTACCCCACCTCCGCCGCGACGTCCTCCGGCAGCAGGAGCAGCCCGTTGGGCTCGCTGAACAGGGCCTCGTCGGGTCCGCCGTCGCGGTGGCCGCGCATGCCCGGCGTCGGGAGGGCGAGCTCGGCGGCCTCGGCGGGGGCCTGGGCCGGGTCCCCACCACCCACCGCGCGCAGGACGGTGGTCAGGTCCGAGGCCACCTCGACGATCCGGTGGTGGCCGGTGTCCGCCACGAGGAGGGAGCCGGGCTCGGTGCCGCGGCCGCCGAGCGCGATCGCCTTGCCCGGGAACTTCAGGTCGCGGGCCACGGGGGCCGGCGGGACGTACGGGCCGGAGCCGCGGTGCAGGGTGCCCTTGGCCTCGTGTTCGGCCACGAGCTCCTGCACGAGGGAGTACAGGCCGGCCACGTGTCCCTCGCCGGACAGGTGCGCCACGATGTACCCCTCCGGGTCCACCACCACGAGCGTGGGCCACGCGCGGGCCGAGTACGCCTGCCAGGTGGTGAGCTCCGGGTCGTCCAGGACGGGGTGGGCGATCTCGTACCGCTCCACGGCGGCGTCGAGGGCGTCCGGGTCCGCCTCGTGCTCGAACTTGGGCGAGTGCACGCCCACGGTCACGAGCACGTCCTCGAACTCGGCCTCGAGCGGGCGCAGCTCGTCCGCCACGTGCAGGCAGTTGATGCAGCAGAACGTCCAGAAGTCCAGGACCACCACCTTGCCGCGCAGGTCCTCGAGGGTGACCTGATCGCCGCCGGTGTTCAGCCATCGCCGCCCCACCAGGGAGGAGGCGCGCACGCGGGACGCGGCGCGGGGCACGGACGGGGCCTCGGCGGGGGTGTGCTGCTCGGTCATGCCGTCCATTGTGGTGCACCCGCCTGCGGTGTGCGCCCCGGGCGGACGGGGCGCGTCACACGGCGTCCCCTCCTCCGGGCCAGGGCGTCAGCCCTCGGCCGGCCCCTTCAGGGCGGCGGCCAGCATCTCCTCGGCCATGAGGGTGAACTGGCGCTCGGCGGCCTCCGGCTGGCCCGTGAAGGACACCATGACCACGTGGTCCCCGGCCACCGCGGTGAGGATCTGCGCCGCCGAGGCGGGCGCGTCCTGCCCCTGCGGTGTGCGCGTGTACACGTAGCCGGACTGCGCGGGTGTGCCCTCGGAGAGGTCCGCCTCCCGCATCCGCAGGGTGTACGTGGCGGTCTCACCGTCCTCCCGGGAGGTGACCTCCATGGTGCCGCAGTCGGCGAGCAACGCGTCCACGGTCTGCACATGGCGCTCCACGCGACGACGCCCCTCGCCGTCGAGCGCGGCGACCTCCACGGTGCCCGTACCGGCGAAGGTCTCCGCGCCGACGTCGACCCGTGTGACCTCCTCCTGCTCCAACAGGATCGGGGAGAAGTCCAGGGCCGCCAGCGGCGCCTTGCACGCGGCAGGCTGCACCTCGATCCGCCCGCCGTCCGTGGCGCGGGAGCGGGCGTCCTGCCGGGCCTGCTCCACCTCCTCGGCCCCGGCCGCGGCCTGGCGCGTGAAGCCGAACGTGGCCGCGCGCGCGGCGGCGGCCTCGGCGCGGACCTGGTCCGGCCGGTCGCCCAGCTCGAGTCCGCCCGGGGCGCCGGCGGCCGACGACGGCGTCCCCGCCTGCTGCGCGCCCGCGGGCTCCTCCTCCGCGGAGCAGCCGGTCAGCGCCAGCACGGCGACGCCGGCCGCCGCCACGAGCGCTCGCCCGCGGGTCCGGTGGCGGCGATGCGGGTGCGGCCCGTCCGGCCGGCCGGGGGTGCGGGCAGGAGTGCGGGCGTCAGCGGTCACGGTCGGCCTCCCGGGCGGCGGCGGTCGGGTGGTTCATGGCGGCGTACATCTCGTTCCAGCGGTGCAGCTCGGCGTCGCCGTCGCGGTCCGCCTGACGGTCGATCCGCACCGCGGCCTTGCGGTCGCTGCGGTACCAGAGGACGGCCACGGTGACCGCCATGAGCACCGTGGGGAACTCGCCGATGCCCCACATGATGGCGCCGCCGATCCGCTGGTCCTCCAAGGCCGGGGGCCCCCAGTCCCGGCCGAGGTTGCCGAACCAGGAGGCCTGCAGCAGCCCGGTGGAGCCGGTCATGGACACGCCGATGAACGCGTGGAACACCATGGTGGCCAGCAGGAGGACCAGCCGGAGGGGATAGACGGGCCGGCTGGGCAGCGGATCGACACCCACCATGACGGTGGCGAAGATGAAGCCGGTGAGCAGGAAGTGCACGTTCATGAACTCGTGGCCCAGGTGGTACTCCAGGGAGAACCGGAAGAAGTCCGTGTAGTAGAACACCAGGATCGAGCCGGCGAAGTTCACGCCCGCCACGATCGGGTGCGTGACGACCGCACCCCACGGGGAGTGCACGATCCACAGGATCCACTCACGGGGGCCGCGGGTGCCGTCCGTGCGGGCGGGCAGGGCACGCAGGGCCAGCGTGATCGGCGCGCCCATCACCAGGAACAGCGGGATGATCATCGTGAGGACCATGTGCCCCACCATGTGGGCGCTGAACAGCACCATGCCGTACACGGCGGGCGCCCCGGAGGTGGCCCAGGTGAGGATCGCGAGGCCGATCAGCCAGCACACGGTCCGGGCCACGGGCCAGCCGTCGCCGCGGCGGTGCAGCCGCCACGCGGAGCGCACGTACCAGAGGGCCAGGAACGCGACGATCGCCACCCACAGCCAGTCGAAGCGCCACGAGGTGATCCAGCGGGCGCCGGTGAGCTCGGGGGGCAGCTCGTAGCCGGTGAGGATGCGGGCGGGGGTGGCGTCCGGGGCGAGCTCCTCGGGCACGGGCGGGGCCGTCCGGGCCAGGACGGAGGACACGCCCATCACCGCCGCCATGACCAGGGCCTCCACCGCGATCAGCTGCCACAGCAGACGACGCGCGGGGGCCGGGCTCTCCTCGAGCGGCGCCGGGGCGCCCGGACCGGCCGCCCCGGCGGTCCCCGCGAGGCGCGGGATGATCCATCGGCGGTGCAACAGGCCGATGCCGCCGAGGAGCAGCACGGCCCCGGCCTTGGCGAGCACGAGGAGGCCGTACGGGCTGAGCAGCTGCGCCGGGTCGTCCATGCGGACGGACGCGTTCACCACCCCGGACAGCGCCACCGTCACCAGGGCCAGACCCGCGAGCACGGAGTACCGGCTCAGGGCGGTGTGCAGCAGCGGCGCCGGACCCTGGCGGCGCTGGGCGGCGCCGCGGCCCTGGGCCCCGTTGGGGCCGACGAGGGTGTCGGAGATCGCGAGGAGCACGAGCAGCCCGCCGACCCACACGACCACACCGAGCAGGTGCAGGCCGATCGAGTTGACGGCGCCGAAGTGGTCGTCGCCACCGGCCGCGTGGCCGATCAGCGCGAGCGGGACGATGCCCAGCATGGCCAGGATGCCCGTCCAGAACAGGCCGGTGTGGGAGCGCACCCCGATGGCCAGCGTGGTGACGACGGCGGCCACCACGGTCACCCAGAACCAGGCCTGGCCCACGGAGATGTCGAGCGTGTACGCCATGAGGCCCGCGGTGAAGTCGGGGCCGGCCGTCACCGGGATGCCGGCCAGGTCCGAGTAGGAGAGCACGCCCACGGTCAGCGCCGCGAGGGTCCAGACGCCCGCGGACACGGCGGCCACCTGCAGGGTCCGGCGGAACGCCGGGTGCTCGGGCAGCACCTCCCCGTCCCGGGCGGCCTGCTCGCGCTGCCGCTTGGACTGGTGCCAGCGCTCCGTGCCGGCCGCGTGCGGGGGCAGGATGCCGGCGGCGAAGATCAGCGCGCCGATGGTCATGGCCATCGCGGTGTTGTTGACCGCCTTGCCCACGGGCACGCCCCACCGCGTCAGGACCCCCGGGTCGGACAGGGTCCGGGGGGCCGCGATCCCCGTCACCCACGCCGCCGTGACCAGCGCCAGCACGCCGACGACGGCGGCCGCCACGCCCACCGCCCGGGGCACGCCGCGGCGGGCGGCGGCCTCGGAGCCGCTCGAGGGGGACGGGGCGGAGGCGCCGCGCCCGGGGCGCGGCGTCGTGACGGAGGTGGCGGGCATGGGGTCCATTCTCCCATCGCAGGGCGGGACCCGGGGCGCCGGAGGGCGCCCCGGGCGGGGATCAGGCGAAGAGGGCCTCGCCCACGAACCCGCCCTCGGCGCAGCCGGGCGGGACGGCGAACACCGCGGAGCCCACCGGGCGGGTCCAGATGTTCAGGTGGTCGGACGCGGCGAGCCGGGTCTGCACGGGCACGAACTGCCGGTCCACGTCCGCCTGGAAGGCGGCGAAGATCAGGCCTGCACCCGTGCCGGAGGCGCCCGCGCCGTCGTCGTAGTTGTAGCCCCGGCGGAGCATCCCGTACTCGGGGGTGTCCATGCGGGCCCGGCGCAGGTGGGAGATGTCCGGGATGACGGGCAGGCCCGTGGGTGCCACGGCGGAGAAGTCCGGGGCGTCGTTCTCGTGCTCGCCCGTCAGGGGCGCGCCCGAGCCCAGGCGCCGGCCGATCACCTTCTCCTTGGCGGACCGGTCCAGCTCGTCCCACGTGTCCATCAGCATGTCGATCCGACGGATCACCAGGGAGGTGCCGTCCGCGATCCAGGGCGAGATGCCGGCGGCCGCGGCCTCCGGTCCCGCGCCCCACACGATCCGCTCGAGCGCCGGCGACTCGGCCTGGGGGTTGGCGGTGCCGTCCACCTGGCCGAACAGGTTGCGCATGGTGGTGCCGGTGGGGTGGGCGCCGCGTGCGGCGCGGAAGCCCTCCTGCACCCAGCGCACCTCGGCGAAGGGCCGGGCCACCTTGCCCAGCATGCGCCGGGCGTGGGCCACGGAGATCCGGTCGTCGCCGCAGATCTGCAGCAGCAGGTCCCCGTGCGACCAGCGGTCCTCGAGCGCGTCGATCTGCTCGAACGCCGGCAGCGGGCCCAGCCACTCCGGCGCCCGCTCCGGCGCCACGCGGGCTACGAGCTCCGGGCCGAATGCGAACGTCACGGTGAGCCGGGCGGGCGCGGCGGCGAGCTCGGGCTCAGTGTCCGCGAGCGTGGCGCGCCCCTGGGTCAGGCGTGCGGCGTCGTCCGTGAGCAGGCGCAGCAGGGCCTCGATCCGGTCCCGGTCCGTCTCCGGCTTCAGGTCCAGGGCGAGGAACACGGCGTGGGTCTGGGCGGGGGTGTCGATCCCGGCCTGGCGGGGCCCGTGGAAGGACACCACGTCGGTGCCCACGGGCGAGCTGACCGCCACGCGGGAGGCCTCTCCCCCGGGCTCGGCCCAGCCGGCACGGCCGACCTCGCCCTCGATCCCGGTGTCCTCCATGACGCCCGACGGCGACGGGTCCGCCCCGGGGACGGGTCCGCCCGGGGCGGGGGCCGCCTGCGCGGCCCCCGCCCCGTAGCCGAGCGCCCCGCCGAGCAGCCCGCCGCCGGCCGCGCCGAGGCCGAACAGCAGGCCGCGGCGCGAGGGCCCGGCGGCGGGGGCGTCCCCCGCCGGCGTGCTCTGGGTCCGGTCGCGTGCCGGGTCGGGGTCAGTTGTCCCCATGGCCGCCCTCCGAGCCGGAGGCCTCGCCGCCGTGGTACGACTCGTTGGCGCCCGTGAACGGGCGGGCCACCGAGGTGACCTCGAGGACGTCCCCGTCCTCGGTCTCGAGGGTGTAGGTCACCTCGTCGCCGGGCTGAATCGGCTCGGCCAGCCCCATGAGCATCACGTGGTTGCCGCCCGGGACCAGCTCGAAGGTCTCGCCGGCGGGCACGGTGAACCCGTCCGGGCTCTGCTGCATCACCATCTGCCCGTCCTCACCCGGGACCATCTCGTGCAGCTCCACGCGGTCGGTGAGCGAGGAGGTCACGGACACGACGTGGACATCCTGGTCCGAGGTGTTCTCGAGGACGCCGAACGAGCCGGTCATCATGCCGTCCGTGGCCTTGGTCCACGGGTCGGTCATGGTCAGGGGGGCATCGTCCGAGGTCTCGGAAGACGCGGCCGCGCCGGTGGACTCGACCGAGGACGACGCGGCCGCCGTGGAGGCCGCCGAGGCGGCGGACGAGACCGCGCTCGACGCCGCTGAGGCCGCGCTCGACGCCGCGGAGGCCGGCGCGGACTCGCCGGACCCGGCGCACGCGCTGAGGCCGAGGGCACCGGCCGCCAGCACGGCGGCGAGGGACAGACGACGGCGGGTGGAGAGGGGGGTGTGCTGGGTGGTCATGGTGGGTGTCCTTGTCAGGAGGGGCCGGACGGTGGACGGCGCGGCCCGTCGAGGGCCTGCACCGGGAGGGGACCGTGGCCACCGGTGTCAGAGGAGGGAGCGGAGCGGGGCCGCTCAGCGGTGGTCGAGGGCGCGCGCCTTGCGCCCCAGCACGGCGAATCCCACGCCGATCACGGCCAGGCCCGCCAGGCCGGCGACCCACACCCAGCCGGGCACGGCCGGGCCGGTGGTGTCCGTGACCTCCTGGGAGCCGCCCTCGGAGGGAGCGGGGTCGGCGTCGGCGTCGTCCGCGGTGGACGCCCCTGCGGGGGTCGACTCCGCGCTCGCGGGGTCGACCGCGGCGCCGGCGGCGGCCATGCCGCAGCCGGAGGGGGCGGTCCCGGGGGCCGGGGCCTGCGGGTCCTCCACCGTGAAGTCGAGGGCACGCTCCTCGGAGTGCCCGTCGGAGTAGACGATGCGATAGGCGACGTCGTACTCCCCCCGGGGCAGGTCCGCGCACAGCGGCGCGGTGAGGGTGGGCCCGTCCACGGTGGCCGCCCCGTCCTGCCACTGGTGTCCGGCGGCGTCCGTCACCTGCACGAGGTTCTGGATCCCCTGGCCGTCGATCAGCTCCCCGGAGAACGTGAGGGTCACGGCCTCCGGGGCCTCGGTCAGGGTGGCGCCGTCCGCGGGCACGGCCTCGATCAGCTCGTCGTGCGCGGCGGCCGGTCCGGCCGCCGCGACCGCGATCGCTGCGGTGGCGGCGCAGGCGGCCAGGGTGGCATGAAGGGGTGACTGATGGTGCATGGGGTCCTCCCCGGCCCGGTCCGGCGGATGCCGGCGGGCCGAGTCGCTGGGGTGGGGGCACGCGCGCAGCCGCGCCCGAGGGCGTCAGGCCGCGAGGACGAGGGCGGGCGGTCCCCGCCGCCCGGGGGTGCCGAGGACGAGCAGCGAACCGGCGGGGCGCGGAGCACGGACCGCCGGAAGTCGGAGGGGACGCGGGGTGGTCACGGTCCCGGTCAGCAGGAACTGCAGGAGGCGCAGCACCGGAGCGGCCGCGAGGGCCTGCTGGGCCGCGGCGGCCAGGACCTGCTCGCCGTGACGGAGCACGGCCACGGTCAGCAGCGCGGCCACCACGTGCGCGGCCAGCATGCCTGCGCCGTGCCCGTGCTCCACTGCGCCGGTGGCCGTCACGGCCAGGGCCGGGCCGGCGTCGGCGCCGAGGTGGCCCACGTGCGCGGGGTCCACCCCGGCGGCCACGTGCACCGCGTGCGCCCCGCCGGCGACTCCGTACAGCACGTGGAAGATCCCCTGGGCCGCCAGGACGGCCAGCAGGGTGCGCCACAGGGAGAGGGTGCGCCCGGCCAGGGCGGTGGTCACGGGGGCGGCCAGCACCGCGGAGAAGACCATCAGGGCCAGGGGCGGCAGGGGGCCGCCGGTGGCGGCGGAGTGGGAGGCGGCGGCGAGCACCGTCATCGCGGTGGCGCCGGCCAGGCCGCGGACCAGGCGGGCCGGCCCGGCGACGGCGCGGGAGGGCGGCGGGGTCACGGTGACCATGCGCTCCTCCTCGGCTCGGCGGGCGGCGGACGGACGCGGCTCGGCGTCGTCGCCCGTGGGCGTCCAGTCTACTCGGTCCGCCGGCGTCCCTGACCCTGGACCCGGCCCTACGGACGACGACGGGCGCCCCGCCTCACCAGGAGACGGGGCGCCCGGGGCGCGCACGGACGGCCGAGGCCGACCGGGGCCGGATCACTCGGAGGCGGCGGCCTTGAGCTTGGAGCCGGCAGTCACCTTCACGGAGTAGCCCGCGGGGATGGTGATCTCCTCGCCGGTGCGGGGGTTGCGGCCGGTGCGCTCCTTGCGCTCGGTGCGCTCCACGGCCAGCCAGCCGGGGATGGAGACCTTCTCGCCCTTCTTCACCTGGGCGGACAGCGACTCGAAGAGGGCGTCCAGCACGTCCGACACGGCGGACTGGGTGTTGCCGGAGCGCTCAGCGACGGCGGCGACGAGTTCCTTGCGGTTCATGGCCATGGTTCCTTCCTGAAGACATCGGTGACAGGCGTCCGGGCCGGTGCGGCCCGGACTTCCAGGTGCGAACGTACCACCTGCGCCCGCGCCGCGCCCCATCTGATCGGCCTGATTCCGCGAGTTCTCAGCCTCGCGCGCCCACGCCCGGCCCCGGAGACGACGACGGCCCCCTCCGATCTCTCGGAGGGGGCCGTGCGGTCGACCGGTGTCAACGCCCGCGAGGCGGGCGAGGGGTCACCAGGAGGACTTGGTCACGCCGGGCAGCTCACCGCGGTGCGCCATCTCGCGGAAGCGCACACGGGAGATGCCGAAGCGCTGGAAGGTGCCGCGCGGACGGCCGTCGATGGCGTCGCGGTTGCGCACGCGCACCGGGGAGGCGTCGCGGGGCAGCTTCTGCAGGCCCACGCGGGCGGCCTCGCGGGCCTCGTCGGTCGCGTTCGGGTCGACCAGGGTCTTCTTGAGCTCGGCGCGCTTCTCGGCGTTGCGGGCCACGATGACCTTGCGCTGCTCGTTCTTGGCGATCTTGGACTTCTTGGCCATGTCAGCGCTCCTCTCGGAAATCGACGTGCTTGCGGACCACCGGGTCGTACTTCTTGAGAGTGATGCGATCCGGGTTGTTGCGGCGGTTCTTGCGGGTCACGTAGGTGAACCCGGTGCCGGCGGTGGACTTCAGCTTGATGATCGGACGAACGTCCTTGTCCTTGGCCATGTCAGAGCTTCACTCCCTTCGAGATGAGGTCGGCGACGACCGCGTCGATGCCGCGCACGTCGATGGTCTTGATGCCCTTGGCGGACAGCGTCAGCGTGACGTTGCGGCGCAGGGAGGGCACCCAGTACGTCTTCTTCTGGATGTTCGGGTCGAACCGGCGCTTCGTGCGGCGGTGCGAGTGGGAGATGCTGTGGCCGAAACCCGGCCCAGCCCCGGTCACCTGGCAATGTGCTGCCATGATCACTCCTCGTGGCAAGTAGTAGTAAAAGGACGGGCGGAACCCGCATGGCGGCGTGCCGTGGACGCGCGGAGGCCTCCACGGGCAGCCTGTGAGCCCCGCCCCGGGTGTGTGCACCGCACTCTTACTGCGACTTCTCGAAAAGGTGAACCAGGCTGGGTGAGAGCCAACCGAAGTGCCTTACAGATCGCTGGTGTGGACGGTGAGCCCCGACCCGTCCGGGAGGACGGGGTCGGGATCCGGTCTGCGGGAGCGTGTCGCCTTTCCGACCCGCGAGCCCTCCGGCGAAACGCCGAGGGGCACGGGAACGACGCGCGTGCGCCGTTCCATGGTACGCGAGCGGGCGGGGCCGATCAACTCGAGGCGTCGGCCTCCCGGCGCTGGTCGACGAAGCGCACGTACCAGTGCTCGGGGCGCAGGGCGCGCAGCAGCTTGAGGTTCAGGCGGGCGTACTCCTCATGCTCCTCCGGCGTGAGGTGGTCGAGGAAGACCTCCTGCATGAGCCGCCGGTAGGGCGCCTCGGCGGCGCGGAACCGGGCGAGCCCCTCGTCCGTCACGCCCACCAGGGTGACGCGGGCGTCGTCGGGGGACGTCCGTCGCGTGACCCAGCCGCGCGTCTCGAGGCGCCGCACCACATGCGAGAGGCGGGAGAGCGAGGAGTCCAGCTGGTAGGCCACCTGGCTCATGGGCGCCTCCTCCGGCTGACGGCGCAGCGTGGCCAGCAGCGCGAACTCGAACGGCGTCGCCCCTCCGCCGCGGTGCATGTCCGACTCGATCCGGGAGTTCAGCGCGGTGGCCACCTGGATGGCGGACACCCACGAACTCCCCCACGCGCCGATGTGCCCGGCGAGGTCGCTCTCTGTCTCCAGCACGGGTGGGGGGATGCTGCCGCGCTGCACTTCCTGGTCATGCTCTGTCCGAGCGTCGTGAGTCATGCGGGCCATCGTGGCAGGTCAGAACGGTGACCGGCGAGTTCTCTGGTGCGATCGGCCCCCGCCGCCGACCCCACGAGGGGTCAGGGGCGGCCGTGGGGGACGACGACGGCGCGTCCGGCGACCTTCCCGGCCTCGAGATCGCGGTACGCCTGCAGGGCGTCCTCCATGGAGTACGTGGTGTAGAGCGGCTCGATCTTCCCGTCCCGGTAGAGGCGGGCCACCTCGTGCAGCTCCTCCACGGTGCCCCAGTAGGTGCTCACCAGCTCCGCCTCGTACGGCGTGGAGAGGAAGGACCAGTCCGTGGTGGACCCGTTGCCGATGCCCACGATCGTCACGCGGGACTGCATGGCGGCGGTGTCCAGCGCCGTCCGCACGGTGGGGCCCACGCCCACGAAGTCGAAGGCCGCATCCACGCCGCGCCCGCCGGTGACCTCACGGATGCGCTCCACCTGGCCCTCGCCCCCGGGGACGGTCACGGCGCCGTAGACCTCGGCCTGGGCCATGGCCTCCTCCTTCATGTCCGTGGCGATCACGGTGGCGCCGGTGAGGGCCTTGATGATCTGCACGGCCATGAGGCCGAGGCCGCCGAGGCCCACCACGAGCGCGGACGCGCCCGGACGGCCCAGCTTGGGCAGGGCCAGCTTCACGGCGTGGTACGGGGTGAGGCCGGCGTCGGCGAGCGCCGAGGCGGGGATCGGGTCGGCGTCGCCCAGGGGGACGAGGTTGCGGGCGGGCACGGCCACGTACTCGGCCATGCCGCCGTCGCGGCCCAGGCCCACTGCGGCGGCGCGCATGGCGCCGGCGTTCTGGCAGTAGGTGTCCTGGCCGCGCGAGCAGGCGGGGCAACGGCCGCATCCGGTGGGGCCGTAGACGAGCTGAGCGGAGCCGATCTCCAGGCCGACCACGCCGTCGCCGAGCTCCTCGACCCAGCCGGAGGTCTCGTGGCCCAGGGTGTACTCGGGGTCCACGAGGGGGTTCATGCCGGGCTCGAACTCGGAGTAGACCGCCACGTCCGAGTGGCAGGCGCCGGCACCGGCCACCTTCAGGAGGACCTCACCGGGCCCGGGCACCGGCTTCTCGACGTCCTTGAGGGCGGGGAACTGCTTGTAGGCCTCGAACCGGACGGCACGCATGGTGGTCACGGACGATCACTCCTTCGGGGTCGGTGCGACGGCCCGGTGGGACGGGCCGTCGTCGTCCACCCTTCCAGAGCCCCCGGGCGGCGTCAGGACCCGGGACCCCGGCGGGATCAGGCGACGCCGGTGCCCAGCAGGGTGCCGACGCCGAAGGTGAGCGCCAGGGCCAGCGCGCCGCCCACCACCACGCGCACCGTGGCGCGAGCGGCCGGTGCATCGCCGAGGCGGGCCCCCAGGTAGCCGGTGATCGCGAGGGCGAGCAGGGTGACGCCGAAGGTGACGGGCACCCGCACCTCCACCGGGGAGAGCAGGATCGCGAGGAACGGCAGCAGCGCCCCCACCAGGAAGGCGATGAACGAGGCGCCCGCCGCCGCCCACGGGCTGACCACGTCCTCCTCGTCCATGCCGAGCTCCATGCGCAGGTGGGCGCCGAGGGCGTCCTTCGCGGTGAGCTCCCGGGCCACGGTCTCCGCGGTGGGGCGGGAGAGCCCCTCGGCCTGGTAGAGCGCGGTGAGCTCCTCGAGCTCGCCGGCCGGGTCCTCCGCCAGCTCGCGGCGCTCCTTGGCGATGAGCGCCTTCTGCGAGTCGGAGGAGGAGGACACCGAGACGTACTCCCCCAGCGCCATGGAGACGGCACCGCCCACGACGGCGGCGGTGCCGGCGAGCAGGACGGGCGTCACGGCGGTGGTCGCGCCGGCCACGCCGACCACGGTGGCGGCGACGGAGACGATGCCGTCGTTGGCGCCGAGCACACCCGCGCGCAGCCAGTTCAGGCGGGCGTTCAGGCCGGTCTGGCCGTGGGGCTCGGCAGGGTCGGACAGGGGGGCGGAGGAGGGCGCGGCGGCGGACATGAGTCCATCCTGTGCCGACCGGGCCGGGCCCACCAGGTAGGTGAGGCGAACCTGAACGGGGACAGCCGTTGAACAGTGTTGCCCCGATTGTTGAACAAGCACTACTGTGCCGTGTGCGCCCCGTGACGCCCGTCACCTCGCATGGCGCCCCCGCCGGAAGGTGACACCCATGTCCCACGCTGACTCCGCGCGGCCGTCCTCGGCCCCCGCCGAGGGCCACGGCCGCGACGCCTCCCCCACGACCCGCCGCACTGCTCTGCTCGGTGCCATGTTCCTCATGGCGACCTCCGCCATTGGTCCCGGCTTCATCACCCAGACGTCCACGTTCACCATCCAGCTGGGCGCCGCGTTCGCCCTGGCGATCCTGGTCTCGATCATCATCGACATCGCCGTGCAGATGAACGTGTGGCGCGTGATCGGCGTCGCCGGCCTGCGCGCGCAGGAGCTGGCCAACCGCGTCCTGCCCGGCCTGGGCTGGCTGCTGGCGGGCCTCGTGTTCATCGGCGGCATGGTCTTCAACATCGGCAACATCGCCGGCACGGGCCTGGGCCTGAACGCCATGCTCGGCGCCGACGCCCTGATCGGCGGCGCGATCTCCGCGCTGATCGCCATCGCGATCTTCCTGTCCAAGAGCGCCGGCGCCGCCCTCGACCGCATCGTCGTGCTCCTCGGCGCCCTGATGATCGGCCTGATGGTCTACGTGGCCATCGTGTCCCAGCCCCCGGTCGGCGACGCCCTCGTGCAGTCCGTCAACGTGGGCAACCTCGACTCGGCCATGTTCCTGGCCCTGGCCACCCTCGTGGGCGGCACCGTCGGCGGCTACATCACCTACGCCGGCGCGCACCGCATGATCGACTCCGGCGTGAAGGGCGTCGACGACATCGCGTCCATCACCCGCAGCTCCGTGGCCTCCATCCTGGTGACCGGCCTGATGCGCGTGCTGCTGTTCCTGGCGATCCTCGGCGTCGTCGCCTCCGGCGCGGACCTGGGCACCACCAACCAGGCCGCGAACGCCTTCCAGGCGGCCGCCGGCGAGGTCGGCCTGCGCATGTTCGGCGTGGTCTTCTGGGCCGCCGCGCTCACCTCGGTGATCGGCGCGTCCTACACCTCCGTCTCCTTCATCACGACGTCGACGACGTCGGACCGCACCCGCAACCTGCTCACCGTCGCGTTCATCGTGGTCTGCGCCGTGCTGTACCTGGTGCTGCGCCAGGCCCCGACCACCCTGCTGGTGTTCGCCGGCGCCTTCAACGCCCTGATCCTGCCCGTCGGCTTCGCCGTGCTGCTGATCGTGGCGGCCTTCCGCCGGGATCTGCTCGGCGGCTACCGCTACCCGAAGTGGCTCATCATCGTGGGCGTGCTCGCGTGGCTGCTCTCCGTGTTCATCGCCGTCCGCGCGCTCGGCCCGATGATCGCCCTCTTCACGGGCGCCTGAGCATGACCGAGCCCCTGAACGGGGCCACCGGCCCGGCCGAGGCGCGCGAGCGCTTCCGTGCCGGGCTGGTGCGTCCCACCGCCGGGATCGCCGACGGGTACGCCCAGGCGAACCTGATGATCGTGCCGCAGGACCTCGCCTTCGACGTCCTGCTCTTCGCGCAGCGCAACCCCAAGGCCCTGCCGCTGCTGGGCGTGCTCGAGGCCGGCCGGGTGTCCGGCCCCGCCCTGGCCGGGGACGTCCGCACGGACGCGCCGCAGTACGTGGTGTACCGGGACGGCGTGGAGGTCGAGCGGCCCACGGACGTGGCCCACGTGTGGCGGGACGACCTGGTGACGTTCCTCATCGGCTGCTCATTCACATTCGAGGCCGCGCTGGTGGCCGAGGGCATCCGGATGGCGCACCAGGACGCCGGCGTCAACGTGCCCATGTACCGCACCTCCCGCCGGTGCGAACCGGCCGGTGCGCTGCGCGGACCCCTCGTGGTGTCCATGCGCCCGATCCCCGCGGACCGCGTGGCCGACGCCGTCCGCATCACCTCCCGCTACCCGGCCGTGCACGGCGCGCCCGTGCACGTGGGCGACCCGGCCGCCCTCGGGATCACGGACCTCTCCGCGCCGGACTTCGGGGACGCCGTCGAGGTGCCCGAGGGCTGCCTGCCCGTGTTCTGGGCGTGCGGCGTCACCCCGCAGGCGGCGATCATGGAGTCCCGCCCGCCGCTGGCCATCAGCCACGCGCCCGGGCACATGCTCATCACGGACCTGCCGGACCGGATGTTCCAGATCCCCTGACCCGGGCCGTCGGGAGGGCCCGCCCGGGCGCAGTACTGCCGCGTAGACGCGGATCTACGTGGCAGTAGTGCGCCCAGGCAGGGTGCCGGGGTCGGGAGGGGCGGACGCAGCTCAGTGCCGCCGACCGAGACGCTCCAGGAGACGTTCCTCCGCGTCCGGGCCGGGGGCAATCCCGCGCGGGATGCGCAGCAGGAACAGCAGGCCGAGGACCCACCACAGACCGAGGAACACATACGCCATCGTGGAGATCGACGCCGGCATGCCCGGGACGTAGAGGCTCAGGAGACCGGCCGTGAGCAGCGTCCCGGCCACGCCGAGGACCGTGCCGACCGCCGGCCCGCCGGCGCGGAACGGACGCTCCATGTCCGGCTCGCGACGGCGGAGGATGAGGAACACGACGCACACCATCATGTAGGTGAGCACGATGGACGGGGAGCCGGAGTCCACGAACCAGCCCAGGGCTCCTGCGCCGAAGAACGGGGCTGCCACGGAGAGCGCACCGATGAACAGCACGGCGTTCGCCGGGGTGCGGCATGTCGGGTGGAGCCGGCCGAACCAGCGCGGGAGCATGCCGGAGACGCCCATCGCATAGAGCAGACGGGCCGCGCCCATGAGGAGCGCGATCCACGACGTCAGGATGCCGGCCATGCCTCCGACGAGCAGCACGGTGGCCATCGCCTGACTGTCGAAGAGGGCGGCCATGGCGTCGGCGGTGACGAGCTTCGCCGCCGCCAGCTCGGACTGGGGCATGGAGGAGGCGGTGGTGAGGATGACCATCACATACCAGAGGGTGGCCGCGGCCACCGAGAGGATGATCATGACGCCCATGCGGCGCGGGGGCATGTTGAGCTCCTCGGCCGACTGCGGGATGACGTCGAACCCGACGAACAGGAAGGGGACCACGATCATCACCGAGAAGAGCCCGGTGGCGTTCGTGAAGAGCGGCTCGAGGTTGCTCACCGACCCTCCGGTCCCGGCACCGAACACGAGGAGGGCTCCGACGAGCAGCAGGGCGCCGACCACGATGGTCTGGACGATGCCCGCCAGCTTCACGCCGATGTAGTTGATCCACGTGATCACCACGGCGGCCACCGCCCCCACCAGTGCCCAGACCAGAGAGACGTCCGAGCCGAAGGCCGTCCAGAGGTGGACCGACTCGATCTGCGGCCAGATGTACGCGGCCGTCCTGGGGAGGGCGACGGCCTCGAAGGCCACGATGGAGATGTAGCCGCCCGTGATGCCCCACGACCCGATGAAGCTCCAGCGTGCGCCGAGACCTCGCATGAGGTAGTGGTGCTCACCGCCGGCGCGGGGCATGGCCGAGACCATCTCCGCGTACACGAGGGCGACGACCGTCATGATGACGCCGCCCGTCACGATGGCGATGATCGACCCGACGGTGCCGGCGCTCTTGAGCCATCCGCCCACGAGGACGACCCAGCCGAAGCCGATCATGGCGCCGAAGCCGATGGCATAGGCGTCCAGGGTGGAGAGGGTCTTCTTGAACCCGGACTCCCCCTGCACGGGAGGTGAGGACGGATGGCTCACCGGGCCCGCCTTGCGCGTGAGAGGTGCCTCTGGAGAGGGGAACCTCGACAGGTGCTGGTATGACGGGCGCCACTCTCTCATGTCCGAGTCGCGCGACGGGTGTGTCAGCCTCATTCTCCTGAGTCTCTGGCCGAGACTGGCTTGACTGGCCATTTCGAGGCTCGCCCGGGCGCACTACTGCCACGTAAACCTGGATCTACGTGGCAGTAGTGCGCCCGGGCGGAATGGGGCGGGGACGGCCGGGGGCCAGGCGTCGCCGTCGTTCGCGGCTCAGGCCGGGACGTCCGAGACCTGGGCCGCGGCCGAGCCGTCCAGATGCTGGAGGACGAACGCCTCCGCCTCCTCCAGATAGTCGCCGAACATGGCGCGCACGGCGGGGAGGTCCTCGGCCAGCAGCCGCGCCACGATCCACCGGTTGCGGTCCGCGAAGAGGGCGTGCAGGCGGGTCTGCTCGTCCAGGGGGTGGAAGGCCAGGCGGGTGCGGGCCAGTACGGAGGACATCACGCGGGTCAGCTCCGGGGAGGCGGCCAGGTCCGTGATGCCCAGGTGGGTGAGGTGGTTGGCGTCGCCGAGGCGGCGCGGGGAGGGGTCGTCGTCGAGGATCTCCGCGGCCCGCTCGAGGCGGGCGACGGCGGCCGGGGTGAGCCAGCCCTGCTCCAGCGCGCCGAGCTGCAGGATCCGCCGCATGCGGTAGAGCCCGCGCACGGTGTCCGCGTCCGGGGCGGCCACGAACACGCCGCGGTGCGGGCGGCGGACCACCAGCCCCTCGCCCGCGAGCGCCGTGAAGGCCTCGCGGAGGCTGTTGCGGCTCACGCCGAGCTCGGCGGCCAGGGCCACCTCGCCGAGGCGCTCACCGGGGAGCAACCCCGCCGACGCGATCCGCCGTCGCAGCTCCTCCGCCGCACCGGCGGCCGCCGAGCCCTCCCCCGCCGCGCTCACCGGATGGTGCCGATGACCTGCCCCCGGGTCACGGACGCGGGCGTCGGGCCCGCGGCGCGCTCCAGCCGGCCCGCACGCGCGGCCCGGATCGGGGTCTCCATCTTCATCGCCTCCACAATGGCAATGGTGTCACCCTCAGCCACCCGGGCGCCGTCCTCGGCCTTCCATGACGCCAGGGTGCCGGTCACCGGGGAGACGACGGCGCCCTCCTCCTCGGCAGGGGCGTCGGCCTCGGCCGGGGCGGACGCGGTGCCCGCTCCCCCGCCGCCCAGCAGGGCGGCGTGCAGGTCGGCGGGCAGGCCCAGGCGCACGGCCCGGCCGTCCAGCTCGACCGTGACGGTGGTGCGGCCGCCCGCGGGCACGGTGGCGCCCAGGTAGGGGGAGGCGGCCAGCGGGGCGGCGAACTCGGACTCGATCCACGTGGTGTAGACCCCGAGCGCCTCGGACGAGGTGAACGCGTCCTCCTCGAGCACGGCACGGTGGAACGGCACCACGGTGGGCACGCCCTCGATGCGCAGCTCGGCCAGGGCGTCCCGCGCGCGGGCGATCGCCTGCCCGCGGTCCTCACCGCGCACGATCAGCTTGGCCAGCAGGGAGTCGTACTCGCCGGGCACCACGGAGCCGGTGCGCACGCCGGTGTCCACGCGGACGCCGGGGCCGGTGGGGGCCTCGAACACCTCCACGGGGCCGGGCACGGGCAGGAAGCCGTGCGCCGGGTCCTCGGCGTTGAGGCGGAACTCGAGCGCATGGCCGCGCGGGGTGGGGTCCTCGGGGATGCTGAGGGCCTCGCCCGCGGCGATCCGGAACTGCTCGCGCACGAGGTCTACGCCGAACACCTCCTCGGTGACGGGGTGCTCCACCTGCAGGCGGGTGTTGACCTCGAGGAAGGAGATCAGCCCGTCTGGGGCCACGAGGTACTCCACCGTGCCGGCGCCGGTGTACCCGGCGGCGCGGCAGATGGCGCGCGCGGAGGCGTGGATGCGCTCCCGCTGCTCGTCCGTGAGGAACGGCGCGGGAGCCTCCTCCACGAGCTTCTGGTTGCGCCGCTGCAGGGAGCAGTCGCGGGTGCCCAGGACGGCCACGGCGCCGTGCTCGTCCGCCAGCACCTGCGCCTCCACGTGGCGGGGGCGGTCCAGGAAGCGCTCCACGAAGCACTCGCCGCGGCCGAACGCGGCCACGGCCTCGCGGGTGGCGGCCTCGAAGGCACCCTCCACGTCCGCCATCTCGCGGACCACCTTGATGCCGCGGCCGCCGCCGCCGAAGGCCGCCTTGATGGCGATCGGCAGGCCGTGCTCCTCGGCGAACGCGCGCGCGGACGCCGCGTCGGGCACGGGGCCGTCCGAGCCGGGGACCAGCGGGGCGCCGGCCTCCTGGGCGATCGAACGCGCGGTGATTTTGTCCCCCAGCGAGCGGATCGCGTCCGGGGACGGGCCGATCCAGGTGAGGCCGGCGTCGATCACGGCCTGCGCGAAGTCCGCGTTCTCGGACAGGAACCCGTAGCCGGGGTGGACGGCGTCGGCGCCGGCGCGGCGGGCCACCTCGATCAGGGCGTCGATCCGCAGGTAGGTGTCCGCGGAGGAGGCGCCGGGCAGGTGGTGGGCCTCGTCGGCCACGGCCACGTGCATCGCGTCCGCGTCCGGGTCGGAGTACACGGCGATCGAGGCGATCCCGTGGTCGCGGCACGCGCGCGCCACGCGGACGGCGATCTCGCCGCGGTTGGCGATCATGACCCGGGTGACGGGACGGGCGGCGGGGGTGGCGGTGCTCATGCGGTGTGCTCCTGGGAGACGGTGTCGGAGGGGGTGGGGGCGGCGCCGCCGGGGGCGCCGTCGGGACGGCCGAGGGTGTGCTCGGCGTCCTCGGGGTGGCCGGGGCGGCGGTGCAGGACGAACCGCACCTGCGCGCCCGGGGGCAGCTGGGCGGCCAGGCCCAGGTCCTCGCGGGCGACGACGCCGATCACCGGGTAGCCGCCCGTCACCGGGTGGTCGGCGAGGAAGAGGACGGGCTCGCCCGAGGGCGGGACCTGCAGCGCGCCGCGCACGGCGCCCTCCGAGGCCAGCTCGCCGGTGCGCACGCGCTCGAGGGGGGCGCCGGCGGCGGGGGCGGCCAGGCGCACGCCGATCCGGTCGGTCTGCTGGCTCACCTCCCAGTTCTGGGTGAACAGGCGCACGAGGCCGGCGTCGCCGAACCAGTCGTCGCGCGGTCCGGGGACCACGCGCAGCACAGCGACATCGCCCGCGGCGGGAGTGGGGCGCAGGGCGGGCTCGGGGTCGCCCACCATCACGACGCCGGCACCGCGGTCCTCGGCGGCCACGCGCCGGGGCAGGGCCTGGCCGGCGGTGAGCGGACCGGGGCCGAGGCCCGAGAGCGTGTCCGCGGCCCGGCTGCCGAGGGTCTGCGGCAGGTCGAGCCCGCCGCGCAGCGCCACGTACGTGCGCAGCCCGGCGGTGGGCTCGTCCACGGTGAGGGTGTGCCCGTCCAGCAGCGCGAAGGGGGCGCGGGCGGCCACGCGGTGCGCGGCGCCGTCGGGGGCGGTGACGGTGCCGGTGACCTCGGCCCCGGCGAGGGCCAGGACCTGGTCCCCGCGCGCGGTGAGCGCGAGGCCGCCCAGGACTGTCTCGATCACGGCCTCGGCGGGGCCGTTGCCCACGAGGCGGTTGGCCTGGCGCGCGGCGTCGCGGTCGGCGGAGCCGGAGGCGACCACGCCGAGGCCGCCCAGGCCGGAGCGGCCGAGGTCCTGCGGCAGGGACAGCAGGCCGGGGTCCGCGACCACGAGACCCGGGGCGGCGTCGTCCGCGGGGCGGGCGTCGTCGGGCGCGGCGACGTCGTCCGACGCGGGCGCGGTGACGGTGGCGGAGGCGCGCACGGGGACGTAGCGCACCCGGTCGCCGGGGGCCAGCAGGGCCGGCTGCTCGCGGGACAGGTCCCACATCGGCTGGGCGGTGTGGCCCAGCAGCTGCCAGCCGCCGGGCGAGGTGCGCGGGTAGACCGCGGAGAAGGTCCCGGCCACCGCGACGGCGCCCGCGGGCACCGCGGTGCGCGGCGAGTCCCGGCGGGGCACGTCGAAGGGCGGGGCGCCCGCGGTGCAGTACATGAACCCGGGCGCGAAGCCGCCGAAGGCGGCGAACCAGTCCGCCTCCGTGTGCGCGCGGATCACGCCGTCCGCGCCGAGGCCGGTGAGCTCGCCGACGGCGACGAGGTCCGCGCCGTCGTAGACGACCTCGATCTCCACGGTCCGGCCGGCACCGGCGTCATGGGCGTCCGGCACGAGGGTGCTGACGCGGGCGGCGGCGTGCTCGGCGGCGGCCTCCGAGGTGAACGTGAGCAGCACGGTGCGGGCGGCGGCGATGATCTGCCGCTGCCCGCGCTCGGGGTGGGCCACCAGGTGGGCGTGCAGGGTCATGACGTCCGCGAGGTCCGGGCACTCCACGAGGAAGCCGCGGGTGCCCGTCCAGCGGATCTCGCGGGCGGGGCGGGGACCGCCCTCGGCGGACCGGGCCGGGGTCGGGGCGCTCATGCGAAGGACGCGATCGTCACGCCGGCGTCCTCGAGGGCACGGCGCACGGCCGCGGCCATCGAGACCGCGCCGGGGGTGTCCCCGTGCACGCAGATGCTCTCGGCGGCCACGCGGACGTCCGAGCCGTCCACCGCGGTGACGACGCCCTCGGTGGCCAGGCGGACCATGCGGGCGGCCACCTCGGCCTCGTCGTGCAGGACGGCGCCGGAATCGCGGCGGGACACGAGGGTGCCCTCCGGCGTGTAGCCGCGGTCCGCGAAGGCCTCGGCCACGCCGCGCAGGCCCGCCTGCTCGGCCTTCTCCAGGGCGATCGAGCCGGGCAGCAGGAGGACGGGCAGGTCCGCGCCGAAGGCGGCGATGCCGTCGATCACGGCCTGGGCGTGCTCCTCGTGGTGGACGATCGTGTTGTAGAGCGCACCGTGCGGCTTCACGTAGCGGACGGTCGCGCCGGCGGCCCCCGCGAGCGCCTCGAGGGCGCCGATCTGGTAGAGGACGTCGTCGGCCAGCTCGGTGGGCGAGCAGTCCAGGAACCGGCGGCCGAAGCCGGCCAGGTCCCGGTAGCCCACGTGGGCGCCGATCGACACGCCGGCGGCGACGGCGGCGCGGCAGGTGGCCGCGATGCCGGAGGGGTCGCCGGCGTGGAAGCCGCACGCCACGTTCGCCGAGGAGACGGACGGCATGATGGCGTCGTCGTCGCCCATGGTCCAGGAGCCGAAGGACTCCCCGACGTCGGAGTTGAGGTCGATCTGCATGGTGGGGTCCTCTCGCGATGCTATGACCGGAATCACCCCATCATGGTCCAGCCGCGCGGATTGTTCAACAATCCCGGACGGGGCGGAGCCTGTGCCCTGCGCACGGCACGAGGCACCACCTGCGAGGCCCGGCGCCGGTCGTGGTCACGGCACGCCGTCGGACGGGAACCTCCGGCGGCGTGTCGTGACCACGACCGGCCGGACGAGAGCCGGGCGGGACACCCGGCAGACGCCACCCCGGCGCGGGTTCAGCGCAGCGGCGTGTGCGCCGGGTCCACCCGCTCGTCCTCGCGCACCGGCCCCGGGGCGGTGCCGCCGCCCCACGGGTCGCCGCCGAGCTCCTCGCGGCCGTGCGCCGAGACCCACCCGGACAGGTCCGGGCCCTGCGGGATGATCCGGGTCGGGTTGATGTCCTCGTGCACCACGTAGTAGTGCGCCTTGATCTGGGCGAAGTCGACCGTGTCGCCGAAGCCCGGCGTCTGGAACAGGTCGCGGGCGTAGCCCCACAGCGCCGGCATCTCCGTCAGCCGGTTCCGGTTGCACTTGAAGTGCCCGTGGTAGACCGGATCGAACCGCACGAGTGTGGTGAACAGCCGCACGTCCGCCTCCGTGATCCGCTCCCCCATGAGGAACCGCCGGGTGCTCAGACGCTCCTCGAGCCAGTCCATCGCGCTCCACAGGCGTTCGTAGGCCGCGTCGTACGCCTCCTGGGAGCCGGCGAACCCGCACCGGTACACGCCGTTGTTCACCTCGGTGAACACGCGCTCGATCACCTCGACCATCTCGTCCCGCTCCGGCCCGGCGTCGGGGATCAGCTGCGGGGCGCCGTCGCGGTGGTGCGCCGTCCACTCGGTGCTGAAGTCCAGCGTCATCTGCGGGTAGTCGTTGGTCACGACGCCGCCGCTCGGCACGTCCACCATGGCGGGCACCGTGATCCCGCGCGGGTAGTCCGGGAAGCGGGCGAGATAGTTCTCCTGCAGCCGCTCGGTGCCCAGGACCGGGTCCTTCCCGCCCTCGTCGAGGTCGAAGGTCCAGGACCGCTCGTCGTGCGTGGGGCCGGGGGTGCCCAGGGAGATCGCGTCCTCGAGGCCGAGCAGGCGCCGCACGATCAGCGCGCGGTTCGCCCACGGGCACGCCCGCGCGGCCACGAGGCGGTAGCGGCCGGCCTCCACGGGCCACGCCTCGGCGCCCTCGGTCAGCCCACCGCCGACGCGGCCGACCTTCGTGCCCTCCTCTCGGGGCAGGGCTCGCACGGCGTCCGGGTCGGCCACGATCCGGTCCTGGATGTAGGTCGTGTCCCGGGTGAACTCCGCGCCGGCCTGGACATAGTTGCCCTTCAGGCCGTCGCGGGTCTCGATGGTGCCGCGGTCCGCGGCCTGGTCCTCGCGCTCGGTGCTCTCCATAGACTCGATCCTATGTCCGACACCGCCCAGACCCCCGGCCCGGCGCCCGCCCCGCTCGTGCGGTGCGTGACGGCACGCAACCCCTCCCCCATGACCCTCGCCGGCACCAACACCTACGTGGTCTTCGCGGACGACGCCGCCACCGCCGTCGTCGTGGACCCCGGGCCCGCGGAGGACGCCGAGGGCCACGCCGAGCGCGTGATGGCCGCCGCGGAGGGCCGCTCCGTGGAGCTGATCCTGGTGACGCACCGGCACGCGGACCACACCGGCGGGCTCGACGCGTTCCACGCCGCCACCGGCGCCCCCGTCCGGGCCGCCGACCCCGCGCACTGCCGTGTCGCCGCGCCGCTGACGCCGGACGAACGGATCGAGGCGGGCGGCGTCGTCGTCCAGGCCTGGCACACGCCGGGGCACACCTCGGACTCGTACTGCTTCGTGCTCCCGGCCTCCGGGGCGCGCGGCGCGGTGCTCACGGGCGACACGATCCTCGGCGAGGGCACCACCATGCTGGACCACCCGGACGGCACCCTGGCCGACTACCTCGACTCGCTCGAGCGGCTCGAGGCCGCCGGCCTGCTCACCGTGCTGCCCGCGCACGGGCCCGTGCCCGCACCGCTGGAGACGATCGCCCGCGACTACCTCGACCACCGCGAGGGCCGCCTGGCCCAGATCGAGCGGGTGCTGGAGGACATGCCCGAGGACGACGCCGACGCGATCACCCCCGCCGAGCTCGTGCCCCTGGTCTACCCGGGCCTCGAGGGGCAGGTGCGACGGGTGGCCGAGCAGGTCATGGCCTCCCACCTGGCGTACCTCCGGGAGGACTGAGGCGCACGGCCCGGGGCTACAGTGGCCCCGACCGGCGGGAACGCCTCCCGCATCCGCGGACCGGAAAGGGACCGTCATGACCATCCTCGCCGCCTACAAGAACAGCACCACCGCCAAGGCCGCCCTGCACACCGCCCTGGACATCGCCCGGGAGACGGGCGAGGAGGTCGTGGTGGTCAACGCCGGCCCGGGCGGGGAGCACCGCAGCAAGTCGCTCATCACGGAGGCCGAGCAGCTCGAGCTGCAGGCCGTCCTGGACGCCTCGGGCGTGCCCGCCACGTTCCGCCAGTACGCGCGCGACCGCTCCACGGCGGACGAGATCACCGCAGTGGCCGCCGAGCTCGAGCCCTCCCTCGTGGTGATCGGCCTGCGCCGCCGCGGCGGGTTCGGCCGGTTCGTGATGGGCTCGCTGGCCGACGAGCTCCTGCAGAAGGTGGACCAGCCGGTCCTGTGCGTCAAGGAGTACCGCGGCGCCACCCCGGACGCCGTCAGCCACGTGGCGGAGACGGACCCCTCGCTCGGGGACACCGCCCCCTCCCAGCCGTACGAGACCCCCCGGCCCTTCGCCCACGCCCAGGACCCGCACGAGGGCACCCGCGGCGTTCAGCCCCGCGACGGCGGCTCCTCCACCGTCTGAGCGTCCTCCGCCTGCCGGGCCCGGCGCTCGGCGTACGCGTCCTCGCCGGGGCCGTCCATCTCGTGGTTGCGCCGCACCGCCCGGAGCGAGCCGGTGTAGAGCGAGGCGTTCTCCCCGGCCTGCGCCAGCGGCACGGACCCGGTGGCCGGGCGCGGCGGCGCCCCGGCGCCCTCCACCGTCGGCAGCGGGCGCGTGGCGGACCCGGACGCCCCGCCGGCGGACGCCCCGCCCGCCGCGGCCCCGGACGTCGTGGCGGAGGCGGATGCGTCGTCGTCGTGATGGTGGGGGAACGGGCCCTCCGCATGCCGCTGCGTGTAGATGCCCTCCGGGTACTCGGCGCGCAGGAAGCCCACGAGGTCCTCGCGGACGAGGCAGCGCAGGTCCCAGAGGTCGCCGGAGTTGCGCGCCGAGACCACGGCGCGGATGCGGACCATGCCGCCCACCGCGTCGATCACCTGCATGGCGTTCTCCTGCCCGTCCCACAGCTCGGTGGACGCCAGCAGCTCGGTCAGCCGCGCCCGCAGCGCGTCCATGGGCACGCGCCAGTCCACGTCCATCTCGACGACGCCGGCCACCTGCGAGCCCACGCGGGTCCAGTTCTCGAACGGCTCGGTGGTGAAGTGGGAGGACGGGTAGACCATGCGGCGCCCGTCCCACAGCTTGACCACCACGTTGGACAGGGTGACCTCCTCCACGGTGCCGAACACGCCCTTCATGTCCACCACGTCCCCCACACGCACCGAGTCCGTGAAGGCGAGCTGGAAGCCGGCGAACACGTTGGTCAGCGTGGACTGCACGGCCAGGCCGGCGATCACGGAGATGAGGCCCGCCGAGGCCAGGAGGCCGGCGCCGAGCGAGCGCACCTCCGGGATGGCCAGCAGCACCGCGGCCAGGGCCACCACCACGATCACGGCGTTGAGGACGCGGCGGATCAGGATGGTCTGGGTGCGGATCTTGCGCTCGCGGCGGTCGTTGACGCCGGGGTGGCGGTACTTCGCCAGCACGGCCCCCTCCACGGCGCCGACGATCCGCCACGCCGCCCACGCCGCCGCGGCGGCCACGGCCACCAGCAGCACGAACGACGCCGGCCGGAACCACGTCTGCTCCTCCGCCATGACGGTGAGCGCGATGCGGGCCCCCAGCAGGCCCGTGAACAGGGCGACCGGCAGGGTGAGCCGCGCCACCTGGGCGCGCAGTCCGTCCCGGCGGAACAGGACCAGCCGGGCCAGGAGGAACAGGGCGTACGTGACGAGGCCGGCGGTCAGGAACGCGCCGGCGACGGCGGCCACCGTGCCCCATTCCGCGCCCAGCAGGGCCGCGGCGCGGTCCGCCCCCTCGGCCACGTCCTGCTCCACCGACTCGGGGACCACCTGCTCGGCGGTCAGGCGGACGGCGGACGCGAGAGGGACAACGGGGAGCACGGTCGCGGCGGGCATGACAACAGTCTGACACCCGCGGCCGGACGCCCCCCGGGACGGAGCACAATGGATCCTGATCGCGCCGCGGCACCCCGGCCGGCGGCGCGCCCTGCAACCAGGAGGAACCCGTGCTCTCCGTGACCGACCTGCGTGAGCTCGACACCGCCACCGCCGACCTGAGCCGCGTGATCCCGCGGGCGGACGTGGACGTGGCCTCGGTGGTGCCGAAGGTGCAGCCGATCATCGACCGCGTCCGGGACGGCGGCGAGCGGGCCCTCCTGGCCCTCGCCGAGGAGTTCGACGGCGTCCGCCCGCCCGCCCTGCGCGTGCCGGCCGAGGCGCTCGCCGCGGCGCTCGAGAACCTCGACCCGGCCGTGCGCGCCGCGCTCGAGGAGTCCATCCGCCGCGCCCGGACGGTCCATGAGGCGCAGATCCCGGCCGGCTCGGTCGTGGAGCTCGGCGAGGGCGCCGTCGTCGAGAACCGCTGGGTGCCGGTGGAGCGCGTGGGCCTGTACGTGCCCGGCGGGCGCGCCGTGTACCCGTCCTCCGTGGTGATGAACGTGGTGCCGGCCCAGGCGGCCGGCGTGGAGTCCCTCGTGGTCACCTCCCCGCCGCAGAAGGACCACGGCGGGCTGCCGCACCCCACCGTGCTCGCGGCGTGCGCGCTGCTGGGCGTGGACGAGGTCTACGCGGCCGGCGGCGCCCAGGCCGTGGCCATGCTCGCACTCGGCGTCCGGGACGACGACGGCGAGGGCTGGCTCTGCGCGCCCGTGCGGATGGTCACGGGGCCGGGGAACGTGTACGTGGCCGCGGCGAAGCGGGCGCTGCAGGGCGTGATCGGCGTGGACTCGGAGGCGGGTCCCTCGGAGATCGCCGTGATCGCGGACGGCACGGCGCGCGCCGACTGGGTGGCCGCGGACTTGATCAGCCAGTCCGAGCACGATCCGCTGGCCGCGTCCGTGCTGATCACCGACTCCGAGGACCTGCTGCGGGACGTGCTGGCCGCCGTCGAGGCCCAGGTGCCGGGGTCGTTCCACGAGGACCAGATCCGGGTGGCGCTGACCGGCCCGCAGTCCGGCGTGCTGCTGGTGCGGGACATGGAGCAGGCCCTCGAGGTCTCCGACCTGTACGCCACCGAGCACCTGGAGATCCAGACGCGCGATCCGGAGGCCCTGGCCGAGCGCGTGCGCAACGCGGGCGCCGTGTTCGTGGGCCCGTACTCCCCCGTGCCGCTGGGCGACTACTCGGCCGGCTCCAACCACGTGCTGCCGACGTCCGGCACCGCCCGGTTCTCCTCCGGCCTGAACACCGTGACGTTCCTGCGCTCGCAGCAGCTGATCCGCTACGAGGAGGCCGGACTGCGGGGCGTGGCCGACGGGATCTCCGCGCTGGCCGAGGACGAGCGCCTGCCCGCCCATGGGGTGGCCGTGCGGGCGCGGTTCGCATGAGCGGCGGCGCCGTGCGGTTGGACGCGTGGCTGTGGGCCGTGCGCATGTACAAGACCCGCTCGGCGGCCACCGCGGCGGTGCGCGGCGGACACGTGCGGGTCAACGACGAGCCCGTCAAGGCCGCGCACACGCTGGCGGTCGGGGACCGGATCCGGCTCCGGAAGGATCACCGGGAGCGGATCCTGGAGGTCACAGGGCTGATCTCCAAGCGCGTCGGCGCCCCCGTGGCGGTGAAGAACTACATCGACCACTCCCCCGCGCCGATCCCGCGCGAGCTGTTGGCCGTGCCCGTCCGCGAGCGCGGCGCTGGGCGGCCGACCAAGCGGGACCGTCGGCAGCTGGACGCGCTGCGCGGGCGGGACGGGGCCGGGCGGGGCTGATCGGCTTCCTGGCCACGTCAGTCCTCGCCGACGCGGATGGCCCGGTCGACGGCCGCGTGGACCAGAGGGTCGTGGCTGGCCACCAGTACAGCGGCCCCGGCCGCGGCGTGCTCGCGCAGCAGCGCGATGGCCTCGCGGGCCGCAGAGCCGTCGAGGTGGCCGGTGGGCTCGTCGGCCACGATCAGGTGCGGCCGCTTGGAGAGGGCCCTGACCAGCGCCACCCGCTGGGCCTCTCCCCCGGACAGCCGGGAGGCGGGCGCGCCGAGCCGGTGCCCCAGTCCGAGTCGCTCGAGCTGGCCCCGGACCGTCTGCTGTGCCTCGGGCACAGACCCCGCGAGGCGCCCGCCGTGGATCCACACACCCGCGTTGTCGAGCGCGGAGAGCTCGCCGATGAGCTCGCAGGACTGGTCCACGTAGCCCAGGTGCACCCGCCGGTACCGCGCGAGATCCCCGGCCGAGAGGTCCGCGACCTCCCCGGCCAGTGATCCGTCGGGGCTGCGGTAGATGATCCGTCCGGACAGCGGGCGGGACAGCCCGGCCAGGTGGCGGATCAGGGAGGACTTCCCCGTGCCGGAGCGGCCCCAGAGTCCGACGACGTCGCCAGGCGCAAGGGTCAAGTCCAGGGACTCGACGAGCACGCGGGTGCCGCCGTCGGGATGGCGGTAGCCGACCTGGACGCGGTCGAGGGTGAGCACGGGCGCGATCACACTCATGCGGGCTGCCCCTTCCAGGCGCGGGCGAGCTGGGCTCGCCGGGTGAGCAGGGTGATGACGAGGGTGAGGAGCAGGGCGACGCCGGCCGCTCCCGCCACGAGGGGAAGGTCCGGGCGGGGGGTGAGCAGCGCCAGGACGACGCCGGCCACCACCGCGGCCGCGATCGCCTCCACGGCCAGGGCGGGCACGTGGCGTCCCAGCAGCCGGGAACGGGTCCAGCCGGCGAGCAGGAGCACGGTGGCCTCCCCCCGGACGGCCGGACCCTCCACCCGGTGCAGCTGCACCAGGAGGACCATCCCCACGACGGCGGCCAGCGCACCCAGCACCAGGCGGAACGGCAGGTCCTGAGCCACGGCGGCGCTGGCCAGCACGGAGAGGCCGGCCTCGCGGCGGGCCTGCAGGACGACGGCCACGAGCAGGCCGGCACCGACGGCCACGGCCGCTCGGTACGCGGCGCCGGTGAGCAGCCGCGGCCACGTGCGCGCGGTCCACCGGGTCAGCAGCGCCGCCGGGGTGCGGGCCGGTCGGACCGTGCGGACGCTGCCTTCCCGGACCGCTGACGCGGCGGGGCGGGCCGCGAGCACCGCCGCGAGGACCACGGCCAGGGCAAGCCCCGCCGTCGCCCCGAGGCCCACGGCCACCAACGGGGGCGCCACGCCGAGGCGCCTGGACATCGTGCCGACGACGGCGAGTGCGGCTGCCACACCGACGAGCACCGTCAGTGTGGCGGCGTCCTCGCGGAGGTGGCGGGTCACGGTGGCGCTGCGTGTCCACCCATGGACCGCCAGCACACCCGCCTGGTGGCGCCGTGGCTGCAGCGCGGCGGCCACGCACAGCCCCGCCAGGGCGGTCAGCAGGACGACCACCGTCACCGTCTGTGAGGTCCCCGCGGTCCCGACGGCCGCGGAGACCCGCTGGGAGGCGGTGAGCTCCGGTCCGAGCTGGCGCACGGTGCCGAGCGGCCCCGTCCGGGGATCACCCTCCGTGGAGTCGAACCGGTAGGACACCACCTGCATCTCGCGGGGCGCCAGGCTGGAGGCGGCCACGGTGACCGCTGCGAACCCGGCGGCCTCGAGGCGCTGGGCGACGGCGTCGATCGTCGCGAGGTTCTCCGGCGTCAGGTCCTCCCCCACGCCGGCCACCCGGACGCGGACGGTGCTGAAGGGCCGCTCCAGTCCGAGTGCCCCCGCGGAGGCGGCGTCGACGTAGGCGGCGGGCATCTGGTTGGCGAGACCGAACCCGGTGGAGGCGGGCCGCAGCCGGACGTCCCGCTGAGTTCCGTCGGGGTCCGCCACCAGGGTGGTGGGCAGCTCGACGTCCGTGAGCAGCGGGGCGATCCCCGCGAGTGCGGCGTCCGGCTCCGGCGTGAGGGTGCCCACGCTGACCAGCAGGGGCGCGTCCCCGGTCCCGAACCGTCGGCCATCATCCGTGGCCGTGTAGTACGCGGACTCCCGGGACGTGGAGGCCGGCAGCGCCCGGGTGACCGCGACGTCGGGCCGGCCGGGGAGCGTGCCGGAGGCGGTCTCCACGGAGGCGGCCTCGGCCAGGGTCTCGTCCGCGGACGACGGCCGGGTCAGGGTCCGCGTCTCCTGCACCAGGGAGAGGCGGGGCGAGTCGTAGCTCAGGACCGGGTCCCGGCCCGTGGTCAGCCCCGGCACGGGCACCACGGTGACCCCGAGTCCGAGGCCGCCGAACCGGCCTGAGACGTCGGAGGTGGAGACCTCGTCCTGCGTCGCTGTCCCGCCGGCGGGCAGCGCCCACACGGGCATCCCCACGATGCCGCGGGGCGCGGTGGGGTTCCGCGGATCGACCGGCGCCTGCTCGATATCGAGCCGGGTGACCGGCTCCCGGTACGGGGCCGCGCGCACCTCGAGGGTCAGGGGTGCAGACCCGACGCTCGTGGCGAGCAGCGGGACGGCGGTGAGTGAGTCCACCGGGCGTCCGGCCGCATCCGCCAGGTTCTGGAGGTAGGCAGGGAGCCGGTCCTTCGCCTTGACGAGCGCCTCCGCCTCCTCGGTTGCGGCACCGGAGAGCCTGTCGACGACAGCCGGGAGGGAGTCGGCCGGCGAGGACTGCGCAAGCACGCGGAACGCGTCGGCGGCGGCCGGGTGCCCGCCGAGGGACAGCAGCTGCGCCTCGGCCGCGGCGTCCACGACGATCATCCGGTTGCCCTGCGGGTCGGAGTCCGCCCACGGGGCGGCCCAGTACGTGCCGGCCGGGACCTCACGCTGGGCGGGCGGCGGCGTCTGACCGCGGGGCCCGACGGCAAGGGTGGGGAGCTCGACGTCCGTGCAGGGGCCTGGCTCGGGAGGGGCCGGATCGCAGAGGGCGGGATCGTCCAGCAGCGGACGGGCGTCCGCGATCGGCCCGTCGGAGAAGGAGCCGATCAGTGTGGCGTCCATGCCGAGCACGGGGCGCGGGCCGAGTCCGTCGTCCGTGCTCACCCGCGCGTCCATGTCGAACGCGCGGGGACCCTCCACGCTGCCGTCCGCGGGGTAGCCGATCATGACGGCGTCCTGGTTGGCCACGCTGCGCACGCCGACGTCGCCGAGCGGGGCGGCCACCTCGACACCGGGCACCGCCCGGATGCGGTCGAGATCGGCCGGGCTGAGACGCTCGGCTGAGCTCGTCCAGACGGCCGTGTCCAGCGGGGCCATGAGGGCGGCCGCGCCCGGTGCGGCCGCAGGTGCGGACACGATCAGGTCATAGGACCCGCGCCAGCTGCTGTCGACGAGGGCCTTGAGCCGCTGTGTGGCCTGGGCCTGGACACCAAGGCCCAGGACCAGGACCACAGCGAGCGCCCCGGCCACCAAGCGCAGCGACCGCACGGCGGGGAAGGAGGGCCAGGCTGGTCCTACACGGCGAGAATCTTCACCAGTGCTCGTCTGGACTCGCGAGCTCTGGGGCGGTCGGGACGTCATTCGGAGGGGACCGTCAACGCCACCCGGTAGGGCTCGTCATTGTCCACGGTGACCGTGAAGGTCACTGGCCCGGCCTGTTCTATGGGAGGCGTCGCTGCGGACCACCCGCCGCACAGGGCCTCCGATCCGGCCATCCACGTTTTCTCATCGCCATCGCCACTCGAGACGTGGATGTCCGTCTTGCCAGTCGCATCGGAGGGGCAGAGCAGGACGACCCGAAGGACCGCGCCCTTCTGGGCATCCACCGTGATCTCCTGGGTGCCCCGACCGACTCTCTCCTCCAGGACGGACTCCTGCTCCACATCGATGTAGTCGGAGTCTGGATTCTGACGTGCGTACTCCTCAAGGGTCATGCCCCCCTCCTCGAACAGAGCCGCGGGGAGAGCCTCTGCCGCGTTCGGGGCCTGGGCCTCGGCATCGGACGAGCCGCTCGTGGCGGCTGACTCCGAAGGGGTCGCACTGGCGGCAGCCGTGGAAGTGCCCGGGGGGGTCTGATTGTCGGACTGAGAGGCGGAGCACCCGGAGATCGTCGTGCCGACGAGCACAGCGGCGGCGAGGGCGGCCAAGCGACGTGAAGGAGACAAAGGGAACATGACATGCCTATCCGTAGAGGGGGGAATAGGGGGGTGCAGCGTCAGGCACCCTGCGCCCGACGCTGCACCGCTCACCGCATCAGAGCTTGAAGTGCTGGAAGTAGAACTGCTGCCAGGGGGTGTAGAACGAGCCGCTGCGCAGCGTGACGACGTCGCAGCTGCGGTTCAGCATCTGACGCTTCCATGTTCCCTGTGCCCGCTTAGCGCCGATGGCGAGCTTTCCATCGTTCGTGTAGGTGCTGGGCACGGTCCAAGCACCGCTGACGGTATTCGTAGACGAGTAGCTGACTCCCACACGGGTCCCGACCTTGGCGGAGACGCCGGCGACAATGGCGCTCACATCGCCAGAGAGTTCGCCTGTGATGTCGCCGCTGACACCGAACGTGCGCCCGGTGGCGATAGTGAGCCTGACTCCGGGAGCCCCGGACACTGACGAGTAGGCAGAGTACGACTGCTTGAACGTGTTCGATGTCACGGTGGTGCTTGTCCAGTACTCCTCAGCACAGTACGCGTCCGGGGTAGCAGTCTCCCCTCCCACGGGCGCTCCCCTCCCACGGGCGCGGTCGCAGCCCCTGCTGCGGGAGCCACCGCTAGCGACGCCGCCATCACCGCACCGGTGGACGCCGCCATGATCCTCTTCTTGATGTCCATCCGCATGATCCGATCCCTTTCAAAGAACCGCCTGCGGGGGCCGCGGGTCGCGGTCTCGAGCCCCCCCCTCTCGAGTGAGATGATCTTCAGCGGGAGCCAGGCCATGTGTCAAGCACCACATTTTCATGCAGCGCCTCGGCCCAGCACAGACCGGGGACAGCACTCCGCCACCGACCTCACCTCCACCAATCGTGACCCCGCGCGTCGTCCGCAATCGGACCGTTTTTGACCGCTCCGCAGACCCCTCCGTAGGCTGGTCACCAGAATCACGAGTCCCCGTCATCACGGCCCTGGCCGGCGGGGCGGCAACCCTCTCACGCCGTAGCGGGGTGCTCCAGGTGAGGATTCGGCCCCCGGTGACCGCCGACGGGCAAGTACCGCGTCTCCGCGGACCCCGCCCGGGTCCGCGTGGAACACCGCGCACCGCGGAGCCGCGCAAGTCATCGGAAGAGGACTTCGCCATGACCGCCACCCTGACCCGCATCCCCGGCGCCGTGTGGAACACCGACGTCTCCAAGGACTCCCTGCGCTCCGGCCTCGCCGTCTTCCCCACGGGCGTCGTGGCCGTGAGCGGCCACGTGGACGGGCACCCGGAGGTGATGGTGTCCTCCTCCTTCGGCGTCGGCATCTCGTGGGAGCCCGCCCTCGTCTCCTTCTCCGCGCAGAACACGTCCCGCACATGGCCGCGTCTGCGCCGCGCGGAGACCATCGGCATCTCCCTGCTGGCCGAGGACCAGGCCCACCTGTGCCGGCAGCTCGCCTCCCGCGACGGCGACCGATTCGCCGGCGTGGACGTCCACGCCTCCCCCGCGGGCGCCCCGCTGCTGGAGGGCTCCTCCCTGTGGCTCGAGACCCGTCTCCACGCGGAGGTCCCCGCGGGCGACCACACCGTGGTGCTCCTCGAGGTCACCGGGTTCGCCGACCACACGGACGACTTCCCGCCGGCCACGCTCCACCGGAACCTCTTCCACGGCCTGCGAGGGCTCTGACCGCGGCCGCGGCACGTGAACAACGGATGAAATGACGACCCGTGGTCTTCGAGCGTCTCAGACTGTGCCATGATGGAGCCTGAAGTTGATCTAGCTGTACATCGCACTTCCGTGCTTGTCAGGTCCGGTTCCCGGTCCCGATGGGTGTGGGGCAAGCGGTTCAGTCTTGCCGCTTCATCCGCTGACACCCCGTCAGTGGTCCCCACCGCTCTCGCTCTGACGAGGGCACATCGAAAGGACACCATCATGGCTGTCGGTACCGTCAAGTGGTTCAACGCTGAGAAGGGCTTCGGCTTCATCGCCCCGGAGGACGGCTCCGCTGACGTCTTCGTGCACTTCTCCGCCATCACCGGCTCGGGCTTCAAGGAGCTCCAGGAGAACGACCGCGTGGAGTTCGAGACCCAGCAGGGCCCCAAGGGCCTGCAGGCCGCGGACGTCACCAAGATCTGATCAGCTTCCTCTGATCGTCCCGGGGCACTCCCCCGGATCCCCGACGGCCCCCGCCGCTCCCCACGGAGCGTCGGGGGCCGTCGTCGTCCCCGGGGACGCACCCGGGCCGCAGCATGTCCGCGCGGCACGCCTCAGGGACGACGCCGGTCCCGCACCACGCGCTCGACGCCCGAGACCGCGAGCACCCCGCACGCGCACCACACCGCGGCACCCGGGCCGAGCGGGGCGGCGACCAGGCCCGCGGCGGCCGGCAGGACCACCTGCCCCAGCCGGTTGCCCATGAGGCGCACGGCCAGCGCGGTGGACCGCCAGGACCGCGGCACCGCATCGCTGATGAGGGACATGGTCAGCGGCTGCCCCAGGCCCAGCGTGAGCCCGCCGACCACCATGGCCGCCCCGGCGAGCGGCAGCAGCCCCGGCCTCGCCACGGCCGAGGGCACCACGGCGAGGGCCGCAGCGGACACCAGCAGCGCGATCCGCAGCAGCAGCTCGCGGCTGAACCGTCGCCGCACCACCGGCAGCAGCGCGCGCGACACCAGCGAGCCCGCCCCGCGGAGGGCCAGGAGCACGCCCACCCAGCCGGCACCTACGCCGTGCCGCTCGCCGACGAGCGGCAGGAACGCGGTGAGGATGTCCAGGACGACCAGCAGGGCCAGGGAGGCGCCCATGGCCGAGCGCACCCCCGGCCGCGCCAGGATCGCCCCGGCGCGCGGGGTCCCGGCGCGGGACACCGCCGGACCGGCGTCGTTCGCGGAGGGCCTCGGGGGACGACGCCGGGCCTGCGGGGTGATCAGGACGGGCACGACGCCCGCGGCGGCGATCCCGACGGACCACCACAGGGCGGCGGCCGTGACCTCGGGCGCGGCGCCCCCGCCACCGGCCACGAGCCGGCCGCCCAGCAGCGGGCCGAGCATCTGGCCCACCGAGTAGGCGGCCGTGAACCAGCCGAACCCGGCGTCGAGGCGGGCGGCGGCGGCACGGCGGGCGATCGCGGCCTGGCCCGCGATCGTGAACGCCAGGTGCCCCAGGCCCAGCACCGCCGAGGCCGCCACCACGCCGGCCACGTTTCGGGCCAGGGCCAGCCCGGCCCCGCCGGCGGCCAACACGAGCGCCCCGGCCGCCACCACGGGCACGGCCGACGGCGCCCGGTCCGTCACCCGCCCCAGCCACAGGGCGCCCAGCAGCGGCAGCAGCGCGTAGGCCGCGGTGGCCAGGCCCACCGCCACATCCGAGGCGCCGAGGGCCAGCAGATGGTAGCTGGTGACCGGGCGGGCCAGGTTGAGGGCGGTCTGCGTGAGCACGGCGCCGGCCACCAGCGCCCACAGCCACGCCAGACCCCGGGGGCCCGCCGGGGACGCCGCTCCGTCTCCGCTGGTGCCGCCCGCGCTCATCCCGTGGACCCGGCCGCGGCGCGGTCCGTGTGCCGGCGCAGCAGGAGCACCGCCACGAGGGCGAGCGCGTACCCCGCCCCCACCGCCGCGAAGCCCAGGCGGAAGTCGCCGGTGGCGTCCCGCAGCAGGCCCATGACCAGCGGCCCGCACGCGAAGCCGGCGTACATGCCCATGGCGTTCACCCCCGTGGCCCGGCCCAGGTGCTCCGCCGGGACGGCGTCCATCAGGCCCGCGTTGATGACCACGTTGGCGCCCAGCACGGTGAGCCCGTGCACCGCGGCGCCCGCCCACAGCAGCGCCGGCACGTGGGCCAGGTCGGCGGCCAGGAACACCCCGACGCCGGCCAGGGCGCCCACGGCGATCCCCGCCAGCAGCGTGGTGGGCCGGTGCCCGGCGCTCATCCGGCGGCCCCACCAGATGCGGGAGAACACGCCGATCACCCCGGAGGCCGCGGCGGCCGCGCCGCCGGCCACGAGGGACAGGCCCAGGGACTCCACCGCGAACAGCGGCAGGTAGGTGTTGGTGGCCTGCATGCCCAGGCCGGTGAGGAACGCGATCGCAGCGAAGAACCAGACCGTGGGCGGCAGCGGGGCACGCGTCGACCCGGCGCGGTCCACGCCGCCCCGGGCAGCGGCGTCCCGGGCGGCCGCGCGGGCGCCGGACGAGCCGGGCAGCGGGGGCGCCGCGGCCACCGCCGCCGCCCACAGGACCGCCGCGAGGCCGGCGGCGGCCAGGGAGGCGGCCGTCCAGCCCAGGGCGAGCGCCGCCGCCGGGAAGAACAGGCCGGCCACCAGCTGGGACACCTGCACGCCGGACTGCTTCACGCCAATCCACCCGATGCGCCGGTCCGCCGGGACGGCCGTGCGGATGATCCGGTTGGTGGTGGGGTTGGAGATCGCCTGCGTCACGCCGGCCAGGACGGCCGCCGCGTACAGGGCCCCCAACGTGGAGGCGACGGCGCCCACCGTCAGGGCCGCGGCCGAGCCGCCGAAGATGATGCTCATCTGCACCCGGGAGGACAGGCGGTCCGCCGCCCGGCCCAGCCCCACGGAGGTCATGGCGGCCGAGGCGAACACCACCGTCAGCACGGTGCCCAGCTGGCCCGAGGTCACCCCGAGCCGGTCGATCACCACGGTGGAGGACATCGAGACGCCGTAGTTGAAGAGGGGGCCCACGCCCATGGCGGCCAGGAGCACCAGCAGCAGGGCGGTGCCGGGGGCGCGGGGCTCCCCCGCCGGGGCCGGCCGGACGGAGGGGGAGGCGGGGGGTGTCACGGGGACCAGGGTAGACCTCCGCCCCGCGTCGCTCAGGTGCGTGCGGCCGGCTCCTCCCACACGTGCGGCATCGGGGTGCGCGCGGACGGCAGGGCGATCCGCTCCCGCCACTCGTGCAGCCACGCGGGCAGCTCGGGCTCCACCGACATGTCATGCCCGAGGTCGACGCAGAGGGCTCGGAGGTCGTCGTTGGTCACGGGTGTGCCGTCCTTCGCACGCAGACGCCCGCAGACGATCGCGCGCACGGCCACGTCCCCGTCCACCACGGCGCGGTGCTCGATCCACATGGCCCGCTCGTCCAGGCCGAGGAGCCGGGTCTCCACGGAGAACGCGGTGCCGAGGGTCACGGACCGGCGGAACGCGATCTGCTCGGACTGCACCACGGGCAGCCAGCCGCGCTCACGGCACGCGTCCCACAGCCCGGTGCGGACCATGAGGTCGAACCGGCCGAGGTCGAACAGCCCGAAGTACTGGCCGTTGTTCACGTGCCCGGCGAAGTCCACGTCCGTGGGCAGGGCGCGCAGGGGCAGGGAGGCAGGGTCCCAGATCCCCAGGCGGGGGCGGCGTCGGGCGCGCGAGAGGACCAGCAGGGTACGGGGCAGCAGGTGCATGGCCCCACCCTGGCACGCGACCGGCGCGGACACCACCGTCCGCGCCGGTCTCCGGTCAGGGGCCGATCCGGCGGGCGGGCCCGCCCGGCGGCGTCAGAGCACGCCCTCGGTGAGGTGGTCCGGGGTGCCGAACCGGTGTGCGGTGATGGAGACGGCCTGCTCGTGGAGGAACGGCAGCAGCTCCACCTCGCCGGCGGAGACCACGGGCCCGGAGTACACGGCCAGGTCCGGTGTCCCGGCGACGGCCTGGTGCAGGGCGAGGAGCGCCGCGCGGGCGCCCTCCGGGTCCCCGGCCCAGTCGCTGATGAGGCGAACGCGGGCGTCGCCGCCCTCCGGCGCGCTCGGGGCCACGGCCGCCAGCTGGCGGGCCCTGGCGTGGAAGTGCTCCGCGTCCTCCACCACGACGTCGAGGCGCGCCCGGCGGCGCGGCCCGGCCGGGCCGGCGTCGGCGGGGCCGGCGTCGGCGGGGCCGCCGCCCTGGACGGTGCGCCGCAGCTCCTCGACCTGGCCGCGGACCGCCGCCGGGGACAGCGGCGTCTCCCCCGCGTGGGCGGCCTCCGGGGCGCCGGCGGTCTGCGCGGCGGGCCCCCCGGCGGCGTCCGGGGACAGGGACACCGTCAGGCGCGCCCCGGCGCGCAGGCCCGCCGAGACCACGCGCAGCAGGTGCTCGGCCGGGCCGGAGTCCCAGCGGACCAGGACCGGGGTCGGCCGGTGGCGCAGCACGTTGCGCTCCGCCTCGAGGGCGGAGATGTCCGTGTCCGGGCCGAACACGGTGGAGAAGGCCCGCTCGTCCAGCTTCTGGGCGGTCCGCAGCCACGAGGGGTCCACGCCGCCGGCCTGGCCGTCCACGACCTCGTGCGAGGAGGACTCGGGGCTGGTGATCCAGGTGGGGCGGTCCTCCCAGTCCACGAGCCCGTGCAGGTAGTGCGGTCCGCCGGCCTTGGTGGTGGGGCCCACCACGGAGCGCTTCCAGCCGCCGAACGGCTGGCGCCGGACGATCGCGCCGGTGATCCCACGGTTGACGTAGAGGTTGCCCGCGTGGACGGTCTCCAGCCAGCGGCCGATCTCGTCGGGGTCCAGGGAGTGCAGACCGGAGGTCAGGCCGTAGTCCACGGCGTTGACGATCTCCACGGCCTCGTCCAGGGTGTCCGCCGTCATGACGGCCAGCACGGGGCCGAAGTACTCGGTGAGGTGCGCGTCCGCGCCGGGCCGGACGCCCTCGCGGATGCCGGGGCTCCACAGGCGTCCGGTCTCGTCCAGCTGCTTCGGCTCCAGCGCCCAGCTCTCACCGGGGCCGAGCTCGGTGAGGCCGCGGCGCAGCTTGTCCCCGGGCTCCTCGATCACGGGCCCCATCTGCGCGCGGGCGTCCTCCGGCCACGCCACGTGCAGCGAGGCCGCGGCATCCAGCAGCTGCCGGCGGAACCGCTCCGAGGTGGCCACCGAGCCCACGAGCACCACGAGCGACGACGCCGAGCACTTCTGGCCCGCGTGGCCGAACGCGGAGGCCACCACGTCCTTCGTGGCCAGGTCCAGGTCCGCCGAGGGGGTGACGATCAGCGCGTTCTTGCCGGAGGTCTCCGCCAGCAGGTGCAGGTCCGGCCGCATGCCCTTGAACAGGCGCGCCGTGTCGTGCGCGCCGGTGAGGATCAGCCGGTCCACGGACGGGTGGGTCACCAGGGCGGTGCCGGCGGCCTCCTCGTCCTCGGAGCGCAGGGTCACCAGGCGCACGAGGCCCTCGGGGTCCACGTCCGCGAGCGCGGCCCCCGCCTCGAACAGGCCGGAGTCGCGCAGCCCGCGCACGATCAGCTCCCACACGACGGCGCCGGTGCGCTCGGACTGCGGGGCGGGCTTGAACACCACCGGGGATCCGGCGCCGAGCGCGGCGAGCACGCCGCCCACGGGGATGGCCACGGGGAAGTTCCACGGCGGGATCACCAGGGTCAGGCGCACCGGCACGGCGCGAGCGCCCTCCACGTGGTCCAGGCCGCGGGCCAGGCGCGCGTAGTAGTGGGCGAAGTCCACGGCCTCGGAGACCTCGGGGTCGCCCTGGTCGAGGGTCTTGCCCGTCTCGGCGGCGGCGACCTCCAGGAGGCGGCCGCGCTCGGCGTGCAGGGCCCGGCCGACGGCGTCGAGGGCGTCCGCGCGCTCCTCGCCGCTCAGACGGCCCCATGCGGCGCCGGCGCGCTCGGCGGCGTCCGCAGCGGCGTGGGCCTGCTCGGCGGTGGCGATCCGGTGCGCCGCCACCGTCTCCTCGCCGAGCGTGGAGCCCGGCACGGCGTCGAGGATGCGGCGGGCCCACGCGCGGTTGCCCGGCAGGGCCGGGTCCGTGTCCGGGGTGTTGGCGAACCCGTCCACGGGCGCGGGGGTGTCACCGTCCGCCCCCGCGGAGCGGTCCTGGGTGCGCGAGGGGGTGGGCACCGCGGCGTCCAGCCCGGCCAGTGACGCCCGGAAGCGGGCCTCCTCGCGATCGAACAGGTCCGGGTCCTCGTCGAGGTCGAACACGGCGGACATGAAGTTCTCGTGCGAGGCGCCCTCCTCGAGGCGGCGCACCAGGTACGAGATGGCCACGTCGAACTCCTCGGGGCGCACCACGGGGGTGTAGAGCAGCAGCGAGCCGACGTCCTTCTTCACGGCCTCGGCCTGGCCGGTGGCCATGCCCAGGAGCATCTCGAACTCGACCTCGGGCGGGGTGCCGCCGGCCTCGGCACGCCCGGCGGGCTGCTCGAGGGACAGTCCGCGGCGGCGCACCACGCCCAGGGCGAGGGCGACGTCGAACAGGTTGTGCCCCGCCACGCCCACGCGCACGTTCGCCACGTGCTCGGGAGTGAGGGCGTAGTTCAGCACGCGCTTGTAGTTGGTGTCCGCCTCCTGCTTGGAGCCGACGGTGGCCAGCGGCCAGCCCATGAGGGAGGACTGCATCCGCTCCATGGGCAGGTTGGCGCCCTTGACTACGCGCACCTTCACGGGGGCGCCGCCGGCGGCCACGCGGCGGGCCGCCCACTCCTGCAGGCGCACCATGGCCGCGAGCGCGTCCGGCAGGTACGCCTGGAGCACGATGCCGCCGCTGTAGTCCCGCAGCTCCTCGCGGTCCAGCAGCGCGATGAACACGTTCAGGGTGAGGTCGAGGTCGTGGTACTCCTCCATGTCCAGGTTGATGAAGGTGCGCTTCAGCCTCGCCAGCCGGTACAGCGGGAGGAGACGCTCGGTGACCTCCTCGACGGCCTCGTCGAACGCGTACGCGGCATGCGGGGCGGTGGCGGCGGAGACCTTCACGGACACGTAGTCCACGTCGTCCCGGCGGATCAGGTCGGCGATGCCCTCGAGGCGGCGGTCGGCCTCGCCCTGGCCGAGGATCGCCTCGCCGAGCAGGTTGATGTTCAGGTGGGTGCGCTCGTCCCGCAGCCGCTCGATCGCCGTGCCGAGCTGCTGCGGACGGGCGTCCACGATCAGGTGGGAGACCATCTCCCGCAGCACCCGACGCGCGGTGGGCACCGCGACCTTCGGGACCAGCGGGGAGATGCGGCCCCCGACGCCGAAGACGACCTTCAGCGCGGCGGGCAGGAACTGCGGGGACTGCCGGGCGAGCTCGCGCAGGGCGCGCGCGGCGATCGCCGGGTCCTCCGGGCGGACCACGTGGTCCACGAAGCGCACGATGAAGTCGAGGCCGCCGGGCTCCTTGAGGGCGGCGGCGAGCTGGGTCGCCGCGAAGTCGGCCTTGTGACCGCGCGCCTCGCGCAGCCACGTCCGCACCTGGGCCACGGCCTCGTCAGCGAGATCCTGGACGGGCGCGGGGTCGGGCACGCCGCCGGTGGCGGCGAGCAGACGGTCGAGGTCCTGGTGGTCCTGGGCGGAAAGCGGCTGGGTCATTCCCCCACTGTGCCGCCTGACGCCGTCCGAGCCCAATCTGCGGCCGTGCGGAGGCGGTGGACTGCCCGCCGGTCGGCGGTCCCGGAGCCCTAGAGTGGAGGTCCCCACGCCCCGCATCCGCCCCACCGACAGGACATCCCCGCCATGCCCGAGCCCGGCACCGCCCGGCCCCGTCCGCACGCCGCCGCCCCCTGGGCCGAGCCGGAGCGGATCTGGCTCGCGCTGCCCATGGCGCACCCCGTGCCGGGCGCGCTGGACGAGGCGCGGGACGCCGTCGCCGGGCTGGCCGAGTCCGCGTCGGCGGTCGGCGAGGTGGCCGTCCTGGTGGACCCCGAGGACCGGGGCGCGGCCCGCCTGCTGCCCCGCGCCGCCGAGCGGGTGCCCGCCCGTGTGCGCACACCGCTGCTCGGGCGGACCGGCCCCACGTTCGTGTCCGTGGGGGACGCGGTGGAGGCCGTCCACTGGCGCCTGCCCTCCCCCACCCAGGGCGGCCCGGAGGGCCGCGACGCCGAGGCCGGCGCCGTCGTCGCCCGCGCCGCGGGCCTGCCCCTCCACACCCCGCTGCTGGCCGCGCCGCCGGCCACGTGGGCCGCGGACGGGGAGGGGACGGCGGTCGCCTCCACCCTGCTCTTGGACCCGGTCCTCAACGACGGCTGGGGGCGGGACCAGGTGGAGGAGGCCCTCGCGGACCTGCTGGGGATCGAGCGCGTCCTGTGGCTGCCGGCGGCGGCCCATCGCGAGGCCGGGCCCCACGGCGGGCTGGCCCATCTGCACCCGTGGGTGCGGTTCACGGCCCCGGGCGCGGTCTCGGTGAACTGGCAGTCCGGCCGGCTGCACCCGGACCACGCGCCGGGGGCGGCCGCCGTGCACGTGCTCACCGGCGCTCACGACGCCCGCGGCCGCACGCTGCAGGTGCACACGGTGCCCCCGGCCGTGCCCGAGCCCGGCGCCGCGCCCGAGGGCACCGGGCCGCGCTCGCTGCTGGACACGGTGCGGCTGGGCGCCGCCCACGTGCTGCGCCCGGCCTTTGCGGACCCGGAGACGGACGCCCGCGCCGCGGCCGAGGCCGCCCGCCTGCACCCGGGACTGGAGCAGGTGCCGTTCCCCCAGCCGCCCGTGCTGCGCCTGCTCGGCGCGTTCAGCGACCTGCTGCTGTCCCAGCCGCGCCCGGCGTCCCCCGCTCCGGCTCCGGCGGCCTGACCCCGTCCACACGGGGGGACATCAGCGGCGAGGACGGACCGCCCTCCCGCTCGGCCTCCCGGGCGGCCAGGCGCACGCGCTCCTGTGCGGCGGTGTCCAGGGACACGGAGCCGGCGTCGGCGTCCTCGCCGGCGGCGTGGGATCCCACCACGTCCTTCGGGCGGCGCAGCAGCGCCAGCAGGGAGGACTGGCGGATCTCCATGCCCTTCAGGTCCGAGGCGATCAGCGAGTTGACCCACCGGGAGCCGGGGTCGGCGTCGATCAGGACCGCCTTCACCAGCAGCGTGCAGGGCAGGGCGAGGATGGCCCCGAGCGGGCCCAGCACCCACGCCCAGAACAGCAGGGACAGGAAGCTGACGGTGGGGACCACGCCCACCGCGTCCCCGGCGACCTTCGGCTGGATGATGGACTGGAGCACGAAGTTCAGCACGGAGTAGCTGACCACCACCCCCAGGAATGCGCCCCAGCCGCCCTCCATGAGCCCCAGCAGGGCCGGGGGGATCAGGCCGATCACGAAGCCGATGTTCGGGATGTAGTTGGTCAGGAAGCTCAGGACCCCCCACACGAGCACCATGGGCACGCCGATGGCCATGAGCGCCACCACGTCCAGGACCGCGACGATCAGGCCGAAGACGGTGGTGACGATCCAGTACCGGCGCACGCCGTGCGCGAAGTCCCGCAGCGCGCGGCCGAGCTCGTGGCGGGCGGTGTTGAGCAGGTCCACGCGGCGCTCCACGGCCATGGAGTCCATGGCGAGGAAGAACATGCCCATGATCACGGTGGCCAGCAGGCCCACCACGGCGTAGATGTTGGTGGCGATCGTGGTGAGGGCGGTGACCGCGGCCCCGGAGACGGCCTGCAGGTCGATCTGCGCCAGGCGCGAGTTGACCATGTCCGGGGTGACGCCCATGGTCCCCAGCCAGGCGACCACGTCCTGCACGATCCGCTCGAACTGGGCCGCGTACTCCGGCAGCGCGGTGATCAGCTCCAGCGCTGACCACAGCAGCATCCCGACGACGACGGCCAGCACCGAGCACACCAGCAGCACCGTGGCGGCGGCGCCGAGCACGGGGTGCACGCCGCGGCGGATCAGCCACGACTGCAGCGGGTACGCGACGATCACGAGGTTCAGGCCCAGAAACACGGGCGCGACGATCTGGGAGATCCCCTGGACGAACTGCACCACCACCACGAGGCCGGCCAGGGTCAGCACGATGACCAGCATGCGCGGCCACATGCGGTGGGGCCGGCGGATGTCCCAGTCGGAGACGGGGGCGGAGACGCCCCCGGAGGAGGAGGGACCGGCGTCGGCGGAGGATGCGGAGGCGCTCACGCGCAGGAGTCTACGGCCCGGCCCGGGACGCGATAGGCTCCCAGCACACACATCGACAGGGGAGCGCCGCCACGGCGCTGAGAGTGCGGTCCGCCGCAGACCCTCGAACCTGCTCCGGCTAGCACCGGCGAAGGAAGTCGAGACCTCCTCCCGGGGGCCCCGAGCCGGTGGCGCCCCGGCGCCGCCGCCGCGGAGACACCCCGGCCCCTCCCGCATCGCAGGAGGAAACCGCATGTCCCGTCCCGTCCGCATCCGCGCCGGCCTCGCCGCGCTGTCCCTGGCCGCGCTCGCCCTCACCGGCTGCTCCGTCTCCGCCCCGTCCGGCGGCTCCGCCCCGTCCGGCGGCGCGGGCTCGTCGCCCGCGGCGGGCGCCGCGTCCGGCTCCGGCTCCGGCTCGTCCGCCCCCGCCCAGGACAAGGGCACCGTCACGATCCTCACCCACGACTCGTTCGCCCTCCCCGACGATCTGATCGCCCGCTTCGAGCAGGAGTCCGGCTACACCCTGGTGACCACCGCGCCGGGGGACGCCGGCGCCGTCGTGAACCAGGTGCTCCTCTCGAAGGACGCCCCCGTGGCGGACGGCGTGTACGGCGTGGAGGACCACTCCGCGCACCGCCTCGTGGGCCAGGAGGCCGTGGCCCCCTTCACCCCCGCGGACCTGCCGGCCTCGGCGCAGGAGCTCGTGGTGGGGGACGCGATGACCCCCGTGGACCGCGGTCAGGTCTGCTTCAACACGGATCCGGCCTGGTTCGAGGAGAACGGCGTGGCCGAGCCCACGGACCTCGACCAGCTGCGCGAGCCGCAGTACGCGGAGCTCACCGCCGTGACCTCCCCCGTCACCTCCTCCCCCGGCCTGGCGCTGCTGGCCGCCACCACCGCCGAGTACGGCGAGGACGGCTGGCAGGGCTGGTGGCGGGACCTGCTCGAGGGCGGGGCGAAGGTGGACGCGTCCTGGTCGGACGCCTACGCCGTGGACTTCTCCGGCGGCGAGGGGAAGGGCGAGTTCCCGATCGTGCTGTCCTACTCCTCCTCCCCCGCGTTCGCCCCGGAGACGGCGGTCCTCGAGGACTCCTGCACCCCGCAGGTGGAGTACGCCGGCGTCCTGGCCGGGGCGAAGAACCCCGAGGGCGCGCAGGCGTTCGTGGAGTTCATGCTCACCGAGGACGTGCAGGCCGCGATCCCGGAGAACATGTACATGTACCCCGTGGACGACGCGGTCGCCCTGCCCGCCGAGTGGGAGCAGAACGCCCCGCTGGTCGAGGACCCCATCACCCCGGACCCGGCGGCGTTCGACGAGCGCCGCGAGGACCTCCTGAAGGAGTGGACCGCCCTCGCCGAGGAGGTCCAGGGCTCCTGATGCCCCTCGCCGCCCTCACGACGCCGGCCCGCCCGCCCCGCCGACGCCCCGCCGGGACCGGCGCGGGCGCCGGATGGCTGGCGGCCGGCGTCGTGCCCGTGGCGTTCCTGCTGGTGTTCTTCGCGTGGCCCGTGGCCGCGATGCTGTGGCGCGGGGTGGCGGGCGTGGACGTCGCCGGGGACCCCACGGGCGCGCTGGACCTGAGCGCGTTCGCGGAGGTCCTGGGTCGGGAGCGGACGTGGCGGATCCTCGGCCAGACCCTCGGGATGGCCGCCGCCGGCACCGCGGCCTCCGTGGCGCTCGGCCTGCCCGCCGCGTTCGTGCTGCACCGCCGCGCCTTCCCCGGCCGGACGCTGCTGCGGGCCGTGGTGCTCGTCCCCTTCGTGCTGCCCACCGTGGTGGTGGGCGTGGCGTTCCGGGCCCTGCTCGCCCCGGGTGGACCCTTCGGCTGGACGGGGCTGGACCAGACCACCGCCGCCGTCGTGCTGGCCATGGTGTTCTTCAACGTCTCCGTGGTGGTCCGCCAGGTGGGCGCCCTGTGGGCCGCGCTGGACCCCCGCCAGGCGGAGGCCGCCCGGACGCTGGGCGCCTCGCCCACCCGGGCCTTCCTGACCGTCACCCTGCCGCAGCTGGGGCCGGCGCTCGCGGGCGCGGCGGCGCTGGTGTTCCTGTTCTGCGCGTCGGCGTTCGGGATCGTGCAGACCCTCGGCCGGCCCGGGTACGGCACGCTCGAGTCCGAGATCTGGGTGCAGACCGCGGTGTACCTGGACCTGCGCACCGCCGCCGTGTTCTCCATCCTCCAGCTGGCCGTGGTGCTGGCGGCGGTGGCGCTGTCCGGGGTGACGGCGGCCCGCGCGCGCCGGGCGCTGCGGCTCGGCACCGCCCCGCTGCGGCCCCTGACCCGCACCGATGCGCTCCCGGCGGCCGCCACCGCGCTCACCGGCGCGCTGGTCCTCGCCCCACTGGCGGCGCTCGTGATCCGCTCCTTCCGGTCCCCGGAGGGCTGGGGGCTGCGCAACTACACGCTGCTGGCCACGAGCCCGGGCACCGGGTTCGCCGGCGGCGTCACCCCGCTCGAGGCCCTGGAGCAGTCCGCGCGCACGGCCCTGGACGCCACCGTGGTCACGCTCCTCGTGTCCGTGCCCCTGGCCCTGCTGCTCACCCGCCCGTTCCGCTCGCGCGCGGCCCGCGCCGTCCAGCGCGCCCTGGACGGGGCGCTGCTGCTGCCGCTGGGCGTGTCCGCGGTGACGGTGGGCTTCGGGTTCGTGGTGTCCCTGCGCGTGCAGGCCCCCGAGCTCGCGGCCTCCGGGGCGCTCGTGCCGATCGCCCAGGCCGTGGTGGCCGTGCCGCTGGCGGTGCGCGCGCTCGTGCCCGTGCTCGCCGCGGTGGACCCGCGCCTGCGGGAGGCCGCCCGCACCCTCGGCGCGGGTCCGGCGCGCGTGCTGGCCACGGTGGACGGGCCGTTCCTGCTGCGCGGGGTGGGCCTGGCGGCCGGGTTCGCGTTCGCCGTGTCCCTCGGGGAGTTCGGCGCCACGAGCTTCCTGGCCGCCGCGGACCGGCCCACGCTGCCCGTGCTCATCGCGCGCCTGCTGGGCCGGCCCGGCGCGGACAACTACGGCATGGCGCTGGCCGCCGCCACGGTGCTGGCCGTGCTCAGCGCCGGCGTCATGCTGGCCTGTGAGCGGCTGCGCCCGCGCGAGGCCGGATCGGGAGGGATCTGATGGAGCCGACCACCCCGGGGCACCGCACCGCCCACCACGACGACGACGCGCCCCGCCCCGGCGCCGCCTTGCGCCTGCGCGGGGTCGCCGTGGCCTACCCGGACGGCTCGGTGCCCGTGACCCGTGCGGACCTGGACGTGGCCCCGGGCGAGATCGTGGCGCTCGTGGGCGCCTCCGGCTCGGGCAAGTCCACCGTGCTGCGCGGGATCGCGGGGCTGGAGGACGTGGTGGCCGGGACGGCGGAGATCGACGGCACGGAGGTGTCCGGCGCCGCGGGGGGCCGGCCCGTGCCCGTCCACCGCCGCGGCGTGGGACTCGTGTTCCAGGACGGGCAGCTGTTCCCGCACCGCACGGTGGCCCGCAACGTGGCCTACGGGCTCGAGGCCGCCGGGTGGGACCGGGTCCGCCGCCGCGCGCGCGTGGCCGAGCTGCTGGAGCTTGTGGGCCTGACGGAGCTCGCGGGCCGCCCCGTGCGGACGCTCTCCGGCGGCCAGGCCCAGCGCGTGGCCCTGGCCCGCTCGCTCGCCCCCGCCCCGCGCGTGCTCCTGCTGGACGAGCCCCTCTCCGCCCTCGACGCCGACCTGCGCGCCCGCCTGGCCCGCCAGATCCGGGCGGCGCTGCGGGCGGAGGGGACGAGCGCCGTCGTGGTCACCCACGACGCCGACGAGGCCGCCGTCATGGCGGACCGGACCGTGCGGATGGGCGAGGGCGGCGTACTCCACGGGATCGCCGGCCCGGACGCCCCAGCTGAAGCGGCAGGCGGGGCCGGGTAGCCTGCCCTCCATGACCCCTCCCCCGCCCCGTGGCCGCCTGAGCGCGGAGGACGTGGTGGACGCCGCCGTCGCGATCCTGCAGGACTTCGGCATGGGGGACCTCTCGATGCGCCGCGTCGCCGCGGTGCTGGGCGTGCAGGCCTCCGCGCTGTACTGGCACGTGCCGGACAAGCAGACGCTGCTGGCCCGGGTGGCGGACCGGATCGTGGCGGAGATCGAGCACGCCGTCGCCGCACGCGCCGGGACCGCCGGCGGGGGCGCGGACCTGGAGGCGGTGGCGGAGGCCGCCGAGGAGGTGCTGCTGCGCCACCGCGACGGCGCCGAGGTCCTCACCACGGCCCTCGCCCTGGGCCTGGGCGGGCTGGGCCTGCACCGGCTGCTGACCGCCGCCGCGCCCACGCCGGCGGAGGGCGAACGGGCCCTGGCGCTGGTGCTGGGCACCGTGTCCCTGCGGCAGCAGCGCGCGCAGGCCGAGGCCCTCGGCGTGGCCACCGGCCCGGACGTCCAGCGCCGACGTGCGGGCGTTCTCTGACCGGCGGCCGGGAATCCACAGACCCTCAGCCCTGCCCTGAGCGGAGTCGGCTCACTAGGGTGTAGCCGACATCGGGTGCCGTGCCGGTGATCGACCCGCCGGCCGGGACCCACCGACCAACGCATCGCCCCGGACCCGGCTCACATGTCCGGGGCGATTCCGCACAGACCGCCGGTGGAGACATGGGAGCACTCAGCAATCATCCTCGGGAGGGGCAGGTGAGGTCCCTCCACTTCGACGTCGACGCCTCGACCCCCGACGATCTGCTGGACGCGCTCTGGGCCTTCACCGGCCCGGGCGCCCAGCTCATGGGCACGCCGACCCCCGACGGTGCCTTCGTGGACCCGGACCGGCCCACGGACCAGTCGCTCCAGGACCGCAGCGGCAGCCATCTGCCCGGCAGCCACGCCCTCCGGACCTCCCTCTCCGCGCAGGCCGCGGCCCGTACGGCGGGGCGACCCGCCGCACGGCCCGGGGCACACGCGGGCTCCTCGGCCCTGATCCGTCACCCCTCCCGCCACGCGGGCGGGCTCGTGAGGCTGCCCGCCGTGGACCTCACGGCCACGCCCTGGTCCCCCGCCGGCTTCCTGGAGCCCGCGCCGCCCCTGCCCGCACTGCCCCGACCGGCGGGGCCCCGCCCGGCGCCGCCGCGGATGCGCGTGCGCACCGACGGCGTCCGCGTGGTGGCCCGGCCCCTCGCGATGCTCCCCGGCGTGGACCACGGCCGCGCGCTGCGCGTGGACCTGCACCCGGTGCAGGACGGGATCGTGTTCGTGGCCCGCCACCTGGAGCTGCGCGAGCTCGGCGACGACGTCAAGGGCACGGTCCTGACCGGTGTGGTCCCCGTGACCCAGCTGGACCGGTTCTGGGCCACCGTGGCCGAGGACCTGCCCGCCGGGCGGCCCGTGATCGTGCGCCTGCGCACGGACTCGGACGCCGAGCTGCTCTCCCTCCTGCGGGCGCTCGCACCCCCGGAGCTGCACGTGGTCTCCTACCGGCTCGACGAGTCCCCCGTGGGCTCCCAGCGCTCGAGCTACCTGCTCCCGGACGTGGACGCCGCCGCCGTGGCCGCCTCGGGCGCGGTCCGCGCCTCGCTCGAGGCCCTGCGCGCCGAGCAGCAGGTCGCCGAGGACGCCACCCGCGCGGGCCGCGTGCTGCTCGCCCGCCGCCGCGTGGAGCGCCACCTGCGGCGCACGGCGCCGCAGCTCATGCACAGCCTGTCCTTCTCCGACCCCGCCGAGGTGCGCCACGTGTACGTGGACGGCTCGGTGCTGCGCGGCACCCGCACCGGCGGCGCCGCGGCCGTGACGCCCTCCGGTCCGTGGGCCGCGCACGCCCTGCCCGGCGTCACCCTGCCGCTCGAGGCGGAGCTCGAGGCGCTGGCCCTGGGCCACCTGCTCGCCGCCTGGTCCGGGCACCCGGACGAGCGCGTCGTCATCCATTCGGACTCCCGCGCCGCCCTGGCCCTGCTGCGGGACGCCCATCGCGAGCGCCTCACCCTCGGCGACGCCCGCGGCGAGCGCATCCGCCGCGCGCTGCGCCGCCTGCTGGCCGCCATCGACCTCGCCGAGACGGCGGGCGTCGAGGTGAGCACGGTGTGGGTCAAGGGCCACGCCGGCACCCGGGGCAACGAGCTCGCCGACGACGTCGCCCGCTCGGCCGCCCGCAACACGGCCGCCGGGGTGGAGCCGGAGGACCTGCGCCGGCGGATCGGCCACCTCGTGGAGCTGTGGGAGACCACGCTGGGTCGCGACCTCGCCGAGGATGCGGACGACCCCGTGCGCTGACCGTCCTGTCAACCCCTAAGCTTCTCCCCATGGAAGCTCTCACCGACGCCATCAGCGCGTTCAACAACTGGTACTGGTACGTGGTGATGGCGCTGCTCGCCGTCGCGGGCGTGTGGTTCACCATCCGCACCGTGGGCGTGCAGGTGCGCATGCTCCCGGAGATGCTGCGCTCCGTGGTGGCGAAGGGACCCGAGACCGGCGCCGACGACGGCGTCTCCCCCTTCCGCGCCTTCACCATCTCCGCGGCCTCCCGCGTGGGCACCGGCAACGTGGCGGGCGTGGCGATCGCCATCGTGCTGGGCGGGCCGGGCGCGGTGTTCTGGATGTGGGTCATGGCGCTCATCGGCGGCGCCACCGCGTTCGTGGAGTCCACCCTCGCCCAGCTGTACAAGCGCAAGGGCAGGGACGGGTTCTACGGCGGCCCGGCGTACTACATCCGTGACGGGCTGGGCCAGAAGTGGCTGGCGGCCCTGTTCGCCGTCGCGATCACGGTGACCTACGGGTTCGTGTTCAACGCCGTGCAGTCCAACTCGATCTCGGAGTCCGTGCAGGCCAACTGGGGCACCTCCACCACCACCGCGTGGATCGTGGGCGTGGGCCTGGCCGTGCTGACCGCCCTGGTGATCTTCGGCGGCGTGCGTCGCCTGTCCGCGGTGACCAACGTGATCGTGCCGATCATGGCCGTGGCCTACATCGTCGTGGCCCTGATCGTGGTGGCCGTGAACATCACCGAGGTCCCGGCGATGCTCGGGCTGATCGTGGGTCATGCCCTCGGCTTCGAGCAGGTGGCGGGTGCCGCCGTCGGCATGGCGATGGTGATGCAGGGCGTGCGCCGCGGCATGTTCTCCAACGAGGCCGGCATGGGCTCGGCCCCGAACGCGGCCGCCGCGGCCGCCGTGTCCCACCCCGCCAAGCAGGGCTTCGTGCAGTCGCTCGGCGTGTACTTCGACACGCTGCTGGTGTGCACCGCCACCGCGTTCATCGTGCTGCTCTCCGAGCCGACGTTCGGCGACAAGGAGGCCCTCGGCATGGCGGTCACCCAGGGCGCCCTGCAGCAGGCCGTGGGCGCGTGGGCCGGCCCCTTCCTCACCGTGGTGATCTTCTTCCTGGCGTGGTCCTCCGTGCTGGGCAACACCTACTACGGCGAGGCGAACATCCAGTACCTGGCCGGGGACCGGGCGCCGGCGTTCATCACGGCGTTCCGCGTGCTCGTGCTGCTGTGCGTGGTGGGCGGCGCCCTGGGCACCGTGAACCTCGTGTGGAACCTCGCGGACACCTTCGCCGCCCTGATGGCCACCATCAACCTCGTGGCGATCATCCCGCTGGGCGGGCTCGCCGTGAAGCTGCTCAAGGACTACGAGCGCAAGCTCAAGGCCGGTGAGGACCCGCGCTTCCGCGTGTCCGACCTGCCCGAGGCCAAGAACGTGCCCCTGTGGCAGGACGGCGAGACCGAGCTGATGCGCACGGTGCCGGGCTACGGCGCCGGCTCCCCCGAGGAGCTGCACCGGCCGGGCCTCCCCCTGCGCCGGCCCCGCGGCGGATCCGGCTCGTCCGCCCGCTGACGGCACGGGCGCGCCCCCGCCCTGGACTGTGACGGGTGCCCGCGGGCTACCGTGGACGCACTGCGCGCGGCGAAGGGCGGCGCGCACTCGAGAAGGAGCATGACCATGGGTCTGAAGAACGATCTCCTCCGCGCCCTGCGCAGCCAGTCCACCGGCGGCCGGAGCTACGGCCAGTCCTCCCGCGGCCGCGGCGGATACGTCAGCGCCGGCCGGTCCGGCGGCCTGGGCGGCATGCTCGGCGGCCTGCTCTCCGGCGGCAACGCCCGGGCTGGCCGCGGCGCCCGCTTCGGCACCGGCACCGCCTACGGCCGTCCGTCCGTCAACGCCCGCCGCTCCGGCGGCCGCGACATGCTGATGCGCGAGGGCATGCGCCTGCTGCAGCGCCAGCTCGGCCGCCGCCGCTGAGCGCCCCCGGCGGGTCCACGGACCCGCCTCGGGGCCAGCGCCCCGGACACCACGACGCCGGCCCGTCTCCTCCCGGAGGCGGGCCGGCGTCGTCGTGTGCCGGGGCGTGTCGCGGCGGCCCGTCCGGCAGGTCAGAGACCGGCGAGCATGTCCTCCATCTGCGCGATCTCCTCCTCCTGGGCGGCGATCACGTCCTCGGCGAGGGCGCGCGCCTGGGGGTTCTCACCGTCCTCCAGCTCGGTCTGGGCCATGTCCACGGCGCCCCGGTGGTGCTCGACCATGCCCTCGAGGAAGAGGCGGGCGGCCTCGGGGCCGTCGGCGTCGCGCAGGTCCTGCAGCTGCTCTTCCGTCAGCATCCCGGCCATGCCGCCGTGGCCGGAGTGGTCCATGTGCTGGGCGTCGGTGACGCCCCACGCGGCGAGCATGTCCTGCATGCGCGTGATCTCGGGGGCCTGCGCGGCCTCGATCCGCTGGGCCAGGGCGCGCACGTCCTCCGGGACGCCCTCCTTGTCCAGAACGATCCGGCTCATCTCGAGGGCCTGCTCGTGGTGCGGGACCATCATCTGCGCGAACATCACGTCCGCGAGCCCGTGCTCCTCGGAGATCGCCTCGGCCGCGGCCGTGGAGGACGCCTCGGACGGGGCCGCAGACGACGCCGAGCCGTCCCGCGCGCCGCCGGTGGGGGCGGAGCCGGTGGTGGTCGGGTCCGTGGTCGGGGCCGCCGTCGAGGGCTCGGTGCCCGCGGAGGAGGCGGCGGCGTCCGCGCGGGCGGCCGGGGTGTCGTCCGTGTCTGTGGTGCCGCAGCCGGTCACGGTCAGGGCGGCGGCGAGGGTCAGACCCGTCAGGGCGAGGGGGGTGCGGTGCATGCCGGGGGTTCCTTCCGTCGGTCGGCCCCGGGGCGGGGCCGCTTGATCAGCAGGGTAGGACGGACCGCTGACAGGACGCCGGGAAGGGGATGCCCGCACCGCAGCGTCCGGTGGCAGGCGCCCGCCTGCTCAGGACCCGGTGAAGCGCGAGAGCCAGGCGAAGCGGCCGCGGGTGCGGTGCGCGTACAGGGCGAACGCCACGATCAGGGCCCCGAGCGTGCCGACGATCATGTCCGTCATGGTGTCCGTGTTGCCCTTCTGCGTCTGCGCGCCGAGCGCCTGGTCGGCGGTGAACTCGGCGATCTCCCACGCCAGGGCCACGAGCGAGTGCAGGGCCATCACGAGGAGCGCCTCGAGCCCGGGCGGCAGGACCAGCCCACGGCGCGCGGCCGCGACGCCCAGCAGGAAGACGCACCCGAGCGCGATCGGCACGCCGGAGTAGAAGTGCACGAGGGCATCCCACCACGGCCAGGCGTCGTAGCCGCCGAGCGCGGCACCCACCCACGGGGCGGCGAGCAGCAGGGCCGCGTACATCGCGTGCAGCGCGGTGGGCAGGCGGACCCGGTGGGCGCGTTCGAGGGCGATCGGCACGGGGACCACCGTGACGATCTGCAGGCTGAGGCCGGCCGCCTCGCGGTGTCCCTGGGCGGCGAGGACGGCGGCTCCAGCCAGGAGGACGACGGCCGCGAGGATCAGGGGCGAGCGCCGGACGAGGGCCCGCTGGCGGGAGCCGGGGTCGGGGCGGGCGTCGGGGTGGGTGTCGAGGTGCGGTGTCATGGCGGGGGGCTCAGGCGGACGGCGGGACGGCATCGGGCACCAGCTCATAGACGAAGGCGGGGCAAACGGCGTCGTCGTCCTCCAGGGCGACGACGGCGGGCACCCGCCGGTAGCCGGCGCCCTCGAAGGCGTCGAGGCGGTCCCAGTGGTCCGGGAGGTCGGCGGACACGAGCACCTGGGCGGGGACGTCGGTGGTCGCGTGCGCGGGCGCGGCGCCGGCGAGGACGACGCCTGGGTAGCCGGTGGCCGCACCGGTGCCGCTGGCGTGGAGCGTGCCGCGGAGGGTGCCGGGGATCCAGGTGCCGCGCACACCGTCCATGACGTGCGCGTTCGAGCGGCCGGGCGCCAGGGTGCCGTACGCGGCGAGGGCGTGGGGGGCGAGGACCTCGCTGGCGAGGCGGGCGACGGTGCGGGCCAGGCGGACGTCGCGGGAGGTGAGGGCGCGGACGTCGTGGCTGTGCATGCCCACGGTGAGCCGGCCGTAGGAGACGGTCAGGTCCGGGTGGTGGTCGGCGGCCTCGGCGGCCTCCCCGATCCGGTTCGCCAGGGCCAGGGCCGTGGCGAAGTCGTCGGTGGCGTAGGTGATGGTGAGCTCGGGTGGGGTGGTGCCGGCGGGTGTCGACGACGGCGTGACGCGCCAGCCAGCGAGCTCCGGCACCGGCGTGAGGGCCGCGGCGAGCTCGGCCGGGTCGATCGCGGCATGCGGCGGGAGGGCGGCGAGGTGCTCCAGGGCTGGCGTCATGGAGCCATGATGCCCGGTCGCGCACACCCGTGGAGTCGGCAGCCGGCGTCGTTCGGCACGGTCAGACGCCCAACCCCGGGTCCGGCGGGGTGCCGTAGGTGCGCAGGGCCGCCCCGTAGGGCAGCGGGAGGCCGTGGCCCTGTGCCCAGCTGACGAGGACCTCGATGGTCTCGGCGGCGGTGAGCTCCTGCAAGAACTGGACGAGGTCCTGAGGGTCGTTGGCGGCCTCGTCCGCGGCCCGGCCCCGGCCGATCCGCCAGTTGTAGGCCCCGCGCCCCTCGAACCGCTTCGCGATCTCCACCATGAAGAGCCCGTCGCCCAGCAGCATGATCTGCGCGTACCGGGTGGGCGGCTCGTCCTCGAGGATCAGCTTGTCCCGCGGGTCGGTGAGGGCGTGCACCAGGTCCGCGATCTGGGCGGCGCTCTCCAGCCGGTGCCAGTCCGGGTCCACCTCCCCGCGGACCGTGGCGGACCACCAGAGGTCGGTCGCGGGGGCGGGCGAGGCCATCCACTCGACGGCCTCACGGGGCGGCTCGAGGAGCTCGACGGTGCCGGCGGTCCGGTCCGTGTCGACGGCGTCGGGGATGTTGCTGCGCGTGCTCAGCGGAACATCTTCAGGACGTCGCCGAGGCCGAACGTGGTGCGCCGGTAGACCGCGTTGTAGGCGGCGCGCTTCGGATCGCGCAGCCAGCCCATCCCCTTGCGGCCGTAGCCGGGGATGACCTTGCGCTTGATCGCACGCTTGGCGCGGCCCGTGGTGCGGGCCTTGAGGGACTTCCTGAGGGAGGGCTTCCGGAATCCGATCTTCATGGTGGGGAGGCTAGTGGGTGGGGTGGACGGAATAACGACTGCGATGCCTCGTCAGGACCTGCCCCCCGGCAGGGCCGTCAGGTAGTCGTGTCGCGCTTCTGGACCGTGTGCAGGAACCACTCCAGCGCGTCGAGGAACGCCTCCTGCGCGGCGGCTGGCTGGAGGATCTCCGGTTTGATGGTCGGGCGACGGCGGAGAGCGTCCGGGCCGAACTCCACGCCAGGGACGAGGTTCAGGCGCTCCCGGAACTCGTCGAGAAGCGATTCATCGGTGAACGGAGCCCACTTCGCGAGGTGGTAGAAGACGACCTCGACGCCGTACGTCGGGTACAGGATCACGGGCCAGATGTTGCGGTCCGACGTGCGCGGGACGACCAAGAAACAACCGCCGGCGGCATTGTCCGCGAATTCCGCCCGGCCACCGCGCTCGACCCAGCCTCGTTGGACCTCGATCAGTGCGCGGGCCGATTCGGGATCGTTGTGGTCGTACAGTCGGTCGACTCAGCGGTCCCGCAGCGCAGGGTCGTTGCCCGGGGCGGCGAGCGACCGAGGATCGGTCAGGTCGACGTCGACGTCGATGAGCTCGGCGAGCTGCTCCGCCAGCAGCCGCTGGCCGCCGTCGGCATGTCCGTCCTCGGAGAAGCGCACCCCTTCGGCGGCGAGGACGTCGTGCGGGTCATCCGTGCGTTCTGGGTCCGTCCACCGGAAGGACGGCGACACGGTGCCTCCTGCCTGGAGCACACGATGAGCGTGCGGCAGCGCCGTGCGCGCGTGGTAGGTCCCCACGGGGACCGGGTGGCTGCCGATCAGCCGTGCCAGTTCGCCGTAGGAGGTCCACGATCCATCGGGAATGGCCGCGACGGCATCCGTCAGCGTCTGCCAGGCCGTGTGAGCGACTCCGGAGGCGGCCTCCGCGGAGGGACCCGGCCAGATGCCGACGATCCGGTCCGCGAGCCGCTCGGCGCGGGCACGGATCTGCCCCGGACCCCAGACGAGTTCGGCGGCGATCTCCTGGTTCATGCGGATGCCGCTCTTGGCCAGCTCCGCACGCTTGACGGCGAATGGCCCGTTGCTCAGCTCGCTGTTGTATCCGGTGAGGGTGAGGTTGCCCAAGGTGTGCAGGAGCTCGGTGTGCACCTCTCGAAGGTCCTGGTGCGCCGCGAGCTGGTCGGCCAGAGCGCGCTCCCACTCCTCCGTGAGGGTCTGCGGCATGACGTGCTCGATGGTCGCGCTGTCGAGGTCCACCGGCTCCTTGCTGCCGTAGGACTCCTCGATCCACCGGAGGATCAGCTTCCGGTGGGCTGCCCGGCCCGTGGTGTAGAAGGGTGCCGTCATCACGGCCTGGCGGATCTGATCGTCGGAGGCGAAGTGCTTCCGTCCGCTGGAGAGGAAGCGCTGCAGGGCATCCGCCGGATCGTCCTGACCTTGGATGTCCGCCGTCGCCGCGAGCAAGGTGGTGTTGAGACCGTCGGAGTAGCGGCCGAAGACGAGGCGTCGGACCAGGTACGACTCGAGGTAGAGGAGCGCACGGGCCAGTTCGTCCGAGTCGATGTCCCCCAACGACCGGCGCTCCATCAGGTGCAGTGTGATCGGGAACGTCGTCGTCGTGCGCCAGGCGCGCAGGCGTGCCAAGCGGAAGCGCACTGCGTCGTCCTTCTCCTTCTCCGGGCGGAGCATGACGTCGTAGAGACGCCCCAACGCCAGGAACCGCTCGACTTCGTCCCTGACCTGCGACTCGTCCTGCAGGTCACGCATGCGACGCTGCTGCCCCGCGTAGATCTCCGTCTGGCGGACCTTGGGATCCTGTTGCACCAGGTCAAGCCAGAACAGGGTCTCCAGTTCCTCATTGGAGAGCAGGTTCTGCAACGGGAGCCACAGGGTGGTGTAGACCTCATCCGCCCGTGTGGGCAGCTGCATGAACAGGTAGTTCCTGAGCAGGTCGCCCTGGGTGAGCTTGAGGCCGGTGTTGTTCAGCGACTCGAAGATGCGGTGGGCGTTGTCATTCTCCCCGGTGGTCACGGACACGATCGACAGGCCGGCGACGACGGCGGACTCGACCTCCGCCACGGTCAGCGGCGCCTCTTCACCGTCGGCAGGGGGATGGCTCAACTCGACCAGCTTCGTCCGGAAGAACTGGTGGGCTTCGCTGATCCTGGAGCCTTCGGCAGCGTCCGGGGCGTGCTCGATCCGTCCGCGGTAGGCGCCGCGGTCGGCCTGGGTGGGCAGGACCTTGTAGCGGAGATGGCCGTCCTCCCACTTGTTGACCAGGTACTTCTCGTTGACCCGATCGGCGTGCATGGGGCCTTCGTGCTCAGCCCGGTGGTCTCGGACAGCGGCGAGGAGGAGCGTCAGCGTCGTCAGCCGCTGCTGCCCGTCCACCACGAGCCACCGCTGGACGCCACCGGGCCCGTTGTCCCGGAAGCCGGCGAGAACGAGGGAGCCGAGGAAGTGGGTCGCCGAAGGGTTGTCCCGCCGATGGTCGGCGACGTCCACGACGTCCTCCCACAGGCGCTGCCACTGCGGGCGGCCCCAGGAGTACGTCCGCTGGTAGAGCGGGACCGTGTACTGGTAGGAGCCCCCGAGGAGTTCCTGAAGGGTGACTTCACGCGCGGCGACCATGGGACGAGCCTAACGAGGGCTCTGAGGCCAGGTCGTCCAGAGGTGTCAGGGCCGCTTGCCCTGCCACTCTTGGATCACCCGCCGCATGCTGTTCCCGTGCTCCTTGATCTGGGAGACGTCCCAGTCGCCCTCGGCGTGAAGGATGCCGGCCATGAGCTGGAACTTCAGGCTCTGTTCGTCCGAGGAGTACTGCTTCACCTTCGAGACGGGCATCAGGTTGTTCCGCTGAGAATTCTCGCGTCGGCCCATGATGCACAGGTTCCCGAAACGGTTGACGTCCTCCGCGGTCAAGGCCTCCTGCTCCTCACCCGGGACCACGGGGTAGAAGTGCTCCACCGAGGTTCGGTATCGGAACCGGAAGCCGTCGGCGCGCCGGCGGAGCACCTCCTGTTCGACATCGCTGAGGGGCTCCCGCAGATGCTCCCGTTCCATGGACGATGTCCGGCCGGCGTCCCAGAGGATGTAGTCCAGGGCGTTGAAGACGAAGTTGGGGACGTTGACGCCGGCATCCCAGGTCTTGTCCGCCTCGTAGGCACCGAGGCGCTCCCGCGCCAGATCTTCCAGCATGAGCTGAAACGCCACACCGTCCACACCATCCACCGGCTGCGCATCCAGCCATCGCAGGATGCGGTACAGGAAGTACTTGGACGTGCGGCGCGTGTCGGTGACCTGGAACATGGCCTGAAGGTTCCGGACGGCGTCCTGGACCTGCGGATCCTGGAAGGTGTTCTTCACACCCAGCCGTCGGCGGGGAGAGCGCTCGCCGGCCTCCGTCTCGAGCTTCTGAGCTCGACTGAGCACCCAGTTCTCCTCGTCCGCCTGTGTTCCCGTCGTCGCCAGAGTCCTGATCACATAGGTGTCCAGCAGAAGGCGCATGCGGAGCAGCGTGACGAGGAAGCGCTGAGACCAGGCCGCGTCGGCCTGGCCGTGCTGGGCGAACTGCTCCAGCAGGGAGCCGTCCTCGAGTCGCACGGCCCCCGTTGAGTCCTGGCCCCACCGCGGCAGGCCGGGCTCGGCCCCCGCACCCTTCTCCTGCATCACGCGCAGCACATGCAGCAGCAGGTTCGGGAAGTCGACGATGGTCCCGTAGGCGCCGGTATCGGCGTCGTCCTGGCGCTGGTCGGACGAGGGCCCGGACTCCACGGCGGTCTGCCCGGCGGCCAGCAGAGGCCCCATGATGGTGCGGGCGCCCGACGCCGTCGCGGTCTGGCTCGGCGCGAGAGCTGCCCGCAGCGACGCGAAATCCCGTGTGAGGAGGGCCGACCAGGACCCTCCGAAGACGGCGTCTCTTGCCGCCTCACCGCCATCCTTCGGCCGCTCCGTCGAGAACTGGAGCTGGATGTGGCGGTCCAGGACGGCGCAGGAGTCCCAGACGTGCGCGAACACCTTCCGGTCCGTGGCGTCCTGGAGAGGCCGCATCAATGTGGCCTTGAGGATCTCGTGCTTGGCGAGCTGCTCACCGCGGGTGTTCATCACCTCGAAATAGTGGTTGAGGTCCGTGCCCTTCGGAAGTTCGGTGCGCAGCAACCGGACATGCTTCCAGAGGTACGCGAGGTCGTCGCCGTCGAACATCACCTCCTGATCGTCTGCCGGGGTTTGCCGGTCCATGGCCCGCCGGCAGGCCGCAGCGATCGTCTCGACGGCCACCCCGATGGCGTCCACCTGGAACGACGTCCCGGCGGGGGCGCCCCGACGGCGGAGGGTCGCGAGGTCCTCCCCGGCCTCGGGGCGCCCTTCGTAATCCAGGACGGCCAACGCCCGGGGGTCGAGGACACCGGCACGGATGACACGCTCCGCGACGGCCGCCAGCACCGTCAACGTGGTCAGGCGCTGCTGCCCGTCGACCACCTCGTCCATCGGCACGCCCTCAGGAGTCGTGGCTCGGTTCACCACCAGCGCGCCGAGGTAGTAGTCGGACGAGGCTCCTTGCGTATCCGGTTTCTCCGAGCGGAGGCGAGCGCGGCGCACGTCCGCGAGCAGTGTCGAGATCTCAACCTGCGTCCAGGCGTAGGCCCGCTGGTAGACCGGCACCCGGTAGTGCCGGGCGGCGGTGAAGACCTCCTCGATCGTCAGCGCCTCAGGCGCGTGCTTCTCAGTCTGCATCGTGGGCTTCCTCCGTGTCCGAGTAGAGACGCTCCACCGGGGAGGCCTCGTCCACGTACGGCCCGGGGAGGGCCGCCACGCGCCCGGTGACGGCGGCGGGGTCCAGGCTGCTCCTCATCAGGCGGAACAGGTTGACCCGGTCCTCCAGGTCCGGCGCCCCGTGCTGGCCCAGCGCGTGAAGTTCCACGGAGCGCGGGTAGACCCGCGTCAACCGTGTTCTCAATGCGAAGGCATGCCGTGCGAGCACGAGAGCGGCGCGCTCGATGTCGTGGTCGCCGAACCGGTCCGCGTAGGCCAGCAGCAGCGCTCCGTAGAGCTCCTGTGTGTAGCGGTAGCCAGCGCCGGTACCGGTGGCCCGGACGAGCCGGGTGATCGTCTGGAATCGCCTGTTCTCCCTCCCACGACGGGCGTCGTCCCCGGCGGTCTGCTCCGCGTCCGTCGCGGAGACGCCGAGGGCCCTCGCGAGCCGGGTGTAGTGATGCACCAGGCGGAAGAACATCTCGCCGTCGATGACAGGCTGGGTCAGCTGGAACGGGAACTCCAGCGGAGGAAGGGCACCGTGCGCGATCAGCGCGGCGTTGCGTCCGTTGTAGTCGTCCACGTGGGCCTTGGCCATGAGAAGCCCGTGCGCCCAGGGCAGTCGTCCGAGGCCCGTCGGCCCCGCGGAGATCCCCTTGAACGCTCCGATCCGGGACGCGGTGAAGCCGTCGCGCGGCAGGGACTCACCGGCGCTCCAGCGGAGGATCGGATAGAGCAGACGCGAGAAGAGATGGTGGATCTCGAACGGCGGGGTAGCTTCCCACTCCCGCACGGCCGCGAGGATCGCCGCCCGGTCCGATGTGGCCTCACCATAGGCGCGGAGGTGGTATGCCTTCAGTAGGTCGGTGGGCAGGAGCGCCCGGCCGCGGGTGTTCTGCGAGTCGAACATCTGGAAGGCCGCGTCGAGGTCGCAGACGATCAGGCGCACCAGCGTGCAACGGTCCAGGAAGTAGTCCGCGAAGTCCTCGACCTCGGTGCTGTCCCAGGACCGGAACGTCTGCAGGATGAGGCGGTGGTTCTCGACGATGTGGCGCTCCGACACGTCCCGGCGGCCCGGCGGCAGCTCGATGGCCGCCGCGCGGTCCAGGGCCGCACGCTGGTGCTCGGCGCGCTCGGCGGTGTCGCCCAGGACCTCCTGCAGTGCGAGTGCGATCAGGGCGAAGGTCATGTACCGCTGCTGGCCGTCGACGATGTCCAGCCAGCCGTCCTCGACGTGAACGATCATGGTGCCGATCCGGTAGGACGCGGCCGCACGGAAACGACGAATGTCCTCGACGAGCTGCCCCGTGTTCGTCGTGGACCACGTATAGGGACGCTGATATTCGGGGACACGGAGACGCGGGTCACGCAGTGCGTCCGCGACGGTCATGACGTTCGCGGTCAACGACCCGGAGCGCCCCGTCCCCGGCCCTTGGGCGTCATTCTGGGCACCCCACGGATGGTCGACGGCGGCATCCGCGGCGGTCGAGTGCATCTCCATCAGGCGTCGTCCTCGATGGGTACCGTCTTGGCCGAGGCGGCCTCGACCTCGCCGAGGGTGCGCCCGTCCGGCGCCCGCCATGAGGACGGTCCGCTCATACTCCCGCCGGCCACGAATCCGGCCGCGGCCGAGGAGCTGGTGAAGGAGACGTCCTCGATCAGCACCCCATCAGCGCCGATGTGGCCGGCGAAGCGCTCGCGGCTCGCCCGGACACCCGCGGGCGCGCTGGGCCGCAGCCCCTCCATGAGACCACTGCCGCGCAGGACGACGAACCCGTCCGGCGTCGGGTGCCCCTGCGCACCCACGCCGTTGACCGTCATGGTGAACAGGGTGCGCTCCGGCACCGCCTCGGGCGCCTGGGTGGTCCGGCCCGCCGCGACCACGGCATGTGAGCCGTCAGCGCTCTCGAAGACGCGATGCCCCAGGGCACTGATCAGGATCTTGGCCTTGTCGGCGTACTCCTCCAGCTCCGCCTTCTTCTCCTCAGTGACGTTGCCCTGGGAGGGCGCCACCGCGTTGTCCACGGTGAAGCGCCCGGCCGTGGATGCAGCCTGGTGGAAGAAGTGCTCCAGGTAGGTCACCTCCGTGGGGCCGAAGGTGTCCCCGAGGGTGGAGAGGAGAATGGCCCGGTTCCAGAAGTCGTGCGCCTCTTTCCGGACGTGCTCCCGGATCCTGCCTACCATGCCGTTGCCGTTGGCCCGCCCGACAGCCTGCCCGACGTAGACGACGTCGTCGCCGGAATCGGCGTCCTGCCCCAGCAGCAGGTACACACCGGTGCCTTCGAACGCCTCGGGGTGCCCGTCCGCGTTGAGACTGGTGCGTGGCACGACGTAGACGAGGCCCGTCCAGTTGTCGAGGGTGCACTTCAGCCGACCGGTGGGTGCACCGTCCATCAAGAACACCTGGAGCGTCTTGGGGTGGGACATGTCAGTGCCTTCCTCGTGTCACTGTGGGGTCATCCGCTTGCCGGGGGGCTGGATACGTGGTGGCGGTGACCCCACCCCCCGTTTCTCGAACGAAAGCGTCCCGAGCGCCTTCCCTTTCCCGAACGAAAGCGTCCGGGGTGGCGTCGGTCTCGAGCTCCGCCCGCACCGCCAGCCACACGGCCCGGGCGAAGTCGGCGCGGATGGCCCGCTGCTCGTCGCCGTCGCGGTTGAGGAACTCACTCATCCCCGCCTGGTTCTGCACCAGCTCCCACATGGCCAGGGTGATGGCCGAGTCCACATCGCCGCCACCCACGAACTGCGCTTCCGTGTTGTCCATGGCCTGGCGGCGGATCTCCTCGCGCTCCTTCACCCGGCCCACGGTCCGTCGGCTGAGCGAGTCGGCTTCGACCAGGTCGAACCCGGCCCCCGCGAACGCCTCGTTGAGCCGCTGGATCACCTCGTCCAGCGGGCCGATCTTCTTCTGCCGCACCATCGCGCTGCCGGCCCCCTCGCTGGGCTGCAGCGCCTCGGTGCGGTCGATCCGCAGGTCCGCGGTCCCGACCTCGTCCTGCCGGATGCCCACCAGGCGCACGTCCGAGATGTCCACCACCTCGGCCCGCTCCCCCACGGAGGGCAGGTAGCGGTCCAGCGCCCGCAGGTAGTACGCGTGCCGCAGGTACTCCGTCCCGTGGAACCGGTACACCTGGGAGAGGAAGTCGTAGAGCTTCAGGTACGTCCGCACATCCTTGCGCTGGATGCGCAGCTCCTCCAGGCGCGGGCCGTCCTCACGCTGCTGCGCGTCCGCCACCTCCGCCAGGAACCGCGCGACCACCGGGTTCAGCAGCCCCTTGAGCCGCTGCTCGCCCTCGCCGGACACCATCGCGATCACGAACGCGTCCATCTCCTCGGGCGTGTACAGCCCGGAGCCGTCCAGCTTGACCATCACCTCGGCCAGCCGGGCCGGGTCGGTCACCTTCTCCAGTTCGGCGCCCTCGTAGTACGGGCGGAACGCGGCGAGGATGTCCTCCTCGGAGTTCACGAAGTCCAGCACGAACGTCTTGTGCTTGCCCGTCATGGTCCGGTTGAGCCGGCTGAGGGTCTGCACCGCCAGGACGCCGTCGAGCTTCTTGTCCACGTAGAGGGCGGACAGCTTGGGCTGGTCGAAGCCGGTCTGGTACTTGTTCGCCACGATCATCACGGCGTAGTCGTCCGTGTCCAGGGCGGCGGCCAGGTCCGCGGGTGCGCCGGGGTTGGCGCGGGCCTCGGTGACGGGGTCGACGCCGGGCGTGTCCGGGTCCCGCACCTCACCGGAGAACGCCACCAGGGTGTCGTAGCCCAGCTCGGGACGGCCGGCCAGGTAGGCGTCCATGGCTGTCTTGTACCGCAGGGCGGCCAGGCGGGAGTCGGTGACCACCATCGCCTTGGCCCGCCCCTTCAGCAGGTGGGCGACGTTCGCACGGAAGTGCTCCACGATGATCTCCACCTTCTGGCCGATCGTCTCCGGGTGGAGCTTCACCCAGCGGCGCAGCTGGCTGGCGGCGGCCTCCTGGTCCACCTCCTCGCCGGCCATGCCCTCGGGGAGCCGGCCACGGGCGTGGAACTCCTCGAGCTGCCCGGTCTCGCTGAGACGGGCGAGCTGGAAGGCGGTCTCATAGGTGGTGTAGTTCTGCAGCACGTCCAGGATGAAGCCCTCCTGGATGGCCTGCTTCATGGGGTAGCGGTGGAAGGAGACGGGGATCGGCTCCCCGTTCTCGTACCGCTGCTCCCCCGGCCGCCCGAACAGCTCCAGCGTCTTGGGCTTGGGCGTGGCGGTGAAGGCCAGGTAGCTGATGTTCGCGGCGGGGCCGGAGGCGCCTACCTCGGCGGCGAGCACGGCCTCCACGTCCACCTCGCCGCCGTCGTCCAGGTCGGCCTGTTCGGCGGGACTGAGCACGCGGCGCAGCTTGGCGGCGGCGGTGCCGGTCTGGGAGGAGTGGGCCTCGTCCGCCACGACGGCGTAGCGGCGCCCGGCCAGCGCGGGCTCGTCCTGGAGAGCCTGCAGCACGGACGGGAACGTCTGGAGGGTGACCACCAGGATGCGGTTGCCGCGCTGCAGGGTGTCCGCCACCAGCTGGGACTTGGAGGTGTGGCCGGCGGCGTGGACGGTGCGGTCGTTGACGGCGACGACGGTGCCCGGCGTCGTCTCGATGGCCAGGATGGCGCGCTGGAGCTGATCGTCCAGGACGGTGCGGTCGGTGACCACGATGACGGAGTCGAACTCCTTGACCCCACCGCGGTGCAGGCGCAGCAGCTGGTGGGCGGTCCAGGCGATGGTGTTGGTCTTGCCGGAGCCGGCGGAGTGCTCGATCAGGTACTTCTGCCCGGCCCCGCGCTCGGCGGCGTCCTCGAGGACGGCGGTGACGGCCTCCCACTGGTGGTAGCGGGGGAAGATGATCCGCCGGCTCACGGTGCGCTTGCCGGTGGCCGCGTCCGTGCGGGTCTTCTCCTCGGTGAACACGAACTTCTGGAGGATGCCGAGCCAGGCGTCCTTGTCCAGCACGCGCTGCCACAGGTAGGCGGTGTCCGAGCCGTCCGGGTTGGGCGGATTGCCGGCGCCGCCGTCGTGGCCGAGGTTGAAGGGCAGGAACGCGGTGCCCTGCCCGTCCAGCTGGGTGGCCATCATGACCTCGCGGTCCGAGACGGCGAAGTGCACCACGGCCCGGGTGCCGTGCCCGAACAGCGGCGTGGCCCGGTGGTTGCGGTCCCGGTACTGCTTCACCGCGTCCTGGGCGGTCTGGGTGAGGTCTGTCTTGAGCTCGAGGGTGGCGACGGGGATGCCGTTGACGAACAGCACGAGGTCCACGGACTCGCCGGAGGTGGGGTGGAAGTGCACCTGCTGCATGACGCGCACCCGCATGGCCGCGTACTGGCGGGCGGCCTCCGGGTTCTTCTCCGTGACCGGCTTCGGGTAGGCCAGGCGCACGGTGCCGCGCACCGGGTCCGTGAGTCCCCGGCGCAGGGTGGTGATGGTGCCCCCGACCTTCGGGTTCGGGTTGTCCAGCTGCGTGGTGAGAGTCCGCAGCAGGCGCTCGCGCTGGTTCTGCTGGGTGGCCGACGACGCCGTCGCGTCCACCAGCTGGGCCCACACCTCCGGCTGGGACTCGGCGACGAAGTCGTAGAGGTCCTGCGGATAGAGGGCGCGGACTCTGTCGTAGCCCTCGTCATTGGGCGAGTGAAGCCAGCCGTGGTCAGCGAGATGCTCGCAGATGGTCCGCTCGAAGGCGGCCTCCGGTAGCAGGTGCGGGGTGCTCATGCGGAGGACTCCTCTGCGGGGATCTCCAACTGGCCGGTGACGGCGGCGGTGATGAGGGCGGCCCGACGCTCCTGCGCGAGCTCGATGAACCGCTCCGCCTTGGCGATGAGGGCGTCGATCTTCGCGGTCTCACGGTCGAGCTGGTTGGCGATGGCGCGCTGCTCGGGGAGTGGCGGGGCTGGTACTTCCAAGTCACGGACGTCTCCGAGGCTCAACTGCACCTTGGTACCGCCATACGCGGCACCCGCGAATTGATCCTTCAAAGGCGAGGACTTCAGGGCGTAGGCCGCGAATCGCGAGACCCAGTGGCGACCGGCAAGACGCACGATGGCGACATGCTGACTGACCACGGCACCTGCATGAGCCTTGTCAATAAGACCCACAGAACCCAGGTCAGCCGTGATCGAAACGACGAGATCGCCCACTCGAGTAGAGGCGCGCTGCGCCTCCCCGGCGTCGGGTGTGTCCACGTAGCGAACAGATTGGTCACCCAACTTGATCGAGTCCCGCTGAATATCCGTGATGCGGATGAACCGTTGGCCCGAGCTAGCATAGAACTGAGCCCATCCGCGAGGACCGCTGGTCACAAGAGCAGCATCCCGCTTCAAAGGCAAAACCTCGGGTGAAGCCACCGCACTGTCAATTACGGCCTGTTTACGTGCCGTACCCAATTTTTTGACTTTGCGCTGCTTCTCGATCAGGGCGTCGATCGCGGCGGTCTCGCGGTCGAGGTAGTCCGCGATGCGCCGCTGCGTAGCAAGAGGCGGCACCGGCAGGTCCATGGCAGATAGCGTCTGGGGATCGAAAGACGTTGAACGCTCCCGAATGCCCTTAGCGAGCGAAGTCACATAACCTGCACGGGCGGCTTCTCGAAGCGCATAGGCGAAGTAGCGCGCATCTCCGTCACCAGCATCATAAAGATGGACAACCGGGCTAACTTTGCCATCGGAATCACTTACGCCGATCGCTCCAGCAAATCCGTCCATGGCATGAACCGCCAGGTCTCCACAACGAATACCATGATAACCAATCTCCGCAAATGCCTCAGTAAACCCCTCGGTCCGACGGTTCGAACGAAGGGTAACTTGCCCGTCTCTGAATGCTGTGACCGTTTGATCTTCTGGCCGAACAGGGCGTTTGATCCTCCGAAGGACCTGGCGGGTCTTCTCAATTCGCCAACTTGAGGGCAGTTCGCCACTCCATGCCAGAGCCGTCACCGCTCCGACACCTCCTGCAGCAGCTCCATGATCTCGGCGGTCAGCCGCTTCAGTTCGGCGTCGATCTCCTCGAGCGGGCGCGGGGCCTCGTACACGTAGAACAGTCGGGTGAACGGGATCTCGTAGCCGATCTTCGTCTTGGACTCGTCGATCCACGCGTTCGGCACGTGCGGGGCCACCTCGGCCTGGACGTACTCGTGCACGCTGCGCTCGAACGGCACCAGCTCGGTGTCCCGCAGGGCCGGGTCCGGCACCAAGTGGCCCTTGGCGTCCTTCACTACCACGGCCTCGGGGTCGTGCACGCCGATCGCCCCGATCAGCGCCTTCACCAGTGGCGCGCCAGCCGGAGCATCGTGGTCCCGCAGGGCCTTCTTGAGGTCCAGGGAGAACACGGACTGGTTGTCCCAGACCCGGCCCCGCAGCCCGCCGAGCGCCTCCGCGAGCGCCGCCCGGGCGTCGTCGTCCAACTTCTGCGCGGCCTTGGTGGCCAGAGCCGCCGCCTCCGTGGCCTCGTCCACCTCGAAGCGCAGCTGCAGCGGCCTCTCCACGGTGATCTCCCGGTACCCGAACGCGTCCGGGGTGAGGACCTGGGAGAACGCGGCGTCCTCCTCGGTCTGCTGGTCGAACGCGGCGTGGATGCGCAGGATCCGCTCCCGGTCCGCGTCCGAGACCTCCTTGTTCTTGGAGCCCACGTTGCGGCGCAGCTTGGTGAAGAACGTCCGCGCGTCGATCAGCTGGACCTTCCCCCGGCGGCGGGCGGCCTTGTTGTTGTCCAGGATCCACATATACGTGGCGATGCCCGTGTTCATGAACATGTCCGTGGGCAGCGCGACAATCGCCTCCACCAGGTCCGACTCCAGCAGCCAGCGGCGGATCTCCGACGGACCCGAACCCGCCCCGCCCGTGAACAGCGGGGAGCCGTTGAGCACGATGCCCGCCCGCCCCCCGCCCTGCGAGGGCAGGCGCAGCTTCGAGGCCACCAGCTGCAGGAACAGCATCTGCCCGTCGCTGATGGCCGGCGCCCCGCCCGGGAAGCGGTTGGCAGCCCCGCCGCGGGCGATCTCCTCCAGCACGGCCTTCTGCGAGGCCTTCCAGTCGCCGCCGTAGGGCGGGTTGGAGAGCACGTAGTCGAAGCGGTGGCCGGCGTGGTGATCGTCCTTGAGGGTGTCCCCGCGGGCGATGTTCTCCGCGTTCTTGCCGCGGCCGATCAGGTCCGACTTGCAGATGGCGTAGGACTGGTCATTCAGCTCCTGCCCGTACAGCTCCGTGCGCGCGTTGGGGAAGCGCGCGGTGAGGCGGTCCTCCAGGATGGAGAGCATGCCGCCGGTGCCGGCCGTGGGGTCGTAGACGTGCCGGATGGCGTGGCGGCCGGCGTCGAGCTCCTCCGTGCGCTCGGCCAGCAGTAGGTCCACCAGCAGCGCGACGGCGTCCCGCGGGGTGAAGTGCTCGCCGGCGGTCTCGTTGGACGCGGCGGCGAAGCGGCGGATCAGGTCCTCGAACATGGTGCCCATGTCCGCGTTGGACAGGGCCTCCGGCCCGAGGTCCATGGCCGCGAACTGCTGGAGCACCAGCAGCAGGCGGCCATGGTCCTCCAGCTTGTCCACGGTCTTCTCGAACTCGTAGTGCTGGAACAGGTCAGCGACGTTCGGGGAGAAGCCCGTGACGTACGCACGCAGGTTCTGGGCGGCGGCGTCGGGGTCCTCGAGGATGCCCTGCAGGTCATAGGGCGAGGTGTTGTGGAAGAGCAGGCCCGTGCGGTCGTGGATGAGGCTCGGGAGGATGGCCGGCGGGGCGGTCGTGGCAAGGTCCCGCATGGTCTGCCGGTGCGGAGCCATGAGCTGCTCCATGCGCCGCAGGATCGTCAGGGGGAGCACCACCATGCCGTACTGGTTCGGCTTGTACACCCCGCGCAGCTGGTCCGCGATCCCCCAAACGAACGAGGCGAGGGAGGCGGGCGTGGTGGAAACGGGGGCGGGCATGAGGGCCTTTCAGAAGAGCGACGGCCGGTCGGCGTCGCGATCGGCGTCGAAGTCGGACATAGCGAGGTGAGCACCATGCTCACGCAGGTATTCACGCAGTTCGGGAGTGGCGAAAGCCCACCGGCCGTCGGGACGGATCTCGACCATGCCCGCGCTTTCCAGCCGACGCCGATAGACGGACACGTAGTTCGTCCCCTGGCCGATGCGCTGGGCAATCTCCCTGGGTCGACTCGGCCCGTCATCCTGAGCCATGGCCAGGAGGATGGTCCGGTCGACGTCGGACAGGTCCTGCAACGCGGGGGCATGAACGAGATTGCCGATCTTGCGCCGGGCGTCGGCGATCCCAGCTTCCGCGTGGGCGCGGGTAATCGCCTTCATGCCGCGCGCCGCACGCCAGGTGTGGTACCCCACCAACTGGATCATGAACGGGTAGCCACCCGTCGCCGCGGCGCAGACCTGGGCGACGTCATCCGGCCACTCCACGCCCGCCTCGGAGGCGATCTGGATGAAGGAGGCGGCGACGTCGGCGACCTCGACGGCCCCCAGCTCCATCCGCTCGGCCCGCCGCAGGAACGTGCTGACCCGGGGGCGTTGGGCGTTGTCCGCGATCAGCTGGTCCACCGCTTGGGGGATGCCTGCCATCACCAGGGCGATGTTCCGGCCCTCTCGCAGCAGATGCTGGGTCACGGCGGCAAGCTGCTCGAGCTCCACCGTGTTGATCGTGTGGATCTCGTCCACTGTGATCAGCACCCCGTAGTCGGACATGAGCGGGGACTCCAGGAGCCGCCCGAGTTCCGTACGCAGGTCCAAGGCGTCAGCTGGCGGTTCGGCGAACTCCTTGGTGACTTCGAACGCCCGCCCGATGCCGACCTTGAGCGCCTTCGTCCGCGAGCGGTCCGTCACCCCCGTCTCGATGCGCCGCGCACGGACGGACCGCGTGAGCCGGTCGAGGAGTCCCGCTGTGGCGGTCTCATCGATCACGACCCAGCCGGCCTGCTCGGCGAGCAGCCCGATCTTCGTGAGCATGACGGTCTTTCCCACGCCGCGAGCGCCCGTGACGAAGGCCAGCCGCCCGGGCGCACCCGGGCCGTCCTCCAGCGACTCGGTGAATTCGTCGAGGACGTCGCGACGACCGACGAGCAGGGGCGGCTGCGTCCCGGCGGACGGCTTGAACGGGTTCGCCATCAGGTCCCCTTCCCTCTGCACCCCAACGCCGCGGCGGGATCCGATCACCCGCTCGTTTGCGAGTTTTGCAGGTTTTGCAGGTTTTGCAACCTCCGTGAGTGCGGCTGGATCAGGAGCCAGCGTGGCACCCGGAGGCTGCACCCTCACCGCGCGTCGAGGCGGTGCTGGAGGCGTCGGGATGGGAGTTCGGAAGGATTCTGCCGTTACAGGGGCAGCAGCCATGCCGCCCCGGGGGATTGGGGAGAAACGGAAGATTGCTTCCGCTCACCAGGTAACAGGCGGCACCATGGGGTCGACTCACCTCTCCACGCCGACCTGACAGAAGGATCCTTCCGCCCATGACCACCGCCTCTGACATCGGCTCCGCGCTGCGCGCCGCTCGCCGCCGACTCGGGCTGACCCAGCAGGAGGTCGCCGACCTGGCCGGCCTGTCCGACCGCACCGTGCGGGACCTCGAGAAGAGCTCCAGCAGCCCCAGTCTCGGCGCGGTCATCGCCGTCGCCACGGTGCTCGGCCTGCGGCTGGAGGTCACCGGGTGAGCGCCGCGGACCTGCCCGCGCTGCCGCAGCTCAAGCGCGTCACCGCCGCGGACGTGCATAAGGCGGGCACGCACGTGGCCACCCTGACCCGCTCCCCCACGGGCGAAGTCACCTTCGCCTACCTGCCCGGACACCGGGGCGACGCCGTCGCATCCACCCTGCCCGTCGGCGTCGACCCGGTGACGCGCCCGGGCGGCGGACTGCCGCCCTTCTTCGCGGGGCTGCTGCCCGAGGGGCACCGGCTGACGGTGCTCCGGCGGGCCTCCAAGACCTCGTCCGACGACGAGCTCACCCTGCTCCTGGCGACCGGCGACGACCTGCCGGGGGACGTCCAGGTGGCCCCGGCCGGCGTCGCCCCGGAAGACCCGCAGCCGTTGGCGTCCGACGACTCCACCGGCCTGGACTTCACCGCCCTGATGGACTTACCCGACCGCCACGGGCTGCCCGGCGTCCAGGCCAAGGCCTCGGCCTCCATGGTGAACACCCCGCTGGCGACGCGCGGCAGCCGTGCCCTGCTGAAGATCGACCCGCCGGACCACCCCCACCTCGTGGAGAACGAGGCGCTCCACCTGGCCGGGGCCCGGGCGCTGCGGATCCCGGTGGCCGACCATGCCGTCGTCCACAACCGCTACGGGCGGGCGGGGCTCCTGGTCACCCGCGTCGACCGTGAGCGCCAGGCGGACGGCTCCTTCCGTCGCCTGGCGCTGGAGGACGCCGCCCAGGCGCTGGACATCTACCCCGCCCAGAAGTACGCGGTGACCACCGAGGAGGTCATCCTGGCGCTGGCGGGATTGACGGCGGCGCAGCCGGTGGCGGCCCGGAACCTGTACCTGCAGTTCCTCTACGCCTGGCTCACCGGCAACGGCGACCTGCACGCGAAGAACGTGTCCGTGCTGCAGGGCTCGGACGGACGGTGGCAGGTGGCCCCCGTCTACGACGTGCCGTGCACCGTCCTCTACCGGGACATGACGATGGCCCTGACGGTGGACGGCCGGGTGAAGGGCCTGCGCCGCCGGCACTGGGAGGCCCTCGCGGACGCCATCGGCCTTCCCCAGCGGGCCGCACGAGCAGCCATGTCGAAGGCGCTCGCCGCTGCCGACCGCGTCGACCTCAGCGCGCTGCCGTTCGACGGCTCCCCGCTGAACGGCGCCGAACGGGAGCTGCGCCACCGGCGCGGCGAGCTGCGGAACTGAGCCGGCCGGCGTCGTCGTCAGAGGCGGTGCCGGCGGAGGACATGCCGTTTCCCGCACGAAAGCGCTGTGAGGGGCGCCGTTTCCCGCACGACAACGCTGGGGTCAGACCTTGCCCTTGAGCAGGCGGTGCCAGTAGATCCGGGGCTGGCCGAAGCGGTCGAAGGCGGCCAGGCTCTTCCGCGGCTTCGTCACGTCCACGCCGGGAATCGAGCGGTCCTCGGAGCCGTCGCGGACGTGCTCATCCAGGACCAGCTCGTCGCGGCTGACCATCACGGGGATCACGGTGTAGCCGTCGTACTTCTGGAACGGCTTCCCCGCGTCCGCGGCCTGGATGTTCTTCGCGATCACCTTCACCTGCTTGCGCAGCGCGCCACCGGAGGGGCGGGTGTCCAGCGCCGCGGCGTCGCCGAGGGCCCACACATGCGGGTGCGCGCGGTGCTGCAGGGTCTCCGGGTCCACGGCCACCAGGCCGGCGTCCCCGCCGTCCTCGAGGCCCGCCTCGGTGATGAACTCCGGCGCACGCACCACGGGCGTGACGTACGCGGCGGCCACGTCGTCGATCCGCTCGCCGGTGCTCAGCACCACCTCGTGGGCCTCGTGGTCCACGGCGGTCACCTCGGCCCCGGCGTGCACGTGGATCCCGTACTCCGCCGCGGCCGCGGCGAGGGCGTCGTCGATGGTCGGGCGGTCCAGGATCCGGGCGTACGGGGTCACCAGGTGGACGTCCACGTCGCCGAGGATCCCGGCCCTCTCCCACGCCGCACACGCCAGGAACAGCGCCTTGAGCACGGTGCCGCCGCACGACGACGGCTCGGGCGGCACGTTCGCCACCACGCGGTCCCCCGCGGCCACGCCCGCCAGGAGCCGGCGCGCGGAGTCCACGTACTCGGGCACGTGGGCGCTCGCCGCCCAGCCCGCGCCGTAGGCCTCGCGCAGCCCGTCGATCGCGCCCCACCACGGCGTCAGCCCCGGGCATAGCACCAGGTGGCGGAAGCCTACGGTCAGCCCGGTGCTCGTCACCGCGGTCCGTTCCTCGGCGTCCACGGCCACGACGTGGTCCGGGATCCATTTGACCCCGTACGGGATGACGGCCCGCATCGGCCGCTCGAACGCCGCCATGTCCGCCTGGCCGCCCGCCGCGTAGTTCAGCATCGGCCGGTAGCGGTGCAGCTGCGTGCCGTCCGCGACGCCGATCCGCCCCGCACCCTCGCGCGCCAGCTTCGCGGCCAGGGAGATGCCGGCGTTGCCGGCACCGACGATCAGGATGTCGTACTGCTCGGTCACGGGGTCCTCCATCGGGCGTGGGGCAGGGGGTCAGAGGCGCGCGGCCGGGGCGGCCGTGTCCTTCTCGGTTGCATCCATGCCATCCTTCATCGGGCCGCCGCGGTGGCGCCAGGCGGCGAGGCCCGCGAGCACGGCGGCCACCGCCAGGAACGGGGCGCCCACGGTCCACACGGAGGGGTCCATCTGGGTGGCCAGCACGAGGCAGCTGAGGATGCCGAGCACGGGCAGCACGGTGGGCGCACGCCAGTGCCGGCGCTCCACCCGCTCGCGGCGCAGCACGAGCACGGCGGTGTTGACGCCCAGGAACACCACGAGCAGCAGCAGGACCATCGTGGAGGCCAGCACCGCGAGCGTGCCCGTGAGGGCGAGGACCAGGGAGAGGGCCGTGGTCGCGAGGATCGCCACCCACGGCGTCCGCCGGCCCGGCAGCACCTTCCCCAGGAACCCCGGCAGCAGGCCGTCGCGGGCCATGCCGTAGGTCAGGCGGGAGCTCATGATGCCCGTGAGTAGGGCGCCGTTGGCCACGGCCACGAGCGCGATCACGCTGAACAGCACCGGCGGGACGAACCCGGTCGCCTGCACCACCTGCAGCAGGGGCGCGGAGGACTCGGCGAGCTCCGCCGTCGGGACGGCGTAGGAGGCCACGGCGCCCACGAGCGCGTAGATGACGCCCGCCACCGCGAGCGCGCCGAAGAGCGCGCGCGGGTAGGAGCGAGTGGGGTCCTTGAGCTCCTCGGTCACGTTCGCGCTGGTCTCGAAGCCGGCGTAGGAGTAGAACGCGAGGACGGCGCCGGCCAGCAGCGCCATGACCGGCCCGTTCTCCGGGGTGCCGACCTGGGTGAGGCGCCCGACGTCGCCGGCACCGCGCGCGAACAGCACCGCGCCGAGGGCGATGATCAGCAGGAGCCCGCCGACCTCGATGATCGTGGCGGCCTTGTTCGCGGCCAGCGACTGGCTGATGCCCCACATGTTCAGCAGGGCCAGCAGCGCCAGGAACACGGTGACGACGACGCCGACCGGCCAGTCGACGAACGCACCCAGGTAGTCGCCGGCGAAGCCCAGGGCGAGCGCCCCCACCGAGACGATGCCGGCGGCGAGCATGCAGAAGCCCACGAGAAAGCCCACGAACGGGCCGAACGCCCGCGTGGTGTAGTGCGCGGAGCCGCCCGCGCGCGGGTACTTCGTGGCCAGCTCCGCGTAGGAGGCGGCCGTGAAGAGCGCCAGGACGAGCGCCATGAGCAGCGGCGCCCAGACGGCCCCGCCGGAGGCGCCCGCGATCGTGCCGGCGAGCACGTACACACCCGCGCCGAGCACGTCGCCCAGGATGAAGAGGAACAGGCCGGTGGTGGTGACGGACCGCTTCAGGGGCGTGCGGTCGGCGCGGGCCGCGCCGACCGCCGTGGAGCCCGCAGGGTCCGCCGCGGGATGGACGCTCATCCGATCGTCTGGATGCGGCCGAGGACGAACAGGAGGATGCCGAGCGCCACGAGGACGACCAGCAGGCCGATGAGGATCTTGCCCAGGGAGCGCTCGCCGGTCTGCTCACGGTCCATGGCGTTGTTCGTGGGGCCCACGCCGGTGCCCTCGGCCGGCGGGGTGTCGCCGTCGATCGCGGCGCCGGTGCTCTCGCGGGTGGTGGCGGCGAGGTCCTGGGGATCGGTGTCCCCGGAGGGCACGTCGCCCGGGCGGACGGGGCGGCTGGGGTCGTTCGGCGTGGTGGCCATGAGGAGCTCCTTCGGATCTGGCCCGGCGCGCGGCCGGGACGGGTGCTCGGCCGGTGCGCCGAGTCCTCCTGCTGAGACTAGAGGGCGCCGACCCCCGGGGACATCCCGGGGGCGCGCTCTTCCGCAGGTCAGAGGAGGCCGAGCTGCCGCATCAGCGCCCCGTGGCGCTCGAGGCCCGGGGCCAGCGCCTCCGGGTTGTCGCGGAACCAGCCGAGGTGGGCCTCCCGCACGTCGGCGTCGGAGACGGGCTCGCCGCCCACCAGCCAGTGTTCGCGCGGCTCGATGTCCAGGCCGAGGGCGTCCACGATCTGGCCCTCGATCGGGGAGAGCACGTGGCCCAGCAGCAGTCGGTCCGGTGCGCGCACCTCCTTGGCCACGCCGAGCTCGGCCAGCACCGCGCGCGCCAGCTGCTCCAGCAGGGGGTTGTCCGGGTGGTTCGCCGAGTGGAACCCGGCGCCGCGCTCGGCGGCCACGGCGTCAGACACCACCACGGTGCCGAACCGCTCCTCGCGCTCGCGCAGGCGCTGCACGGACTCCTCCGCGAACCCGCGGATCGCCGCCGCGGACAGCGGGAGGCGGGGGCCGGCGTCGTCGTCCTGGCCCGGGCGGCGCAGCGCGGCCGGCCACGGGATGAGGCCCTCCTGCGCGGCGGCCTCGGCCACCGTGCGGAGGTCGTGGTACGGGACCACGGGCGGGTCCTCCCACGGGCGCTGCGGGTGGCGCAGGGTGACCTGCCAGGGGAAGCGGGAGGTGTCGTAGAGGACGGGCACGCGGATCGAGCGGGCGCCGTCCGGGATCAGCGACTCCAGCTGGTCGATGCCGAGCGGGAGCCCCTGGTAGTCCGCGCGGACCGGCTTGACCACCAGCACCGTGGTGCGCTCCAGCAGCGCCAGCAGGTGGGGCAGGTCGTCCGGGCCGAGCTCGAACATCGGGGGCACGCGCACCGAGGCGGGCGTGCCGCCCTCCGCCTGGCCGGGCTCGCCGCACAGCAGACGGCGCGTGGCCTCGGCCTGGCAGCCGCCCATCACCGTGAGGATGTCCCCCTCCGGCAACGGCTCGAGTCCGTAGAAGTGCCCGTAGTGCCGGCGGCGGCCCTCGTCCGCGTCGCGCACCTCGGACGGCGCCCGCTCGGCGGCGCCCCGGGCCGGGGCGGGTCCGTCGGCGGGGGCGGGGGTCGGCGTGGCCGCGTCCGCGGGAGCCGGGACACCCTCGCCCTGCGGGCGCGCGTCCTCCTCGTGGGGGGCCGCGGTGCCGGTGGGCGGGGCGGTCTGGTCGGTGTCGTCGGGCGGCAGGGTGGTGCGCTCGGTCATGGCCCCATCCCACCACGGACGACGCCGGCCGGTCACCGACGCGCGGCCTCGCCGGGGCGGGGTCAGGCCACGCGCCAGGGCTGGGTGCCGTGCTCGTGCCGGAACACCAGGGCGGTGCGGGTCGAGGCCACCGCCGGGTCCGCCGAGAGGTTCTCCAGGACGAACCGGGACACCTCCGCGGTGTCCTTGACGGCCACGTGCAGGAGGAAGTCCTCCTCGCCGCCCAGGAAGAACACCTGCAGGACGCCGGGCATGGCCTGCATGCGGTCGAACAGCTCGGCCATCCGATCCCGGGCGCCCGGCCGGATGCGCACCGAGATCAGGGCCACGAGCCCGCGGCCGAGCACCGCCGGGTCCACCTCCACCGTGAAGCGCTGGATGGCGCCGGCCTCCCGCAGCGCCCGCAGCCGGGCCAGGCACGTGGACGGGGCGATGCCCAGCTCCTCGGCCAGGGAGGCGTTCGTCCGGCGGGCGTCGGCGGCGAGCAGCCAGACGAGTCGCTGGTCGGTGGCATCCCAGGAGTGAAGATGCTTCATCCGGGGGTCCGTTCTGTGAGGTGTGTTCCGACGATCACGTCCAGTATGGCGGATCAGACAGAATATCCTGCGGACTCCGCCCACATGTGCCGAGAGAACGCGTAGATTCCGGGCCATGCTCATCGGAGTCCCCACAGAGATCAAGAACAACGAGCGCCGCGTCGGCCTGACCGCCGCCGGCGTCGCCGAGCTCACCGGCCGCGGCCACCAGGTGCTGGTCCAGTCCGGCGCCGGCATCGGCTCCGGCGTCACGGATGAGGCCTACCGCGCCGCCGGCGCCGAGCTCGTCGACGGCCCGGACGCGCTCTGGGAGCGCGCCGAGACGATCGTGAAGGTGAAGGAGCCGGTGGGCCCCGAGCTCGCCCGCCTGCGCGGCGACCAGCTGCTGTTCACCTACCTCCACCTCGCCGCCGAGCCGGAGCTCACCTCCGCCCTGCTGGCCGCCGGCACCACCGCCATCGCCTACGAGACCGTCACCGCCCCCGGCGGTCGCGGCCTGCCCCTGCTGGCCCCGATGTCCCGGGTGGCCGGGCGCCTCGCGCCGCTGGCCGGCGCCCAGCAGCTGGCCTCCCCGGACGGCTCCGGCGTGCTCCTCGGCGGGGTGCCGGGCACGCGCAAGGCGCGCGTCGTCGTCGTGGGCGGCGGTGTGGCGGGCGAGAACGCGGCCGTCGTGGCCGCGGGCATGGGCGCGCGGGTGACCGTGCTGGACGTGGACCTGGAGCGCCTCGCGCAGATCGACGCCGTGCACCAGGGCCGGATCGACACGCTCGCCTCCAACGCGCTGACCCTGACCGAGCAGATCGCGGACGCGGACTTGGTGATCGGCTCCGTGCTGATCCCGGGCGCTGCGGCCCCGAAGCTCGTGACGCGCGAGATGGCCCAGGCCATGCGGCCGGGCTCGGTCCTCGTGGACATCGCGATCGACCAGGGTGGCTGCTTCGAGGGCTCGAAGCCCACCACGCACCAGGAGCCGACCTTCACGGACGGCGAGCAGGTGTACTACTGCGTCACCAACATGCCCGGCGCGGTCCCCCAGACCTCGACGGCGGCGCTCACCAACGCCACGCTCCCCTACCTGCTGCGCCTGGTCGACCGCGGCTGGCGCGAGGCCCTGGCCGCCGACGCCGGGTTCGCCGGCGGCCTGTCCACGCACGCCGGCGTGCTGACCCAGCCCGCCGTGGCCGAGGCGCTCGCGGGCGAGCTCGGCGACGTCACCGTGCGCGAGGCGGACGAGGTCCTCGCCGGCTGACGACGGCTCGCCCCGGCGCTTTCGTGCAAGAAACGGCGGGGCGCCCCGGTGCTTTCGTGCAAGAAACGGCGGCGTGGCCGCGCGATGCGGGCCAGCGTCACCGTTTCTTACACGAAAACGCGTACGGAGCGACCGTTTCCCGAACGAAAACGGGGTGGGTCAGGCCCAGCCGCCCCACCAGGCCTCGAGGTCCACGTCCGCGGGGACCGGGGCCCAGCCCAGGCGCAACGCCGGCACGCGCCACACGCGGCCCGGTCCGCCGCCGCGGCGGGACCGCCAGAGGGCGCGGGAGGAGGTGAGCGTCGCCAGGACGGGGCGGGCGGCGTCGTCGGGCTCGCCGAGCACCTCGACCCGCTCCACCTCGGCCCGCTCGATCCGCAGCAGCCAGTCCGCAGCGCGGGCCGGATCGGGACGCTCACCGCGGCCCGCCGGGCGCAGGGGCACGCGCACGTCCACGTCCCAGTCGGGCACGGCACGCACGCCGGCCAGGTCCCCGCGCGGGGGCGGCGCGGGCAGGACCTCCTCAGACGTTTGGGACCCGGCGGCCTCGCCGTCGACCACCTGCACCCGCGGGTCGGCCAGCACGGCCCGGGCGGTGCCGGAGGCCACCCCGGTGACCGCCACCCGGGCGCCCGGGACCGCCTGCAGGGCGGCGTCCACGCCGACCACCGTCGCGGCCTCGCAGCCCTCCTGTCCCCGCACGTGCACGGCCACCCGCTGCGGGCCGGCCAGGGCCAGCCCGTGGCCGCGGGCCGTCGTCGCCGTGATGCGGGAGGCGAGCACCAGGGCCTCGCGCTGCTTCACGGCGCGCGCGGCGGCCGGGTCCTCGCGGCCGCCGAAGTCCTCCCCGGCCTGCCAGGCCACGGCGGTCGGCTCGTGCCGGAACGCCCCACCCACGCGCCAGAGCCGGTGCGCCAGCTCCCAGTCCTCCCCGCCGTAGCCCACGAACGCCGGGTCGAAGCCGCCGGCGTCCTCGTAGACCTCGCGCGCCACGGTGAGCACGGCGGAGATCACGAACCGGTAGGCGGTCGCGTCCGTCACCGCCAGGTCCCCGGAGCCCGCGTAGGCCCCGCGCAGCCAGGCCGGCTCCTCGAGCAGGTCCGCCTCCGGCACGGGCTCGCCGGGTCGCCAGCCGGCGGCCACGGCCTCGGGCCGCAGGTGACGACGCCGGCCCACCACCACCGCGTCCGCGCTCGCCGCGGGCGCGGCGCACGCGGCGCTCAGGTAGCCGGGCTCGGGGAGCATGTCCCCGTCCAGGAACGCCAGCACCCGTCCCTCCGCGGCGCGCACGCCGAGCGCGCGGGCAGCGGAGGCGCGGAATCCGCGGTCCTCCTGGCGCACCACCACGGAGGCGAACGGCAGGTCGCCCGGCAGGACGGGGGGCTCGGGCGAGCCGTCGTCGGCGACCACCAGCTGCAGGCGGGAGGCGGGGTGGTCCTGCGCCGCGAGCGCGGCCACGAGCCGGTCGAGGTCCGCCTGGGCGCGGTAGTGGGGCACCACCACGGACACCTCGGGGGCGTCGGCGGCGCCGGCGACGGGACCGGTCCCGCTCACCGCCACCCGTGGACCTCGGCGAGGACGCGGGCCAGGAGCCATGCGCACGCGGCCGGGCCGGGCTCGAGGCTGGTGCCGGGGGCCTGCCACGTCCGGGCGGGCAGCTCGCGGGCCTCGGCGATCGCCTCGGCCAGGGCGAACCCGACCCCGGAGCGGCCCACGGGGACGATCCGCAGGGTGCCCGGGCGCAGGCGCGCCATCTCCTCGTTGTAGCGGCCGGCGGGGACGATCGGCCGGCGTCCCACGGACATCCAGGACGCCAGGGAGCCGGAGGCGGAGACGTTGTGGTGCGCGGCCAGGGGGACGGCGGCGGCGCACAGCAGCCGGTCCATGAGCTCATCCGGGACGAACCCCGTGACGCGGAAGTCCAGGTCCGCGGCGCGGGCGCGCTCGGCCAGCTCCACCACGAGGTCCTCGTGGCGCGCCGCCACGGGCCCGAGCGCGGTGACGCGCCGCGGGTGGCCCGCGCCGGGGCCCCACTGGCGGTCCAGCTCGGCGAGGGCGTCGATGGCCTCGGCATGGCCCTTGCCGGGGTAGAGGTGGCCGAAGATCACCACGTCGTCCTCGATCCCGGCGTAGGCCTCCGGGAAGGGCTCGGAGGTGTCGGGGCCGTCGGTGCGGCGGTCCTCCACGGGCAGCGGCACCACGTGGGCGGGCACGTCCACGATGTCCTGCAGCAGGGCGCGCTCGTGCTCGGAGGAGACGACGACGCCGGCCACCTCCCGCGCGAGCCGCGCGTAGGCCTCGGCGCGGGCCGCGAAGCGGGCCTGGCCCTCGGCCGGCTGGGGGACGTCGTGCAGGGTGACGGTGGCGCAGTCCGGCAGCGTCCGGGTGAGCGCGTCCGCGGCGGCGGCGGGGGTGGGTCCGAACAGGGCGTCCGTGACGTCCAGGTGCATGGCCCGGCCCTCGTCGCGCGCCCGCTGCAGGGCGGGGGCGAGGCTGACGAACGCGGTGGCGTCCTCCGCGTGCAGCGGCTCCACCACGAGGCCGACGTCCTCCAGCGCCTGCGCCGTCTGCCGGCCGTGTCGGACCACCCCGTGGTCCTGCGGCCCGACGCTCAGGTAGAGCACCCGTCCCTGCTCGAGTGGCGGCATGCCGACCCGTCCTTCCCTCGGCTGCGGTGCGCGGCTCGGGCCTGGCCTCGTGCTGCGCGACATTCCCTGTCAGCCTAGACCGCCGCGGCCCGTGCCCGCGCGTCGGCGGGCCACGGAGCCGGAGCCGGACCGGCCCGCCTGGGGCCGGGTCCGTGCGATCCTGTCCGGACGGGCCGCGCCGGCCCGCGTCGTCCCCCGCCCCGACCACCCCGTCCCGTCCCCTCCTGAGAGGCCCGCACCGCCTGTGAGCATCACCGTCCAGCACGTCCCCGCGGGACACCCGTATCCGCGCTCGGTCCGGCCCCTCGAGGAGCAGGCCGCCGGCGACGTCGTCTTCTGGCCCGACCCGCCCGTGCCCGGCGCGCCCGCGCACCGGTGGTGGCCGCCGCAGGCGCTGACGGCGGACTGGCTGCGGGAGCACCGCCCGGACGTGCTGCACGTGCACTTCGGGTTCGAGCACTTCACGTCCGCCGAGCTGGCCGAGGCGCTCGAGGCCCAGCACGCGCACGGCGGCGCCGTGGCCGTGACGGTGCACGACCTGGAGAACCCGCACCTGACGGACCAGGGTCCGCACCGGGAGCGGCTGCGGGTGCTGCTGGAGCACGCGGACGCGGTGTTCACGCTGACCCCCGGAGCGGCGGAGGCCGTGGCGCGCGACTACGGCGTCCGCGCCCTCGTGGTGCCGCACCCGCACATCGTGCCGCTGGAGCGCATCGCCGCCCTCGACGTCGACGGCGACGCAGCCGCCGAGGGCGAGCCCGCCCGCGCGCCGGAGCCGGTGCCCGGCGTCGACCGTCCGGCGCGGATCCTGGTGCACGCCAAGGACCTGCGCGCGCAGGTGGACCCGGTGGGCCTGCTGCCGGTGCTCGCGGCCGCCATCGAGGAGCTGGAGGGGGCGGGCACGGACGTGGAGATCGTGATCGACGTCCAGGACGGCGTCCGGGACGCGGCGGCGCTGGAGGCCCTCGAGGCCGGTGCGGCCGAGCACGGCTTCACGCTGTGGCGTCACGCCCGGCTCACCGACGAGGAGCTGCACGACGCGCTGCGCGCCGCGGACGTCTCCGTGCTGCCGTACCGGATCGGCACCCACTCGGGCTGGGTGGAGATGTGCCGGGACCTCGGCGTGCCGGTGGCCGTGGCGGACGTGGGGCACATCGCGGACCAGGCGCGCGCGTGGCGCCGCACGGATGTGCTGGCCGTGTTCGACCCGACCGAGCCCTCCTCCCTGGCCGCCGCCCTGTCGGGTCTCGTGGCGGCGCGGGTGGGGCTGCGCTCGGCGCCCGCCGCCTACCGGGCCGCGCAGCGCCGCCGGGTGGCCGCCGCCCACGTGGCCGCCTACCGCACCGCCCTGGCCCGCCACCGGGGCCACGCCGCCACGGTGTCCGCGCTGGTCATCACGGGGAACCGGGACGCCCACCTGGCACGCGTGCTGCGGGGCCTCGAGCGCTCGTTCCGCCGCCCGGACCAGGTGGTGGTGGTGTTCATGGGCCAGCCCGACGGCGCCGTCCCCGCCACCGACCTGCCCGTCACGGTGGGCCACGTGCCCGCCGGGCACGGCCTGCCGCTGGCCGCGGCCCGCAACGAGGCCGCCCGCCTGGCCACGGGGGACGTCCTCGTGTTCCTGGACGTGGACTGCATCCCGGCCGCCGACGCCGTCGGGGTCCTCGCCGCGGAGGTCGCCGCGCACCCCGGCGCGCTCGTGATGGGCACGCCCCGCTACCTGGCCCCGGACTGGCTGGACTCCCTCGCCGCCGCGGGCGTGGCCGCCGACCCGGAGCTGCCCGGCCGCGCCCCCACGGACGGGGACCTGCGCACCCGCTCCGTGCCGCACGCCGGCCGCGCGCACCTGCGCCCCGGCCCCTCGGACGAGTGGCACCTCGTGTGGACCCTGGTGATGGCCGTGGGCCGGGCGGACCTGGCCCGGATCGGCGGGTTCGACGAGGGGTTCTCCGGCTACGGCGCCGAGGACACCGACCTGGCCTTCCGCGCCCGCGACGCCGGCCTGCAGCTGCGCGTCAGCCCCGCCGAGGCCTTCCACCAGCACCACGGTGTGCACCGGCCGCCGCTGCACCACGTGGCGGACATCGTGGTGAACGCCCGGCGCTTCCGCGAGCTGCACGGGGTGTGGCCCATGGAGGGCTGGCTCGGCGCGTTCGCCGAACGCGGTCTCATCCGCTGGACCCCCGCCGGGGACGGGCTCGAGCTGGTGCGCGAGCCCACCGAGGAGGAGGTGGCCGCCGCCCGCGTGGCGGACGCCGCCTACTGAGCCCCGGTCAGGGCCGCGGCGGGGCCCGGTCCGGTCAGCGCCGCTCGGCCGCGGCGGCGGTCTCGAGCACGCGCCGCCACGCGCGGGCGTACTCCGCCGGCGGGGTGAGCAGCGCCGCGGCCATCCGGTCCGCGGCGGCGGGCTCGCCCAGGGCCCGGCCGAGCGCGCCGGCCCAGTCCGCCGCCGGGTCCTCCCACGCGCACCACGGCACGCCCGCGGCCCGCTCCACGGCCTCGGCGAACCGGAGCTGCTCGGCGAAGGGCCGGGTCTCCGGGGCCAGCACCACGGGCCGCCCGCACCGGGCGGCGTCCACCGCGGCGTTGTGCCCGGCCGAGACCACCACCGCGTCCGCGCCGGCGAGGGCCGTGGCGACGTCGTCGGTCCACCCGTGCAGCGTGAGGTTCGCCGGGAGCGCGGGGGTGCCGTCGGCGTCGGGATCCGGGGCGTCCCGCACCGGGCCGATCACGTGCCACTCGGCGTCGGGCGTCTGCCGGGCGGCGCGGGCCAGGTCCACGACGGCCACCCCTCCCCCGCCGGTGCCGGTGACGGCCACCACCCGCGGGGCGGAGCCCGAGGACGCCGTCCCGTCCGCCTCCAGGCCCACCCCCTCCTGCGCGGGCCGCGCGGCCCGACCGAGCCGGCCGTCCACGTCCGGGACGCCCAGGTGCACGGTGCGCCCGCCGAACTCCGCCTGCCATGCCGGGTCCTCGAGGGGCTCGCGGTAGTGCGCGAACAGGGCGTCCGCCTCCGCGTACACCAGCCGGTGCGCGGCGTCCGTGCGGTCGCCGTGCATGCGCCGGTGCGCCATCGGGAATCCGGCCAGCCGCAGGAACAGCGCCGCCTCCACGGACACGTCGACCACGCACACGTCCGGGCGGACCCGGCGGGCGGCGTCGTGCAGGACGGCGAAGCGGTCCCGGATCGCGGGGGCCACCGGCGTCCAGTGCAGGGGCGAGCGCGCCGGCTGGACGTGCCCGGCCACGAGGTCCGGGGGCAGGGTCACGGTCTCCGTGCCCGCCGGCAGCATCGCCGCGGCGTCCGGGTGGGCGGTGGCCACGGTGACGTCCGCGACGTCGGCCCGCACCAGGTTCGCGGCGTGGCGGACGTGCCCCGAGCCGTGCTGGTGCGCGTAGTGCAGGACGCGCGGGCGCGCGCCCCCGCTCACGCGGCGGTCCCGGGCGCCGCGGCGCGGGCGGACTCGTCCTCCAGGTCCTCGCAGGCCTGCTCGATCAGAGCGAGGTAGCCCTCCACCATGGTGTCCGCGCTGAAGCGGCGGGCCCACGCGGCCACGCGGGAGCGGTCCCGGCGGCGGGCGTGGCGGATGGACTCGGCGAGCGCCTCGGCGGAGTGGTGCACGGCGAGGTCGCCGGCCTGCGGGGCCACGATCTCCCCCATGGACCCGGTCAGCAGCGCCGCCACGGGCACGCCCAGGGCCATGGCCTCCACCGTGGCCAGCCCGAACGGCTCGGCCCACAGCGGGGTCGCGAGGAACACCTCGCCCGTGGCCAGCAGGTCCGGCAGCGTGTCGTGCCCGAGGTGACCGTGGTACACCACGTCGTCGCCCAAGCGCGGGCGGATCCTGTCCGCCATGTAGGCCGGGTCGGACACGGGCCCGGCCACGTGCAGCTCCATGCCGGCCTGCCGGGCGGCGTCGATCGCCACGTGCAGGCCCTTCTCCTGGGTGATCCGCCCGGACCACACGGCGCGGCCCGGCACGGGGCGCTCGTCCGAGACCCACTGGTCCAGGTCGATCCCGTTGGGCACCACCTCGACGCGCGGCAGGCGGTGCCGCCACGCGATGGCGTTGGACATGGACACCGAGGCCCAGCGGTGGTGCACGGGCGGGTGCCAGTCCGGGGCGTCGGTCACGGCCAGGACGGGGGCCAGGGTGGCGGGGGTGTGCAGGACCGTCAGCATGGGCAGCGGGCCGAGCATCTGCAGCGGCGCGGGCGAGAGCGAGTTGTTGAGGACGGCGTCCACGTCCGAGACGAGGATGCGCTCGCACGCGTCCGCGAGCGCCCGCTCCCGCAGGGCGAATCCGGCCTCGTCCGGGCCGGCGCCCTCGGGCGGCAGGATCGGCACGACCTCGGCACCCGGCAGGTCCGTCCCCTCACGCCCGTACACCGTCACCTCGTGGCCTTGGCGGACGAGGTGCTCGACCGTCATGGCGGTGTGCATCTCGAGACCGCCCTCGTAGGGCGATCGGATGGGATGCAGCGGATGGGTGACGACGGCGAGGCGCACGGTGACTCCTTTCCGGCCCCTGCGGGCGTCGGAGGCCGGACCGGCGGGGTGCCACCGGTCACGACTACGGGGGCCCAGGGGTTGACCTGGGGCGACCGCGTTCGGCGGTACCCGCCGACTGTACGCCGGGGGCGGGGGGTCGGGAAGACGCCGGATCCCGTGGCGGACCCGCTCCGCCATGTGGAGGGACGACGAAGGCCCGGGCGGAACCGCCCGGGCCTGCCGTGCTGTGGAGCTAAGGGGAATTGAACCCCTGACCTTTTCATTGCGAACGAAACGCTCTACCAACTGAGCTATAGCCCCAGACGTCGGATCGCTCCGACGGCACCCCAGAATCATACGCGCTCCCCGCGGTCAGGACCAAATGTCCCGGCCTCGCGCCGCTGCGGAGGACGAGGCCGGCCCCGGCGCGCGAGGACCAGGCCGAGCCACGCACCGAGGGCCACCCCGACGACGTCGGCCACCACGTCCGCCGGGTCACCCGAGCGGCCGTTGGCCAGGGCGGTCTGGAGCGACTCGCTGACCGGGGCGTGGATCAGCAGCACGAGCGCCGGCCACAGCCGGCGGACCAGCAGCACGGCCAGGAGAGCGGGGACCCCGAACGCCGCCACGTGGACCAGCTTGTCCAGGCCGGGGACGTCGAAGGCCGGGTCCGGGACGTCGTCGCCCGGCAGGTAGAGCGCCAGCAGGTGGGCGGCCAGGCTCAGGGCGAACAGGGCGGCGGTGAGGGGGCGGGGCACCGGTCCATGGTGCCAGGCGGGGCGACGGCGTCGACCGCCGCTGCCCCGGAGCCCGGCGCTCAGCGTCCGCGGTCCAGGAGGATGACGTCCAGTCGCCGCGGCCCATGGACGCCCTCCACGCGCTCGAGCTCGATGTCGCTGGTGGCGGACGGGCCCGAGATCATGGTGATGGCGGCAGTGGGCTCCAGCCGGGCCAGAGCCTCCGGCACCAGCTCGACCACGGTGTCCAGCGGCACGATGCACACATGGTGGTCCGGCACGAGGGAGATCGCCCGGCGCCCCTCGTCCGGCCGTCCGGAGAGGAAGATCGTGCCCGTCTCCGAGCAGGACACGGTGGAAGAGGTGACCACGGCGTCGACGGCGTTCAGCACCCGCACCTCGAGGGCGCCGCGGTCTCCGGCCGTGGGCTCGGTGATCCGCCACCGGCCCTCCCGTTCGGGGAGCGCGGCCTCCCGGGGGGACTCCCCCGCGTCCTCGGACACGAGCTCCGACGCCGCGCTCACGCAGGCGTCCCCGGGCAGCCAGGCCTCGTCCAGCCCCGGCGGCACCACGTACGCGCGGGCCTGCCGGAGGAGGGCGTCCACCCGGTCGGCCACGGTGGCCAGGTCCTCGCGGAACACGGCCGCCTTGTAGTCCTCCAGCCGGTCGACGAGCTGTTCGACGACCGCGTCGCTGTCCCGGAGGGACTCACGTCGGTAGCCCCGGGCGACCGGCTCGGGGACCGGCCGGTCCTGGAGCGCCTCGCGCACCCGGCTCAGGATCGCGTCCTTGGCCTCGCTCACTTGTCCTCCTCCTCGCGCTCGGACACGTCAGCCGGCTCGACGGATCGGGCGGCCGGGGCGGGCACGCCGTCGGCCCCGCGGTTGCGGCTCCACCAGTTCCGGAAGGACTCCCGGGGCGGGGCGGGGACGTCCCGCTGATCCGTCCATCCGCCCGCGATGCCGGGCAGCCAACTGAGCACACGGTCCGGCCCCGCCGCCGCGCGGCCGGCGGGCAGGCCCCGCTCGACGGCGGCCATGCGCGCCCCGGAGGACATCACGGTCCGCGCCCCCGCCATCATGAGGTCCATCTGGGACGGGACCGCGGCCCGGACGGCGGCCCGCGCCGTGGCGACGGGACCCTCGGCCTCCCGGACGGCCGCGCGCTTCGCGGCGTGCGCGGCCTGGACCTCCTCGTCCCGGAGGTGCACGAGGATCGAGGGGATGTCGATGGCCACCGGGCAGACGTCGTAGCACGCCCCGCACAGGGAGGACGCGTACGGCAGAGTGCCGTTCGCCCCCTCCTCGACACCGGTCAGCTGCGGGGAGAGGATCGCGCCGATCGGCCCCGGGTAGACGGAGCCATAGGCGTGGCCGCCGGTCTGTTCGTAGACCGGGCACACGTTCATGCAGGCCGAGCAGCGGATGCAGTGGAGCGCCGAGCGGCCCTCCGGATCGGACAGCACCGCGGACCGGCCGTTGTCCAAGAGCACGAGGTGGAACTCCTGGGGGCCGTCGCCCTCCGTGACCCCCGTCCACATCGAGGTGTAGGGGTTCATGCGCTCACCCGTGGAGGAGCGCGGCAGCAGCTGCAGGAACACTTCGAGGTCCTGGAAGGTCGGCACCAGCTTCTCGATGCCCATCACGGTGATGAGCGTCTCCGGCAGCGTCAGGCACATGCGGCCGTTGCCCTCGGACTCGACGACGGCGAGGGTGCCGGTCTCCGCGACCCCGAAGTTGGCGCCCGAGATCGCCACGGAGGTGGAGAGGAACTTCTCCCGCAGGTGGCGCCGGGCGGCCTCGGCGAGGTCGCGGGGCTCGGAGGTCAGGGTCTCGTCCGTCTCCGCCATCTCCCGCACGAAGATCTCGCGGATCTGCTCGCGGTTCTTGTGGATGGCGGGGACGAGGATGTGGGACGGCTTGTCGTGCCCCAGCTGCACGATGAGCTCGGCGAGGTCGGTCTCGACGGCGGCGACGCCCTCCGCCTTGAGCGCCTCCTCCAGCTCGATCTCCTGGGTGGCCATGGACTTCACCTTGATGACCTCGTCCACCCCCTTGGCCTTCACCAGCTCCGTGATGATCCGGTTGGCCTCGGAGGCGTCCCGTGCCCAGTGGACCACGCCGCCGCGGGCGGTGACGTTGGCCTCGAGCTGCTCAAGCAGGGCGGGCAGGTCGGCCATGACCTGCTGCTTCAGCGCCGACCCCGCCCGGCGCAGCTCCTGCCAGTCGGGCAGCTCCTCGACCACTCTGGCGCGCTTGCCCCGGATGGTGTGGGTGGCGTGGCGGATGTTGGCGCGCATCTGCCCGTTGGCCAGCTGCTCCTGCGCGGACTGCCGGAACGGCTGGTCCAGGACGATCGCGCCGTGGCCGTGCACGGGGCGGACGGTGGGGATCCCCAGGGCGGTGCGGGTCATCGGGAGACCTCCTCGGCGGCGCAGGCGGCAGGACGGCGACGCCCCCCGGGGATGCTGAGCTCCACGGGCCCGTCCACGTCGAGCGGTCGCTCCCGGGTGGAGGCCAGGAGCTCGGCGAAGTGGACGGTCCGCACCGGTCGGCCCTCGTCGGTCACCGTGCCCCGGCGGGAGAGGGCGCCGCCGAGGTGCAGCAGGCATGAGGCGTCGCCCCCGGTGAGCACCTCGGCCCCGGTCCTCCGGACGTTGTCGATCTTCTCGTCCGCCATGGCACCGGAGACGTCAGGGAGCTTCATCGAGAAGGTCCCGCCGAAGCCGCAGCACTCCTCGGCGTCAGGCAGTTCGCGGTAGTCGATCCCCCCGATGGTGCGCACGAGGTCCCGCTGTCGGTCGCCCAGACGGAGCAGGCGCATGCCATGGCAGGAGGGGTGGTACGTGACGGTGTGCGGGAACCAGGAGCCCAGCTGCGCCGCGGCGTCGGTCACACCGAGGACGTCGGTGAGCAGCTGGGAGAGCTCGTGGGTGCGGCCGGCCACGGTCTCGGCGTCCCGGGCCAGGGCCTCGTCTCCCGCGCGTCGGGCGACCATCGGCTGCTGGTGCCCCAGCGAGGCGACGCAGGAGCCGGAGGGGGCGACGGCGACGTCGTAGTCGGCCGCCATGAAGGTCTCCACGTGATTGCGGACCACGGGGACCGCGTCGTCGAGGTAGCCGGAGTTGATGTGCATCTGCGAGCAGCAGGCCTGCCCCGAGGGGAAGACCACCTCGTGGCCGAGGCGCTCCAGGACCTCCACGGTGGCCAGGGCCACCCGGGGGTACATCGCGTCCACGATGCACGTGGCGAACAGGGCGATCCGCATGGGTCCTCCTCGAGGAGTGGGGGCGGCGTGTGGTCAGACCATACCAGTCGCGTGGCGCCCATCACAGCCCTCCCCGGGTGACATCCCCTGACGCGGCGGCCCATGCCGGCCTTGCAGGGTGACACCGCTCACAGTAGGCTCCGTGGTCAGACCGCTGTGGACTGACCACACGACTTCCCGGCCACCCGTGAACCGACGCGTCGCCGCCCCGCCCCGGCACCCGCCGCCGACCCTCCCGGAGGATCCGTGCAGACCTACTCCGCCGTCCCCGACGCCGCCGGCAGCCTCGGGCTGTCCGCCGCGCTGGGGGTCCTGCCCCTGCTGACGTTCTTCATCACCCTCATGCTCCTCAAGCTCAAGGCGTGGCAGTCCGGCCTGGCCGCCCTGGCGGTCGCCCTCGGCGTGGCCGTGGTCGGCTTCGGCATGCCCGCCGAGCTCGCGCTGTTGTCCGCCACCCAGGGTGCCGCCTTCGGGCTGTTCCCGATCGTGTGGATCGTGGTGATGGCGCTGTGGTTCTACCAGGTGACGGTGCTGTCCGGGCGGTTCGAGGACATGCGGGCCATCTTCGACTCGATCGGCGGCGGGGACATCCGCATCCAGGCGGTGCTCATCGCCTTCTGCTTCGGCGGCCTGCTCGAGGCGCTCGCCGGGTTCGGCGCGCCCGTGGCCATCACGGCGACCATGATCCTGGCGCTCGGCATCCCGCCGCTGCGCGCGGCCACGGCCGTGCTGCTGGCCAACACCGCGCCCGTGGCGTTCGGCGCCGTCGGCATCCCGATCACCACCGCGGGCACCCTCACGGGCATCCCCGCCGAGCACATCGGCGCCATCGTCGGCCACCAGGCCCCGTTCGTGGCCATCCTCGTCCCGTTCCTGCTCGTGCTGATCATCGACGGAGCCCGCGGCGTCCGTCAGACCTGGCCGGCACTGCTGGTCATCGGCGCCGCCTTCGCCCTGTCCATCTGGTTCGCATCCACCTACTTCTCCTACGAGCTCACCGACGTGGTCGCGGCCCTGGTCTCCATGGGCACGGCCGTCGTCATGCTGCGCTTCTGGCGGCCCAAGGGCGCGGCCGAGGCGCGCGCCCGGCTGGGTGTCACCGACGCCCCGACCGCCTCCACCCTCACCCCCGTCCGCGTGTGGATGGCCCTGCTGCCCTACATCGTCGTGGTGACCGTCTTCGGCCTGGCCAAGCTGGTCCCGCCGATCACGGCCGCTCTGTCCTCCGCCACCACGAACACGCCCTGGCCGGGCCTGGACGGCCGTCTGGTCGACACCGCGGGAGCCCCGATCGCCAACACCATGTACAAGGCGGAGTGGCTCGCCTCCCCCGGCACCCTGCTGCTGTTCGCCGGCCTGGTGATGACCGTGGTCTACTCCGTGTTCGACGAGGGCGGCCGCTACCGGCTGGGCATGGGGGACGCGGTGGCCGAGATCGGCCGCAGCTTCTGGCGCATGCGCTGGTCCGCCCTGACCATCATGACCGTGCTCTCCCTGGCCTACGTGATGAACTTCTCGGGCCAGACCATCGCCATGGGCACATGGGTGGCCGGCCTGGGCACGGCCTTCGTGTTCCTCTCCCCGGTGCTGGGATGGCTCGGCACGGCCGTCACCGGCTCAGACACCTCCGCGAACGCCCTCTTCGCCAAGCTCCAGCAGACCGCCGCCCACAACATCGGCGCCGATCCGGCCCTGCTCGTGGCTGCGAACACCTCCGGCGGCGTGGTGGGCAAGATGATCTCCCCGCAGTCCCTGGCCATCGCCGCGACCGCAGTGTCCCTGGAGGGCCGGGAGAGCGAGATCCTGCGCCGGGTGGTCGGCTGGTCCGTGGGCCTGCTGCTGCTCGTGTGCGTGATCGTCTACCTGCAGTCCACGGTCCTGTCCTGGATGCTGCCCGCCGCTCCGTGACGCACGGCTCCTCCGAGGCGGAGTCCGAGGATGGGCAGTACACGCCACCATCCGCCTCGGAGGAGACACCCGTGCCCGACACAGCCCCGCGCGCCCACACCGTGATCCTCGATTGGGTCGAGGACGAGCTGCGCGGCGGCCGAGTGCGGGTGGGCGTCAAGCTGCCCGGCGAGCGTGCCCTGGCGGAACGCTTCGGCATCTCCCGGGCCTCCGTGCGGGAGGCCACCCGCATCCTGGACGCGATGGGGCTCGTCCGCTTGAGCACCGGCTCCGGCCCCACCGCCGGTGCCGTGGTGATCTCCGAGCCCTCGGCCGCCCTCGGATGGGCGCTGCGGATGCATGTGGCCACGCAGGCCCTTCCGGTCTCGGACATCGTCGCCACCCGCGTGCTCCTCGAGACCGAGGCGGCCCACCTCGCCGCGAGCCGACACGGCGACGCCGCGCTCGGCGACGACCCCCGACGGGCCGCCATGGCCCAGGCGGCCACCTTGCTGGAACGCATGGACGACCCCGCCCTGCCACGAGACGTCTTCCATGAGCTCGACGCTCAGTTCCACATCACCCTCGCCGCCCTGAGCGGCAACGTCGTCACGGAGACCATCATGGCGTCGCTGAGGCAGGCCGTCGTCGGCTACGTCCACGAGGCTGTGGGTGCCCTGGCCGACTGGGACGCCGTGCGCCGACGGCTGCAGGACGAGCACCGCGGCATCCTCGCGGCGGTCGACGCGCGCGACGGCGAGCTGGCCGCCGCCTCTCTGCGCGAGCACATCCTGGGCTTCTACGCACTCGCGACGGGTGACCTCGCGGACTGAGATCCGCGGGAGCCGTGCAGGCCGCTGACACCGGCCCGCCAGGCCAGGACCATCCCGAGGAGGGCGAGGACCAGGGCGAAGGCCGACTCCGCGAGCACGACGGTTCCCGCCCGTGAGGCCAGGACGGCCTCGGCGCCCGCGGCCAGGACCGCGGTGACGCCGGCGAGCGTCGCCGGCAGTGCCCGCCGGTTCCACCGGTGGGAGGCGCGAGCCGCGGCGGCTGTCAGGAGGCCGGCCAGGAACAGCGCGACGAGCCCCGGAAGGAGGAAGAGGCCGGGAGGGTCGTCGTGGGAGCCCGAGACGCCGATCAGCACCACAATCGGGACGATGCCGCGGGCGAGATCCACGGCGGCCAAGGTCCCCCCGGGTCCACCGGGCGGTCAGGCGGCCGGGGGTGTCGTCCCGGCCGAGGGTCACCAATGCCGCGCCGGTGACGCTCAGCACGGGTCACCAGCAGGACGAGAAGGGAGCTCGCCTGCCCGAGCGCGGGCAGCGCCCACCGTCCGCGGGCGCCCCGACCCGGCCGCAGCCCGAACGACGCGGGCAGCGCCGCCGCGCCGACGAGCGCGTAGCCGGCCGCCACCGGGAGGTCGATGCCGGGCAGCTCGCCGAGCGCGTCGTCGTGCATGGGGCATGCCACGGCCCAGACGTCGGGGGTGAGGCACCCGAGCCAGCGGACCGCCCCGCCCATCACGAGGGCCGGCCCGCCCAGCAGCAGGAGGGCGGCGCTCAAGAGCAGGGTCGAGGTCGTGCCGCGGCGGTAGGGGGCGGGGGACGGGAGCATGACGCCTCGATTCCGGGACGGCCGCGGGGGGCCGGTCCCGGCTCCAGCCTGACCGGAGTGGGCGTGCGGCTCACCCCCGCCTGGGTGACGGGCCGGTGAACATCGCGGGCCGGCGTCGCCGTCCTCCCGGGTCAGGCCGTGGCGAAGTGCACCAGGATGCCCGTGCCCACCGCGGCGAGGGCCACCATGGCGCACACGAACTCCACGAGCATGCCCAGGCCCATGGCCTTGAGGGCGCCCCACGAGGAGGCCAGCGCGGCGCGGGCGTCCCGGCGGCGGCGCCATTCGGCGAGGAACAGGCCGACCGCGAAGCCGATGAACAGGCCCACGATCGGGATGGCGAAGAAGCCGATCACGGCGCCGACGACACCGGTGAGGATCGGCCCGCGCGGCACGCGCTCCCGTACCAGCCGGCGCCCGGTGAGGGCGGCCGAGGCGCTCAGGCCCGCGATCGACAGGCCCGCGGCCACGAGGCCGAACGTCCACGAGGCGGTGGAGCCCAGGATCCACGCCCAGGCCACGGACACGACCAGGTTCAGCATCGAGCCGGGCAGGATCGGGTAGACGGTGCCGACCAGGCCGACGATCAGCAGCAGGACGGCGAGGACGGAGACGAGCACGGCGAGGGTCACGGTCCCAGTATGGGCGACGCCGTCACTCCGCCGCGGTTCCCTCCGGTGGCCACCGGCCTTCCTGCGTCTGCAGGAACTCGAACACCTGGACCTCCTCCACGCCCGGGAACGCGCCGCCGGGCATCGCCGCCAGCAGGTGCGCGTTGGCGCGGGCCGCAGGCCAGGCCTGACCGCCCCACGCCGCCTCCAGATCCGCGGAGGGGAGGCGGCAGCACTCGGGGTCCGGGCAGGTGCTGCGGGTGCGTGCGCTGGTCTCCCGCCCGCGGAACCACCGGGCGCCCTCGAAGGGCACGCCCACGGTGAGCGAGTAGAAGCCGGTGGACGTCGGCTCGACCACCGCCGCGGACCAGTACGTGCCGGCCGGGGTGTCCGTGTACTGGGGGAACGCGCCGAGGTGGTCGGCGACGCCGAACACCTGACGGCTGGTCCAGTGGCGGCACGCCGTCTGCCCCTCGATGGCCCCGATGTGGTCCGTGGGGAACGGGATGCCGTCGTTCTCGTACGCCTTGTGGAAGACCCCCGACTCGTGGACCTTGGCGAAGTGGCACGTCAACCCCAGGTGCTCGGTGGCCAGGTTGGTGAACCGGTGCGCGGCGGACTCCCACGAGACGCCGAACCGGTCCCGGAGGTCGTCCACCGAGAGGTCGCGGCGCTCCTTGGCCTCCTGCAGGACGCTCACGGTGGTGGCCTCGGGCATCATCATGGCCGCCGCGAGGTAGTTCGTGTGGACCCGCTGGCGCAGGAAGTCGGCGTAGTCCTCGGGTTCCCCGTGGCCGAGCACGGAGGAGCAGACGGCCTGCAGCAGGACCGCCCGGGGGTCGTGGTCCGGGCGCCGCGAGCGGGCCAGGTAGATGCGGCGGTTCTTGAGGTCGGTGACCGAGCGCGTCGAGTGCGGGAGGTCCGGCACGAAGCGCACGGCGAACCCCAGATGCTCGGCCAGGACGGACACGTGGTGGTGGGTCAACGGGCCGTCCGGCGCGGCGACCGCCTCGCGCAGGTCCTGGGCGGTGCGCTCGAGGTCGGCGTAGTGGTTCCCGCACGCCCGCATCTCCTCGCGCAGCGCGCTGTTGGCCCGACGCGCCTCCTCCGGGGTGGACACCCGCTCGGCCATCTGCCGGTCGAGCTCGGCCTGCAGCCCTGCGATCACCTCGAGGACCTCGTCCGGCATGCGGGGGCCGACCTTCAGCGCGGGCAGACCGAGCCGCTGGAAGAGCGGGCCGCGCTGGGCCCGCTCCACGGCCACCTCGAGGGACGCCCGACGGCTCGGAGCCTCCCGCGTCAGCAGGTCCTCCACCTCGACGCCGAAGTGGTCGGCCAGCGCGGTGAGCAGGGTCAGCCGCGGCTCGCGGTGGCCGTTCTCCACGAGGGACAGGTGGGACGCGGTCACCCCGACCTTCTCGGAGACGTCGGACAGGGTGGCCCCGGACGCCCGGCGCAGGTGGCGCAGCCGGCGGCCGAGCACGAGGGCGTCGACGCGCGGGCCCTCGGGGGTGGCGGCAGCGGGGGCGGTCATGGCGATGAGGGTAGCGGGGATCACACTCCCGCGCCGCGCGACGGAGTCAACTTTCCCGGGGATGTCGGAGAACTGCACCTGCAGGCCGCATCGGCGCGCGGTCTGACGTGAAGAATCACCGTTCTTGACGGATCGGGAAGATGGTCGCGATCTTTTCCGCAACTCCAGGTCCCGGACACCGCCGGGCGCGTCCAGAGTGGTTCCACCCCCACCGGAGAGGCACCGCAGCGGCACCGCGGCGAACCTCCCCGGCACCGCTCCCGAGAGGACCAGGACCATGACCGAGCAGAACACCACCGCGCAGCAGATCCAGCAGGGCTGGGACACCGATCCCCGCTGGGCCGGCATCGAGCGAACCTACTCCGCCGAGGACGTCGCCACGCTCCGCGGCCGCGTGCAGGAGGAGCACACCCTGGCCCGCCGCGGCTCCGAGAAGCTGTGGAAGCAGCTCACGGAGGAGCACCGCACGGGCGAGTTCACCAACGCCCTCGGCGCCCTCACCGGCAACCAGGCCGTCCAGCAGGTCAAGGCCGGCCTCCGCGCCGTGTACCTCTCCGGCTGGCAGGTCGCCGCGGACGCCAACCTCTCCGGCCACACCTACCCGGACCAGTCCCTGTACCCGGCCAACTCCGTCCCGCAGGTCGTCCGCCGCATCAACAACGCCCTCCTCCGCGCGGACCAGATCGAGCACTCCGAGGGCATCCAGTCGGTCGAGGACTGGCTCGTGCCGATCGTCGCCGACGCCGAGGCCGGCTTCGGCGGCCCGCTGAACGCCTACGAGCTCATGAAGGCCATGATCGTGGCCGGCGCCTCCGGCGTGCACTGGGAGGACCAGCTGGCCTCCGAGAAGAAGTGCGGCCACCTCGGCGGCAAGGTGCTCATCCCCACCGGCCAGCACATCCGCACGCTCAACGCCGCACGCCTGGCCGCCGACGTCGCCGACGTCCCCTCCGTGATCATCGCCCGCACCGACGCCGAGGCGGCCACCCTGATCACCTCGGACGTGGACGAGCGCGACGCCGAGTTCATCACCGGTGAGCGCACCGCCGAGGGCTTCTACAAGGTCCGCAACGGCGTCGAGCCCTGCATCGCCCGCGCCAAGGCCTACGCCCCGCACGCGGACCTGATCTGGATGGAGACCGGCACCCCGGACCTGGAGCTGGCCAGGAAGTTCGCCGAGGCCGTCAAGTCCGAGTTCCCGGACCAGATGCTGGCCTACAACTGCTCGCCGTCCTTCAACTGGAGGAAGAACCTCGACGACGCGACCATCGCGAAGTTCCAGCGCGAGCTCGGCGCCATGGGCTACACGTTCCAGTTCATCACTCTGGCCGGCTTCCACGCCCTGAACCACTCGATGTTCGACCTGGCGACGGGCTACAACGAGCGCCAGATGTCCGCCTACGTCGAGCTCCAGGAGCGCGAGTTCGCCGACGAGGCCCGCGGCTACACCGCCACCAAGCACCAGCGCGAGGTCGGCACCGGCTACTTCGACGCCGTGTCCACCGCCATCAACCCCGAGTCCTCCACCGTGGCCCTCAAGGAGTCCACGGAGGCCGGGCAGTTCCACTGAGCCGGCGACGTCGACCCACTCCCCTCTGCGAGACGAAGGAGTCCGCATCATGATGACCCTGCAGACCACCCACAGCGACACCACCGTGAACGGCGTCCGGATCCTCGGTGAGCCGGTCCCCGGCCAGGACGAGATCCTCACCCGTGACGCCCTCGAGTTCCTCGCGGCCCTGCACCGGGCCATGGAGCCCCGGCGCCGCGAGCTGATGCAGGAGCGCGTCGACCGGCGCGCCCGGATCGCCGCCGGCGAGCCGCTCACCTTCCTGGCAGCGACCCGCAAGATCCGCGAGGACGACTCCTGGCACGTCGCCCCGCTGGCCCCCGGCCTGCGCGACCGCCGGGTGGAGATCACCGGCCCGGTGGACCGGAAGATGACCATCAACGCCATGAACTCGGGGGCCAAGTGCTGGCTCGCCGACTTCGAGGACTCCTCCACGCCGTCCTGGGAGAACGTGATCGCCGGCCAGGTCAACCTGCGGGACGCCATCCGCGGCTCGATCTCCCTCACCACGCCGGAGGGCCGGGAGTACAGGCTCACCGGCGCGGAGCTGGAGGACCACCCCACCATCATCGTGCGGCCGCGCGGCCTGCACCTGATGGAGGACCGCATCATGGTGGACGGCGCCCCAGTGTCCGGCGCCCTGGCGGACTTCGCGCTGTACTTCTTCCACAACGCGCGGGAGCTGCTGCGCCGGGGCCGGGGCCCCTACTTCTACCTGCCCAAGACCGAGTCCCACCTCGAGGCGCGGTGGTGGAACTGCCTGTTCGTGAGGGCGCAGGACCTCCTGGAGATCCCCCAGGGCACCATCCGCGCGACCGTGCTGATCGAGACCATCACGGCCGCGTTCGAGATGGACGAGATCCTCTACCAGCTGCGCAACCACGCCGCGGGCCTGAACGCGGGGCGCTGGGACTACATCTTCAGCATCATCAAGGTCTTCCGGGACCGCGGCGCCGACTTCGTGCTGCCGGACCGCGCGGACGTGACGATGACGCAGCCGATGATGCGGGCCTACACCGAGCTGCTGGTGCGCACGTGCCACCGCCGCTGCGCGTCCGCGATCGGCGGCATGGCCGCTCAGATCCCGAACCGCAGGGACCCGGAGGCCAACGAGGCCGCCCTGGCGAAGGTCCGCGCGGACAAGACCCGTGAGGCCGAGGACGGCTTCGACGGCTCGTGGGTGGCCCACCCGGACCTGGTGCCGGTGGCCATGGAGGTGTTCGACGGCGTCCTCCAGGACGCGCCGAACCAGATCCGCACGCGCCGGCGCGACGACGTGGTGCCGGACGCCGCCGCCCTGGTGGACGTGAAGGCGACCACCGGCGCCATCACGGAGCAGGGTCTGCGCATGAACATCGAGGTCGGCATCCGCTACGTGGAGTCCTGGCTGCGGGGCAACGGCGCGGCCGCCATCCACAACCTCATGGAGGACGCCGCCACCGCCGAGATCTCCCGCTCGCAGATCTGGCAGTGGATCGACGCCGGCTCCACGGCGAGGACCGCCGACGGCGGCGAGCGCACCGTGACCCGCGCGTGGGTGGAGCAGCTGACCGAGGAGGAGTTCGCCGGGCTGGAGCGCGCCGACGGCGACCGGTTCGACGACGCCCGGGAGATCTTCACCGAGGTGGCCCTCGCCCAGGAGTTCCCGGACTTCCTCACCCTCCCGGCGTACGAGCGGTTCCTGTCCGCGGAGGCCCGCCGCCGCGCGGCCCTCGCCCACGCCTGATCCGGCGGCCGGAGCTCCGCTCCGGTGACCACCACGACGCCGCCCACCTCCACGAGGTGGGCGGCGTCGTGGTGTCTGGGCGCTGGCGCGGTGCTTGTCCTGTCCGCGCCGACCGTCAGAGCCCGCGCAGGAACTCCCGGTGGAAGGACCAGTCGCCCGTGACCTCGGGGTGGAAGCTCGTGGCCGTCACGTGCCCCGCGCGCACGGCGACGGGCAGGTCCGCGGCGGGGGCGCCGTCGTCGTCCGCCCCGGCGGCCCGGGAGGCCGGCACCGCGGCGAGGACCTCCACGCCGGCTCCCACGCGGACGACGGCGGGCGCACGGATGAAGACCGCGTGCACCGGGTCCGCGGACACCGCGGGCACGGCCAGGTCCGCCTCGAACGAGTCCACCTGGGTGCCGAACGCGTTGCGGCGCACGGTCACGTCCAGCACGCCCAGGCTGCCCTGCCCGGGAGCGGGGTTCTCGATGCCGGCGGCCAGCATGATCATCCCCGCGCAGGTGCCGTAGGCGGGCAGTCCCCCGCGGACCGCGTCCGCGAGCGGCGCCTTGAGGCCCATGATCCCGGCCAGGCGGTCCATCACGGACGACTCCCCGCCGGGCAGGACGATCCCGTCCAGCCCGGCGAGGTCCGCGGCCCGCCGAACGGGACGGGTGCGGGCGCCCAGCGCCTCGAGGACGTGCACGTGCTCCCGGACGTCGCCCTGGAGCGCGAACACGCCGACGGCGGGCGCCGTGCTCACCAGCCGCGCTCGGCCAGGCGGTGCGGTGCGGGCAGGTCGCCCACGTTGATGCCGACCATGGCCTCGCCCAGGCCGCGGGAGGCCTCGGCGATCGCGGCCGGATCGTCGAACTGGGCCGTGGCCTTGACGATCGCCTTCGCCCGCGCGGCCGGGTCGCCGGACTTGAAGATGCCGGAGCCCACGAACACGCCGTCGGCGCCCATCTGCATCATCAGGGCCGCGTCGGCCGGGGTGGCCACGCCGCCGGCCACGAACATCACCACGGGCAGGGAGCCGGTCTCGGCCACCTCGCGGACCAGCTCGTACGGGGCCTGGAGCTCCTTGGCGGCCACGTACAGCTCGTCCTTCGCCAGGCCCTGCAGCTGCGCGATCTCCTTGCGGATGGTGCGGATGTGCTTCATGGCCTCCGAGACGTCGCCGGTGCCGGCCTCGCCCTTGGAGCGGATCATGGCCGCGCCCTCGGTGATGCGGCGCAGCGCCTCGCCGAGGTTGGTGGCGCCGCACACGAACGGCACGTCGAAGCCCCACTTGTCGATGTGGTTCACGTAGTCCGCCGGGGAGAGCACCTCGGACTCGTCGATGAAGTCCACCTTCAGCGCCTGCAGCACCTGGGCCTCCACGAAGTGGCCGATGCGCGCCTTCGCCATCACGGGGATGGACACGGCCTCCACGATCCCGTCGATCAGGTCCGGGTCGGACATGCGGGCCACGCCGCCCTGGGCGCGGATGTCGGCGGGGACGCGCTCGAGCGCCATCACGGCGACGGCGCCGGCGTCCTCGGCGATCCGGGCCTGTTCCGGGGTGACGACGTCCATGATGACGCCGCCCTTGAGCATGTCGGCCAGGCCGCGCTTCACGCGGGTGGTGCCGGTGCCGCGCGCGCCGTCGTCGGCGGCGTCGGCGGTGGAGGCGGAGAAGGACTGCGCGGGGGTGTCGCTCATGGGGGTTCCTCGTGGTCGGGAGGGGACAGCACGACGCCGGCTCCTGCCACGCGCACGCGCGCAGCCCGGGGGACGTCGTCGGGATGGGGTCCGTCTATGGTGCCACGCCGGTCAGGCGTTCCAGAGGCCGTACGAGTCCGCGAGGTCGGCGATCTTCTGGGCGCGGAGCAGGCGCGGGAGGTAGGAGCCGTCGCCCACCGTGGCGCCGGCGGCGTGCTCGTCCAGCAGGCCGTGGGCCCAGCGCACCTCGTCCTCGGACGGGGACAGGCCCCGGTTGATCCACTCGACCTGGCCGCGGTTGAGGCAGAGCCGGCCCGTCATGCCCATGGAGTTGGTCACCCGTGAGGACTCCTGCACGGCCTCCTCGTCGTCGCCCGCACCGGGCGGGCCGTCCACCGCGCCGGGCAGCCGGCCCACGCGGGAGGCGATCACCATGCGCGAGCGCGCGTAGGCCATGGCCAGCGGGTCCTCCCCCACACCGACGTCCTTGCGGAAGTCGTTGACGCCGAACGCCAGGCGGAACGTGCCGGGCGCCTTGGCCACGGCCGTGGCGTTCTCGATCCCGAGGGCGGACTCCAGCAGCGCGATCACGGGCGTGCCGGCGCGCAGACGCATGGCGGTGAAGGTCACCTGCTCCGGCTCCTCCGTCTCCGCGAGCACCACGCCGCGCACGCCGTCGACGCCCTGGAGCGCCTCGAGGTCCCGGGCCCAGTGGTCGGTGGAGGTCGCCCCGATGCGCACCCACGCGGTCATGCCGCCGGACAGGGCCTCGACGACGTTCTGGCGCGCCTCGTCCTTCTTGTCCTCCGGCACGGCGGCCTCGAGGTCGAAGATCACGGAGTCCGCCTCGGAGGCGAGCCCGGGCGCGAAGTCCTCGGGCTTCGCCGCGTTGACGAGCAGCCATGTGCGGCTGAGCTTGGCGGGCAGCGCGGCGGCACGGCGGTTCCTCAGGGGCATGGCTCCATGCTATCCGGGGGTCCCTCCGGAGCGGGCGGACCGTAGCATGGGGGCCATCACACGGCCCCCGCGCGGCCGCTCCCCCGCCGCCGCGTCCGCCCCGCCCCCCTGAGAGGTCCCCATGCGCCGCTCCCCGTCCTCCGCCCTGACGACGGCGGCCGCCCTCGCCGCCGGCGGCGTCCTGCTGGGCGGCTGCGGCCTGCTCCCCTCCGGGGGAGAGCCGTCCGTGGGGGGTTCGGACGGCCCCGTGGACCTGCTGGGCCACGACACCTCGGACATGGCGCCGCTGACCGTGCACCTCGTGGTGCCCCAGGACGAGGCGGACCCGTCCTTCGAGGGCCGCGCGTTCGGCTGCGGCGACCTGCTCGTGCCCGTGCAGACCGTGCCCTCCGGCGGGGTGGACCGGGCGGACGCCGCCCTGGACCTCCTCTTCGACGAGGACCAGGGCGAGCACGGCGACCCGACCCTCGTGAACGAGGTCGAGGCCACCTCCGAGACCCTCACCCCCACCGGCCACCGACGCGACGGCGACACGGAGGTGTTCACGTTCTCCGGCACCGTCACCGCCGCCGACGCGTGCTCGGCCGAGCGCATCCGCGCCCAGCTGGCCGAGACGGCCCGCTCCCAGACGGACGCCGCACGGGTCCGTCTCGAGGTGGACGGGCGGGACCTCGACGACGTCCTCGGCCTGGCGCCGCTGGCGCTCGGCGAGCCGGCGGCCGGGGGCGGGGCGCCGGCGTCGTCCACGGAGCCGGAGCCGACCGCGGAGGCGACCCCCGAGCCCGCCCCGACGCCGACACCCACGCCGGAGTGGAGCGCCGAGCCCACGCCCGAGGAGAGCCCGGAGCCCACGCCGGAACCGGAGCCCACGCCGTCCGCCGAGGAGACCGCCGAGCCCACGGTCGCGCCCACCACGGGCGAGGCCGGGCCCACCGGGGACGGCGCCGACGCCGACGAGGGACGGGTCACCACCCCGCCCGAGCCGCCCACGGACGTCTCCACCGGCTGGAACGGGGCGGACGCCACCGCCACCACCGCGCCCCTCGACGCCGTCCCCGACCCCGACGGGGTCGACGTCGACACGACGGACACGTCCGACATGTCGCCCCCTGCCGACGCCGGGACCGCCACCCCGGACACGGGCGGCGCAGAGACCGACGCCCCGGACACCGGCGACGCCGACACCGGAGCAGCGGAGACGGACGCCCCCTGAACGGCGCCGTCGGACGCTGACGGGTGCTGACAGGCCGGCCCGGGACCCCTTCCCGCGCGCGACCGGATCGTATATGATCCGCCGCATGACGCAGAGCACATCGCCCGCCGCCCCCACGGTCACCGAGCAGGACTTCACCGCCCGTGAGAACCGCCCAGGCAAGGTCGTGGCGCTGCACCTGAACTACCCCTCCCGGATCGCCCAGCGCGGCCGCTCCCCGAAGTTCCCCGGCTACTTCCTCAAGGCCGGCACCTCGATCGCCCGCTCCGGGGACTCCGTCGAGCGACCCGCCGGCACCGAGCTGCTGGCCTACGAGGGTGAGATCGCACTGATCATCGGCCGCACCGCCCGCCGGGTCAGCCCCGAGGAGGGCTGGTCGTTCGTCTCCGGGATCACCGCCGCGAACGACTGGGGCCTCTACGACCTGCGCCACGCAGACAAGGGCTCGAACGTCAAGAACAAGTCCGGCGACGGCTACACCCCGCTCGGTCCGGCCGTGATCGCGGCCGCGAACCTGGACCCCGCCGGGCTGCGCGTGCGCACGTGGGTCAACGGGGAGGTCGTCCAGGAGGACACCACCGAGGGACTCGTCTTCCCGTTCGGCCAGCTCGTGGCCGACCTCTCCCAGCTCATGACGCTCGAGGAGGGGGACGTCATCCTCACCGGGACCCCGGCCGGCTCGTCCGTGGCCCAGCCCGGCGACGTCGTCGAGGTGGAGGTGGACGCCCCCACCGCCCCCGGCGCGCCCTCCACGGGCCGCCTGGTGACGCACGTGACCGAGTCCGAGCACCCGATGGCCGACTACGGCCACGGCCCGCAGGTGGACGACACCCAGCGCGAGGAGGCCTGGGGGTCGCGCGAGGCCGCAGGCCTCCTGCCCGCCGGCGCTGAGGCCGCAGGCCTCGCTCCGAAGTCCGACGACGCCCCCGCCGCCTCCTCGGCGGTGGACGCGGACGGACACTGGGTGCCCTCGGCGCCGCAGCCGGACCGGACGCTGCTCACCCCGGAGCTGCGCGCCAAGATCGACGCCATCGCGGTGGCCACCCTCACCGCCCAGCTGCAGAAGCGCGGCATCCAGAACGCGACCATCGACGGCCCGCGCCCGATCCACCGGGGTCGGCGCGTCCTCGGCTACGCGAAGACCCTGCGCTACGTCCCGAAGCGCGAGGACCTGTTCAAGGAGTTCGGCGGCGGCTTCAACGCCCAGAAGCGGGCGATCGACTCGGTGCAGCCGGACGACGTGGTGGTCATGGAGGCCCGTGGCGAGCACGGCACCGGCACCCTCGGGGACGTCCTGGCCCTGCGCGCCCAGGTGAACGGCGCGAACGCCGTGATCACGGACGGCGGCATCCGCGACTCCGCCGCCGTGGCCGAGGTCGGCCTCCAGGTCTACGCCGGCGCCACGCACCCGGCCGTGCTGGGCCGCCGTCACATCCCCTGGGAGGTCGGCGGCACCATCGCCTGCGGCGGCACCACCGTGCAGCCCGGCGACATCATCGTCGGTGACGACGACGGCGTCGTCGTCATCCCGCCGTCCCTGCTCCAGGAGGTCGTGGACGACGCCTACGAGCAGGAGCTCCAGGACGCCTGGGCGTACGAGCAGGTCAAGGCCGGCCACCCGGTGGACGGGATGTTCCCCCCGAACGCCGAGTGGAAGGCCACGTTCGACGAGTACCGCAAGACCCTGCCGGAGGCCCCGCAGCCGGCGGGCGACGGGCGAGCATGACCCGCACGGACACGGGACAGGCGAGCCCGGGAGGCGCCACCGCCTCCAAGGCGGACCGCGCCTACCAGGCGATCCTCGCGGGGATCCGGGACCAGCGCCACGAGCCGGGCGACCGGCTGGTGCTCTCCCAGATCGCCGCGGAGCTCGGCATGTCCGTGGTCCCCGTGCGCGAGGCCATCCGCCGCCTGCAGTCCGAGAGGCTCGTGGCCTACGAGCGCAACGTGGGCGCCACGGTGGTGGGGATCGACCCGGTCGAGTACCGCCACACCATGGAGACGCTGGCGCTGGTGGAGGGCTTCTCCACCGCCCAGTGCGCCCCGCACGTGACCGCCCAGGACATCGCGGCCGCCCGCGAGGTGAACCAGGCCATGCGGGAGCTGGCCGCCTCGGACGAGACGTGGGACCCGGTGGCCTTCACGGAGCTCAACCGGCGCTTCCACTCGATCCTGTTCGAGCACCACCAGAACGAGCACGTGCACGACCTCGTGCACCGCGGCTGGACCCGCCTGGCCGCGCTGCGCTCCTCCACGTTCGCGTACGTGCCCGGCCGAGCTCGCGCCTCCGTGGAGGAGCACGAGCAGCTGCTGCGGCTGATCGAGGCCGGCGCCCCGTTCGCCGAGATCGAGGCCGCGGCCCGCGCCCACCGACTCAACACCCTGCACGCCTACCTCAACCACCAGAACTGAGAAGAGGACCCCATGACGGAGAAGACCAGCATCGAGGCCCGCGCGCCCGAGGGCCTGCCCGACGTCATCCGCCACTACATCGACGGCGAGCTCGTCGACTCGATCGACGGCGACACGTTCGACGTCCTCGACCCGGTGACCAACCAGCCGTACATCCAGGCCGCCTCCGGCAAGGCCGCGGACATCGACCGCGCCGTGGCCGCCGCGAAGGCCGCGTTCGAGGGCGGCGAGTGGTCCCAGGCCCTGCCGCGCGCCCGCTCCCGCGTGCTGCACCGGATCGCCGACATCATGGAGACCCGCGGCGACCAGCTGGCCGCCATGGAGTGCTTCGACACCGGCCTGCCGATCGCGCAGGCCCGAGGCCAGGCCGCCCGCGCCGCGGAGAACTTCCGCTTCTTCGCGGACCTGATCGTGGCCCAGCACGACGACGCTTTCAAGGTGCCCGGCCGCCAGGCCAACTACGTCAACCGCAAGCCGATCGGCGTCGCGGGCCTGATCACCCCCTGGAACACCCCGTTCATGCTCGAGTCCTGGAAGCTGGCCCCGGCCATCGCCACCGGCAACTCCGTGGTGCTCAAGCCGGCCGAGTTCACCCCGCTCTCCGCGTCCCTGTGGCCGGAGATCTTCGAGGACGCCGGCCTGCCGAAGGGCGTGTTCAACATGGTCCACGGCTTCGGCGAGGAAGGCTTCGCGGGCGACCCGCTCGTGAAGCACCCGGACGTGCCGCTGATCTCCTTCACCGGCGAGTCCCGCACCGGCCAGATCATCTTCGCCAACGCCGCCCCGCACCTGAAGGGCCTGTCCATGGAGCTCGGCGGCAAGTCCCCGGCGGTCGTCTTCGCGGACGCGGACCTGGACACCGCGATCGACGCCACGATCTTCGGCGTGTTCTCCCTCAACGGCGAGCGCTGCACCGCCGGCTCGCGCATCCTCGTCCAGCGCGAGGTGTACGACGAGTTCGTCGAGCGCTACGCCGCCCAGGCGGACCGCGTGAAGGTCGGCCTGCCGAACGACCCGACCACCGAGGTCGGCGCGATCGTGCACCCCGAGCACTACGAGAAGGTCATGTCCTACGTGGAGATCGGCAAGTCCGAGGCCCGCCTCGTGGCCGGCGGCGGCCGCCCGGAGGAGTTCCCGGAGGGGAACTTCGTGCGCCCCACTGTGTTCGCGGACGTCAAGCCCGACGCGCGGATCTTCCAGGAGGAGATCTTCGGCCCGGTCGTGGCCATCACCCCGTTCGACACGGACGAGGAGGCCCTCGAGCTGGCGAACAACACCAAGTACGGCCTGGCCGCCTACATCTGGACCAACGACCTCAAGCGCGCCCACAACGTCGCGCAGGACGTCGAGGCCGGCATGGTGTGGCTGAACTCCAACAACGTGCGCGACCTGCGGACCCCGTTCGGCGGCGTGAAGGCCTCCGGCCTGGGCCACGAGGGCGGCTACCGCTCGATCGACTTCTACACCGACCAGCAGGCCGTGCACATCAACCTCGGCGAGGTCCACAACCCGGTGTTCGGCAAGCAGGAGCAGGCCGCCGCGAAGATGGACGGCTGACCCCGGCGTTGTCGTTCGGGAGACGGCAGCTGCCCGGACGCTTCCGTTCGGGAGACGGCGGCCGGCCCTGGCGACCCCGACGGCGCCCGCACCCTCCCCGAGAGGGTGCGGGCGCCGTCGTCGTGGTGGGGAGGGACCGACGCTCTCCGCGGGGCGCCTGCACCGCACGTGGGCGCAGCACTGCCACGTCGAGCCCGGTCTACGTGGCAGTACTGCGCCCAGACGAGCCGGAGGCCGGCCCGGTCGCGTCCCTGCGCCCCTCGCCTCACCCCACGCCACCGCCCCACGCCCCCCGACGGCGCCCCGCAGCACCCACTTCCCCCTGCGCCCGGGGATCGTATACGATCAACCCCGTGACCGTGTCCCAGGCCACATCGACCGCCTCGGCGCGGCCGCCCATCACCCAGGAGCACCGATGAGCAACCTCGAGAACCGCCAGAAGACCTCCTCCGGCTTCTACGTGGGCCAGGAGGGCCCCGTGAAGACGGAGAACCCGATCCCCACCCCGCAGGCCGAGGCCCCGGACGTGCTGCGCTGCGCGTCCATGGAGCTGGTGGTCACCGACCTCGAGGCCTCGCGCCGGTTCTACGTGGACGTGCTCGACCTCGTGGTCACCGAGGAGGACGAGGACACGGTGTACCTGCGCTCCATGGAGGAGTTCATCCACCACAACCTGATCCTGCGCAAGGGCGACGTGGCCGCCGTGGCCGCGTTCTCCTACCGCGTCCGCACCCCCGAGGACCTGGACAAGGCCGTGGCCTTCTACGAGGAGCTCGGCTGCCGCGTGGAACGCAACGAGAACGGATTCGTGAAGGGCGTCGGCGACTCGGTGCGCGTCGAGGACCCGCTGGGCTTCCCCTACGAGTTCTTCCACGAGGTGGAGCACGTGGAGCGCCTGGCCTGGCGCTACGACCTGTACACCCCCGGCGCCCTGGTGCGCCTGGACCACTTCAACCAGGTGACCCCGGACGTGCCGCGCGCCGCCCGCTACATGCAGGACCTGGGCTTCCGCGTCACCGAGGACATCCAGGACGAGAACGGCACCGTGTACGCCGCGTGGATGCGCCGCAAGCCCACCGTGCACGACACCGCCATGACGGGCGGCGACGGCCCCCGCATGCACCACGTCGCCTTCGCCACCCACGAGAAGCACAACATCCTGGCGATCTGCGACAAGCTCGGCGCCCTGCGCATGTCCGATGCGATCGAGCGCGGCCCCGGCCGCCACGGCGTCTCCAACGCCTTCTACCTCTACCTGCGCGACCCGGACGGCCACCGCGTGGAGATCTACACCCAGGACTACTACACCGGCGACCCGGACAACCCCGTGGTCACCTGGGACGTGCACGACAACCAGCGCCGCGACTGGTGGGGCACCCCGGTCGTGCCGTCCTGGTACACGGACGCCTCGCTCGTGCTGGACCTCGACGGCAACGTCCAGGAGGTCGTGGCCCGCACCGACGAGTCCGAGATGGCCGTGACCATCGGCGCCGACGGCTTCTCCTACACCCGCGCCGAGGAGGGCGAGGACTCCATGCCGGAGTACAAGAAGGGCGAGTACAAGCTGGGCAACCAGCTCTGAGACGTCCTCCCCCGAGCAGCATCAGACAGGGCCCGTCGCTCAGTCGACGGGCGCCCCCGCGAGCGCCTCGCGCATCCCGGCAGCGTCGAACCGGCCGCCGAACACGGGCGCCCCCGGCTCGAGCAGGCTCGCCGCCTCGGCCGGGGCGGGGACGGCGTCGAAGCCGAGGGAGTCCACGAACGCGACCACGCGGTCCACGGCGTCCGCGTCGGACCCCGCCACCGCCACGGCCCTGCGCCCCGGGTCGCCCGCCGGTCGGGCGTCGGCGAGCAGCTCCGCGTAGGCGGCGTGGTTGAGCGTCTTCACCACGGGCGTCCCGGGCAGCCGCCGCGCCCACCAGTCGGCGTCCACGCCCTCGTCCTCGGCCGGCACCGCGTCCCACGCGTTGGTCGCGTCCACGACGTCGCCGCGCACGCCCGAGAGGTCCAGGCCGGCGAGCGCGGGCTGGGGCACCGCGAGGACCACGACGTCGGCCCGCGCCAGTAGCTCGGCCAGGGGGACGGTCCGCGCGGACGGAAGGATCGAGCCGACGACCAGCTCGAACATCGGGTTCCCCGGCCGCTCCGCCACGAGCAGCTCGTGGCCGGCCTCCGCGGCCAGCCGGCCGACCACGGCGCCGAGCTTGCCCACCCCCACCAGGCCGACCGCCAGGCGCGCGGGGGCGGGAGCGGGGTGGGCATCGTCGAGGGCGGGGGCGTTCGGGGTGCTGGCGAGGTGGTTCTTCATGTTTGAAATAACTCAGGCGCGCCCGGCGTTGTTCCCGGTGACACGATCCACCCCACACCCCTCGGAGGACTCCATGGACCTGGAATTCGGCATCGACACCTTCGGCGACCGGACCGCGGATGCCGACGGCGAGCTCGAGACCCACGCCGCGGGCGTGCGGCACGTCGTCGACCTCGGCGTGACGGCCGAGCAGGCCGGCCTCAACGCGTTCAACGTCGGCGAGCACCACCGCGACGACTACACCGTCTCCGCGCCCGAGATGGTGCTGGCCGCCATCGCCGCCCGGACCCAGCGGATCCGGCTCGGCACCGCCGTCACCGTGCTCTCCTCGGACGACCCCGTGCGCGTGCACGAGCGCTTCGCCACCCTCGACGCCCTCTCCTCCGGCCGCGCCGAGGCCGTGCTCGGCCGCGGCTCGTTCACCGAGTCCTTCCCGCTGTTCGGCTACTCGCTGCACGACTACGAGGACCTGTTCGAGGAGAAGCTCGAGCTCTTCGCGCAGCTGCGCACGCAGCAGCCGCTGACATGGTCGGGCCGGCACACCCAGGACCTCGACGACGTCACCCTCTACCCGCCGCTCGAGGGCGGCGAGCCGCTGCGGACGTGGGTGGCGGTCGGCGGCTCGCCGCAGTCCGTGGTGCGCGCCGCGCGGCACGATCTGCCGCTCATGCTGGCCATCATCGGCGGCCCGTCCTCCCGCTTCGCGCCCTTCGCGCAGCTCTACCGCGACGCGCGGGAGAAGTTCGGCCATGAGGGTGAGTCCCGCGTCGGCTTCCACATGATCGGGCATGTGGCCGAGACGGACCACGCGGCGTTCCAGCAGTTCGCCCAGCCGTACCTGTCCCACCACGCGCGGCTCGGCGCCGAGCGCGGCTGGCCGCGCATGACCCCCCAGGCGCTGCGGGGCGAGCTGGACCACGGGCTCATGGCCGTCGGCTCCCCCGAGACCGTGGCCCGGAAGGTGGCCCGGGGCATCCAGGACTTGGGCGCCTCCCGGGTGAGCTTCAAGGTGCAGCACGGGCCGATCGCCCACGAGCACAACCGCCGCTCCGTGGAGCTGTTCGGCGAGAAGGTCGTCCCCCTCGTGAAGGACATGCTCGCCGGGAGCTGACGCTCCGGCGCACTCGGCCGGAGGGACGACGGGCGGCGCAGGGGAGGGCGGCGCGGCACGGAAGGGCGCGGCACCGCACTCTCGGCGGCCCCGGGGGCGTCGTATACGATTCAGGGAGACCTGGGTCACGTGCATGTCGCCGCTGACACTCCGACGCCGGCGCCGCGCGGCCCGGCCGCCCCGCCGTCGAAGGAGCCCCCATGCTGGACCAGGCCACGCACCAGAAGATCGCCGACGAGCTGCACGAGGCAGGCCGGACCGGCACGCCCGTCCCGCTTCTCACCGCCCGCTACGAGGGCATGGAGGTGGAGGACTCCTACGCGATCCAGCGCATCTGGGCGCAGCGCCAGGTGGAGGTCGGGCGCCGCGTCGCCGGCCACAAGATCGGCCTGACGTCCAAGGCCATGCAGGCGGCCACGGGCATCACCGAGCCGGACTACGGCGTGATCTTCGACGACCAGGTGGTCGAGTCCGGCCATGAGTTCGAGACCGCGCGCATCACCAATCCGCGCATCGAGATGGAGCTGGCGTTCGTCCTCAAGGACGAGCTGCGCGGCCCGGGCGTCACCCTGTTCGACGTCCTGCGCGCCACCGAGTACGTGGTGCCGGCCCTCGAGGTCCTGGACGCGCACATCGAGCTGGAGGGGCGGACCATCGTGGACACGATCTCGGACAACGCGGCGCTGGGGTACATGGTGCTCGGCGGCCGCCCCGTGGCCCCGGACGCGGTGGATCTGCGCTGGGTGGCCGGCACGCTCTCCCGCAACCAGACCATCGAGGAGACCGGCGTGGCCGCCGGCGTGCTGAACCACCCCGGCAACGGCGTGCACTGGCTCGCCAACCGCCTGGCCGGCCACGGCGACGCGCTGGCCGCCGGGGAGATCGTGCTGGCCGGCTCCTTCACGCGCCCCATGCACGTGTCCGCCGGGGACACCGTCACCGCCGACTACGGGCCGCTCGGCACCGTCACCTGCTTCTTCGCCTGACCCGCCCGAGAGGAACCGCCGTGCCCGTCCGCCAGAACCCCCAGCCCCTGGTCCGCGACCTCTTCACACCCGAGGCCCGCGCGGCCCGCGGCGGACGCCCCGCCGCCGGCATGTTCCTCAGCTCGGGCGACTGCACCGCCGCGGAGATCTGCGCCGGCGCGGGCCTCGACTACCTGCTGATCGACGGCGAGCACGCCCCCCTCTCGCTCGAGTCCGTGCTGGCGCAGCTGCGCACGATCGCCGGGTACGGGGTCCCCGCCATGACGCGCGTGCCCGCCCTGGACCCGGTGCTCATCAAGCAGTTCCTCGACCTCGGCGCGCAGACCCTGCTCGTGCCCATGGTCGACGACGCCGCCCAGGCCGCGGAGGCCGTCCGCACCGTGCGCTACCCGCCGCACGGCGTCCGCGGCGTCGGCTCGGCCCTCGCCCGCTCGGGGCGCTGGAACCGGATCCCCGGCTACCTCGCCGATGCCGACCGCCACGTGAGCCTGTTCGTGCAGATCGAGACGGCGGCGGGCGTGGAGAACGCCCGCGCGATCGCGGAGACGCCCGGCGTGGACGGGATCTTCGTGGGCCCCTCGGACCTGTCCGCCTCGATGGGTCTGCTCGGCCAGCAGTCGCACCCCGACGTGGTGGCCGCCGTGGAGTCGGTCATCCGCGCGGCGAACGAGGTCGGCACCGTGGTGGGCGTCAACGCGTTCGTCGAGGCGCAGGCGCGGGCGTACACCGAGGCCGGCGCGGACTTCGTCAACGTGGGCGCCGACGTCGCCCTGCTGGCCCGGGCCGCCGAGGCCCTCGCGGACACGTGGTGCCCGGCGCCCGAGGGCGACGACGACGGCGGGCGCGCCTCGTACTGAGCGCGGCGTGCCCCGTAGCGTGGGCACATGAGCTCCCCCGTCCCCGCCCTGACCTCGCACTTCGCGGACGCGTTCCCCGAGCTGTCCGCCCCGTCCCGCGCGTGGCAGACCCCCGAGCCGCGCCTGCTGCACCTCAACGCGGCGCTCGCCACGGAGCTCGGCCTCGACGAGGACTGGCTGCGCTCGGCGGACGGCGTCCGGTTCCTCACCGGTGAGGCCCCCGGCCCGGACGCCCGGCCCGTGGCCCAGGGGTACGCCGGCCACCAGTTCGGCGGCTACTCGCCCCGGCTCGGCGACGGCCGCGCCCTCCTGCTCGGCGAGCTCACCGCGCCCGGCGCCGGACGAGCCGACGACGCCGACGCCGCCCGGGACGTCGCCGGCGCGACGTCCACCCCCGACCTCACCGCCCTGCGCGACCTGCATCTGAAGGGCTCCGGCCTCACCCCGTTCTCCCGGGAGGGCTCGGACGGGCTGGCCGCGGTCGGGCCGATGCTGCGCGAGCTCGTGGTCTCCGAGGCGCTCCACGCCCTCGGGATCCCCACCACGCGGGCGCTCGCCGTCGTCGCCACGGGGCGCACGGTGCGCCGCCAACGGCCGCTGCCCGGAGCGGTGCTGGCACGCATCGCCGACTCGCACCTGCGCGTGGGCACGTTCCAGTACGCCGCCGCACTGGTCGAGGGCGGGCACGCGCCGGAGGACCTCGTTCCGCGCCTGGTCGCCGAGTCCCTGGCCCGCCACCACGCCGACCGCGTCGACGCCGACGTCCCCGCCCTGGCCCTGCTCGAGGCCGTGGTCGCCGCGCAGGCGGACCTCACGGCCCGCTGGATGCTCGTGGGCTTCGTGCACGGCGTGATGAACACGGACAACGTGACGATCTCCGGCCAGAGCATCGACTTCGGCCCGTGCGCCTTCCTCGACGCGTTCGACCCGCGCGCCGTGTTCTCCTCGATCGACCGCCAGGGCCGCTACGCGTACGGCGCCCAGCCGCAGATCGCCCTGTGGAACCTCAACCGGCTCGCCGAGGCGCTCCTGCCCCACCTGGCCGCGGATCCGAACGACGCCGTCGCCGCCGCCACGGCCGCCCTCGAGGGGTTCGCGCCCGCGTTCGACGCCGCGTGGCAGTCCGGCCTGGCCGCGAAGCTCGGCGTGCCCCGCACCCGGGCCTCCGACGACGTCGCCGCGCGCCTGCTCGGGCTGCTCGCCGAGGCGCGGGCCGACTGGACGACGTTCTGGACGGACCTGGCGGACGTCGTGCCCGGGCCGAGCCCCACGCCGGGGACGCCGGCCGGGCTTCCGGACTCCGCGGGTGTCAGGGCGTGGCGGGAGGACTGGCTCGCCCTCGCGCCGGACCCGGAGCGGATGCGGGCCGTCAATCCGCGTCACATCCCGCGCAACCGCCCGCTCCAGGAGGCCCTGGACGCCGCCGAGGGCGGTGACCTCGCCCCCGTGGAGCGCATCCTCGCAGCCGTGCGGGACCCGTTCACGCCGCGTCCCGACGCCGTCGACCTCGCCCTCCCCTCCGGCGCCGACGAGCGGCCCTTCGTGACGTTCTGCGGGACCTGAACCGTGCGGGCCAGAGGGTGATCCGTCCCGGAAGGTGAACATCCGGAGGCCATCGGTTGAACCGACCAGCGACGCCGGAAAGCACGTCCGGGGTAGCGCAGATCACGATACGATCACGGACGGCGCCCACCCGGCGCCGCCCTCGGGCTCCCGTGCCGCACCGGGCACCGGGCACCCCGTCACCCCCTCGCACTCCACCCCCGGCCCGTCCGTCAGAAGGCTTCCCATGCACCTGTCCTCGCCGCGCCCCGGCGCCCGCCCGCATCGCGCCCTGGCCCCCGCCCTCGCGGTGGCCGTCCTGTCCGCCGCCGTCGGCGGCCTGCTGCCGCACGCTCCGACCCCGCAGGACCCCGCCACCGCCCCCGCGCCCGACCGGGCCGGCCGCACCGCGGCGGACACGACGCCGGGGACCCGCGCCGCGGACGCCCCCGCCGCGGCCGCGGAGGTCCGCGGCGAGAGCAGCCGGCAGATCGCCCTGTCCGGGGTGGACTCCGCCGCCCGGGACGAGCACGCCCTGGCCGGCCTGGACGCGGACCAGCGCGAGCGCCTCGCCGTGCTGAGCGCCCCGGTCACGGACACCCCGTTCACCGTGGTCGCCGCGGCCTGGGAGGCCGGCTCCGGCGAGGGCATCGAGTCCGTGCAGGTCCGCCTGCACCAGGACGGCGCCTGGACGGGCTGGCAGGAGCTCGAGCGCACCGTGTGGACCGAGGACGTGCCGAGCGAGCGCACCGGCACGGACCCGCTCGTGGCGTTCGGCGCCACCGGGGCGCAGGTCCGCGTGGTGACCGCCGACGGCGCCGCGCCCGCGGGCTTCGAGCTCTCCCTGATCGACCCGGGAACCTCCGCCACGGACGAGGCCGTCGCCTCCCAGCCCACCCCCACCCTGGACGAGGTCGCCGAGACCGCCGCCCTCCCCCACGGGGTGAAGGCCGCCGCCCACCCGGGCGCCGCGCAGGACGGGGCGGGGACGCCGTCGTCGTCCGTCCCTCAGGCCACCACGGCGGCGAGTGCCGCCGACGCCCGCGCCAAGATCCTCCCGGACCTCATCACGCGCGCCCAGTGGGGCGCGGACGAGTCCTGGGCGCGGGACTCCAGCCAGTTCTCCACCGTCAAGGCGCTGACCATCCACCACACGGCCGGCACCAACGGGTACACCCGCGCGCAGGCCGTGGAGCAGATGCGCGGCATCTACGCGTACTACACGAAGACCCTGGACTGGGGCGACTTCCCGTACCACCTGATCACGGACCGGTTCGGCAACATCTACGAGGGCCGCCGCGGCGCGCTGACCTCGAACCCGTTGGGCACCCATGCCGGCGGCTTCAACACGGGCACCATGGGCATCTCCACCATCGGCAACTACGACGTCGTGGCCCCCTCGCAGGAGACCGTGGACGCGATGGCCCGGGCCGCCGCCTACTACGTGTACCGGGACGGCCTCGACGCGCACGGCACCGTCACCCTCACCACCGGCGGCACCGACATGTGGCCGGCCGGGTCCCAGGTCACGCTGGACACGATCTTCCCGCACCGGGCCACCAAGTACACCGCGTGCCCCGGGCAGTACCTGATGCCGCGCCTGGACGAGATCCGCGAGGGCGCCGCGCGCATCGCCGCCGCGGCCGAGGGCACGACGACGCCGGCCCCCGCCCCCTCGCCCGTGCCGTACACCGGGGACACCTACACGGTGCAGCCCGGGGACGGCTGGTGGATCATCGCCCAGCGCACCGGCGTCTCCATGGCCGAGCTGCAGCGCCTCAACGGGATGACCGCCAGCACCGAGCTGCACCCGGGGATGATCCTGGTGACCGTCGAGAGCGGGCCCGCCCCCGCGCCCGCCCCTGCGCCTGCGCCTGCGCCTGCCGACACCTACACGGTCCAGCCGAACGACGGCTGGTGGATCATCGCCCAGCGCACGGGGGTGTCCATGACCGAGCTGCAGCGCCTGAACGGCATGACCGCGGAGACCGTGCTGCATCCGGGCATGGTGCTGCGCACCTCCTCCGCCGTGTCCTCGGCGGACACCTACACGGTGCAGCCCGACGACGGTTGGTGGATCATCTCCCAGCGCACCGGTGTCTCCATGACCGAGCTGCAGCGCCTGAACGGCATGACCGCCTCCACGCTGCTGCACCCGGGCATGGTGCTGCGCATCCGCTGACCACGCGGCGGCTCCCCGCCCGTCCGACGACGGCGGCCCCCTCCGCCCGGAGGGGGCCGACGTCGTCGTGGGGCCGGGTCAGCCCCGCAGCAGCGCCTTGACGGGCACGTCCGGGTCGGCGAGGCGGTCCGGGTCCACGACGATCCCGCGGTCGATGATCCGGCGGGCCGCCTTGACGGCCATGGGGTCGTCCACGGAGGCGGCGCCGGTCATGCGGCCGGCCGCGTCGAGGGCGAAGCTGGCCACCACGGTGCCGCGCACGGAGCGGTCCACGATCCGCCCGCCGGGGACGGGGAGCATCAAGCCGACGCCCTCCACGTGCACGCCGTGCCGGTCGGACCAGAACCACGGCGCCCCGCGGTCGGAGACGTCCTCCCCGAGGATCGCCGCGGCGACGTCCTGGCCGGAGTGGAGGGCCGGCTCCCAGTGCCGGGCGGCGTGGGCCGGGACGGTGTCGGTTCTCCGGCGGCGCACCGCGTCACCGGCGGCGAACACCGCCGGGTGGGACGTGCGGCCGGCCGCGTCCACGAGGATCCCGCCGTCGACCGCGAGCCCGGCCGCCTCCGCCAGGGCGGTGTCCGGGACGATCCCGACGGCGGCCACCACGAGGTCCGCGGTCACGGAGGTCTCGGAACCGTCCGGGCGGCGGACGTGCACGGTGTGGGGGACGTCGGCGGCGGAGTCGGCAGCGTCGGCATGGTCGATCCCCGTGACGGCGCCCTCGAGCACGTCCACGCCGTGGGCGGCGTGCATGCCGTGCAGGCGCGCGGCCAGCGCGGGTCCGACCGCGGCCAGCGCGGGCGCGGCGGACGCGCTGACCAGCGTCACCTCCGCGAGCGCGGCCCGCGCGGCGGAGGCCACCTCGGCCCCCGTGAAGCCGCCGCCGATCACCGTCACGCGCGCCCCGACGTGCAGGCGCGCGGCGAGCCGCTCGGCGTCGGCCCGGGTGCGCAGCACGGCCACGTCCAGGTGGTCTCCGCCGGGCACGGCCAGGGGTCGGGGGCGGCCGCCGGGGGCCAGCACCACGGCGTCGGCGGTGAGCACCGCGCCGTCGTCGAGGACCGCGCGGGGGCGGGCGTCGTCGTCGAGCTCGAGTCGCTCGACGCGGCGGGCCACGAGCGCCACGCGGTGCTCGGCGAACCAGGCCGGCGGGGCGAGGAGCAGGCGGTGGGCGTCCGCGTCCCCGGTGAGGAACTCCTTGGACAACGGCGGGCGGTCGTACGGCAGGCCCTCCGGGTCCACGAGGGTCAGCTCGCCCTCGAACCCCCGACGGCGCAGCTCGCGCACCGCGGCGAACCCGGCCACCCCTCCGCCCACCACGAGGACGGAGCCCGGGCGGGCGGCGTCGGTCACGCGTCGTCCTGCACGGTGAGCCAGAGGTCGCCGTCGCGGACCTCCACGGCGTGGGTGCCCACGGGCGTGGTCGCGGGCAGGGTCAGGGCCTCGCCGGTGCGCAGGTCGAAGCTCGCGCCGTGGAGCGGGCACTCGACGCAGGCGCCCTCCACGAACCCCTCGGACAGGGCGTAGTCCTGGTGGGAACAGGTGTTGTCGATCGCGTAGAACTCGCCGTCCTCCCCGTGGAAGACGCCGATGTGGTCCTTCGTGCCGGTGGTCTCCTTGGGGACCACCAGGGACTCGCCCTCCGGGACGGCCGAGGCCGGTCCCACGTTGATCTCGCGTGCCATGGGGGTGACCTCTTCTTCCGCGGCGCGCGCCGCCGTCGTTCTCGGGTGCCGTGTCGGGGCCGGGGCGCCCGGCCCCGACCAGTCAATCAGAGATCCGGATGCGGACGGCAATGCCGCCGGCCCACGAATCGACTGCAGTTCTGACCCTTCTGACGGTCGTTCCGGACCTCAGAAGGGTCGGAAGTGCAGTGGATTCGGAACGGGAAGGGCAGGGTGGGGGGTCAGGCCGGGAAGCGGTGGAGGTACTCCTCAAGGGAGTCGTCCGGGCGGTCCATCCACGGCACCGGGTGCGCCGCGGCCAGCGTGCCGGTCACGGTCGAGCGGTGCCGCCGGTCGCGGAACGTCCGGACGTCCTCGATCCGGGCGTCGCGCATCTCGAGGAAGGTGCGGGCCACCGCCTCGACGTCCACCTCCGGGCAGTCCGTGTGGGAGGACAGGTCCTGGATGTACGCGCCCTGGTAGGCCAGCGCGGCCGGCGGCCCGTCGATCCGCGTCATCCGCTCGAACCAGGCGTCCATGTCGGCCCGACGCTCCTCCTCGTCGGGCACCGGGACGCGGCCGAGCAGCACGTCGCGGGCGAAGAAGGCCTGCGCGTCCAGGAGCGTCAGGGTGAACAGCTGCTGGGTGGCACCCAGGTAGAGCACGCGCGGGTCGGCGTGCCAGACCACGCCCTTCCACAGCCCGAACGGGGCCAGCAGGTTCGGGCCGGCCAGCGCCAGCTCGCGCGGCAGGAAGGGGTAGTGGTGGCGGTAGCCGGTGCACAGCAGCACGGCGTCGTACTCGGCGGTGGAGCCGTCCGCGAAGGTGACCTCCGCACCGTCGAACCCCTGCACCTCGGGGGCCTCGTCCATGCCGGCCGGCCACGCGATGTCCTGCGGGCGGGCACGGTAGGCGGTGGTCACGTGGGCGGCGCCGGCGCGGTGCAGCTGCAGGGCCAGGTCCTGCCCGGAGTAGGAGGAGCCCACCACGAGCACGCGACGGCCCGTGTACGGCTCCGGGCTTCGGTAGTCGTGGGCGTGCTGGACCTGCCCGGGGAAGGTCTCCACGCCGGGCCAGGACGGCAGGTGCGGGGTGTGGAAGTGCCCGGTGGCCACCACGACGCGGTCGAAGCGCTCGGTGACGGCCTCGCGCGTGACCAGGTCCTCCGAGGTCACCGCGAACCCGCCGCCCTCGAGCGGCTGCACCCAGCGGACGGCCGTGGCGAACCGGATCTCCGGGCGGATGCGCCCGGCCACCTCGGCCACCCGGCCCACGATGTAGTCCCGCATGGCCTCCCGCGGGAGGTACGAGGACACGGCGCGGCCGAAATGCGCATCGAACGGGTAGTCCGGGTACTCCATGCACTCCTTGGGCCCGTTGATCCACAGGTCCCGGTACATGGCGGAGTGCACGGGCTCGCCGTGGCGGTCCGCGCCGGTGCGCCAGTCCAGGTTCCACTGGCCGCCCCAGTCGTCCTGGCGCTCGAACGCCACGACCTCCGGGACCGCCGCCCCCGCGTCCTCGGCCAGGGCGAGGGCCCGCAGCAGGGACATGCCGGACGGGCCGGCTCCGATCAGGGCGACGCGCTCACGCATGGGTGTCCTTCCGAGAGGGGGTGGGGCGGCTCGGCCCGACCGTAGCACCCGAGCCCCACCCCGCCCCCGCGTCAGACCCCGAAGGCCCGGGCCACCTCGAGGAAGCGGTCGTTGGCCTCGCGCTCGCCGATGCTCACGCGCACGCCCTCACCGGCGAAGGCGCGGACGGAGAGCGCCTTCTCCCCGGCGGCCGCGGCGAACTCCGCCGCGCGCTCGCCGAGGGGCAGCCACACGAAGTTCGCGTGGGTCTCGGGGACGTCCCAGCCGGCCTCGGCCAGGGCGGCCACCACGCGCTCGCGCTCGTCCACCACGGTCTGGACGCCCGCGAGGACGTCGTCGAGGTGGTCCAGCGAGGCGATCGCGGCCTGCTCGGCCACGGTGGACACCGCGAACGGCACGGCCACGGTGCGCAGGGCCGCCGTGATCTCCGGGCGGGACACGGAGTAGCCGACGCGCAGGTTGGCCAGGCCGTGGGCCTTGGAGAAGGTGCGCAGCACCACCACGTTGGCGTGGCGGCGGTACATGTCCAGGCCGCTCACGGCCTGCGGGTGTCGCACGAACTCCACGTAGGCCTCGTCGATCACCACGAGCACGTGCGGGGGGACCCTGCCGAGGAAGTCCTCCACCTCGTCCGTGGTCAGGACGGGGCCGGTCGGGTTGTTCGGCGTGCACAGCAGCACCACGCGGGTGCGGTCGGTGATCGCCTCGAGCATGGCGGGCAGGTCGTGGCGGTGGTCCGCGGTGAGCGGGACCTGCACGTCCTTCGCGCCCGCGGAGCGGACCACGATCGGGTACGCCTCGAAGCTGCGCCACGCGAAGACGACCTCGTCCGGGGCGCCGGACTCGCCGCCGTCGCCGGCGAACGCGGTGATCAGCTGGGAGAGCGCGCCGAGGGACCCCGCTCCCGTGACGACGTCGTCCGCGGGGACCTCCAGGTGCGCCGCCAGGCGCTCACGCAGGGCGGTGGAGAGCGGGTCGGGGTAGCGGCACACGGGGCTCGCCGCACCGGGGGCGCCCGTGACGACCTCGTGGATGCGCTCGAGGACCGCCGGCACGGGCGCGTGCGGGTTCTCGTTCGAGGACAGCTTGAACGGGGCCAGGCCCGGCACGGCGACCGGGGGCTTGCCCGCGGCGTAGGGCGGCAGCAGGCCCACCTTGGCGTGGGGGCGGACCTCGGCGGGGACGACGGCGGCATCAGTCATGGGCCCGATGTTACGTGAGTGTGACAGCGCTCTCAGATCTCCCCGAGGGCGGCCGAGAGCCGCTGCGCGGCGGCCGTCAGCCGCTCGCCCACCGCCCCATGGTCCACCGAGGGCGCCGTGAAGACGACGGCGAGCGCGGCCGGCATGCGCCCGGGCGCCGGGACGGGGGCGGCGACCGAGCCGACGCCGGTGATCACCTCGTCCCGGGACTGCGCCCAGCCGCGCGTGCGGGCCTCCTCGATCCTCGGGCCGGTGAGCGGGCCGGCCGCCTCGTCGTCCGCGCGTCCCAGTCGCTCCCGCTCCTCCGCGGACAGCGCCGCGGCGATCGCGACGCCGGGCGCCCCGACGCCCAGCGGATGACGCGTGCCGGGACGCTGGGTCACGAGGTTGCCGCGCGGCGGCTCCACCGTGGTGAGGGTCAGGCAGTCCCGGCCGTCCCACACCACCAGGAACGCGGTCATGCCGAGGTCCGCGGAGACGGCCGTGAGCTCCGGCAGGGCGGCCGCCCGCAGATCCTGCTCCACGCCGCCGGCCAGGGTGACCAGGCCGGGGGCCCCGCGCACCAGGCCGGCCGCGTCGCGCCGCAGCAGCCCGTGGACCTCGAAGGTCCGCAGCATCCGGTAGGCCACCGAGCGGTGGACGTCCACCGCCTCCGCGAGTTCGGCGATGCTCGGCGGAGTCTCGCGCTCGGCCACCGCCTCGAGCATCGTGAGGGCCCGGGAGAGCGTCTGGGAGGGGGCGTCGGGGCGGACGCCGGCGGGGCGGGCCTGCGGGGCGTCCTGCGGGTCGGGCTGCACGTTCCTCCTCGGCGGCGCTGTTGTGAACGGGATCACGTCCGCGTAGAGTCTGGCACACGCGCGTTCCCTCTGCGAACGCCCTGTTCCCTGAGAGAACACACCCCGCGCCCGCCGCCCCGGGCCGGAGAGGATCACGATGCTCTTCCACCACCACGGCTACGTCTCCACCGATCCCCGCATCCACCCGGCCGCGGGCGTGGGCCTGGACCGTCCCGCCGAGCTCCCGGACGAGATGGACGTGCTGATCGTCGGCACCGGCCCGGCCGGCATGATCGCCGCCGCCCAGCTGGCCATGTTCCCGGACGTGCACACGCGCATCGTGGAGCGCCGCCCCCACCGCCTGGAGATCGGCCAGGCGGACGGCATCCAGGCGCGCTCGGTGGAGACCTTCCAGGCGTTCGGCTTCGCGAGCGAGATCATCGACGAGGCCTTCGACCTCACCTCCATGGCCTTCTGGAACCCGGACCCGGAGAACCCGTCGACCATCGTCCGCACGCAGCTCGCCGAGGACGACCCCGAGGGCATCTCCGAGTTCCCCCACCTGATCGTGAACCAGGCCCGGATCCTGGACTGGTTCGCCGAGTACATGGAGAACTCCCCCACCCGCGCCCGGCCGGACTACGGCTGGGCCTTCGAGGGCCTGGACGACTCCGGCGAGGGCGAGCACCCCGTGACCGTCACCCTGCGCCGCACCGTCGACGCCGAGGGCGCCCCGCTCGAGGACCCGCAGCAGGGCGAGCTCCGTCAGGTGCGCGCCCGGTACGTGGTGGGCGCGGACGGTGCGGGCTCGCGCGTGCGCAAGGCGATCGGCCATTCGCTCTCCGGCGACGCCGCCAACCACGCCTGGGGCGTCATGGACACCCTCGCGGTGACCGACTTCCCGGACATCCGGACGAAGTGCGCGATCCACTCGAACCAGGGCTCGATCCTGCTCATCCCCCGCGAGGGCGGCCACCTGTTCCGCCTCTACGTGGACCTCGGCGTGGTCCCGGAGGACGACGGCGGCAAGGTCCGCCAGACCCCGCTGGAGGAGGTCATCCGCCGGGCCCAGCAGATCCTCCACCCCTACACGCTGGACGTGAAGGAGGTGCCCTGGCACTCGGTGTACGAGGTGGGCCACCGCCTGACCTCCGGGTTCGACAACCGCGAGCGCGTGGGCCGCCCGAACGTGTTCCTGCTCGGCGACGCCTGCCACACCCACTCCGCCAAGGCCGGCCAGGGCATGAACGTGTCCATGCAGGACGGCTGGAACCTGGGCTGGAAGCTGGGCCAGGTGCTCTCCGGCATCGCACCCGTCGAGCTGGTGCCGACCTACGGCGACGAGCGCAAGGACATCGCCAAGAACCTGATCGACTTCGACAAGGAGTGGTCGACGCTCATGGCCAAGCCCACCTCCGAGCTGGGCGATCCCAACGAGGTGGCGGAGTTCTACACCAAGACCGCCGAGTTCCCCGCGGGCTTCATGACCGAGTACCAGCCCTCCCTCCTCACCACGGACGGCACCGGCCAGGAGCTGGCCACGGGCTTCCCGATCGGCAAGCGCTTCACGTCCGCCCTGGTGGAGCGCTCGTGCGACACCAACGTCAAGCACCTGGGCCATCTGCACCGGGCGGACGGGCGCTGGCGCGTGTACGTCTTCGCCGACGCCGCCGCCCCGCAGGACGCGGACTCGAAGGTCGCCGCGTGGGCGCAGGCGGTCGAGGAGGACCCGCAGTCCTTCCGGAACCGGCACACCCCGGCCGACGGCCCCCAGGACGCGCGGTTCGACATCAAGGTGGTCTACCAGCAGAAGCAGACCGAGTTCGCCCACCCGGACGTCCCGGCCGTGTTCCGCCCGACCACCGGGCCCCTGGGGCTGATCGACCTGAACAACATCTTCGCCACGTGCCGGGCCAAGCACGGCGAGGACATCTTCGACGCCCGCGGCATCAGCCGCGACGGCGCCGTGGTGGTGGTCCGCCCGGACCACTACGTCTCCGGCGTCTTCGGCCTGGACGAGGTGGAGCGCCTCAACGCGTTCTTCGCCGGCGTGCTGCTCGACGCCCGCTGAGCCCTGCGCCCCCCGCCTCGTGCGGACCCCACGACGGCGCCGCTCCCCGGACGGGGGCGGCGCCGTCGTCGTCCCCGGGGAGGGGCGCGACCGGGCGGGGCGGCTCACGGGTACCAGCGGTCGGGGCCGACGACGTCCGCCCGGGTGGCCCGCCGCCGTCGCCGCAGGGTGACCCGGGTGGCGGACTCGACCCGCCCGGCGGTCAGCCCGGCGAGGGCGGCCAGGATGCCCTGCTCCTGGACGCGCAGGGCCGGGTCGGCGGCCTCGTACTCGGCCGCGGCGGCGCGGTAGGCCTCGAGGGAGTGCTCGCTCCCGCCGCCGGCGACCGCGTCCACCCAGCGGTCCGGTGCGGCGAGCAGCGCCCGCACCTGCCCCTCGGGGTCCTCGGCCATCGCGTGCCAGAGCGCCTCCGCGGCCCCCTCCCGCACCGCCTCGGGCCGGGTGTCCGCCATGGTCACGGTGGCCCAGTCCGCCGAGGCCGCGTTGGGACCGCCGTCCAGTCCCGTCATGACGTCCGCCTCCCGCTGCAGGCTGAGCACGGGCGTGCCGGGACGCGGGGTCAGGGAGCCGCCGGGTGCGCCGACCGTCACCGCTCCCCCGACCCGCCACCGGGAGGTGATGCCCGAGTGGCCCGTCATGTTCACCGCGTGCATGCCGCCGGCCGAGTAGCCGACGAACACCACCGTGGCCCCCTCCGGCACGCCCGCCAGCTCGAGCGCCTGCGCGAGTCCCTCACCCGCGCGGGCGGAGCCGCCGGCGTACGCGTCCGCGACGCCGTAGACGTCCATCCAGTTCGTGGAGCCGTCCTCGGCGGTCTCCCGTTCCTGGGTCCCGGGCAGCCCGACCACCCAGGTCCGCTCCCCGGTGTCCGGGTCCACCACGGCCGTGACCGTGACGGCGCCGCGCGGGGCGTCGTCGCCGGGGACCAGGGAGAGCAGGTCCGTCACGCTCCCGTCGAGGCGCGGGGGCGCGGCGGCCGGCTCCGCCGCCACGGCCAGGACATCCGCGTTCTCGTCCGCGTCCACCACGCGGGCGAGGAGGCCGAAGAGCGTGGAATGGTCGACCAGGTCCCCGGCGGGCGTGTCCAGCACGACGTCGGCCGTCGCCTCGAGGGCTTTTGTCAACGCCCTCTCGAGCACCCCGCGCACCCCGGGGATCCGCTGGGCCACCGCCACGAACGGGCCGATCCAGGGGAGCCGCGAGAGGGCCGCCCGGGCCGGGCCCGCCAGCTCCTCGCCCGCGAGCCGCTCCAGGAGGGCGTCCGGCGTCTGGCGCAGCGCGAACTCCATGTCCGAGGCCGTGACCCCGTCCCGTCCCGCGTCGAACATCCACGCGGTCAGCGCCTCGACGCCGAGGTCCTGGGCGTCCATGACGCCGGCGGCACCCCGCTCGGCGGCACGGTACCCCTCCGCCGCGCGGGCCAGGGCGTTCCCCGCCGCCTCGAGCCGGTCCGCCAGCGCGCGGCAGGCCCGGTCGCCCTCGGGCAGGCGCACCGACAGCCGCGCGGCGGACGGGGCCACGGCCACGGCCGGTGCGACCCCGTCGAGGAGCCGGCGGACGTCGGTGGCCATCCGGAGGGCGGCGCCCGCCTGGTCGCGCCGTCGGGCGGCGAGCGCCTCGAGGGCGTCGAGGTCGGCGAAGACCGACGCCGGTCCGCCGACGGTCCGGAAGGGCGGTGCAGGCGCGGCGGCGGGCGGCAGGGAGGGGACGGACGCGGCGGTCATGCCACGGCCGCCAGCGTGCGCAGGGCCACCGTGGCCGTCTCCTCCGCCTGCCGGACGCGGCCCTCCGCGTCGGCGCGGGCCTGACCGGCCTCGTGCAGGGCGCCCTGGAGCAGGGCGAGCCACTCGAGGACCTCGTCCACACGGTCCTCGGCGGCCACGTGGAGGGCGCGGGCCGTGTCCGCGTGGCGCCGCCCGGCCTCCGAGCGCCACGCCACGTCCACGCCGGCCCGCACCCCGGCGGCCAGCGACTGGGCCTCGGCGAAGAGCGGACGCAGCTCCTCCTGCAGGACGGTCAGCGCGGCCTCGGCGGACCGGGCCGCGGACAGGTCCGCGTGGGCGGAGGTGAGGCGGACGCCGAGGCGCGCGGCGTCGTCGTGCAGGCCGGCGGCCACGAGGCCGTCCAGCAGGGCCGCGATGGAGGGAGGAAGGCTCATGGCCGCGACGCTAGGCCGCCCGGAGGGCCGGGGCGAGGGGCTTGCGCGGGCGGTGTGGACGGGGCACGGCAGGAGGGCCCCTGTGCAGGACCGGACGCCCGGCCCTGCCCCCGGGAACCCGCCCGCGGGGGTGTTGACGGGGCTCACACCAGTGCCTATCCTGAACGAACGGTCAGTAATTCGTCGCCCCGGCGGCGCGACCCCTGGCCCTGAAATCCGAACATCCGCACCAGCGTGAGGTGAACCCCATGACGCAGACCACCAGCTCCCCGAGCCTGGCGTCCGTGCCGTCCCCCGAGGATGCGGCCGGCCAGGAGAACTTCGACCGCCTGATCGCCGAGGACTCGCGCATCGAGCCCCGCGACTGGATGCCGCAGGCCTACCGCAAGTCCCTGACCCGCCAGGTCTCCCAGCACGCGCACTCCGAGATCATCGGCATGCAGCCGGAGGCCAACTGGATCACCCGCGCCCCCTCGCTGAAGCGCAAGGCGATCCTCATGGCCAAGGTCCAGGATGAGGCCGGCCACGGCCTGTACCTGTACTCGGCCGCCGAGACCCTCGGCACCCCCCGCGACGTGCTGAACGACCAGCTGCTCGAGGGCAAGGCCAAGTACTCCTCCATCTTCAACTACCCGGCCCGCACCTGGGCGGACATGGGCGCGATCGGCTGGCTCGTCGACGGCGCCGCCATCTGCAACCAGGTCCCGCTGTGCCGCGCCTCCTACGGCCCCTACGGCCGCGCCATGGTGCGCATCTGCAAGGAGGAGTCCTTCCACCAGCGCCAGGGCTGGGAGATCCTCTTCGAGCTCTCCCACGGCACCCCGGAGCAGAAGCAGATGGCCCAGGACGCGGTGAACCGCACCTATGGCCCGGCCCTGCAGATGTTCGGCCCGCCGGACGCCGACTCCCCGAACTCCCAGCAGTCCATGGCCTGGAAGGTCAAGCGCTTCTCCAACGACGAGCTGCGCCAGCGCTTCGTGGACATGATCGTCCCGCAGGCCGAGGCCCTGGGCCTGACCCTGCCCGACCCCGACCTGAAGTGGAACGAGGAGCGCGGCCACTACGACTTCGGCCCGCTGGACTGGGACGAGTTCACGGACGTCATCAAGGGCAACGGCCCCATGAACGCCCAGCGCATGGCCCGCCGCATCCAGGCCCACGAGGAGGGCGCCTGGGTCCGCGAGGCCGCCGCCGCCTACGCCCGCCGCCAGGCCGAGCAGCACGTCCCGGCCGACACCCAGCTGATCGGAGCCTGAGCCATGACCGAGAACAAGGCGGCTCAGATGCCGGCCAAGGACGACACCGCCGCGAACAACGAGTGGCCGCTGTGGGAGGTCTTCGTCCGCGCGAACCGCGGCCTCTCCCACGTGCACGCCGGCTCGCTGCACGCCCCGGACGCCACCATGGCGCTGCGCAACGCACGCGACCTGTACACGCGCCGCAACGAGGGCACCTCCGTGTGGGTCGTCCCCGCGGACGCCGTGGCCGCGTCCGATCCGGACTCCAAGGGCGGCTTCTTCGAGTCGCCGCAGGGCAAGTCCTACCGCCACGCGACCTACTACCAGAAGTCCGAGGGGGTGCCGCACCTGTGAGCTTCGCGACCAACGACACGGCCACCAAGCACTCCGCCGGCGTGGCCATCACGGCCGAGGAGATCGCCTCGGGCGACCAGAGGGCCTCCGAGGAGGTGGCACGCTACGCCACCTACCTCGGCGACGACGCCCTGATGCTCGGCCAGCGCCTCTCCTGGTGGATCTCCCGGGCCCCCGAGCTCGAGGAGGACATCGCGCTCGGCAACATCGCCCTGGACCTGGTGGGCCACGCCCGCTTCCTCCTGTCCTACGCCGGCACGGCGTGGGGCACGTCGGAGGACGACCTCGCCTACTTCCGCGACGAGGAGGAGTTCCGCTCCGTCCGCCTCGTGGAGGCCGAGAACGGCGACTTCGGCAAGACCATCGCCCGCCAGCTGTACTACTCGTTCTACGCGTACGAGCTGTACTCCCGGCTGCGCGAGTCCACGGACGCCACCCTCGCGGCGATCGCGGACAAGGCCCTGAAGGAGGTCCTGTACCACCAGGACCACGCCGAGCAGTGGGTGAACCGCCTGGGCCTGGGCACCGAGGAGTCCAAGCGCCGCATGCAGCGCGGCCTGGACGAGCTGTGGCCCTACCTGCCCGAGCTCTTCCACGACGACGACGTGACCCGCCCCCTCGCGGAGCAGGGGGTGGCCGTCCTGCCGTCCTCGCTCGAGGAGCCCACGATGACCCGCATCCGCGCGGCCATCGAGGCCGCCGGCCTGCAGGTCCCCGACACGGGCGTGGCCCGCGGCGGCGACCGCTCCGGCGAGATGAGCGAGTACCGCGGCTACATCCTCGCCGAGATGCAGTCCCTGGCCCGTCGTCACCCGGGGGCCTCCTGGTGACCACCGCCAGCAAGCTGCGCCCCGCCGACCCCGTCGACGCGCGGGTCTGGGATGCGGCCTCCACCGTGCACGACCCGGAGATCCCCGTGCTGTCCATCGCGGACCTGGGGATCCTCCGGGACGCGCACGCGGAGGGCGACAAGGCCGTCGTCGTCATCACCCCCACGTACTCCGGGTGCCCCGCCATGGACACCATCACCACGGACGTCTCCCGCGCCCTGAAGGGCGCGGGGTTCGAGGAGTCCGAGGTGCGGCTGGTCCTCCAGCCGGCGTGGACCACGGACTGGATGACGGACGAGGGCAAGGCCAAGCTGGCCGAGTACGGGATCGCCCCGCCCGCGGCCCGCACCGTGGACGGACCCGTGCGGATCGGCCTGGCCGTGAAGTGCCCCCGGTGCCACTCCCTGAACACCCGTGAGATCACCCGCTTCGGCTCCACGTCCTGCAAGGCGCTGTACACGTGCCGGGAGTGCCTGGAGCCCTTCGACTACTTCAAGGTGCACTGATGACCGAGACCACCGCCGCCCCCGCCAAGCGCCGCGCGACGTTCAACGCCCTCGAGGTGTCCGAGCTGCGCAAGCTCACCGACGACTCCGTGGAGGTGACCTTCGCGGTCCCCGACGAGCTTGCGGACGACTACGACTACCTCCCCGGCCAGTACGTGGCCCTGCGCAAGGAGATCGACGGCCAGGAGCTGCGCCGGTCCTACTCGATCTGCGCCGTGCCGCAGCGCGGCGAGATCCGCGTGGCCGTGAAGAAGGACCTCGGCGGCAAGTTCTCCACGTGGGCCAACGAGCGCCTCGAGGTCGGCGAGAGGATCGACGTGATGAACCCGCAGGGCGCGTTCACGTCCCGCACGGGCATCACCTCCATGAACAACCCGGACGCCGTGGCGGCGCAGGCCGTGAAGGACGGCCAGGTCGACCTGGTGGCCCTGGCCGCCGGCTCGGGCATCACCCCGATCATGGCGATCGCCAAGTCGGTGCTGGCCGCGTCCGAGACCGCCCGCTTCAGCCTCATCTACGCGAACCGCTCCGCCATGGACGTGATGTTCGCGGAGGAGATCGGCGACCTCAAGGACAAGTACCCGTCCCGCTTCGCCGTCTACCACGTGCTCTCCCGCGAGCAGCGGGTGGCCCCGCTGCTGTCCGGGCGCATCGACGCCGAGAAGCTCGAGACGCTGCTGGACCGCGTGATCGACGTGGAGAACACGGACGAGTGGTTCCTGTGCGGCCCGTTCGAGCTCGTCCAGATGGCCCGGGACACGCTCTCCGAGCGCGGCGTGGCCGACGACGACGTCCGCTTCGAGCTGTTCACCACCGGCCGTCCGGAGCGCCCGCAGGGCGACGCGGGCCGCCCGATCGAGGCCGACCCCTCGGGCGACAACGTGACCATCGAGTTCACCCTCGACGGCACCACCGGCAAGGTCGAGTCCCCGAAGTCCGCGCACGAGACGATCCTCAACGCCGCCCTCCGCGTGCGCTCCGACGTCCCGTTCGCGTGCGCCGGCGGCGTGTGCGGCACCTGCCGCGCCAAGGTCACCGAGGGCGAGTTCACGATGGAGGAGAACTACGCGCTCGAGAAGGACGAGGTGGACAACGGGTACATCCTGACTTGCCAGACCCGTCCCACCGGCGACGCCATCACCGTCGACTTCGACGCGTGAGCGGCCAGGAGCACCCGATGAGCATGGTCGAGCTGACCGTGGCCGGCGGCGTCGCCGAGGTGGTGCTGAACGCCCCGAAGAAGATGAACTCCCTGGACGAGCAGGCCCTGGCCGACCTCGGCGCCGCGTACGCCGAGATCGCGGACAGGGCCGAGACCGGCGAGGTCCGCGCGGTGCTGCTGCGCGGCGAGGGCCGGGGCTTCTGCGCCGGTCGGGACATCTCCGGCGTGGTCCCCGCCGACGACGACGCCACCGCCTACCTGCGCGACCGGGTCACCCCGGTGCTGCGTGCCATGTCCGAGTGCCCCGTCCCGACGTTCGCGGCCGTGCAGGGCGCGTGCCTGGGCGTGGGCCTGGGCCTGGCGATCGCCACGGACGTGGTCTACGTGGCCGAGGAGGCCAAGATCGGCTCGCCGTTCGCCAACCTGGGTGCCACCCTGGACTCGGGCGGCCACTGGCTGTTCACCGAGCGGCTGGGCGCGCACCGCACCCTGGACCTGATCTACACCGCCGAGCTGATCTCCGGTGCCGAGGCCGTGCAGGCGGGGCTGTTCTCCCGCGCGGTCCCGGCCGAGGAGCTGCTGGAGTTCACCCGCGCCAAGGCCGCGCAGGTGGCCTCCGGCGCCACCCTGGCCTTCCGGGCCTCCAAGGAGCTCGTCCAGCAGATCCGCGACCAGCGCGTGGGCCTGTGGGAGTCCCTCGACGCGGAGAACGTCGCCCAGGGCGAGCTCTGCGACACGGCCGACTACGCCGAGGGGTTCACGGCCTTCCAGGAGAAGCGCAAGCCCGAGTTCACCGGCCGCGGCTGATCCCGCCTCCCGGTCCGTCCGCCGGACCGCACCACGACGCCGCCCGCACCCTCCGCACGAGGGTGCGGGCGGCGTCGTCGTGTCACCGTCGTCGTCTCCGTCCGGACGCCGGGCGTCACAATCCCGTCATGACCTGGGCGCGTGGTGCGAGTCACAGGAAGTCGTATACGGTGACCCGTGTCACTTCCCGACCGACCGGTCGGTCACATCGCGCGTCGCGCCGTCTCGAGCCACGCGATCAAGCCCCGCACCCCAGGAGCACCCATGAGCCACACCGTCGCCTCTCCGGCCACCTCGGCCGCCCGCGACCCCCGCGAGGAGCGCAAGGTCCTCGCCGGCACGCTCGTCGGCACCACCATCGAGTGGTACGACTTCTTCATCTACGCCCAGGCCGCCGCCCTCATCCTCGGCCCCCTGTTCTTCGCACCCATGGGCGCGCAGGGTGCCCAGATCGCCTCGTGGGCGTCCCTCGGCATCTCCTTCCTCGTCCGCCCGCTCGGCGCGATCGTCGCCGGTCACATGGGCGACCGGTTCGGCCGCAAGATCGTCCTCTCGATGACCCTGATCGGCATGGGCGCGGCCACCGTCCTCATCGGTCTGCTGCCCACCTACGCCCAGATCGGCGTGTGGGCCCCGATCCTCCTCGTCCTGCTCCGCCTGCTGCAGGGCTTCTCCGCCGGCGGCGAGTGGGGCGGCGCAGCCCTCCTCTCCGTGGAGCACGCCCCGCACGGCAAGCGCGGCCTCTTCGGCTCCGCCCCGCAGGTGGGCGTGCCGCTCGGCATGCTGATGGCCACGGGCGTCCTGTTCGCCGTCCGCGCGTCCATGAGCCCGGAGGCCTTCCTCGAGTGGGGCTGGCGCGTGCCCTTCCTGCTCTCCGTGGTCCTGATCCTCGTGGGCCACATCATCCGCAAGGCCGTCGAGGAGTCCCCGGTCTTCAAGGAGATGCAGCAGCTGAAGAAGGACGAGTCCGCCCCGCTCGGCGACCTGTTCCGCAACCACACCAGGACCGTGGTCCTGGCCGCGCTCATCTTCGCCGCCAACAACGCGGTGGGATACCTCGTGATCGCCTGGTTCGCCAAGTACGGCCAGAAGAACCTGGGCATGGAGCCCACCGAGACCCTGACCGCGGCCCTCGTGGGCGGCGCGGGCTGGTTCCTGTTCACCCTGTTCGGCGGCTGGATCTCGGACAAGATCGGGCGCCGTCTCACCTTCCAGCTCGGCTACGCGTTCCTGATCATCTGGTCCATCCCGATGTTCCTGATGATGAACACCGCCTCGCTGCCGCTGTTCGCCGCGGCCCTGTTCGTCCTCACCCTCGGCCTCGGCCCGTCGTACGGGCCGCAGTCCGCCATGTACGCCGAGATGTTCCCGGCCAAGGTGCGCTTCTCCGGCGTGTCCATCGGCTACGCGATCGGCGCCATCATCGGCGGCGCGTTCGCCCCGCTGATCGCCGACCTGCTCCTGCCGAACGGCTGGACCTGGGTGGCCGGCTACATGATCGTCATCTCCCTGATCTCGCTGGTGGCCGTCTCCATGGTCCCCAAGGGCATCCAGGACCGGAACCTGCACGACCACGAGCACGACGAGCTCGGCGTGGACGTGATCGCCGACGCCAAGGCGCACCACTGATCCACCCTCCGGTGGGCGGCCGGACGGCCACTCCCACCCCTCGACGACGGCGCCGTCCCCTGCGAAGGGGGCGGCGCCGTCGTCGTCCCAGCCCCCACCGCACCCCCGCCGCACCCCCTCACTTTCGAGCGCGATTCCGGGCGAATGGAGACTTTCGAACGTGGAACAGGGCCTATACGACGTTCGAAAGCTCGGGTTTCGGCAGGGACGGCCGGGGCAAGCTGGGCTCCGGCATACTGGCGGCCATGAGCGAGACCACCCCGCGTGACCCCGCCCGGACCGAGTTCTCCGCCGCCGACCTCGGCGATGCCGAGACCGCCCTGCTGCTCAAGTCCGTCCTGATCCCCCGGCCCATCGCGTGGGTGGGCACCGTGGCCGACGACGGCGCCGCCAACCTCGCGCCGCACTCCTTCTTCACGATGGTCTCCGGGGCGCCGCCGATCGTGATGTTCTCCTCCACCGGCCGCAAGGACACCCTGCGGAACGTCGAGGCCACCGGACAGTTCACGGTGTCCCTCGTGGACCGGGCCCTCGCGGAGGCCTGCAACACCACGTCCGCGCCGGTGGGCCCCGAGGTGGACGAGTTCGTCCTGGCGGGACTGGAGAAGGAGGCGAGCGCCGTCGTCGCGCCGCCGCGCGTGGCCGCGAGCCCGGCCGTGCTGGAGTGCACCCTCGAGCGCGTGGTCCCCGTGGGCGACGGGCACTGCGTGCTCGGCCGGGTGGTGCATGTGGCGGTCCGGGAGGACACCCTGGTGACCGACGCACGGGGCCGCACCCTGCCCGACCCGGCCCGGCTGGACCCGGTGGCCCGGCTCGGGCGGGACGAGTGGGGCACGCTCGGTGACGTGTTCGCTCAGGGGCGGCCGCGGGCCTGACCCCGCGCCCACTCCACGACGTGGTGAGGACTCACCCTCACCAGCCCCTTGCGGAGGCCGATGAGGGTGAGTCCTCACCAGAAGATGCGCGGGACGGCCCCGACGGGCCGGCCGCGGGAGTCAGAGGCTGATGGACTTCGCCACGGCCATCTCCTTCAGGCCCAGCTCGCCGAACTCGCGGCCGAACCCGGACTGCTTCACGCCGCCGAAGGGCACGCGCGGGTCGATGGCGCCGTGCTTGTTGATCCACACGGAGCCGGCCTCGAGGCGCATCGCGACGTCCTTGGCGCGCTGCGGATCCGACGACCACACGGACGCGCCGAGGCCGACGTCGAGGGCGTTGGCCATCTCGACGGCCTCGTCCAGGTCCGAGTACCGCACGATCGGCAGGGCGGGGCCGAACTGCTCCTCGGCCACGAGCGGGTTGTCGTTGTCCAGGTCGGCCACGAGGGTGGTCGGGTAGAAGTAGCCGGGCTGGGACTCGTCCGGGTCGCCGCCGATCAGCACGCGTCCGCCGCCGTCCTTGGCCGCCTGCACGAGCCGCGCCACGATGTCGTACTGGGCCTTGTTCTGCAGCGGGCCGAGGACGCTGGCCTCCTCGATGCCCACACCCATCGGCATCCTCTCCGCGACCGCCACGAGGGCCTCGCACACGGCGTCGTAGAGGGAGTCCGGCACGTAGAGGCGCTTGAGGGCGGCGCAGGTCTGCCCCGTGTTGATGAAGGCTCCCCAGAACAGGCCCTCGGCGATGGCCTCCGGGTCGGCGTCGTCGAGCACGATGCCGGCGTCGTTGCCGCCCAGCTCCAGGGTGAGGCGCTTGAGGTCCTCGGCGGCGGTCTTCATGATCGCCTTGCCCGTGGCGGTGGAGCCGGTGAAGGTGATCTTGTCGATCCCGTCGTGCGCGGTGAACGCCTTGCCGAGCTCGCCGTCGCCGGCCAGCACCTGCAGCACGCCCTCGGGGAGGACCTGGTTCATCACGTGCACCAGGCCCAGGACGGACAGCGGGGTGTACTCGGAGGGCTTGAGCACCACGGTGTTGCCCATGCGCAGGGCCGGGGCGATCTGCCACACCGCGATCATCATGGGCCAGTTCCACGGGCCGATGCCGCCGACGACGCCGATGGGCTCCCAGTGCAGCTCGGCACGGCCGGACTCGTCGTCCACGAGCACCTCGGTCTCGATCGGGAAGGCGGCATTGGCCCGGGTCCAGGCGACGCAGCCGCCGACCTCGAAGGCCGCGTTCGGGCCGTTCTTGATCGGCTTCCCCTGCTCACGCGAGAGCAGCTCGGCGAGCGCGGCGGCGTTCGCCTCGATGGCGTCGGCCGCGCGGTTCAGGTGCGCGGAGCGCTCGTCGTGGGAGAGCTTCGCCCAGTCCTTCTGGGCGGCGCGGGCGGTCTCCACGGCCGCGTCCAGGTCCGCGGGCGTGCTCTGCGGGGCGCGACCGACGGTCTCGCCGGTGGCCGGGTCCTTCAGCTCCACACCCTGGCCCTCGGGCGCGGTGATCGCTGCCAGGAGGTCGGCGTAGGTCAGGGAGGCGGTCGCCTCGGTCATGATGGGCTCCTTCGGGGGAGGCTGCGTTCCAGGTCAGCGACGGCGCGGCGTTGCGTGCCGCACGTGCGCCCAGTCAATCCCATCCTGGGCCTGCTGTCCCGGGGCGGATGCGTCGTCGTTCCCGCGAGGAAGACCGCACCCCGTCACGAACTGGCGAGGACACACCCCCATCAGCCCCGGGCGGAGGGCCTGTGACGGTGTGTCCTCACCACTAGCCGCGCGGGGGCGGGTTCACTCTCGCCGCCCCTGCACGCTGGCCGCCCCTCGAACCCGGCGCACCGTCATGTTTGACCCGCGTCACACCCGCCCGGGATACTGAATCCTGAACGCACGGTCAGTAATTCGCCGCGCCCTCGTCCGCCGCTGCCGAACCAAGGAGTCCCCATGTCCAGCACCCCCTCGCAGGCCCTGCTCGTCGGCGGCCGCCGCACGCCCGTCGGTCGCTACGGCGGCGCGCTCTCCTCCGTCCGCCCGGACGACCTCGCCGCCCTCACCATCAAGGCCGTGGTCGAGGACGCCGGAATCGACCCGTCCGTGGTGGACGAGGTCATCCTCGGCAACGCCAACGGCGCCGGCGAGGAGAACCGCAACGTGGCCCGCATGGCGTGGCTGCTGGCCGGCTTCCCGGACACCGTCCCGGGCATCACCGTGAACCGCCTCTGCGCCTCGGGCATGTCCGCGATCGGCATCGCCACCGCCATGGTGCGCGCCGGGATGGCCGACGTGGTCGTCGCCGGCGGCGTCGAGTCGATGTCCCGCGCCCCCTGGGTCATGGAGAAGCCCGCCACCGCCTTCGCCAAGCCGGGCGAGGTCGTGGACACCTCCATCGGCTGGCGCTTCACCAACCCGCGCTTCACCTCGGGCGAGTTCGGCGACAAGTTCGTCTTCTCCATGCCGGAGACCGCCGAGGAGGTCGCCGAGGTGGACGGCATCACCCGCGAGGACGCCGACGCCTTCGCCGCCGGCTCCCACGAGAAGGCCCTGGCCGCGATCGAGGCCGGGCGCCTCGCGGCCGAGATCGTCCCCGTCACGGTGGAGGGCCGCAAGGGCGCCGAGACGGTGGTGGACACCGACGAGGGCCCCCGCCCCGGCTCCACCCCCGAGGTCCTCGCCGGCCTGCGCCCGATCATCAAGCAGGACGGCGTGGTCACCGCCGGCAACTCCTCCTCCCTCAACGACGGCGCCTCCGCGATCCTCGTGGTCTCCGAGCGCGCGGCCGAGAAGTACGGCCTGACCCCCCGGGCCCGCGTGGTCGAGTCCACCTCCGCCGGTCTCGAGCCGCACATCATGGGCCTCGGCCCGGTGCCGGCCACCGAGAAGGCCCTCGCCCGCGCCGGCTGGTCCGTGGCGGACCTGGGCGCCGTCGAGCTCAACGAGGCGTTCGCCACGCAGTCCCTCGCCTCCATCCGCCGGCTCGGCCTGGACGCGGGGATCGTCAACAACGACGGCGGCGCGATCGCCCTCGGCCACCCGCTCGGCTCCTCGGGCTCGCGCCTCGTGGTCACGCTGCTCGGCCGCATGGAGCGCGAGGGCGCGGACAAGGGCCTGGCCACCATGTGCGTGGGCGTCGGGCAGGGCACCGCGATGCTCGTGGAGAGGGTGTGAGCGCTGTGACCGGATTCGACGCGAGCGGCTTCACCGCCCTGCGGATCGAGGAGCGCGAGGACCGCGTCCACGCGAAGATGGACCGCCCCGCGGTGCGCAACGCCATCGACGAGACGATGGTGGACGAGTTCCACGCCCTCTGCGCCCACCTCGAGCGGAACCCGAAGATCCTGATCATCTCCGGCACCGAGGTGGAGTCCGCCAAGGAACCGGGGAAGTCCTCGGGCATCTTCGCCTCCGGCGCGGACATCGGCCAGCTGCGCGAGCGGCGGCGGGATGACGCGCTGCGCGGGGTGAACTCCCAGATCTTCGACCGCATCCACCGCCTGCCCATGCCCGTGATCGCCGCGATCGACGGGTACGCGCTCGGCGGCGGCGCGGAGCTGGCCTACGCGGCCGACTTCCGGATCGCCACCCCGAAGCTCAAGATGGGCCAGCCGGAGACGAACCTGGGCATCACGGCCGCCGCGGGTGCGCAGTGGCGCCTCAAGGAGCTCGTCGGCGAGCCCGTGGCCCTGGAGCTGCTGCTGGCCGGCCGCATCCTGGACGCTCAGGAGGCGCTCGAGCTCAAGCTCGTCACCGAGCTGCACGAGCCGGCCGAACTGATGGCCGCCGCGGACGCCCTCGCGGACCGGATCGCCGCGCAGGACCCGCTGGCCGTGCGCCTGTCCAAGCGCGTGTTCCACCTGCCCCGCGAGGCGCACCCCCACGTGGACGAGATCGCGCAGGCCATCCTGTTCGAGTCCCAGGCCAAGTTCGACCGCATGCAGGCCTTCCTGGACCGCAAGAAGAAGTGAGGACCCACCCATGACCGAGAACCAGACCACCCCCCATGGCTCCGTGCCCTCCGTCGTCGGCGTGCTCGGCGGCGGCCGCATGGGCGCGGGCATCGCCCACGCCTTCCTGACCTCCGGCGCGGACGAGGTGATCGTCGTCGAGCGCGACCCGCAGGCCGCCGAGGCCGCGAAGGAGCGCATCGAGGCGGACCTCGCCAAGTCCCTCGAGCGCGGCAAGCTCGACGGCAACCTGGACGTGTGGGCCGAGCGCCTGACGATCTCCCTGGACAAGGCCGACTTCGCCCGCTGCGGCCTCGTGGTGGAGGCCGTGCCGGAGATCATGGACCTGAAGATCGAGTCCCTCACCGAGGTGGAGCAGCATCTGCCCGAGGACGCGTGGCTGGCCACCAACACCTCCTCCCTCTCCGTGGACGAGCTGGCCGGCCACCTGCAGCGCCCCGAGCGCTTCTGCGGCCTGCACTACTTCAACCCGGTGCCGGCCTCCAAGCTCGTGGAGGTCGTGATCGGCGCGAAGACCGGCGAGGAGCTCACGGCCCTGTCCACCGAGTGGGTCAAGGGCCTGGGCAAGACCCCGGTCGTGGTGAAGGACGCCCCGGGCTTCGCCTCCTCCCGCCTGGGCGTGGCGATCGCCCTCGAGGCCATCCGCATGGTCGAGGAGGGCGTGGCCTCCCCCGAGGACATCGACAACGCCATGGTGCTGGGCTACAAGTTCCCGGTGGGCCCGCTGGCCCTGACCGACATCGTGGGCCTGGACGTGCGCCTGGGCATCGCCGAGTACCTCGAGTCCCAGCTGGGCGAGCGCTTCGCTCCCCCGCAGCTGATGCGGGACATGGTGGAGCGCGGCGAGCTCGGCCGGAAGTCCGGCAAGGGCTTCTACGACTACTCCTGACCGGCCACGCCCCGCCGGGCGGCGGGGACGGACCACGACGGCGGCCGGTCACCTCGGAGGGTGACCGGCCGCCGTCGTGTGCGCGGGGCAGCAGAATGGGGCCATGCCCCGCTCCGCCCGATCCCCCCGCGCCGACCGCCCGTTCGTGTTCCGCCACCGCTGGGCGGTGCCGCGGCCGGCGGACGAGGTGATGGAGCTGCTGGGGGACCCGCTGCGCTACCCCGAGTGGTGGCCGGCCATCCCCCGGGCCGTGCCGCTGCCGCGGGAGGGCGCGTCGGCCCCCGGTGGACCGACCGCCGGCGAGCGAGCCGAGGTCGGCCTCGTCGGCCTGGTCCCCGTGCGGCTGCTCATGGAGCGGATCGTCGACGACCGCGAGCGCGGCGTCCTCGTGGCCGCCCTCCACGGGGACCTCGAGGGGACGGTGCGGGTGGACGTGCGCGGGTCGGCGCCCGGGCACTGCCTCGTGGCATGGACCCAGGAGGTGACCCTGGGGACCGGGTGGATGCGCGTCGTCGCCGCGGTCCCCGGCGGCCGCGCGGCCATGGGCGTGAGCCACGCGGTGGCCATGCGCGCCGGCCGGCGCTCCCTCGGGGCGACGTCCCTGCCCTCCCGCTGAGCGACGCCGGCCCGGCGCTGGACACGCCGACGGCGGCCGGTCACCTCCGAGGGTGACCGGCCGCCGTCGTGTGCGGGGGCGTGCGGGGCGCGGCTCAGGAGGCCTGCGCGTGGTCGCACGTGGCGCACGTGCAGTCGGCGCACTCGCAGGTGGCGCAGCTGCACCCGCCGTCGGCGGCGCAGGAGCCGCACGAGCAGGTGTCGCACTCCTCCACGTGGTCGCCGTGGACGTGGTGCAGGTGGCCGTCGTGCTCGTAGTCGGTGTGATCCGCGTGCTGGACGGCCTCGTGGCCGCAGTCCGGGCCGTGCTGGTGGTCGTGGTCGGTGTGGATCGGGTGGGCGCCGTGGTCAACGGTCATGAGGGGCCTCCTCCGCGGCGTGCTGCACCGCGTCTCGGACGATGTGGGCGACGTGGTCGTCGGTCAGGGAGTAGGCGCGGCTCCGGCCCTCGTGCTCGGAGCGCACCAGACCGCTCATCCGCAGCACCCGCAGGTGCTGGGACATGAGCGTGTGCGTGACCCCCACGTGGTCGGCGAGGTCGCCCACGCCCACGGGCCCGTCCGCCATGCGCAGCAGCGCGGCCACGCGCACGGGGGAGGCGAGCACCTTGAAGAGGCCGGCGGCCTGCTCGACGTCGGGGGTCGTGCGGCGAGCATACCTGCACAGATGTGCAGATGAAAGGGGGTGGGGGTCACGGGCGGGCGGGAGTGAGGTGAGGGCGAGGCGGGGGTGTGTCAGGCGGCGGGCTCAGGCCAGCTGCAGGCGGAGGTCCCGGACGGCGTACCCGGCGATGATCTCCTCCCACTCGATGCGGGGCGTCGAGACCAGGCGCACGTCCTTGGCCAGGAGCCGCTCGAGGAACAGCTCGGTCTCCACGAGCGCGAGGGTGTTGCCGGGGCAGCGGTGGGCGCCGTCACCGAAGCTCATCACCTCGGGGCGCACGCCGCGGGGCAGCTCGCGGTCCGGGCGCAGGCACAGCCCGCCCTCCCCCACCGCCTCGGGGTCCGCGTTGGCCGGCCGCACGGCCAGGTCCAGGCGGGCGCCCGCCGGGATGCGGTGGTGCGTGCCGGCGTCGTCGGTGAGGTCGATCTCCTGGTCGGCGCGGCGGTACAGGTGCCCGACCACGGGCTCCAGGCGCAGCACCTCCAGCAGGATGGCCTGCCGCTCGGGCCCGGGGGCGGCCAGGAAGCGCTCGCGCAGGGCGGGCCGGTCCAGCAGGTGCCACGCGGCCATCTGCAGGAACTCCCGCGTGGTGACCATCCCGGCGGCACCGTAGGTCACGCACTCCATGAGGACCTCGATCTCCGAGTAGCCCTCGTCCAGCAGGTGGGAGACGACGTCGTCGCGCCGCTGGGTGCGCCGGGTCCGGATCGCGGGGCGCACGTCCGCGAGGTGGAACCGCAGCAGGTCGAGGGCCCCGGGGAGGGCGACCGCGAACGCGGTGAGGCGCCGCCAGCCGGTGGCCGGGTCGCCGAGGACGGCGTCCGGCTGGTCGAAGAACGCCACGAGGCGCCGGGCCAGGCCCTCCTGGTCGGACTCGGTCAGGCCCACCACGCGGGCGGCCACCCGCGTGGAGAAGTGCAGGGCGAGGTCGGAGAGGTCGTGGATGAGGCCGTCGTCGAGGCGGCCGACGAGCGCGTCCGCCTCCGCGGCCATGAGCTCGCGGTACTCCCGGTTGACCACGGCCGGGGAGAAGTAGCGGCCGATCTTCGCGCGCTGGGCGCGGTGCTCCTCCCCGTCCGCGTAGAGCACTGGCCAGCGGGTCAGTGGCAGGCCCGCGCGCACCGTCTCGACGCCGAAGCCGGCCTGCCGCGTGGCGTCCGCGGAGCGGAGCACCTCCCGGACCAGCCGCTGGGAGCGGACGTGCCAGACGCCGTCCACGAGCTCCACCTCCGGGCGGGCCGGCTCCCCCGGGCGGGTGCTGCGGCGGTCGCCGGCGCCGGAAGCGGGGCCGTGGGGCACGGGGCAGGAGCCGGTCATGGCGTCAGAGCTCCGCCTGAGCGTCCTCCAGGCGACGTGACTGCGGCGGGCGGGCGACGCCGTCGAGCAGGCCCTCCGCCGGGTCCGAGCCCAGCTCCACGATCCGGTTCCGTCCGTCCACGTGGACGACCGTCGGCTGGAAGGTGCGGGCCTCGGCGTCGTCCATCTGGGCGTACGCGATGAGGATGACCACGTCCCCCGGCTGGATCAGGCGGGCCGCGGCGCCGTTGATGCCGAGCACGCCCGTGCCGCGGTCGCCGGCGATCGTGTACGTCTCGAGGCGGGCGCCGTTGGTGACGTCCACGATGCTGACGAGCTCGCCGGGGAGGATGCCGGCGGCGTCGAGGAGGTCCTGGTCCACGGTCACGGACCCCACGTAGTGCAGGTCCGCCTGGGTCACGGTGGCCCGGTGGATCTTGGCGTGGAACATGGTGCGCAGCATGCGGCGTGGCTCTCCGGGTGGGGTGCGGGGGCGTCCGAGCGGACTGCGGCGATTCTACGCACCCCGTCGGGGACCTGCCCGGTGCGGCGCGGCGAGCCCCCGCCCCGCGCCCGCCCCAGCCGTGCGCCCGCCCCAGCCCCGCGCCCGCCCCAGCCGCGCGCCCGCCCCAGCCCCGCGCCCGCCCCAACTCCGCGCCCGCCCCAGCCGCGAGTGTTGGGGTACGCCGGCTTCCCGCCTGGAGAGCCTGCCCACCCCAACACTCGCGTCCTCGGTTGGCGGCTGAGCGGCCGGCCCGGGCGACGAGCGCCCTCGACCTCTCCTGCACAGCGCGCCTCCCGCACCGCCCCCTCCACAGAACGACGACGTCGCCGGCCCCGGACTGCCGCGGCACCTCAGGCTGGACCCCATGCCGCGTCGCCCCTCCCCCCTGCCGCCCGTGCCCACCGGCCTGGACCGCCGACTCCGCGACGCGACCGTCTTCTCCACACTCGCCGCGCGTCGGGCGGGGGTCTCGCGCGGGCGCCTCGCGGCCTCGGACCTGGAGAGCGCCGGCCGCGGCCTGTGGCGCGTCCGCGATCGACCTGCGCAGCTCCTCGACCGGCTGCGGGCGCTGCAGGACCTCCACCCGGACGCGGCGTTCAGCCACGAGACGGCCGCCGCCGTCCTCGGCCTCTGGCTCCCCCGGCGCCGACCCGCGGACGGCCCGGTCCACCTCGCCGTCCCCTCGTCGCGCAGCATGCGGCTCGAACGCTCCGGGCTCGTGCTCCATCGTCTCGTCCCCACGACGCCGACCACGGTGCACGAGGGCATTCGCGTCGTGGACCCGGTGTGGACCTTCGTCGATCTGGCGGCGGGGCTGTCGGGGGTCGACGACGCAGCGGTGATCGGCGACTCCCTGGTGCGCACGGCGCCCACCGCGCGCCGTCGCGCAGACCTGCCGCCCGGCGTCGTGGGCTGGGACCGGGTACGGGCGGGGGTGGCCGCCCGCTCCGGGGCGCGAGGGGTGCGGCTGGCGCGGGCCGCGCTGGAGGTCATGCGCTCCGGGTCCGACTCCGCGCAGGAGACCCGCACCCGCCTGCGCCTGGTGCAGGCCGGACTCCCCGAGCCCGAGGTGAACCCGGCGGTGCGCCTGGACACGGGGCAGACGCTGCGGGTGGACCTCGTCTGGCGGACGTGGAAGGTGGCCGTGGAGTACGACGGCCCCCAGCACTTCACCGATCCCCGACAGATCCGCGATGACGCCGCCCGCGAGCGGTCCCTGCGCGCGGAGGGCTGGGAGGTGGTCCGGGTCCGGAGCGAGGATCTCGCCGACGGGCGGTGGGACCTGGTCGTGTGGCAGATCCGCGAGATCCTCCGGCAGCGCGGGGCACCCGTGTGAGGGGTGGCGGGGGTGCCGCCGGGCCGGTGCGCGAGTGTTGGGGTGGGCATGGATTCCGGCCCGGAGACCCGCCGGGCCCAACACTCGGCGGGGGCAGGGGGCAGGGGGCAGGCGGGAGGGGGCGGGGGTCAGGTGGTCCGGGGCAGGGGTCAGGCGGTCCGGGGCGGGAGGGCACCCACGGGGCGCGTGGAGGGCGCATGCCCCCGACGGCGGTCACCCCCTCGCCCTGGCGGGTGATCCGGGTTACCCTGACAATAACCGAACGATCGGTCAGTCGCCCCTGCCCGCACCTCCCTGCGCACCGGGCCGACCCGCGCCGACGCCCTCGAGTCCTGAAGGAGCACCGCATGACCGCCATCGCGGACAAGACCCAGACCGAGATCCTCCCGAGCTTCGTCGCCGGCTCCTGGTGGGCCCCGGAGGACCCCCAGAAGGTCACCGACGTCCTCGACGCCAACACCGGCCAGCTCATGGCCCGGGTGTCCACGGACGGCATCGACACGGCCGCCGTCATCGAGTACGGCCGCACGGTCGGCCAGAAGAGCCTGGGCGAGCTGACCATCCACGAGCGGGCGCTCAAGCTCAAGGAGCTCGCCCTCTACCTGAACTCCCGCATCCAGGAGCTCTACGACCTCTCCTTCGCCACCGGCGCCACGCAGCGCGACCACGCGTTCGACGTCGACGGCGGCATCGGCACCCTCTTCACGTTCTCCGGCAAGGGCCGCCGCGAGCTGCCGAACTCCAACGTGATCGTGGACGGCAAGGTCGAGCCGCTGTCCCGCGACGGCTCCTTCATCGGCGAGCACATCTACCAGCGCATCCCGGGCGTGGCGGTGCAGATCAACGCGTTCAACTTCCCGGTGTGGGGCATGCTCGAGAAGTTCGCCCCGGCATTCGTGGCGGGCGTGCCCACCGTGGTCAAGCCCGCCACCCCCACGGGCTACGTCACCGAGGCGTGCGTGCGCATGATGCTCGAGTCCGGCATCCTCCCCGAGGGCTCCCTGCAGCTCATCTCCGGCTCCGCCCGCGACCTGCTGGACCACCTCGACTACCGCGACCACGTGGCCTTCACCGGCTCCGCCGGCACCGCCGAGACCCTCCGCAGGCATGAGAACGTCCTGACCGGCGGCGTGCGGTTCACCGCGGAGACCGACTCCCTCAACGCGGCCATCCTGGGCCCGGACGCGGACAAGGACTCCCCCGAGTTCGAGGCGTTCGTGAAGGTCGTCTTCCAGGAGATGACCGTCAAGGCGGGCCAGAAGTGCACCGCCATCCGCCGCGTGATCGTCCCGGAGGCCATGGTGGAGGACGTCACCGCGGCCCTCACCGAGCGCCTCTCCGCCAAGGTCGTGCTCGGCGATCCGCGCACCGAGGGCACCACCATGGGCGCCCTGGCCTCCAAGGAGCAGCAGTCCGAGGTCCGCAAGGCCGTGCAGACGCTCGTCGACGCCGGCGGCCAGGTCCGCCTGGGCGGCCCGGACGGCTCCACCGGCGACGCCGACGCCGAGGCCGGCGCCTTCTTCGCCCCCACCGTGCTCTCCTTCGCCGACGCCCGCACCCCGGCGGTGCACGAGGTGGAGGCGTTCGGACCGGTCACCTCGGTGATCGGCTACACGGACGTGGACGACGCCGTCGCGCTCGCCGCGCTGGGCTCCGGCTCGCTGGTGGCCACGGTCGCCACGAACGACGGCGCGACCGCCCGCGCGTTCGCCGCGGGGATCGGCGCGCACCACGGCCGCGTGCACTTCCTGAACCGCCAGACCGCGAAGACCACCACCGGCCACGGCGCCCCCGTGCCGGTGCTGGTGCACGGCGGCCCCGGTCGCGCGGGCGGCGGCGAGGAGCTCGGCGGTGTCCGCGGCGTCAAGCACTACATGCAGCGCACCGCCATCCAGGGCTCCCCGGACCTGCTCACCGCCATCACCGGCGTGTGGCACCAGGGCGCGGCCGCGAACACCGTCACCCGCGAGGACGTGGAGGCCGGCACGGCCACGCACCCGTTCTACAAGGCGCTGGACGAGCTGAGGATCGGCGACCAGTTCGCCTCCGGTCTGCGCACCGTGACCCTCGAGGACATCACGAAGTTCGCCGAGGAGACCGGGGACATGTTCTACGCGCACACGGACGAGGAGGCCGCCATGGCCAACCCGTTCTTCCCGCGCCGCGTGGCCCACGGCTACCTGCTGGTCTCCTGGGCCGCCGGCCTGTTCGTGGCCCCGGATCCGGGCCCGGTGCTCGCCAACTACGGCCTGGACGACCTGCGGTTCATCACGCCCGTCACCTACGACGACGCCATCCGCGTGACCCTGACCGCCAAGCGGATCACCCCGCGCGTCACGGACGAGTACGGCGAGGTCGCGTGGGACTGCCAGCTGCACAACCAGAACGACGAGCTGGTGGCCCAGTACGACGTGCTGACCCTCGTGGCCAAGACCTGGCCCATGCCGAAGACCGAGCAGAAGGCCTGATCCCGCCCCGCCCGGCGGCCGCCGGATTGACCCCGCCCTCGCGTGAGCGGAGACTGTGGCCCATGACCCTCGATCCCGCGCGCACGCGCCTCCCCTTCCCCTCCCGTCGCGCCCGCCTGGGCGCGGCGGTCCTGCTGACCTCCGCGGCGGTCCTCACCGGCTGCGGCGCCGGCGGGTCCGACGGCGGCGCGACCACCTCCTCCTCGTCCGACGCCGCGGCCGCGGCCGCGTCCTCGACCAGCGCCTCCCCCACGGAGGCGTCCTCCTCGACGTCCACCGCATCCGGGAGCGCGTCGACCTCCGCCTCCACCTCCTCCTCGAGCTCCGCCGCCGGGGCGCCCCCGCTGCCGGGCGGGGTGAATGCGGACGTGGAGCTGCCGGAGAACGAGAAGGTGCTCGCCCTCAAGGAGCCGATGGCCGAGGTCCTCGGCCTCCAGGGGGACGTCACCGTGGACACCACCGCGACGGGCGAGTTCTCCATTCTCCGGTCCCAGCAGCAGGAGGCCGCCACGGCCACCGACGCCGAGGAGATGCGCGCGGCGTCCCTCCCGCTCGCCGACGACGCCTGCTGGGCCGCGCAGGGGGAGGTCAGCGGCCTGCTGGCGGAGTCCGGCGGCACCGAGGTGAGCTACGGGGGCACCCGCGCGGAGCCTGCGGAGGGTGCGGAGGAGACGGGCCCGGACACGTCCGCCCTCATCACCACGCTCCCGGACGAGGCCGCGGCTGCGAAGGTCCAGCAGGCCGAGCAGGACCGGGCGAAGACCTGCGAGGGCAACGCGGACTACGCGGCCGCCATCACCACCGAGCGCACCACCGTGGACGGCGTGGACTACGACGTCACCACCACCACCGCGACCGAGGACGGCGCGGGCCCGATGCCCGGCATCAGCGTCATGACGCGGGATGGCGCACGCCTGATCGCCGTCACCGCGCTCGACAGCGCCGGTGAGAAGGCCACGCCCGAGCAGGTCGTGGAGATGGCGCAGGGCGTCCGCGAGGCGGTCGCGAAGGAGTTCGGCCCGGCCTCCTGACCGGCCCGGTCGACCCGGCCCGGCGGCCGACCCGGCCGCGGCGCGCGGGAGAATGGGGGCATGCGCCTCCGCTCCCGTGCCGCCGCGGCCCTTCTCCTGTGCACGCTGGCGGCCCCGCTGACCGTCGGATGTGACGCCCGGGACTCGTCCGGCCCGGCCTCCCCCGCCGAGTCCGCGCCCTGGGTGGACCCGGCCGCGCAGGCCCGGGTGCGGGCCGTCGTCGAGCAGGGCACGGGCGCGAAGATGACCATCCTGGACGTGTACTCGCCGGCCGAATACGCCGCGGCCATGCAGCGGCAGCAGGAGACCGTGTTCGGCGACGACGTCCCCCTGGAGACCGCCCGGGACGCCTCCCAGGCCTGCCTGGCCGCGAACCGGGAGGTCACCGCACTCGAGGCGGGATCGGGCGCGCGAGCGCTGGCCGGGGCGGGTTCCGCCGGCGGCCTGGGCGCGGCGTCCCCGGAGGGGTACGTGAACCTCACCGTCACGGACTTCCCTGACGAGGCGTCGGCGCGGGAGTCCTGGGCGGGGCACGGCCGGGTGCGCGCGGCCTGCACGGGCCAGGACGGCTGGCTCGGCATGCTCGACGCGCGGGAGGCCTCCTGGGAGGGCGCGCAGGCGGGGCAGGGCGGGCAGGCCGTGGTCTTCACGCGCCGGATCCCGGGCCCGGACGGGAGCGAGGTCCGCATGCAGGCCGCGCACGTCCTGGACGGACGGCGGCAGTACGTCCTCAACCGGCGCACGGACGGCCCGGACGCCGCATCGGAGGCGACGGGTCGGACCGACGGGACCGCCGACGTCGCGCTCCTGCGGGAGGTGGCGGACGCCCTGGCGTCCGGCTGAGGGCGGGACTCAGCCGCGCAGGCCGCCCATCACCACACCGGTCACCGCGGCGACCATCTCGTCCACGGTCTTGTGCCCGGGGGCGTCGCCCTCGGGGCGGTACCAGTCGACCACCGAGTTGATCATGCCCAGGGCGAGGCGGGCGAGGTTGCGGGGGGTGACGTCGTCGCGGACGGAGCCCTCGGCCTGGGCGGCCTCGATCATCTCGCCCAGGCGGCGCGTGATGTCGCGGCGGCGCTCCATGGCGGCGCGCTCCACGTCGGAGTTGCCCCGCAGGCGCAGCAGAAGGGTGACCTCAGGCATCTTCTCCACGAGGACCTCGAGGCCGCCGCGGATGGCGCGCTCCACCTGCCCGCCGGGGGCCACCCCGGATGCCTGGGCGCGGTCCATGGACGCCTCGAGCGCGTCGAGGGCGTCGTCCAGGGCGTGGCCGAGGATCGCCTCCTTGGACTCCACGTGGTGGTAGATCGCGGACTTGGAGATGCCCAGGTGCGCGGCGAGCATGCCCATGGACGTCGCCTCGTAGCCGTGCCGGTTGAAGAGCTCGACGCACTCGGCCAGGAGCGTCTGCCGGTCATAGCCGGGCCGGCCGCGGCGCGGGGTGGGGCTGCTCTGGGGCACGGGGCTCCTTCGGGGGCGGGCGGACGCCGACGACGGCGCACCGATCCACTCTACCGGGCACGCCGGCGTCGGGTTCGGCCGCAGGGCCGGGGTCAGTCCTTGTCGCGCAGGTCGTAGATGCGCTTGAGCTTGCCGGAGGACCGGGCGAGGGTCTCCGGATCGACCACGTTGATGGTGCAGGAGGAGCCGATCTTGATCTTGATCTCCTTCTGCAGGTGCGCGGCGCAGGCCTGGGCCTCCTCGAGGGTCGCATGATCGCGACGCTCGATGTTCACGGCCATCTGGTCCATGCGGTCCGGGCGCGTGATCTCGAGGGTGAAGTGCGGCGACAGGGCGGGCTCCTTGAGGGCCAGCTCCTCGATCTGCGACGGGAACAGGTTGACGCCGCGCAGGATGATCATGTCGTCCGAGCGGCCGGTGATGCGGCCCATGCGGCGGTGGCCCGGGTGGGAGGTGCCCGGCAGCAGGCGGGTGAGGTCGTGCGTGCGGTAGCGGATGATCGGCAGCGCCTGCTTGGTGAGCGAGGTGAAGACGAGCTCGCCGGGGCGGCCGGTCTCGAGGACCTCGTCCGTGAGCGGGTCGATGATCTCGGGGCGGAAGTGGTCCTCCCAGATGTGGGAGCCGTCCTTGGTCTCCACGGACTCGCCGGCCACGCCCGGGCCCATGACCTCGGACAGGCCGTAGATGTCCAGGGCGTCCAGGTCGAAGGCCTGCTCGATCTCGCGGCGCATCTCCTCGGTCCACGGCTCGGCGCCGAGGATCGCGGTCTTCAGCGAGGACGTGCGGGGGTCCAGCCCCATCTTCTTGAAGCCGTCCGCGATGGTCAGCAGGTAGGTGGGGGTGGAGAGGATGGCGCTGGGCTCGAAGTCGGTGAGCAGCTGCACCTGCTTCTCGGTCTGGCCGCCGGACATCGGGATCACGGCCGCGCCGAGGCGCTCGGCGCCGTAGTGCGCACCCAGGCCGCCGGTGAAGAGTCCGTAGCCGTACGCGTTGTGCACCTTGTCGCCGGGGCGGATGCCGCCGGCGCGGAAGCAGCGGGCGACGAGCGTGGCCCAGGTGGCCAGGTCGTCGTCGGTGTAGCCGACCACGGTGGGCTGGCCGGTGGTGCCGGAGGAGGCGTGGATGCGGCGGAGCTCGGACCCGGTGGCCGCGAAGGCCTTGAACGGGTAGTTCTTCCGCAGGAACTCCTTGTCCGTGTACGGGAACTTCGCCAGGTCCTCGAGGGCCTTGAAGTCCGAGGGGTGCACGCCGTGGGCGTCGAAGTGCTCCTTGTACCCCGGGGCGTTCTCGTAGGCGTGGTGCAGGGACCAGCGCAGGCGTTCGGTCTGGAGCGCCTCGATCTGGTCGCGGCTCATCGTCTCCTCGGGGTCCTGCTTCCCGCGATCGTCGGGGTTCTTCGCGAGCGGAGCCGGGGAGTAGGGGTTCGGGACGGACGCCTCGAGCATCGGGGTCTCCTTGGGGATGGGACGGGTCGGTCGGTCTGCTGGGGAGGGCGGGACGTCGTCGGAGGACGACGCCGGTCAGCCCGCCTTCGCGGCGACGGTGCGGGAGCGGCCGCGGAACGCGGCCACGGGGGCGCCGTCGTCGGTGGTCACGGTGATGTCGTAGACGCCGGAGCGGCCGGCGGAGGCGACCAGGCGCCCCTCGGCGATCAGCGTCTGGCCGGCACGGGTGCCGGCCAGGAAGTTGACGTCCACGCCGGAGGCGACCGTGATGGTGCTGCCGTCCCCGTGCGGGTCGTTGCAGGTCAGGGCGAAGCACGAGTCCGCGAACGCGAACACGGCGCCGCCGTGGGCCATGCCGAAGCCGTTGTGGTGGTCCTCGGTCAGGGTCATGCGGATGCGGGCGTGGTCCTTCTCCGCGGCCTCGAGGGTCACGCCGAGCCACTGCGCCACGCGGTCGTCCGCGAGCATGGGGTGGTGCGGGGTGTCGGCCATGGTCCTCCCCGGGGTCGGGCACGCGGGCGCGCGGCGATTTACTGAACGATCATTAGGTAACTCCGTCGATGTGACCTGCGTCAAGTCAGGGGCGGCGTGTGACGGGGAGGAGGCGGGAGGCGGGTCGCCCCCGCGCAGGATCCGGCAGAGCCCGCCCTTATCCCGTCCGCTCCCCCTGCCTAGGGTGGGCCCATGGTCTCCTTCGCCCCCGACCTCCGCTCCTTCCTCCTCAGCCCCTCCGACGTCACGGCCGCCGCCACGTGCGAGTACGGCTGGTACCGCCTGAAGGTGGACCCTGCGCTCGGCCGCGCCCCGCAGCCGGTGGACGAGGACCCGTTCCTGACGCGGGTGTCCGGGCTCGGGGACGAGCACGAGGCGCGGGTGCTGGCGGGCCTGACCGCCGAGCACGGCGCGGAGCGGGTGGCGGTGCTGGAGAGGCCCTCGCACTGGATCCCCGAGGAGATCGCCGCGGCCCGGGACCGCACGGCGGCGGCGCTGGAGGGCCGGCCGGCCGTGGTCTTCCAGGCGATGCTGCACGACGGCACGTTCGGCGGCCTCGCGGACTTCCTGGTCCTGCGCCGGGACGCCGGGCACCCGGAGGGCGCGTACGAGGTGGTGGACACCAAGCTCGCCCGCCACGCCCGCGTGACGGCGCTACTGCAGATCGCCGCGTACGCGGACCTGCTGGACGGGATGGGCGTGCCGCGCACGCGCACCGGCAGCCTCTGGCTGGGGGACCACACGCGGCACGAGGTGGACCTCACGGACGTGATCCCCGTGTACCGGCATCAGCGGGCGCGGCTCGAGCGGGACCTGCGGGCGCACGTCGACGCCGGCCGGGCCGCGTCCTGGGACGACGGCCTGGCGGTCTGCGGGGCGTGCCCGGCGTGCGAGGAGGCGATCACCGCGCACCGGGACGTGCTCCTGACCGCCGGGGCCACCCGCCTGCAGCGCACGCGGCTGCGGGAGGCCGGCATCCGGACCGTCGAGGACCTCGCAGCGTCGGAGCAGACGCCCCCGGGGATCTCCGAGCGCACGTGGCGGGGGCTGCGGGACCAGGCCGTCCTGCAGCTGACCCCGCAGCGGCCGGACGGCACGCCCGAGTTCCGGATCGTGGACCCCGAGCCGATCCGCAGCCTGCCCGCCCCGAGCGCGGGCGACCTGTTCTTCGACTTCGAGGGGGACCCCCTGTGGACCGCCCCGAGCGGGGCCATGGAGGGGCTGGAGTACCTGTGGGGCTGGGTCAAGGCCCCGGACGGGGACACGGCGGGCACGGCGTTCGAGGACTTCCGCTTCACGGGACTGTGGGCGGACTCGCGGGCGCAGGAGCGGGCGGCGCTGGAGGAGTTCGTGCGGTGTGTGGAGGCCCGCCGGGCGGAGCACCCGGACATGCGGATCTACCACTACGCGGCGTACGAGGTGACGGCGCTGAAGCGGCTGACGGTGCGCCACGGCGTCGGGGAGGCGGAGCTGGACGACTGGCTGCGGGCCGGCCTGTTCGTGGACCTCTACGCCACCGTGCGCGCCAGCCTGCGGGCGGCCGTGGAGAGCTACTCCATCAAGAAGCTCGAGCCGCTCTACATGGGCGCGGACCACCGCAGCGAGGACGGGGTGACCACCGCCGCGGACTCCGTCACCGAGTACCACGCCTACGCCGCGGCGGGGGACGCGGACGAGGCCCGGCGGCTGCGCGCGGGCATCGAGGACTACAACCGGTACGACTGCGTCTCCACCGCCCGGCTGCGGGACTGGCTGCGGGCCCAGGTGGACGGCGAGGCGGAGCCCGCCGACGGGGCGGACGCGTCCGCCGAAGTCGACGCGGACCCGCTCACAGCCGAGTCCGCACCCAGCGCTCGAGAGGAGGACATCACGCGCGCCGGAGCCGTGCTGTCCCTGCTGCCGGAGGAGTGCCGCGAGGCGGGCGCCGTCCTCGACGCGGACCAGCGCGCCCTCGCGATGCTCGCCGCGGCGCTCGAGTACTTCCCCCGGGAGAACAAGCCCCTGTGGTGGGCGATGTTCGACCGCGCGGTCTCCGCTCCGGACGAATGGCAGGAGCCGCGGGCGAACCTCGTCTTCGATGCGGTGGAGCAGGTGAGCGAGTGGGAAAAGCCCCCGGGGAAGGGCAATCCGTTGAGGGAGCTGACGGTCACCGGTCGGCTCGAACCGGGCACCGAGATCCGACCGCGGGAGCGGAAGTCCGACCAGTTCAAGCTCCAGGCCCTCTACGACGATCCGCCCGCCTGGGCCGTCCTGCAGCCCAATGCGGTGCGTTGGCAGAGCAAGAGCCCGCTGGATGCCGTCGAGGTCGAGGGGATCGGCGGGGAGCGGTTCCGAGTGAGGCTCCTGCAGCGGCAGAGCGTGAAGTACGAGTCGCAGCACGCCGAAGTGCCCATGGGGGTCTTCCACCTGAACTACGTCTCACCCGGGGCCATCCTGGACCGCATCCGGGAGGAGGCGGAAGCCGCAGCCTCGACCGCCTCGCTTCCCGGGGGCGCCGTGTCCGATCTCCTGGCGCGCCGCGACCCGTCGGCCGTGGGCCGCAGCGTGCGGGACATCTCGAACGACGTCCGCAGCGGAGCCCTCGACGGGGTGACCGGCCTGGTTGAGGCGCTCGGTTCGGCCCAGGGGTCCTATGTGGCTGTGCAGGGGCCGCCCGGGACCGGCAAGACGCATGTGGGCAGTCACGCGGTGAAGGCACTGCTGGAGCGCGGGTGGAGCGTGGGCGTCACAGCGCAGTCCCATGCCGTGGTGGAGAACTTCCTGGACAAGCTCGTCCAGATCGGGGTGGAGCCGGAACGGGTCGGCAAGAAGCCGAAGGATCCCTCGGCGGAGCACTCGTGGACCGCGCTGGGAGACAAGGAAGACCTCGACTTCGCCGGACCGGGTCGGGTGGTGGGTGGCACGTCCTGGCTGTTCTCCCATGCCGACGTCTCCCCCGTCGACCTCCTCGTCGTGGACGAGGCTGGACAGCTGTCCCTGGCGTATCTGCTGGGGGCGGGCTCCTCTGCGAGGACGATCCTCCTGCTGGGCGACCCGCAGCAGCTCCCGCAGGTGCAGAAGGGCGAGCACCCTCAGCCGATCGGAGAGGCGGCCCTCACCTGGATAGCGGAGGGTCACGCCGTCCTCCCCGGCGAGCGCGGCTTCTTCCTGGACACGTCCTGGCGCATGCACTCCGCGCTCACGCGGGCCGTCTCCGACCTGTCCTACGCGGGACAGCTGCGCTCCCGAGAGGACGTCACGGACGCCCGCCGGCTCGGGGGGATCGCGCCGGGCCTGCACCCCCGGCCAGTCGAGCACACCGGCAACGCGGTGTCCTCCGAAAAGGAGGCGAAGAGGGTCGTGGAGCTGGTGAGGGACGTCGTCGGGCGGAGCTGGACGGACCCCCAGGACGGGGACAGTCCGCGTGCCCTCACCCCCGAAGACGTGATCGTGGTGGCGCCCTACAACGCGCAGGTCGCCACAGTCCGGACGGCACTCGATGACGCCGGCTTCACGGCCACCACCGTGGGCACCGTGGACAAGTTCCAGGGCCGGGAGGCCCCGGTCGCGATCCTCACCATGGCGGCGTCGAGCCCGCAGGAGGTCCCCCGCGGCCTGGACTTCCTCCTGAACCGCAACCGGCTCAACGTGTCCATCTCCCGCGGCAAGTGGGCCTGCTACCTGGTCCACTCCCCCGCGCTGGCGGACGCGCTCCCCGCCAACCCGGCGGACCTGCCCATGATCGGGGCGTTCCTGCGGCTGGTGCACCGGTGACGCGGGACCCGGCCTCCCGGGCGGCGGTGCCAGAATGGGGATCATGACCTCGCAGCCCTCCGCCACGCCCGCCTCCACCGCCGACCGTCAGCCCCTGGGCGCGGCCGGGATCGCCCTCGGCCCGCTGGACGGGCGCTACCGCTCCGCCGTGGAGCCGCTCGTGGACCACCTCTCCGAGGCGGCCCTGAACCGCAACCGCATCCACGTGGAGGTGGAGTGGTTCGTGCACCTCGCCGAGGGCCGCGTGCTGCCGGGCCTGGAGCCGCTCACGGACGAGCAGAAGGCCGGGCTGCGCGCGATCGTCACGGACTTCGACGCGGACTCCGTGGCCGAGCTCGCCGAGACCGAGCGCGTCACCGTGCACGACGTCAAGGCGGTGGAGTACTTCATCGCCGCCCGTCTCGAGGGCCTGGGCCTGGCGCACCTGAAGCCGCTGGTGCACTTCGCGTGCACCTCCGAGGACATCAACAACCTGGCGTACGCGGTGGGCGTGCGCGACGCCGTCGAGCAGGTCTGGCTGCCCGCCGCCCGCGCCGCGGTGGACACGATCTCCGCGATGGCCGCCACCGCCGCCGAGACCCCGATGCTCTCCCGCACCCACGGCCAGCCGGCCACCCCCACCACGCTCGGCAAGGAGATGGCGGTGTTCGTGCACCGCCTGGGCCGGCAGATCGCCCGGGTCGAGCGCACCGAGTACCTCGGCAAGATCAACGGCGCCACCGGCACCTACGCCGCGCACCTGTGCGCCGCCCCGGACGCGGACTGGCCGGCACTCTCCCGGTCCTTCGTGGAGCACCTCGGCCTGACCTGGAACCCGCTGACCACGCAGATCGAGTCCCACGACTGGCAGGCGGAGCTCTACGCGGACGTGTCCCGGTTCAACCGGATCCTCCACGGCTTCTGCGTGGACGTGTGGTCCTACATCTCCATCGGCTACTTCGCGCAGATCCCCGTGGCCGGCGCCACCGGCTCCTCCACGATGCCGCACAAGGTCAACCCCATCCGCTTCGAGAACGCCGAGGCCAACCTCGAGCTCTCCTGCGCCCTGCTGGACTCCCTCGGCGCCACGCTGATCGAGTCCCGCTGGCAGCGCGACCTCACGGACTCCACCTCGCAGCGCAACATCGGCGTGGCCCTGGGCCACTCGGTGCTCGCCCTGACCAACGTCACCAAGGGCATGGGCCAGCTGCAGGTCGCCGAGCCGGTGCTCGCCGAGGACCTGGACCACAACTGGGAGGTGCTCGGCGAGGCCGTCCAGACGGTGATGCGCGCCGAGGCGATCGCCGGCGTCGAGGGCATGGACAACCCCTACGAGCGCCTCAAGGAGCTCACCCGCGGCCAGCGCGTGGACGCCGCGCGCATGCGCGAGTTCGTCCAGGGCCTGGGCCTGTCCGACGACGCCGAGACGCGCCTCCTCGCCCTCACGCCCGCCGCCTACACGGGCCTCGCGGCGCGCCTGGCCGCCGAGTTCGGCGGCCGCTGACGGGCCTGCCGAACAAAAAAAACAAATACGATGTGAGCATGCGCGATCCCGTGCCCTGCCCAGACCAGCCGAACAGCCCCTTCACGCCGGGGTACGGGCGGCGTCCCCTCGTGTTCGGCGGCCACGAAGACCTGCTCCGCGACATGGGCAGAGTCTTCCAAGACCATGACTTCGGCGAGAACCAGTCCGTCCTCCTGTCCGGGCTGAGGGGCGCCGGAAAGACCTCCATGCTGCAGCGGATCGAAGACCTCGCCCGAGATGCTGGTTGGCTCGTGATCAGCGAGGATGCCAGCGCGGGCCTCCAACGCCGGCTGGTGGAGAGCACGTTGCCAGACGTCGTGAATTCCCTACCCCGGCAGACCAAACGTGAGCTCAAGGAACTGGGGCTCTGGCACTTCTCCGCCGCGTGGGAGGTCACAGAGCGTCCCTCTCGTCCACTCATGCGCAATGATCTGGTGACCGTTGCCCAACATGCCGGGGTGCGCGGAATCCTCATCACGATCGACGAGGTCTCCTCGGGCAAGACGCGCCTGCGAGAGGTCAGCGCCGTCGCACGGGAGATCTCCCATGCCATCAGCCGCGGAGCAGACATCGTCGTGGCATTCGCCGGCATCAAGGTCGACCTCGACGAACTCGTACGGCAGGAGCACACGACCTTTCTCCGCCGCTCCCGGACCGCCGACTTCCACCGACTTTCCCCGAAGGAGACCCGCCACGTCCTCGCGGAGACGGCACGCCTCGGCGGCCGGGAGTTCACCGAAGAAGCCCTGGAGATGCTGATCGCCGCGGCCCAGGGCTACCCCTACCTCGTCCAGCTGCTGGGCGACTACGCGTGGCGACACCGGCCGAACCAGCCCCGGATCGACCTGTCTGCCGCCGAGGCAGCCCGCGACCGGGGGCTGCAGGCGGTGATGGACCGCGTGCTGTCGAAGGTCTTCAACGACCTCTCCGCCAAGGATCAGGAGTTCCTCCGCGCCATGGCTGTCGACGAGGAGCGATCCCGCATCGGCGACATCACCGGGCGCCTCGGCTCCTACAGCCAGTATGTGAATCAGTATCGGAACCGACTCATCGACAGCGGCTACGTGCAACCGGACGGACACGGGTACCTCCGCTTCGCCCTTCCCTACCTCGGCGCCTACATCCGCTCTCTGACCGACAGGGGCCCGGCGTCGGCTCCGGACGACGACTGGAGCGCCTACCCGCCTCCCCTGACATGACGGGCGCCGGCCCGGGCTGCGGGGACACCACAGGAGCGTCCCCGCTACCGTGACCCCATGCTGACCTGCTCCGTCGCCGTCTGGCTGCTGACCACGTCCCCCAAGAGCCCGGAAGAGCTCCAGCGCGACCTGCCCTCCGCCGTCGACGAGACCGGCCAGGTGGCCGAGGCCGTGACCCAGATCGTCACGACGGTGGACCTGGTGGGCGTGTTCTTCTTCGCGATCTCCGGCGCTATCCTGGCCGTCCGGAAGGGGTACGACATCGTCGGCTCCCTGCTGCTGGCGCTCATGGTGGGCACCGGCGGCGGCGTGATCCGCGACCTGATCGTCAACCAGGACGTCCCGGCCGCCTTCCGCAACCCGTGGTACCTGATCCTGCCGGTGCTGGCGTCGCTGGCCGTGTTCTTCAAGGTCCTCGACGGCGAGCGCGGCAAGCACGCGGTGATGCTCGTGGACGCGGTGGGACTGGCCGTGTACTGCGTGGTCGGCACCCGGATCGCGCTGCTCGGGGGGCTCTCCCCCGTCTCGGCCGCGGTGCTCGGGCTCGTGACGGCGGTGGGCGGCGGCCTGCTGCGAGACGTGGTGGCGGGCGAGCCCCCGGCCGTGTTCGGCGGGCGCGGCTGGTACGCCGTGCCGGCGCTGATCGGCGCCGCCGCCACCTCCGCGCTGGGCCAGGCCGAGCTGCTGAGCATCTATACGATGCTCGCGGTAATGCTCGTGGTCCTGGCGCTGCGCGTGGTCTCCCTGCGCCGGGAGTGGATGGCCCCGGGCGCGGAGATCACCGGGGAGACCCAGCGCCAGCGCATGGACCCGGACGACGCCCCGCCCGTGCCGGACATCCGGGACCGCGACGGCGAGGACGGCCCGCCGGCGGACCCGGGCGAGGCGGACACCTCCTCCCAGCCGACCGTGGACCCGGACGGCCGCCGGGACGGCGCCTCCGCCTGACGCCCTGCGACAATGGCCGGGCCCGCCGCCGACGACGTCGCGGCGGGCCCGCTCTGTGCCCCGACCCGGAAGGAGCCGCCGTGGACCTGCAGCAGCTGTTCGCCGACCTGGCCGACGTCCCGTGGCTCCTGACCGCGCTGGACCTGGTGGGGGTGTTCTTCTTCGCGGTCTCCGGCGCCCTGCTGGCGGCCCGCAAGGACTTCGACCTGGTGGGCTCCATGGCGCTGGCCCTGTTCGCTGGCCTGGGCGGCGGCTTCACGCGGGACATCGTCCTGGACCGGGGCCTGCCGGCGTCGTTGGAGAACCCGATCTACCTGGCCCCGCCGGTGCTGGTGTCCCTGCTGGTGTACGTGGGCGCGATCCGCCCCAACCGGCTGAACCTGACCATCACCCTGTTCGACGCCGCCGGCCTCGCCCTGTTCACGGTGTCCGGCGTGATGATCGCGCACGCCATGGGCATCCATCCGGTGTCCGTGGTGGTGGTGGCCACCGTGGGCGCCCTCGGCGGCGGCGTGCTGCGGGACATCGTGGCCAATGAGGTGCCCTCCATCTTCGACCCCCGCGGCGTGTACGTGATGCCCGCCTTCGTGGGGGCGGCCGTGGCGGAGCTGGTGGCGCAGCGCGGCGCCCTGAACGCGTTCACGGGCTTTCTGATCGCCCTGCTGATCTTCACGGTGCGCATGGTGGCGTACCGCTACCAGTGGCGGCTGCCCGGGGCACACGTCACCCAGGACAAGGACCAGCTGGACCGTCTGCGTCGCCTGGCGGAGCAGGCGCAGGCCGCGGCGGCCCGACGCGCGGCGCGCGCCCGGGAGCGCACGCTGCGGCCGGTGTTCGGCCCTGCCGAGGAGTACGAGGACCAGGTGCGGGTGGAGGACTACGACCCGGACACGCAGTCCATCACCGTGGTGGACGAGGCCACCCGGCAGTCCGTCCGCTACCACCCGGAGACCGGCATCATGGACGTCACGGACCTGCGCACGGGCCGCACCCGCTCCTACGACGACCCGGAGGACGACTGGGTGGCGGACAGGACCACCGAGGACGACGCCGGACCGGACCGGACCGGGGCGGGGCGCGGGGCTGACGGGCGCTGAGAGTGGCTATGCTGGAGGTCCATGACCGGCACCGCTGACAGCGCCCCCACCATGGCCACCCAGTACACCGCGCGTCCCCTCGGGTTCGACCGCGCGACGTACATCGAGCTCCAGTCCCAGCACATCCAGGAGCGCCGGCGCCAGATCGGCGGGAAGCTGTACCTGGAGATGGGCGGCAAGCTCTTCGACGACCTGCACGCCTCCCGCGTCCTGCCCGGCTTCACCCCGGACAACAAGATCGCGATGCTGGATCGCATCAAGGACGAGACCGAGATCCTGGTCTGCTTCAACGCGAAGGACCTCGAGCGGAACAAGGTCCGGGCGGACCTCGGCATCACCTACGAGGACGACGTCCTGCGCCTCGTGGACGTGTTCCGGGAGCGCGGGTTCCTGGTGGAGCACGTGGTGGTCACGCAGCTGGAGGACGCCAACCACCGCGCGCTGGCCTTCCTGGAGAAGCTCGAGCGCCTCGGCCTGAAGGTGGCCCGCCACCGCGTCATCCCGGGCTACCCGCACGCCATGTCCACGATCGTCTCCGAGCAGGGCTTCGGCGCCAACGAATGGTCCGAGACCACGCGGGACCTCGTCGTCGTGACGGCCCCGGGCCCGGGCTCGGGCAAGCTGGCGACGTGCCTGAGCCAGGTGTACCACGACCGGCAGCGGGGCATCCCGGCCGGCTACGCGAAGTTCGAGACGTTCCCCATCTGGAACCTGCCGCTCGAGCACCCGGTGAACGCCGCCTACGAGGCCGCCACCGTGGACCTGGACGACATCAACCTGATCGACCCGTTCCACCTGGCCGAGTACGGCGAGCGGGTGACGAGCTACAACCGCGACGTCGAGGTGTTCCCGCTGCTCTCCGCGCTGCTGGAGAAGGTCACCGGTGCCACCCCGTACAAGTCCCCCACGGACATGGGCGTGAACATGGCCGGCGCGGCGATCGTGGACGACGAGGTGTGCCAGGAGGCCGCGAAGCAGGAGATCATCCGCCGCTACTACAAGGCGCAGGTCAACGAGGCGCTCGAGGGCGCGGACGACACCGAGTCCGAGCGCGTGGCCCTGGTGATGTCCAAGCTGGGCCTGAGCTCGGAGGACCGCCCCGTGGTGGGCGCCGCGCAGATCGTGGCCGAGCGCACCGGCGAGCCCGGCGCGGCCGTGCAGCTGGCGGACGGCACCCTGGTGACCGGCAAGACCTCGGAGCTGCTGGGCTGCTCCGCCGCGATGGTGCTCAACGCGCTCAAGGTGCTGGCCGGCATCTCCGACGACGTGCACCTGCTCTCCCCCGAGGCGATCGAGCCGATCCAGACGCTCAAGACCGTGCACCTGGGCTCCCAGAACCCGCGACTGCACACCGACGAGGTGCTGATCGCCCTGTCCGTGTCCGCCGCGACCGACGAGAACGCGAAGGCCGCCGTGGACCAGCTGGCCAACCTGGCCGGCTGCGACGTCCACACGACGACGATCCTCGGCTCTGTGGACGAGGGCATCTTCCGGTCCCTGGGGATGCTCGTGACGAGCGAGCCGAAGTTCCAGAAGAAGGGGCTATACCGGAAGCGGTGAGGCAGGGCGGTTCTTTTTCGCTCACGCAACACGCGTGGGTGAGATGCTTTCGGTGCCGCCCGGTCAGGGGACCCCGGCAATTCGCCGGGGTCGCTGACAAATTTGATCTCGATCTACGAGAATCTGCACATAGTCCAATCAGTCACGGGCTTTATTCGCATTGGCTCGCTCAATGGCCTCGATTGCCTGATCAAACGCACCCCCGAGAGCACCGAGACCGTCCCACACCTCACGCCGCTTGCGGCCGAAGTCCATAGCTAGGAGATCCCGACCCGTCTCATGCCCAGGATGCTGGGCGTGGATTTGCTGCGAAGCCACGTAGACGGCTGAGTCAATTAATGACTCTTGGGCCCTAGCCAATTCCACAACCACCTCGATCTTAGTGCGGATTTCTCGGCTACTCAAATTCTTTGCCTCAGCCCATATTCCGTTAATGGATGGCATCGCCTCCCGGAGTTTAGCAACGACACCAGGGATACCCTGAATAGACCCGACAGCAGGTTCATCGTCTAGAACTTTTGCTTCGAACTCTAGAACACGAGACTGATCCACAAGGGAAGCCTTAAGCCTGCAAAGCTTCTGTCTTAGTAGTTCCCTTCGGGCTGCTTGACCGCTCTCGATGTCTCTATTTATTGCATTCGCCTCTCGCGCAATCCCATTCGCTTTACGCGCACTAAAGTATGCAAACAATGAAATTATGACTGCTATGAGAGCGAGCGCAAGGGTTCCAACATCGACCCAGTCAGGCCCCACCCCGGCGTCTGATACCGAAGAATTTACAGTTAAGAACACTATTCCTAATCCCTCCAATTGTCGATTGGGGAGTGCCGCAGGCTCGAGAAACTGAATCCTACTCTTGTAGGTGTCATTGGTAACGGCAGATTTCTTCGAGCTGTCCAGATAGGGCCGCTTTAATGCATTTTTGGAATTATGTATTTATTAGCATTACGCAACGTCGGCGGCGGTAGCAGTCCGGAACCGGTCGTAGGCCCACACGAGCTTATCGTGATCGGGTCGGTTCGCTCGCGCCTTGGGAAGCATCATGAGGGGCTTCCCATGCAGGTCCTGCAGGCCGTGGCGCAGCATCGGGCCGTCGACCTCATCTAGCAGGTCCTGCCGGATTTCGACGATGGGGCGTTCTAGCGTCGGACGCAATCCGAGGAACCGTCGATCGAACGCCGCGTGGTGGATCTTGCAGAGAGCCATGCCGTTGCCGATCGTCGGCGTCCCCATCTCGTGGCTGTCATCGACGATGTGCGCCGCATCCAGTAGCTCCGGATGCGCCAGGTTGCATACCGCACAGTGATTCTCGTACGCCATCAGCACCGTTGAGCGGAAGACGGGTTGGTGCAGACGCACCTTCGTCTCCCGCATGAGATAGCGCTTGAGTGCGGGCACCGCGAACCCCTCGTCGAACTCCTCGACGGCGAAGTCCTCTTCCGCCAGCGGCGCCATGACGAACTGCTGCTGTTCCGGCTCTTCCCTGACGAGATACACGGGGGCTACCACCTGATACTCCGGCGGTTTGCCCCCTATGCCGATGAACCAGATGATCGGTTTCCGCAACTGCATTGCCCGGCGTAGCCCGACGTTCTCGGGATGGTGCGGATCATCCCCGCGCCATTTGTAGCGGATCAGCCCGTCCGTTCCGACCTCGTCCTCGTAAGGGCGTTTCTGACCGGGCGAACGGTAGGTCGTGACGATGGAGAGCGTGGCCTCGAAACCTCGCGGCTTCCAGATGCCCTGCTGGGAGGGGATCAGACGAAACGGCTGGCCGTTCCACTCGAAGTCAGCGATCTCGTCACGACTCAGGGGAATCTGCCGGTCGAAGGTGCGCTGCTCAAGCCAGGCAATCGCAGCATGGCGCAGACCTTCTGGTTCGGCCATGGGAAACCCCCTCATCTGTGGGGCCTCATTGCCGGCCACCGTCTGAGCCGCAGGCTATCAACTGGCTCACCCGAACTCCGCCCACACCCGCCTCTGGGCCCCGTCCACGGTCATCACCCCGCCATGCGGCAGCACCCACTGCGGCCGGGTGTGACCGAACGGCACGCCCACGCACACCACCGCGTCCGGGTTGTACGTCGCCACGGTCTCCACGACCACGTCCGCCTGCTCCGCGCGCAGCCGCGCCCGCTCGTCCGCCTCGCGCGGGACCTCGAAGGAGCTCGTGGGCGGGCGGGCCGCCAGCACGGCGTCCACGGCGCCGAGCATGCCGCGCTCGCCCAGGATGCGCAGCAGCCGCCGCACCTCGCCGGCGCTCGGCAGCTCCTCGCTCGTCTCGATCAGCAGCACCCCGCCCTCCAGCGCCGCCACATCCGCAGGGCCGCGCCCGGCCGCCATCACCCACGGCAGCACCTCCAGGCACCCGCCCCACGTCCGGCCGGTCACCACGCGCCGCGGCCCGGCCCAGCGCCAGGGCGAGGCGCCCGCGCCGGGCGCGCCGCCGTCGTCGTCCTGCGGGCCCGGCACCGGCTCCCGCTCGCCGAACTCACTCAGCGCGCGCGGGTCGAGCCAGTCGACGCCGTGGTCCTCCGACTCCCCCGGCTCCGTGATCTCCAGCCGCTCCCCCGTGAGCAAGGCAGCCCGCAGGGACGCCGCGTGCACCGCGTCCACGGCCGGCCCCGGCCCCAGGTGCACCTGCGTCGAACCGCCGTAGAAGCTCTGCACGCCGTGGGCCCACAGCCACTGGTGGAGGTTGGTGTTGTCGCTGTAGCCGAGGAACGGCTTGGAATCCGCGCGCATTGCGTCCGCGTCCAGGTGGCCGATCACCGTGATCTGGTCCTCCCCGCCCACCGTCGACACCACCGCCCGGATCTCCGGGTCCGCGAACGCCGCGTTCAGGTCCCGCGCCCGGTCCTCGGGACTCGCCCCGAGCTGCCGGGTGGTCGGGTACTCGACCGGCACCAGGCCGGTCACCTCGGCCAGCCGGCGCATCGCCTGCTCGTGCACGGCGGGGGCGAAGCCGGGCGCCGCGAACGACGGCGACACCACCGCGACCCGGTCACCGGGCCGGGCCTTGGGCGGGGAGATGAGGGGGTGCTCCATGCGGGGAGCCTAGCGGGACGAGCCGTCGTGATCGTCGGCTCCGAGACCGCCGGTCACGACCGCCCTGACCCGCTCACCCTGGGTGAGGCGACACTGCCCGCCGGTGCATCCGCCACATCCGCCATGCGATCAGCGGCATGAGCACCGCGCCGGCCACCGTCCACCAGTCCAGCGGGGCGGCGCGGTCGGCCAGGTGCGCCCACAGCTTGCCCACCCAGTACACGGCCACCGCGGTGAGCAGAATCGCCTCCCAGCGCAGCCGCCGGCCGCGGTCCGGGCGGAACCGCGCGGCGTAGTCCTGCGGGTTGCCGAACTCCTCGGCCATCGGACGGCCGGACGCCGCCGCGTGCGCACGGGCCTCATCCACCACCTCCCGCACGCGCGCGTCCGAGTACGCGAGCTTCGAGCGCAGCACGCCGCCGAGCACGAGGGCCCAGGCGTCGTCGTCGGGGGTCTGCGTGGTGGTGTCCGGGACGTCGTCCGTGGGCAGGAGCCAGAAGCCCAGCGCGCCGAGACCGAGGTAGCCGGCCACGATGGCCGCGTACCACCCCACGGATCCGGTGAACAGGGGCTGCTCCGAGAGCCAGGGCAGAAGGAACCCCGCCCCGACCACCAGCGGCACCGCGCCTGCCGCCACGATGCCCACCGTCGCCGAGAAGGAGCGCCGCAGGATGGTCTGGGACCACAGGGTGATGACCACTGTCATCACCACGGCGAGCACCAGCGAGAACAGGACGTGCCCCCACGTGTAGTCCACGCTGAGGCCGTCCCGGAACGCGAACACGGCGGCGAACGGCACGGAGAACAGCGCGGCGATGATCAGCGCATTGCACGGTGCCGCCCGCCACATCAGGGGTGGGTCCGTGTCCAGCACGGGCTCCCCGGCCGCGCTCGCCTCCGCCGCGCGCTCCCGGGCCCAGTCCACGGGCGGGCCGAAGAGCTCCTCCGGCCCCTGGCCCGACCCCTCGACGGCGGCCAGCGCCTCCGTCAGCTCCCGCAGGACGATCTCCTCCCGGACATCGTCCAGCAGGAAGCGGCCCGCGGCCGCAGCGGCCCAGTCCTTGTCCGCCGACACGCCGCGCGCGGCGGCGAAGCGGTCCAGCAGGGCCGGCAGGAGTGGCTCGTGGCGGGTCATCCTCGTCCGCCTTCGTCGGTGCTGCGCGTGGCCGCGCGGCGGACGTCCGTCCAGGCGAGTGCCGCGGCCGTCACGGCGCATGCGGTCACCAGCCAGTGCCACCACTGCGCCTCACCCTTCGGCAGCAGGACGCCGAACATCGCGCCCACCACCGCAGCGGCGGCGACGGTGGTGAGTGCCGCCGTCGTGCGCGCCCGGTGGACGCGGTCCCGCGGCACCCGCGCGGCGTACGAGGCAGGCGAGCCGAACTCCTCGGCCAGACTCGACCCGGCGTCGGCGGCGTGCGCGCGGGCCTCGGCCACCAGCTCATCCACCCGGTGCTCGGGGACGTCCGCGCGGGAGCGGAGCAGGAAGGCGAGGCGGGCCGCCCACTCCTCGTCGGCGGCCGGTGTGGCCCCCTGATCCGCGTCCCGCTCCGGGATCACCCGGGCGGCCACCCAGGACAGCACGCCGCACACCGCGGCGACGCCGAGCCACACGAAGGAGCTCACGCCCGCGGTGAGCCCGGCGTCGCCGAGGCCCAGCATGAGCACGGCCAGGGCCGCGAGCAGCGCGCCGGCCAGGCAGACCGCCGCACCGGCGGCCGCCACCGTGGGCACGTGCCGCTGCAGCCGCTCCCACGCACACAGCACGCCCATTCCGCCCACGCCGACCACCGGCGGCACCAGCAGCACGCCGAGGGAGAGGTCCGTGGTGAGTCCGTTCTTCATCAGGGTGAGCACGAAGGCCAGCAGCGCCCCCGCGCCGGCCAGGACCAGGCCCACCGTCAGCACATCCGCGCCGGTGGTGATGCGCGCATCCGTCAGGGGCTCACCGGCCTCGGCGGAGTCCACGCACGCCTGCGCAGCCCACTCCTGGGGTGCACCGAAGAGCTCCTCCGGACCCTCCTGGGACTGCACGACGACGGCCCGCGCCTCCGCCAGCAGGCGACGACGATGCGCCGGGGCGACCTCCTCGGCGGCCAGCGCGGCGTCGGCCGCGCGGAGCCAGGCGGCCTCCGCGGCACGGGCCGCGGCGGGGGCAGTGGTGTTGTCGGTCATCGGGCGGCCTCCTGCGGAACGGGAGCGGGGACGGATGCGGCGGTACCGCCGTCGGCGCCGGCCTCCCCCTCAGCGCCCAGGGCCGCGAGCGCGGCGCCGAGGGCCTGGAAGGAGGCGACGGCGTCGGCGTACTCGGCGCGGCCGGCGGCGGTGAGGGCGTAGTCCTTGCGGCCGGGGCCGCCCTGGCCCTCCACCCAGCGGGTGCTGACGTGTCCGGCCTCCTCGAGGCGGGCGAGCACGGGGTAGAGCGAACCGCCGCGGAGCGTGCCGAAGCCGCGGGCGGCAAGGGCCTGGGCGATCCCGTAGCCGTGCAGCGGCCCGGCCGTGAGCGCGCCGAGGATGGCGGGCTCGAGCGCGGCGCGCACCCAGCCCGAGGGCCAGGGGCGGGGGCCTGTCGCGGCGGGGTCGGCGTCGTCCGGGAACGGGATCATGTATCTAAGTACACGACGTATCTAGAGGTGTCGTCAAGCTGTGTCGGGGATCGGGTTCTCCCGAGTCCGGGCCTTCTCGTGTCTGCGGGCCGTGCCAGAATCGCGTATCACGTGCCCCCCCCCGACCCCCAGGAGCCCGCCCGATGCCCAGCGCCCTCGCGGTCCTGCTCGCGCTCGTGCTGCTCGCCGCCCTGATCGGCGGCGGGCTCGTGTGGCACGAGGAGCGGTTCTACGGTCGACTCCGGTTCGAAGAGAAGCCGCCGCTCGAGCTGCAGAACCACATGGGCGTGCCGGCGCAGGACCACTTCCGCAAGGCCCTGCGGGAGCTGCGCCTGGCCCTGGAGAACGACCGCCCCGCGGACGCGGAGGGCTGGGTGCGCACCGCCCGGCGCCGCGGCTGGTGGCTGGCCGAGACCGCCGCCGCGTCCGAGGCGTCCGCGGACGTGGGGAAGGCCGCGCGCCGCCTGGCCGAGCGCCGCGCACGCGTGGAGGAGCGCGTGATCAACGTGGAGGGCACCCGCCAAGTCGGGACCCTGGAGAACGCCGCCACGGACGCCGCCAAGCTCGAGACCGCCCGTGCCGCCGCCGCGCAGGCCTGGGTGGGCCTCACCCCCGAGCAGCGGGAGCGCATCCGCGACGGCGCAGAGCACCACCACCGGTGGGCGACGGCGGAGATCGCCGCCGTCATCACCGCGCACTCCACCGACCCCGGCCGGACCGAGCGGCTCGTCGCCGCGGCCCAGGCGCCCGTCACGGATGAGGACCTCGCCTCCTGGGCGGACTGGGAGTTCCGCAGCCTGCACTGGGCCGCGGACAAGGTCCCCCACCAGCACCGCGTCCACCCCGAGCGTCCGCCGCTGCCCGCCTACGCCTCCACGACCGCCCGCCGTCGCCACGCCGAGGCCGCGCATCTGCGCGAGCACCAGCTCGGCACGCCTCCGACGTCGGCCGCACCCCGCCCGATCGCACCCGCACGCCAGGCGGGACGTCCGGCGGCGACCCCCGAGCCCTACGCCGGGTCTGCCGCGCGGCGCCGGGCCCAGGCCCGGGCGCTGCACGAGGAGATGACCATGAAGGTGGCCTCCTACGACCTCGACTTCGACCTGCAGCTGGCCTATCCGCAGTTCCACAACCGGGACATCCCCGAGGTCCGTGCCATGGACGGCGCCGCCCGCCGCGCGGCGGACGAGTGGGACCTGGTCAAGGACGTCCCCGAGCGGCGGCTCGACGCCGGGGACGTGGCCGCCTACCGGGAGGCCGTGGACGCGTTCAAGCAGGCGGTGCTCGCCGCGGACGCCCGGGTGCGCCTGATCGGGGACGCCGGCATCACGGACGAGGAGCTCCGGGACCTCGAGACGGCCCGCGGCCTGTTCCGCCAGATCTCCGACCCGGCCAACCCTCCGTCCCTGCGGGACACCTACCGCGCGCGGCTCGTGCAGGTGCTCCGACGCATCGACGAGCGGCCCGGCAGCCGCGTGTCGTTCAGCCCGCAGAGTCTCCTGGCGCTGGAGGCCGGGGAGGACTGAGCCACGCACGACGGCGGCCGGGCCCCATCTCGGGGACCCGGCCGTCGTCGTCGGCTCGGTGAGGCTCAGCGACGCGCCACGAGGCCACGTCCGCCCCGGATCACGGGGCGGTGTAGCCGCCGTCCACCAGGTGGTAGGAACCGGTGATGAAGGAGGCCTTCTCGCTGAGCAGGAAGCTCACGAGGTAGGCGACCTCCTCAGGCCGGCCCAGGCGGCCGACCGGGTGCTTGGCCACGAGGGCGTCCTTGACCTCGGCGGGCAGGTTCGCGAGCAGCGGGGTCTCGATGTAGGCCGGGCCCACCGCGTTCACGCGCACACCGCGCGGGCCGTAGTCCACGCCGGCCTGCTTGGTCAGGCCCACCACGCCGTGCTTGGCGGCCGTGTAGGCGGAGGCGCCCACACCCGTGGCCACGGAGCCGTGGATGGAGGACATGTTCACGATCGCACCGCCGCCGGCCTTCTCGATCTCCGGCAGCTGGTACCGCATGCCGTAGAGCACGCCGTTGAGGTTGATGTCGATGACCTTGTCCCAGTCCTCGAGCGCCAGGTCGCCGGCGGCGTCCGGGCCGGCGTCCACGCCCGCGTTGTTCACCGCCAGGTGCAGCCCGCCGAACTCCTGCACGGCGAACTCCACGGCCTCCCGGTTGTCCTCCGGGGAGGCGGTGTCGTGCTTCATGGCCTTGGCCTCGCCGCCGGCCTCGGTGATCTCCCGGGCCACGCGCTCGGCGGCCTCCAGGTTGATGTCCGTGACCACGACCTTCGCGCCGTTCTGCGCAAGGTCCTTGGCGCACGCCTCGCCGATGCCGGAACCGGCGCCGGTGACCAGGGCGACCTTGCCGTCGAACTCGTTCATGACGTTCTCCTTCGTCGTCGGGGAATCCTGCGGGCCCGACGCGCGGGCCCATCTCCGACGCTGGGCGGCGTCGCGGTCCGTGTCCCGGGTCCGTCGACGCCGCCGCCCCAGTCCGCGCTTTCGAACGTGGAATCGGGCGAATGGGCGCTTTCGAGCGTGGAATAGGACCTATTCCACGTTCGAAAACGCCGGGGGGAGGGGCGCCCTCGCCGTCAGTCAGCCGGGCCGAGGCGCCGGTCCTTGCTCGGCAGGAGCGTTCCCGGCCCTAGGCTGATGCTGTGACCACCCCGGGCCCGCCGTCTCCTCTGCTCGACGCCCCCCCGCCCCGGCCGTCGACCCGCCACCTCCGACCAGGGGCCCCACCGTCAGTTGGACCAGCAAGCCCCGCCCGCCCTGTGGGGTGAGCTGGTGGCCCGAGCCCGGACCCTCGAGGGCGTGGAGGAGGGGCACAGCCAGGTCTCCCCCGCCGATTCACGGGCCCTGTTCGTCACCGATCTGCCCACGGAGCGCTCCCCGGAGACCAACCTCGCCCCGGGGCGCCGGCTGGAGCCCGTCCACCTGCACGGGGTGGCCGACACCTCCGTCCACCTCGTCCTGCCCGCCGAACGCGGCGCCCGTCTCACCGCCCTGGGATGGGCCGAGCCGCACGGTCACGCCGAGCACGGCACCGAATGGATGGTCTACGGCCCCCGTGGCGACGCCGAGCTCGACGTCGTGGTGCAGATCATCGAGGAGGCCCTGGACTTCGCCCGCGGCCCGGCGGCCGCTCACCCCTGGGATGATCCGCACCCCGGCACCTACCGTTGACGGCACAGCCCCCGGCCTCCACCAGAGGGAGCACCCGACCGTGACCGCGCCCCGCCTCCTGCCCGCCGAGCCGCCCGCCCCGGGTCGGCGTCGACGTGCGCGACGCACCGGCGTGCTGCTCGCGGCGGGTGCGCTGGGCCTCACCGGCTGCGGCCTGCTCTCCCCCGACGATGCCGGAGTCGGCACCACGACGCCGCCTGTTGCCTCCGCGACGTCTGCCGCCCCGGACCCGGGGCAGGCCCCACCCGCCGGACCCGCCGCCCCGGGGACCGGTGCCGTAGCTGGGGGTGCGTCGACGTCGTCGTCCGCGAACCCGGCCACGCCGCCCACGACCAGGGCCGGCTACCCGGGCCACGAGCGCGTGGAGCGCGCCCTGCGCACCGAACTGGGCGAGGACGCGCAGATCAGCAGCCACGACGCCGAGGCCACCGGGCGGATCCTGGCCTCCCGCGACGTGGACGCGTTCGGGCCGCTGACGGCGGGGGTGGTCGAGCCGTGCCGCAGCCTCCGGGAGGAGGCCACCCGGGAGATCCTCGACGGGATGGTGGGCGCGACGTTCGGCCAGACCGCGGACCGCGCCACGGGTGCGTTCCACATGATGAACGTGGTGGTCATGCGGGACGAGGCCACGTGGCGGGCCGTGGACGAGGAGCACCACCGTGTGCGGAAGGAGTGCCTGGGCGGGGATGGCCGCGAGCGGACCACCGTGCCGGTCGGGGCCGGGGACGCGACCGTCACCCAGAAGGTCCTGCGGGGCTACCCCACGTCCGCCACGGACCAGGTGATGCGCACGGCCTACGTGCCCGGTGGCCGGATCAACGTGAACGAGATGACCCGCGAGCCCCTCGACGGGCCGTCGCCCGTCCCCCTCGAGGAGTTCGCCGCCGAGCGCATCCCCCAGCTGGAGTTGTTCATCGCCGAGGCGGCCGGCTGACCCGGTCAGGGGGTCCGGTCGGCCTCGTCCGCGGCGGGGGCGGCGGTGCTCCCGTGCACCTCGGCCGTCGAACCGGAGCCCGGCGCCTCGACGACCGGCACGGGGGCCGTGTCGGAGGCGGCGTCGCCGTCGTCGTTGACCTGCTCCTGCTCCTGCTCCTGCGACCCGACCACGGCCTCGACCTCCGCCGCGGACGGGATGTGCAGGAACCGGCCGACGGCGACCGCCGCGACGATGCCCAGCAGCGGCCCCACGAACGGCGCACCGCCGGTGATGAGCCCGACCAGCAGCGCCACCAGGCCGCCGCCGACCACCTGCGTGGTCTTGGGGCCCTCGTACTCGGGCCGCCACGGGGCGCGCGGCGTTCCGCCCATGGTGCCCTCGGCGCGGGCCAGCGGCGCGAACCACGCACCGGCCACGAGGAGGACGGCGCCGAGCAGCGCCACCACCAGGGCGCCGGCGAACGAGCCGTCGTCGGCGCGCAGCGGGGTCAGGACGAGCGTGAGCACGAGGACGACGGCGAGGGAGGCGATGCGTGCGGGGGTCATGGTGCCAGGCTAGCGGGCGACCTACTCGATGCCGCGGGCGGCGAGGGCGTCCCCGACGTCGTCGGCGTGCTTGAGGGAGAGCACCAGCAGCGGCAGGATCCACGCCCACGGAGCCAGCCGCACACCGCGGGCGGCCTGGGCGTGGCGGATCTGCTCGGCGAGGGCGCGCAGGTGCCCGATCGAGGCGAGCACCAGGCCCATCGCCAGGCCCACGCGGTCCGGGCGGACGCCCGCGCGCGCCAGGGCCGGCCCGATCCACGGCAGGTGCGGCACCGGGGTGAGCAGCGCCTCGGCGACGCCGGCCATGTCCGCGATCCGGGTGGTCCGGGTCATCACCTGGGCCGTGAGGACCACGCCGAGCACGCGCGCGGTGGTGAGGACCGCCGTCGTGAGGTCGAGGAAGAGCCACTGCGCCGCGAAGAGGACGGCGTAGAAGATCCACAGGCCGCGCAGGTCGGCGGCGAGCATCCCCGCGCCGCGGCGCACCCCGAAGCCCACCAGGTACGCCACCACGGCCCCGATGACGGCGGCGCCCGCCGTCCCCACGGACGCCGGCAGCAGCGTCAGGGCCAGCACCCACACGGCGAAGACGCCCATCTTCCACCCGGCCGGGCAGCGGTGCAGGGGCGAGTCGCCGTCCACGTAGAGGGAGAGCATCAGGCGAGCTCCTCGGCCACGGCGCGGTCCAGGAAGGCCTCGTAGGCGGCCACCACGTCCGCGGCGGGACCGGTGCGCTCGATGCGGCCGGCATGGACCCACACGGCCTCGTCGCACGCGCGGGCGAGCTCGAGGTCGTGGGTGACGAGCAGCAGTTGGAAGCCGCCTGGGGCGGACGGGTCCGCGGCGAGGAGCCGGTCCGCGATGATCTGCCGGTGCCGGCCGTCCAGGAGGGAGGTGGGCTCGTCCGCGATCACGAGGGAGGGCGCGGCGGTCATCACGGAGCACACGGCCAGGCGCTGGGCCTGCCCCGAGGACAGGGACAGGCACGCACGGTCCGCGAGCGCGGTGAGCCGGTGCCCGGCCAGCGCGGCGTCGGTGCGGCGGGCGACCTCCTCCGTGGACAGGCGGCGCCCGTCGGGCCCGCGCAGGGCCTTGACCGTGAGCTCGACGTCCTCCCGGACGGTGGGCATGACCATCTGCGCGGCGGGGTTGGCGAACACCATGCCCACGGTGCGGCGCAGGCCCTTCACGTCCCGCACGGCGTCCACGCCGTGCACGATCACCTCGCCGGCGGTCACGTCCGCCAGGCCCGCCACGGCCCGGGCCAGGGTGGACTTGCCCGAGCCGTTCTCCCCCACGACGGCGACGCGCGGGGCGCTCAGCTCCAGGTCCACGCCCTCCAGCAGGACGGCGGACGACGTCGGCCCGGCCGCCTCCACGCGCACCCCGCGCAGGCGCACGGTGCGGTCCGCTCCGGTACCCGGGTCGGCGGCGCGGTGCGCGTCAGGGGCGGGGCGGGCGCCGTCGTCGGGGGCGGTGGGGCCCTGCGGGCGAGCGGTGCGCGTCATGGTGAGATCCTTCCCGATCCGGGGCTGCGCGGCGGGGCTAGCGTGGGGCCATGAGCGAGCACGCCGCACCGAACCTGACCCCCCGTGAAGCCGACGACGTCTCCTACCGCACCCGTAAGTGGGTCAAGCCCGAGGACCTGAACGCGAACGGCACGCTGTTCGGCGGGTCGCTGCTGCGGTGGATCGACGAGGAGGCCGCGATCTACTCCATCATCCAGCTGGGCAACCCGCGCTCGGTGACGAAGCTGATCTCGGAGATCGAGTTCCGCGCGTCGGCCCGGCAGGGCGACATGATCGAGATGGGCCTGCGCGCCGTGGCGTTCGGCCGCACCTCGATGACCATGCGCGCGAAGGTGCGGAACATGGTCACCGGTGAGGTCATCCTGACGATCGACAAGATCGTGTTCGTGTCCCTCGACGAGGACGGCCGGCCCCAGCCCCACGGCTACACGGACATCACGTACGACCGCGACCGCCTGCCCCTCGAGGATCGCGGCCACTGACGGGCCGAGCGCCGCGGGGGCGGGCACCAGCGGGGCGCGTCCGACCTGCACGTCCATCAGCGCACCTCCAGGAGGGCCGCGACGCCCATGCCGCCCGCGACGGCGCACGCGACAAGGCCCCGCGCGCCCGGCGGCTGCTCCTGCAGGCGGTGCACGGCCCGGACCAGGGCGACCGCGGCGGAGGCGCCCCACGGGTGGCCCAGGGCCAGCGCACCCCCGGCGGCGTTCACGCGCGGATCGACGCCGGCGTCCCCGTCGGTCAGGCCCAGGTCGTCCAGCGTGGCGAGGGCCTGGGCGGCGTAGGCCTCCACGACCTCCACGACGGCCAGGTCCTCGAGTGCCCAGCCGACCTCGTCGAGGGCCGCGCGGACGGCCGCGACCGGGGCGATCCCCGGCAGGGCGGGGTCGCCGCCCGTGACGGTCCCCCCGGCGAGCCGCACGGGCCGGGCCAGGGGGGCGGTGTCCGGCACTCCCGGCTCCAGCAGCACGGCCGCGGCGCCGTCCGCGATGCGGGCGGCGGTCCCCCCGGTCACGGCCGTGTCCGGGTCGGCGCCGGGGGTCACACCGGTGAACCGCGCGAGGGCGGCGGGGGTCAGGCGTCGGGGGCCGTCGTCGTCGGGGGCGGATGCGCCCTCCTGCCCCCGGGCGCGCTCGGCGGCGCGCAGCTCCGCGGCGGCCAGCGCGAGGGCGTGGGACCGGGCCGCGAAGGCCTCCTGCCGCGCGCGGGTGATCCCCCGGGCGGCGGCGAGGGCGTCCGCGGCGGCGGTCATCCCGGGGTCCGGCCGGCCGCGCGGCACCATGGGGGCCTGCGTGTACGGCACCCCGTCCCGGAGGCGCTCGGGGGCCGTGGACGCGGACTCGACACCCCCGCCCACCACCGGTCGCCCCGTGAGGGCCGCGTGCCCGGCCGCCTGGAGCACGGCCAGCAGCCCCGAGCCGCACTGGGCGTCCACGGTCCAGCCGGGGACGGCGTCGCCCAGCCCCGCCCCGAGGGCCGCCACACGCGCCGGGTTCCCGCCCGGCCCCCAGCAGTTGCCGAGCACGACGCCGGCCACGCCCTCCTCCGCGCGGCCGCGGGTCACGGCGGCGACGACGTCCGCCCCGAGCTCACCCGCATCCCGGTGGGCCTGCACGCGGGAGCGGCCGGTGACCGCCGTGCGGACGGCGGCGGTGATCCAGACGTCGGCGGCGGGGGTCATGCGCCCGAGTCCATCACGGATCCCGGCGGCACGCGGCGCACCTTGCCCGAGGGCGTGCGGGGCAGCCGGTCCACCGCGTGCCAGCGTCGCGGGCGGGCCGCCGAGGTCAGGCGGTCGCGGGCCGCCGTCCGGAGCGCGGCGAGCACGTCCTCCGGGTCTCGACCGGGCGCCGGCTCCACCCAGGCGACGACGCGCCGGCCCAGCCGCGCGTCCGCCTCCCCCGCGACGAGCACGGCGGAGGCGAGCGGTCCGGCGTCGTCCCGGACGCCGGCGAAGACCTCCTCCACCGCGGAGGCGTGGACGGTGGCCCCGGCGGTGAGGATCACCCCGTCGGCCCGGCCGTGGAGGGTGAGGCGGTCGCTGTCCAGGGCGGCGGCGTCGCCGGTGCGGAGGAAGCCGTCCGGGCGCCAGCGGGGCAGGGCGGTCGCGGCGCCGTCCGGTCCGGTCAGGTGCAGGGACGAGCCGTCCGGCTCGGCCAGCTGGTCCGAGCGGACCAGCAGCAGGCCGTCCTCGGTCTCCGCCTCGACGCCGGGCAGCAGGCACAGCCCGGTCCCGTCCGGGTCCACGGCCACGAAGCTGGCCTCGGCGGCGCCGTAGTAGTGGACGAGACGGAGGCCGTGGGCCTCGGCACGTGCGCGCAGCCCGGCGGGCAGCCGGTCCCCGCCCACCAGGGCGACGCGGAGGGCCGGGGCGGGGGCGGCGTCGTCGAGGAGGTCGAGGACGTCCGCCAGCTGGGCGGGCGTGCCGTGGAGGGCGGCCGGGGCAGGGGCGTGCGGCGCGGCGGCGAGGTCCTCGGCCCGCACGCGGGCGCGGGCGGGCACGAGGAGCCGCGCACCGGTGGCGGCGCAGAACGCGGCGGCGTTGAGGGCCATGGAGGAGGTCGGGTGCACGGGCACCAGCAGCCCCTCCCCGGGCTCGAGGCCGAGCCACGCCCGGACATGGGCGTGGCCGACGGACCAGGACCGGTCCGTGCGCAGCACCACGCGGGGCGTGCCCGTGGAGCCGGACGTGGCGGCGGCCCAGGCCACCTGCGCCGCCCGCTCCGAGGAACGGGCGGCGAGGTCCTCCAGGGCGTGGGCGGCGGCGTCGACCTGGCCGGCGGCGGCCTCCGGTGCGACGCGCTCATCCAGGACCAGCGGCACCCGCCCCGCCGCGCACAGGGCGAGGGCGCGGGTCAGGACGGCCGCGTGGTCCGCGCCCCGCACGGGCGCGACCCGCTCCCCCGCGCGCACGCTCAGGCGAAGGCGCGCGGGTAGGCCTTCCAGAGGCCGGCCGCGAGGAGCGAAGCGACGACAGCCTTGACCAGGTCACCCGGGATGAAGGCGAGCGAGCCGATCGCCGCGGCGTCCAGCGGCACGCCGCCGAGCAGGTGCATGCCGGGGATGCCGAACGCGTAGATCACGGCGATCCCGCCGACCACGCACGCCAGCAGCGCGGAGCCGATCAGGCCGCCGGTGCCGGCTCCGGCGCGGCGCCGACGCAGGTAGCCGTGGAAGATCAGGCCGACGACGAGCGCCCCCGGGATCCAGCCCCACAGGAAGCCGCCGGAGGGGCCCACGAACACCGCCGCGCCGCCGCGGCCGCCGGCGAGCAGGGGCAGGCCGAGCGCCACGAGCCCGTGGAACAGGGCCAGGCACGCGGCCCCGCGCCACGGCCCGAGCACCAGGCCGGCCAGCATCACGCCGAGGGTCTGCAGGGTGATGGGCGCGGGGATGCCGGGGACCGGGATGCCGGGCATGGCGCCCATGACGGCGATCAGCGCGGCCATCACGGCGATCTTCGCCAGGGACGCGCCGGGCGAGGCGGTGCGGCGGCGGGCGTCGGCGGGGTGGGTGTCGACGGCGGGGGCGTCGGGGGCGGTGCGGGACATGGTGCTCCTGGGTGCGAGGCGAGGTGACGCGATGAACGCTGTTCAATGAACGGTGTTCAGGAGTGTAGCCCCCTCGTTTCCGTTCGGGAAACGGCGGCCGTCGGGGGCATTTTCGTTGATGCGACTGTCGAGATGCAACGACGATTTCAGAAACGCTGTCGAGATGCAGCGAAGAGTTCCAAAACGCGCCAATTTGATTCATACGCCATCGAGCACCCCAGACATTGACGTAACGAGGCCGCGAAAGATAAAGAGACCGCCGTTGCGTCTGACCACACGCCTTGTGCCTGTCTCTGATGGTTTCCTGAACCTATGGACGAAGTACCTCCTCCTTCCTCAGGCACGTGCGAGCCCCATCCGCGGTGCGTGCTGATCGGACCACCCGCCACCGGCAAGAGCACCGTGGCCCCACTTGTGGCCTCCGCCCTCAGATCCCCATGGGTGGATCTCGACGAGATCGCCTCGCCGCACTACGCCGAGGCCGGCTGGAGCCCGGCGATGCTCTCCGATCTGCCCTCGGAGCTCGGGTGGGAGCGATTCCATGCCTCCTTCGAGCCCGCCCTGGTCCACGCCGTGGAGCGATGCATCCAGGAACACCCCGGCGCCGTTGTAGGCCTCAGCGCCGGGCACACCCACCCCACCGACCCGAGCCTCCGGCCGCGAGTGGCCCACGCCTTGGAGGGCGCGTTCGTCGTGCTACTGCGCCCCACCCCCGATGCGGACCGCTCCGTGCAGATCCTTCGCGAGCGATGCCGTGTCGCGCGTCAGACTTAGTGGCAGGGCCGTTATGTAGGTCCTGAAGGAGAGTCTGACATGGGTAGACCACCCTCGATTCCGGCGGAGAAGAAGACCCGGATAGTGCTGAGCGTGCTGGCCGGCGAGATGTCCATCGCCGAAGCGGCACGCAAGGAGAAAGTCAGTGAGCAGTCCATCGGACGGTGGAAGGCCGAGTTCCTGGAAGCCGGCAAGACCGCCCTGGTGGCCGGCAGGTCCGGACCATCCTCCCGAGAGGAACAGCTGGAGGCCGAGGTCGCCGAGCTGACCCAGGCCTTGGGCGAGGCACACCTGGAAGCCAGGGTGTGGAAGAAGTCCGCGGAGGGCCGGCTGGGCCCTTCGAGGACCTCGAGGTGATCCGCGTGGAAGCGGGCATGTCGACCGCGAGGTTCTGCCAGCTCTTCGACATGCCCGAGCGGACCTGGCGCCGCTGGCAGGCCAAGGCCCGCACCGGGACGGCGGTGAAGGGACCGTGGCCGCAACCGGGACGGCAGGCCGCCAGGGAACTGGTGGTCAAGCACGCGCTGGCCCATCCGGCGTGGGGGCATCGGAAGATCTGGGCAATGGTCCGCCACGACGGGCATGTGGTTTCCGAGGCGACCGTGCTGCGGATCCTGCGCGACGAGGGGCTGATTCTGCCCGCGCAGTACCAACGGGAGCGACGGAAGCTGGCCGAGCGGCGCAAGGCCGCGTTCGCCACCAAGCCCTCAGGCCCGAACCAAGTCTGGCAGCTGGACTTCAGTGAGTTCGAGACCACCACCGGAGGGACCTGGCGGCTGGCCGGGTGCCGGGACTACTGGTCCAAGTACGAGCACCCCTTCCACGTTTCGCCCACCGGGAACCAGTACGACGCGATCGACGCGATCGAGTTGGCCCTGGCCGACTACGAGGCTATGTTCGGTCACCCGCTGGTCGAGGCCTGCCCGGTCGATCCCGAGACCGGTGAGCTGTTGGCCGTGGTGACCATCGTGACGGACAACGGCGGGCCGTTCCGGTCCTTCCGCTTCGAGTCCTTCATCGCCGCCCACCCCGAGCTACACCACGTGCGTACCCGAGTGAAGACCCCGGGGCAGAACGGGTCCCGTGAGCGCGGCTTCGGCACGCTGAAGTACGAGCGGCTCTACCTGGACGAGATTGACGACGCGATCGTGCTCGCCGAGCGGGCCGAGGACTACCGGATCGAGTACAACGAGCTCCGGCCCCACGAGGCCGTCTCATGGAACCGGCCCAAGGAGGTGCACCTGGGCCTGGCCGACCCCACCACCCCGACATTCAAAACCAAAGAAATCCTGCCAACTACTTGACGCGGGACAGCCGACGCGTGAAGTGGACGGACTGGCAGATCGGCGGGGTCGACTGGATTCACCGCTGGTGCACCGACCAGCAGGACGAGCAACTCGCCGACGCGACCGTCTATACGGAGGGGCAGAGCCCCGAGCAGGTGGCCACCGAGATCGTCACGCGCTTGCAACACCACGAGGCGCAGACGCATGCCCCCGGCTGAGCAGGTACGACGGGAAATTTCCTGACACGCAGGGGGCGAGCCAGCCACTCGCCGTGGGGTGAAGACCTCCCGGCATCTGCACGTCGGTGTGTCACGCTGGCCCCATGCCCCCGCCCGCAATGACTCCCCTACCCCCGGGCAGGATCACCCTGCGCGACGCACGCCGCGGGACCACACGGGACGTCAAGCTGAAGCCCTTCGAGATCGCCATCCATCCCCTCCACGACCCGGACACCGGCCTGCCGGTCGCGCCTCTGACCTGGTTCGACGCCGCCGCTCTCTGCAATGCGCTCTCCGCGACCGAGGGCCTGCAGCCGGCCTACGCTCACGCGGCAGACCGGCGCTCCATCACGTGGGACCCCGCCGCCGACGGCTACCGGGTGCCCACCGAGGCCGAGTGGGAGTACGCCTGCCGCGCTGGCACGGTCAAGCCCCTTGTGGTGGTGTAGCGGTTGGATCCTTCGTTGGGGTTGTCAGGCGCTGAGCTCGAGGGCAGTGTCGGTGTCGGTGCCCACCTCGCTTCCGGTGTCCTCGACGGGGGTGAGGCGGCAGCGGGCGAGGACCTCGAGGCCGAGGTAGCGGCGCCCTTCGGCCCATTCGTCGGTCTGCTCGGCCAGCACCGCCCCGACCAGCCTGACGATGGCTGCCCGGTTGGGGAAGATGCCCACCGCGTCGGTGCGGCGGCGGATCTCCCGGTTGAGCCGCTCGGCCGGGTTGTTCGACCAGATCTGCGTCCAGACGTCCTTCGGGAACGTCGTGAAGGCCAGGATGTCCGCCCGGGCATCACCGAGGTGCTCGGCCACCGCCGGGAGCTTCTCGCTTACGTAGTCCAGCAGCCGATCGAACTGCGCGTTCACCGCCGTGGCGTCGGGCTGGTCGTAGACCGAGTGGAGCATGGCCTTCACTGCCGGCCACATGGACTTCGGGGTGATGCCCATCAGGTTCGCCGCGTAGTGGGTCCGGCACCGCTGCCAGGTGGCGCCGGGCAGGTTGGCGGCGATGGCGTCCTTGAGCCCGGCATGGGCGTCACTGGTGACCAGGCGGACCCCGATCAGGGCCCGCGCCCTGCGTCGAGACCAGGACGACATGGGTGATGGCGTTGGCGCGGATCGCGGCGACGGCCGCGTCGGTGAAGGAGGCCCACTGCGCGGCCAGGTCCTCGGTGCGCGGGTCGGGCGGCAGGGCCAGGAACATCCCGGTCGCGCCGACGCTGGCGCGGGTGAGCGCGTCGGGGTCATCCATACCCCCGGTGAACACCTGGGCGCGCTCACGCACCACTTCGGGCAGCCGCACCTGGCTCCCATCACGCACCAGCACCGAGACGGGGTGACCGTCCTCGATGAGCTGCGCGGCGACGTGCCGGCCGATGTTGCCGGTCGGGGTGGTCACGAACACGCTCTGCGTGTGCTGCTCGTTCATGGTCTGCCTGTCCTCTCGGTCGATCCCGCACGCCTCGCCCCGCCTGCGCAGAGGCCCGCCGCCCCCCAGGAAAAGGGGCTGCGCTTCGTTCATGCTACGGACCACGCGGACGGTTCCACCGGTCCTCATTTACTGTACCGGACGTCTGGTATAGTTACGATGGTTGTGTTCGGTTCCAGGAAGGCGTGATGACGTGAGTTTGAGCAAGCGGCAGCGGTGGGGTCTGCTGGCGACGGTGGCGGCGGGGCTGCTGTTGATCACCCTGGACAACTCGATCCTGTACACGGCGTTGCCGACGCTAGTGGAGGAGCTCGGGGCCTCGGGGTCGCAGAGCTTGTGGATCATCAACGCCTACCCGGTGGTGATGGCGGGTCTGCTGCTGGGGTCGGGCACGCTGGGGGACCGGATCGGGCACCGACGCATGTTCTTGATCGGTCTGGTGGTCTTCGGGCTGGCGTCCCTGGGGGCGGCGTTCGCGCCGTCTGCTGGGCTGCTGATCGCTGCGCGTGCGGTGCTGGCGGTAGGCGCGGCGGCGATGATGCCGGCCACACTGGCGCTGATCCGCGTCTCGTTCGAGGTCGAACGCGAACGCAACTTCGCGATCGCGGTGTGGGGGAGCCTGGCCGTGGTCGGAGCGGCGCTGGGCCCGATCGTGGGCGGGGTGCTGCTGGAGCACTTCTGGTGGGGTTCGGTGTTCCTAATCAACGTGCCCGTGGTCATCGTCGCGCTGGTCGCGGCGATGCTGATCGCACCGGCCAACGACCCTGACCCGTCCAAGAGGTGGGATCTGATCTCCTCGGTGCAGGCGATGGTCGCGCTGGTGGGTGCGGTGTTCTTCATCAAGGAGCTCGCGCACTCCCCGCAGAACTGGGTGATCGTTGGTGCGGGTTTGGTGGCCGCGGTGGTCGGGTCGGTGCTCTTCGCGCGCCGGCAGCGGCGCCTAGAGCAGCCGCTGCTGGAGTTCTCGATCTTCCGCAACCCGGCGTTCAGCGCCGGGGTGCTGGCGGCGGCGTTCTCGATGTTCGCGATCGGTGGGTCTCAGTTGGTCACCACCCAGCGGTATCAGCTCGTGGAGGGTTTTACCCCGCTGCAGGCCGGTCTGCTGGTCGCGGCGGTCGCGATCGGGTCGCTGCCCACGGCGCTGCTGGGCGGGGCGTTCCTGCACAGGATCGGCCTGCTGCCCCTGATCGCCGGGGGCCTTGCGGTCGCCTCGCTCGGGGTGGTCGTGGTGATCATCGGCGTGCAGGCCGACGTGTTCGGTGTGCTGGTCGCCGGGCTGCTAGTCACCGGCGCCGGGCTGGGCGGGGCGATGTCGGTGGCCTCGACCGCGATCGTGGGCAACGTGCCCGCCCGCCGCGCCGGGATGGCCTCCTCCGTCGAGGAGGTCTCCTATGAGTTCGGGTCCCTGACCGCTGTCGCGTTGCTGGGTAGCCTGCTCACCTTCGTCTACACCACCACCGTTCGGCTCCCTGCCGGGGCACCGGAGGGCGCGCACGAGAGCCTGTCGGATGCGCTGGCGGTAGCCGGCGGAGACCGGGCGATCATCGAGGCAGCCAGCAGTGCCTTCGACACCGGATTCTTGGTCACGATGATCATCCTCGCCGTGGTCCTGGCCGTAGGGGCCGCGGTCACCGGCCGGTTGCTGCGCCACCACGGGCCGGGCACTCAGTCTCAGGCCTTCTCGGGCAACCACTGACCCGGGACTGGAGGCAGAGGTTATGCGTCCCAGCAAGCGGACCGAGATCCTGGATGCCGCCCTGCGGGTGATCGAGGCCGGCGGGGTCACCGCGGTGACCTTCGAGTCCGTGGCCGAGGCCGCGGGCATGACCAAAGGCGGGCTGCTGTACCACTTCCCGACCCGGGAGGCGCTGCTCCACGCGCTGCACGAGCACCTCGCGGGGCAGTGGGAGGCGAGCCTGGTCGAGGCGGCCGGATCATCGGCCGAGCAGGCCACCGAGGCTGAGCGGTTGGGGGCGTACGCCCGCGTGGCGACCCAGAGCGCCACGCGCGCCGAGTTGCTGTTGATGCTCGAGACGGCCAACGAACCCGACATGCACGCCACCTGGAACACGGTCCTGACACGGTGGACACCGCCGCTGCCCGAGAAGGGGGACCTCTCGCAGGCCCAGCTTCGCCAGGTCATCGCCCGCCTCGCCGCCGACGGGCTCTGGCTGCACGAGTCCTTCACCACCGTGCCTCTGGCCACGGTCGTGCGTGCCCAGATCACCGCAGCGATCACCGACCTGGCCGTGCAGGCCACCGACACCGAGAGCGTGACCCGATGAGTCAGCCCACCCCCCTTCGTCACAGCCCGTACCTGCCGTTCGACCCCTAGGTCGCGCTGTACAGCAGCTCGCTGGGCAGCTTCACCCCGTATGAGTTCAGCGACTTCCGCACCGAGGAAGAGTCGTGGAAGACCACCGCGTACCTGCACGCCGGACTGAACCCCGCCTCTCCCTACCGGCTCACCGGCCCCGACGCCCTGCGCTTGCTGGAGCGGGCGTGTGTGAACGACTTCACCCGGTTCTCCGTCGGTGCGTCCAAGCACGCGGTGATGTGCAACACGAACGGGCACGTCATGGCTGACGGGATGGTCCTGCGGGTGGGCGAGGAGGAGTTCGTCAGCTTCTTCCTCAACCCCTACATCGACTACCTCGTCGCCACCGGTGAGTACGACGTCACCGGGCAAGACCTGTCCGGCAGCCTGTTCCTGTTCCAGGTCGGGGGTCCGGCGTCGTTGGACATCATCCAGGCCGCCACCGGTGAGGACTTCACCGACCTGGAGTTCATCTGGCACCGCGAATCCACCATCGCCCATCCCACCACCGGGGAACCGCTGCCGGTGCGGGTGTTCCGCCTCGGTGTCGCCGGGACGCTGGCGTACGAAGTGCACGGCAACACCGACGACGCCCCCGCGGTGTACGAGGCGCTCATGGCCGCCGGGGCTGACTTCGGTATCACGCGGCTGGGGTTGCGCGCCTACGGGCTCAACCACACCGAGAACGGGTTCGCGCAGTCGTTCCTGCACTTCCTGCCCGCCTACACCGAAGACGCCGACTTCCTGGCGTTCCTGGGCGTCGACGCCGAGCATGTGTTCCCTCGACTGCCAGGCAGCGCCGGAACGGACGTCTCCAAGCGGTACTTCACCCCCTTCGAGCTCGGCTGGGGGCACATGGTCGCCTTCAACCACGACTTCACCGGCAGACACGCCCTGCAAGCAACACCCGCCACCCGCCGACCCGTCACCTTGATCTGGAACCCCGAGGACGTCGTGGCCGTCTACGCCAGCCAGTTCACCCCCGGCCAGCAAGCCCAGTTCATGGACTTCCCGGCCAACCCGATCTGGACCGCGCACAGCACCATCGTGTTCGCCGACGACGTCCTGCACCAGGGCCACCCCATCGGCATCTCCAGCGGCCGCATGTTCAGCAGCAGCTACCACTCGATGATCTCGCTGGCCTTCCTGGACGAGACCCTCGCCCAGGAAGGAACGCAGGTGGAGATCATCTGGGGAGACCCCGGCACCCACCAAAGACACATCCGCGCCACCGTCGGGCGCTACCCGATGCTGCACCTGCCGAAGAACCGCACCATCGACCTCACCCGCCGCCCGTCCCCACCGGCGTCCTGACGCTCCCGCGCGTCCGCGCCCAGATCAGTCATCCCGGAGGATCACATCGTGCAGCACCCCTCATCCCGCCACCCGATCGGCCGCACCGGTCGTGTGTTCTCGATCGTCGCGTTCGTCGAGGCCGGCACCTGGACCGGGCTGCTGATCGGCATGTTCCTCAAGTACGTCACGCGCACCACCGAGCTCGGGGTGCAGATCTTCGGCATGGCCCACGGCATCGCGTTCCTGGTCTACCTCATCGTCACCATCACCGCGGCGGTCATCCTGCGCTGGCGGTGGTGGATCGCGCTGCTGGCGGTCCTCGCCGCGATTCCCCCGCTGGTGACGATCCCGCTGGAGATCTGGCTCGCCCGCCGCGGGGACCTCGCCCCCCGCCGGACCCGTACCGCGACCGAGCGGATCCTCCAGGATGCAAATGACTCGCGGTGACGAGAGCCCCGTCACCGCGACGCCGGGGCGGGAGCAGCAGTAACGGCGGGGCTGCTGCTCACCCTGGTGGGCTTGGCAGTGCTGGACTCGGTCAACGTCTCCACGATCTGGATCGTCGTGGTGATCCTGCTGGCCGCCAAGCGGCCCGCCGCCACCGGGTGGGCGTACACGGTCGGGGCGTTCGTGACGTTCGGGACCTTCACGCTGCTGCTCTACTTCGGGCTCAACGCCGCCGAGACCTGGCTGGACGGGTTGACGCTGTGGCTACGACGCATCCTGTTCACGATCATCACGGTGGTCTTCATCGTTCTCGGCGTCCGCCGGTTCACCGCGCGTCCCCGGCGCGGGTACGGACTGCCGTCCTGGGTGAACGCCTGGACCGCGCTTCCGCTCGGCCTGGTCGCCACGATCAGCGACATCCCCAACGCGTTCCCGATGTTCCTGGCCGTCGAACGCCTCATCGACACCGGCATCGCCCCCGAAACCGCGGTGCCCGTGCTGATCGGCTACACCGCGATCTACGCCCTGCCGACCCTCGCGGTCCTGATCGTCGGCCTGCTCTACCACGACCGTCTCCGGGCCCGGCTGCAAACCCTCTACGACCGCTACGCCACCGGCCACACCAAGCCCAGCGGCACGATCGCCGCCCTGTGCTTCACCGCAGCCGCCGCGAGCCTGGCCATCCTCATCTTCCTCATCCGATGACCCCATCGGTCCCTGACGGTGCGGGCGGGCCTGGCCTCCTGAGCGTGCTTGTCCGCCCCGGACGCCAGCACGAATGCGCCCGCCCGGTAACGATTGCCGGGCGGGCGCGCTTATGCGGCTGGGCTCGCGAGAGCCGAACGACTCAGTAGGCGACGGAGAACTGCGCCCGCCGGTGGGTGGGCGTGTCGATCTCCGCGACGATCGCGGCGGCGAAGTCCGGGCCGCTGATCGCCGACTGCCCCTCAGCATCGAACAGAGCGACCTCCCCGCCGATCCGGTACCGGCCCAGGTCCTCACCAGGCACGTAGGAGCCGTAGTTCCCCGCCGGGCTGACATAGAACCAGTCCAGCGCCTGCGGAGCGTCGCTGAGCAACCAATCCAGCACCGCGCCCATCGCCCGCGCCTCAGCGGCGAACTCCGGCGGCAGCTCCCCGGACTCATAGAACCGCGGAGCCCCCTCCACAGGTCGCAGCGCGCTGAACCCGCCCACCACCCCGAACCGGACCCCGCCTGCCGCGGCCAGGCCGGCCACCTCCCGATACACCCCTGCCAGGGAGTCCTCCAGCTCACCCCGCGGCGCCAGCGCACCGATCACGACATCAGCGCCGGCCACCGCCTGCTCACGGATCGCCGCGTCCCCCAACGAACCCGTCCGATAGGTGACCCCATCGACAGGCTCCGACGGGCCTGTGCGACTGAAGGACGTGACGTGGTGCCCCGCCCGCACCGCCTTGGCCACAATGTGACCCCCGGTATAGCCCGTACCTCCCAGAACGACGACGTTCGCCATGACTGATTCCCTTCCTCAACCGAACAGGCCTTTACTGGCTCTTCGCCGTTGAGTGTGGGGGTGTGACGCGCCGGGGCCTGGGGTGAGGGCTCGAAAGCGCCGAGGCCCTCGATGATCAGAGGACTCTGACCTCTCCTGATCACAAGGACCTCGACCATGCCTGAGCCTACGTTGTACTGCCGTGCGCGCGGCGACTACTGCACGTGTTGCGATCTGCTGGTCGGATTGCCCGGGCTGCATGTGCTCACCGCCGAACGGGATGACCACGACCGGCTGGTGGTGACGGTCGAGTCCGCGCCGGAGCCGATGGGATGCCGCTCCTGCGGGGTGATCGCCCGTGGTCACGGTCGGATCGAGGTCAGCCTGGTCGACGCGCCAGCGTTCGGGCGACCGGTGCGGATCATCTGGCGCAAGCGCCGGTGGCTGTGTCCAGATCCAGCCTGCGAGGTCGGCTCGTTCATCGAGCAGGACGAGAAGGTCGCTGCACCGCGAGCGGTGCTGACGACCCGGGCGTGCCGGTGGGCGATCGAGCAGATCCGCCGAGAGCACGCCTCCGTCAACGGGATCCGCCGTCAGCTCGGGACAGGATGGCGCACAGTGTGGGACTCGATCCAACCCCTGCTGCAGGCCGCTGACGAGGACCCATCCCGCTTCGAGGGCGTCGCGATCCTCGGGGTTGACGAGCATGTCTGGCATCACGTCTCGACCAAACCCATCCATCACGGCGGGCGCGGCCCCAAAGAGCTGACCGGGATGGTCGACCTGACCCGGGACGAGGGCGGGCGCACGAGGGCGCGGTTGCTCGATCTGGTGCCGGGCCGTTCCGGCAGGGTGTACAAGGACTGGCTCGACCAGCGCGGCGACGCCTTCCGAGCCCGGATCGAGGTGGCGACCCTGGACCCGTTCCATGGGTACAAGAACGCCATCGATGACCAGCTCGAGGACGCCCGCTCGGTCCTGGACGCCTTCCATGTGGTCAAGCTGGCCACCACTGTCGTCGATGATGTCCGCCGGCGGGTTCAGCAGCAGATCCACGGCCACCGCGGCCGCAAGAGCGATCCGCTGTACCGGGTCCGCAACGTCCTGCGCGCCGGCGCGGAGAATCTCACCGATCGGCAACGCGATCGGCTCGAGACGGCCTGGGCCGCTCACGAGCAACACATCGAGGTCGAAATCGCGTGGTTGTGCGCCCAGAAGGTTCGCTCCGCCTACCGTCAGGGCACTCATGCCGCCGGGCGAGCAGTCGCCGAGAAGATCCTCGCCACCTTCACCTCGTGTCCGATCCCCGAGGTCGCACGGCTGGGCAAGACCCTGAACAGATGGCGCCGCGAGTTCCTCGGCTACTTCGACACCAACGGCGCCAGCAACGGCGGCACTGAAGCCATCAATGGACTCATCGAACTCCACCGACGCATCGCCCGAGGCTTCCGCAACCGGGACAACTACCGCCTCCGGATGCTCCTCATCGGCGGCGGGTTAGACATGACACACCACACTCAACGGTGAAGAGCCCCTTTACTCCATCCTCTCACTGTAGGAGAGTTAGTTTCCGTTGGTAAGTAGGCACTTGGTGGTAACCAGGAGGGGACGATCGCCATGAGCATCGAGGAGATGGTTCTGGACCCATACCAGGCCGGCTGCCCGACCCGGCGCATCCTCGACCGCATCGGCGACCGGTGGACCGTCCTGGTCGTCGGAGCCCTCGGCCCCGGACCCGCCCGCTTCTCCGCCCTACTGCGTCACGTCGAGGGCATCTCCCAGAAGATGCTCACCCAAACCCTCCGCGCCCTGGAACGCGACGGCCTGCTCACCCGCCGCGCCTACCCCGAAGTGCCCGTACGCGTCGAATACCAGCTCACCGACGCCGGCCGCTCCCTCCTGGCCCCCCTCAAAGCCCTCGAAACCTGGTCCATCGACCACTTCACCCAAGTCCACCACGCCCAGACCATGTTCGACCGGCGCGACTCCTGAGAGCACCACAACCCCAGCGCTACGCGAATCAGCGAAGCTCACCGGAGAGGACTAGGGCATGTCTGACAATCGTTTTGACCATGCGATCACAGCGTTCAACACCACAGCGGCCCTGTAGATGATCGCGTACTTGTCATACCGGGTGGCCAGGCCCCGCCACTGCTTCAGGTGTGCGTACTGGCGCTCGATGACGTTGCGGCCCTTGTAGGCGTCCGCGTCGAGGCCGACGGGGCGCCCGCCGGCTGAGCCGCGGCGTCTGCGGTGGTCCTGCTGGTCGGCCGGTTCGGGGATGACCGCCTTGATCCGGCGGGCACGCAGGTGGGTGCGGATCGCCCGGGAGGAGTACGCCTTGTCGCCCAGCACGGCCTTGGGGCGGGTCCGGGGCCGCCCTACTGGCCGGGTCACGCGCAGCTGCTCCAGAAGAGGAAGCAGCATCGGGGAGTCCCTTGCCTGGCCGGGGGTGATCAGGCTGACCAGCGGCAGCCCGGTCCCATCGACGAGCTGATGGATCTTCGTGCTCAGCCCGCCACGGGAGCGCCCGATGCCGTGATCGGCGGGCTCCTCACGCGGATTCTTGTAGTTCGATCCATCCCCCTGTGTGGCGGGTGATGTTCGTCGCGTGCTGGTGGGCGCGGGCGATCGTGGAGTCCACCGCCACCGACCAATCGATCAGGCCTTCGGCGTCAGCGGCGGCGGTCAGCGTGGCCAGCACCGTGTCCCAGGTGCCTTTTTCGGCCAAGCGCCGATGCCAGGTCCACACGGTCTGCCAGGGCCCGTAGACCTCGGGCAGATCCCTCCAAGCGATTCCGCACCGGTACCGGTAGATGATTGCCTCCACCATGGCGCGGGCGTCGGCGAACGGCCTGCCGGCGCGGCCGGTCCGGGTCGGGAGCATCGGGGCGATCAACTCCCATTGGGTGTCAGAGAGCATCTGGAACCGGGACATGTCCCCAGGGTCTCAGCTGACTCGTGCATCTATTCTCAGACACGCCCTAGAACAGGAGTCGAGCCCATGGGCAAGACCGTTCACCGCAGTGCCAGCACGGGCCGGTTCGTGAAGACCTCCACGGCCAAGCGCAATCCGCGGACCACCACTACCGAGACGATCCCCTCACCCGGCGGAGCGACCCGTTCGGTGGGCCGTTCGGCCATCACGGGCCGCTTCGTCACCACTTCCACCGTCGCACGTCACCCCGGAACCACCATCACCCAGCAGGTGTCCCGATGAGCGCCCGGGTGAAGATCTCGGGAAATCTGGAGCGCGAGCTGCAGCGAGCCGTCCAGGACACGATGACCACGTTGGCCAAGGACTACCAGAGGATGCTCGATCAGTTGGGCCAGCAGTACGCCGGTGCGCCGGTGGAAGAGATCAAGCCGGTGCTGCGGACGCGGTGGTCCCGCATCAGCGGGACCATCAGTGATCCTGAGCTGAGCATCTACGCCCAGCACATCAGCGAAGGCACCCCGATCACGGTGCGCACTTCCTGACTCAACGCTGAACAGCGGGCCAGCCTCTGCAGAGGCTGGCCCGCTGTTCTCGTTGGAGCACAGGGTCGGCCCCTGCCCATGGGGAGCGCTGGCGCTTGTTGTCCAGGGCGACAAAATCGGTCGTTTGTGGCGGGCGTCCGGGATGCGACGGGGCTGTGGCTTCGTTCGCTTGGTGGCGGGGTTTTTGCAGCGCTCCGTGACGGTCTTGTTGCCGCGATCACGCAGGACTGGCTACAGGTAGGTGTCGCGGTCTGAACCGAGAGGGGTGCGCCCGGTCGGGGCCGTTTGGATCGCTGCCGCTACGTCAGAGTCCGAAGGCTCCGCCGCTGACGAGGATCACGATGCCGAGGCCGATGAGAACGATGGGGAAGAGGATGTGCTCCCAGCGTTCGAGCACTTCGGCGATCGGGGGGCGGGTGGCGACGAACTTTGCCAGGGCCACCAGGACCGCGACGAGCGCGAGGAAGACGATGCAGTAGGCGACTACTGCGAGAGGTTCCACGCTGAGGAAGACAGGGGTGTAGACGCCGATGTTGTCGCCGCCGTTGGCAAGGGTGACGCCTGCGACTGTCCACACGCCGACCTTCTTGCCGGCAACCTTGGCCTCGTCGTCATCGTCGTCATCGTCTCCGCGCCAGGCCTGCCATGCGGCCCAGAGGCCGAGGCCCAGAGGGATGAGACCGAAGTACGGGATGGCTGCCGAGGGCAGGAATGCTCCGGCGCCGATGGTCACCAGGACCGCGGCACCGAGGATGCCGGCGAATCCGAGGTACTGGCCGGCCAGAATGCGGGCGGTAGTGCCGCGCTGGCCTGACCCTCGCGCGAAGAAGAGGGAGAGCACGATGATGTCGTCGATGTTGGTCGCTGCGAACAGGCCCATCGCCTGCAAGACCGAGGTGAGGATCATGCGCCCTCCCCAGCTGCGTCGCATCCGGGAAGCGAGCAGGCGGGATCGATGCACGGGGCGTCTTCGTCCACTGCCAGGGTGGCATCGACCAGTGCCGTCAGCGCCTGCGCCAGGTGCGAATCGGCGATCTCATATCGTGTCCGACGACCCTCGGGCTCGGAGACGACGATCCCGCAATCGCGCAGGCATGCCAGGTGGTTGGACACGTTCGGGCGTGTCAGGTCCAGATCTCGGGCCAGTTCCGCCGGGTAAGCGGGATGGTCGAGCAGGGTCAAGATGATCCGGGATCGAGTGGGGTCGGCCAGTGCACGACCCAGGCGGTTCATCACGTCGAGACGCGAAGCAATAGTCAGCATGGACTGAACTATACAGCGCGCACTGAACACTCGGTCACAGGCGTCAGCCCAGATCGCATACCCGTAAGGGGATCCTTCACCGTACGTCAAGCGAGCTCAGTCCTCGACGACGTCTTGTGAGGGATCGTCATGTACGCAAGACCCGTACGGTGACGTGGGCGGTGAGGGGAGGGTAACTGCAACAATGGGGATACCCATGTCGGCTACGCGCGCGTCTCGACTCTCGAGTAAGACCTCTCCGCCCAACGGGAAGCACTCGAGCGCCTCGGAGTCGAGAACAAGGACATCTACTTCGACCACGGCCTGACGGGAACGACCCGCGCCCGGCCCGGGCTGCGCGAAGCGCTGGCCGCGGCCCGGGACGGCGACACCCTGGTGGTGACCAAGCTCGACCGGCTGGCCCGCTCGCTCCCGGACGCGAGGGACATCGCCGACGAGCTCACCACCAAGGGAGTGGCGCTCAGTCTCGGAGGCAGCGTCTACGACCCCAACGACGCCGTCGGCCGGTTGCTGTTCAACGTGCTCGGCATGGTGGCCGAGTTTGAGGCGGACCTCATCCGCCTGCGCACCCGCGAAGGCATGGCCATCGCCAGATCCAAGGGCAAACTCAAAGGCAAGAAGCCCAAGCTCTCGCCCTCTCAGCGCAAGCACCTGCTGACGTTGCACGCCGCCGGCGAGCACACCCAAGCCGAGCTGGCCGAGCTGTTCAACGTCTCCCGCACCACCATCTACCGCGAGCTGCGCCGCACCACGACCGACACCTGACCGCGCCTGCACTGTCCCGCGTCAAGTAGTTGGCAGGATTTCCTTGGTTTTGAATGTCGGGGTGGTGGGGTCGGCCAGGCCCAGGTGCACCTCCTTGGGCCGGTTCCATGAGACGGCCTCGTGGGGCCGGAGCTCGTTGTACTCGATCCGGTAGTCCTCGGCCCGCTCGGCGAGCACGATCGCGTCGTCTATCTCGTCCAGGTAGAGCCGCTCGTACTTCAGCGTGCCGAAGCCGCGTTCACGGGACCCGTTCTGCCCCGGGGTCTTCACTCGGGTACGCACGTGGTGTAGCTCGGGGTGGGCGGCGATGAAGGACTCGAAGCGGAAGGACCGGAACGGCCCGCCGTTGTCCGTCACGATGGTCACCACGGCCAACAGCTCACCGGTCTCGGGATCGACCGGGCAGGCCTCGACCAGCGGGTGACCGAACATAGCCTCGTAGTCGGCCAGGGCCAACTCGATCGCGTCGATCGCGTCGTGCTGGTTCCCGGTGGGCGAAACGTGGAAGGGGTGCTCGTACTTGGACCAGTAGTCCCGGCACCCGGCCAGCCGCCAGGTCCCTCCGGTGGTGGTCTCGAACTCACTGAAGTCCAGCTGCCAGACTTGGTTCGGGCCTGAGGGCTTGGTGGCGAACGCGGCCTTGCGCCGCTCGGCCAGCTTCCGTCGCTCCCGTTGGTACTGCGCGGGCAGAATCAGCCCCTCGTCGCGCAGGATCCGCAGCACGGTCGCCTCGGAAACCACATGCCCGTGGTGGCGGACCATTGCCCAGATCTTCCGATGCCCCCACGCCGGATGGGCCAGCGCGTGCTTGACCACCAGTTCCCTGGCGGCCTGCCGTCCCGGTTGCGGCCACGGTCCCTTCACCGCCGTCCCGGTGCGGGCCTTGGCCTGCCAGCGGCGCCAGGTCCGCTCGGGCATGTCGAAGAGCTGGCAGAACCTCGCGGTCGACATGCCCGCTTCCACGCGGATCACCTCGAGGTCCTCGAAGGGCCCAGCCGGCCCTCCGCGGACTTCTTCCACACCCTGGCTTCCAGGTGTGCCTCGCCCAAGGCCTGGGTCAGCTCGGCGACCTCGGCCTCCAGCTGTTCCTCTCGGGAGGATGGTCCGGACCTGCCGGCCACCAGGGCGGTCTTGCCGGCTTCCAGGAACTCGGCCTTCCACCGTCCGATGGACTGCTCACTGACTTTCTCCTTGCGTGCCGCTTCGGCGATGGACATCTCGCCGGCCAGCACGCTCAGCACTATCCGGGTCTTCTTCTCCGCCGGAATCGAGGGTGGTCTACCCATGTCAGACTCTCCTTCAGGACCTACATAACGGCCCTGCCACTAAGTCTGACGCGCGACAGCACCGCCACTGAGCGATCACAGAAACCCGCCACCAAGCCATCACATCCACACCGGTTTGGGACCGTCTCTGACGTGATGGTCTCGTGGGCGGACGGGGTGTGTAAAGGGGTATACCCGACTGGACGACTATCGGAGGGGCGCGGATCTACCCTTCTCACCCTCACTCGCGAACATCTCAGCCCCGGTAATCTCGCCCCATGCCTGAGACTCAGCCGGCCCAGCTCTTCTCCTTCGGGACCTTGACCCAGCCGCAGGTGCAACACGCTCTCTTCGGCGGACCCGTGCCCTCCCAGCCTGCCGGCCTCCCCGGCCATGGCCTGGTGTACGTCCCCATCACGGACCCCGATGTCATCCGTCTCTCTGGCGCCGCTGAGCACCGGGGCCTGGCCCGACGGGTGGAGGAGGCCGTTCAGGGCCACGTGCTCACCCTGAGCACCGAGCAACTGGCCGCCGCCGACGCCTACGAAGTGGACGCCTACGTCCGCCGGCGGGTGCAGCTCACCACGATCGGTCCAGGGGACGAACCCCGCACCGGTACGGCATGGGCCTACGTCGCCGCAGACCCATTGACCGCCGCTGAACGCATCGCCGTCGTGGGCGACTCGATCGCGTTCGGTCTTGACGACCCCGACGGAGGCTGGGCCGGACAACTGACACGACAGCACGGCAACACCTACGGGCGGCGGGTATGGAATCTCGCCGTCCCCGGCCTCACTCTCCGACAGCTCACCCATCACATCGACGCTGAGACTGCTCTGCGCCGTGTGGACACCGTCGTCATCGCGGCCGGCATCAACGACCTGGCCGCCAACCACGGCCCCGCCCATCCTGCCGAGCTCGTGACGATGATGGACGCGATGTGCACCCGGCTGGAGGGCGTCGGTCGCCGACCCGTCGTCCTGACGCCCGTGTGGCTCGACGTCAAGCGCGCCTCCGAGCAGTTCAGCATGCAGGTACGCCCTCAGGACGCCGCGAACTACCGTGACCGGCTGATCTGCTGGGCCACTCAGACCCACCGCGACGTCATAGACCTCTGGCCCGTCCTGGAAGGTCGGACGGACCGGTTCACCGACGGGGTCCATCCCGACGCCGAGGGCCACGCCCAGCTCTGGAAGCGTATGGCTCCCAACCCGACAGCCCGATAAGCGAACCACCCCGGCTTCCCGAGGCGGCACGGGACGGAATCGGTGGTTTGCGGCGGACAGAATTTTCGCCGAAACTCGCGCCACCGCGATTCCACGGCACGCGGCGTCCGCTGATCGCCACGTCCTAACGGCTGATCCCCGGCGACATCGAGCGGTGGGACCCAGCAGTCCCGATGACACAGACGGTAGCTAGTGGCCGGTCGCGTCTAGCGCATCGTCCAGCGCAATGGCGAGCTGCGACGCGTGCGTGAGTACCTCTCGCAAGTTCCGCGCGGACTCGCTGGGGGCGTATCCAATGCCCCCGATTTCCAATAGCACACCGTGCATCGCCTGCTCGCCCGCGTCGTCACTCAAGCGGTCCAGGACGCGCACCACGGTGCGGACTTCTTCGGGTGTGGAACGGCTGACGATATGCGGCTCTTCGCCGTTGAGTGTGGGGGTGTGACGCGCCGGGGCCTGGGGTGAGGGCTCGAAAGCGCCGAGGCCCTCGATGATCAGAGGACTCTGACCTCTCCTGATCACAAGGACCTCGACCATGCCTGAGCCTACGTTGTACTGCCGTGCGCGCGGCGACTACTGCACGTGTTGCGATCTGCTGGTCGGATTGCCCGGGCTGCATGTGCTCACCGCCGAACGGGATGACAACGACCGGCTGGTGGTGACGGTCGAGTCCGCGCCGGAGCCGATGGGATGCCGCTCCTGCGGGGTGATCGCCCGTGGTCACGGTCGGATCGAGGTCAGCCTGGTCGACGCGCCAGCGTTCGGGCGACCGGTGCGGATCATCTGGCGCAAGCGCCGGTGGCTGTGTCCAGATCCAGCCTGCGAGGTCGGCTCGTTCATCGAGCAGGACGAGAAGGTCGCTGCACCGCGAGCGGTGCTGACGACCCGGGCGTGCCGGTGGGCGATCGAGCAGATCCGCCGAGAGCACGCCTCCGTCAACGGGATCCGCCGTCAGCTCGGGACAGGATGGCGCACAGTGTGGGACTCGATCCAACCCCTGCTGCAGGCCGCTGACGAGGACCCATCCCGCTTCGAGGGCGTCGCGATCCTCGGGGTTGACGAGCATGTCTGGCATCACGTCTCGACCAAACCCATCCATCACGGCGGGCGCGGCCCCAAAGAGCTGACCGGGATGGTCGACCTGACCCGGGACGAGGGCGGGCGCACGAGGGCGCGGTTGCTCGATCTGGTGCCGGGCCGTTCCGGCAGGGTGTACAAGGACTGGCTCGACCAGCGCGGCGACGCCTTCCGAGCCCGGATCGAGGTGGCGACCCTGGACCCGTTCCATGGGTACAAGAACGCCATCGATGACCAGCTCGAGGACGCCCGCTCGGTCCTGGACGCCTTCCATGTGGTCAAGCTGGCCACCACTGTCGTCGATGATGTCCGCCGGCGGGTTCAGCAGCAGATCCACGGCCACCGCGGCCGCAAGAGCGATCCGCTGTACCGGGTCCGCAACGTCCTGCGCGCCGGCGCGGAGAATCTCACCGATCGGCAACGCGATCGGCTCGAGACGGCCTGGGCCGCTCACGAGCAACACATCGAGGTCGAAATCGCGTGGTTGTGCGCCCAGAAGGTTCGCTCCGCCTACCGTCAGGGCACTCATGCCGCCGGGCGAGCAGTCGCCGAGAAGATCCTCGCCACCTTCACCTCGTGTCCGATCCCCGAGGTCGCACGGCTGGGCAAGACCCTGAACAGATGGCGCCGCGAGTTCCTCGGCTACTTCGACACCAACGGCGCCAGCAACGGCGGCACTGAAGCCATCAATGGACTCATCGAACTCCACCGACGCATCGCCCGAGGCTTCCGCAACCGGGACAACTACCGCCTCCGGATGCTCCTCATCGGCGGCGGGTTAGACATGACACACCACACTCAACGGTGAAGAGCCCGATATGCTCCGCAACAGTCAGATGGGGATCGTGGGCGCTCATGGGGTTTCCTTCGTTCGTACTGCTCGGCTAAATCGGTCGTTTGTGGCGAGGGGTCGCGCCGTGCGCCGTGTGCGTCACCTCCGGCCCTGTCCGCCCGCCACATGACTCGCCACAACCAACCCGCCAGAGCCGCAGCCGCCCGTACGTTTCGGGCGATCCCTGGGACCCGCGGGGGGCCCACCTGGACACCCAGTGTCACCCCGACCGGATCCCGCCCGATATGCCAAGAGTTCCCCGCGCGTCCGGTGAAATCTGCGCTGCATCTCGACAGCGAAGGCCCTTGCCCCCCGATCCGCGTCGTGACACAGTTCACCCCATGATGCAGCAGCAGTGACCCCGGGGGTCCGACGACCCACCACCGGCCCTCCCCGCGCGCCCGTCTCGAGCACGGCTCGACGGGTGCCTCTGCGCCCACCCCTTTCTGCAGAAAGCAATCACCCCATGCCTGACATCATCGAGTTCCCCCTGCCCGCCTCGTCGGACGACCCCCACTGGCGGGCCTACTGCCGCCTCGGAGACGAGTACAACCACGAGCTGCTCGGCACCACCGAGTGGGACGACTCCCCCGAGGACACCCTCATCGCGGCCCGCGCCGAGACGGACTACACCCAGCGCCGCTACCTGGCGTACGTCGACGGCGAGGCGGTCGGCTACGCCCGCGTCCTGATCAACCACGTCGACGACCCTGACGCGGCCGCCCTCAACGTCTACGTCCACCCGCGGCACCGCGGACGGGGCCATGGCCGCGCACTGGCCGACAGGCTCGTCCAGGACACCACCGGCAAGACCCGGTTCGAGACCTGGCCCATGACCCCGCCGCCCGTTCCCGGTGCACGGGTCCTCACCCCCTCGAGCAGGGCCGGCACGGTCCCGGCCGACCACCCCGGGGTGCGCCTCGCCCAGTCCTACGGGTTCTCCCTCGGCCAGGTCGAGCGGGTGAGCCGGTACGACGTCGCCGCGCCCGCCGTCGACCCGGCCGAGGCCCTCGGCGAGGCCGAGCGGCACTCGGAGGACTACGAGGTGCACGCCTGGGAGGGCGACGCCGACGCGTCCCTGCGCGCCGACCTCGCCGTCCTCAAGGCGCGCATGTCCACGGACGTGCCCGCCGGGGACCTGACCGTCGCGGAGCAGACGTGGGATGCGGAGCGCGTCCGCCGCAGGGAGGAGCAGATCCTCCTGACCGGGCGCCTCTTCCGCGCCGTGGTCCGCCACCGCGGCACCGGCCGGATCGTCGGGCTCAATGAACTCGTCGCGCCGCGCTCCCGGACGAGCGGCGTCGTCGACCAGTGGGACACCATCGTGCTGCCCGAGCACCGCGGCCACCGGCTGGGGATGCGCGTGAAGGCCGCGAACCTGATCGCGCTGCGCGAGGCGATGCCCGAGGCCCGCGCGATCATCACCTGGAACGCCGAGGAGAACCGGCCCATGCTGGACGTCAACGAGGCCCTCGGCTTCCGGCCGATCCTCGTGGAGGCGGCGATGGAGGCGACGGCGCCGCTGCGCCGGCCGGCCAGCCCTCAGAATCGACTGCAAGAATGACCCTTATGAGGCCCTCATCCGACCCCAGAAGGGTCATTTCTGCAGGGGATTCCCGGGCATGACCCGCACCCTCGAGGAGATCTGGCCGCCCTACGGACTCGTCGTCGAGGCCGGCGACCTGCGGATGACCGCGCTGCGCGAGGCCGACGTGCCGGAGGTGCTCGACGTCGTCGCCGGCGGGATCCACGACCCCTCCTGGACGCCGTTCCTCTTCCCATGGACGGACGCCCCGGCCGAGGAGATGCCCGCCAACTACCTGCGGTTCTTCGCCTCCACCCTCACCCGCACTGTGGACGGCGACGTGAGCCTCGAGCTTGTGGTGCGGCGGAACGGCCGGGTGATCGGCATGCAGGGCATGAACGGCCCCGACGTCGCCGGCACCCGCCGCCTGGAGACCGGCTCCTGGCTGGGCCTGCCGTTTCAGGGCCAGGGGCTGGGCACCCGGATGCGGCGGATGATGTGCGCGCTCGCGTTCGACGGTCTGGGCCTCGACGCCGTCACCTCCTCCGCCTGGGAGGACAACGCCGCCTCCCGCCGGGTCAGCGAGAAGGTCGGCTACCGGGAGACCGGCCGCGGCCAGGCTGAGCGTCGCGGCGTGCCGACCGGCGAGGTGTACTTCGAGCTGCGCCCGGAGGAGCTCGTGCGCGGGGACGAGCCGGTGCGGATCACGGGAGCCGAGGAGCTGCGGCTCTTCCTCGGGCTGGGTCACAGCTGAGGGCGGGGGCTGATCTCGTGGCTGCTGATCGCCGTGGACCGGCATCTCGGGCGAACGCTCGGACGCCGGTACGCCGCCTGCTCACCCGGGTGCTCACCGCCGGACTCGTCCTCGCGCTCACTGTGGGTGTGATCGCCGTGTTCCTGCCGCAGAGCACCCCGGGGCAGTGGCTGAGCACGCGCCTCCTCTTCGCCCAGGTCCTCGCCTTCCCAGGACTCGCGGGAGCGGGACTCGTCCTTCTCGGTCTCGGCGTGCTCGCCCTGGGCCAGCGGGCGAGGGCGCGCGCACAGGCCGGGGCCGTCGTCGTCGCTGTGATGTTCGCACTCCTGGGCACGGGACTGCTCTTCTGGCCCGATGGCCCGCCATGGGCGGCGGGCCCCTCCACCGCGACGGCGAACGCTGGCCGCGAGGTGCGCGTCACCGTGTTCAACAGTCTGGACACGCTCACCGCGGCGGACGTGCAGCATCTCATCGCGGTGGTGAACCCCGACGTGCTGGTACTGCTCGAGGCGTCGCCAGCACGCGTGAGGACCGCGTTGGTCGGGACCGCCTTCGCCCAGGGCGTCCACGAGGGCGACGACGCCGGATTCAGCCGCGGCCGACCGGCGGGGGTGGCACCCACGGCGATCGCGATGCACTCCCGCATGGGGTCCCACCGTCCAGCCGTTCCCACCCCGATGACGTTCGGGACCGTGGCCCTGGAACCGGCGGGCACCCTGGAGGGCCCGCTGATCGTGGGCGTCCACACGGCACCCCCGCTGCCGCGGCTGATGGACTCCTGGCGCGCCGACCTCAGCCGCCTGCAGGAGATGGACCGCGCCGCCGCTGAGGGACCGATGATCGTGGCCGGGGATCTCAACGCCACCCTGCGCCATGGGCCTCTGGCCGCACGGACACACCTGGCAGACACCGCCCGGCAGTGCCCCGGCTCTGCAGAGGGCACATGGCCCGCGAGCGCACCCCCGTGGGTGCGGGCACCCATCGACCACGTCCTCGTCACGGACGATGTCCAGGTGCTCTCCTGCGGCACCGTCCAGGTGGGCGCCTCCGACCACCTGGCCTACTCGGTGGAGTTGCGCTTGCCCTGACCCTGAATCGACGGCGCTCCTTGAGGGATGCCGCAACGGGTGCAGACGTGGTCGGGGCAGTGGCACCTCTCACACCACCCCCGCGGGAGCTGCGGCATTGCCTTCCCCCGCCGTGCTTGGTGGACTTCCCTCCACACTCCCAACACCCCCCCTTCTGACCCCATCCCAGCCGAGAAACCCCCCGTGAGGACGACATGACCACCTCAGCCCCCCTCTCCCCCGCCACCGCACCCGACGACGCCGGCCCCGACGGCGGCTCCCGCCTGATCCTGGTGACCGGCGCCAGCGGGTACGTCGGCGGCCGCCTGGTCCCGAAGCTGATCGACGCCGGCCACCGCGTCCGCACCACCCGCCGCGACGAGTCCAAGGAGCAGCCGTGGTGGGCGGACCGGGTCGAGACGGTCACCATGGACGTGAACGACGCCGACCAGGTCCGGGCGGCCTGCGAGGGCGTCGACGTCGTCTACTACCTCGTGCACGGGATGGGCGGGAAGGACTTCGTCGAGAAGGACCGTGAGGCCGCCGAGATCATGCGGGACGCCGCGGACGAGGCCGGCGTCGGGCGCATCGTGTACCTTTCCGGCCTGATCCCCCCGGAGGCGCCGGAGGAGGAGCTTTCCGACCACTTGTCCTCCCGCCTGGAGGTGGAACGGATCCTCAGCCAGGCGCAGGCGAGCGTGATCACCCTGCGCGCGGCGGTGCTGATGGGCAGCGGCTCCACGTCCTTCGAGGTCATCCGCCAGATCAGCGAGCGCATGCCCCTGCAGACCGTGCCGACCTGGATGGACCACCTCGTCCAGCCCATCGCGATCGTGGACGCGCTCGAGGCCCTGGTGGCCTCCGCCGACGTCGACTCCCCCACCCGCAGCTACGACATCGGCGGCCCCGAGCAGCTGCGCTACCCCGAGCTGCTCTCCCGCTACGCCGAGCTGGCCGGCCTCACCCGGCCCCAGGTGGACGTCCCGCTGCTGCCGACAAAGCTGGTGAGCGTCCTCGCCGGGCGCATGACGGACGTGCCCGCCCCCGTGGTGGAGGCCCTCCTCGACAGCCTGCACCACGACATGGTCTGCCAGGAGCAGGACTTCGTGCGGGACCTGCTGCCGCAGGGCTACGAGCTGATGGGCCTGGACGAGTCGATCCGCCGGTCCCTGGCGGACCCGCGGGAGACCGAGCCCGCGGACCCGGACGCGGCCGATCCGATGGGCCCGATGCCCCACGACCCCTCCTGGGCCGGCGGCGGGGACCAGTCCCTGTTCCAGCGGGCAGCCGACACCGCCCGTGACGTGCTGCCCGGCAGAGACTGACCGGGCGGCCAGCGATAGGCGCGTCGACGACGCCCCTGGTTGACTGGCTCGACGGCGATCCACTCCCACCCCCGCTTCGTCGAACCCCGGTGACGGCTGGCCGGCCGTCACCCACCACGCCTGAGGAGGGCACCCATGACCGAGCAGCCGAACACCGAGATGAAGAACTCCGACGCCCCCGGCGACCAGGACCAGGCCGCGCAGCAGCAGCCCGCCGAGGTCGACGGCCTCGCCGAGAAGGCGGAGCAGGCCGAGAAGGAGACCGTGGCCGACGACGACGGCGGCTACGGCCACTGAGCCCCACCCCCTCCGACGACGCCCCGGGTGCCGAGCGCATCCGGGGCGTCGTCACGACCGGGGGTGTCGAGGTCGGCATCCGATGCCGCATGCCCTTGTCCTCGCGTGCAGTCGATGATTGACTATCACTCATGGATATATCCATGAGTGATAGTCAGAGAGGGGCGGGACCCCGATGAGCCGCACCTCCGCCCTTGCGCACGGCGAGCTCACGGACGCCGCCCTGCACGTGATGTTGGCCCTCACCCGGCCACGCCATGGCTACGCCGTCATGCAGTTCCTCACCGAGCGGAGCGATGGCCGCCTCACCCTCGGCCCGGCCTCGCTCTACACCACGTTGAAGAAGCTCCGGGACGCCGGGTTCATCGAAGAGCTCGACGGCGACGACGCCCGCCGCGTCCATCGCCTCACCCCCCGGGGACGCGGTGTCCTGATGAGTGACATCGATCGCCGACGCCGCCTCCTGGCGATGGCCGACCAGATCATGGAGACGACATGAGCACCACACGCATGAGCAGCGGGCTGGCCTTCACCCCGGAGAAGGACCTCGCGATGTTCGAGGACATGGCCCGCCGCGGCCAGCGGCTGGCCGGATTCTCCCTGGCCGCCCACGGCTGGCGCTTCGAGGACGCCGAGCCCGAGGACGTCATCTTCGACATGGCCTACGAGACCGACCCCGACGACGACTACCTCGACCTCTTCCGGGCCGCCGGATGGACGCCCGTGCTCACCTACGGCCACATCCACTTCTTCAAGGCCGTCCCGGGCACCGCCCCCGTCCATACCGGCACGGAGTCACGACTCGAGGAGGCACTCGACAACCGCTCCCTGTTCCTGCGCTACACCGCAGTGACGCTCGCCGCCGTGCTCCTGGTCGTGCTGGTGATGACGGCCGTCGACTGGCCTCGCGCGGCGATGATGGCGGCCGCGACGCTGAGTGCGGTGGCCCTGGTGTACACGAGCTTTCCGCTCGTCGGCTATCACCGCCAGGTGCAGCGGCTGCGTCGCATGTCCGCGGTCTCATGACACCCCACCCCACCGCCCGCGGGCCGCACCCCTGGCCACCCCGCGATGCGCGCATGCTACGTCCCCTACATGGTTGACACAGGGTCGAGACGGGTGTTCCTCGTGGTCATGGCGGTGCTGGTCATCCTGGGAGGTGCGTTCCTCGTGTCCTTCACGAGCTTCGAGTGGCGCGGTCTCCTCGGCTGGGGGCTCCAGCTTCTCGGACTGGCCCTGCTCATCATCGGAGCGGGAATGGGCAGGACGACGGCCCGAATCGGGCACCGATGACCACCGCACCCGCCGAGGCGGAGCACACCGCCGTCGTCGACCCGCCGGCCGGCTACCGGGTGCTGGGGTGGGCGCTGGTGTTCGTCACGGCGCTCCCGTTGATCCTGCTCCCGCTGCTGAAGCCGGAACTGCGGTCGCCGGGCTACCTGGCGATCGGCGCCACGAGCCTCGGGCTGGTCGCGTGGCTGGTTCACGCGGCGTTCCTGCGGGCCCGCATCGAGCTGACGATGGACCCGGCCGCCGGCGTACTCCGCCTCCGGGCCCCGCTGTACTCCCGCGAGCTGCCCCTGGACTCACTGGCCACGGTGGAGGTCCAGGACGACGTCGGCCCGGGCGTCGCCTACATCAACTGGCCGGTGACGGGGCGGGCCCGCTCCCGCCGCGGCGTGCGCCTGGACCTTGGCGGCCCCGCCGGGCTGGTCCTCACGACGCACGAGGGGCAGCGGTTCACCGTGGTGACCCCGGACACGAGCACCGCCGCGGAGCTGCAGACGACGGTGGTCCAGGCGACGTCGGACGGCGGCGTCCGGAATCGACTGCAGAAGTGTCCCCTCTGACGCCCGCTGACACCCCCAGAAGGGTCACTTCCGTAGTCGATTCTCAGATGTGCGCGCGACGCCCGTCCGTCGCACCCGTTCCCGCCCGCCGCATCGGCATGTGCGGGATCCCGTCCTCGAGGAACTCCGGCCCGTCCGGCGCGTAGCCCCAGCGGGCGTACCAGTGCGCCAGGTGGGCCTGGGCGTCCAGCACGCTCGGCCGCCCGCCGATCCGGGCGACCGCCTCGTCCAACAGCGCCCCGGCCAGGGCCCGGCCCCGCGCGTCGGGGTGGGTGACGACGCGGCCGATCCGGGCGACGTCGCCGTCGTCCAGCAGCCGCAGCGTGGCGACGGGCGTGCCCGCCTCGTCCTCAACCCACAGGTGGACGGTGGCCGGCTCGAGGTCGCGGCCGTCCAGGTCCAGGTAGGGGCAGTCCTGCTCGACGACGAACACCAGCGACCGCAGCTGCCAGAGGCGGTAGGCCGTCGTCCGGTCGAGCTCGTCGAAGCCCGCGGCATGGACGGCAGGGGCGGGGCCGGGTGTGGCGGCGGGCGGCGTGGGGGCGGGGCGCTCGGGCATGAGCCGATAGTGCCACGGGAGCGTCCGACGCCCGGCGCCCGACGTTCTCCTGAGTGCTCCGGCGTCGCCGAATCTACTGCGGAACTGACCCTTCTGGCGACCGCCACCGCCCTCAGAAGGGTCACTTCCGCAGCGGATTCTCAGCCGTCCTCGCGGCGCAACGGCACCGGGACCGGCTCGGGCTGCGGCTCCCCGGTGGTGGTGGCCGCGAGCACGCCGTGTGCCGCCGCGGTCAGCACGGCGGCGAAGAGTCCCACACCCAGCGCCGTGGCGGCCCCGTCCGCGAGCAGGGGGATCACCATGCCCGGCACGATCGCGACCCCCACCATCACCACCGCGAACCACGCCGTACTCCCCCGGCCGGCGTAGAACACCTGACGCCCCGCCTCCTCCTGGTCCACCCGGTGGTGCACGTCGCGCAGGGCGAGGGCCACGCCCAGGAGGCACGCCGTCAGCAGCCCGACCGCCCATCCCAGCCCCAGCTCGTGCCGCAGTCCGGACACGACGCCGGCGCATCCCACGAGCGCCGCCGCGACGGCGATCCGCACGTGCCAGACCTTCTCCCGCTCCATCCCCTCCATGGCCCCACCCTGTCAGAGCGCGGGACGAAGGGCGAGGCGGCCGCAGGACCTCCCCTTCTGCTCAGGACCGTGTCCTGAGGACGCGGTCCTGAGCACGACGTGAGGTCCGGAGGAGCAGCGTGCTTCAGGGAGCCTGCCGCCTGCCCTCCAGCCGGGCCAGCACCCGCTCCCACTGTCGCGGCGTGCTCAGGCGCAGCACCGGCGCCCCCTCCGCCGCGGCCTCCCGCTCCCGGGCCCATGCCCGCTTGCGGTCGAACGTGGCGGCGTGCCAGCGCAGGATCGACTCCTCCCCGAGCACCCGACGCCAGGACTCGCGGTTGCCGTTGCACATCTCCCCCTGCCCCACCACCCGGCGGATCGTGCGCCGCACCAGGCGCGTGAAGGTCCGGGCCCGCGAGTAGTCCAGGGCGATGACGACGTCGGCCCGCTCCATGACCATCGGCCGGTAGAAGCCGTAGGCGGAGTCCAGCACCCAGGCCTCCCCCGCCGTGACCGAGTCCGCCAGGGCGGTCTGCTCGGCCTCCGGCCGCGGGACCCAGCCCGGCAGCCAGCCGAACTCCTCGTCCACGAGGGTGACCGGCAGGCCGAGCACAGCGCCGAGCCGCACGGCCGCGGTGGACTTCCCGGCCCCCGTGACCCCGTGGAGCAGGACGCGGCGGGCCTGCCGCACGTGGTCGATCGAGGCGGAGGGCATGGGAGGAGGCTAACGGCCGTGACACGATGGCCCCGGTCGCACACAGCAGGAGGGGAACGATGACACGGGTGCACACAGGCAACGCTCACAGGCAGATCGTGGACGGCCAGCGCGTCCGCGGGATCGGCCATCTGCGGCATCCGGTGGTGTTCGGCGGGCTGATCGGGGTCGTCGGCGGGGCGGCGTTCCTGCTCGCCGGACTCGCCGGCCTGCCCGCCGGGTGGCAGGAGCCGCTCCGCGGGCTGGCGGTCGTCCTCGTCGGCTTCACCCTGGTGGGGGTCCTGTTCCGCCGCCGGATCCTGCCCGCCCTGCCGCCCCCGACGCCCGGGGCGCTGCGCGTGTACGGAGTCGCCGTCGTCGTGATGCTGCTGCTGTTCCCCGTGACGCACCTGCTGGCCCGGGCCGCAGACGCGCCGACGGCGCAGATTGCCCTGGTGGCGGCCGTGGTGGGCGGGCACTTCCTGCCGTTCGCGCGGGCGTTCGGCGCCCCGGTGTTCCGGTGGATCGGCGGGTCGATGCTGGCCCTGGGCCTGAGCGGGGCGCTCGTCGCGATGCTCGGCGTGCCCGCCGCGGGGCCGGCCGGGGCGGCGGCCGCCGGTGCGGCGATGCTGCTGGTCGTGGTGGGGCAGGCGCTGCGGCAGGGGGCGCCCGGCCCGGGTGACAGACTGCGCGCATGACCGACGCCCCCTCCCGCGCCGAGGCCAACCGGCGCACCTACGACGACGCCCGCCTCGCCGCCGTCTACGACGTGGACAACGCCGCCGTCGAGGACCACGTCTTCTTCCGCCGCGTGGCGGACGAGGTCGCGGCTGTCACCGACGGCCCCGTGGCCCGCATCGTCGACCTCGGCTGCGGCACCGGCATCCTCACGGTGACGCTCGCGGGCGAGGGGCGGAGCGTCGTCGGGATCGACCCGGCCGAGGCCATGCTCGAGGTCGCCCGCACCCGTCCAGACGGGGACGACGTAACATGGCGGCGCGGCACCGCGGAGCTGATCGAGCCGGACTCCGCCGACCTGGCGGTGATGAGCGGCAACGTGGCCATGCACCTGATCGGCGACGACTGGCACGCCGCGTTGCGGCGGATCGGTGCGGGGCTCGTCCCCGGCGGCCGGCTGGTCTTCGAGACGCGCAACCCCGCCCGGCGCGCGTGGGAGGGCTGGCAGCAGGACCCCACCGAGCGCACGACGCCGGCCGGTCGCCTCATCGAGTCGGAGCGCACCTCCGCCCCGGACGAGGACGGCGTGGTGACCATGCACGTGCGCACCGAGTTCCCCGACTCGGGCGACGTGCTGGAGCTGGACCAGCACCTGCAGTTCCGCTCCGCGGAGCAGGTCCGGGCGGACCTGGCCGTGGCGGGGCTGAGAGTGGAGCGGATCTCCGGGGACTGGCGCCGCACCCCGTTCGACCCGGCCGAAGACCGCATGCTGGTGGTGGAGGCGGTGCGGGGCTGACCGCGCCGACGGGACGCGGACTCCTCCGGCCCGGCGCACGCCCAGCCCGGCCGCACCCCACATCCGCAGGACCGCACCTTTTCGTCAGGACCGCGTCCGTGCGACTCGGTCCTGACGAACAAGGGAGGTCTGCCGGGCCCGCGGATCTCAGGGGTCAGGGGTCAGGGGTCAGGGGTCAGGGGTCAGGGGCAACCCGCCCACGCCTCCGCGGGGATCCGCGCGATCGCGCGGACCGGCGCCCCATCCGCGCCGCCGAGCGGGAGGGGCAGGGCGGTGAGCTCCAGGCTCGTGACCGACGCCGGCAGGTCGGCGAGCCCACGGAGGTTCTCGATGATGAGGCGGTCGGCTCCGAGCAGCGCCTCGTGCACCGGCAGGGGCGCGGACCCCTCGGGGGCGGTCTCGTCCGGGTTGAGGGTGTCCACCCCCAGCACGTCGACCCCGCGGTCCCGCAGGTGCTCCCCCACCAGGCCGTCGAGGAACGGGTGGTCGAGGTAGGCGGCGTCGCCCCAGAATCGGTCCCAGCCCGTGACGAGCAGGACGATCCGGGCGCCGTCGGGCAGCGCGGCCAGCTGACCCTCCAGCCGCGCCAGGCCGATCCGCTCCCGCGGTGCGAGCCCGGGCACGCGCAGCAGGTGCGCCCGGCCGATCAGGCGGGCCACGTCGACGTCGTCCATCGTCCGCCCGCCGGCCACCGTGTGGCTGGGCGCGTCCACGTGGGTGCCCGAGTGGGACCCCATGGTCACCGAGGTGACGGCGAACCCGTCGACCTCGATCCGGGCGGCCGGGGCGAGCCGGATCTGCGGGTCGCCCGGGAACACCGTCCCGCCGCTGGTCAGCCGGTGGCTGAGGTCCACCCGCTGCGCGTCCTCCTCACGCATGCTCGTGCTCCACCGCGTCCGCCAGGGATCCGGAGCCTGTCGTCGAGGAGCGGGCGGCGTCCATGATCTCCTGCTCGAGCTGATGTGATATGAGGGCCTCCTGGGCGCCCGGGGATGTGGGGCACAGTCCACCCCCTGCGCCCTGATCCGTCAACGATCCGGTCCGGCCCCGCTACCCTCCCCCCATGCCCTCTGCCCCCGCACGCGCGGCCCTGAACGCCTTCCCCCTCACGCCCCTGCGCGACGACCGCCTCGACGAGGCCGCCCTCGTGCGGATCGTGGAGCGGCTCGCGGCCGCCGGCGTCGACGCGATCACCGTGCTCGGCTCCACCGGTTCCGGCGCCTACCTCGACCGCGCCGAGCGGGCGCGCGTGGTGCGCCTCGCCGTCGACGCCGCCGGGGACGTCCCCGTGCACGCCGGGGTGAGCGCACTGCGCACCGCCCACGCCCTCGCCTTCGCGGAGGACGCCGCCGCGGCCGGGGCGCGGGGGCTGCTGCTCGCTCCCCAGTCCTACCAGCCCCTCACCGACGACGACGTCGCGCATCTCTACGCGGACGTCACCGCCGCCACGGAGCTGCCGGTGGTCGTCTACGACAACCCGGGCACCACGCGCTTCACGTTCAGCACCGCCCTGTACGGGCGCGTGGCGGCGCTGCCCGGCGTCGTGTCCCTCAAGATCCCGGGCGTGCCCGCGGACCCGTGGGCGGCGGCGGAGCGGGTGGCGGAGATCCGCACCGCGGTGCCGACGCACGTCGGCGTGGGCGTCTCCGGGGACGCGTTCGGGGCGGCGGGGCTGATCGCCGGCTGCGACACCTGGTACTCGGTGATCGCCGGGACCCTGCCGGAGCCCGCCGTGCGGATCACGCGCGCGGTGCGGGAGGGGCGGCCCGCCGACGCCCTCACCGAGTCGGAGCGGCTGGCACCGCTGTGGGACCTGTTCGCCCGGCACGGGAGCCTGCGCGTGACCGCCGCGGCCGCCGAGCACCTCGGCCACGCCGCCCCGGGCTGCCTGCCCCGTCCCCTGCTCGGGCTGGGACCCGCGGACCGGGCGGAGGTGGCCGGCGTCGTCGACCGCGTGCTGGACGGCGAGCCCGCAACGCGCCCCTGATCTGCGCATCCCCGCGGCCTGGCGCTACCGTGGGCCGCATGGCCTCCCTCTCCGCCACGGCTCGCCCCGTCGGCCGTTCCGCCCCCGACCTCCACCGCCGACTGCTGGTGTCCGGGCTCCTCTTCGGGGTGGGCGTGGCCGCCTTCGTGGACGAGACCGTGCTGCACCAGCTCCTGCACTGGCACCACTTCTACGACCGCTCCACCACGGCCGTCGGACTCGTCTCGGACGGGCTCTTCCATGCGTTCGGCTGGTTCGCCGCCGTGGCCGGGCTGTTCCTGTTCGCGGACGTGCGCCGTCGGGGCGGGCCCGGCGTGGGACGGTGGTGGCCGGCCGTGCTGATCGGCGCCGGCGCCTTCCAGGCGTGGGACGGCACCGTCCAGCACAAGCTGATGAAGATCCACCAGATCCGGTACGAGGTGATCCCCACCGAGCTGCGCGGCACCGGCCCGTACCCGCCGATCGAGAACATCCTCGTGTACGACCTCGTGTGGATGGCCATCGCCGTCGCCTTCCTGGTGGTCGGCGTCCTGGCGTGGCGGCGCGGCTCCCGATCGGCCGCGGCTCCCGCCCGTGCATGAGCACGGCCTCGGCGCCGAGCTCGGGGCCGAGGCGGCGAGCGCGCCGTTCCCGCTGGCCGGCGTCGTCATCGGCGGGGGGCTGCTGCTCTTCCTGATCCTGTACGTGGTGCTCGTGTGCGCCGGACGACGCCGAGGGCGCGCCTGGTCCGACGCGCGCACCCTGAGCGCGGCGGCGGGCGTGGTGGCCGGCGTCGTCGCGGTGGGGCCGCTGGGGGTGGCCGGCCACCACGACTTCGTGGCGCACATGTGGGGCCACCTGCTGCTGGGCATGCTGGCCCCGATGCTGCTGGTGCTGTCCGCGCCCGTGACCGTGGCCCTGCGCGGCCTGCCCGTGGTGTGGGCGCGGCGGCTCTCCCGCGTGCTGTCCACGCCGTACGTGCGGGTGATCTCGCATCCGGTGGTGGCGGCGGTGCTGAACATCGGCGGACTGTGGCTGCTCTACACCACGCCCCTGCACGGGTGGATGCACGCCTCCGCGGTGGGGCACCTGGTGGTGCACGGGCACGTGCTCCTGGCCGGGTGGGTGTTCACCGCCGCGATGCTGCAGGTGGACCCGGCGCCGCATCCGCACGGGCACCCGCTGCGGGCCGGGGTGCTGGTGGGCTTCCTGGCTCTGCACGCCATCCTCTCGAAGCACATCTACGCGCACCCGCCGGCGGGTGTCGGGGCGGCGGAGGCCCAGGAGGGCGCCCAGCTCATGTACTACGGGGGCGATTACATCGACCTCATGCTGATCGCCCTGCTCTGCCTCGACTGGTACCGGCGTACGGCGCCGACGGGCCCGGGGCGGGTGGGGCGCGGAGTGGCCGGCGCGGGGGCGGCCTGACGGGCCGGCCCCCTCGACCAGACCTCGGACTGTGTGCAGGACCGTGTCCTCAGGACGCGGTCCTGCGCGGACCGGGTGGTCTCACCGGCGCAGCACCGGATCCCCCGACGCCGCGCCTGCCCTGCTCTCGCGCGGAGCCGACGGCTGCAGCACCATCACGAACAGCGCAATCGCGCCGAGCCCCGGGATCAGACCCAGGAGCATCCAGACGGGGGTGAGGCCGGCGTCGCTCAGGCGGCGGGCCGTGAGGGACAGCATGGGGACGATGTGCAGCAGGCCGAGGACACCGGAGACGTCGTGGTAGGCCTCGGTCATCGAGTCGACGGCGGGGACGCTGAGACCGCTGACCGCGAAGCCGGGGAACACGACGGCGGAGGGGGCGGCCGTCGTCGTGTCCGCCCCGAGGGCCCCGAACAGCACGGTGACCACGATGCTCAGCAGGGACAGGTACAGCACCACCCACCAGAACTCGGCGCGCCCGGCCCGGCCGCCGAACTGCGCGTAGCGTCCGTAGAAGCGGCCCACGGCCCGGAGACACGTCATGGCCCAACCCTGGCCCATGAGGTGGCCCGAGTCGAGGCCCTCCCGCGTGTCCGCACGTCAGGGCGCCGGTAGCCTGGCGCGCATGCCCTCCCCCTCCGGCTGGCAGGCCCAGCACGACGCCGACTACCGTGCCCACTGGCACGCCCTCGCCGCGCACGAGGACCCCGACGCCCTCACGTGGGTGGTTCTCGGCGACTCGGCCGCCGTCGGGATCGGGGCCGAGAGCGTGGAGCGCACGTACGTGGCCCAGGTGGCCGAGCGGGTGGCCGCCGAGACCGGCCGGCCCGTGCGGGTGGTGAACCTCGCCGTCAGCGGGGCCATGGCGAAGGACGTGCTCGCCGACCAGCTGCCCCTCATGCCGGCGAGCGGGGTGGACGCGGTGACGTGCGTCGTCGGCGGCAACGACGTCACCTGGGCTTGGCGGTTCCGCGAGGCCGCCTTCGAGGAGCCCCTCGAGGCGATCGCCCGCGCCCTGCCCGCCGGCGCCACGCTGGGCCTGGTCCCGACGTTCCGCATCCCGCCGTTCGAGGCCCGCGTGTGCCGGGCGAACACGGTGGTGCGGCGGGTGGCCGCCCGGCACGGCCTCGGCGTGGCGGACGTGCACGCGGCCACGTGGCGGCGGAATCTGAGGCACCAGGTCAGCCGCCTGGCCCGGGACCTGTTCCACCCCAACGGCGCCGGCTACGAGGACTGGGCCGCGGCGGTCGCCCCCGAGGTGCTGCGGCAGGTGCGGGGTCAGGCACCGGCCGCCTGAGGACTCCTCCCCGCCGCGCGCGAAGCGCACATCCGGCGTCCCTCACACCGGGGGCTAGACGGGGACCCATGCGATGCATAGTCTCCCCTCACGCACTGCACGACGACCGGTCGGGCCGGCGTCCGGGAGCACGGGCTCCCCCGACCGACGGAGGTCCGCCTTGACCCCCTCACCCCCTTCCCTCCGCTCCGCCCGCCATGCCCTCCCGGCCACGACGGCGGCCCTGACCCTGGCCCTCACGCTCGCCGGCTGCTCCGGCGGCGGGGGCCCAGCGACGGCGTCCGGCACCACACCCTCCCCTGCGGCGTCCTCCGACACGACGCCGTCCCCGTCGAGCACGTCCGAGACCACCACGCCGTCCGCGGGCGGGCCAGCCTCCGGCACCACGGCGCCGAGCACTCCGGCGCCGGCCTCCGGGAGCGCCACGCAGGGTTCGGGCGGCGGCTCCACCGCCGGTGCCGGGTTCGTGCCCGAGGGCGCCGATCCCGCCAGGAACGGGGCTCTGCCGTTGAGCGAGGGCTTCCTCGCCGCCCTCCCGGAGGCCGCCGTCACGCACCGGGCGGGCAGTCCGACGGAGGACCCCCTGGCCCGGGCCCTGGAGGGCGTCGAGCTGCCCGGCACGCCCACGACGGACGTCAACGTGATCGCCTCCGAGCTGCAGGGCCTCCAGACCCCCGGGGAGGGGGGCGCGGCGATGGGCGGCGAACGCCCCGAGGGCACCCTGCGCCTGATGCTGCTGTGCGACGACCCGGACGCCGGCCCGTCCTCGGTGGGCATCCTCGGGGCGGACGGCTTCGCCGCCTACCAACCCCTGGGGTGGTCGGACCGCTGCGGCGGATACGTCGTCATGGTGCCGGAGTCGGACGCGGAGGACCTGGTGGTGAGCGCCGAGGTCCCCGAGGGCACCCGGTACCGCCTGAGCGTGATCACGGACCACGATCCGGTGGCCGACTGACCCCACCATCCCCGGGCCATCCTCTCCGGCAGGCCCTCCTGGATCCGGCAGGCCCTCCCGGCGCGGGGCCTGCGGGCAGGCGGGCGGGGCCGCGTCCCCACTACGCGGCCCCGCCCTCCTCCATCCACGGGCCGGCGGCAGGTGCCGGCCCTGGCCGTCAGCGTCCCCACGACGCCCCCGGCCGCCGACCGGGCACCCCTCCCCACGAAGGGCGCCCGGCCGGAGTCTCGTCACACGATCAATGGTCGTGCCCCTCGTGGCCCTCCGAGGGCTCGGCGCCGTGGTCGTGGCCCTCGTGGCCGTCGTCGGTCTCGGCCCTGACCTCGCCGGACGCGCGGTCGACCACCTGCACGGTGTCCCGGGACTCCTCGGTGCCCTGCGTCGTCAGCAGCGACCCGTCGGCCAGCTCGAGCGCCACGCCGTGGTGCGGGGCCGACGTCGTGCTCTCCTCCATCACGGGCATGAGGTCCCGCGTGGCCTTGTCCAGGTGGGCGGACTCGAAGGTCTGGATCCTGCCGGTACCGTCCGCGAAGAGCGTGGTCTGGCCGTGGTGGGTCACCACGTGGCCGGCGTGGCCGCCGGGGAAGGTCACGCCGGTCATGCCCGGCTCGGATGCGTAGCTGTGGACGTGGTCGCCGTGGGCCTTCGCCTGGATGCCGGCGTTGAACACCTCCCAGCCGTGGCCAGTGACGACCATGACGTCCTTGCCGTTGCCGGCGTTGGCCAGGCGCTTGAACCCGGAGAGGGCCTGCTCCGTCACCACCTCGCCGGATCCGGGAGCGGGGGCGAGGGACGGCGTCGGGCTGGCGGACCCGGTGCCGCCCGACCACGCGGTGAGCGCGACGGCGGCGGCTGCGAGGGTGGCGGCTGCGAGGGTGGCGGTGACAGTGGAGGCGGCGCGGCGGGCGCCCGCTCCCCAGCGCCCCCGACCGCGCCCCTGCGGCATCCCCTGGGAGAATGGGCGCATGCCCGCCGCCCGCCCTGCCTCCGCCGTCGCTCCCGTGCTGGGCTGGACACCGCCGCAGGGGTGGCCCGCCGCGCTGACGGAGCACCTGGGGATGGAGCTGTGGCGGGTCCCGGTGGTGGTGCTCAGCGCACTCGGGATCTACCTCACGGCGCTCCTGCTGCTCCGCGTGTTCGGCGCGCGGCTGATCACGGGTCTCTCCGTGTTCGACACGGTGGTGGCCCTGATGTTCGGCGCCGTGGCGGGCCGCGTCATCCTCGGCCACCCGCCCACGCTGGCCGCGGGCGTCGTGGGGCTGACCACGCTCGCCGTGCTCGAGGCGGTCTTCGGCGCCCTCACCGGCACCGTGCGCGGCGCCCGGACGATGGGCGGCCGGGCCCGCGTGATCGTGGCCCGCGGCCGGATCCTCGCCGACCAGGCGCGCCGCGGGCGCGTCACCCGCGGCCACCTCAACACGGCCCTGCGCGCCGCCGGAGTGCGCCACCTCGGCGAGGTCCAGGCGGTCATCCTCGAGGCCAGCGGCCGCCTCAGCGTGATCCGCGCCGGGGAGCCGATCGACCTCGACCTCCTGGGAGACGCCATCGGCTCGGAGCACCTCCACGACGACGCGGGCTGAGCGCCGGCCCTCACGCCCGGCCGGGGCCGCCGTCGTCGTCGTGGTCGTCCGCGAACTCCCCTCGCCGGTGCAGCCGGCCCCCGGGCGAGCGCGCGCGCAGCCACGTCAGCACCGTCAGCAGGATCAGCACCAGCACCGACATGATCAGGCCGTTGAGCACCAGCACGCCGGCGGGCACGGGGTCCACCGCCCGCAGGAGCGTGGGCTGGGCGGCGGCGCCGGCCAGGGCGGACAGCACCAGCGGCCAGCGGGTGTCCAGCCGGTCCGCGACGCCGGCCCCCACCACCGCGGCCGGCAGCGCCAGCAGCGGGGTCAGGGAGGGGTTCGGCGCCAGCAGCCCGCCCACGAACGCCACCCCCGGCACCGCGACGAGCCACAGCAGGGACCGCCGGGGCAGCGTGGGCCCGGACGGACGCGCCCGCCCCGCCGACTCGACCACCAGGACCACCGCCAGCAGCGCGAGGAGCCCGGCCGCCGTCGTCGCCCCGGGCACCGCGGTCAGGAGCCCGCCGCCGGCGCCGCTGGTCACGTGCAGCGCGGCGAGCGCCAGGCCGCTGGCGACGGCGGGGGCCGGCTCGTCGAGCCAGCGCCAGTCGCGCTCGTGGGCGGCGGGGGCCTGCTCGACGCGGATCATGGGCTCCATTGTGGGGCAGGGCCCCGGCTCACTCGCCTGCCTCGCCCCCGCTCTCCGCAGGGTCGTCCGGCACCCACTCCAGCAGGTCGCCGGGCTGGCACTCCAGGACCCGGCACATCGCGTCGAGCGTGGACAGCCGCACGGCCTTCGCGCGCCCGTTCTTCAGCACCGCCACGTTGGCCGGGGTGATGCCCACCTGCTCCGCGAACTCGGCGACGCCCATCTTGCGGCGGGCCAGCTCGACGTCGATCCTCACCACGATCGGCATGCTCAGACCACCTCGTCCATCTCGACGCGGAGAGCGGTGGCGTCGGCGAGCAGGCCGCGCATGACCACGATCAGCAGGATCACCGCACCGCCCACGAGGAGGGCGAGCAGCTCCAGGAGGAGGATGCTGAAGTGGTTCGCACCCGTGACGGTCTGCCAGGCCGTGGTGACGGCGACGATCCCCCACGCCGCGGCGAGCGCGCCAATCATCACGCCCGTCCACCGCAGGCCATCGCCGCGGAAGATCTGCTGGGCGCGGACCAGGCTCAGCAGGCGGACGACGGCGGCCAGCGCCACCTGGATCGCCACCAGGGCGGCGATCAGCGCCACGGTCAGCGGCCACTGCGCGAAGGCGAACTCGGGATACTCCGCGGCCATGATGGCGGCGACGGCGGGGATCGCCCACACCTGGAGGGTCAGGATCCCGAGGATCCCGGCGACGGACAGGACTTGGAGGGCCAGGGCCAGAGGGCGGTTCATGTCTTGAGTGTCGATGAGGATCTATCGAAAATCAATAGGTTTCGATCGTGGCGGGATGATGGATGCGTCCACGGGGAATCCACTGCACTTCTGACCCTTCTGACGGCCGATTCGGCTCCCAGAAGGGTCAGAACCGCAGTGGATTCGCAACGGGTCCGGACCGCCTGCGGCCGGGAGCGCCGTTTCCCGAACGAAGGCGTCCCGTCATGCGCCGTTTCCCGAACGAAAGCGCCTCGCGGCGGGGGTCAGGTGTCCGCGCCGAGCAGCTCCCGGATGTCGTCGGCCGTCAACGAGTCCGTGAACGCGCCGGAGCCGGAGTCGTCGGACTCGTCCATGAGCGCCCCGAACAGCTCGGCCTTGCGCTGCTGCAGCTCGAGCACCTTCTCCTCGATCGTCCCTTCGGAGACCATGCGGTAGACCATCACGGTGCGCTCCTGGCCGATCCGGTGCGCGCGGTCCACGGCCTGGTTCTCCGCGGCCGGGTTCCACCACGGGTCCATGAGGAACACGTAGTCCGCCTCGGTGAGGGTGAGCCCGAAGCCGCCGGCCTTCAGCGAGATGAGGAACACGGGCGCCTCGCCCTCGCGGAACCCCTGGATGACGTCCGCGCGGTTCCGCGTGGACCCGTCCAGGTACGCGTGCTCCACCTCCATCGCGTCCAGCTCCTCGGCCACCACGCGCAGGAAGCTCGTGAACTGGCTGAACACGATCACCCGGTGCCCCTCGGCCAGCACCTCCTCGAGGTCCGCGAGGAACCGCTCGAGCTTCGAGGACGGCACCGCCGCGTACTCGTCGTCCACGATCTGCGGGGCCAGGGCCAGCATGCGCAGCAGCGTGAGCGACTTGAAGATGGTGAACCGGTTGCCGTCCATGTCCCCGAGCAGGCCGAGGACCTTGCGCCGCTCGCGTGCCAGCACGCGGTCGTACACCTTGCGGTGCGCCGCCTCGAGCTCCACGGAGAGCACCTGCTCCTGCTTGGGCGGCAGGTCCTTGGCCACGAGCTCCTTGGAGCGGCGCAGCATGAACGGGCGCACGCGGCGGCGCAGCGCGGCCATCCGCTCGGGGTGCTCGCCGGACTCGATGGGGGTCACGTACGCCTCGCGGAAGCGGCGGTGGCTGGGGAACAGCCCGGGGACCACCACCTCGAGCAGCGCCCAGAGGTCCGTCAGCGAGTTCTCCATGGGCGTGCCGGTGATGGCCAGCCGGAACGGGGCGTCGAGGTCGCGGGCCACCTGGTGCACCTTGGACGCCTTGTTCTTGAGGAACTGCGCCTCGTCCAGCACCACGCCGCCCCAGCGCACGCCGCTGTACCCGGCGGCGTCGATCCGCAGCAGCGTGTAGGAGGTGACGACGACGTCGGCGCCCGCCGCCTCCGCCGCCACGTCCGTGCCGCGGCGGCGGGTGGTGGTGTCCAGCACGCGCACGTCGAGGCCCGGGGTGAACTTCGCCGCCTCGGACGCCCACACGGACACCACCGACGACGGCGCCACCACCAGGAACGGCGGCCGGTCCGGGTGGGCGGCGCGTGCGTAGGCCATCAGCGCGAGGGTCTGGACGGTCTTGCCCAGGCCCATGTCGTCGGCCAGGATCCCGCCGAGGTCCTGGTCGTGGAGGAAGCGCAGCCAGCGCAGGCCTTCCCGCTGGTACGGGCGCAGGTCCGCCTCGAGCCCCGGCACGTCCGGCGCCTCGGGCAGGCGGTCCACGGAGGCCAGGCGCCCGACGGCGGCGGTCCACTCCGGGTCCTCGTGCACCTCGTCCGCGACCTCCTTGAGGTCCTCCCAGAAGCCCACCTGGTGACGGGACACGGCGGTGCTCTCCGGCGTCCACTCCTGCAGCGTGGCGGCCTCGGAGAGCAGGGCCCGCAGCCGGTCGAACGCCGGGTGGTCCAGGCCCAGCCACGTCCCGTCCCGCAGCATGAGGGTGGTCCTGCCCTGGACCAGGGCGGTGAACAGCTCCACGAAGGGCAGCACGTGCCCGTCCACGGACACCTGCACGCCCAGGTCGAACCAGTCGTGCCGCGCGGCCTTCGTGGAGACCTCGATGCGCGGCGCCGCGGTCAGCTCGCGGTAGTCGGGGCGGTCCCCGGTGACGTCCACGCGCACGTGCTCCAGCCGCTGCAGCCGCGGCAGCACGGTCTCGGAGAAGCGGGCCGCGCCCACGCCCTCGAGCTCCTGCTCCTGCGTCCGGGCGGCGCGCGGCCACACCTCGACGGCGTCCCGCACCACGGCCTCCTCGTGGCGGGGGTCCCGCAGGCCCTCGGTGCCGAGGTCCAGCTCCCGGGGCGGGTCGAAGTACAGCCATGACCAGCGCAGCACGAGGCGGTGGTCGGGGCGGAAGTCCGCCTGCAGGCGCAGCACGGGGGGCTCGAACTCCGGCAGGGCCACGGAGGAGTCGCGGCTGGCCACGTCCAGGGCCGTGCGCAGGCGGGGGTAGATCCGCTCGAGGAACTCGGCCCGGTCCGCGGCGGGCACCGGCACGGGCCGACCGTCCAGGACCATGCGCTGCACGGGCTCCGGCACGGGCCGGCGCGCGGGGATCAGGTGCAGCGTCCAGGTGCCGTCCTCCTCCTCAACCGGGCGGTAGAAGCCGATCGAGCCGATCACGCGCACTCCCCGCAGCGGCTCCGGGCGGGGCCCGGCAGCGTCGTCGTCCGCGGCGGGACGGCGGGCCGGGACCAGAGAGGGCGTGACCTCGAGCCCGCCCTCGGGGGCGGCGGTGACGTCCAGACCGACCTCCACGGGCGGGTCCAGGACCACGTCCTCCAGGATGCCCTGTGCCACGAGCGGCACGCCCGCCTCCTGCGCCTCGGCGAGCAGCTGCCAGATGCGGCCGGAGTCGAACGCGTGCAGGCCGAACCAGGCATCCGTCGGGTAGGAGTCCTCCGCCTGCAGCTGGCGCCACACCAGGCGCAGGGCGCGCTCCTGCGCCGGGGCGTACTCCGCGCGCGGGAACTGGAAGGCCTTCCACGTCAGCCCGCCCTTGATCCACGTGCCCTTCGCACCGCGCTTGAGCGGGCGCAGGATCACGTACAGCGGACGGTCCTCCCGCAGGTGCTCCTCGCCCGCCGGGGCCGGTCCCCACTGCTGGAACGCGTTGTGGGAGGACTCGGCCACCAGCTCGACCCCGATCGCCAGGTCCGGCGGCGGGGCCAGCCGGCGCGGACCGCCGTCGAGCCCGGCGAGGGGCTCGAGGACGCCGCGCCACGGGAGGGCGCCGCCCTCGAACCCGTCACGCCCGTCGCCGTCCCGGTCGCGAGTGGTGGGCTGCGCAGGCATTCGCGGCCCATTCCCTGCCTGACCCAACGCTCGGCGGTCGGGGTCGGCCGTGTCGGGGCGGATGGCATCCCGACGGTGGGCGGGCAGGCGGTCCGCGGTGGTGACCATCCGGGCGAGCTCGTCCCGGGCGGCCTCGCGCGTCGTGTCGGCATGGCGGCGGCTGATCTCGTACAGGGCGGCGGCCACGTGCTTGCAGTCCTCGCCCACGGGGCACTGGCAGCGCCCGGCGGTGGGCTCGAGCAGGGGCGTGCCGTCCTCGGCGGTCTCCCCCGTCTCCTGCAGTCGCACGGCCTGGCGGTAGGGCTGCGGCGCGGTGCCGCGCACGGACGAGGTCAGGCGCAGCCGGGAGGCGTCGTAGGTGATGCGGAGGACGTCGCCCGCAGCCGCGATCTCGAAGCCGCGGTCCGCGCTGGTGGGCCCCGCGAGGGCGCGGACGGCCTCGGTCCGCAGGTGCGGGAGCGGGTCGCCGGGAACGCCAGATGCCATAGGGGTCAGTCTTTCACGGACCGGCGGCCCGCCGCCGCCCAGGCATGGGGCTCCGACGTGCCGCTCCCTACCCTGGAGGTATGACGCAGAACGAGACGGGGCACGCGCCCCAGGACGGCTCCATCCCCTCCCCCGGCACCGCCCCCGTCGGCGGCGCCCACACCGTCGACCCCCACGTCCCCTCCGCTCCCGAGGACCACGTCTCCCCGCTCGGGCTCTCCCTGCCCGAGGGCCACGGCCGCCGGGTGCTCGTCACCGGAGCCACGGGCTACGTGGGCGGGCGCCTCATCCCCGAGCTGCTCGCCGCCGGCTTCCAGGTGCGCGCCGCCGCGCGCGACCCCCGCGACCTCGCGGGCCGGGCCTGGTCCGACGAGGTCGAGGCCGTGCAGTGCGACCTGTCCGAGCCGGATCAGGTGCGGGACGCCATGGAGGGCGTGCACACCGCCCTCTACCTCGTGCACTCGATGGGCGGCGGCGGCGACTTCGTGGAGCACGAGCAGAAGATCGCGGACATCGTGGCCACCGCCGCGGACGAGGCCGGGATCACCCAGCTCGTGTACCTCTCCGGACTCCACCCGGACGACAAGCCCGTGGAGGAGCTCTCGGACCACATGCGCTCGCGCGCCCTGGTGGCCGAGCGCCTCGAGGCCGCTGCGACGCCGGCGCTCACCTTCGAGGCCGGCATCGTGATCGGCTCCGGCTCCACGTCCTTCGAGATGATCCGCCACCTGGCGGACCGCCTCGTCGTGATGCCCGGCCCGAGCTGGCTGAAGAACGAGGTGGAGCCGATCGCCATCCGCGACGTCCTCTACTACCTGGTCCACGCCTCGGCCCTGGCGGAGCCCGTGCAGGCCCGCGCGCAGATCGGCTGCGGCCGCGCCCAGCCGTTCAAGGAGATGCTCACCGACTACGCCGAGGCGGCCGGACTCGCCCGGCGCCGCGTCCTCACCCTGCCCATCCCGGCCCAGCGCCTCTCCGGCTTCTGGATCGGCCTCGTGACGCCCATCCCCATGGGGGTCGCCATGCCCCTGGCGGCCTCGCTCGCCGAGGACGCGGTCACCGAGAACCACGACGTCGCGCAGATCATCCCGGACCCGCCGGGCGGCCTCACCTCGTACAAGGACGCCGTGCGCCGCGCCCTCAAGCACGAGGAGGAGGGCCCCCTGGAGGTCACCTTCAACGCGGACATCTACGCCTCGAACGACCCGGCGGCCCCTCTGCCCTCGGACCCGGAGTGGGCCGGCAAGACCGTCTACACGGACGACCGCCAGCGCGAGTCCGCCCTGCCGCCCGAGGCGGTGTGGCCCGTGATCGAGTCGATCGGCGGCCACAACGGGTACTATTCGACGCCGACGCTGTGGAAGATCCGCGGCCTGATGGACAAGCTCGTGGGCGGTCCGGGCCTGGCCCGCGGACGCCGGGACGCCGACCGCCTCCGCGCGGGAGACCACGTGGACTGGTGGCGCGTGGAGGACGTCGACCCCGGGCACCGCCTGACCCTCCGCGCCGAGATGAAGGCCGGCGGCCGGGCCTGGCTGCAGCTGAGCACCGAGGCCACGGACACCGGATCGCGCTACCGTCAGCGGGCGATCTTCATGCCGGACGGCGCCCTGGGCCGTGCGTACTGGACGGCCATCCTGCCGTTCCACGCCCTCGTGTTCCCCGAGATGGCCGCGAACATCCTGGCCGAGGCCGAGCGCCGGCACACCGGCTCGGACACGCCCTCGCGCCGCCCCGGCCTGGCCGGCCTGCTGGACCGCCTGCCCCTGCGGCGGAACCCGGTGCGCCCGTCCCAGGAGGAGGCGCGGGAGGCCGCCCGGAACGCCTGAGCCCGGCGGCTGCCGCTCGACGGCACGGCCGGACCCCGCCGCGGGACCCCGCCGCCCGTCCCCGGCCCTCAGGGGCGGGCGGCGGCCTGCGCCCGACGCACCCAGCGCAGGCCCGGGGACAGCTCCGCCCAGTTGAGGCGGATCGTGGTGACGGCCATGCGGCCCTGACGGACCCGCGCGTCGAGGGAGGAGAAGAGCCGCCCGGCCGCACCCACGCGGAGGCCGGCGTCGAACCGGGTGCAGCCCGGGGCGTGGAGCAGCAGCTGGAAGCTGAGGTCGAAGTCGTCGTGGACGTCCGCGCGGTGACGGTGGACGCGGTCCCGCACGTCACGCCACGCCTCGGCCCGCAGGGCGCAGTTGGAGCCCCACAGCGGGGTGCCGGCCACGGCCGCGCCGCCGACCCACCGGTAGGCCGCGGTGTACGCGTCCGAGCGCACCCGGCTCAGGAGCCCGGGCTGGTCGTAGAAGACCCCGGGGCCGGTGAGCCCCAGCATCTCCGGCTGGGCGGCGAAGCGCGCGACGATCCGCTCGACCCAGTCCTCGGGCACGCGCGAGTCCGCGTCGCAGCGCAGGATGAGGTCCCCGCGGGCGGCGTCGTAGCCGGCGGCCGCGGCGGAGGGGATGCCGCGGACGGGCTCGTGGATCACCCGGGCCCCGGCGGCGCGGGCCACGGCGGCGGAGTCGTCCGTGCTGCCGTTGTCCACCACGACCACCTCGTCCGGGCGGCGGGTCTGCCGGGCCAGGAGGGCGAGGCACGCGCGCAGGTGGTCGGCGTCGTCGAGGACGGGCACCACCACGGACACCGTGGTGCGCGCGGTCAGGGGCTCGGGGCGTGCGCCGCCCGCCGCAGGCCCGCTCACCGGGCACCCTGCCGCACGGAGTGCACCGAGGCGACCGCGACGACGGCCGCCGTCACCGCACCGACGAGGTCGGCGGTGAGGTCGCCGAGGGTGTCGTCGTAGCCGACGCCGATCTCCTCCGTGACCTCGTGGTGGCCCCACCACTCGGCGACCTCCCACACCACCCCGAGCGCCGTGCCCGCCGCGGCCAGGCCCAGCACGCAGATCACAGGGCCCAGCGTGCGGACGGCCTCGGCCGGGGTCACCGGGCCGCCGGTCCGGCCGCGCCGGCGCAGGGCGGAGCGCACCACGACGGCGACCAGCCCCGTGACCACGCCGGTGACGGCGGCGTGCATGACCAGGTCCAGTCCCTCGATCCGGTGGTACAGGCCGATCGCGCTGGCCCAGCCGGCCGCGAGGAGCAGGACCTGCCCGGTCCAGTCGAGCAGGCTCCCGCCGGCCAGCCAGCGCAGCAGCCACTGGCCGCCGAACACCAGGAACATGGCGGCGGCGCTCGGCCAGCCGGCCACGGCGCCGGCCGCGGGCACGATCAGCAGACCGAGCAGCCGCAGCACGTCCGCGGGGATGAGTCCGGCGAGGACCCTCCCGCCGAGTGTGCGCCTCCGGGGGGGATGCGACGCGTCCGAGGGGCTCATTCCGCCCGCTCCGGCACAGTCGGGGAAGCGGGGGCCGGGGACGGGGACGGGGCGCCGCGCCCCCGGTCCCCCTCACGACGACGGCGCCGCCGGTCCCCCGTCAGCAGCAGCCACACCGCCGGCAGCAGCAGGGCGGAGCCGAGCGGGTAGGCGAAGTCCTCGATCGGCGCGAGCCCCACGCGCACCCCGGCCAGGGCGTGGCCGCCGTAGTCGAACAGCCCGGAGGCGATCATGACGTTGTCGAACACGGCGGTGAGCACCCAGAGCGCGGCGGTCGTCAGCAGGATCGCCCCCACGTGGCGGGCGCGCACCCGCCCGACCAGGGCCGCGGCCAGCAGCACCCCCAGCCCGAGGCCGAGGAACACGGCGTTGAGCTCCCAGAAGGTCACGGTGCGCACCTCGCTGCGCGGTGCTCGAGCAGCCGCACGGCGCCCGTGAACAGCACCATGGTGAGGTAGCTGAGGAACAGGAGGAAGAACGCCTCCTCGAGGGGGAGCTGGTGGGCCAGCATGATCCCCGTCATCAGCGGTGAGTCGCGGTGCAGGAAGATCCCCTCGGCGATCGCCCGCACGTCCCACCACAGGAAGTAGGCGAGGCCGGCGGCCAGGACCACCGCCCCTGCCACGGGCCGACGCCACAGGAACAGCCGCCAGCGGGCGTCCGTGAGGGCCATGCAGCCGAGCACGCCCAGGAGCACGAGCAGGTACGTCATCCGAGGATGCCCCGTTCGAACGCCCACCAGATCAGCAGCATGGTCACCAGGAACCCCGTCAGGTAGTTGAGCCAGAGGAAGGTGCGCCAGCCGCGGTTCGCCTGCCCGGACGTGGCGTCCGTGATCCCGGCGAAGCGCAGCGTGCTGCCCAGGTAGGGCACGGCGAACAGGGCGGCCAGCGGTCCGGGCCACTGCGTGCCCAGCATCAGCAGGCCCGCCCCGGCGTAGAGGGCGGCGGCCGTCCACACGGTGGGCCGGGCGCCGAGCACGGTGGCCACGGAGGCCAGCCCGCCCGCGCGGTCCGGGACCACGTCCTGCACCGCGCCGAACATCTGGGAGGCCATGCCCCACAGGAAGAAGCCGGCCAGCAGCGCCCACAGCTCCCCCGTGAAGGAGGCCCCGGCGAGCACGAGGCCGTACACGGCGGGCGAGACGAAGTGCGTGGCCGAGGTGACGGCGTCGAGGAAGGGGCGCTCCTTGAACCGCAGCCCCGCCCACGAGTACGCGGCCACGGCGAACAGGGACACGGCCAGCACGCCGACGGCGGCCCACTCCCCGCGCAGGACCGACCAGCCGGCCAGGACGGCCACGAACGGCAGCGGGACCAGGCAGGACCAGACCAGCACCCGGCGACGGACCGCCGGATCGGCCAGCACGGAGCCCTCCACGCCCCCCTTGCGCGGGTTGCGCAGGTCGGACTCGAAGTCGAAGACGTCGTTGATGCCGTACATGGCCAGGTTGTAGGGCACCAGGAAGAACACGGTCCCAAGGGCAATGAGCCACCACGGCAGCCCGCCGGCCAGCAGCGCCGCCGCTGCGAACGGGTAGGCCGTGTTGACCCAGCTCAGCGGGCGGGACGCCCAGAACAGGGTGCGGATCACGCGGTGTCCTCCAGCTCCTCCGGCGTCCCCCGGCCGGTCTTCTCCTCGTGTGCCCGCGGGTCCCGGACGAGGGTCCAGAGCCCGGTCAGCAGGGCCAGGCCGGCGATCGGGTAGAGGAAGTCCTCCACCGGGGCGAGCCCGATGCGGGCGCCGGCGATGTTGGCCCCGGTGTAGTCGACGATCCCCAGCCCGATGATGACGGAGTCGAAGACGCCCGTCAGCAGGACGAGGAGGACCAGGGCCGCCGCGGCGCCGAGGCGCACCCGCCGGGTCAGTCGGCCCCGGTGTCCCGCCACGGCCAGCACGAGGCCGGCCACGGCCAGGAACGGCAGGCTGATCAGCAGGTATGTCATGACCCTACTCCGTCCCGTGCGTTCCGCGCCCAGGCCAGCAGCCGGGGGGCGCCCTCCACGTAGACGAGCGTCTGGTGGCAGAGCGCCCACAGGAACACGACCTCCTCCACGGGCAGCTCCGGCGCCAGGAACAGGCCCACGGACACCTCGTTGGCGCCGTGCCAGAAGACGTCCGCGGCGATCCCCACCAGGTCCCACGCCAGGAAGAATGCCACGCCCGCCACGAGCACCGCGGCGGCCCGGCGCGGGGTCCCGGAGAACAGCACGAGCCGCCAGCGGGCGTCGATGAGGAGGAAGCAGCCGCTGACCAGGAGCAGTGCGGCCAGGTACATCAGGCCGCGGCGCCGGGTCGTGGGCCCGCGTGCAGCGCCGCCTCGGAGCCGGCGGGCACCCCGGAGACCTGCTCGCGGGCGATCTCCGCGGAGATCAGGCACATCGGCACCCCGATGCCCGGACGCACCGAGGACCCGGCGTAGACGAGCCCGTCCACCCGCGCGTCGCGCACGGGCGGGCGGAACAGGGCCGACTGCCGCAGGGTGTGTCCCGGTCCCAGCAGGGAGCCGCGCCACGCGTGCACGTCCGCGGCGAAGTCCGCCGGGCCCCACGTGCGGCGCACCACGATCCGCTCGGCGAGGTCCGGGATGTCCGCCCAGCGGGCCAGCTGGGCCAGGGCGCGGTCCGCCACGGCCTCCACCCGCGGGTCGCCGGGCTCATCCACGTCGGGGGTGCGGACGCCGCCGCGGCCCCAGCCCGTCTCCGCGGGGGCGGGCACCAGCAGGAACAGGGCCTCGTCCCCCTCGGGCGCGGTGGACGGGTCGGTGGCGGAGGTCATGGAGACGTAGATCGAGGTCTGATCGGTGAGGTCCTCCCCCTCCTCGATCCGGCGGAAGTTGTCCTCCCAGTCCCGCGTGAACAGCAGCGTATGGTGCAGCAGCTGCGGCAGCCGCCCGCGCACGCCCACGCACACCAGCACGGCGGAGGGACCCGGGTCGCGGGACTCCCACGCGGCCTCGGTGACGCGCTGGTGGTGCGGCAGCAGGGCGGTCTGCACGTGGTGCAGGTCCGTGGCGGCGACGACGACGTCCGCCTCGGTCCGCCGGCGCGCCCCGGTGCCGTCCGTCCACGCGACGGCGCGCACCGCGCCGGCCCGGCGGCGGGCGCCGCGCGGGGTGCGGGGTTCCCACGGGCGGGGCAGGCGCTCAAGGGCGCGGGCCGCGCGGCCGCGCGGGGCGGGGGTCTCCTGCACCTCGACCGCGCCCACCTCGGCCTCCGTGACGATCTCCACGCCGGCGTCCCGGGCGAGCTCCGCCATGGCGTCCACGAGCGCGGCGAACCCGCCCATCGGGTACTGGACGCCGTCCTCGAGGTCCAGGTGGGACATGAGGTGGTACATCGAGGGGGCGCGGCCCGGGGAGGTCCCGAGGAACACGGCCGGGTAGCCGAGCACCTGGCGCAGGCGCTCGTCCTCGAAGCGGGCGGCCACGTGGTCCCGCAGGTTCCCCAGCAGCCCGGGCACCAGGGCCGGCAGGGCGCGCAGCACGTCCGGCCGGATCAGCTCGGTGAGGTCGCGGAAGTCGGTGTAGAGGAACCGCCGCTTGGCCAGGGCGTACACCTCCTGCGCCGAGTCCAGGTAGGCGCGCAGGCGGGCGCCCGCGCCGGGCTCGAGCCGCTCGGCCAGGGCCGCGGCGGACTCCCGGTCCGAGACCACGTCCACCGGCTCCTCGTCCAGATGGCCCTCGAAGTACACGCGGTAGCCCGGCTCGAGGCGGCGCAGGTCCAGCGCCTCGGCGGCGGAGGAGCCCATGAGTCGGAACCAGCGGTCGATCACCTCGGGCATGAGATACCAGGACGGGCCGGTGTCGAACGTGAAGCCCTCCGCGGACCAGCGTCCGGAGCGGCCGCCGAGCTCCGCGTTCTTCTCCAGGAGGGTGACGCGGTGGCCGTCGCGGGCCAGCAGGCCGGCGGTGGCCAGGCCGGCGAAGCCGCCGCCGATCACGACGACGCGGCGCCCGCCGGCGTCCGCTGCGGCCTCGTCAGGGCGGGGGGCGGGCGCGTCGGGGCGTGGGGAGGTGCTCATGCGGGGGTGCTCCTAAGGGTCTCGGACGGCAGGGGTCGGCCGCGACGGCCCACCCCCACGGGGGAGGCGGTCAGCACGCGGGCGGCGATCGCGGCCTTGACGGGGTCGGGCACGCGCACACGACGGCGGGCGAGCTCGGCGGCAGGGGTGGCCTCGATCCGGCGGGCCAGCTCGGCGAACAGGCCGTGGGCCAGCAGGACGGCGCGTCCCACGCGCGGGTCGAGCGCGAGGATGCCCGGCAGGGCGGCGTCGAGGTCTGCGTCCAGGTCCGCCAGCAGGGCGGTCTTGCGCTCCTCGGTGAGCGCCTCCGGGGTGGCGCCCTCGAAGTAGGTGCGGCCCAGGGCGTCGTGGTCCGCGGCGAGGTCGCGCAGGAAGTTGACCTTCTGGAAGGCCGCCCCGAGCCGGGACGCGCACGCGCGCAGGCGCTCCCGCTCCGCCTCCGTCCGGGCCCGGGTGCCCGGCAGGGAGAGGAACACCTGCAGGCACATCAGCCCCACCACCTCGGCCGAGCCGTGGATGTACTCCTCGAGGGAGCGGGCGCCGTGCTCGGCCACCGTGAGGTCCGCGCGCATGGAGGCGAAGAAGGGCCGGGTGAGCGCGGGGGTGATCCCGTGCCGGCGGGCCACGTCCGCGAACGCGTGCAGCACGAGGTCCGTGGCGAACCCGGTGGCCATGGCCTCCTCGCAGGCGGCCTCGTACGCGTCCAGCGCGGCGGCCACGCGGTCCGCGGGGACGCCGGCCTCGCCCGCGGTGCCGTCCACGATCTCGTCCGCCACCCGGACCATCGCGTAGATCGCCGCGATGTCCCGGCGCTGGGCCGACGGCAGCGTCCGGCAGGCCCAGGAGAAGGACGTGGAGTAGCGCCCGATCACGCGGGACGCCGCGTCCAGGGCGGCGGCGGTGTACAGCCCCAGGTCCGTGTCCCGGGCCGCGTCGCGTCCGTGCCCGACGGCGGCCGGGCGGGGCGTGCGGATCATGCTCAGGCCTCCCGATGCAGGATGTGGTGGCACGTGGCCACGAACTCGGCGCGCTCGGTGGGCCCCAGCGGGAGCCCGTCCAGCAGGGCGCGGGCGCGGTCCACGAGGTCCGCGGCGACGTCGGTGGCATGGGCCACCGAGCCGGCCGCCACGAGCGCCTCGCGGGCCTCGTGCACCGCCTCGGCCAGCTCCGCCAGGTCCGCGCCGTCGCGCTCGGCGCGCGTCACGCGCTCGAGGGCCGCCCGCACGCGGGGATCACGCCGGCCGTGGGCGGTGATGAGCGTGGCCTTGCCCTCGCGCAGGTCGGCGTCGTCGGCCTTGCCCGTGCGCTCGGGGTCGCCCGTGGTGCCGAGGACGTCGTCGATCACCTGGTAGGCGATGCCCAGCAGCGCGCCGGCCTCCGCGAGGGCGTCCGCGTGCGCGGGCGCGGCGCCGGCCAGCAGGGCCCCCGCGCGCAGCGGCTCCTCGAACGTGTAGCCGGCGGTCTTGAGCCGCTCCATGGTGAGGATGCGCTCGGTGGGCGGGTGCTCCCCGGCGTGGCGGTGCAGCGTGAAGAGCACGTCCTCCAGCTCACCGGCGGCGGCGGCCGTCGCGGCCCGGAACACCGCGGACGCCGCCGCCGCGCCGCGGGCCGGGTCCTCGGCGCACGTGACGGCCAGACGGAACGCCTCGGTCAGCAGGACGTCCCCGGCGATCACCCCGGCGGAGCGGCCCAGGTGGGCGTCCTCCCCCGCCGGCGCCCCCGCCTGCGCCGCCTCCCGGCGGTAGAGCTCCGCGACGGTGGGTCGGCCGCGGCGGACCATGTCCCGGTCGATCACGTCGTCGTGGACGATCAGCGCGGCGTGCAGCAGCTCGAAGGCGGCGCCGAGGCGGGCCACGGACCGCGGGCGGGGAGAGCCGGGGTCGGCGGCGGCGGTGCGATAGCCGAGGTCCACGAGGCGCGGGCGGACCAGCTTGCCGCCGTCGGTCTGCTCGCGCAGCCGGTCCCACATCAGGTGGAAGGAGGCGGGGGCGTCCTCGCCCAGCGGGCGGCGGGCGAAGACGTCGGCGAGCTCGGCGCGCACGGCGGCGACGGCGTCGTGGCGGGGGCTCATGCGGCGTCCTCCCGCCGGTCGGCGCGGACGGCGAGGTCGTCCCGCCAGGCCTCCATGTGGGCGGCGGTGCGTTCGAGGAACCTCAGGACCGCGGCGGACTCCTCCTCGGAGGCGTCCGCGAGGACCTCCCCCACGAGGCCCACCATGTGCTGGACCTCCGCCATGGCCCACTCGCGCGAGGACTCGACGGCGCGCACCACGGTGCGGCGGCGGTCCTGCGGGTGCGGCTCGCGCACGGCGTGTCCGGTGGCCACCAGGCGGTCCACCACCGCGGTGGCCGAGGCGGTGCTCAGATGCAGGGCGCGGGCCAGCTCGGTGGGCCCCATGGGCCGGCGCATCAGCAGCGCGAGCGCGGCGTAGTCCGTGTCCTTCAGGCCCATGAGGCGGCGCATCTGCGACCGTACCTCGCCGTGGAGACGGACGATCCGGCGCAGCGCGCGCGCGTGGTCGGTCACCCCGGTGACCGTCGACGGCATCTCCGCCATGCGCCTCTCCTCCGCCCGTGCTGTGTCTCTCGGCTGTCAAATAGTATGGCGGTCGAACAGCACATCGCCATCCGCCGCGGACGTCCGCGCCCGGAGACGCAGATCCGGAGGCCCCCGTGGACCGACCCACCCCCGCCGCACCCGCCGAGCTCGTGGTCCTGCTGGGACCGGAGGGAGAGCCCATCGGCACCGCGCCGAAGGCCACGGTGCACCGGACCACCGCCGAGGGCGGCACGCCCCTGCACCTCGCGTTCTCCTGTCATGTGTACACCCCGGACGGCCGGTTCCTGCTCACCCGGCGGGCCCTGGGCAAGAAGGCGTTCGCCGGCGTGTGGACCAACGGGTTCTGCGGCCACCCCGGCGCGGGCGAGGACCCGGCGGACGCCGTCGTGCGCCGCTCCCCGCAGGAGCTGGGGGTCGGGGTGCGGGACGTGACCCCGCTCCTGCCGGACTTCCGCTACCGCGCCGCGGACGCCGGCGGCGTCGAGGAGAACGAGGTGTGCCCGGTGTTCCGTGCCGTGGCGGACGCGGACCCGGACCCGGTGGCGGACGAGGTGGCCGAGTGGTGCTGGGTGGCGCCCGACGCGCTGACCGCCGCGCTGGCGGCCGTGCCCCGCGCGTTCAGCCCGTGGCTCGTGCAGCAGTGGGAGCAGGGGGCGTTCGGCGCAGCCTGAAAGGTCCCGGACGGACGACGACGGGGGCCGCCGCAGGATCGCGGCGGCCCCGGTCGGGGTCTCGGGTGAGGGTGCGGCTCAGCGGCCGTCGGCGGCGTCGGCCTGCGCGGGCGCCTCGCCGGCCTGCTCCTGGCCGGCGGCCTGCTCCTCGGCCATGCGGCGGACCTCGGCGATGTCCAGGCCCTTGACCTGCTCCAGGAGCTGATCGAGCGCCTGGCCCGGCAGCGCACCGGCCTGGGAGAACACCAGGACGCCACCACGGAACGCCATCAGCGTGGGGATCGAGGTGATGCCGGCCATCGCGGCCAGCTGCTGCTGGTCCTCGGTGTCCACCTTCGCGAAGACGACATCCTCGTGCTTGTCCGAGGCGGCCTCGAACACGGGGGCGAACTGCTTGCAGGGGCCGCACCAGCCGGCCCAGAAGTCCACGAGGACGGTGTCGTTCTCGGCGACGGTGGTGCCGAACTGCTCGAGCGTGAGATCGGTGGTGGCCATGGGGACGACTCCTTCGGGATCGGGGCGCCGTGTCCCGAGGGGGCGGGCCGGCGTCGTTCCCCCGGGCCAACGACGCCGGCCGGGCACCTATTCCGTGACCCCTCCCCGGCGGCCCCGGGGCGTGCGTAGGGTGGCGCGCATGAGCACCCCCCTGCCCCTCCTCGTCCTCAACGGCCCCAACCTCAACCTCCTGGGCACGCGCGAGCCGGAGACGTACGGCACGCAGACCCTCGACGACGTCCGCGCGCTCACGCAGGAGCGCGCCGCCGAGCACGGCCTCACCGTGGACGTCCGCCAGTCCAACCACGAGGGCGAGCTGATCGACTGGATCCAGGAGGCCCGCACGGCGCACTCCGGGATCCTGATCAACCCGGCGGCCTACAGCCACACCTCCGTGGCCATCCGGGACGCGCTCGCCGCGGTGGACGTGCCGATCGTGGAGGTCCACATCAGCAACATCCACCGCCGGGAGGAGTTCCGGCACCACTCGTACGTGTCCGCCGTGGCGGACGCGGTGATCGCCGGCGCGGGCGTGGATGGCTACGCCCTGGGCGTGGAGTGGCTGGCCCGACGCGTGCAGCGCCGCTCCGCCCAGGGCTGAGACCCGCCCGCCAGCCCTCGCGCGGGATCGCCCCCTGGCCCTAGCGTCGGTGGCACGACGCCCGCGGGAGGCCGCGGGCGCGACGACGTCCCCCGACGAAGGAGGCCGAGATGGCTGACAAGGATCCCCGCATCGAACTGCTCGAGAAGGTCGAGAAGGCCGGCATCGCCATGCTGACCACCGCGCATCCGGACGGCACCCTGGAGTCCCGCCCGATGGCGGTGCAGGAGGTGGAGACCGAGCCGGGCGTGCTGTGGTTCATCACCCGCGCCTCCGGCGACGCCGCCCAGGACTCCGAGGGCCGCCCCGTGAACGTGGCCGTGCAGGACGACGGCTTCTGGGCCTCCGTGGCCGGCCACGGCGCGATCGTCCGCGACGACGAGCGCAAGCGCGAGTACTGGAACTCCTCCACCGAGGCGTTCTTCGGGGAGGGTGCGCAGCCCGAGGACCCGGAGATCGTGCTCGTGCGCGTGCAGGCCGACTCCGCCGAGTACTGGGACTCCGGCGCCGCCTCCACCGTGGTGGAGATCGTCAAGGCCAAGCTCAGCGGCGGCGAGGCCCGCCCGGGCGACCACGACACCGTGGAGTTCTGAGCACCCGCCCGACCCACGACGACGGCGACGCATCCTCGCAGGGGGCGTCGCCGTCGTCGTGTGCGGGGGCGTCCGGTCAGAGTCCGAAGGTGAGGGGGTCCTGCCGGGCGGGGGCGCCGGTGTCCGCGGCATCGAGGGCGGCGAGCTGCGCGGCGGTGAGCGCCACGCCCTGCGCGGCGAGGTTCTCGGCCAGGTGCGCCGGTGAGCCCGAGCGCGGGATGGCCACGCGCCCGCCGGCCCGGTGCCACGCGAGCACGGCCTGCGCGGGGCTCACGCCCGCCTCCTGGGCCACGGAGCGCACGGCCGGATGGGCGAACACGTCCCCGCCGCGGCCGAGCGGCGTGTAGGCGACCACCGCGGCGCCGTGCCGACGGGTGGCCTCCTGCACGGCCCGCTGCTGGATGAGCGGGTCCACCTGGATCTGGTTGACCGCGGCGGTGAGGCCGTCAGCGGCCAGGGCGTCCAGGTGCTCGGGCAGGAAGTTGGAGACGCCCCAGCCCCGGAGCGGGCCGCTCTCCCCCGCGAGCGCCGCCAGCGCCGCCGCCGCATCCCGGTAGGTGCCCTCCTCGGGGGTGCGCCACGGGTGGGGCCAGTGCAGGAGCACGAGGTCCACGGCGTCCAGGCCCAGGCGTTCGAGCGAGGTCCCGACGGCGGCGCGCACCCGGTCCACGCCGCCGAAGGCATCCGCGGTGAGCTTGGTGGTCACGTGGACCTCGTGCCGCGGCAGGCCGGAGGCCCGCACGGCCGCCCCCACCTCGGCCTCGTTGCCGTACGCCTGGGCGGTGTCCAGGTGACGGTAGCCGAGGGCGAGGGCGTGCTCGATCGCTGCCTGCCCCTCGGCGCCGGTCAGCTTGTACGTGCCGAGGCCGAGGGCAGGCAGGGCGGTCGGACGGGTCGGGACGGTCGGGTCCTGGGCCATGCCGCCACTGTAGACGGACCGCCCCGGCCCCCTCCGGCGGCGGGCTCAGTCGTCGTCGGCGGCGAGCTGGCCGCACGCCCCGTCGATCTCCTTGCCGCGGGTGTCCCGGAGGGTCGCGGGGATGCCGGCCGCGTTGAGCCGGTCCACGAACTCGCGGGTGACGTCCGGCTCGGAGGAGGTCCAGATGGAGCCGGGCGTCGGGTTCAGCGGGATGGGGTTGACGTGCACCCAGCCCTTGCCGCGGGCGTTGAGCTTCTTGGCGAGCAAGTCCGCGCGCCAGGCGTGGTCGTTCATGTCCTTGATGAGCGCGTACTCGATGGACACGCGGCGGCCGGTGGCCGCGAAGTAGTCGTAGGCCGCGTCGATGGCCTCGTCCGCCTTCCACCGGGAGTTCACGGGAATCAGCTCGTCACGGAGCTCGTCGTCCGGGGCGTGCAGGGACAGCGCGAAGGTCAGGGGCACGCCCTCCTGGGCGAGCTTGCGGATGGCCGGCACCAGGCCCACCGTGGAGAGCGTGATGTTGCGGGCGCTCATGCCCAGGCCCTCCGGGGCCGGGTCCACCATGCGGTGCACGGCGGCCATGACGCGCTTGTAGTTGGCCAGCGGCTCGCCCATGCCCATGAACACCACGTTGGTGACCCGGTCGGCGTCGTGCCCGCCGTCCTTCCGGGTGCCGCCGAGCTCGCCGGCGGCGATCGCCTGGTTGGCGCGGACCACCTGCTCCACGATCTCCGCCGTGGACATGTTGCGGGTCAGGCCGTTCTGGCCGGTGGCGCAGAACGGGCAGTTCATGCCGCAGCCGGCCTGGCTGGACACGCACAGGGTCACCCGTCCCGGGTAGCGCATGAGCACGGACTCCACGAGGGCGCCGTCGAACAGGCGCCACAGGAACTTGACGGTGTCCCCGCGGTCCGTGGTGAGGCGGCGCACCTCGGTGAGCAGCGGCGGGAAGAACGCCCCGGCGATCTCCGCGCGCCTGTCCTTGGGCAGGTCCGTCATCTGCTCCGGGTCCGTGGTGTGGTGCTCGAAGTAGTGGACGGAGAGCTGCTTGGCGCGGAACGCCGGCAGGCCGATCTCCTTCGCCCTCTCCTGCCGCTCGCCGAGGGTGAGGTCCGCCAGGTGCGTGGGCGGCTGGGAGACGCGGGGCTGCTTGAACTGCAGCAGGGGCCGGCCCTCGGCGTCGGCCTTCTGGACCCAGCCCTCCGCCTTGGGCATGACCTGGGGCCGGGCCTCCTCCTTGGGCTCGCGGCGGGAGGGCGCGGAGAGCGGGTGGGCGACGCCGGCGCGGCGCATCCGCTCACGGTCCTCCGCGAGCTGGCGGGCCTCGGACTCGTCGATCATGCCGCGGCGCGGGCGCCCGAGGGCGGGCTTGCCCGCGCGGTCCTTCTGGCGGGCGGGGACGGGGCGGGAGCCGGGACGGCGGGGGGTGTAGTCAGACATCCCCGCCATTGTCCCATCCGCACCCCCGGCCCCGGCGCGGCGCCCGGTCAGGACGACGTCGGCAGCCCCCGCACCGTCCACGCCGCCACCGCGCCCCGCACCCGGCGGGGCAGCCGGGGGTAGACGGCGCGCACGAGCGCCCAGAGCCGGGCCTCGCGGCGGGAGTCCCGCCCGGTCCAGGACCAGCCGAGCCCGCCGCGCACCCGCGGGGGCAGCATCCCGGCGGTGACGAACCGCGCGAGGGGCAGCGCCGCCCGCAGCGGCGCGGGCAGGCCCTGGCCGGAGAACAGGTCGGCGGCGATCGCCCGCGCGTCGTCCGTGACCTCGAGCGCGGCCACGGCGCGGTCCCAGTACGCGGTGAAGGCGGCCCGGTCCGCAGGCCAGGCCCCCGTGGGGACGCCCAGGGCCGTGGCGAGCACGGCGTACTCCCGCAGGAGGCGCTCGGCGTCCTCCGGGTCCAGCACGCCCCAGATGCGGCGGCGCACCTGCTCCCCGGCCCAGAACAGGGTGGCGGCCACCCAGAGCTGCGCGTCGGGGTCGTCGGCGCTGTAGGGCCGCCCGCCGCCGTCCACACCGCGCACGCGCGCGTGCTGCGCCTGCACCATCCCCACGACGGCGTCGCGGGCGGGCGCGGCCTCGGGAAGGGCCACCGCATAGACGTAGCCGAGGGTGTGCCGCAGCCGCCGCAGCGGATCCTCGGTGAAGCGGGAGTGGGCGGCCACGCCGGCGCCGACGCGGCGGTCCGCCACCTGGAGCAGGATGGCGGCGCCCGCACCGGCCAGGATCGCGGCCTCGCGGGCCACCTCGGCGGCGCGGGCAGGACCGCGGGCGGGGACGGATGACATGGCAGGACCTCCTGCCCGGACCCTACCGGCGTCCCGACGGGACCCCCTGCGGTTCACGCGTCGTTCACCTGCGAGCCGCATGGCGCTCACCCCACCCCGCCCTCCATACCCCCATGGGTACGCATATTCGGCCGGATTCCGGGGGCCTCACGCGGTCCCGTTGGTAACACGCCTCTTGCACTTCTCTGCAGAACGAGTATGGTGGTTAACAAGTTGTTCACCTTTCGTTCACCTGACGGAACGGAGGGAGGACCCCGCGGGCCCCGCCCACCCCAGCACCAGAGAGGCCACGGCCTCGGAAGGACACGGTGATCACGGTGACCATCCCCCTGACCGACCACCACATGCCCACCACCCCCAGCCCCCTCATGCAGCGTCACGTGCTGGCCCGCGTCACGGACACGCTCGTCCGTCGCTTCGACGGCGCCGTGGCACTGGCCGAGGTCCGCGCCACCGTGGAGCAGGCGTTCGCCGACCTCAAGGCGGACGCCCGCATCACCACGTACCTGCCGGCCCTGACCGAGCACGAGGCCACCCGCCGCCTCGAGGCCCTCACCGCCTCCCCGACCCGCATCACGGGCTCCAGCACGCAGCTCTCCGCCGCCTGACCGGCAGCGACCCCCTCCGCGCCCTCGGGCTCGCCTCCTCAGGCGAGCCCGAGGGCGCGACGCATGGGCAGGAGCTTCGCCGCCACCTCGGCGACCTCCTCCTCCGGCACCGCGCCGGGCACGATGCCCCCGCCGGCCTGCAGGCGGACCCCGCCGGGCACCTGCTGACCGCAGCGCAGGGCCAGGGCGATCTCGCCGTCGCCGGTCTCGTCCAGCCAGCCCACCGGCCCGGCGTACCGGCCGCGGTCCACGGGCTCCACGTCCCGGATCACCGCGAGGGCCGCGTCCCGCGGGATCCCGCCGACCGCCGCGGTGGGGTGCAGGGGCCCCACCACGTCCAGGACGGTGCCCTCGGCGGAGCGCAGGCGTCCACGCACGGACGTGGAGAGGTGGTGGACGTTGGGCAGGGTGAGGACCTCGGGTGCCGGGTCGACGTCCTCCAGCTCGACGACGGGCTCCAGCACCTCCACCACGGAGCGCGCCGCCCAGCGGTGCTCCTCGGCCAGGCGCGGGTCGGTGGCCAGGTGCTCCCGGTTGCGGGCGTCCTCGGCGGCGTCCGCGCCGCGGGGGGCGGAGCCGGCGAGGACGCGGGACGTGACCTCTCCGCGCCGACGCGTGGCCAGCATCTCCGGGGTGGCGCCCACGAGCCCGCCGACGGCGAACACCCACGTCTGCGGGTACTGCGCGCGCAGCGCCTCGACCGCGCCCCACAGGGCCGCCTCGTCCGCGGGGACGGTGTCCGTGCGGCTGACCACCACCTTGCCGAGCGCCCCGCCCGAGGACGCCATGCGGTCCAGGACCTCGCGCACCCCGGCGGCGTAGCCGGCGTCGTCCCAGGCGGCGGCGGGGTCCTCGGGCGTCAGGGGGACGTCGTCGTCGGGGAGGAGGCGGACGCACGCGTCCCGGAAGACCGCGGCGCGCAGGGCCTCCTCCGTCATCCGTGCGGGCACCTCGACGGGCTCGCCGCCCGCAGACCCGGCCTCGAGGATCCGGGCGGGCACGCGCAGCACGGCGGGGGCGGGCGAGGCGTCGTCGAACACGGAGGACACCCAGGCGTGGGCGGGCGCCGACGGGTCCGGGCGGGCGGCCACGGCGGCGCGCCAGATCGCGGAGAGCCGCTCCACGCGGCGCGGGCCGGTCACCAGCACCGTCCACCCGCCGACGCCCACCCGCACGCGGCCCTCACGGGCCCACACCAGGACGCGGGCGACGGCGGGGACGGCACCCTCGGGCAGACCCGAGGCGCGGGCGGCGAGCGCGGCGACGCTCGGGGAGGAGGCGGACATGACCGCCATTGTCTCCCACGGCCCCGCCGGGCCGACTACCGTGGTGGTCCCCGGCGCGGCCCCGCGCGCCCCGACCCGCAGGAGCACGCATGGCGCCCCTCCCCTCCGACCCCTCCATCACCGGGGACGTCCCCCTGGACCCGACCGGGGCCATACCGGTGGTGCCGTCGGCGCCCGAGGGGATGACGGCGCACGTCCTGGAGCGCGAGGCGGAGCGCCTGCACGCCCGCTACCCGGAGCTCGGCGACCTCGCCTCCGTCCACGCCCTGCTGCTGGACTCGTACGCACGGCTCGCGCGCACCAGCCGCCACCCGGAGCTGCTGGCCTCCACCGCCGCGAACGACGCCGCCGCACGCCTGCGCGCGAAGGCGATCGCCGCGGGCACCCTCGAGTCGCGCCACCCGCGCGTGCTGTTCGTGTGCCACGGCAACGCGGGCCGGTCCCAGATGGCGGCCGCCCTGCTGGAGAACCGCTCCGGCGGCGCGGTGAAGGCCCGCTCGGCCGGCACCACCCCGGCGGGCTCCGTGCTGCCCCTGGCCCTGGACGCCATGAGGGAGATCGGCCTGCCCCTCCACCACGCCTTCCCCAAGCCCGTGGATCCGGACATCCTGCGTGCCGCCCAGACCGTGGTGCTCTTCGACGGCGCGGAGCCGTTCGACCTCCCCGAGCACGTGGAGGTGCAGCACTGGTCCGTGCCCTCGATCCGCGGCATGGGGATCGAGCAGGTGCGCGGCGTGCGGGACGCCCTGGACCTGCAGGTGCGCGGCCTGATCGCCGAGCTGCAGGAGCAGGAGCCCGGTCACACCGCCTGACCCCCGGTGACAGAGTACCCCCTGGGGGTATATGGTCAGGGGCATGGAGCACGACCAGCACGCCGGCCACGGCTACTCGCCGCAGCGCGAGGCCTACCTCAAGCGCCTCAAGCGCGTCGAGGGACAGGTCCGCGGGATCCACCGCATGGTGGAGGAGGACGTCTACTGCATCGACGTCCTCACCCAGGTGGCCGCCGCCACCAAGGCACTGCAGGCCGTGAGCCTGGGCCTCGTGGAGGACCACCTGCGGCACTGCGTGGCGGACGCCGCCGTGCAGGCCGACCAGGAGGGCCGCCAGGAGATCGTCGACGCCAAGGTGGCCGAGGCCACCGCCGCGATCGCCCGGCTGCTGCGCTGAGACGCTCCGCGGGGGGCGCGACCGCGCACCCCCTCACCCCGTTCGAGAGGACCGGCACCATGACCACCACCACCCTGAAGATCGACGGCATGACCTGCGGCCACTGCGTCTCCTCCGTGCAGGAGGAGATCGGCGAGCTCGAGGGCGTCACCGCCGTGGACGTGGACCTGACCGCGGGCGGCGTCTCCACCGCCACCGTCACCTCCGAGGCCGAGCTCGACCCCGCGCAGCTGCGCGCCGCCGTCGAGGAGGCCGGCTACCGCACGGTGGAGGGCTGACCCGTGGCCGAGCACGCTCCCCTCACCGCACCCGACGCGACCGCCGGCCCCGGGGCCCCCGCCCCGAGCGCCACGCGCCGCGTGGACCTCGACATCACCGGCATGACCTGCGCATCCTGCGTGGGGCGCGTGGAGCGCAAGCTCGGCAAGATCGAGGGCGTCAGCGCCTCCGTCAACCTGCCGCTCGAGCAGGCCGCCGTCACCGTGCCCGCGGGTGTGTCCGACGAGGACGTGGTGGCCGCCGTCGAGAAGGCCGGCTACGGCGCCACGGTGCGCCGCCCGGCCGCCGCCCCGGCCCGCCCCGCCGCGGACCACGACGACGACGCGCACGTCCGGCATCCCGCACACGACGGCGACGCCGCCCCCGAGGCGCACGACCTGGACCACCACGGGGCCGGCCCCGGCGAGGCGCATGACCACATGTCCCACGGGCCCCGGGAGGACGTGCTGAAGCCCCGGCTGATCGGCGCGGCGCTGCTCACGGTGCCGCTCGTGCTGATCTCCATGGTCCCGGCCCTGCAGTTCCCGCACTGGGGGTGGGTGGCGTTCGCCCTGGCGACCCCCGTGGTGTTCTGGGCGGCGTGGCCGTTCCACACCGCCGCGTTCCGCGCCGCCCGCCACGGCTCCTCCACCATGGACACGCTCGTGTCCGTGGGCGTGCTCGTGGCGTACCTGTACTCGGCGGTCGAGCTGGTCCTGGACCCGGACATGACCGCCCACGTGGGCGGGGGCATGGCCGCCATGGCCCACCACAGCCTGTACTTCGAGACGGCCGCGGTGATCACCACGTTCCTGCTGCTCGGCCGCTTCCTGGAGGCCCGCGCCAAGCGGGAGGCCGGTGCCGCCCTGCGCGCCCTGCTGGACCTCGGCGCCGCGCAGGCCACCCTCTACGACCCCGCCACCCGGGCCGAGCGCACGGTGCCCGCCGAGTCCCTGGCCCCCGGCGACGTCGTGCTCATCCGCCCCGGGGAGAAGGTCCCCACGGACGCCGAGGTGCTCGAGGGCCGCTCCGCCGTGGACGCCTCCCTGCTCACGGGCGAGTCCGTCCCCGAGGAGGTGGGGCCCGGGGACGCGATCACCGGCGCCACCCTCAACACGTCCGGCCGCCTGGTGGCCCGCGCCACCCGCGTGGGCTCGGACACCACGCTGGCGCAGATGGGCCGGCTCGTGGCCGACGCGCAGACCGGCAAGGCCCGCGTGGCCCGCCTCGCGGACCGGATCTCCGCGGTGTTCGTGCCGATCGTCCTGGTGATCGCGGTGCTGACCTTCGCGGTCTGGCTGCTGGTGACGGGCGACGTCGCCCCCGCCCTCCGCGCCGGCGTCGCCGTCCTGGTGATCGCGTGCCCGTGCGCCCTCGGCCTGGCCACGCCCGTGGGCCTGCTCGCAGGCACCGGCCGCGCCTCCCAGCTGGGCATCCTCATCCGCGGCCCGGAGGTCCTCGAGGACTCCCGCACCGTGGACACGATCGTGCTGGACAAGACCGGCACCGTGACCGAGGGCCGCATGCGCCTCACCGCCGTCACCCCCCTCGCTTTCGTTCGGGACACGGCCGGCGCGTCGGACGCTTCCGTTCGTGAAACGGCCGGCGCGTCGGACGCTTCCGTGCGGGAGACGGCGCCCACCCCGGTCTCCGACGACGCCGCGCCCCTCCCCGAGGACGCGCTCCTCGCGCTGGCCGCGGCGGTGGAGGCCGGCTCGGAGCACCCGATCGCCCACGCCATCGTGGACGGGGCCCGCGAGCGCGGACTCGACGTGCCCGCGGTGCAGGACTTCTCCTCCACGGCCGGCGGCGGCGTGCGCGGCACGGTCGCGCTGGCCGACGGCCCCGGCGGCCCGACCCCGCACCGCGTGTCCGTGGGCCGGACCTCCTTCCTGGAGGCCGAGCTCGGCCCCGACGCCCTGACGGACGCCCACCGCGCCGCCCTCGCGGACGCCGAGGCCGCCGGCGCCACCGCCGTGTGGGTCGCCGTGGACGGCCGCCCGGCCGGCATTCTCGCGGTGCAGGACACCGTGAAGCCCTCCTCCGCCGCCGCGATCGCCCGCCTGCGCGGGCTCGGGCTGCGCCCGCTGCTGGTGACCGGGGACAACGCCGCGGTGGCCGCCCAGGTGGGCGCCGCCGTCGGGATCGCCCCCGAGGACGTGATCGCCGGCGTGCGACCCGAGGACAAGGTGGACGTGGTGCGCCGCCTGCAGGGCGAGGGCGCCGTCGTCGCGATGGTGGGCGACGGCGTCAACGACGCCCCGGCGCTGGCCGCCGCGGACGTGGGCATCGCGATGGGCTCCGGCACGGACGCGGCGCAGGAGGCCGCGCAGATCACCGTGCTGGGCTCGGACCTGGACCAGGTGGTGCAGGCGCTCGAGCTGTCCCGGCGGACGCTGCACATCATCCGCACGAACCTGTTCTGGGCGTTCGCCTACAACACGCTCGGCATCCCGGTGGCGGCCGCCGGCCTGCTCAACCCGATGATCGCCGGCGGCGCGATGGCCGCCTCCTCCGTGCTGGTGGTGCTGAACTCCCTGCGGCTCACGCGCTACGCGCGCTGAGGCACCCGGTCAGCCCGGGAGGCCCTCCTCCTGGGAGACGCGGGCCCACTCCTCGCGCTCACCGGCCTCGTTCCAGAGCTCGTAGAGCTCGGACGCGGCCGGGTCGTGGACGGTCACCCCGATCAGCTCGCGCAGGGTCTGCAGGTCCTCGTCCGTGAACTGGGCCAGGAAGTCCTCCAGGTCCAGCTCGTCCGTGCCGGCGATCTCGTGGAGAGCCGGGGCGGCCGGGGAGGCGGCGTCCTGCGCCACGCGCACCACGGCGCCGAGGGCGATCAGCTCCGCGCCCGAGGCCGCGTCGATGTACCCGTCCTCCTCGGAGCGGAACGTGCCGCGGCGCTCCTCCAGCCGGAAGGTCCCATCCAGGATCTGGTCCACCAGGTCCTGGGCGTCGTCGTTCTCGAAGGCGTGCATTCCCCATGCGCTCATGGCCTCACCCTAGACCCGTCGGGCGCGGACCGTTCAGTGCGACGGCGCGCGGCGCTCGAGTCCAGCCGACTCCTGCGGGCCGGACGGGGGCGGCCATGGGCGGCTCCGTCGTGGGGCTGCGGCAGGGAGGCGCAGGGCCGGGGCTGGCCCTAGGGTGAGCGCATGGACACCCCCTCCTCCGCCTTCTCCCCCTCCCCCGACGACGGCGGCGCCCGCCGCCCCGCCGACGCCCGCCCCTCCGCCGCGAAGCAGGCCGGCTGGCCCGAACGGGTCGACGCCGGCCCGCACCGCGTGGCCTTCCGGCACACCGTGGCCGCGCCCGCCGAGGAGCTGTGGGCCCTGCTGGCGGACCCCCACCGCCACCACGAGGTGGACGGCTCCGGGACGGTGCAGGCGACGGTCGTCGGCCCCCACCGGCTGGCCACGGGCGACCGGTTCACGGTGCGCATGCGGAAGTTCGGCGTCCCCTACCGGATGACGAACACGGTGACGGAGGCCGAGCCCAGCCGCGTGCTCGAGTGGCGGCACCCGGGCGGCCACCGCTGGCGCTGGGAGTTCCTCGACGCCAGGGACGGCGCCACCGAGGTCACCGAGACCTTCGACTACTCGCACCTTTCCAAGGCCGCGATGCGCGTACACGAGCTCGCCCGCACCCCGCAGGACAACGCCCGCGGCATCCGGGCCTCCCTCACGCGGCTGGCGGCCCTGCACCTCTGAGCGGCCACGGGGCCACGGCGGGCGCCGGAGCGGTCAGGCCTGGGACAGGATGTCCGTCCAGTGCGTGGCCTCGGGGGTCTTCACCAGGTGCGGGGACACCAGCGCCCGCCACGCGGGGAACGCCGGGGAGTTCCGAAAGCCCTCCGTGTGGTCCTCGATCCGCGGCCAGCCGACGAGCAGCCGGTAGTGCTGCGGCTCCTCCACCTGCCGGAGCAGGCGGAACGACGTCGCCCCGTGCTCCCGGAACATCGGAGCGGCCTCCGCGACGGCGGCCTCGAAGGACTCCTCGGCGCCCTCGGCCACGTGCAGGCGCACGGACTCCATGACCGGGCCCGTCGGGAAGGCGGGGCCGGTGGGGGTGGGCTTCTCGGGTGCGGTGGTCATGCGGGTTCCTCTCTTGCGGGGCGGGGCGGCGGGGTCAGCGGCGCGGGCTGGTGGCCTGGCCGGTGAAGTAGGCGACGAGCTCGTCATCGGCGGTGACGCGGACCTCGATCACGCGGTCCCGGCCGAACTCGGCGTTCTCGCGCGCGGTGGCCACGAGATGGGCGCCCAGCCGGGCCGGGGCCACGTAGGTGATGTCCGCGCGGCGGGTGACGGGGGTGTCCCCGAAGGTGGCCACGCAGTACGCCAGCGCCGAGTCGGCCAGGTGGAACAGGAAGCCGCCGTGGCAGATCTCGTGGGAGTTCACCATGTCCGCGGTGACGTCCCGGTGCAGGGTCACGTGGCCCTCGGCGGCCTCGCCCAGGGTGACGCCGTGCTCGCGCACCGCGGGGTCGTTCGCGTAGATCTCCTCGAGGCGGGCGAGGATCTCGTCCCGGCTCTCGCCGGACGAGCTCTGGAGGGTCTCAGTCATGGGCCCATTGTGTCGCAGGCCGCTCCGCCCCGCACCTAGGGTGGCGGCGTGACGCAGACCACCTCCACCCCCGTGCGCCTCCGCGCCCGCGACGGCTTCGTGCTCGCGGCCCGCCACTTCGCCCCCACGACGACGACGCCCCCGGCCCCGCCCGCCGGCGCGGTGGTGATCGCCCCGGCGACCGGGGTGAAGGCCACGTACTACCGGCGCTACGCCGAGTTCCTCGCCGGCCACGGGTTCCACACGGTCACGTTCGACTACCGGGGCGTCGGGGAGTCCCGCGAGCCGTTCGCCGTGGCCCGGCGGGCGCGCTGGGCGGACTGGGGCGCCCTCGACGCGGACGCCGTGCTCGGCTGGGCCCGGACGCGCCTGCCCGGCCCCCTCCTGACGGTGGGCCACAGCTTCGGCGGGTTCGGCGTCGGGCTCGCGGACGAGGCGCGTCACGTGGCCCGGCACATGGCCGTGGGCGGGCAGCACGCGTACTGGCGGGACTACCGGGCGCGGCCGGGGAGGGCGCGGATGTGGGCGCGGTGGCACGCGGCGATGCCGGTGGTCACGCTGGCCCGCGGTCACTTCCCGGGGCGGCGGCTCGGCTGGCTCGAGAACCTGCCGCGCGGGGTCGCCCTGGACTGGGCGCGCAGTCGGCGCGACTTCACCGCGGGCGCCCGCACCGCCGCCGGCCGGGACGAGCTGCGCCGTCGTCTGGCCGCGTTCACGGCGGACGCGCTGATCGTGGCGCCCGTCGACGACGACTTCGGCACCGACGCCGCCCTCGACCGCGCGGACGCCTACTCGCCGGATCGGCGGACGGTGCGCTGGCGGGTGCGGCCGGAGGAGCTCGGTGTCGGGCAGATCGGGCACTTCGGACTGTTCCACGCGCGGTTCGCGCCGACCTTCTGGCCGGCCACGCTGGAGTGGCTGCGCGACGGCGTCGCCCCGGCCGCGGCCCGCTGAGGCTCGGGCGTCGGGCGCGCTGCGGCCCGCCCCGCCCCCGCGACGATGACGGCGGCCGCCCCGGCCCGGATCTTCGGGCGGGACGACCGCCGTCGCACTGGTGCGCGTGATGTATCGATACTACCCCGCGCCCAGCGGATGCCCAGGCGACACGTCAGTCCTGCATCGCGTAGTCGATGACGACGCGGCCCTCGATCTTGCCGTGGCGCATCTCCTCGAACACGTCGTTGATCTCGGTGAGCGGACGGGTGTGGAACGTCGGGTGGATCTTCCCGGCCGCATAGAACTCGAGCGCCTCGACCATGTCCTGACGGGTGCCCACGATCGAGCCGCGGATGGTCAGGCCCTTGAGGACGATGTCGAAGATCGGCGCGGGGAAGTCGCCCGGGGGCAGGCCGTTGAACACGATGGTGCCGCCGCGGCGGGTCATCGCGATGGCCTGGCCGAACGCCTGCGGGTGCACGGCCGTGACGAGCACGCCGTGGGCGCCGCCGATCTTCTCCTGGATCTCCACGGAGGGGTCCGCGACGTTCGCGTTCACGGTCAGCTCCGCGCCGTGCCGGGTGGCGAGCGCCAGCTTGTCGTCCGCGACGTCCACGGCCACCACGCGCATGCCCATCGCCACGGCGTACTGCACCGCGATGTGCCCCAGGCCGCCGATGCCGGAGATCACGACCCACTGCCCGGGCCGCACCTCGGTCTGCTTCAGCCCCTTGTACACCGTGACGCCGGCGCACAGGATCGGGCCGACCTCCATCGGGTCCGCGCCCTCGGGGATCACGGGCGCGTAGCGGGCGTCCACGAGCATGTACTCGCCGAAGGATCCGTTCATGGAGTAGCCGCCGTTGATCTGCTCCTCGCACAGGGTCTCCCACCCGGTGCGGCAGTACTGGCAGTGGCCGCACGCGCCCCCCAGCCACGCGTTGCCGACCATGTCCCCGACCTTGAGGTTCTCGACGTCGGGTCCGACCTCCTCGACGATGCCCACGCCCTCGTGACCCGGGATGAACGGCGGGGTCGGCTTCACCGGCCAGTCGCCCTCCATCGCGTGCAGGTCCGTGTGACAGACGCCCGAGGAGATGAGCTTCACGAGCGCTTGGTGCTGGCCGGGCGTCGGGCGCTCGACCTCCGTGACGTCGGCCTCTCTGCCGAACTGGGTGACGACGGCTGCCTTCATCGTGGTCATGGGGGATCACCTTTCGTGGAGTGGGGAGGGGGGTCGTGCGGTGCCGGCGTCGGCTCAGAAGAACCCGAGCTTGTCCTCGGAGTAGGAGACGAGCAGGTTCTTGGTCTGCTGGTAGTGGTCGAGCATCATCAGGTGGTTCTCGCGGCCGATGCCGGAGGACTTGTACCCGCCGAACGCGGCGTGGGCCGGGTAGGCGTGGTAGTTGTTCACCCACACGCGGCCGGCCTGGATCGCCCGGCCCGCGCGGTAGGCGGTGTTGCCGTTCCGGGACCACACGCCGGCGCCGAGCCCGTAGAGCGTGTCGTTGGCGATCCGCATGGCGTCGTCGAAGTCGGTGAACGTGGTCGTCGAGACCACCGGACCGAAGATCTCCTCCTGGAAGATGCGCATCGAGTTGTCCCCGCGGAAGATCGTGGGCTGCACGTAGTAGCCGCCGGCCAACTCGCCCTCCATCTCGGCGCGGGCGCCGCCGATCAGCACCTCGGCGCCCTCCTGACGGCCGATGTCCAGGTAGGACGTGATCTTCTCGAGCTGGTCGTTGGAGGCCTGGGCGCCCATCATCACGTCCGTGTCGAGGGGGTTGCCGGTGACGATGCGCGAGGTCCGCTCCACGACGGCGTCGAGGAACTTCTCCGCGATCGACTCCTGCACGAGCGCACGCGACGGGCACGTGCAGATCTCGCCCTGGTTCAGCGCGAACAGGGTGAAGCCCTCCTGTGCCTTGTCCCAGTAGGCGTCGTCGTTCGCCATGACGTCCTCGAAGAACACGTTGGGCGACTTGCCGCCCAGCTCCAGGGTCACCGGGATGATGTTCTCCGAGGCGTACTGCATGATCAGCCGGCCCGTCGTCGTCTCGCCCGTGAACGCGATCTTGCGGATGCGCGGCGACTGCGCGAGCGGCTTGCCGGCCTCGAGGCCGAAGCCGTTGACCACGTTGACGACGCCGGCCGGCAGCAGGTCCGCGATCAGCTCGATGAACACCATGATCGAGGCCGGGGTCTGCTCGGCGGGCTTGATCACGACGGCGTTGCCCGCGGCCAGCGCGGGCGCCAGCTTCCACACCCCCATCAGCAGCGGGAAGTTCCACGGGATGATCTGGCCGACCACGCCCAGCGGCTCATGGAAGTGGTAGGCGACGGTGTCCTCGTCCACCTGGGACAGGCCGCCCTCCTGCGCGCGGATCGCGCCGGCGAAGTACCGGAAGTGGTCGATGGCCAGCGGGACGTCCGCGTTGAGGGTCTCCCGGACGGCCTTGCCGTTGTCCCACGTCTCCGCGACCGCCAGCATCTCGAGGTTCTCCTCCATGCGGTCCGCGATGCGGTGCAGCACGAGCGCCCGCTCGGCCGCCGAGGCGGCGCCCCAGGCCGGGGCGGCCTTCCAGGCGGCGTCGAGGGCGGCGTCGATGTCCTCGGCCGTGCCGCGGGCGACCTCGCAGAACACCTTGCCCGTCACGGGCGTGACGTTCTCGAAGTACTGGCCCTTGACCGGGGGTGTCCACTCTCCGCCGATGAAGTGCTCGTAGCGGGACTTGAACTCGACCTTGGCTCCCTCGGTGCCCGGGAATGCGTAGACGGTCATGGTGCTGGCTCCTTTGCCTGCGGTTGCCTCGGCGCCGGGTGGCGCCTTGCCGTGGCTGTGACCCTAGTCACAAGGAGGTTGCACGAAGGTTGCAGCCGGGCGCGGGTGAGGGGCGGGCCGGGTCAGGCCAGGTCCCGCTCGATCCGCTCGAGCGTGGCCACGGCGAGCGCGCGCCGCGGCGAGTCCGTCGGCAGCAGACGCAGGGCGGCGCCCCAGAGCTCGACGTCGTCGCGGGCCTCGGGGCGGCCCAGGTAGGCCCAGAGCTGTTCGACATCCGCGTCCTGGGCGACGGCCTCGCGCAGCGCCTCCCCCAGCTCCACCCGGATCGAGGCGACACCGGGGGACACCGACCGCGGCAGCACCGGCCCGGCCGCCGCGTGCAGCGCACGGTCCAGATCCCCGGCGCGCAGCGCCTCCCGCGCGCACAGCAGGTCCGCATGCACCTCCCCCACGAGCCGGTACGGCCGGGACAGCAGCGCCACCAGCGCCCCCACGTCCTGCAGCGCCCGGCGGAGTCGATGCACCTCGGCGCGCAGCGAGATGGCGCGGGCGGGGGCGTCGCCCGGCGCGGGCCGATGCCCGGCGGTCTCCTCCGGATACAGCGCGACCTCGAGCTCGGCACCGGTCAGACCCGGGCCGTGCCACGCGAGGAGGGTGAGGATCTCGGCGTGCCGGCCGGTGAGCTCGACCCCGTCCAGCGTGGGCGGCAGGTGGCCGGTGACGCGCAGCAGGCCCGCGGCGGCGTCGTGGCGGTGCGGCGCAGCGGCGGGGCTCGGCTCCGGCGAGGCGGACGGCGGGACCGAGGGGCACGGCGTCGGGACGGTGCCGCGGGGACGGCCCCGGGACGGGGCGGGCAGGTCCCGCCAGGCGGCGTGCACGGCGTCCACGGTGGCCTGGAGCAGCGGCAGGGCGAGGTGGCTGACGGCGTCCTCGCCGCCCGTGAGGTCCAGGACCCCGACGAGCCGCCCGGTGGCAGGGTCCGTGAGCGGGACGGCCGAACAGCTCCACGGGTGCACGCGCGGGCTCAGGTGCTCACCGCGGCTGACCTGCGTGGGGGCGCCGGTCGCGAGGACGATGCCGGGGGCGGAGGTGCCCATGGACGCCTCGGACCAGTCGGCACCGGCCACGAAGCCCATGGCCTCGGCGTGGCGCACCGCGGTCCGGTCGCCTTCGACCCACAGCAGGTGGCCGCGCGCGTTGCCGATCGCGGCGAGCATCCCGGCCTCGGCCGCGGGGTGGATGAGCATGCGGCGGACCACCGGCAGGGCCACGGCGAGACGCTGCTCGCGACGTGCGGCGGCGAGGTCGTCGTCGGCGAGGGTGGCCGGGTCGGTCTGGCCGGGCACCGCGGGGGTGAGGGCGCCGAGGGAGCGCAGCCAGGACTCGCGGACCTCTCGCCGCAGCCCCTGGAGGGCGGCGCGCAGGCCTTGGTCCGCGCCGGTCGGAGCGGTGGGCGACGACGGCGCGAGCGACAGGCGGACCGAGGCGAGGGACTCGTGGGCCCGGTCCACGGCGCGTCGGTAGGCGCCCGTGGCGAGGGTCGAGCTCATCCCGAGCCGGCCATCAACCGCGAACGGATCAGGAACCGCTTGCCCTCGGGCGCCTCGACGGAGAAGCCGGAGCCGCGCCCGTCCACCACGTCCAGGGTGAGGTGGGTGTGCTTCCAGTACTCGAACTGGGCGGCGGACATCCAGAACGGGATCTCCCCGGCGGCCTGGTCCCCCTCGGCCGGCAGCGCGAAGGTGCCCAGCAGGACGTCGGAGGCGCCCGTGCGGAAGTCGCCGGCGGGGTAGCACATGGGCGAGGAGCCGTCACAGCAGCCGCCGGACTGGTGGAACATGAGCGGGCCATGGATCGGGAGGAGTCGGCGGATCAGCTCGAGCGCCGCGGCCGTCATGGCGACGCGGGACACGGCCTCCCCCGCGATCTCGGGGCGAGCTTCGAGGGCGGTGCCGGCGGGGGTGTCCATGCGCCCCACCCTAGCCCGTCATGTGACTCACGTCACCCTTTCTGCCGGTCTACCGTGGTCCCATGCCCGCCCCCGACGACGCCCGCACCTCCGCCTCGACCGGCGCCTCGCCCGACATGCCCGGCCGTCCCGTCACGGACATCGCCCCCACGGTCCCCTCCCCGGCCGCACCTGACGCCACGGCCCTGCCCGACCCCTCCCCGACGATCACGGTGGACGGGCTGACCCTGCGCCCCCTGGCGGCGCGGGACGAGGCGCAGGCGCGGGCCGCCGTCGCCGAGCTGTCCCAGGACGGATTCGCGTTCCTGATGGGCTACGAGGAAGAGGGCGACTTCACGGCCGTGCGTGAGGCATTCGCCCGGGACGCCCGCGGGGACACGGACCCGCGGTGGGTGCGCTCGTCGATGCTCGCCGCCGAGGACGCGGAGGGCGCGCTGGTGGGGCGCGTGTCCGTGCGGTGGGAGCTCAACGAGGGGCTGCGACACGTCAACGGGCACGTGGGGTACGCAGTGCGCCCGGGGTTCCGGCGGCGCGGACACGCCCGGCGGATGCTCCGCGGCGCCCTCGCCCTGCTGCACGCCGAGGGCGTGGAGACTGCCCTCGTGACGTGCGACGAGTCCAACGCCGGCTCCGTCGCCGTCGTCACCGCGTGCGGCGGCGTCCTCCGGGACCGCGTCCACACGCGCCTGGACGGCACCCCGAAGCAGGACCCCACCGTGCGCTTCGACGTCCCGACGGCACCGCTGCCCTGACCGGCTCGGCGCTCCGCCGGGCTCGGCGTACGGCGCTCCGCCCAGGCCTCAGTGCCCTCCGCCGAGGCGGCCGGATATCCGGGCGCGCATGGCACGGCTGGCCACGTTGAGGCCGGCAATCTCCACGGCGGCACCGTGCCGCCGGTACTTCTCCTCGATGGCGTCGAGGGCGGCGATCGTGGACGCGTCCCACAGGTGGGCGTCACGGAAGTCGATCCGCACCCGCGCCGGGTCCCCCGCGTAGTCGAACTGGGGGTAGAGGTCGTTGGAGGAGGCGAAGAACAGCTCGCCCTGGACGCGGTAGTGCGCGACGGCGTCGCGCCCCTCGCCCTCGAGGGTGCGGGTGACGGTGGCCAGGTGGGAGACCCGCTGGGCGAACATCACCATGGCGGCGAGCACGCCGAGGCCCACGCCGATCGCGAGGTTGTGGGTGAGGACGGTGGCCGCCACGGTCACGAGCATCACGAACGTCTCGGATTTCGGCATGAACGCCAGCGTGGACGGCTGGATCGAGTGCCAGTCGAAGGTCGCGAGGGACACGAAGATCATGACGGCCACGAGCGCGGCCATGGGCACGAGCGCCACCACGTCCCCCAGGGTCACGGAGAGCAGGAGCACGAACACGCCCGCCATGAAGGTCGAGATGCGGGTGCGGGCCCCGGAGGCCTTCACGTTGATCATGGTCTGGCCGATCATCGCGCAGCCGCCCATGCCCCCGAAGAACCCGCTGACCACGTTGGCCACGCCCTGGCCCCAGGACTCGCGGGTCTTCGAGGAGCGGGTGTCCGTGATGTCGTCCACGAGCTTGGCGGTCATGAGGGACTCCAGCAGCCCGACGACGGCCATGGCCAGCGCGTAGGGCGCGATCACCTGCAGCGTCTCGAGGGTGAACGGGACGTCCGGGACCAGCAGCGCGGGCAGGGCCTCCGGCAGCCGGCCCTTGTCCCCCACGGTGGGCACGTCCGCGCCGGCCAGCAGCACGATCGCCGTGACGACGACGATGGCCACGAGCGGGGCGGGCACGGCCGTGGTCAGCCGTGGCAGCAGCAGGATGATCGCCAGGCCCAGGGCGGTGAGCGGGTAGACGAGCCACGGCACGCCCATCAGGTCCGGCAGCTGCGCGGTGAAGATCAGGATGGCCAGGGCGTTGACGAAGCCCACCATCACGGACCGCGGTACGAACCGCATGAGCCGCGCGACACCGAGCAAGCCGAGCACCACCTGGATCAGGCCGGCGAGGATCACGGCGGCGAGCAGATGGTCCAGCCCGTGGGACTGCACGAGGGGCGCGACGACGAGAGCCGTGGCGGCCGTGGCCGCGGAGATCATGGCCGGCCGACCGCCCACGAACGCGATGGTCATGGCCATGGTGGCCGCGGCGAACAGGCCCACCTGCGGGTCCACGCCGGCGATCAGCGCGAAGGCGATGGCCTCGGGGATCAGGGCGAGCCCCACCACGAGACCTGCGAGCACCTCGGTCTTGAGGCGGCCGGGCGAGCGGAGGGCGCGGCGGACGGACTGGAGCTGCTCGGGCGTCGGCTCGGCGGCCTGCTGAGGCGTGGGCGCGTGCGGGGCGGCGGTGGACACGGGTCTCCCGTCGTGTGGGGGGTGCCTCTATGGTTTTCGTCAAGCCGCGAGAGCGACTGATGATGGTGCTGGCGGGGCGGTCGGATCTTGATACAGGGTGCCATCGCGGAGCATCGCGTAGAGCACGTCGGTGCGGCGCCGGGCCAGCGCAATCAGCGCCTGGTTGTGGCGTTTGCCCTGGGCTCGTTTGCGGTCGTAGTACGCCCTGGAAGGCGGGTGTGACAGCGAAGCGAACGCTGAGAGGAACAGGGCCCGCTTCAGGCGCTTGTTTCCTCCCCGGGCTACGTGCTCTCCGCGGATCGAGGTCCCTGAGCGTCGGGTGACCGGGGCGATCCCGGCGTATGAGGCCAGATGCCCGGCATCGACGAAGTCCTTGCCCACAACTTCAGTGAGGATGCGTGCGGCGGTCCTGATCCCTACTCCGGGCATCGAGATCAGGACCGGGTGAAGAGGGTGGGCCTCCACCACAGCCTCCACCTGGGAGGCCAGTCCGGCCCGCTGACGGGTCAGTCCGGCGAGTTGTTCGGCCAGGATGGGCACCACGGTGGCCGCGGCCTGCGTGCCAGCCACGACCACGGACTGCTCGTCCAGGGCTTGGAAGATCTGCTCCGTGAGCGAGCCCGCCAGTCGTGGGGCGTGCTTGCGCAGCCGGGCACGCACATTCCCCGCCCCGGCGGTCTTCAGCTGCGCCGGGGTGGGGTACCGGCCGAGAAGGTCTGCCACGGCGGGGTGGGTGATCCTGGGCCCGAGCACGCGCTCAAGCGCCGGGTGGATCTGGGTGAGGAGTCCGCGCAGCCGGTTCGAGGTCGCGGTGATCTGCGCGGCGAGGTCGTCATCGAAACCGGCGAGCATGGCCAGCTCTGCGATCTGTTCCTCATCGACTCGGATGGAGCGCAGCGTATGGGGCATCGTGCGGGCTGCTTCAGCGATGATCGCCGCGTCCTTGGCGTCGGTCTTGGCCGAGCCGGGGTGCAGGTCAGCGATCCGTCGCATCGCCAGCCCGGGCAGGTACGCCACCTCAACGCCCTCGCAGGCCTGGGCCACGGCCACGGGCAGGGCCCCAATCGTGGCCGGCTGGTCCACCACGAGCAGCACCGGCCCGTAGGTGGTGGTGAGCTCGGCGAGGATGCCGCGTAGGCGGGTCTCGTCGTTGGGCAGGGCCTTGTCGTAGACCTTCTTCCCGGCCGCGGTGAGGGCCACGGCGTGGTGCTCGGCCTTGCCGACGTCAAGGCCGATGAACACGGCTGGGGGCTGGACTGTCATCGCGGTCGTCCTCCTGGGCTTGCGGGGGCCATGAGTGTGCTGGCCAGCTCCAGTGGTGATCACGCTCGGCATCCACGTTACGAAGGGCCCCGGTGAGGGGCTCGCGCCTCTATTAGCGATCCGTGGTCACCAGACCGGTCCTCGGTGACAACACCCCCCGGATCATGCAGTCGACTGGGGGCAACGATCATGCCGAGGACCGGCTGGCCGGCACCTGCTCATCCTGATCGATGGAGGAGCCACGAGAAAGGTAACGGGGGTGAAGGTGTGCGGCCGGTCGCGCTCCCCGGTCACGGGGGCTCCCTGCTCAGAGGACGCCGGACGGCCCCCCGACCCTACCGCGAGGGGAGGGTCGGGGGGCCGGGAGCGCGGGCGTCGTCGTGAGCTCCGCCGGGGGCGCCGGGGTCAGTACGCCTTGACGCGCTGCTCCACGATCAGGTGGATGAGGGCGAACTGCTCGCCCTGCTGCACGGTCGCCAGGGCCTTCTCCACGGCGGCCGGGACGTCCTCGTCCTGCTCGACGCGGATGCCGACGCCGCCGAACGCCTCGGCCATCTTCGCGAAGTCCGGGTTCTTCAGCTGGGTGCCGGAGACGCGCTCGGGGTACTCGCGCTCCTGGTGGGTGCGGATGGTGCCGTACTCCTGGTTGTCCATGACCACGATCAGCGGGGTGGCCCCGTACTGCGCGGCGGTGGCCATCTCCTGGCCGTTCATGAGGAACTCGCCGTCGCCGGCGATGGTGACCACCACCCGGTCCGGGAAGTTCAGGGACGCGGCCACGGCGCCGGGCACGGAGTAGCCCATGGAGCCGTTGCGGGCGGAGATCATGGCGCGGTAGCCCTCGGTGGGGAAGTAGCGGTGTGCCCAGTTGGTGTGCTCACCGGCGCCGAGGGAGATCATCGAGTCCTTCGGCAGCTTCGGCACGAGGTTCGCCATGAGGGTGGACATCCTCGCCTGGCCCTCGGACGGCTCCGCCGACGGGAGCGCGGCGAACGTCTCCTGCTCGCCGCGCATGCGGGAGGCCCACTCCTCCCACTCCGGCTTCACCGCGAGGTCCATGCGGACCAGGTCGCGGACGAACACGTCCGGCTTGGCCACGATCTGGTGCGACACGGGGCCGGAGCGGCCGCGCAGGGACGGGTCGATGGTGACCAGGAAGTTCTTCTTGTCCCAGTTCTGGCGGATCGTGAAGCCGTCCGTCACCACGTCCCCGGGGACGGTGCCGACGAACACGATCAGGTCCGTCTCCTCGAGCAGCCGCTGCGTCCAGTCCGGGCGGCCGTAGCCGATGGGGCCCACGTAGGAGGGGGAGGAGAACGGCACGGTGCCCTCGGTGCGCCACTCCGCGGCGGCGGGGATGCGGTGGTCCTCGAGCCAGGACGTGAGCGCGTCGGCGCCGGCGTCGGTCCAGTCGTTGCCGCCGGTGATGAACAGCGGCTTCTTGGACTCCTTGAGCGCGGCGTGCAGCGCCTTCCAGTCCTCCACGGTCATGCCGCCGGTGGCCACGGGGATCTGCGGGTGCAGCTCGGCGTCGATCTCCACGCGGATGACGTCCTCCGGCAGGCCGACGACGACGGGGCCCGGGCGCCCGGACGCGGCGGCGAACATGGCCTCGGCCACGATCTCGGACGCGCGCTCGGGGTGGTCCAGGACCATCACGCGCTTGGCGCCGGAGTCGAACCAGGCGTGCGGGTCGAACTCCTGGAAGGCCTCGCGGTCGCGGTGCTCGAACGGGATGAGGCCCACGAACAGGACCATGGCGGTGGAGTCCTGCCACGCGGTGTGCAGACCCACATGGGCGTTCGCGGCGCCGGGGCCGCGGGTCACCATGGCGACGCCGGGCACCTCGTTCATCTTGCCGTCCGCCTCGGCCATGTAGGTGGCGCCGCCCTCGTGGCGGCACACCACGTTCTCGATCTGCGAATCGTGCAGGCCGTCCAGGACATCCAGGTAGGACTCGCCCGGCACGCTGTAGATGCGCTTCACGCCGTGCGCCTCGAGCGTCTTGACGATCGCGTGGCCGGCGGAGAGGCGGCCCTCCGTCTGGGTGGTCTGGGACATGGCGACTCCTGGATGCTGGGTGCGGGGACGCTCCAGCGCCCTCGTCGGCTCGTCCCCGCGGACGGCCGCGGAGGTCTGACGGTCAGGTTAGCCGAGCGCCAGGACACGGCAGGATGTGTCAACGGCTGTGAAGCGGGCCACGGCCAGGGGCCCTCCGCCGTAGGCTGGGCCCATGCTCTCCGCCCCCACCCTGCGCCGCCTCACGTCGATCACCGTGTTCCTGGACTCCGCGCCCGGGATGCGCGGGGGTCAGCCCGCCGAGGAGCGCCTGACCGCCGGCACGCAGCTCCCCACGCTGGTGCCCGAGCTGCAGGAGGGGGACGTGCGCCTGCGGGTGGCCGCCGCCGCCCGGGACCGCGCCCACGCCCTGCGCGCCCGCCTCACCGAGCTGTGGGCCCTCGCCGCGGAGGACCAGGCCGCAGCCCTGGAGGCCGTGAACGCCCTGCTCGCCGAGACCGGCGCGCTGCGCCTGGTGGCCGACGCGGACGGCGCCGTGGACCTCACCCCCGCGCAGACCCCGGCCGATGCCGTCGAGCGCCTCACCGCGATGGCCGCCCTGGCCCTCGCCGAGGCCGCCCTCGAGGGCGAGCTGGACCGCCTGCGCACGTGCGCGGGCGAGGACTGCGAGAACACGCTGGTGGACGCCTCCCGCAACCGCTCCAAACGCTTCTGCGACGCCGCCAACTGCGCCAACCGCACGCATGTGCGCAGCTACCGGGCCCGTCAGGCCGAGGCCGACGAGGAGACGGCGGCCCCCGCCGTCGAGCCGGCCACCGCGGCCGGGGACGAGCCCGCGGACGCGGCGGCCGACGTCGTCGCGGAGGGGCAGCCGAAGGAGAAGGCGAAGAAGAAGGACAAGGACGGCAAGAAGTCCACGAAGTCCAAGAAGAAGGGCAGGAAGAAGGCCAAGAAGAAGGGCGACTGACCGCTCCCCCGCCCCGCGGGTGACGCCTAACCTGGCCGCATGAGCCTCTCCGACGCTGCCGTGCCCATGCCCCTCGACGACGCCCGCCCCGCCTCCCCCGCCCTGCGCCACCGGAAGGTCGGCGTGATCGGCGCCGGCGCCGTCGGCACCGCGATCTGCTACTCCACGCTGATCCGCGGCGTGGCCCGCGAGGTCGCGCTCTACGATATCGACGGCCCCAAGGTCCGCGCCGAGGTCCTGGACCTGGCCCACGGCACGGCCTTCACCTCGACCACGCAGATGACCGGCGGCGACGACCCCGCCGTGCTGGCCGACGCCGAGGTGGTCGTGATCACTGCCGGCGCCAAGCAGAAGCCCGGCCAGACCCGCCTGGACCTGGCGGAGGCGAACATCGCGATCCTGCGGACGCTGCTGCCCACGGTGCAGTCCGTGGCCCCGGATGCGCTGATCGTGCTGGTCTCCAACCCCGTGGACGTGCTCACGCTCGCGGCCCAGCGCATCACGGGCCTGCCGGCCGGCCGCGTGATCGGCTCCGGCACCCTCCTGGACACCTCGCGGCTGCGCTGGCAGCTGGCCTCCCGCGTGCACGTCCATCCCTCCTCGGTGCACGCCGTGATCCTCGGCGAGCACGGGGACACCGAGTTCCCCGTGTGGAGCTCCGCCAGCATCGGCCCGACGCCGCTGCTCGCCTGGCCCGACGCCGACGCCCCCGCGTTCACGCGGGAGGAACTCGACGGCATCGCCCACGAGGTCACGCACGCCGCGTACGAGGTGATCCAGGGCAAGGGCGCCACGAACTACGCGATCGGCGTGGCGACGACGCGGCTGCTCGAGGCGATCCTGCGGGACCAGCACGCGATCCTGCCGGTCTCCACCGTCATGGACGGGGTGATGGGGCTGGCGGACGTGGCCCTGTCCCTGCCGTCCGTGGTGGGCCGCGCCGGGGTGGAGCGGGTGCTGCCGGTCGAGCTGGACGAGGACGAGCGGGCGCGCCTGGCGACCTCGGCGGAGACCCTGCGCACGGTGGCGGCGCAGTTCGGGTTCTGACGCCGGAGCCCGGAGGGGCGGCGGGGCGGACGCCGGCGCTCAGGCGCGGGGGGCTTCGCCGTCGCCGGCGGGGCGCTGCCCGGAGGCGCCGGCCCGGCGCTCCTGGGCGGCCTTGGCCCGACGCTCGGCGGCGCGGCGCTGGAACTCCTCCTCCGAGGAGCGGTTGATCCCGGAGCCCTGGGAGAGGCGCTCGGGGTTCTCGCGAGAGGCCAGCTGGAGCATGGCCACCACCACGAGGGAGGTCATGAAGAACACGCCGAAGGCGATCAGGCCGATGTCGATGCGCAGCGGGTTGTCCGTGCCGCCGGAGGCGGTGAGCGCGGCGATCGAGCCGCCCACCAGGCCGAGCACCGCGGAGAACACCAGCGGGCCCGTCACGCTGCTGCGCAGGCCGCCGCGTGCCGGTCGGCCGGCACCACGGCGGGTGCGGTCGTCGGACGGTCGGGGGGACTGTGCGCTCACAGCGGGTCTCCTACGGGTGGGCATCGGGGGCGTCGGCGGCGCCCGCGGGATGCGGGCGCGTCGGACCCGGCCAGTCTACGCCGGGGTCACTCCGGACGGCGGGCCCGTTCGCCGGGGGCGGGACGGGCGCCCGGAGGTCAGAGGCCCTGCGCGGTGCCGCGGTCCCGCCGGACCTCGTGGTGGAAGCCCAGGCCCGAGATCAGCAGCAGCACGCCGGTGATGATCGCGCCGCCGCCCACGATGCCCAGCTGGCCGTGCGGGTCCAGCCCCTGCACGGCCCCCACCGCCAGCGCCGCGCCGGAGGCGAGGCCGACGAGCCCGGTCCAGAGCTGGTCCCGCGCGGGGATGAAGGTCCGGCGGAAGCGCGCCCAGGCCACGAGCTCGGCCACGCCGCCGAGGATCAGTGCGGCGGCCACCGTCAGGCCCACGCCGCCGGGGGTGCCGAAGAAGAACAGCAGCACGGTGCCGAGCAGCCACGCGGCCGCCGCGAGGGACAGCGGGGAGCGCATGGCCTCCGGCACGCAGTCCCGGCGCAGGTACTCCCACAGGGCGGAGCCGGAGAAGACGAGGAACAGCGCGAACGCCACCTTCATCCAGGTCAGCCCCGGGTTCTGGAGGAACACGGTGGAGAGCCCGAAGAGCAGCGCCACGCCGGCGCGGATCAGGATGGGCTTGAACACCTCGGACGAGATGGCGAGGGGGGTCTTCTGCGTGGTCACCGCCCCAGTCTAGGGAGGCGGGCCGCGCCGGGCTCAGCCGAGGGTCATCCAGGCGTCCCGCCGCGCGCGATGGCCGAGGGTCAGCGCCCGCGCCCCCAGGTACACCCCCGCGAACCCGCACCACAGCAGCGCGACCTGCGCGGCGCCGTCGGACGCGGGGCCCCGGCCGAGCCCGCCCGCGGCCGCCTGGGCGAGCAGCCACAGCGCGGGGGCGTACACCGCCAGGTTCACGACACCGGCCAGCGCCAGGTACCGCGCGTCGCCGGCGCCGATCAGCACGCCGTCCAGGACGAACACGTACCCGGCCACGGGCTGGGACAGGGCGAGGACCAGCAGCCCGGCGGTGGCGGCGGCCTGCACGGCCGGGTCCGGGGTGAACAGCGGGGGCAGCACCCAGGCCAGCGCTGCCAGCAGCACGCCGGTCACGACGCCGAAGCCCAGCCCCCAGCGCACCATCACCTCCGTCAGGCGCCGGGCCTGGCGCGGCCGGGACGCCCCGAGCTCGGTGCCGATCAGCGCCTGCGCGGCGATCGCGAGGGCGTCGAGGGCGAACGCGAGCGTGGAGTACAGGGTGAAGACGAGCTGGTGCGCCGCGAGGGTGACGTCCCCCAGGCCGGTGGCGGCCATGACGGTGATGAGGATGGCCGCGCGCAGGCTCGCGGTGCGCAGCAGCAGCCACGAGCCCACCTGCGCGGTGGCGCGCATGCCGGAGGCCAGCGGGGCCAGGCCCGTGCCGGCGCGGCGGAACCGGGGCGCCAGGACCGCCAGGTACACGGCCAGCATGGCCCACTGCACCGCGGAGGTGCCGATCGCGGAGCCGGCCACCCCCAGCCCCGCCCCGTACACGAGCACCACGTTGAGGGCGATGTTCACCGCGAACCCGCCGCCGGCCACCACCAGCGGGGTGACGGTGTCCTGCAGGCCGCGGAGCACGCCCGTGGCGGCCAGGACCGCCAGCAGCGCGGGCAGCCCGGGCATGGACCACTGCAGGTACGCGGTGGCGTGGGCGTGGGTCTCCCCTGCCGCGCCGAGCGCCGCTGTGAGGTGCGGGGCGGCGGCCCAGCCCGCGAGCGCGAGCGCCGTGCCCAGCAGCAGCCCGAGCCAGATCCCGTCCCGGCCGCGGGCCATGGCGCCGGGCAGGTTCCCCGCGCCGATCATCCGCGCCACCGCGGGCGTGGTGGCGTACGCCAGGAAGATCATCAGCCCCGTGGCGGTGTGCAGGACCGTGGTCCCCACCCCGACGCCGGCCAGCTGGGCGGTGCCCAGATGCCCGACGATCGCGGTGTCCGCCAGCAGGAAGAGGGGCTCGGCGATCAGCGCGCCGAACGCAGGGACCGCCAGGCCCAGGATACGCCGGGAGAGGCCGCGGCCGGACTCCGGGGGCGGGGCCGCCGTCGCGCCCGTACCGGAGGGGGTGGGACGCGAGGGGCGAGGGACCGCGTCGCGCCGGGGGCCGAGCGAGGCCGTCACGTCAGCCGAGCAGCGCCAGGAAGGGCGCCAGGACCGTGGTGGGGGTGACCGGCTGCGGCATCTCCGGCAGCAGCGGGGCCACGAGGTAGAGCATGGCGATCGCGATGCCGTTGTTCACCATGTGCAGCAGCACCGCGTACCCGAAGGAGCGGCCCATGAGGATGTACGTCACCGTGATGGTCACCGCGAGCGTGAGGTACGGGACCACCTCCACGAGGCGGAAGTCGCCGCCCGTGCCCAGGAAGTGCAGGAAGGAGAACGCCAGGACGGACACCGCGGCGCACACCCACACGTTGATCCAGCGGGAGAGCTTGCCCACCAGCAGGTGCCGGAACAGGTACTCCTCCACGAGCGGAGCGCCCACCACGGTCATGAGGATCATCAGCGCCGGCGGGGCCTGCGTGGTCATCTCCTCGAGGGCGGCCTGGTTGGCGCTGGTCTGCGCGTCCCCGATCAGGGACAGCAGCAGGGCGTTGACGAGGATGGTGGTGAACCACAGCGCCGGCAGCAGCAGGATCTTCCACCACGTGCCGGTGGCGAAGACCCGCAGCGAGGTGACCAGCGGCCGCCAGGCCACCAGCAGCACGAGCGTCACGAGGATGGCGTAGCTGAGCAGGTTCACTGTGAACCCGTCCAGCACGGTGAGGGCGGACGGGTCCGCGGGCACCAGGCCCAGCGCCGCGGCCAGCAGGAACCCCAGGCCGAGCACCATGATCCCGCCGTACGCCAGCACCACGAGCGCGTCCCCCCAGTGGAACGGGCCGGGGGCCCAGCGCGCAGGGTCGGCCCGGCGGCGCTCAGCGCGGCCCGGCCATCCCGACGGCGGCCAGCCGGCGGGGACGGGCCCGGGTGCGGTGCCGTCGGCGGGCGCGGAGGGGGGAAGGCTCATGCGCTCACGCTACCAACGGGCCCGGACGCGCTGACGGCGGACGGTCGACGTCGCGCCCGCGGGGCCGCGCGGAGAGACACCGGTCACGCCTCGGCCGGCAGTTCGCTCCGCGCGCGCGGCCTGGACTACGGTGCTCGGCATGGCCCTGTTCTCCCAGCCGGTGTACATCAACCTCCCGACCACGGACACCGAGCGCATCCGCTCCTTCTGGACCGCCGTCGGAGCGGGGATCGACGAGGACTTCTCGGATGAGAACTCCGTGTGCGTGGCGCTCACCGACTCCACCTTCGCGATGTACCTGAGTCCCGGGTTCTACACGGATTTCATCGGGGAGCGCGAGATCGCCGACTGCCTCACCACGAACTCGGCCCTGCTGCAGCTCACCGCGCCGGACCGGCAGGCCGTGGACCGCCTGGTGGCGGCGGCGGTGGAGGCCGGCGGGACCGAAGTCGAGCTGCCGGAGGACCTGCAGGAGGACATGTCCGCCTCCGGCGTCTTCTCCCGTCAGGTGATCGACCCGGACGGCCACCAGTGGGAGTTCATGGCGGCCTGAGCCGACCCTCCCCGGGAGGAGCGAATCCACTGCACTTCTGACCCTTCTGGGGGCCGAATCCGCCCTCATTCGGGTCACAAGTGCAGTGGATTCGCCGGGGTGGGGTGGGGCGGAGCGGACGGGGCCCGTTCACGACGCCGTCACCCGGGTCGGCCCCACGCGTCACCGGGGCGCGCCCTGGCGGTCATCCCCGGGGCCTAGCGTCGGGCCGTCCCCGACGCCCCTCCCCCAGGAGTGCCCCATGGCCCGCCTCGCCCGCCTCTCCCTCGCCGCCGCCGCGGCCCTGACCGTCTCCCTCGGCGCGGCCGCCCCCGCCGTCGCCGCCCCGCCCGCCCACGCCGCCGCGCACGCGCAGGCGACCGCCGCCGTCGGCAAGGGGACGAAGGCGGAGTCCTTCAGCTTCGGCGTGATCGGCGACGTGCCCTACGGCGCCGCGCAGGTGGCCGCGTTCCCCGAGATGATCGACGAGCTCTCCGCGCAGGACGAGTTCTCCTTCGTGGCCCACGTGGGCGACATCAAGGCCGGCTCCGCCGTCTGCTCCGACGAGTACTTCGCGATGATCCGCGGGGAGTTCGACCGCCTGGCGCACCCGCTGGTGCTGACCCCGGGCGACAACGACTGGACGGACTGCCACCGCACCAACAACGGCGCCTACGACCCGCTCGAGCGCCTGGACGCCTTCCGGGAGGTGTTCTACCCGGTGGCGGACCGCACCCTCGGCGAGCCCATGACGGTGGACGCGCAGGACGAGATCGGCCTGCCGGAGAACGCCCGGTTCACCGAGCGCCGCGTGGAGTTCGGTGTGGTGAACGTCCAGGGCTCCGAGAACTCCACCCTGCCGTGGACCGGCCTGGGCCTGACCGCGCCGACCCCCGAGCAGCTGGCCGAGGTCGAGGCCCGCGACGCCGCCAACCACGCCCTCATCCGCGACCTGTTCGCCGACGCCGAGCGCCGGCATGCCCGCGGCGTGGTCATCATGATGCAGGCCGACATGTTCTACCCGGGCGCCGTGGTGGACGGGGAGATCTCGGACGAGGCCGCCGCGCAGCAGCAGGCCTACACGGAGACCGTGCAGCTCATCGCGGAGCTCTCCCGCGACTTCGACGGCCCGGTGTACCTGATCAACGGCGACTCCCACGAGTACACCGCGGACGCCCCGCTGACCGCCGGCTCCCCGTGGCTCGACGTGTACGGCGTGGCGCCCGTGGAGAACCTCGAGCGCATCACCGTGGAGGGCGCCGCGACGTCCAACGAGTGGACCCGCTTCTCCGTGGCACCGATGAACGCCGGCCGGGGCCGCCACGCCGATCAGCCGCTGCTGACCTGGGAGCGCGTGCCCTACACCTTCTGATCCGGCGGCACGCGCACTGCGGCCGCCGACGCGCGGCGGGCGACGCGCGGGAATCGAGGCGGGCGAGAACGCGGCCGGCGGGCGGAAGGGGTCAGGCCGTGCGCATCACCCGCACGGGGTCGCGGAACGCCGCGAAGGCCGCCGGGAGCAGGCTGGCCACCACGGCGGTCAGCGCGGCGAGCACGGCCACCCCCGCCACGAAGTCCAGCCCCAGCGCCCCGCCCTGCCCCACGACGACGGCGTAGCCCGTCCCCGCGCCCACCACCGCCCCGAGCACCGCCGGCGCGGCGGTGCGGACCGCCACGAGCAGCACGAGGTCCGCGCGGCCGATGCCCAGGGTGCGGCGGCGGCCGAGGTCGCGGCGACGGATGAGCACGTCGGCGAGCACCACGATCGCCACGAAGAAGGCGCCCGCCCCGAGGATGAGCAGCAGCAGGGACCGGCCGAGCCCGGCCAGCTCCCCGGTGATCGTCGCGTTCCCGGCGGCCAGCGCCCGCGCGGTCTGCACCTGCGAGGAGCGCGGGTCGGGGTCGATCACGGCCAGGGCCGAGTCCTGCATGGCGCGGGTGCCGGCGGTGTCCGGGGCCAGGACACGGACCTGCTGGACCACGAGGGAGGCCGGCGCGGCGGGCACGGCAATCGCGTAGTCCGCGAGGTCCTCGAACGGGGTGAGCGCCTCGAACGCGCCCACCACGGCCCACTGGCGTCCGTCTCCGGACTCGAGCGCTCCGGAGGGCTGGGCCAGGCCCAGCTCGGCCAGCTTCGCCTCGGGCACCACCACCTCCCCGGGGCCCGGCAGGCGGCCGCGCGTGAGCTCGACGCCGCGGTCGACGGTGCCCACCACGTGGGTCACCGCCACGCGAGTCCCGCCCGCACCGATCGCGGCGTTCACCGTGTCCACGGGCATGTCGCGGGCCAGGGCCGCCCCGGCGGAGTCGAGACCGGCGAGGGTGGCGACGGTGGCGCCGGTGAGGAAGCCGGTGCCACCCGAGTCCGTCACGGTGAGCACGCGCGCCGCGGGCCCGGAGAGCTCCGCGGCGACGGCGGCCTCCGTGGCCGCCTGACGGCCCACCGTGGCGACGGCCGCGAAGCACATGGCGGCCACCACCAACAGCACGAGGGCGGAGGGCACGGGCGCGGTGCGGGCGGCGGTGAGGGCCTCGCGCAGCAGGGTCCTCAGGTTCACGGGCGGGCCTCCGGGTTCACAGTCGCACCACCTCGTCCGCACGGGCGACGACGGCCGGGTCGTGCGTGGCCACTACCACGGTGCGCCCCTCCCCCGCGGCCTCGGCCAGCGCGTCGAGCACGAGGGAGGCGTTGTCCGGGTCGAGGTTGCCCGTGGGCTCGTCGGCCAGCACCACCGCAGGGGTGTTCACGAGTGCCCGGCAGACCGCCACGCGCTGTGCCTGCCCGCCTGAGACCTGGCCCGGCCGGTGCTCGGCCCGGTGCCCGAGGCCGAACCGCTCCAGCAGGATCCTGGCCCGGCCTTCGAGCTCGCGGCGGGGCAGGCCGGCGTAGAGGCCGGGCTCCACCACCGAGTCCAGGATGGGCCGGGACGGGTCCAGCTCGGCGTCCTGGAACACGAACCCCACGGACGTGGCCCGCAACCGCGCCCGGCGCCGGTCCGGCAGGGCGGAGGCCTCGACGTCGCCCAGGCGCACCACGCCCGCCGAGGGCGTGAGCATAAGCCCCAGCACGTACAGCAGCGTGGACTTGCCGCGCCCGGACGGGCCGGTGAGCGCGGTGACGGCGCCAGGGGTGAAGCGGTGGGTCAGGCCGTCGAACAGCTCCTCCGCGCCGCGCGTGTACGCGAAGCGCAGGTCCGCCACGGACAGCTCCGCGTTCACGGCGCGCCGTTCAGCACGCGCACGGTCTCCCCGGCGTCCACGCCGTCCACCACGGCCAGGCCGTCCGCGGAGCCGCGGACGGTGACGGTGCGCTCTTCCTCGACGCCGTCCTGCACCACGGTGACCACGACGGCGCCGCCGGGCTGGGTGCGCAGCGCGGACACGGGGACCACGGGCCCGGTGACGGGCGGGACCACGTTGACCTTCGAGAGCAGGGAGGTGGAGGCCTCGGCTGGCAGGGAGTCGCAGTCCGCGCCGCACACCGCGCCGCCGTCGGGGGCGGTCAGGGGGATGCGGATCAGCCCTTGGTCGTCCGCGGTGGACTCGCCGGCCACGGCCTCCCACTCGTGCTCGCCGTGGGGCACGGTCACCGCGGTGCCGGCCGGGATCATGGCGGCCTGGTCCTGGTTGACCTCGATGGCGAACGTGGGCTCGTCGCCGGGGCGGGCGACGATGGTCTCGCCTCCCGCGAGCGCGCCGCCGACGGCCGTTGCCTTCGCGTCCACGCTGAGTGCGGCGGGGAGTGATTCCAGCACCACGAGCTGGCCCAGCTCCACGGTGCCCGCGGCCGGGTAGTCGCGCTCGGTGAGCCAGCCGTTCCAGGCGACAGCGGTGGCCTCGTCCCAGGTGCCGGTGACCTCCACCTTCGCCCCCGTGGCGGCGAGCATTCGCTGGAACGCGGCGACATCGCTGCCGGTGGCGCCCTCGTCGAGCGCCCGCCACTGGGGCAGCTCGCCCTGCACGGCGATCACGGGCTGCTGCGCGACGGCGTACAGCACGTCCCCGGCGGCCACCTCACCGGACTCCCCGGCCCGGGTGACGACGCCGGACAGCGCGTTCACGGCGGCCGGCGCCTGCTCGCGGGCCACGGACACGCCGAGGGTGATGACGCGGCCGAGCTCCTGCTCGGCGACGGTGACGACGGCGTCCTCGGACGGACGCTGATCGGCCTGGGCCGGAGGGGTGAGCGTGGCCCGGCCGGCCCAGAAGGCGAGGGCGGCGACGAGCACGAGCGTGAGGACGAGAGCGGCCCAGCGGGTGACCTTGCTCATTCGGAGTATCCGAAGAGCATCGAGTCCGGGGGCTGAACCGGACAGGCTTCCGAGACCTCGGCGGAGCGCGCGTCCGTGAGGCCCATGATGGAGTCTTGCACGGGCCACCAGCTGATCCGCTCCGGCGTGTTGAAGGCCGCCAGCCATGTTTCCTTCGAGGGCCGCTGGGATGTGTCCACGGTGATGCCATGGTCCTCAAGACACGGGATGGCGTACTGGTCCCAATAGTCGTAGAGCAGGCGCAACTGAGCGTCAGAGAACTCCTGGTCCAGGCTCGGATCGATGGGGAACAGGGCATCGCAGGTCCATGAGACCAGTTTCACGGCCGCCTCCTGCGAGGGCGGCGGAGTGTCATACGTCACCCCCACCATAACCTCGTTGTACGTGGCGGGAACCCCTCGCTCGGTCATGCACTGCGCGGACCATCTCGCCTGCTCTTGCCTGGAGGTGGCCCACCCGCGACGGGTGACGGCCGGGGGGTTGCTGATGCCCAAGAAGGCGGCGTTTCGTGCGAGCTGTGACTCATACCAGCGCTCCCGCTCGTCAGCCTCGGTCATCCGCCGCTCGATCTTCTCGGTGGGCGTCCAGGTCTCGGGATCCCACACCTTCTCTGTAGGGGAACCGGTCGCCGCGGCGCTCGTGGACGGAGCAGTGGTCGCACATCCAGACAGAGTCAGAACAGCGGTCACCGCCGCGGCGGTGACCGCTGCGAACTTCGTCTTCATCTTGGGCTCAACCTCAGTAGGGGTAATAGCAGTAGCCGTAGGTGCCCGACAGCAGAAGCGAGGTCGATGACCCCGTCCAGGTCTGCGTCATGCGGAGTCCGGAATCCCATCCATATTTGTATAGCCCAGGCTTCTTGGTGGTCTTTCCGCCGACGTTGTAATACATCGTGTCCGTATACCGCTGCTGCTCCACCTGCAGGCCGACATACCCGCCTCCGGCACTGCAGTCCTTCCTGCCAGTCTCTGACAACGCTTGCGCTGGCGCCGCTCCAGAGACCGCCAGCAATCCAGCGACAGCCACGCCAGCGCCTACCCTGCTGGCCCACTGCTTCACACCCATGATGTTCCTCCTCCGATCTAAAGCCCCTTGTGAGGTGCGTCACACGCTATGGCGTGGCCCGCTCAGCGTCAAGAGTTTTCTCAGATGCTTCACACACCCACGTTTGACCTTGCACCGGAATGCGCCCCGGCACGGCCGTTCCGCCGCGCGCTCGTAACAAAGGGCGCGGGGTGAGGTGGCCCAGCGGACGGGGCGGTTCATCCGTCGAACCCGTAGAGGACGGAGTCAGAGGGCACCTCGGGGCAGGCCTCCATGATCTCGGCGTTGAAGTGCCCTGGGTTTCGTTCCGAGGTCAAGACGCAACGGGCGCTGAGTCCTGGTCGTGAGTGTAGGCCGCCTCGACCTCCGCGGGGGTGAGGTAGTCCAGGGCCTCGTGGAGGCGGGTGGTGTTCCACCAGTGCACCCACCCCATGGTGGCCAGCTCGACCGCCTCGACGGACTCCCAGATCCGCTTGGCGTGGATGAGCTCGGCCTTGTAGAGCCCGTTCACGCTCTTAAGCCAGGGCGTTGTCGTAAGAGTCGCCCACGGTGCCCACTGAGGCGCTCACCCCGGCGGTGATGAGCGCATCCGAGCAGGCCAAGCTGACTACCGCGATCCGAGTGGTGCACCAGGCCCTGGCGGCCACGGCTGGCGCCAGTGCTCAGCAGCGCGCGCTCCAAGGCCAGCAGCGGCAGCCCCACGGTGTGAAGGCTGCCCGAGACAGCCCATCCCACGATGCGCCGGGAGTAGACGTCGGTGATGAACGCGACGTAGCAGAACCCGCCCAGGATCCTGACGTAGGTGATGTCAGCGACCCACAGCTGGTTCGGCCGCTCGGCGGTGAAGCAACGTTCCACGAGATCAGGGCGGGCGTCTGTCTCTCCTGCAGGGCGGGTCGTGATCGGCTTGCGGCCACGGCGGATTCCCTGCAGGCCGGCGGTACGCATGAGACGGGCGACCTGGTCCCGGCCGATCTCCCACCCGGCGCGGGCCATCGCATGGTGCATCTTGCGGACGCCGTAAACGCTGTAGTTCTCCATGTGAATCCGGCGGAGTTCCTCGAGCAGCAGAACGTCTCGCAGGGCCCGCGCGGAGGCCGGTCGTGTCTTCGCGGCGCGGTAGCTCACGTCGAGGTGATGAACCCACATTCCGTCGCACGAAGGGTGCGGCAGATGGCCTCGACCCCGAACTGATCGCGGTGTTCGTCGATGAACGCGATCATCTCGTCGTGGGGCGGTCGAGCTCCGCTGCGAAAAAAGCCGAGGCGGCCTTGAGGATCTCGTTCGCGCGCCGCGCCTCGGCCAGCTCGCGTTTGAGCCTGCGGATCTCCTCCGCAGGGGTCTCTGAGACGGGTGCCTGAACTATTTCGTGGCCGTGGCGTTGGCACCACATCCGCAAGGTCTCTTCGCTGACATCGAGCTGCGGGGCTACCGCCCGGATGGAATGCGAACGGGGCCCTCCTTGCGTGGCTTGGCGTTCCAGGACCATCCTGACCGCGCGCTCACGCAGCTCGGGGCTGAACTTCTTGGGCATGTTCCGATTCTCCTTCGTTGGGATCGGAACGAAACCCAGGGCGCTTCACTCTCCGCTGCACGCGAGGAGGATCCGTGATGCGGAGCGTCTGGGCCCGCCGTTCGAGAGCGGAGCGGTAGGCCGCTTCCTTCTCGGCCTCCGCCGTCAGGACCGGTTGAATCGCGACTGGCGGCGTCCACCGAGATGGACTCCATTCCTCCGGCGCTGTCGCGCCTGCGCAGTCAGCGACGTCCTGTCCTGCGGATCCGCCTTCATCCCCGCACGCGGCGAGATCGACAGTGAGCGCAAGCCCGACTGCCAGACCCCGGCCACGTCTCCCTGTGATGTCAGGCCCGCTCATGACCAGAAGCCCTCGGTCCCATGACGATCCTCCTCAGGATTCCAACCCGATATGAGCTACGTCACATAGTAGACGCTACCCCCCACAGCAAGGGATTCTCCTGGCCTCGTCAGGCCGTCCCGAGTCCCTTCACGCTCGCTGCAGTCATCACCGGGCGTCTTCTCCCGAGGCCGCACCGCCGCCGTCGTCCTCCCCGCCCTTGAACTGGCTCATGTAGAGCCGGTGGTAGGCGCCCCTGGCCGCGAGGAGCTCGGCGTGGTTGCCCTGCTCCACGATGTCGCCGTGCTCCATCACGAGGATCACGTCGGCGTCGCGGATGGTGCTGAGGCGGTGGGCGATCACGAAGCTCGTGCGGTCCGAGCGCAGCGCCGCCATCGCGCCCTGGACCAGCACCTCGGTGCGGGTGTCCACGGAGGAGGTGGCCTCGTCCAGGATCAGGAGCGAGGGCTGGGCCAGGAACGCACGGGCGATGGTGATGAGCTGCCGCTCGCCCGCGGACACGTTGGCGGCGTCCTGCTCGATCACGGTGTCGTAGCCGTCGGGCAGGGTGTGCACGAAACGGTCCACGTAGGTGGCCTTCGCCGCCGCGACGACCTCCTCGTCCGTGGCGTCGAGTCGGCCGTAGCGGATGTTCTCCCGGATGGTCCCGCCGAACAGCACCGCGTCCTGGAGCACCATGCCGGTGGCGGCGCGCAGCTCGCCGCGGCTGACCGTGCGGGTGTCCACGCCGTCCAGCAGGATCCGCCCGCCGTCCACCTCGTAGAACCGCATGATCAGGTTGACCAGGGTGGTCTTGCCGGCACCGGTCGGCCCGACGATCGCGACCGTCTGCCCCGGCTCCGCCACGAGGTTCAGGTCCGTGATGAGCGGCTTCTCCGGCGTGTAGGAGAAGCGCACGTGCTCGAACTCCACGCGACCGCGCAGCGGGCGCGGGAGATGGGCGACGCCGTCGGGCCCGGGGGCGGCGGAGGGCGCCGTTTCCCGGACGAAAGTGCTCTTGGAGGGCGCCGTTTCCCGAACGGAAGTGCGGGCGGGGGTGCCGGCGGGGGTGCCGTCGGGGGTCTCCTCCGGCTCGTCGAGGAGCTCGAAGATGCGCTCGGCCGAGGCCACGCCGGAGATCAGCATGTTGGCCATGCCGGCCACCTGACCCAACGGCTGGTTGAACTCGCGCGAGTACTGGATGAACGCGGTCACCGCGCCCAGGGTCATCTGGCCGTTGGCCACCCGCAGCCCGCCCACCACGGCGATCCCCACGTATCCCAGCCAGTTCACCCACTGCATGATCGGCATGATCATCCCGGAGTAGAACTGCGCCTTGAACGCGGCCTCGTACATGGCCTCGTTGCGCTCGTCGAAGCGCTCGGCCATGTCCGCCTGCCGCCCGAACACGGTCACCAGCTCGTGCCCGGTGAAGGACTCCTCGATGTGCCCGTTGAGCCGGCCGGTCTCCCGCCACTGCGCGGTGAACAGCGCCTGGGACTTCTTGCCCACCACGCCGACGACGACGCCCGCCACCGGCAGTGCGATCAGCGCGATCAGGGCGAGCTGCCAGGACAGCCAGACCATCATCCCGACGATGCCGAGGATGGTCAGCACCGAGTACACGAGGGTGGCGAACGCCTGCTGCAGGGCCTGCTGGACGTTGTCCACGTCATTGGTGGTGCGGGAGAGCAGGTCGCCGCGCTGGCGGGTGTCGAAGTAGCTCAGCGGCAGCCGGTTGACCTTCGCCTCGATGTCCTGGCGCAGCCGGAACACGATCCGCATCACCAGGTCGTTCAGCACGCGCCCCTGCAGCCACATGAACGTCTGCGCCACCACATACATGGCCAGGACGATCAGGATCAGCCGCCCCAGCTCGCCGAAGTCGATCCCCTGCCCCGGCGTGAACGCCATGCCGGACAGCATGTCCGCGGCCTGGCCCTCACCCTGGGCTCGCAGGCCCTCGATCACCTGCTCGCGGCTCATCCCCGCGGGCATCTCCCGGGAGACGAGGCCGCCGAAGATCACGTCCATCGCCCGTCCCAGGACGTGCGGGGCCCACACGTTGAACACGACGGCGACCAGCACCATCAGCGCGACCACCACCAGGCCCGTGCGCTCGGCCCGGAACAGGCCCAGCAGCCGCCGGGCCGAGGGCCAGAACGCCTTGGCCTTCCGGCCCGGTCCGCCGCCCCACTCGTCCGTGACGCCGGCCTCCTGGAGCTCGGCGAGCTCGGCGTCCGTCAGCTGCTCGCTCATGCCGGCTCCTCCTCGCGCACCTGGGAGTCCACGATCTGCCGGTAGGTCTCGTTGCCGGCCAGCAGCTCGGCGTGGGTGCCGCGGCCGACCACCCGGCCTTCGTCCAGCACCACGATCTGATCCGCCTCGGTGATGGTGGCCACCCGCTGGGCGACGACGATGCGGGTGATGCCCGCGGCCCGCGCGTCCAGAGCCCCCCGCAGGCGAGCGTCCGTGGTCACGTCCAGGGCGGAGAACGAGTCGTCGAACACCAGGATCCGCGGCGCTGCCACGAGCGCACGCGCGATGGACAGCCGCTGCCGCTGGCCACCGGAGACGTCCGTGCCGCCCTGGGACAGGCGGGACTCCAGCCCGTGGGCCGCCGCCTCCCCTTCGCCTGTGGTCCTATCCCTGACGAAGTCTGCGGCCTGCGCCGTCTCGAGGGCGGCCCAGATCTGCTCCTCGGTGGCGTGCGGCGCGCCGAAGCGCATGTTCTCCGCCACCGTCCCGGAGAACAGGAACGGCTTCTGCGGGACGAGCGCTACAGCGCGGGTCAGCTCCGCCCGCGCCAGTTGCGTCACCGGCACCCCGTCGAGCAGCACCTGCCCGTCCGTGGCGTCGTAGAGGCGCGGGATGAGGTTCACCAGCGTGGACTTGCCGGCGCCGGTGGAGCCGATGATCGCCGTCGTGGTGCCGGGGGCCACGGTGAAGCTGACGCCGTCCAGCACCGGCGCCTCGGCGCCGGGGTAGGCGAAGGTGACGTCCCGGAACTCGACCTCCCCGCGCCGCTGCGCTGGCTCCACGGGGTGCGCGGGCTCGGCGAGGGTGGGCACGGTGTCCAGGACCTCGCCGATGCGGCCGGCGGAGACCACGGCGCGCGGGAGCATCATCATCATGAAGGTGCCCATCATGACGGCCATGAGGATCTGCAGTAGGTACTGCATGAACGCGGTGAGCGCGCCGACCTGCACGAGCCCCGCGTCCACACGCTCGCCGCCGAACCACAGGACGGCAGCGGTGGCGAGGTGGAGGATCATCGTGATGACCGGGCCAAGCAGCACGAACAGCCGGCCGATCCGCACGGAGGTCTCCGTCAGGGCGGCGTTGGCGTCCGTGAACCGGCGCGTCTCGTGGCGTTCGCGCACGAACGCGCGGACCACGCGGATGCCCTGGATCTGCTCGCGCAGCACGCCGTTGACGTCGTCGATGTTGTCCTGCATCCGCTGGAACAGCGGCATGAGACGAGCGACGATCCACGCCACGATCACCAGCAGCACCGGCACGGAGACCCACACCAGCCAGGACAGGCCCGGGTCCTCGCGGATGGCCATGATGATGCCGCCGACCGCCATGATCGGCACGGCCACCATGAAGTTCAGGGCCATGAGGGTGAGCATCTGGACCTGGTTGACGTCGTTGGTGCCGCGCGTGATGAGGGTCGCGGCGCCGAAGCGGCCGAGCTCCTCCGCGGAGAACGCGTCCACGCGGGTGTAGACGGCGCGGCGCAGGTCCCGGCCCACGCCCATCGCGGCCTTCGCCCCGAACCACACGGCGGCGATCGCGGCGACCACCTGCACCAGCGCGACGCCGAGCATCACGAGGCCGATGTCCCAGATGCGGGCGGTGTCGCCGCGGGCCACGCCCTCGTCGATGATGCGGGCGTTGAGGCTGGGCAGGTACAGCATGGCCAGCGTGCTGATCAGCTGCAGCACGACGACGGCCAGCACCGCGGTGCGATAGGGCCGGCCGTACCGGCGCAGCAGGGTCCAGAGCATGGGGCTCCCAACGAGGTGTCGAGGCAGGGCGTCCGTGGAGTCACGGCCCGTCGAGGACGATTCTCCACGACCCTCCGGACAGCGTAAGCCTCCCCACAGGGACGACGGCAGCGCCGCCCGGCTCGGTTTACAGTGGCCGAACATTCACGCGCGACCGATACGGCGGTCACCTGTACGGCGGAAGGGGAGGCGATGGCCGGTCGCCAGCACCACGCAGGGACCAGTCTCCGCGTCCGCACCGGTGACGGGGCCGTCGTCGTGGTCCGGGTGGAGAGGGGCCCGGTGGGAAGCCCCGGGCGCCTCACCATCGAGGAGCACGCGAACACGCGCGGACTCGCCCTGCACACCCGCCGAGCGGGAGGCCCCATCGAGGGCCTCGAGGTGGAGCTCGTGCGCACCGGCCTCTTCGGCGAGGAGACGTCCGCCGGCCTCGCCCTCCTTCCCGACGACCGCGGCGCCCCCGTCTGGCTGCGCGCGCCGGAACGCTCGGACGCGGGCCGGATCCTGACCGGCGTCGTGGAGGGACTCGCCGCGCCCGCGCCCCCGGCCGAGGTGATCAGCCCAAGCGATCCGTCCCCGCGGGCCCGGGTGACGCGGACCGCGGGATGGGACGGCGTGGGGGCGCCGGACGGCCGGCTCGGAGGCCTTCCCCCGGGCGAGCCGCCCACGCAGGCGCACCGGGCCCTCGGCGGGGCCTGGACGATCGCCCTCGACGCCGCGCCAGAGCTTCCGCTGGAGGCCCGGCTGTGGCACGCCCACCGCACGCGGGAGCCCGGCGGGGAGGTCGAGCGCCTGGCCGCCACGTGGCAGGGGCCCGGCGCCGAGGACCCGTGGCACACGGAGCTGCATGTGGCCCATCACGTGGACACGGGGACCACGGAGTTCCTGGTGGTGGACGGGAGCACCGACCAGGCCTGGACCCTCGCCGACGCCGTCCACACCCCCGGAACGCCCCTCACCTGGCGGGTCCACCCCGCGCCCCGGCCGGACGGGGCGAGCCGGGCCGGCGAGGCGCTCTACAGCCTGATCGTGGCGTTCGCAGGCGCGCTCGAGGGCTGAGCGCTCAGCCCCGGGCGGCCGGCAGCGGGTTGGCCCCGCGGCGCTCGTACATGGCCAGCGCGGCGGAGACGGAGACGTTGAGGGACTCCACGTCCGGGTGGATGTCGATCCGCACCGAGCGCTCCGCCGCCTGCTCGAGCCGCGAGGACGCGCCCCGCTTCTCCGAGCCCAGCAGCAGGGCGATGCGCCCCTGGATCCCCGCGATCCCGGACAGCGGCTCCCTCGCCTCCGGGTCCAGCGAGACCAGGGGGACGCCGACCTCGCCCAGGTGGGCGACGACGTCGTCGGCCGTGGCGAGCGCCAGCGGCAGGGCGAAGACCATGCCGCGCGAGGCCCGCACGAGGCGGCGGTCCGTCACGGAAGCGAGGTCCGAGTCCACGAGGATCAGCCCCGCGAAGCCCAGGGCCTTCGCCGAGCGGGTGACGGCGCCGATGTTGCCCATGAGCTTCACGCCGTCCAGCACGGCGACGTCCCCGGGGCCCTCCAACAGCTCCGGCACCGTCAGCGGCTTGGGGCGGCGGGCCAGCGCGAAGATCCGCGAGCGCCGCTCGACGCCGAACAGCTCCTTGGCGGCGTGCGTGGAGACCACCTGCACGTCGGCATCCGCGGGCAGCAGCTCCGTCACGGACGCCGGCAGCTGCGTGTCCTCCCCGTGGAACACGGTGAACACGGTGACGCCGTGGCGCAGGGCCTCGGCGAGGGGTTCCTCGTCGTCGATGATGATGGCCCGCGAGCCCTTGTTCCTGCCCTTGAGCAGCTCGCGCACCTTGGCCAGGCGGGCGTCCTTGGGGTCGGTGATGACGCCGGCGGGGGCGTCGCCGTCGCGGGTCTCGGGGGCGGCGTCGGACGGGGCGGAGGGCTGCTCGGAGGACATGCGGCCATCCTAGGTCTCCCCCACCCCCGCCGAATCGACTGCACTTCTGACCCTTCTCAGGCCGGACGAGGCTCTCAGAATGGTCAGAAGTGCAGGGAATTCGCAGGTGGGCGGGTGGGCGGCCGGGTGGGCGACGTCGGAGGGTCGCCGAGGGTCAGCGCCCGAACAGGCGGGACAGGAAGCCGCCGCGGGGCTCCGCGGAGGCTGCCGCCGCAGCCTGCTCGGCGGGGCCGTGGCGGCCGTCGCACCACTGGCCGGCGGGCACGCCGGACTTCACGGAGGCGATGTGCTGGCCGCAGCCGGCCCAGATGGTCTTGCCGCAGACGTCGCAGGTCACTGCACGGCACATGATGAGGGTCCTTTCGGCGGGGAGGGGAACACCCCCTCCGCGGATCCACTGCACTTGTGACCCTTCCGGGGGCGGATTCCGGCCTTGGAAGGGTCAGAACCGCAGTGGATCCGCGGGGGGGGGGTGCGGGGATGGGGGATGGGGGATGGGACGGGGAGGGTCAGGCGAGGGAGAGGAAGAGCTTCTCGAGCTCCGCCACGGTCAGCTGCTCCTCGCCCTCAGCGGCCTCGGCCGGGTCCGCCAGGCAGTGCTGCATGGCGGAGGACACGATCGCGAAGCCGGCGCGGTCCAGTGCGGTGGACACGGCGGAGAGCTGCGTGACCACGTCCTTGCATCGGCCCTCGCCCTCCACCTCGCGGATGACGGCGTCCAGCTGGCCGCGGGCCCGCTTGAGGCGGTTGAGGATCTTGCGCTGGGTCTCGGCGTCGGCGGTGCGCACGGCGGCCTCCTTCTGACGGGGATGGGAAGGGGAATCATATCCCCGGGGGTATCCGGCGGCGTCGTCGGAGGTCACACGAGCAGGCCGACGAGCTCCTGGACGAGGATCACCACGCCCATGGCCAGCACGAACCAGCCGAAGCCCTTCTTGAGCGCCTTCTCCGGCACCCGCTTCACGAGCGGGACGCCGATCAGCGCGCCGACCACGGCCACGCCGGTGACCCACAGCAGCAGGTCCCACGGCAGCGTCACGCTGGTCAGGTAGCCACCGAGGCCCGCGAAGGACTTCATGGCGATCACCAGCAGGGACGTGCCCACCGCGGCGGACATCGGCAGGCCGCCGAGCAGCACCAGCGCAGGGACCACGAGGAACCCGCCGCCGGCGCCGACGATGCCCGTGATGAAGCCGACGACGACGCCCTCCGCCAGGATCTTCCACAGCGGGTGACGGCGGGGCTCGGCGTCAGCCGGGGCCTCCCCCGCAGGGGCGGTCTCGGGCTGCTTCTTCTTGGGCCGGATCATGGCCCACGCCGTGAAGAGCATCATCACCGCGAAGGCGATGAGCAGCAGGGTCCCCGGCAGGAACCCGCCGACCACGCCGCCCAGGAGGGCGCCCACCATCGAGGCCGCGCCGAAGATCAGGCCGGTGCGCCACCGGACGGTGCCGCGCCGCGAGTGCAGCAGCACCGAGACCAGCGAGGTCACACCCACCACGAACAGGGAGCCGGCGATGGCCTGCTTCGGCTCGAGGCCGGCCACGTAGGTCAGCAGCGGCACCATGAGGATCGACCCGCCGCCGCCCATGAGGCCCAGCAGCAGACCGACCACGAGGGCCAGCGCGAGGACGATCCACATCGCGGATCAGCTCCGCTTCGCGGTGCCGGCGGGGATGTGGCCGATGACGTCGTCCGCGGTGCGCTCCTGCGCGGGACGGTTCCACGGCATCTTGGACAGCACGGACGCCATGGCGCACGTGTTGGAGACGGCGGAGAAGGACAGGCCGGCGCCGATCGCGGCGGGGATGAGGCCGAACCGCTTGGAGCCGAGCTGGGACGCGACGGCGCCGGCGAGGGCGATGGACCCGGCGGTCATGCGGACCTGGCGGTCCATGGACCAGCGCTGGCCGCTGCGGACGACCTCGCCGCCGGCCTCGGCGTAGGCGGAGATGCCACCCTGCAGCACACGGGCGGACGTGAAGCCGGCCTGGGCCAGGCGGTCCTGGGCGGTGCCGGCGCGGTTGCCGGACTGGCACACCAGCACGGCGGTGCCGTCCAGACGCGCGGCGACCTCGTCCGCGTGCTCCTGGAGCAGGTCCAGCGGCACGTTGTAGGAGCCGGCGATGTGCTCGGCCTCGAACTCGGCGGGGGTGCGCACGTCCAGCACGACGGCGTCCGGGCGGGCGGCCAGCTCGGCCTTCAGGTCGCGCGGGGCGACGGGGGTCAGGGTGATGCTCATGGGAGGGGCTCCTCGGGGGATCGTCTCGGGGTCGTCGGGGCGGCACAGGGCCGCGGGACGGGCGTCGAAGGGATGACGCGCCCGCCCCGCCGCCCCGGTGCCGGGGTCAGGCCTGCTGCCAGGCGGAGTAGCTGCCCTCGAGCTCGACCACGTCGAACCCGGCGCGGCGCAGCGCCTGGGCGGCCACGATGGTGCGCAGGCCGGACTGGCAGAAGGTCACCAGGGTCTTGTCCTGCGGCAGCTCGTCCTGGTGGAAGAGGACCTTGCCGGCGTTCAGCTGCTGGGCGTCCGCGATGGTGCCGTCGGAGAACTCGGTCTTGTTGCGGACGTCCACCAGCACGGTGTCCTGCTCCGCACCGACCTCGCCGGCCTCGATGCGGGACTTCAGCTCGGCGGCCTGCACGGTGGGCACCGGCTCCAGCGTGAGGCCGTCCACGGAGGTGGTGAACGCGGCGGCCGCGTCGACGCCCACGCGGATCATGTGGTTGCGCATCATGTCCGCGTCCTCGCGGTCCTCGGCGAGCAGCACGATCGCGGCGTCGTCGTTCTCCGGGTCGTAGGCCCAGCCGGCGTGCGTGGCGACCTTGCCGCGGGACGGGAAGGCCAGCGCGCCCGGCACGGTGCCGGCGAGGATCTCGTCCACACCGCGGGTGTCCGCGAACACCGCGCCGTCGGCGAGCTTCGCCTGCACGCCCTGGGCGTCCAGCTCCTCGAGCTCCGGCAGCTCGCCGAGGATCGCCGGGCCGATCTTGTTCTGGCGCTTCATGCGGCCGAAGTAGGCGTGGGCGTCGGGCTGGCCGTCGAGCAGCTCGTCGATGAAGCCCTGCTCGTCGTCGTTCTTCAGGTACTCGGACCACCAGGCGTACTCGCGCTCGTAGCCGACGGTGGTGGAGGGCAGCGCGCCGAGGGCCTTGCCGCAGGCGGAGCCGGAGCCGTGGGCCGGGAAGACCTGCACGTGGTCCGGCAGCGTCAGGAACGTGGCCTTGAGGGAGGCGAAGAGCTGCTGGGCGCCCTCGAAGCGGGTGTCGACGCCGCCGGCGGCCTCGTCCAGCAGGTCGGGGCGGCCGAGGTCCCCGGAGAACACGAAGTCGCCGGTGAGCATGTACCCGGGGGCGTCGGCGAAGGCGCCGTCGGTGACCAGGAAGGACAGGTGCTCGGGCGTGTGGCCCGGGGTGTGCACGGCCTCCACGGTGATGTTGCCGAGCTTCACGGTGTCACCGTCCTTGAGCAGGTTGCCCTCGAAGCCGTAGGTCCAGTCCTCGCCGCCCTCGCCGGACAGGTGGATCTGGGCGCCGGTGGCGTGGGCCAGCTCGCGGGTGCCGGAGAGGTAGTCGGCGTGGATGTGGGTCTCGGTGACGTGCGTGATGGTCATGCCGTGCTGGGCGGCGAGGTCCAGGTACACCTGGATGTCGCGGCGGGGGTCCACCACGATTGCCTCATTGTTCGCCTGGCAGCCGATCACGTAGCTGGCCTGGGCGAGGTCCTCGTCGTAGATGCGCTCGAGCAGCATGGGCCGTCCTCCTCGGTGGGCCGGCAGGGCCGGCGTCGGGGTGGGGGCGGGCCGGACCGTCGGCCCGATCGGATACCCCCTGGGGTATGTTCGACAGCCTATACAGTACCCCTGGGGGTATGCAAGAGGGGGTCGGGGACGGCGCCGTACGACGACGGCGGGCCGCCCCGGGAAGGGCGGCCCGCCGTCGTCGTGGTGGGCGGAGGCGCGAGGTCAGAGGAGGGGGCGCAGCGGCACGAGCAGGGTCTCCACCACGCGCGCCAGACCGTGGCGGTCCCCCCAGCGCGGGCTCTCCACGCGCTCCGCGTGCTGAGCGTCCGCACGGAAGATCTCCTCCATGCGGGCCGCGAAGTCCGGGTCCACCACCACCACGTTGGTCTCGTAGTTGAAGCTCAGGGAGAGGCGGTCGATGTTCGCCGTGCCCACCGTGGACCAGACGCCGTCCACGGTGGCCGTCTTCGCGTGGATCATGCCGCCGGCGTACAGCAGGATCGTGATGCCCGCCTCCAGCATCTCCGTGTAGAAGCCGCGGGAGACCCAGTCGGAGACGACGTGGTTCGAGTCCTTGGGCACCATCACCTGCACGTCCACGCCGCGCTGCGCCGCCGACTTCAGGGCGCCGAGCACCTGCTGGTCCGGGATGAAGTACGGGGTGTTGATGTAGATGTGGCGCGTCGCCCGGTCGATCGCGCTGAGGTAGGAGTTGCGGATCGGGTAGACGAGCTGGGCGGGCAGGTTGGCGTGCACGGACACGTCCGTCTCCCACGCGCGGGGGGCGGCCCACGGGATGGAGTCGTCCCCGATGTGCGCCTCGTTCCACAGCGCCACGATCGACCGGTCCAGCCCCCACACCGCCGGCCCCTGGATCCGCACGTGGGTGTCCCGCCAGTGCTTCGCGTAGACCTCGCCCACGTTGTAGCCGCCCACGAAGCCGACGTCCCCGTCCACCACGAGGACCTTGGAGTGGTTGAACCCGGTGTAGCGGATCAGGCCGCGCCAGTACGGACGCGTGAACGCCGGGAGGCGGTACACCTGCACACGCGGGTCGAACTGCCGGAAGAACCGGGACGGCACCACGAGGTTCGCGAAGCCGTCGTAGGAGGCCCACACCTGCACTCCACGCGCGGCGGCCCGGTTCAGGGCGTCCACGAACCGCTGGCCGGTGTCGTCCGCCTTCCAGATGTACGTCTCGAACTTGACGGTCTCCTCCGCCGCGTCGATCGCCTCGATCATGGCGTCGTAGACGTCCTCGCCGGAGGTGAAGAGCGTCATCGCGTCGGAGCCCACCTGCGCCTCGTACGTGCCCGGACGCCGGACCGGACGCAGGCGGCGGCCGCGCCGCTTCACCAGGTCGTAGCCCGTCAGGGCGATCGCGGTGGCGATGGGGACCACCACCAGGCCGACGGCCCCGACGGTCACGGAGCGTCGCAGCGCGGCGCGCACGCTGAACGGACGGCGGGTGGGAAGACGCCGGAGGCGCTGCGCGAGGTCCATGGGGGGATTCTACGGAGCCGTGGGATCCACGGCGCCCCGGGCCTCCGGGGCCTTCGGGACCCTCGGCTCGGGGGTGCTCCACGCCGAGCCCACCTCGGTGCGCAGGCGCACGAGCTCCACCGAGGACTCCTGCAGCCGGCGGGCGGCGTCCGACTCCGGGGTGTACTGCGGCACGGCCCCGGCCTGCCCGGACGTGGTGACGTCCACCATCACGGAGATCGAGTGCGCCACGAGCCGGTGGTCCTTGCGGTGCCGCGGCCCGGCGTGCACGCGCAGCGCCACGTGCATGGACCGCTCGGAGGTGTTCACGAGCAGGGCGTCGACGCGGACCAGGTCCCCCACCTGCACGGGCCGGACGAACCGCACGCCGCCGGCGAACACGGCCGCCACGTTCTCGTGCCCCGTCCAGCGGGCCGCGCACACGCCCGCGGCCTCGTCCAGCCAGCGCATGACGGCGCCGCCGCGCACGGTGCCGCCCACGGACGCCTCGGTGATCGGGGCGATGAAGGCGAGGCTGACCATCTCGTCGTGGCCCGGCTCCGGGTCCGGGAAGGGCAGGCGCGCCATGGCCTTCTCCACGGCCCGCCGCTCGATGCTCGAGGTCCGCGCCTGGTCGTTGCGCTCGATCTGCCCGGGGGTGGACGGGATCCACTCGGGCACGTCCTGGGGGACGCCGTCCTCCTCGGCCGCGTACACGCAGATCGAGCTGGTGGAGACGACGGGGCGGCCGTCGTCGTCGAGGATCTCGGGGAGGAGGAGGCGGGTCTGCACGTGGACGGCGGCGGCGTGGGTGCGCACCACGCGCCCCTGGACGGTGACGCGGGTGTCCACGGGGATGGGGCGGCGGAACTGCATGTTCCCCATGTAGCGGGCCCGCACGTGCATGCCGGACCAGCTGGCGGCCACGGCGTAGGCGACCTTGTCGATCCACCCGATGACGGTGCCGGCGTCCACGAGGCCGGAGGGGTGGTCGAAGCTGTCCGCTCGGAAGTCGAGGGACAGGGCCCCGGGTCGTCTCATGCAACGAACGTATCACCGACGCCGCGTCCCACGTGATGCCTCTCACGCCGCACTCACGCGGCTTGTGAGCGGCGCTCAGGTCGCGGTGCATGCGCCCGTCGCGGGACAATGGCGGGCATGACCTCCCGCGACCCGCTGCCCCTGCCCGTCGAGCCGCAGACCCCCCAGGCCCGCCTCGCACGCCGCGTGCGGGAGGCGGTCGAGCAGCGGGGCGAGGCCGCCGCCGCCGGTCTGGCCGTCCGGCTGCTCACCGGCGCGGTGACGCCGGAGGACGTCACCTCGGGCGCGGCGCGCGCCCTCACCGGCGACGACGCCGCGCTCACCCCCGCCGCCACCGGCGCCCTGGCGCTGGCCACGGTGTGGCACCGACGCGCGGTGCCCGCCCTGATCGAGGCGCTCGACGCCGGCGCCCCGGATGTGCGCGCCGCCGCGCTGCTGGTGCTGGCCGCGCGCGCGGACGACCTGCGCGCCGACGCGCTCGTGGACCGCGCCCTCGTGGACCGGGTCCGCGAGACGGCCGGCGACCCGCACCCGCCGGTGCGGGAGGCGGCGGCGTCGGCCCTCGGCGCGCTGGCCCGGGCCGAGGACCTCGCGCGGGTGGAGCCGGTGCTCTCCGCGATGGTCATGGACGTGGACCCGGAGCTGGCGGCGGCCGCCGAGCTCGCGCTGGCGCACGTGGCGCAGCGGCTGGGCCGCCCGGACCTCGACCCGGCCCCGCAGGGCTGAGGGGCCGGACCCGTGCAGTGCCCCCACTACGACGCCGGCGAGTGCCGCTCCTGCCCGCTGATGGGCGTGCCGTACGCACGGCAGCTCGCGGACAAGCAGGCCTCGGTGCTGGCCCAGCTGGCGGACGTGCTGGACGCGGGGACGGTGGTGGAGGAGCCGTTCGCCGGGCCGGAGTCCGGGTTCCGCAACAAGGCCAAGCTGGTGGTGACCGGGTCCGCCGCCGCGCCGAGGCTGGGCATCCTGGACCCGCGGCAGCACCCCAAGCACCACGACGGCACGGGCGTGGACCTGCGGGACTGCGGCCTGTACCTGGACGGCATGGAGGACGTGTTCCACGCGTGCGCGGCGGCGGTGACGGCCGCCGGGCTGGAGCCCTACGACGTGGCCGCGCGCACGGGCGAGCTGAAGGGTGTGATCGTCACCCTCTCCCCCGACCGGGAGGCCATGGTGCGGTTCGTGCTGCGCTCCCCGGACCGGCTGGACGCGCTGCGGGGCGTCGTGCCCGGGCTGCTCGCGGACCTCGAGCGGCGCGGGACCCCGGCCGCCGTGGTGTCCGCGAACCTGCTCCCCGAGCACGTGGCACTGCCGGAGGGGGACCAGGAGATCGTGCTGGCCGGCGGACCCACCCTGACCATGCGGCTGAACGGGATCGGCCTGCGGCTGCGCCCGCAGGGGTTCTTCCAGACCAACACCGCCGTGACGGAGGGGCTGTACGCCGCGGCGGCGGAGTGGGTGACGGGCGGCGCGGGTGCGAGCGGTGGAGCAGCGGGCGGAGGTGGTGCGCCGACGTCGGCGTGGGACCTGTACTGCGGCGTGGGCGGGTTCGCGTTCCACCTCGCGGCCGCGGGCGTGCCCGAGGTGTGGGGCCTGGAGACCACCGCGGAGGCCGTGGCGGCGGCGCAGGAGACGGCGCAGGAGCTGGGCGTGGCGGACCGCGTGCGGTTCGCGGCCGGCGACGCCACCCGAGCGCTGTCCCCCGAGGGGCAGGAGCCGTCCGCCGACGACGGCGACGCGCCCGCCGGCCTCCCGGAGGCCGTCGTCGTGAACCCGCCCCGGCGCGGGATCGGCGCCGACCTCTCGGCGGCGCTCGAGGCCTCGGGGATCCCGACCGTCCTCTACTCGAGCTGCAATCCGCGCACCCTCGCGCAGGACCTCGCGCGGATGCCCTCGTACCGGGCCGAGCGGGTCCGGGTGTTCGACATGTTCCCGCAGACCGCGCACACCGAGACGCTCGTGCTGCTCCGGCGGCGCTGACCCGGCTCGCCCCTCAGCCCAGCAGCCGTCCGATCGCCGTCACGGCCTCCCGGCCGGTGGGCTCGCCGTCCACCCACGGCACCTGCACCACGGGCACGTGCGGCACCTGGCGCACCAGATCCGCCATGTGCCCCGCCTCGGACACCGACCGCGCGGCGAGCGCCGCGCCCGCGTCCTCGGGCGAGCGCCGGTTGACCACCAGGGCCGCCACGGCGATCCGGTCCTCGGCCAGGCGGCGGCACAGCTGCACGGTCTCCAGCACGGGCATCCGCTCGGCCGTCAGCACCGGCACGAACGTGCACCGGTCCGGGTCCGTCAGCAACGCCTCCATGTCCGCGAAGATCCGGCGCCGTGCGGTGAGCACCTCGCGGATGCGCAGGTCCCGCCGCTCCTGCGCGGTCCGTGGTCCCTCGAGCCCGCGCCTGCCGTCCAGGCCGCGCATCGCGTCCGCGTACCTCTCGGTCCGGTCGCGCCGTTCCAGCAGCCCGTCCGCCCAGGCGCCCATGCGGGTGGGCAGCTCGAGCAGCCGCGTCGTGTGACCGGTGGGGGCCGTGTCGAACAGGACCGCGTCGAACCGCTCCTGTGCCTCGAGGGCGATCCGGGAGATCCGTTCCAGCAGCGCCGCCTCATGCGTGCCGGGTGAGGCCGCGGCGAGCCGGAAGTACCGGTCGACCTCCTGGTGGAGGTGCGCCGGCATCAGGCCGCGCACCGTGTCCTTCACGGCGTCCAGGTGCCGCGCCGCCACCGCGTCCGGGTCCACCTCCACCCCGACGACGGCTCCCCCGCCCTCGGCGGTCAGCAGGTCCGTCTCCGTGTCCCCGACCTCGGTGTCCCACAGGTGGCCGAGGTTGTGCGCCGGGTCCGTGGAGACCACGAGCACGCGCCGCCCGGCGGCGGCGAGGGCCGCGGCGGTGGCGGAGGCGACCGTCGTCTTGCCCACGCCTCCCTTGCCGCCGAAGAAGACGACCCGCCGGGAGGCGAGGTGCGTGCTCAGGCCTGTGTCCGTCGTCGTGGAGCCCATCGGATGTCCTCTCCTCCTTCGCCGAGTCCTCTGCTGGGTGCGGGGCGGGGTGCAGGACCCCGCTCAGCAGCAGCTGACGGTGTCCAGCGGGGAGCGCTCCATGCCCATCCGCCGGTGCCACTCGTGGAACCGCTCGTAGACCACGGGCAGCAGCTCCACCGTGTAGTAGGTGGCGGGATTGGGCACGCCGAGGGCGTCCGAGAAGACCATCATCATGAACAGGTCCTCCTCGTCCCGGCGGGCCCGGGCGAAGGTGGCCCGGTAGGGGCCGGCGTAGAACGCGTTCAGCCCCTCCGAGAGCGCCCTCAGGCGCTCGCCGACACCCATGCGTTCCTCCGCCGTTCAGCCGCGGCGGCCGCCGGAGGGCTCCAAGGCGTCCTCGGCGTCCACGGCCTCGTCCTCCTCCGGGGTGACGGCCGGGGCCCTGCGGGCGGCGGCCATGGCACCGAAGGCGGTGACCAGCACCCAGAGCGCGCTGACCAGGATGATGACGTCCAGGATCAGGAGCAGCCAGTTCTGCGCGTTCCAGAACTGCCCCAGCTGCACGAACAGTGCGTACACGGACATGAACGCCACGAACACCAGCGGGAGGAGCACCGGCAGGACCGGACGGCGCAGGCGCAGCAGGATGACGCACACGATGGACAGCGTCAGCGCGGCCATCAGCTGGTTGGTGGTGCCGAACAGGGGCCAGATGACCATGCCGCCGGAGCCGTCCGCGCCGGCGCCGAACGCCAGGCCCATGGTCACGGCGAGCACGATCAGCGTGGAGACCAGGGTCCCGAGCTTCAAGCCCAGGATCCCGCCGATCTCCGCCACCACGAAGCGCTGCAGGCGCACACCGGTGTCCATGGTGGTCGCGGCGAAGAGCACGGCCATGGTCGCGAGGATCGTGGAGGACAGGCCGGTGGGGATGCCCAGTCCGGTGTTGAGGATCTGGCCGCCGGCGGTCACGAAGGCCTGCACCCCGCCCTGGCCGAAGGCCGAGTAGACCTCCTCCCAATCCGCGAGAGAGCGGAAGCCCGCGGTCACCGCGATGATGGTGCCGAGGGACAGCAGGCCCTCGCCGACGGCGCCGAAGTAGCCGACGAACCGGGCGTCGGTCTCCTTCGCGATCTGCTTCGAGGAGGTGCCGGAGGAGACGATGCCGTGGAAGCCGGAGATCGCACCGCAGGCGATGGTCACGAACAGCAGCGGAATGATGCCCGGGGTGCCCTCCGGGACGTTCTCGTTGTAGAACGGGGCCACCACGGTGGGCGAGGAGATGAGGATGGCGCCGTAGAGGATGCCCAGGCCGATGAACAGCTGCAGGCCGTTGATGTAGTCGCGCGGCTGCAGGAGCATCCACACCGGCAGCATGGAGGCGATGCCCGCGTAGACGAAGAGGACGACGATCCAGAAGGCGTTCGCCGAGAGCCCGAGGATGGTCTCCGGCAGGACGATCGGGAAGCGGTCGCCGAGCAGCATGAGTCCGTAGAGCGCGCCCACGCCCACCACGGAGACCAGCGGCAGGCTCCACTTGAGGCGGTAGATCGCCTGGCCGACCAGCAGCGCGACCACGATCGCGCCCCAGGTGGGGATGACGGCGGTGGGGGTGGAGACCAGCAGGTTGGAGATCACCACCGCGAAGGCGGCGTTCACCATGAGCAGCAGCAGGAAGATCACCACGAGGAACAGGTTGCGGCCGTGGCGGCCGATGTACTTGCCCGAGAGCGTGCCGATCGACTGCGCCTTGTTGCGACCCGAGGCCCACAGGGCCCCGAGGTCGTGCATGCCGGCGAAGAAGACGGTGCCGAGCGTGACCCAGAGGAAGGCCGGGCCCCACCCCCAGATCACGGCCACCGCCGGGCCCACGATGGGCGCCGCACCGGCCACGGACGTGAAGTGGTGGCCCCAGAGGACCAGCTTGTTGGTGGGGATGAAGTCGACCCCGTCCTCATAGCGGTGGGCAGGCGTGATGTAGTCCGGGTCCAGCCGGTACACCTTCCTGGCCAGGAACCGTGAGTAGAGCAGGTAGCCGGCGACGATCATCGCGACGCCGACCAGCGCGAGCACGAGGGAGTTCATCGTGTGACCTCATTCGGGGAAAGTGTGTTCGGGGCAGGGGTGCAGAATGTGATGCGAGACACACTAGTGGAACGCTCACTGTTCTCAGAGTCGTGACCGCACAAGTCCGCGTGGCGGGGACTGCGTCGGACGCGGACCCGCCCCGAAGACCCGCGCACAGGGAAGGGGCCCCGGATCGCTCCGGGGCCCCTTCCGTGTCATCACTCGCACCTGCACCGCTCGCACGTCGATGAGGTGGTTCCACCTTAAGAACCGAATGTGGGCACACCCCGGACGCAGCCTGGCAGTTCTCTGACAACGCCGAGGCCCGCCCGGCACGCGACGCGAGCCGCCCGACGCGCCGTGAGGGGACTCACCCCCAGGACCCCGTCACCCCCTCCCGCCGTCCGGTCCGCCCCCGTAGGCTGGGCCTCAACCAACGTCGGCCCGTCCGGGGAGTCTCCGGGCGGGCCCTGGCGTGCCCGCACATCCCCGATCCTCCCCGAGAGCAGAGGCGCACCGTGACCCAGACCTTCACCCCCGCCGAGCAGCAGGACCTGAACTCCCGCCGCCACCGCCTGCGCCGCTACCGCGCGGTGATCTTCGACATGGACGGGGTGATCACGGACACCGCCGGCGTGCACGCGGCGGCGTGGAAGGAGCTGTTCGACGAGGCCCTGCCCGCCGTGGGCGCGCTGGAGGCCAACCGCGCCGCCGTCGCCGCGGACCCGGACGCCCTCCGGCCCTTCGACGCCAAGGACGACTACCTCCACCACGTGGACGGCCGCCCCCGCGAGGACGGCGTGCGCGCCTTCTTCGCCTCGCGCGGGCTGCACGTGCCGGAGGTCGACGACGACGGCGCCGCCGAGCAGCCGGACCTCACGGTGATCGCTCTGGCCGAGCGCAAGCAGGGGCACTTCGAGAAGGTCCTGGAGCGGGACGGGGTGCGCGTGTTCCCCGAGGCCGTCGCGCTGCTGCAGGAGCTGCACCACAAGGGCGTGCCGGTGGCGCTGGTGACCTCCTCGAAGAACTCCCGGGCCGTGCTGTCCGCGGGCGGCGTCCTGGACTACTTCCCCGTGATCGTGGACGGGCACACCGCGATCGAGCGCGGCCTGCCCGGCAAGCCGGACCCGGCCATGTTCTGGGAGGCCGCCCGCGAGCTCGGCGTGGACGTGGCGGACGCCATGGTGCTCGAGGACGCCGTCTCCGGCGTGAAGGCCGCCTCGGACGGCCGGTTCGGCCTGGTGATCGGCGTGAACCGCGAGCCGGAGCACGGCAAGGCCCGGCTCAAGGACGCCGGCGCGCACATCGTGGTGGAGGACTTCGGCACGCTGGCCCTGCACCGCCGCACCACCGCCCCGTTCGACGCGGCGTGGGTGCTGCGCTGGGACCACTTCGACCCCGAGTCCGAGGGCACCCGCGAGGTGCTGTGCACCATGGCCAACGGCTACTGGGGCACCCGCGGCTCCATCCCCGGCACGGTCATCACGGACGTGCACTACCCGGGCACCTACATGGCGGGCCTGTTCAACCGCCTGACCTCGATGGTCCAGGGGCGCGAGGTCGTCACCGAGCACATGGTGAACATCCAGGACTGGACGCCCCTGGTGGTCATCCCCCGCGGCGGCCGCCCGCTGCTGCCGAGCGACGAGAACATGGTGGACTTCGTGCAGGAGATGGACCTGCGCCGCGGCGTCCTCTCCCGCACCATGACGTTCGAGGACGAGCAGGGCCGGCGCACCTCCCTGCACACCCGTCAGTTCCAGTCGCTCGCCAACCGCCACCTCGCGGCCATCGAGCTCACCGTGATGGCGGAGAACTGGTCCGGCGACCTCACGGTGCGGTCGATGATCGAGGGCCGCGTGGCCAACCTGAACGTCTCGGACGACCGCACGCTGGCCAACCACCACCTCGAGCCGTCCCAGGCCCGCGAGATCGACGGGGAGACCGTGCTCCTGGAGACGGTGACCTCCCAGTCCCGCATCCACGTGGCCGTGGCCACCCGCACCCGCCAGGTGGCGCCCGTGGGCCACGACGAGCCCATCCGCCGCCCCGTCGACGACTCGCCCCTCGTCGCGGGCCAGGACATCCGCCTCCACATCGAGGAGGGCGTGCCGCTCGTGCTCGAGAAGACCGCCGCGGTGGTCACCACGCACGACCACGCCAACGCGTCCGTGTGGGAGTCGGCCGTCAAGGCCGTCCAGCGCTCGCGGAACTTCCGCAACCTGCTCACGCTGCACGAGCAGCGCTGGGGGATGAACTGGGACCGGTTCAGCGTGCGGATCGACCTGGCCGAGCAGCATCGGAACCAGCGTCGCTCCAGCGCCGCGTTCGCCCCGGGCGAGGAGTACGTGGCCCCCGCGTTCGACGCCGGGCGCTCGGCCTCGGTGGGCTCCGCGGTGTCCGTGGGCAAGGACGGGGCGTCCCTGCGCCAGCAGCTGGCGCTGAACCTGCACACGTTCCACGTGCTGCAGACGGCGTACGGCCGTCGTCGCGACCTGGACGCCTCCGTGGGCGCCCGTGGCCTGCACGGCGAGGGCTACCGCGGCCACATCTTCTGGGACGAGATCTTCGTCTACCCCATGCTCACGCTGCGCCGACCGGAGATCACCCGCGGCCTGCTGATGTACCGCTACCGCCGCCTCAACGAGGCCCGCGCCAACGCGCAGGCCGAGGGCTGGGCCGGCGCCATGTACCCGTGGCAGTCCGGCTCGGACGGCCGCGAGGAGACCCCCACCGAGCTGTGGAACCCGCGCTCGCGCATGTGGATGCCCGACAACTCCCACAACCAGCGTCACGTCTCCCTGGACATCGCCTACTCGGTGCTGCGGTACATCGAGATCGCCAAGGACGCGAGCTTCATCTCCGACTACGCCGCGGAGATGCTCGTGGAGATCTCCCGGTTCTTCGCGTCCATGACCCTGTTCAACCAGGACACCGGCCGCTACGAGATCCACGGCGTCATGGGCCCGGACGAGTTCCACGACGGCTACCCGCAGACCCCCGGCTCGGGCCTGCGCAACAACGCGTACACCAACGTGCTGACGTCCTGGGTTCTGTCCGAGACCGCCCGCCTGCTGCGCTGGCTGGACACCCTGGACGACGGTCTGCCGGAGGTCATGGAGGTCCACCAGGAGGAGATCGAGCGCTGGGAGGACATCAGCGCCAAGCTCACCGTGCCGTTCTTCGAGGAGGGTCCGGAGAAGGGCATCCTCGCGCAGTTCGAGGGCTACCAGGACCTGATCGAGTTCGACTGGGAGGGCTACCGCGCCAAGTACGGGAACATCGGCCGCATGGACCTGATCCTGCAGTCCGAGGGCGACGCCACCAACCGGTACAAGCTCTCCAAGCAGGCGGACACCCTCATGCTCCCCTACCTGTTCTCCGGGCCGGAGCTCGAGGAGATCCTGGGCCGGATGGGCTACTCGCTGCCGCAGGAGGCCCTCGAGCGCACCGTGGAGTACTACGAGGCCCGCTCCACCCACGGCTCCACGCTCTCCCGCCTGGTGCACGCGTGGGTGGCGGCCCGCACGGACCCGGACCGCTCGTGGGACCTCTTCACGGAGGCGCTCGAGTCGGACCTGTCCGACACGCAGGGCGGCACCACCCGTGAGGGCATCCACCTGGGCCTCATGGCCGGCACCGTGGACACCGTCATCCGCTGCTACTCGGGCCTGGAGACGCGCGACGACGTCGTCCGCCTGGACCCGCGCCTGCCCCGTCAGCTGCCCGGCGCCCGCTTCGTGATCCGCTACCACCAGCAGCCCGTGGTGATCCACATGACCCAGACGGACGTGACGGTCACGGCCGGCGAGGGCATGTGGCACCCCGTGCCCATGGTGATCGCCGGGCAGGAGCACACGCTCGAGCCCGGCGGCGAGGTCACGGTGGCGTTGGCCCGCTGACCTGCTGCTCCCCGACGCCGGTCAGCGGGTCGGCAGGACGGCGTCCACCACCCAGCGCCCGTCCCGGGCGCCGGCGGTGATGGTCCCGCCGAACAGGCTGACGCGCTCGGCCATCCCCGCCAGCCCGAACCCGGAGGACGGGAACGCGCGCCGCGGCCCCGCCCCCGTCCCGCGCCCGCCCGGGCCCCGCTCGGGCTCGGGCCGGGGCGGGGCCAGCGGGCTCTCCACGCGCACCGTGACGCGGGCGTCCTCGTCCACGCGGGTGCACAGGCACACCCGCCCGGTCCCGGGGCCGTGCTTGAGCACATTGGTGGTGGCCTCCTGCGCGATCCGCAGCACGGTCAGCCGCATCGACTCCGGCAGCAGGTCCAGGCCCGCGAACTCGCCGTCGACCGCGTAGCCGGCGCCGCGCAGGCGGGCCTGCAGCTCGGCGAGCCGCCCGGGGAGGTCGGCGACGGCGTCGGGGTCCTGGGTGTCCTCGTTGCGGGAGGTGCCCCGCAGTGCGGTGAGCATGCGCCGCAGGTCCACCAGCGACTGCCGGGCCGCCGTCTCGATCGCCTCCTCCGCCCCGCGGCGGCGGTCCGCGTCCGTGAGGGTGGGCAGCATGGCGGCCTGCATGGAGATCACGGTCAGCCCGTGCGCGACGACGTCGTGCAGCTCCACCGCGATCCGTTGCCGCTCCTGCTCGGCGGCCTGGCGCACGCGCTCCTCCTGCGCGGCGAAGGCGGTCACTCGGTCCCGGGCGCGGTGCCGAGCGCGGCGCACGAGGTAGGCGGGCACCGCGGCGAGGACGGCGAGGACGAGTGTCACGGCGTGGACACCGTGCGGGTCGGGCATCCCCTCCGTGGGCGGGCCGGCCAGCAGCTCCCCCGCCACGGTGACGGCCATGGCCGCCGCGAGCGCCAGCCACACGAATCCGCGGTGCGAGTAGCGGACCACCATCGCCCCGCCGAGGACCCACAGCGCCGCCAGGGAGGTGGGCGTGAGCTGCTGGCTGTCCGGGCCCACGAGCCCGCCCAGGAGCACGGCGCTGGCCCCGAGCACCACGACGGCGGCGATCGAGGGCTGCCAGGCGAACAGCAGCGTGGCGAGGACGCCGAACGCCGCGATGCCGATCCGCACCGCCAGTCCGAGCCCCTCCCGGGGGTTCATCTCCGGCGGGGCGAGCCCGGCGTCGATCTCGGCCTGCACGGCGGGCTCCGCGAGGGTCCATTCGAGAAGCGTGGGCTCGAGCACGAAGAGCACCACCTCGGACACCACGGCCAGCCCTGCCAGCCCCCACAGCACGATCCGGGTGTGCCGGGAGACGGGGTCGGTGCGCAGCAGGCGCAGCAGGCCCTCGTCGCCGGCGAGGCGCCCCCGGGGGGCGGGCTGCGCCGTCGTCGTGGGGGCCGCCGTGCTCACGCGCCGATCTCCACCAGCCCGTGGCGGGCGGCCTTGATGAGCACCTGCACGCGGTCCCGGACCTGCCACTTCTCCATGACCTTGCCCATGTGCGTCTTGACGGTGGCCTCGGCCACGAACAGCGCCGCGGCGATCTCCGCGTTGGAGGAGCCGTGGGCGAGCTCCCGGACCACGTCCAGCTCGCGCTCGGTGAGGCGCTCGTGGGCCGCCAGGGCCTCCTCCGGGCCCTGCTCGGGGCGGCGGGCGTCCGCGGCGGTGGCGGCGGCGATCAGGTCGCGGGCCACCTGGGGCGAGAACACGACGTCGCCGGCGTGCACCCGGCGGACGGCCTCGGTGACCTCCGACGGCGGCGCGTCCTTCACCAGATAGCCCGACGCGCCCGCCTGCAGCGCGGGCACGAGGTACTGCTCGGAGGAGAACGTGGTGATCGCCAGCACTCGCGTGTCCGGCAGCTCCGCCGTGATCCGCGCCGTGGCGCCCACCCCGTCCAGGCGGGGCATCTGCATGTCCATGAGCACGACGTCGGGACGCACCTGGCGGGCCACGGCCACCGCCTCCTCGCCGTCGGCCGCGGAGCCCGCGACCTCCAGGTCCTCCGTGGTGGCCACGAAGTGCTCCAGGGCGGTGCGCATCAGCTGCTGGTCGTCGGCGACGAGGACTCGGATCATGGGCCCACCCTAGCCACCGCCGTGCGGCGGGCGGCTCCGCCGAAAGGCGGGGTCCGGGCTCCGCCGCGGGTCGGGCGGAGGACCCGACCCGCGGCGCCCCCGGATCATCCCCACGGCCCTGCCCGCGACCGGGGCCGCGCGGAAGGCTGGGGGCATCCGGACGGGACACGCCGACGACGGCGCACCGCACCTGCGTGCACCGCCCGCCCCGGACCGGCCCGCCGTCCGGCGGCCCGGAACCCTCCACGGACAGGACCCCGTCATGACCACGATCGCCTCCTCCCAGACCGCCTCTCCCGCAGGCCGCGCGGACCGCGCCCACGGGGTCGGCCGGACCCTGAGCGACGCGCCGGAGTGCACGTGCGCGGCCGCCGCCGAGAAGGAGCACCTCCCGATCGCCGCGTTCGCCCCGTTCGTGCTCACCGTGGCCGCCCTCCTGGCCCTACGCACGTGGACGGACCTCGACCCGTTCTGGCGGGTTGCCCTGGCCGTGGTGTCCTCGGCCGCAGGCACCGCCGTCGTGGCGGGCGTGGAGCGGGCGGTGCGCCGCCGTCGTCGGGCGTGAGGCGGGGCGGCGCCCCGCTCAGCCCACCCGGGGCAGGACGGCCGCGGCGATAGCACCCATGAGGGCCAGCGGCAGCACCACGGCCGGGAGCATCACAGCCGCCAGGTTCCGGGGGCTCGCGGTGAGCCCGGGCATGCCCGGACGCTGCAGCGGCGCGGCGAGGGCCGAGGCCACCTGGATGCGCACCGGGCCGGTGACGATCCCCCAGCCCGTGGCGGAGTTGTGCAGCCCGTTGAGCAGCACCGGGGACACGCCCAGGGCGTGGGCCGTGTCCAGCTGGAGGGCGCCGAACATCGCCATGGAGCCCGTGTTGGACGCCGTGATGAAGCCGCCCGCCCCGCCCACGAACGAGGCGAGGAACAGGTACGCCGCGCCCATGCCGCCCAGGGCGTCCGCGAGCGCCCCGGACATCCCGCCGGCGGTGAGCACCAGCCCGAACGCCAGGTAGAGGGCGGTGGGCACCGCGGTGCGCCACCACAGCACAGCGGCCTCCCCGGGCACGGCACGCCGGTCCGCAGGGGGCAGGCGCAGCAGGGGGACGGCGATCGCGCACGCGGCCAGGGACCACACCGCGGGGGAGCCGAGCAGGTCCAGGGCCGGCACGGCGGCGGCCGCCAGGGTGCCCGCGACGACGCCGGCCACCAGCAGCGCGTACGGCACCACGTCCCGGCCCGGGCCGGGGGTGAGCTGGCCCCGGCGGATCACGAGGAGCCAGAGCAGGATCATCGCGGCGGTGCCGACGGCCCCGGCCGGGGCCGTGCCGAGGGCGAGGTTGGCCGCCAGGATCAGGCCGGACTGCAGGACGGCCGAGCCCACCGCCACGGCGGTGCCCCGGACCAGCGCGGAGCCGTGCCGGCCGCGGCCGCGCAGCACCAGCACCGCGGTGAGCACGGCCCCGGCCACGGTGGGGACCACGTTCCAGAGCGCGGCGGCCACGCCGATCTCCTGGAAGCCCAGGCCCGTCAGGCGCGCGCCGAGCAGGGTGCCGGGCGCCATGGAGCCCCACGGGGCGATCGCCAGGCCGCACAGGCTGATCACCGCGGCCCGGAACGGCGTGAAGCCGAGCCCCACCAGCAGCGGCACCCCGATGATCAGGGATACCCCGAAGCCCGTGACCGCCTCCAGGAACGGCACCACCCCGTGGACCATCAGCAGCGCCGTGGCCAGCGTGGGCCCGGCACCCGCGGAGAGCCACTCCCCCAGGCGCCCGTTCGCTCCGGAGCGCTCCATGATCCGGGAGAGCGTGATGCCGCCGGCGATGATCGCCACCACCTCCAGGAGCGTGGGCGCGCCGCCGACCAGGGCGGAGCCCAGGTGCGCCGGGGCCGTGCCGAACGCGGAGAAGCCCACCAGGACCGCCGTCGCGGTGCCCGCGGCCGGGGCCGCCCACGACGGCAGCCGCGTGAGCAGTAGCGCCAGGGTCACGAGGATCGGCGCGAGGGCCAGGAGGACGGTCACGGCGGGAGGGGCCTTTCGCGGCGGGCGGGGGTCGGGCGGGGGGGTCGCCCCCCGATTGTCCTCCCTCCGTCGCAGGTCACCCGCCCGAGACCTCACGGGGGACCGCTCTAGGCTGGCCGCATGACCGCGCCCACCTCCCGCCTCGCTCCGCTGCCGGACGCCCTCGACGCCGTCCTCGCCCCGCCCGTGCCCGTGCTCGTGGCCCCCATGGCCGGCGGCCCGTCCACCCCGGGGCTCGTGGCCGCGGTGCTGCGCGCCGGCGGCGGCGGCTTCCTGGCCGGCGGCATGCGCACCCCGGATCAGGTGCGGGCGCAGGTGGACCGACTCCGCGCCCTCCTGGCCGACGACGGCGCACGCACGCCCTCCCCCGCCGCCCGGTTCGGGGTCAACCTGTTCGTCCCGGACGCGGTGAACACCGCGATCCCCGACGCCGCTCGCACCCCCGGCGCCCTCGCCGCGCGGGCCGAGGCCGTCGCCGCCCACCGCGAGCGCCTGACTGCGCTGGCCCGGGACCTGGACGCCCCGCTGCCGGACGCGGCGGCCGTCACCCCGGACCCGGCCCGGGAGCGGGAGCAGTTCGCGGCCTTCCTGGCCGCCGCCGAGGAGCAGGCCTGGCCCGCGGTCTCCTTCACGTTCGGCCTGCCCGCGCCCGCCGTGTTCGACCGCCTGGCCGCGGCCGGGATCCCGGCCGGCGTCACGGTGACGAGCGCCGAGGAGGCGCGCGCCGGCGTCGGGCACGGGGCGGTGTTCCTGGTGGTGCAGGGCCCGAAGGCGGGCGGCCACCGGGGCACGCTGGACCCGGCCGCGCGACCGGGCATCACGGACCTGCGCACGCTGCTGTCCGAGGTCCGCCAGGCGCTGCGTGACACCCCCGTGCCGCTCGTCGCCGCGGGCGGGGTGACGGACGCGGGCCAGGTCGGCCGCCTCCTGGCGGCCGGCGCCACGGCCGTCTCCGCGGGCACGGCGTTCCTGCTCACCCCGGAGGCCGGCACGTCCGCGGCGCACCGCACGGCCCTGCGCCAGACCGTGGCCGGGGCGGCGTTCGCCCACCCCGACGACGGCGGCGCCGCCACCGCCGTGACCCGCGCCTTCACGGGGCGCTGGGCCCGGTCCCTGGTGACCCCGTTCATGGACGAGTTCGCCGACGCCCCCGCCGCCTATCCCGAGGTCAACGCCCTCACCGGGCCGCTGCGCCGGGTCGCCGCCGAGCGGGGTGACCTCGAGCACGTGCACCTGTGGGCCGGCACCGGCGCGCACCGGATCGCGGAGCGGGACGCGGCGGTGGTCCTCGCCGCGCTGACCCCCGGGGAGTGACCGGACGCATCGGAGGTCATCCCGCGGTCGGACGCGCCCCCGCCCGACGTCCTCCTAGGTGTGATGTCCAGGGACGTTGTTGCGTGAACAGCTGACAGGCGAAGGCCTCCTGTTGCGAGAGTGGAGTTGTCGAGAAACCGCTCACGCGAACAGAAGGCCTTCATGTCCCACGCTAACGCCGCCCTGACCCCTCGCGCCCGCCTACGCCTGGCCAAGCTCATCGTCGAGGAGCACTGGCCGGTCGCCACCGCGGCCAAGATGTTCATGGTCTCCCCACCCACCGCACGCAAATGGGCCACACGCTTCCGGGCCGAGGGACCTGCAGGGATGGCAGACCGGTCCAGCCGGCCGTCCACGATGCCGACCAGAACACCGCCGGCGGTGGTGAAACAGATCGTGGCCGCCCGATGGCGCCGACGCCTCGGGCCGGCACAGATCGCCGGAGAACTCAGGATGCCGGCCTCCACCGTCCATGCCGTGCTCGTGCGCTGCCGGATCAACCGCCTCGCCCGTCTGGACCGGGTCACCGGCGAGCCGATCCGCCGCTACGAGCACCCCCACCCCGGCTCGCTGATCCACGTCGACGTCACCAAGTTTGGGCGCATCCCCGACGGGGGCGGACACCGATTCGTCGGGCGCCAGCAGGGCCTGAAGCACCGCGCGGCGACCTCGGACCGCGAAGGAACCCGTGATGCCCGATACCAGCCCCGGCTCGGGGTGGGCTTTCTGCACACCGTGATCGATGATCACTCCCGCTTCGCCTATGTGGAGATGCACTCCGATGAACGCAGCCAGACGGCCATCGCGGTGTTGCGCCGCGCGGTCGCCCACTTCGCGCGCCTGGGCGTGGAGGTGGAGCGGGTGCTGACGGACAACGGCTCGGCCTACCGCTCGCATGCCTGGCGTGATGCCTGCACCGAGCTCGGGATCAAGCCCAAGCGGACTCGGCCCTACCGGCCGCAGACGAACGGGAAGATTGAGCGGTTCCATCGCACGCTCGCTGACGGGTGGGCCTACGCCCGGTTCTACAGCTCAGAGACGCAGCGCAGGGCCGCGTTGCCTGGATGGCTGCACTTCTACAATCATCATCGCGTCCACTCCGCGATCGGCGCCGCGCCTGTCACCAGGCTCAATAACCTCCCTGGACATCACACCTAGGCTGAGCGCGTGAACCCCCTGCGCCGCGTCGACCACCTGCTGCGCCGTCATCCCGTGCGCGCGGACGCGATCACGGCGGCGGTGCTCGCCCTGGTCCTCGTGGTGGTGCCGTGGTTCGTCCTCGGCTACGTCCCGAGCCCCAGCCCGGAGGGCACCCGCGCCCTCGTGGCCGTGCTCACCGGCTTCGGCCTGACCCTGCCGTGGGCGGCGCGCCGGCGCTGGCCCATGGCCTCGGCCGGGGTGACCGTGCTGGCGGCCCTGGTCCACCTGGCCTTCGGCCCGGAGTTCAGCGCCGCCCTGGTGATGGTGCCGCTCACCGTCTACAACCTGGCCGCGCTCGCCCCGCGCCGCGCGTCGATCGCGGGGCTGCTGGCCGGCCTGGCCGGCGGCGCCGCCAACGGGATGAAGGTCTGGCTGTTCCCGCCCGCGTTCACCACCCCGGACGGCCTCATGATCCGCTCCCCCGCGGACCCCGCCGGCATGGTGGTCATGACCGTCGGCTGCGGGCTCACCGTCCTCACCGCGTGGGCGTTCGGGGACGTGGTCCGCAACCGGCGCCTGGCCGTGCAGGCCCTCGAGGACCGCACCCGGCGCCTCGAGACCCAGGCCCTCCAGGAGCGGGAGCTCGCCGCCGCGGACGAGCGCAGCCACATCGCCCGCGAGATGCACGACATCGTGGCCCACTCCCTGCAGGTGATCATCAGCCAGTCCGACGGCGCCCGCTACGCCGCCGCGGCCAAGCCGGAGCTGGCCGTGGCCACGCTCGAGACCATCGGGCAGACCGGGCGGGCGGCGCTCGCGGACATGCGCCAGCTGCTCGGCGTACTCCGCGGGCCCGCCGACGCCGGCGCCGACCGCGGCCGCCGCGACCCCGCCTCCCGGGACGCCCACCGCGCCCCGCCGGGCCTCGCGGACGTGCCGGACCTGCTGGCGACCATGCGCCTGTCCGGGCTGGAGGTGTCCCTCCTGGAGCAGGGCAGCCCGCGCCGCGCCCTGCCCGGCGGCGGGCTCACGGCATACCGCGTGGTGCAGGAGGCGCTCACCAACACGCTGCGGCACGCCAGCCCGGACGCCCGCTCCTTCGTCAGCCTCGCCTGGACGCCGCACGGCCTGGACGTGCAGGTCGACGACGACAGCCGGGGCGCCGCGGCCGATCCCGCCACCGCGGGCTCGGGCCAGGGTCTGCGCGGCATCGCCGAGCGGGTGGCGCTGTTCGGCGGCACGGTGGAGACCGGCCCGCGCGTCGGGGCCGGTTACCGTGTGCACGCGCATCTTCCCTACACCGAGATCTGAGGGGCACCCCATGACCGAGACGCCGAGCACGGGCGCCGCCCCCATCCATGTGGCCCTCGTGGACGACCAGGCGCTGATCCGCTCCGGCCTGGCCATGCTGATCGACTCCCAGCCGGACCTGGAGGTGGTGGCCCAGGCCTCGGACGGCCGGGAGGCGGCGGCCTCCGTGGCGGTGGCGGGCGCCGACGTCGTGCTGATGGACGTGCGGATGCCCGGGATGGACGGGATCGAGGCGACCCGCGCCCTGCTGCGCCGCTCGGACGCCCCACGGGTGGTGGTGCTGACCACGTTCGACCTGGACGAGCACGTGATGGACGCGATCGAGGCGGGAGCCTCCGGGTTCCTGCTCAAGGACGCGCCGCCGGAGGAACTGCTCGCGGCCATCCGCACGGTGCACCGGGGCGACGCGGTGATCGCCCCGTCCACCACGCGGCGGCTCATGGCCCACATGGCGCCGCGGCTGCGGCAGGACGCCGCGCGGGAGGCCGAGTGCGAGCGGGAGGTGGCCGCGGTGGCCTCCCTGACCCCGCGCGAACGAGAGGTGCTCACCGCCATGGCCTCCGGCGCGTCGAACCCGGAGATCGCGGCGGACCTCGTGCTGTCCGAGGCCACCGTGAAGACGCACGTGGGCCGTGTGCTGGCCAAGCTCGCCGCGCGGGACCGCGTGCACGCCGTGCTGATCGCCCACCGCGCCGGACTCGTGCGCTTCTGACCCCACCCCGCACCCACACCCACCCCCACACCCACACCACGCCCGCGCCCACCCCAACACGAATCGACTGCACTTCTGACCCTTCTGACACTCGATCCACGCCTGAGAAGGGTCAGAAGTGCAGTGGATTCCCGGGGGTGGCCGCCTCGAAGAGACGGCGCGCGGCGATCGCCTGCCGGATCAGCGCGATCGTCCCGGCGAAGCCCGCCCTGCGGTCCGAGTTCGAGACCCGCACGACCAGCCAGCCCGCCCGCTGGAACACGGCGTCCCGCTGCGTGTCCCGGGCGACCTGCACGGGGTCGTCATGGCCGGCGCCCTCGTACTGCACCGCGATCCGCCACCGGCGGTACCCGAGATCCGCGGTGGCCGGGTGCCGGGCGGAGTAGGCCGGGTCCCACAGCTCGACCTGCAGCTCCGGCTCCGGCAGACCGGCGTCCAGCAGGGCCAGCCTGAGCGCGGTCTCCTGGGGCGAGTCGGCGCCGTCGCGCACGAGGTCATGGGCGGCACGGGCCCTCACGACGCCGCGGCGCCCCCGCTGGCGCTGCAGGCACTCGACGAGCACGGCACGGTCGGCGAGGGCGGCCTCGCCCCGCCGGGGACGTGACCGGACGAGCCGGTCCCCCACCGCGACGAGCAGGTCCACCGGCAGGTCGTCCGCCAGGTGGAACCAGGTGTCCGCGTACGAGGTCACCGGCAGGCCGTGCAGCGGCTCCGGATGGAGCCGGACCCGGGTGAGGTCCGCGAGCCGGGTGCGCACGCCGGCGTCGGGGCAGGCCCGGAGGCCGTCCCCGCGCAGCACCGTGAGCTCGGTGGACGCCTCCGCCCAGGAGGGCAGCGGCAGCCCCCACAGCCGCGCCGCCGACGCCCCCGTGACCACGACGTCCGGGTGCCGGGCGAGCACCGCGTGCAGCCGGTCCACCTCACGACGCCGGGCCGCCGCCTGCCGCTCCTCCCTCGCCCTCCGCGCCTCGTCGGACGGGGTGGCGGGTGCCGGTGGAGCGGACGTCGGCGTCGTCGTCGGGCCTGGCGTGCCGGTCCACCGGTAGACGCCGTGGCCGACCCGGGTCACGTCGCGGCTGCGCAGGCGCGAGCCGGAGAGGCCGGCGGCCAGGGCGGCGGCACGGGTGAAGGGGGCGTCGCGGAGGTGGACGGGGAACTCTCCAGGGGTGCGCATGGCAGGGATCCTTCGGGAGGACGGCCCCGATTGCCCGTGGACGGGGGAAAGGTGTGGAGTCCGGAGCGGTCGGCGGCGCCTGTGCAGGAGTGGACGGCCCGCGGCCCGCCCTTCCCGCCCCACACCCACACCCACACCCGAGGAATCCACTGCACTTCGGACCCTTCTGGCGGCCGATTCGAGCCTCAGAAGGGTCAGAAGTGCAGTGGATTCGCCCCGGGGGTCATCCCTGGGGATGACCCCCACCCCGCACAGTTCCTCCTCAAGGCGGTGCCGCCGGGCGGGGGCGGCGCGGGAGGCTGGGCGGTGCCCGCCCAGATCGGCGACCCACCCGAGGAGAGCCCCATGGCCACCGCCGCCGCACCGCACCGCACCATCGACGTCGCCCCCACCCCCGTCCCCGGTCCCGCGGAAGAGGCGGACCGCCGCGCCGTGGCGGAGCCGGCCCCCGCCGTCGTCGACCGTGCCGAGGCCGACCGCCAGCGCGAATGCGCGGACGCCGAGTGCCTGGCCCTCTTCCTCGCGCTGGTCACGGCCGCCCTCGTGACCTCCGGGCTGACGCTGGCCACGGACGTGGTGGGGATCCCGCGCGTGCTGCTCGGCTTCGGCGCCGCGGCCCTGGTGGCGGCGGTGACGATCACCCTGGCGCGGCCGCGGCGGGCCTGACCGGACTCAGTCGGGCCGCAGACCGCGGAGGTAGACGCGCAGGAGCCAGTCGCGCTGCTCGCTCACGTACGCCTCGAGGGCGGGCAGCGGCGGCCGGGTGACGATCAGCAGCCCGGTGAACCAGTCGTGCCCGCCGACCCCGTCGGCCACGAGCCCGTCCCGGCGCGCGAGGTCCACGGCACGGTCGGTCAGGGCCATGATCACGCGCTCGGCCTCCGCCATCCGCTCGGGCGGGGGACCCTCGTCCGGCCCCAGGGAGTCCCGCGCGGCCAGCAGGTTGGCGAGCTCCTCGTCCGCGAGCGCCCGGGACAGCCGCAGCCAGCGCTCGGCGGCCGGCTCGTCCCCCTCGATGAACCTCTCCAGATGCGCGGTCAGCCGCTCCACCACGTCCTCGAGCACCGCGGTGAGCAGGTCCACGCGGGAGGGGAAGTGCCGGTACAGCGTGCCGACGCCCACGCCGGCCGCCTGCGCCACCGCGCGCAGGGACATCCCCGCGCCCTGCTCCGCGAGCAGCCCGGAGGCGGCGGACACGAGGTCCCGGCGGTTGGCGAGGGCGTCCGATCTCATGCCGTCCATCCTCCCACCCCGGTCTGCCTGCGGCCGGTCGCCGGTCAACCCGTGGGGGGACCCCGGGGCCCACCGGGTCCATCCCCCGCTCCGATCCGTCCGACCCGCCCCCGGCGCGAGGCTGGTCCCATGAACGCCTCACCCGCACCCGGCGCCTCCCACGCCGCCGGCGCCCACCACCTCGCCTCCGCGTCCTCCCCCACGACGACGCCGCCCGCCGTCGCCGCGCGCGGCCTCACCAAGACCTACGGCCGCGGGGACACCGCCGTGCACGCCCTGCGCGGCGTGGACGTGGACGTGGAGGCCGGCCGCTTCACCGCGATCATGGGCCCCTCCGGCTCGGGCAAGTCCACGCTGATGCACTGCCTCGCCGGCCTGGACACCCCGGACGCCGGCACCGTGACCCTGGGCGACACCGTGATCACCGGTCTCTCGGACGCCGACCTGACCCGCGTGCGCCGGGACCGCGTGGGCTTCGTGTTCCAGGCCTTCAACCTGGTGCCCACCCTCACGGCGGAGCAGAACATCGTGCTCCCGCTCGAGCTGGCCGGCCGCAGCCCGGACCGGGCGTGGCTGGAGGAGATCGTCGGCGCACTGGGCCTGAGCGACCGGCTCACCCACCGCCCGCATGAGCTCTCCGGCGGCCAGCAGCAGCGCGTGGCCGTGGCCCGCGCCCTGCTGACGCGGCCCGACGTCGTGTTCGGGGACGAGCCCACCGGCAACCTGGACACCGCCACCGGCGCCGAGGTGCTGGCCCTGCTGCGCCGCGCGACGCGGGAGATGGGCCAGACCGTCATCATGGTCACCCACGACCCGGTGGCCGCCGCCTCCGCGGACCGCGTGGTGCTGCTCGCCGACGGCGCCCTGGCCGGGGAACTGCACGCCCCCACGGCCGAGCGCGTGGCCGAGGCCCTCACCGCGCTGCAGCAGGGGAGGGCGATCTGAGCATGTGGACCGTCGCCCTCGCGCAGCTGCGCACGCAGCCCCGCCGGTACGTCTCCGTGGTGCTGGCGGTGCTGATCGGCACCATGTTCCTGGCCGCCGCCTCCCTGGTGGCCTCCTCCGCGCAGGCCACCCTGCGCGCCACCCTCGGCGCCACGTACGCCGGCGCGGACCTCGTGGTCCTTCCCGACGACGGCGGGGACGGCTCCGGCGAGGCCGCCGCCTCCGCCATGGACCGCCTCCCGGCCCTCGCCGGCACGCCTGGCGAACCCGGCCCGCTGGCCGTGGTGCCCGGCGTTGCCGAGGCGTTCGCCCCCACGCTGACCTGGACTGAGGTGGCCGCCGGCGGGGAGCCGCGGGCCGGCGTCGCCGTCCCCCTGCCGCAGGACGCCTCCCTGGCGGGCGTGCGGGTCCTCGAGGGGACGCTGCCCGCCCCGGGCGGCGCCCGTGCCGTGGCCCTCGACGAGGGCACCGCCGAGACGCTCGCCGTGGGCGTGGGCGACACCGTGACGCTGACCGCCGGCTCCGGGCAGGGCGCCGTGCAGGCCACCGTCTCCGCGCTGACCACCGTCTCCCCCGACCCGATGATGTCCTCGCAGGCCCAGGTGTGGGGCGGCGCCGCGATGGTGGACTCCCTGCGGATGGCCGAGTCCGCCCCGTTCGCCACCGCGGCCCTGCTGCGGCTGGAGGACGGCGCGGACCCGCAGTCGGTGCGCGCCGACGTCGCGGATCTCCTGCGCGGCGAGGGCGTGGCCGCCGCCGTGGCCACCCCGGACGAGGCCTCCCGCGACCAGCTCAGCCGCATGGCCGGCGGCACGGACCTGTTCGGCTGGGTGCTCGGCGGGTTCGCGGTGCTGGCCCTGGTGGTGACCGCGCTGGTGATCGCCAACACCTTCCAGGTGCTCGTGGCCCAGCGCACGCGTGACCTCGCGCTGCTGCGCACCGTGGGCGCGAGCGTCCGTCAGATCCGCGGTGCCGTGCTGCTCGAGGCGCTGCTCACCGGGCTGCTCGGCGCCCTGCTGGGGGTCGGGCTGGCTGTGGCGCTGACGGCCGGCGTCGTGGTCGTGGCGCGTCAGGCGCTCGGGGTGCCGGCGCTGAGCTTCGGCGCGGACCCGCTCCCGCTGGCCGGCGTCGTCGCCATCGGCATGGGCGTGGCCGTGGTGGCCGCCCTGGGCCCGGCCCGGGCCGCCACCCGCGTGGCGCCGCTGCAGGCGCTGCGCCCGGCCGCCGAGACTGAGGTGCTCTCCCGCGCCGGACTGGTGCGGGCCGCCGTCGGGGCCGTGCTGGCCGCGGGGGGCGCCGCGCTCATGTGGTCCGGCGCCCTGGGGCAGGAGTTCCTGCCGGCCGTGGGCGGCGGCGTGCTGTCCTTCCTGGGGATGCTGCTGCTGGCCCGGCTGTTCGTGCCGGCGGCGGTGCGGGGCGCGGCCGTGCTCGCCCGACCCGCGGGCGTGCCCGGTCGGCTGGCCGGGCTCAACGCCACACGTCACCGCTCCCGCACGGCCGCCACCGCGGCGGCGCTGCTGATCGGCACCACGCTCGTGGCGCTCGTGCTCACCGGCGGGCGGACCGCCCAGGCCGAGACGGACCGCCTCCTGGACACCGAGTTCCCCGTGGACCTCGTGGTGTCCGTGCCGCAGGGCCAGGACCCGGCCGCCGCCGCACGCGCCGTGACCGAGGTGGCGGGGGTGAGCGCCGCCGTGGGCTCCGTGCCCGTGGGCGCCACCGTGAACGGCACCCCCGCCTACGCCGTGGCCGCCGAGGACCTGCGCTCCGTGGTGGCCCGCGCGCCCGACCGGGACGCCGGCGTCCTCGCCACCGAGGGCACCGTGTACGTGCCCAGCTGGGCGGAGCCCACCACCGGCGTGACCGTGGACGGGCGTACCCAGGACCTGCGCTCCGTGCGCGGCTCCGGTCTGCTGACCGCCGTGTTCCTCACCCCGGAGACCGCCGAGCAGGTCCGCGCCGAGGGCCGACCCGCCGTCGGTGCGGACGGCGGGGACGGTGCCGGGTCCGGCGCGGGGCCCGGCCCCGAGGTCGGCGGCCTGGTCCTGGTGGACGCGGGCGACGACGTCGCCGTGGCGGACCTGCAGGATCTCGCCGAGGGCGTCACCGCGGCCGCCGGCGACGGCGCCCAGGTGGTCGAGGGCGGTCTGGGCGAGCGCGCCCTGTACTCCCAGGTGATCGACGCCCTGCTCGGGATCGTGGTGGCGCTGCTGGCGGTGTCCGTGCTGATCGCGCTGATCGGCGTGGCCAACACGCTGAGCCTGTCCGTGATCGAGCGGACCCGGGAGAACGCGCTGCTGCGCGCCCTGGGGCTGACCCGGCGGGGGCTGCGCGGGATGATCGCGATCGAGGCCGTGCTGATCGCGGCCGTGGCCGCCGCCCTGGGGTGCGCGCTCGGCGTGTTCTACGGCTGGGCCGGATCGCAGCTGATCCTCGGCGAGCTCGTGGCCAACGTGACGGGGCGGGCCGGCCTCGTGCGGGCCGCGGTGCCGTGGGCCGAACTCGGCCTCGTGGTGGCGGTGGCCGCCCTGGCGGGTCTGGCGGCGTCGGTGCTGCCCGCGCGTCGGGCGGCGCGGCGGAGCCCGGTGGAGGGGCTGGCCGCCGTGTGAGGGCGGGGCGGGGTGGGGCCGGGGCCGGGGCTCCGGCCCCGGCCGCCGAGAGCAGGCGGAGGTCAGTGGCCGGAGGTCAGCGGGCGCCGCGCGTGAAGATGGCCTGACGGACGTCGTCGTCGTTCTCGAGCCCGGCGCCCAGGGCGGAGCCGATCGTGGCGAGCCCGCCCACGAACCAGGCGAGCTTCGCGAACTGCACGAACGTCCCGGCCTCCCCCGTGACCTCCTCGAACACATCCGCGTCCACGAGGAGCAGCGCCCCGGCCAGCGCCGCGAGCATGAGCAGGGCGTGCAGGACGAGCACGCCGATCAGCACCGTCAGGACCGTCGCGATGTTGAACACCGTCACCTGCTCCCGCTCGGCGGGCCGGCGCGGGCGCTCCCACAGCTTCGCGCCCACCACGAGGGACAGCGTCACCGCCACGATGGACAGCGCGCCCAGCACCACCATCTGCACGCCGCTGTACTCGGCGGAGAGCATCCACAGGTCCGTGGTCAGGAGGGTCAGCGCGCCCGTGGCGAGCGCGGTGGACATGGACCGGGTCAGGGAGATCGCCAGCATCCACGGCCGGTTCACCCGCACGGTCCCCAGGATCATGCGGGCGTTGCGCCCGGCCACGCGCCCGGCGAAGGAGGCGCCGGACTCCCCGGCGCGGTCGTCGATGTCGGCGGCCAGCTGGCGCGCCCAGCGCACCGCGTCGCGGACGTCGTCCTCGCCCGGCCGGCCCTCGTCCGGGTCCAGGCCCAGCAGGCGGGCGACGACGCGCACGACCGCGTCCTCCGGCCGCCCCTCCGCCAGGGCCAGGGACACGACGCCGGCCGAGTGCACCGGCGAGACCTGCTCCCGCAGCGTGTGGGGCCCCTGGACCAGGGCGTGGCCCGTCAGCCCGACGGCGACGTCCCAGTCCTCGTCCAGCATGCGGTCACGGGTGATCTCGAGGAGGTCGAGCGAGTCGTCGTCGTCATCGCCGACCTCCTCCGCGCTGACCCGCACGTCCCACGCCAGGCCCGGGTAGGCGGCGTCGAGCCGGGCTGCGAGGGCGGCGGGGTCGAGCGAGCGGGCCGTGGCCGGGTCCACGTCCGGGGCCACGAGCACGCCCAGGCGGATGGACGTGCGGGCGGTGTGGGCGTCGTCGGGCAGGGAGCTCGGGGAGTCGGGGGCGGCGGTGCTCATCCCGGCCATTGTCCCCGAGTGGTCACGCCGACGCCCTGGCGCGTCGCCGGCGCCGACGCCGGCCACCATGCTGGTCGCATGACGGAACAGCAGAACCGCATCCCCGCCGGCGCCCCGATCTGGATCGACCACCTGTCCGGGGGCTTCGCCCGGCAGCAGGAGTTCTACGAGGCCCTGTTCGGGTGGACGTTCGAGGACCAGGGCGAGGAGTACGGCCACTACCGCATGATCCGGGCCGGCGAGGCCACGGTGGGCGGCGCCATGGACGCCGCGCAGATGCCGCCCGGCCCGGACGGCGCCCCGGCCGAGGGGCCCGCCGTGTGGTCCGTGTACCTGCGCAGCGACGACGTCGACGAGACCCTCCGCCTGGCGCGTGAGCACGGCGGGAGCGTGCACATGGAGCCGAGGGACGTGGGGCCGCTGGGCCGGATGGCCGTCGTGGTCACCCCGGGCGGCGAGTACGTGGGGTTCTGGCAGCCCGGCGAGTTCGGCGGCCACGACCTGCCCCTCGCGCCCGGGACCTCCGTGTGGTTCGAGGTGATGTCCAAGGACGTCGCGGCGGACGCCGACTTCTACCGCGCGGTGTGCGGCTGGGACCTGGTGCCCATGGGTGCGGACGGCCAGGGCGACGACGCCAGCGAGGGGGAGGGCGACGAGCCCGCCTACGCCACGAACGGGGCGGGCGAGGCGGCCACGGCCGGCCTGTGCGACGCGGCCCAGTGGCTGCCGGAGGACGTGCCGAGCCACTGGCGCGTGTACTTCCGGACCGCGGACATGGCCGCGTCCGTGCGGGCGCTCGAGGAGCACGGCGGCCGCGTGGTGGACGGGCCGATGGACTCGCCGTTCGGCGTCGTGGCCACCGTGCTGGACCCCGCCGGCGCAACGTTCCAGCTGATCCAGACACCGGAGGGCTGAGCCGCGCCGGAACGGCGCCGGGGCGGGGCGACGGGCTTCTCCGCCCCCCGGGGGATCCACTTCCTGGACATCTTCCGTCCAGGAAGCGGACCGGCGACCTCGGGGACCTACCCTCGAGGCCATGACAGCCCTCTCCGCACCCGACTCCCGGCAGGCCGAGGACCGCTCGGCCCGCATCGCCGTCACCGTCTTCCCCCTGCTGATCCTGGCGGCCGCCCTCGTGGGCTTCCTGGCCCCGGAGACGGCGAAGACCCTGCTGCCGCAGGTGAACCTCTTCCTCGGGATCATCATGTTCGGGATGGGACTGACCCTGACCCTCCCGGACTTCGCCCTGGTGGCGAAGCGGCCCCTGCCGGTGCTGCTGGGCGTGGTGGCGCAGTACGCGATCATGCCGCTGCTGGGCCTGGCCGTCGCCCTGCTGCTGCGCCTGCCCCCGGAGCTCGCGGCGGGCGTGATCCTGGTGGGGTCGGCGCCGGGCGGCACGTCCTCCAATGTGATCAGCTACCTGGCCCGCGCGGACACGGCGCTGTCCGTGGCCATGACCTCCGTGTCCACGCTGCTCGCCCCGCTGCTGACCCCCCTGCTCACGCTCTGGCTCGCGGGCCAGTACATGGCGGTCGACGGCGCCGCCATGGCCGCCTCGATCGTCACGATCGTGCTTCTGCCGGTGCTCGGCGGCCTGGTGGTCCGACTGCTCCTGCACCGCCTCGTGGACCGCGTCCTGCCGGCCCTGCCCTGGGTGTCGGTGGTGTTCATCGCCCTGGTGGTGGCCGCCGTCGTCGGGAACTCCGCGGCCACCGTGCTGTCCGCCGGCGCGCTGGTGCTGCTCGCGGTGGTGTTGCACAACGGCCTGGGCTACGCGCTGGGCTACGGACTGGCCCGCGCCCTCCGCGTGCCGGTCCGCTCGGCACGCACGGTGTCCATCGAGGTGGGCATGCAGAACTCCGGTCTCGCCGCGGGCCTGGCGGCGCAGTACATCTCCCCCGCCGCGGCTCTGCCCGGCGCGGTGTTCTCCCTGTGGCACAACCTCTCGGGCGCCGTCCTCGCCCTGCTCTTCCGCCGGTCGGACGCCCGGACCGCCGACCGCGCCTGACGGGCGCGCCGCCCGCCCCTACGCTCCGGGGCGGATGCCAGGATGGTCGCCATGACCCCGCACTTCCCCGCCCGCACCGGCGCCCCCGCCTCCACGGACGACGCGCGGCCCCGCTCCGTGCTGCTGCTGGGCTTCGGCGCGGTCGGCCGGGCCGTGGCCGCGGGCCTCGCCCCGGAGCGCGAATCCGACCGGGTGCGGCTCACGGCCGCCGTGCGGGACGTGGCGGTGCACCGGGCCCGCGGAGACCTCGGCGTGCGGCTCGTCCCCCTCGCGGACCCGGAAGGCCCGACCGTCGGCCTGCCCGCCGCGGACCTGGTGGTGGAGTGCGCCGGGATCGTCCCGGCCCGGCGGTTCGGGCCGGCCGTGGTGGCCCGCGGCACTGACCTGGTGCTCTCCAGCGTGGGCGCCCTCGCCCGTCGTGAGGCGGCGGAGGCACTGCTGGCCGGTCCGGGCCGCCTCCACGTGAGCAACGGGGCGATCGGCGGGTTCGACGTCCTCGGGGCCGCCGCAGAGGCGGACGGCCTGGACGAGGTGCGGATCCGCAGCGTCAAGCACCCCCGCGGGCTGGTCCGCCCGTGGATGTCCGCCGCGGAGGCCGCCCGGCTGAAGGGCCTCCGGCCGGCGGACGGGCCCGTCGTCGTGCTGGAGGGAGACCCCGCCGAGGCCGTGGAGCGCTTCCCCGCCAACGTGAACGTGGCGGTGGCCCTGGCCTGGGCCACGCGCGGCCGCCCGGCCCGCCCCGGGGACGACGACGCCGCTCTCCTCGCCCGGTCCCTCGAGCGGGTGCGTGTGGAGCTCGTGGCGGACGCCGCCGCGGAGTGGACCCGGCATGAGGTCACCGCCGCGGGTCCGGCGGGTCGGATCGAGCTGGCCGTCGCGTCCGCGCCCTCCCCGGACAATCCGCGCACCTCGCAGCTGACGGCCCTGTCCGTCACCCGCACGATCCGCCGGGCGCTCAGACTCGGCGGGTGACCCTCGGCACATCCAGCGCATAGGCTGAAGCCGTGGAACGCCCCCGCCGCCCCCGGATCGCCCTGCTGCTCACGACGGCGGCCCTCACCCTGGCACTGGGACTGAGCGGCTGCGCGGGGTCGGGGTCCGGTGCGGGGCCGTCGTCGTCCTCGACCTCGGTCGGCGCGGACCCGGCCCCCGAGGAGAGCCGCGAGCCGCTCTCCAACGCCCGGGCGGCCGCGCAGGGCGACGACCCGGCGGCCTCGGCCCGCGCGTCCATCCAGGCCGAGAGGGAGGCCGCGGAGCGTGAGGGGCCGCGGTACGCCGTGGTCGACGTGCCGGCGGCGCTCTTCACCGAGGGCGAGGGCGGCATGACCTTCGACGCCTGGGCGCGCACCACCGACGTGTGGCAGTCGGAGGAGTGGGATCCCGAGACCGAGCCCGTGGTCGCGGAGGCGCTCGTGCCGGCCAGGCAGGACCCCGTGGGTGAGCCGGGGGTGCTCACCGTGCCCGTCTCCGGGCCGGGCGAGATCCACCGGGTGGTCCTGCTGTGCGAGCACGGCTCGCCCGTCCCGGAGTCGGACACCTCCGGGGTGGACGTCGTGGCCGGCCAGACCTACCTCGTGATCGGCACCGGGCCGCGCTGCTCCCCGATCGACGTGCGGTACACCGTGGCCGCCGAGCACATCGTGGACGGGGCCATCCGGTACGAGTTCCTCGTGCCCCCCGGCGAGGCCGGACGACTGGCGGTGATGAAGGGCCGCTGACGGGGGTGACATCAGTCACATTGAACGCCTAGGCTCGCCTCACGCACCGCACGGCGGCAGGCCGGGCGGGCGCCGGGAGCCCCGCCTCCCCCTCGCTCGGAGGTCCGCCATGGCCGTCACCGCCGCCCGCCCGCACCGCCCCGTCACCCGCACGACGGCGGCCCTCGCCCTCGCGCTGGGCCTGGCCGGGTGCGCCGCCCCCGCCGAGCCGTCCGCGGCTCCGGCCTCCTCGGCGGCCGGCTCCGTCACCTCGAGCCCTTCCATCTCGAGCCCCTCCCCCGCGACTGCGACCGACGGCACCGCGGGGGCGACGTCGTCGTCCCCGGCCGCGCAGAAGGCCGAGGTCTCCGCGGCCCGGGAGGCCGAGCTCGCCTCGATCCGGCGCGACCCGCGCGTCCTGCTGACCGACGCCGGGGTCGTCATCGGTGCTCCGGACAGGGAGAACACCGCGGTCGCGTTCCCGGACCTGTGGGAGCCGGACCTGTCTGTGCTCGCGTTTCAGGACGGGCCCGACCTCGACGGCCTGCACGGCGTGCTCGCCGCGGGCGAGGACGCCCCGGTCGTGGACGAGGCCGCCGAGGAACTCGCCGGCGGGACCACCGGCACGGGCGCGGACGGCAGGGAGACCTCCAGCGGCGCCCCGAACGACGTCCGCCCCCACCGGGTGCTGCTGGCGTGCGAGGACCCCGACGCCGGCCCGTCCTCGATCGGCTACCTGGACCCCCAGGACCTCCACTACGTGCCGGTGGCGTGGTCCGAGGGGTGCGGCGGCTTCAGCGGGGAGATCCCGGACGCGGCCGAGGGGGAGGCGGGCACCGCGGTGACGGTGGACGTCCCCGCGGACGTGCGGTACTCCACCGCAGAGATCAGGGACCGCTGAGCGCAGGAGCCCCCGTTACCTTTCTCGTGGCTCCTCCATCGATCAGGATGAGCAGGTGCCGGCCAGCCGGTCCTCGGCATGATCGTTGCCCCCAGTCGACTGCATGATCCGGGGGGTGTTGTCACCGAGGACCGGTCTGGTGACCACGGATCGCTAATAGAGGCGCGAGCCCCTCACCGGGGCCCTTCGTAACGTGGATGCCGAGCGTGATCACCACTGGAGCTGGCCAGCACACTCATGGCCCCCGCAAGCCCAGGAGGACGACCGCGATGACAGTCCAGCCCCCAGCCGTGTTCATCGGCCTTGACGTCGGCAAGGCCGAGCACCACGCCGTGGCCCTCACCGCGGCCGGGAAGAAGGTCTACGACAAGGCCCTGCCCAACGACGAGACCCGCCTACGCGGCATCCTCGCCGAGCTCACCACCACCTACGGGCCGGTGCTGCTCGTGGTGGACCAGCCGGCCACGATTGGGGCCCTGCCCGTGGCCGTGGCCCAGGCCTGCGAGGGCGTTGAGGTGGCGTACCTGCCCGGGCTGGCGATGCGACGGATCGCTGACCTGCACCCCGGCTCGGCCAAGACCGACGCCAAGGACGCGGCGATCATCGCTGAAGCAGCCCGCACGATGCCCCATACGCTGCGCTCCATCCGAGTCGATGAGGAACAGATCGCAGAGCTGGCCATGCTCGCCGGTTTCGATGACGACCTCGCCGCGCAGATCACCGCGACCTCGAACCGGCTGCGCGGACTCCTCACCCAGATCCACCCGGCGCTTGAGCGCGTGCTCGGGCCCAGGATCACCCACCCCGCCGTGGCAGACCTTCTCGGCCGGTACCCCACCCCGGCGCAGCTGAAGACCGCCGGGGCGGGGAATGTGCGTGCCCGGCTGCGCAAGCACGCCCCACGACTGGCGGGCTCGCTCACGGAGCAGATCTTCCAAGCCCTGGACGAGCAGTCCGTGGTCGTGGCTGGCACGCAGGCCGCGGCCACCGTGGTGCCCATCCTGGCCGAACAACTCGCCGGACTGACCCGTCAGCGGGCCGGACTGGCCTCCCAGGTGGAGGCTGTGGTGGAGGCCCACCCTCTTCACCCGGTCCTGATCTCGATGCCCGGAGTAGGGATCAGGACCGCCGCACGCATCCTCACTGAAGTTGTGGGCAAGGACTTCGTCGATGCCGGGCATCTGGCCTCATACGCCGGGATCGCCCCGGTCACCCGACGCTCAGGGACCTCGATCCGCGGAGAGCACGTAGCCCGGGGAGGAAACAAGCGCCTGAAGCGGGCCCTGTTCCTCTCAGCGTTCGCTTCGCTGTCACACCCGCCTTCCAGGGCGTACTACGACCGCAAACGAGCCCAGGGCAAACGCCACAACCAGGCGCTGATTGCGCTGGCCCGGCGCCGCACCGACGTGCTCTACGCGATGCTCCGCGATGGCACCCTGTATCAAGATCCGACCGCCCCGCCAGCACCATCATCAGTCGCTCTCGCGGCTTGACGAAAACCATAGAGGCACCCCCCCTCGTCTGCACGCTCAGCCGGCGATCCCGTACTCCTTGAGCAGCTTCCGGGCCTGCTTGGTGCCGGCCTGCTGCAGCTCGAGCAGCTGGGAGTAGATGCCCCCGGACACCGCGAGCTCGGCGGGCGTGCCCACCTCCTGCACCCGCCCTTTGCGCAGGGTGACGATCCGGTCCACGGACGCGATGGTGGACAGGCGGTGCGCCACGATCAGCGAGGACCGGCCCACCATGAGCTCGTCGAGGGCGGCCTGCACGAGCCGCTCGGACTTGGTGTCCAGGCTGGAGGTGGCCTCGTCCAGGATGAGCACGGGGGCGTCCTTGAGCACGGCCCGGGCCACCGCGATCCGCTGGCGCTGACCGCCGGACAGGCGCAGGCCCCGCTCGCCGATCAGCTGGTCGTAGCCGTCGGGGAACTCGGAGACGAACCGGTCCGCGTACGCCGCCCGCGCGGCGGCCCGCACGCGCTCGTCGGAGGCGTCCGGGTCCGCGTAGGCGATGTTCTCCCGCACCGTCCCGGAGAACAGGTGCGGCTCCTGGAACACGGCCGCGATCCGCGCGCGCAGCTCACCGAGGTCCTGGGCGGCCACGTCCTGCCCGAACACCTCGATCCGCCCGGAGGTCACCGGGTACAGGCCCATCAGCAGGTTGGTGATGGTGGACTTGCCGCCGCCGGACTCGCCCACGAGCGCCACCTTCTCCCCGCGGCCGATCGCGAAGTCGATCCCGGAGAGCACCTCCTCGCCTTCCGCGTAGGCGAAGTGCACGTCCCGGAAGCGCACGGCGGGGACGTCGTCGCCGGCCGGGGCGTCCGCGGGTACGACGGCGGCGCGCGCGGCGCGGGCGTGCAGGTCCTCCTCGCGCTCCTCGGAGAGGACGGCGAAGTAGTCGCGGGAGCCGGCCACGGCGCGCTGGGCGGAGTCCACGAGGTAGCTCATGGAGAAGATGGGCTCGCGGGCCATGTTCATCAGCTGCAGGAGGATCACCATGTCCCCCACGGAGAACTCGCCCTGCGCGGTCCGCACGAACACCAGCAGGTAGAGGACGGCGAAGATGATGTTGAGCGCCACGCGGCGGGCGGCGTCCATGGCGTGCCACCACCGCGACTGCGCCCGTGTGATGCCGATGGTCCTCCCGAACCGCTCGCGGAACCCGGCCAGCTCGGTGTCCTGCCGGTTGTAGGCGCGCACCACGGGCATCTGGGCCACGACCTCGGTGAAGCGGCCCGAGGCGATGTCGATCTCCGTGTTCTTCTCCCCCTCCCACACCTGCCAGCGCGAGGAGGTCTTGGCGGTCAGCCACATGTACACGGGGAAGACGACGGCGAGCAGCACCGCCAGCGGCCACCAGTAGGTCCCCGAGATCACCAGCACGGCCACCGTGGTGATGAGCATGGTGAACGCGTTGTTCGCGAAGAAGTTCAGGAACTGGGTGAGCTCGGTGATGGAGCGGTTGAGCCGGTTGGTGATGCGGCCGGTGATCTCCGTGTCGAAGTACCCCTGCGGCAGGTGCAGCAGGTGGTCGAAGTACCGCGCGGAGAGGAGGGTGCGCATGCGCGCGGCCATCACGTCCCCCCAGTAGCCGCCCACGGACACCACGGCGGTGGCCGCCAGCTCGACGGCGAGGAACGCCGCCGCCAGCCACGTCACCGCGGTGACGGCCTCGGCCACCGTGGAGCGGCCGGCGATCGCGTCCACGATCCGGTCCGTGGCCGCGCCGATGAGGAACGGCGTGGCCAGCGCGAGCATCGCCCGCAGCACCGCGCTGAGGGCGATGCCGAGGTAGAGGGGGTTCAGCTCGGGTGCGAAGCGGAGGATGCGGAGCAGGGAGGTCACCGGTTCAGGGTAGTCAGCGGCACGGCTCCCGGTAGCCTCGCCCCATGAGACCCTCCGCACTGCTGGGCGCCCTGGCCGTGGCCGCGGTGCTGGCGTGGGGGTTCGCGGCGATCACACCCGCCTCTCCCGGGGTGTACGTCGCCGTCCTGACGGCGGGGACGTTCGGGTTCGGGCCCGTGTACGGCGCCCCCACGGACCGCCTGGTGGACCGCCCGTGGCGCCGGCTGCACCGCGTGGGCGCGCTGGCCCGCCGGCTCGGCACCCGATGGCTGGCACATGAGCTGACCGTGGCGGGCTGGAACCGCCGGGTGCGCCGCCCCATCCGCTCCCGCGCGGACGTGCGCGCGTTCCGCCGGGACGCCGTGGGCGCCCTGGTGAGCCACACGGTGTCCACCGCATTCCACGGGGCGGCGGCCGTGGCGCTGGCCGTGGCCGGGCATCCCGGCTGGGCGCTCGTGGCCGTGGCGCTGGGCCTGCTCGTGCACGCATGGCCGGCCCTGCTGCAGGTGGAGCTGCTGGTCCGCGTGGACGAGCTGCGGGCCGTGGCCACGCGGCGGCCCCGCTGACCCGGCGGCCGTGGGGACGCTCAGAACAGGGGCGTCGCCGCCACGGCGGCCAGCACGGGGAGCAGCAGCGGCGCCACCGCGTGCCCGGCGGGGGTCTGCGGGGCGGCCGGGTCCATCCAGTGCAGCTCGACGATCTCGTCCGTGGGCTCGGGGACCTCGTGCCGGGCGATCGGCCGCCACAGCCCGTAGACCTCGGCGTGCAGGGCGGCGCCCGGCTCGTTGGCCGCGGGGGTGTCCCACGCGCCCAGGTGGATCAGCTCGTCCGGGCGAATCCGCAGCCCGGTCTCCTCGGCGGTCTCCCGGACGGCGGTGTCCAGCGGCTCCTCGCCGGGGTGGTGCTTGCCGCCGGGGAACAGGAACATCCCGGTGCCGGCCTTGCGCACCGTCAGCACGCGGCCGTCCGGGCGGGCCATCACGACGGCGGACACCCGGATGGTCTGCCCCGTCGCCTCGTCGTCGGGGAGGGCGGCGGGGGCGTGCGGGTCGTGGCAGGTGCGCATGCCTCCATCCTCTCGCTCCCGGGACGGTTCCGGGACGACCTGTGGACCGGCGCGCCGCACCGGGGCACGGGAGGATGTGAGGCCGGGCGCGGCCCGGACGTCCCCGGCCAGGCCGACGGCCCGCCCCGGGAGGTCGATGCCTCCCGGATGCGGGCCGTCAGGATGCTGCGTGCGGCGTGGCTCAGCGGCCGTTGCCGGGGATGCCGTCGCCGCGGTGGCCGTCGGTGCCGCGCAGGCGGTCCGTGGCGTCGGTGACGCGGCCGTCGGTGTGGTGGGTGTTGTTGTCCACGCGGTGGGTGGTGGTGTCCACGCGGTGCGTCTCGCGCACGGGCTCGTGGCGCACGGTCTCGCGCTTCTTGTTGCGGCCCAGGAGGCCGCCCAGGCCGAGGAGGCCCAGCAGGCCCCACAGGCCCCAGTCGCCGTTGTCCTCGTCGCGGGTCTCCTGCTTCTCGGCGGGGGCCGAGGAGGAGGCCGGCGCGGTGGTGGACGCGGTGGCGGTGGGGGTGGCGGAGGTGGACGCGGTGGCGGCGGGGACGCCGGCACCCATCAGCACGGCCGCGCTCAGGGTCAGGGCGGTGGCGGTCTTACGGAACTGCATGGTGCTCCTTTCGCGGACGTCGCGGCGTCCGACTCTCGGTGATGCACCCCGGGGTGCGCCCGGGGCGTTGCTCGACGAGCTACAGGCGGTCACGTGACGCACCTCGCCTGCCGAAGGAGAGCCCCTGTCGGATCCGCGTTGTCAGATGATGCGTCATGATCGCCGCCCACCGGCGGGGAGACGGGTCAGGACTCGACCGGGCGGATCACGTAGCCGGCCCCGCGCACCGTGTGGATCATGGGCTCGCGGCCGGCGTCGATCCGCTTGCGCAGGTAGGAGATGTAGAGCTCCACGATGTTCGCGCGGCCGCCGAAGTCGTAGCCCCACACGTTCTGCAGGATGCGCTCCTTGGAGAGCACCGTGCGCACGTTGGCCATGAGGAACTTCAGCAGGTTGAACTGCGTGGCGGTGAGCTCGATCCGGTCGCCGCCACGGGTCACCTCGTGGGTGCGGGTGTTCATGATGAGGTCGCCCACCACGAGCTCCTCGCCGGAGGCCGCGGCCAGGCCGGAGCGCTGCACGATCCGGTGCGCGCGAAGGAGGACCTCCTCCACCGCGAACGGCTTGGCGACGACGTCGTCCGCGCCGGCGGACAGGGCCGCGATGCGGTCCTCGGACTCGGCCCGGGCGGTGAGCACCAGCACCGGCAGGTCGGCCCAGTGCGCGCGCAGACGCGCGAGGACCTGGAGGCCGCCCATGTCCGGCAGCTGCGTGTCGAGGATGACGAGGTCCGGGCGGCGCCGGGTGCCCTCCTGGACGCCCGTCGCGCCGTCGCGGGCCACCTGGGTCTCCCAGCCGCAGAGGGAGAAGCCCATGGAGAGCAGGTCCGCCACGAGGGGCTCGGCGTCCACCACGAGGGCGCGGACCGGGGAGCCGTCCGGGTGGGCCAGGTCGGGGAGGACCTGCCGCAGCTCGGACATCGAGGCGGGAGAGACGGTGTGCTGGGAAGTGCTCACGCGAGCGAGTCCCTTCGTGGTCGCTGACGGGGGTCGGCACCCTGCCGGAGCGTCATCGCCGAGGGCCGAGGGCCGCAGGCGGCGGGGGATGTGCCCCGCGGGTGCGAGGACGATCCGGGCTCCGGAGGGGATGGGACCGTCCCCCGCACCGTCCAGCTCCACTCCGGGACCCCGTTCATGGGGAGGCCTCGAAGCGTTACTTGATCGTTATCCTACGTCGCAGAGGTCCCCATTCCAGCCAGGGCCGCCTCAGTGGGACGGATCACACGACGGGCTTCATGGCCCAGTGGACCGCGAGGGTGCCGAACATGAACAGCTCATGCCCCACGTTCACGAACCCGGCGTCGGCGAACAGGTCCGCGACCTCCTCGGGGGTGCGGAACGCCTGCGTGGAGGAGGAGAGGTACTCGTACGCCTCGGGCCGGTCCGCGATCAGGCGCGCCAGGCGCGGCATGACCCGATGGATGTAGAAGCTGGAGAACGGCTTGACGATGTTCTCCGGCGCCGGGGAGGTCTCCAGCGCGGCCACCCAGCCGCCGGGGCGCAGCACGCGGAACTGCTCGGCGAGCGTGGCGGGGATGTCCGCGACATTGCGCAGCAGGTAGCCGTGGGTGATCGAGTCGAACTCCCCGTCCGCGAACGGCAGGTCCATGGCATCCGCCTCGACCCACTCGACGCGGTCTCCGCCCTCGCGCCCCTTGCCGACCTCCATCATCTCGGGGGCGAAGTCCGCTCCCACCACCTGCGCGTCCGGGTGCTGGCGCAGGATCTCCAGGGCCACGTCCCCCGTGCCCGTGGCGAGGTCGAGCACGCGCGCGCCCGCGCCCGCGGGGATGTTGGCCCGCTCCACGGTGCGGCGCACCAGGCGCGGCTCCTGGCCCCATGTCATGACGGCGTTCATCAGGTCGTAGCGACCGGCGATGCCGTCGAACATCGAGGCCACGCGCGCGCCGTGGTCGGCGTCGACGGACGGGGAGGCGGAGGCGGGACGCGGCAGCGAGGAGGAGGGGTTCTCGGTCACCCGCCCATCGTACGGGCGCGCCGGGCCGCACCGGGGGGGGCGGGCCCGGCGTCGGATCCGGGCGCCGGGCGTCCGTCTTGCCCGTCTACTTAGGGTGGGCTAACCTCCTGGATTAGCGCACGACCGCGTCGCCTAATCCGCCCCGACGGGGCGGGCCACCACCGAGAGGCCCCCATGACTTCCCCCCTGACCCGCCGCTCCCTGCTCGCCGCCGGGGGATCCGGGCTGGCCCTGCTGCTCTCCGCCTGCACCACCGGACCCACGGGCTCGTCGTCGAGCGTGGCCGGCTCGTCCTCCGCCGCCGCGGGCTCCGCGGCCGCGTCCGGCTCCTCGTCGGAGACCTCCGCCGCCCCCTTCCCCGTCAGCATCGAACACGTCTACGGCACCACGGAGATCCCGGCCCGGCCCGAGCGCGTGGCCACCGTCTCCTGGGTGAACCAGGACGTCGTCCTGGCCCTCGGCGTGGTCCCGGTGGGCATGGCCGCCGTGGAGTTCGGCGGCAACGCGCAGCAGTCCACGGACTGGTTCGACGCGAAGCTGGAGGAGCTCGGCGGCGAGATGCCCGTGCAGTGGTCCGAGGCCGACGGCATCGACGCCGAGGCCGTCGCCGCCGTGCAGCCGGACGTGATCCTGGCGGCCTACTCCGGGCTGACGAAGGAGGACTACGAACGCCTCTCCAAGATCGCCCCCGTCGTGGCCCACCCGAAGGACGTCCCCGCATTCGGCACCTCGTGGCAGGACTCCACGCGCATGATCGGCACGGCGCTCGGCAAGGGGCAGGAGGCTCAGGAACTCGTCGCGGACCTCGAGCGGCAGATCGCCGACGCCGGCGAGCGGCACGCCGACCTGAAGGGTGCCAGCTTCATCTACGGCACGATCGACCCCGCCGCGGCGGACCAGATCAGCATCTACACCGACGTGGACAACCGCCCCCGGTTCCTCGAGCTGCTCGGGATGGAGCAGGCCGAGGTCGTGACGGAGAACGCGCCCGCGGACGAGTCCTTCTTCTTCACCTGGTCCCCCGAGCGCGCCGACGAGCTCGCGTCCGACGTCTTCGTCTCCTGGGCGGCCGCCGAGTCCACCCGCGCGGCCATCGAGTCCGACCCGCTGCTGCGCACGATCCCGGCCGTCGAGAAGGGCGGCCTGGTGCTGCAGGTGGACGAGCAGGAGGTGCTCTCCGTGTCCGCCCTCTCCCCGCTGTCCATCCCCTTCGCCCTCAAGAGGGTCGTGCCGCCGATCGCCGAGGCGGCGGCCACGGCCCGGGGCTGACCGACCCTCCATGCCCTCAGCACCACCGACCGCTGCGAGCCCCCGCCGCCCCTCCCCCGACACGGCGGGGGCTCGCCCCATGCGCTCCGGCGTCCTGTTCGGGGCGCTCCCGCTGCTCCTGCTGGCGGTGGCCGCCGTCGCCGCCGTCGCCCTGGGGGCGCGCACCGTCCCCCTCCCGACGACGTTCGACACCCTGGGCACGCTGCTCACCGGACGCGGACTCCCGGCGGGGATCGACGCCGCGGCCGCGGCCTCCCGCGCGCCCCGCACGGTGACGGCCGCCCTCGTGGGGGCCGCGCTCGCCGTCGCCGGGGCGGCCCTGCAGGGGGCCACCCGCAACCCCCTCGGGGACCCGGGCCTGCTCGGGCTCTCGGCCGGGGCGTCCCTGGCGATGGCGGCGGGCCTGGCGCTCGGGGCCACCGGCTCCCCCGCGGGGATCATGACGCTGGCCACCCTGGGCACGCTCGGCGCGGCCGTGCTGGTGTACGCCGTCGCCGCGGCCGCCGCCCGCGCGGGCGGCGCCCCGGGCGCCCCCTCCCCGCTGGCGCTCGTGCTCGCCGGCGCGGCCGTGACCGCCGGGGCCACCGCGGGCACCACGGCACTGCTGGTGCTCTCGCCCGTGGTGCAGGACCGCTTCCGCTTCTGGTCCGTGGGCACCGTGGCGCGCGCGGACCTGTCCGACGCGCTGCTGCTCGCGCCGGTGATCGGGGCGGGGATCCTCGCGGCCGTCGTGACCGCCCCGGGCCTGGACGCCCTCGCCCTCGGCGACGACCTCGCCCACGGCCTGGGCAGCCGTCCGGCGCGTGTGCGCGCGGTCCTGCTGGCCGCGGTCGTGCTGCTCACCGCCGCGGCCGTGGCCCTGGCCGGACCCGTGGGCTTCGTGGGGCTCGTGGTGCCGCACGCGCTGCGTCGGCTGCGGCCTCCCACCACGCGGACCCTCATGGTGGGCTGCGCCCTGTGGGGCGCCGTCCTCGTGGTGCTCGCCGACCTCGCGGGGCGGCTCGTCATCGCCCCCGCGGAGATCCACCTGGGCGTGACCACCGTGCTGCTCGGGGTGCCCGTGCTGCTGACGCTGCTGCGGCGGACGGGGGTGGGCTCGTGAGCGCCGCGGTCGACGTCGTCGCCGGCCTGCGCCGCGCCGACCGACGCCGCGTGGGCCTGGTGTGCGCGGCGCTGGCCCTCGCCCTGGCCGGTCTGGTGCTGCTGCGCGTCGTGTGGGGCACCTACCAGGTGACCGTCCCCGACCTTGTGCGCATCCTGGGCGGCGAGACCATCCCGGGCGCGAGCTTCATCGTGCTCGAGGAGAAGCTGCCGCGCGCGGTGGCCGGCGCGCTCACGGGCGCGGGGCTGGGCACGGCCGGGGCGCTGTACCGGCGCACGCTGCGCAACCCCCTGGCCTCCCCGGACGTCCTGGGGATCACCTCCGGGGCGGCCGCCGCCGTCGTGCTGGGCCTGGCCGCGACGTCCGGGCAGACGGGCGGCACCTCGGACCTGGCCCGGGCCGGGGCGGCGCTCGCCGGCGCGCTCGTGGCCATGGCCGCCGTCTTCGCCGCCGCCCGGTCCGTGGGCGGCGAGCGGTTCGTGGTGGCCGGGATCGCGGTGGCGGCGGCGGGCCAGGCGGTGGTGGCCGGCACCATGCTCAGCCTGTCCCAGCACGACCTGCAGTCGGCCACCGTGTGGATCGCCGGCTCGCTCAACGGCGTCACCTGGGGCCGCATCGGCCTGCTGGCCGCGGTGCTCGCCGTGGCCCTGCCCGCCGCCGGGGCGCTGCACGCCCGCCTGGCCCCCGCCGACGTCGGCCCCGACCTCGCCCACGCGCTCGGCGCCCGTCCGCGGCCGACCTCCGCGGCCGCGCTGGCCGTGGGCGCCGTGCTCGCCGCCGCGGCGACGGCCACCGTGGGACCGCTCGCCTTCGTGGCGCTGCTGTCCACGCCGGTGGCGCACGGGCTCACCCGCGGGCGTCCGTCCGCAGCCGCCGCCGCGCTGACCGGCGCGGTCATCGTGGTGCTCGCGGACCTGCTCGGCGCCGAGGCGCTCGGCGTCCTCGCCGACGGCGCCGTCCTGCCCACGGGCGTGCTCACCGGCGCCGCGGGCGCACCGCTCATGCTGTGGCTCCTGCTGCGGCAGGGGCGCACCCGAGGAGGGACCCGATCCGCATGACCAGCACCTCCCCCGCCCCCGGCGTCCGCCTGCGCGGCGTCGAGCTCGGCTACGGCCCGGCCTCGGCCCCGCCGGTGGTCGGCCCCCTGGACCTGGACCTGCCCGCCGGGAGGGTCACGGCGGTCATCGGCGCCAACGGCTGCGGCAAGTCCACGCTGCTGCGCGGGCTCACCCGGCAGCTGCCCCTGCGCTCCGGGACCCTCGAGGTGCTGGGCCAGGACGCGGCCGGCGTCTCCGCGCGGGACTACGCGCGGACCGTGGCCCTGCTGCCGCAGCACCCGGTGGCGCCCGAGGGCATGTCCGTGGCGCAGCTCGTGGACCGCGGCCGCCACCCGCACCGGGGGCTGTTCGGGGCGAGGGCCGCCGGCGACGACGACGCCGTCGCCGCCGCGCTCGAGCGCACCGACCTCGTGGATCTGGCCGGGCGGGACGTGGCCACGCTCTCGGGCGGCCAGCGCCAGCGCGCGTGGCTCGCGCTCGTGCTGGCCCAGCGCACGCCCGTGGTGCTGCTGGACGAGCCCACGAGCTACCTGGACCTCTCCCACCAGGTGGAGGTCCTCGACCTCGTCCGCGCCCTGCCGGATCCGCGCGCGGAGGCGGGGCCGGTGTCGGCGTCGGGCGCGGCGGACGGGTCCGGCACGGGCCGGGCCACCGTGGTGGCGGTGCTGCACGAGCTGAACCTGGCCGCACGCTGCGCGGACCACGTGGTGGCGATGATCCGCGGCCGAGTGGCGGCGGCCGGGACGCCGGCCGAGGTGATCGTGCCCGAGGTGCTGGCCGAGGTGTTCGGACTGGACGCGGACGTGGTGCAGGACCCGCTGCTGGGGCACCCGGTGGTGCTCCCCCGCGGTGCCGGGGACCGAGCCGCACGAGGAGGAGGACGCGCATGAGCGCCGAGTCGATGTTCGTGGCCCACACCCGCGTGGTGTCGGTGGACCAGCCGTGCCGGGGGTTCCGGCGGATCGTGCTGGCCGGCGAGGACCTCGAGCGGGCCAGCACGGACCTGCTCGGCACCCTGCCGCCGGGCGTGCCGGACCTGCACCGCCTCTACCGCGGGGCCCGGCCGCGGCGGGACGCGTACGTGAAGGTGCTCGTCCCGCCCCCCGGCGGGGTCTCCGCCGACCCGGACCTGTCCGCGGGCCTGCGCGCCGGCCTCCTGGCCATCCCGGAGGCCGAGCGCGGCTGGATGCGGACGTACACGGTCCGCTCGGCCGGGCGGACCCGCGTGGACGGCCGCGAGGTCCCCGCGCTGACCGTGGACGTGGTGCTGCACGGGGACCCGGAGGACGCGGACGACCCCCACCAGGGGCCCGGCCTGCGGTGGGCGCGCACGGTGACCGCCGGCGACGACATCAACGTCCTGGTCCCCTCGGCGGAGGCCCCGGCGTGGGCGGGGTGGCGTCCCGCGAACGCCCGCCGGGTGCTGGCCGTCGGCGACGAGACGGCCGCCCCTGCGTTGATCTCCGTGGCCGAAGAGCTCGCCGACCCCTTCGGCGGGTTCGCCGGCGAGGCGGACGTGGTCCTGGAGCTGCCCGAGGGCTCCGGGCCGGCCGACCTGATCGCCGAGCGCCTGGCCCTGCCGGAGGACTGGGACGCCTCCCGCCGTCCCCTCGACGTGACCGAGCACGGCCGGGTGCGCCTGCACGTGGGGCGGCGCGCCCCGCAGCACGTGCCCGGCGCGTGGGCGCAGGCGCGCGTGGCCGCCCTGCTGGGCGGTGGCGTCCGCGCCTCCACGGCGCCGGCCGGCGTCGACCCGCTCGTCCCGCCGCCCCCCGCCGAGGGCGAGGACAGGGAGTGGACCCTGGCCGAGCTGGAGGAGTCGACCGCGGACGCCTACGTGTTCCTGGCCGGGGAGTCGTCCCTGGTGCGGGCCCTGCGGCGGCTGGCGGTGGAGCGGGGCGTGCCCAAACGCGCCATCTCCTTCATGGGCTACTGGCGGCAGGGGCAGGCGGAGGGCTGACGGGTGGCGGTTCGGAACGGCCGGGGCGTAGACTAGCCGTGCGGACCCGCCCCACGCCCGTGGCATGGCGGGTCTTGCTGTGTTTACCTCAGATGGGCCTTGGTCCTCGTCGGGTGTCGCTCGCGGCGAGATGGTCCGCGTACCAGTTCCACGCATAGACGTTGCCGGCGTGCCGGTTCAGGTGGCAGAAGGCCGTGTAGGCCACCAGATCCGCCATCTGCACGAGCTGGGATCGGCGCGAGTCATGGAACACCGGATCCTCGATGAGGGACTGACGCACGTACAGGTGACATACGATCTGTGGTGTTCCCACACCACAGGGAAGGATGTGCACCATGCCCGCCCCCTACCCCAAAGAGTTCCGCGATGATGTCGTCCGGGTCGCGCAGAACCGTGAGCCCGGCACCCATCTGAAAGACATCGCGAAGGACTTCGGCATCTCCGAGTCCTGCCTGACGAACTGGATTCGCCAGGCCGATATCGAAGCAGGCAACATCCCAGGCACCACCAAGGCCGAGGCCGAAGAACTCCGCGCAGCCCGCCGCAGGATCCGGCTCCTCGAGCAGGAGAACGAAGTCCTACGCCGCGCCGCGGCCTACCTCTCCCAGGCGAAGTAAGCCGAAAAAATGATGTACCCGCTCGTGTCCGAGCTCGCCGCCGACCAGATCCCGGTCGCGGTGTCCTTGCGGGTCCTCAAGCTCGCCCGCCAGCCCTACTACCGCTGGCGGGAGAAGCCCGTCGCCGTTTCTGAGGTGGAGCAGGCCCACCGGGCCAACGCCCTGCACGACGCCCACCAGAACGATCCGGAGTTCGGGTACCGGCTGCTGCGGGACGAGGCCGAGGCGGCCGGGGAGCGAATGGCCGCCCGTACTGCCTGGCGGCTCTGCCGCCAGAACGGGTGGCACTGCGCGTTCGGGGCCAAGCGTGGCAAGAACGGGACCCGCCCAGGCCCACCCGTGCACGACGACCACGTCCGCCGGGACTTCTCTGCCGAAGCTCCGAACCGGCTGTGGCTGACCGACATCACCGAGCACCCCACCGGTGAGGGCAAGCTCTACCTGAAGCGCGATCAAGGATCTCTACGCCGGCAGGATCGTGGGGTACTCCATGGCCGGGCGGATGCAGGCCTCGTTGGCCGTGAACGCCCTCGAGCAGGCCGTGGCACGCCGCGGAGGCACCGATGCGG